>NZ_CAWNHR010000019.1:0-74557 GCF_963874485.1 Vibrio sp. V15_P4S5T153 | reverse complement strand
TCGTCTCTTAAACTGTATAAACCATCAATCTGTGTGGACACTCATCAGTGTAATCTTCGTATAAGGAGGTGATCCAGCGCCAGGTTCCCCTAGCGCTACCTTGTTACGACTTCACCCCAGTCATGAACCACAAAGTGGTGAGCGTCCTCCCCGAAAGGTTAAACTACCCACTTCTTTTGCAGCCCACTCCCATGGTGTGACGGGCGGTGTGTACAAGGCCCGGGAACGTATTCACCGTAGCATTCTGATCTACGATTACTAGCGATTCCGACTTCATGGAGTCGAGTTGCAGACTCCAATCCGGACTACGACGCACTTTTTGGGATTCGCTCACTATCGCTAGCTTGCTGCCCTCTGTATGCGCCATTGTAGCACGTGTGTAGCCCTACTCGTAAGGGCCATGATGACTTGACGTCGTCCCCACCTTCCTCCGGTTTATCACCGGCAGTCTCCCTGGAGTTCCCACCATTACGTGCTGGCAAACAAGGATAAGGGTTGCGCTCGTTGCGGGACTTAACCCAACATTTCACAACACGAGCTGACGACAGCCATGCAGCACCTGTCTCAGAGTTCCCGAAGGCACACCTGCGTCTCCGCTGGCTTCTCTGGATGTCAAGAGTAGGTAAGGTTCTTCGCGTTGCATCGAATTAAACCACATGCTCCACCGCTTGTGCGGGCCCCCGTCAATTCATTTGAGTTTTAATCTTGCGACCGTACTCCCCAGGCGGTCTACTTAACGCGTTAGCTCCGAAAGCCACGGCTCAAGGCCACAACCTCCAAGTAGACATCGTTTACGGCGTGGACTACCAGGGTATCTAATCCTGTTTGCTCCCCACGCTTTCGCATCTGAGTGTCAGTATCTGTCCAGGGGGCCGCCTTCGCCACCGGTATTCCTTCAGATCTCTACGCATTTCACCGCTACACCTGAAATTCTACCCCCCTCTACAGTACTCTAGTGAACCAGTTTCAAATGCGGTTCCGAGGTTGAGCCCCGGGCTTTCACATCTGACTTAATCCACCACCTGCATGCGCTTTACGCCCAGTAATTCCGATTAACGCTCGCACCCTCCGTATTACCGCGGCTGCTGGCACGGAGTTAGCCGGTGCTTCTTCTGTCGCTAACGTCAAATGATGCTGCTATTAACAACACCACCTTCCTCACGACTGAAAGTACTTTACAACCCGAAGGCCTTCTTCATACACGCGGCATGGCTGCATCAGGCTTGCGCCCATTGTGCAATATTCCCCACTGCTGCCTCCCGTAGGAGTCTGGACCGTGTCTCAGTTCCAGTGTGGCTGATCATCCTCTCAGACCAGCTAGGGATCGTCGCCTTGGTGAGCCATTACCTCACCAACTAGCTAATCCCACCTAGGCATATCCTGACGCGAGAGGCCCGAAGGTCCCCCTCTTTGGCCCGTAGGCATCATGCGGTATTAGCCATCGTTTCCAATGGTTATCCCCCACATCAGGGCAATTTCCTAGGCATTACTCACCCGTCCGCCGCTCGCCACCCAAGGAACAAGTTCCTCTGTGCTGCCGCTCGACTTGCATGTGTTAGGCCTGCCGCCAGCGTTCAATCTGAGCCATGATCAAACTCTTCAATTAAAGTTTTGTTGGTCCTAAGACCGGCTCAATGAATACTGACTTCAAAACTGCTCTTACTCGAAAGTAAAAAAGTAATTTTAAAGCTATTGTNGAGCCATTACCTCACCAACTAGCTAATCCCACCTAGGCATATCCTGACGCGAGAGGCCCGAAGGTCCCCCTCTTTGGCCCGTAGGCATCATGCGGTATTAGCCATCGTTTCCAATGGTTATCCCCCACATCAGGGCAATTTCCTAGGCATTACTCACCCGTCCGCCGCTCGCCACCCAAGGAACAAGTTCCTCTGTGCTGCCGCTCGACTTGCATGTGTTAGGCCTGCCGCCAGCGTTCAATCTGAGCCATGATCAAACTCTTCAATTAAAGTTTTGTTGGTCCTAAGACCGGCTCAATGAATACTGACTTCAAAACTGCTCTTACTCGAAAGTAAAAAAGTAATTTTAAAGCTATTGTTGTTCCAACAGAACAACAATGAATTGACTGTGCCAAAATCAAGTAAACTTGATTCTGATTGGTCACTCAGTTCATTGATAAATCTTTTTTGATTATCATCAACGAGTGCCCACACAGATTGATAGGTTTATATTGTTAAAGAGCGTTCTTCTCTGGCTTGCCGAGGCTTCCTTTGAAGAGGCGGCCATTCTAGCGAGATAATGAAAAGTGTCAAACACTTTTTTACATTATTTCGTCTTACCGATTTGACCTACTGATTGGCTGGCTAATTGGGCTTGAACCCTTACTGGCTGTGCCGTGTCAGTGAGGTCGCATTATAGAGATCGTAGTCACGTTGGCAAGCGTTATTTTGTAAAAATTGCAAAAATAGCGCTTAATCACCAAATTACTGCTCAAAGCCTTATTTATTCAATTTTACTAAGATCAAGTAAACATGTTACCCACAGAGTTATACACATTAGCTGTAATTTTTATCTTTTCAAACGTAGAAAAAGCGCCTTCAGACGCTTTTTCCGTTTCACTCATTTCTTTTTTACACTATATAGAAGATTAAATACCTGCATCATCTCCTTAGCTATTCTCTTCATGAAGACCACACTCTCTTTTTAAGCCGAAGAAACGCGTGTCTTCTTCATTCATTCCCGGTTCCCATTTACGAGTGGTATGAGTGTCACCAACTGAAAGGTAACCTTGCTCCCACAATGGATGATACGGCAGGTGATTTTCTTGCAGATAATAATGTACATCTTTATTTGTCCAATCAATCACAGGTAGGAATTTAAACACACCATTTTGAATCGCTAAAATAGGTAATGTCACCCGCGATTGTGATTGCTCTCGGCGTAGGCCAGAAAACCAAGTACCGATATTTAGTTCATCTAACGCTCTTCGCATCGGTTCTACTTTATTAAGGTGATTATATTGTTCAATGCCAGTAACGCCTTGTTCCCAAAGTTTACCGTAACGCGCCTCCTGCCATGATGGACTTATCGTAGCGCTGAAGATATGCAGATTGAGATTTAGGTGCTCCGTGAGCTGGTCAATAAATTGATATGTTTCAGGAAACAAATAGCCCGTATCCGTCAATACCACTGGTATATCGCTTTTTACGCTAGAAACCAGATGCAGCATCAATGCGGCTTGAATGCCAAAGCTAGAAGAAAGCGCATGGGTTCCTTCTAGATTCTCAATCGCCCACATCACTCGCTGCTGCGCTGTTAACGTTTCGAGATAAGCATTTAATGGGGCAAGGCGTAACGTTTGCTCTACTTTAGTTAGCGCCAATAACTCGGACAATTTAGGAACTACTGGTACTTCAAGCATAGAAATCTCTCTTAGAGATGATCACCTCTTCTATAATGCCGGTGCGAATGGTGAAATCGCCAAAACCCTCATTGGATTGACGCTCTAGCGCCCAGCGGCCGACTAGATGGTCAATTTCTTCTAGGATCTGTTTATCGGTAATGTTTTCTTTATACATTTTAGGCACACGAGTGCCCGCTCTATTGCCGCCAAGATGTAGGTTGTAGCGGCCGGGAGCTTTACCAACTAAACCAATTTCAGCCAACATCGCTCGGCCACATCCGTTCGGACAACCTGTGACACGTAAGATAATGTTTTCTTCTTTAGGTAACGCATGTTTTTGTAGGATCGTCTCTACATCCGTTACAAATTGAGGGAGGAAACGTTCCGCCTCAGCCATAGCTAATGGGCATGTAGGGAAAGAGACACACGCCATCGAATTTTTACGTTGCTCACTCACATTGTCATTGATCAAACCATGCTGACGCGCAATCTGCTCAATCGTGGCTTTTTGTACAGCTGGTACTCCCGCTACGATAAGGTTTTGATTAGCCGTCATACGAAAATCACCTTGGTGGATTTTAGCGATTTGTGCCACGCCACTCTTTAGCGGTTTATCTGGAAAATCGAGTAAACGACCATTTTCGATGAAAAGTGTTAAATGGTGCTTACCATCGATGCCTTCGATCCACCCAATCCGATCACCACGTTCTGTAAGCTCGTAAGGGCGGCTGACCGCAAACTCAATACCAGCACGCTTTTCAACTTCGGCTTTGAACACATCGACGCCCACTCTATCGAGTGTGTATTTAGTTTTTGCATTTTTACGATTAGACCGGTTTCCCCAATCACGCTGAGTCGTAACCACAGCGGCGGCGACTTCTAAGGTTTTATCCAAAGGAATAAATCCGAAATCATCAGCACGACGCGGGTAAGTAGAAGTATCACCGTGCGTCATGGCTAGGCCGCCACCCACCAGCACATTAAAACCAACTAACCGACCTTGTTCGGCAATCGCAACAAAGTTTAAATCGTTGGCATGTACATCCACATCGTTTTGGGGCGGAATAACCACTGTCGTTTTGAACTTACGCGGTAAGTAGTTATTACCTAAAATCGGCTCTTCATCTGTAGTTTCTAGTTTTTCACCATCCAACCAAATTTCGGCATAAGCGCGCGTTTTAGGTAACAGATGCTCCGAAATATTCTTCGCCCATTCGTAAGCTTCCTGATGCAGTTCAGACTCCACAGGATTGGACGTACACAGTACGTTACGGTTCACATCACCCGCTGTGGCAATCGAATCAATACCAATGCTGTTTAACGTTTGATGCATCAATTTAATGTTAGGCTTCAATACCCCGTGAAACTGAAAGGTTTGGCGAGTGGTTAAACGAATGCTGCCATATAGGCTGTGCTCAGTTGCAAATTTATCTATCGCTAGCCATTGTTTCGGTGTGATGATCCCGCCAGGCATGCGCGCACGTAACATCACATTGTGCAGAGGTTCTAACTTTTGTTTTGCACGTTCGTTACGAATATCGCGATCGTCTTGTTGATACATGCCATGAAAGCGAATCAACTGAAAGTTGTCAGCACTAAAGCCACCTGTGATGTGATCTTGCAGATCTTGCTCGATCGTCCCACGTAAAAAGTGACTTTCACGTTTCAAGCGCTCGTTATCTGACAATGGGCCTAGCTCTTGTCCTAATACTTCTCGATGATTAGATTGTTGTTTGGTGCTCATTAGTAAACATCCCTTTGATAACGTTTTGCTTTGCGCAGATCGTTGATATATGTCTCTGCCTGTTCACGTGATAACCCACCTTGCTGCTGTGCAATAACAATTAGTGCATCATGCACATCTTTCGCCATGTGCGTTGCATCACCACAGACATAAAGATACGCACCGTTTTGAATCCATTGCCAGACCAGTTCGGATTGTTCAAGTAATCGATGCTGAACGTAGACTTTCTCATGCTGATCACGGCTAAACGCCACATCTAGACGACTCAGCACACCGGATTTCAGATATTTTTGCCACTCAACTTGATAGAGAAAATCTTGAGTAAATGTACGATCACCAAAAAACAGCCAGTTTTTTCCTTTTGCTTCACGGTTATCACGCTCTTGAATAAAGCTACGAAATGGCGCAATTCCGGTGCCAGGACCAATCATGATAATAGGCACGTTATCATCTTGCGGTAGTTTGAAATTATTATTGTGTTCAATGAAAACCTTTACCTTGTCGCCCTCTTCTAAGCGCTGGCCAAGGTAACTGGACGCTCCCCCAAAACGGTGCTCATCTTGGTGTGTATACTGAACAATGCTGACGGTAAGATGCACTTCATTTTCAACTTCGCTTTGACTTGATGCGATAGAATAAAGACGCGGCGTTAAACGACGTAATAAAGAGAGTAGCGCTTGGGCCGTCAGTTTAGTTTGTTTCTCTCGCAGTACATCAATCACTTGATGATGGCTCGCGTACAATCTGAGCTTCTCTTTATCCTGCACCAGCTCAAGCAGTTTCGTACAACCAGATAACTCAGCAAACTTGGTCACCATCTGAGGATTTGCAGCCGTAATTTCATATTTATGCATTAAAGCACTATGGATGGATAAACTTTCGCCATCGACGTCAACACTTTCGACACCCGATAGCCCAGTCGCAGATAACACGGCATTGACTAACTCTGTATCGTTTTCATACCATACTCCAAGCGCATCCCCAGACTGATACGTTATACCTGACTCACCCAAGTCAATTTCAATGTGGCGCACCTCTTTTCCTGAATCTCGCCCAGTAATTTTTTGACTCGTCAGTAAAGTCGCACTGTAAGGATTTTGCTTACTGTATTGAGATAGATGACTCGTGGTTTGACTCACGGGTAATTGCACAACTTGCGCAGGCGTACTTGCAAAAGCTTCTTTTACCACTGCTAATGCTTTGCCTTTCCACTCGGCGGCTTGATGTTCGTAATCAACGTCGCAATCCACTCGCTCAATAAAACGTTTGGCACCAAGCTGCTCTAAAAATGCATCAAAATCTTTACCCGTTTGGCAGAAAAATTCATAACTGGAGTCACCTAAGCCAATCACACCATATTGCAAGTGAGGTAATTTCGGCGCTTTCTTGGATTGTAAAAATTCATGCAGCGCTAATGCATTGTCAGGGGCTTCGCCCTCGCCATTGGTCGATGCAACAAAAATAACATGCGTTTCTTTCGCAAGATCTTTGCCTTTGTAATCACTCGCATCGAATAATTGAACCGCGATACCGGCAGCCTGAGCTTCTCTTTCCAATCCTTCAGCAAGGCCTTTTGCATTGCCTGTTTGAGAAGCGAAAATAATGGTTAATTGAGTCGCAGGCTCCGTTGATACTAAAGTGGCTGCTTGTGAGCTGGAAGTAGAAATGCTTGATGCTTGAGACTGACTGAGGCCCCAAAAATATCCGCTAACCCAAGCAAGCTGCTGCGGGGAAAGTTCTGAAATAGTACGCTGCAATCCGTTCAGTTGCGCGTCATTGAGTGGGCTAGCTAAACTGGCTAGCTCTTGGGGTATGGTATTTCCTGAAGACATGGTCACGACTTCCCTATTCATTGCGTGACAATAGATTAACCACTCTCTTTAATAACAAGAAAGAATAGATAAGTATGTTTTATAACTTTTTGGAAGTAGGCATTACGCTTAATTCTCTCATTTAGACTCGACTCGAACTTGCTTAAAACCCACCTCCATAGCCGATTTAGAGGCAAGATCCAGATCGGTATACTGGCATTCGTCACCCTGAGAATCGGTTAATAGCACGAACCCACCACGGCAATGCCGAAACTCGACTATCCAATGCCCTTCTTGGAAAGAAGGTTCAATAATGGCTTCGATAAGCTTGTTCTCACGATACAAGTCCCTTAACTCGGTAATCGTCATCACCACACCATTTTCACATTATTCACTCGTGAATTAAGCATGGTACATTTTGCTTATTCTGCTAAGAAATTGCGCAATAATATAATTGTCAGTTGTAAAAATCCGCCTTCTTAGAAGGCGGCTTTGGTTTATAGCCCCCTATAAGGGGGCATCCCTGCNTACGTAACGCCTGATGATTTCTTCATTCACACCAACTGTGTCAACAAAGTATCCCCTTGCCCAAAAATGATTACCCCACAGTTTCTTTCTTATATGTGGGAACTTGTTAAACAAGCGGATTGCTGAACGCCCTTTCAATACTCCCATCAACGTTGATATCGAAACTTTTGGTGGAACTATCACAACCAAGTGAACGTGATCCGGCTGAACATTTAATTCCAAAACTTCACAATCTTTCATATTGCACAAAATATAGATTGAGCGATAAAGCTCCTTACCTACATTCCCTTTCAAGATCTTAAATCTGTATTTCGGAGTCCAAACTATATGGTATTTGCAACGCCAATATACATGTGATGAACTTCTATAATCGCCCATGTTTTTAGTTTCCTCTTACTTGTGGTGAATAAGTGGTTTACTTCTAGCATGGGCACTCCTTCGGGCAATAGCCCCAAGGTTCAATCACCACCGCCCAAGGCGGTGGTTTAGGGATGACAATAAAAAACGCCACCTTGTAGAGGTAGCGTTTTATGGAAAATGCATTTAGCGCGTAAGTATCGAATCGATACTTAAAATTGAAATTCAGCCCCCAAGAACCAACCATCAACAAAGACAAATGAGTTTTTCGTTTTTGGGTCAAGTTCGGTGAATTCAAGATCAATCACACGATAGCCGCCACGCAATGCGACATTGCCAGCACGAATAGGTATGGAATACTGCAAACCCGCTAGTACATCTGCGCTTTTAATTCCGCCACTATCACCAAAATCAAACTGCCCAATCACATCAACTTGGGTATTGGGAATTTTAATTGTGGCATAGGCATACCAGTTAAAAGTCGTCTTATCAAAACTGTACTTCAAGCTATCTGGTGCTTGATACTGAGAACCACTATATTGAGTGAATGTAACACCCGCATCGAACGACATTAACTGTCGCTCTAACAGATTGTAATACAAGGTATAGTCGTACTTATCAAAGGATGCATAATCCGCCTCAAGCGTTGTATAACGAATACTCGCATTGGGCAAATAAGGTAGCTGATGCTCAAAAGCAACGTGGATTGAAGGTGTCTTCACATCATCACGACGAGTATTGTCGATTTTAGTGCTGCCCCACCACATGTCAGCGCCAACTTCTCCACGATAAAATGATTCTGCTTGAACCGATGCGGTTGACATCATCATTGCCACACTGACCAACGCTAACCAAATTGGTTTATTCATCCCTATTGCTCCCTATTTATTCGCTACTAATGCATGTTCTTAATTGAACGCGATAGTAGCATATTCCTGAAGTGAGTTAACGTTTCGTTGACTGCCACATTAGCGAGGGGTGTACACCACATGACGGAAGAACCAGACCCCCAAAACAATCACAATGATCCAAGGTAGTAGCTTAAACATCACTCCAATCATGCCTAGTAATGCCAATACGATAAAGCCCATAACCGTCGCAATAAACACAGTCGCCAAAGTGATGCCTGTCGCCAATAAAGTTGCAATAAAAACCAATAAGAAAATAAGTTCAAACATGATGTTTTCCTCCGTTTCTCTTACCACTAGCAGATATCGAGCCAACTTGTCATTACCACCTCTGATTTCAAGTCAAGACTAAAAAAATCACAGTTTCTTGGCCAATCAAGCACTTGAAAAGCAATATTTATTTCAATAAAAAAAGCCAAATAACACCGAGTCATTTAGCCTTTCTATTATTGGTAAAAATCACCACTTAAGTTGGTAATTTTTACACATTCAACTCTTTCGGAATTTTTGCTAATGCCGCTTGCACGACTTCAATTCCCGCACCGGGCTTATGCGCATTCTCACTGATATAACGTCGCCATTGACGAGCACCTGGCATATTTTGGAACATACCTAACATATGGCGGGTTATATGGCCAAGGTAAGACCCCTGAGCTAATTGACGTTCAATATAAGGAAACATCTCTTCAATAATTTGAGAACGTTTTTTAATCGGCGTATCCATACCAAAAATGGTCTGATCCACTTCCGCCAACAAATAAGGGCTTTGATAAGCTTCCCGTCCAATCATTACGCCATCAAGATGCTGTAAATGCTCACTGACTTCAGCTAAGGTTTTGACACCGCCATTCACAGCAATGACTAAATGTGGGAAATCTTTTTTCAGCTGATATGCCCGTGAGTAATCTAACGGCGGTATTTCACGGTTCTCTTTTGGGCTCAAACCACTAAGCCACGCCTTACGCGCATGAATAGTAAACTGTTCACAGCCCCCTTTCTCTGATACCAATGAAATAAAATCAGTCAAAAATTCATAAGAATCCATGTCATCAATACCAATGCGCGTCTTCACGGTTACCGGAATATCAACTACTGATTTCATCGCTGCAACGCAATCCGCCACCAGTTGCGGCTCAGCCATTAAACAAGCACCAAAACGACCATTCTGGACGCGATCAGACGGACAACCCACATTGAGGTTAACTTCATCATACCCATACTGCTGGGCGAGTTTGGCACAATGAGCGAGATCTTGTGGATTTGAACCACCCAATTGTAACGCTACTGGGTGTTCCTCCTCGTTGTAAGCCAAGAAGTCCCCTTTACCATGAATGATCGCGCCTGTCGTGACCATCTCGGTGTACAGTAACGTTTGCGAGGACAGCAAGCGATGAAAATATCGGCAGTGGCGATCTGTCCAATCGAGCATGGGTGCTACTGATAGCCTACAAGGGTGAGTCATGATTTAGATATCCCAATTCAGTCAGTTTCAATGGCTAAACTTACAGCCAAAAACAAAGTTTGGCATTGTAATCGCTTCGAGTTTATAGCGCCAACAGTTCTTCTTCTGTATCGTTTTGCATCGATATAAGGTAATTTAAGCACTATTTTCGTTGCAAACAACGATCACATCGCTAACTAACTCCAGAAAATGTTGTAGGCTACAAGGCTATTAATCTGGAAATAGTATATTATTATTAAAGTCCAATGGTTATGGTGATGAATTTGGACCACAAGCTAACGAAACAAATAGAAGAACTATGCGCAGCGAGAGGAGTACGACTAACTTCTCAACGAAAGAGAGTGTTTGAACTGATTTGTTCAAGCAAAAAAGCATCCAGTGCTTATGAATTGCTTGAAGATTTAAAGCAAAGCGAGCCCCAAGCGAAACCACCAACGGTGTATCGTGCTCTGGACTTTTTGTTAGAACAAGGCTTTATTCATAGAGTGGAGTCAACAAATAGCTTTATTTCATGTTGCTCTTGTAATGCTAATAAGCATTTCTCACACCTATTAATTTGTGACAAATGTGGCAATGTTATTGAACTTCAAGATGATAGTCTGATAGCCTTGCTAGCAAGCAACGCTGAGAAACACGGTTTTAACATCGTTAATCACGTTATTGAATCTCATGGTGTTTGCCAAACGTGTTCCTCAAGTCTGAAAGTATAAAAACAGTAGAAGAAGGTTATGCGCGCTGAATTTGTAAACCCGTTTTTAGCTTCTTTAATGAACGTGTTAAAAACGATGGCTTCATTAGAGTTGAAGCCACAGAAACCTCGTGTAAAGAAAGATGAGATTGCCCGTGGTGATGTCTCTGGCTTGATTGGTATGGTTGGTAGTCAAAGCCGCGGTTCCATGTCTATTACTTTTGATGAAAGTCTAGCATTGGAAATCATGCAAAATATGTTAGGTGAACGCCCCAACGGTCTCAATGAAGAAGTGACAGATATGGTCGGCGAAATCACCAACATGGTGACAGGCGGAGCTAAACGCATTCTTGCCGAGAGTGGTTTTGACTTTGATATGGCAACTCCGGTTGTTGTCTCAGGAAAAGGCCACACGATTCGTCATAAATGCGAAGGTGCAATTATTATCATGCCGTTTACCTCTCAGTGGGGTAACGCTTTTATCGAAATCTGTTTCGAGTAAGCTCTTTCATTAAAGAAAAAAAGGTTGATACCGTTAAGTATCAACCTTTTTTATTTGGATAAAACCTTACTCACATCCAAGTAAGGTTTTGACGCATTACGCTTTAAATGTCTTAAACGCGTTAATCAAACCATTGGTTGAGCTGTCGTGTGAACTCACTTGAGCATCGTCGGCTAACTCAGGCAGAATTTGGTTTGCTAACTGCTTACCAAGCTCAACGCCCCATTGATCGAAACTGAAGATATTCCAAATAACACCCTGTACGAAAATTTTATGCTCGTACATCGCAATCAGGTTGCCCAAAGTGCGTGGCGTGATCTGCTTAACTAAGATTGAGTTGGTTGGGCGGTTTCCTTCAAACACTTTAAATGGTGCGATTGCCGCCATTTCTTGTGCTGATTTGCCCGCCGCTTTTAGCTCAGCTTCAACGGTTTGCTGCGTTTTTCCAAACGCTAACGCTTCTGTTTGAGCAAAAAAGTTCGACATCAATTTTTGGTGATGATCACCCGCTGGGTTATGGCTGAGCGCTGGCGCAATAAAATCACACGGGATTAATTTTGTTCCCTGGTGGATCAATTGATAAAAGGCGTGTTGACCATTAGTACCGGGCTCACCCCAAATGATTGGACCCGTTTGGTAAGTTACCGCTTGACCGTTACGATCTACGTATTTACCGTTTGATTCCATATTGCCCTGTTGGAAATAAGCGGCAAAGCGATGTAAGTATTGGTCATAAGGCAGAATCGCTTCTGATTCGGCGCCGTGGAAGTTGTTATACCAAATACCAATCAAGGCTAGGATCACAGGAATATTTTGCTCAAAAGGTGTCGCCACAAAATGTTGATCCATCTCATGCGCGCCGGACAGCAGTTCCACAAAGTTGTCATAGCCTACAGCCAATACAATGGATAGACCAATCGCTGACCATAGTGAGTAGCGTCCACCGACCCAATCCCAAAATTCGAACATGTTGTCTGTATCAATACCAAACTCAGCGACTGATTTCGCATTAGTCGACAGCGCCGCAAAGTGTTTTGCAACATGAGTTTCATCGCCAGCTTCCGCTAAGAACCAATCACGAGCCGTATGTGCATTGGTCATGGTTTCTTGGGTAGTAAACGTCTTTGAAGCCACTAAAAATAGCGTGGTTTCTGGATTGACTTTTTTCAACGTTTCAACGATGTGTGTTCCATCAACGTTAGAAACGAAATGAAGATTAAGATGATTCTTATACGGCGCAAGTGCTTCTGTGACCATGTATGGACCAAGGTCTGAACCACCAATACCAATGTTGACAATATCGGTAATCGCTTTACCAGTGTAACCTTTCCATTCACCAGAAATCACTCGTTCAGAAAACGATTTCATCTTCTCAAGTACCGCATTCACGGCTGGCATCACATCTTCACCATCAACCATGACCGGTGTGTTACTGCGGTTGCGTAACGCAGTGTGCAGTACGGCACGGCCTTCAGTTTGGTTGATCGCACAGCCTTGCAGCATAGCGTCGATGGCTGACTTTAGTTCAGTCTCATTCGCCAATGCTTGTAAATGTTGTAAGGTCTCTTCGTTGATCAAATTTTTTGAGTAATCAACAAGAATATCTGAACCAAAACGAGTCGAGAATTTATCGAAACGTTGTGCATCTTGTGCAAAAAGCGATTTAAGGTCCATATCTTGCGCTGATTCAAAATGCGCAGTCAGTGCTTTCCAAGCGTTGGTTTGCGTTGGATTGATATTTTTCAACATGGTATCTATCCCGATGTGACAGTAGGTTTTATTCCTATCATTCCTAAACTCTGTTTCAAAATGATGGAATCCCCGATTGAGCAAAAAAAGAAAATGGTATCGACTTCCTATATTTGGAAGGCAACACGTCGTTATTCGTTTTGTGAGCGCCATTATGACGCAGCTTACCCGCTCTCATATTGAGTTAGGTCAGGTAAACCTAATGGGTGCATACTCTGGCTTTATTGATACGACATCTCAACACGAGAAGTGAGTTTCGTCACTAACTCGTAAGCGATCGTGCCAATGTGAGAGGCCACTTCTTCTGCTGGTAGCTCTTTTCCCCATAAAATAACCTCATCACCCACCTTATCGCAGGCTTGTGGACCGAGATCGACCGTAAGCATATCCATTGAAACTCGCCCTGCAATCGGCACTTTACGCCCATTGACAACAACCGGAGTTCCATTGGGTGCAGTGCGAGGATAACCATCGCCATAGCCAATTGCGATAACACCAACCTTAGTGTCACGCAAGCTTGTCCAAGTGGCACCGTAGCCGACACTCTCTCCCGCTTTAACATCACGCACTGCGATCAAGTGTGATTTTAATGTCATTACAGGTTGATAGCCCAGCGCTTGCGCCGAGTTATCATCAAAAGGAGAAACGCCATACATAATAATACCTGGGCGAACCCACTCTAACTGGCTGTGCTTCCAAGCTAATAAACCAGCGGAGGCAGCAAGTGATCTTTCACCCTCATGACCTTTTGTCATTGCTAAAAATAGCTCAATTTGCTCAGAAGTCGTTGATTTATCGAGTTCATCGGCACAACCAAAATGACTCATATAACGCAATGGCTTCACTACGTTTTTACACGCTTGCAAACGTTCTAAAAAATCGGGGTATTGTTCTGGGCGCACACCTAAACGATGCATTCCGCTATCGATTTTCAACCAAACATTGACTGGGACATCTAATTGAGCTTGCTCTAAGGCGACTAACTGCTCCTCACAGTGAACAACGGTTTGAATGTTATTGGTCACCAATACGGCAAGATCCATCGGGGAATAAAAACCTTCAAGCAACAAGATAGGTTTTACCACACCGCTCGCTCTTAGTTGCAGCGCTTCTTCAATGCGCGCCACGCCAAATGCATCCGCGCCCAGTGCATGTTTCGCAACATGCCGAAGCCCATGACCATAACCATTTGCTTTGACCACCGCCATAATTTTACTGTTTGGTGCCTGCTGTTTTACTCGCTGTAGGTTGTGCTTTAACGCATCGAGATCGATGCAGGCGGTTGCCGCTTTCATGTAGCTCATCAAATTACTCATCGTCAAATGCAGGGCCTGCATAGTTGTCAAAACGAGAATACTGCCCTTGGAAGGTCAACCGTACAGAACCAATCGGGCCGTTACGTTGCTTACCTATAATAATCTCTGCGATACCCTTTAACGAACTATCAGGGTGATACACCTCATCGCGATAAATGAACATGATCAAATCGGCATCTTGTTCTATCGAACCGGATTCACGCAAGTCGGAGTTGACTGGGCGTTTATCGGCGCGCTGCTCCAACGAACGGTTAAGCTGCGATAAAGCCACCACGGGCACATTCAATTCTTTAGCCAGTGCTTTTAACGAGCGAGAGATCTCCGCAATTTCTAAAGTACGGTTATCCGATTGCGAAGGAACTCGCATCAACTGCAAGTAGTCGACCATGATGAGCGACAAGCCGCCATGCTCGCGCGCAATACGACGAGCTCTAGAACGAACCTCGGTAGGCGTTAGGCCTGAGCTATCATCTATGTACATATTTTTCTTTTCCATGAGAATACCCATGGTAGATGAAATTCGTGCCCAATCCTCATCATCCAGCTGCCCAGTACGAATTTTGGTTTGATCAACGCGAGAAAGCGATGCCAACATACGCATCATGATTTGTTCAGCCGGCATCTCAAGAGAGAAGATAAGAACCGGTTTTTCTTGCTCCATGGCCGCGTTTTCACACAAGTTCATGGCAAACGTCGTTTTACCCATAGAAGGGCGAGCAGCTACAATGATCAAATCAGAACCTTGTAAACCAGCCGTTTTCTTATTGAGATCAGCAAACCCCGTATTCACGCCCGTGACGCCATCTTGTGGTGTTTTATACAGTAGTTCGATACGCTCTAAAGTTCTTTCTAAAATCGAATCAACATTCTGCGGGCCTTCATTTTCGCTGGTACGCTCCTCAGCAATGGCGAACACTTTACTTTCAGCCAGATCGAGCAAATCTTCCGAACTGCGCCCTTGCGGATCATAACCTGCATCCGCAATCTCATTGGCAACACCGATAAGGTTACGCACCAACGCTCGTTCCGCTACGATTTCAGCATAAGCATTAATATTAGCCGCACTGGGCGTATTTTTCGCCAAGTCTGCTAAATAGGCAAAACCGCCGACATCTTCCAGCTGTTCGCGACGCTCAAGATACTCAGATAATGTAATAAGATCGAGCGGCTTACTGGCTTCCAAAATCGATTTAGCTGCATCAAAAATTAAACGATGCGCACGGCTATAGAAGTCTTTGCTGACCACACGCTCAGCCACCGTATCCCAACGTTCGTTATCCAATAGCAAGCCTCCAATCACTGATTGCTCAGCTTCGATCGAATGTGGAGGAACTTTAATTGCGTCGACTTGTGCGTCAAACGGTTTACGATTTCGTTGATCTGTTCGTGGTGCAGCCATGACTTCGCTCAATACTATCTAATGACCGACCATTATAGCCAGAATAGATCATTTGTAATTATGTAAACGAAACTTTGTGTTTATCTCGTAGAGAATTAACCTCATGCTGACCAAACAGAACCGCCCTACACCTACTATTTCGCCCACTATTTTTATTCACTTTAGGGGTGCTTCGTGTCCAAAATTTGGTTTCTTAGTTTTAGCCTGTTCGCGATGAGTGCAGCTTATGCTAATGAGGATCTTAAAAACGATACGGAAATCGAAGTTCCTTCTCCTTGGAATAGCCAAGTCGAATTGGGTTACCAAGCCCACTCAGGTAATACTGATTCAGAGTCATTGAATTCACGAATCAAGACAGAATACATAACAGGTCGCCATCGAACCAATGGTGAGTGGAAATTGTATCGTCTTGATAAAAATGGAAAAGAGAATAAGCGGCAGGCAAACTATTCGCTGCAAAGTGACTATAAGTTAGCTTCAAAAGCCTATCTATACGCAAACTTTAACGGTGTTGATTCGAAATACAGCGCCTATTTCAAAGACTACACGCTATCTGGTGGAATGGGTTACCAATTGATGAATACCGACATATTGCTATTAGAGATTGAAATAGGGCCCGGTTTTCGTTACCAAAAACCCAATCTAGATGAGATATCAAGTACAGATATTGTATTTGCAAATACAGTCGAAGAAGTCATATTTCGTGGTAACTTAAAAGGTGTTTGGGCAACTTTCGATAATTTAACCATCTCCTCTGAACTGACTCTTGTCGCAGGAGAAAGTAATATCAGAACCGATAGCGAACTCATTTTAACCAATCACATTACTGATTCGATTGCGTTGAAAGTGAACTTGTCTCGCCAATACCACGATAAGGTTCCAGCAGGACTAAGTAAAGCCGATAGCGTCACTTCATTTAGTTTACAGTTTCGTTTCTAGGTAGTTTGAAGATAAAAAAAAACACCAGCCAAGGCTGGTGTTTTCAATTCATCCGAAGACTGAAATTATTCAGCAACGATTTGAATTTTCGCAGTTGCAAACACTTCTGAGTGAAGTTGGATGCTCACTTCGAAAGAACCTACGTTACGTAGAGCACCTTCAGGTAGACGAACTTCGCTCTTAGATACTGCAACACCTGCCGCTGTAATAGCGTCAGCGATATCACGAGTACCAATAGAACCAAATAGTTTACCTTCATCGCCTGCTTTAGAAGTAATAACAACAGCTTCAAGAGCGTTAACTTGTTCAGCACGAGCTTGAGATGCAACAAGTTGCTCAGCAACTTTAGCTTCAAGTTCAGCACGACGAGTTTCAAACATTTCAACGTTAGATTTAGTTGCCATTACAGCCTTACCTTGTGGGATAAGGAAGTTACGAGCATAACCAGATTTCACGCTTACAGTGTCACCAAGGCTGCCTAGGTTACCGATTTTATCAAGTAGAATAACTTGCATTGATTAATCCTCTTTCTTAATAAACGGTGCCAATTACTGATGTTTATCAGTGTATGGCAATAGAGCTAGGTAGCGAGAACGCTTGATTGCACGAGCTAGCTGACGTTGGTATTTAGCGCTAGTACCAGTGATACGGCTAGGTACGATTTTACCAGCTTCAGTTATGTAGTTTTTAAGAGTTGCTACATCTTTGTAATCAATCTCTTGTACGCCTTCTGCAGTGAAACGGCAGAATTTACGACGACGGAAGAAACGAGCCATGGGCTATCTCCTGATCTTAAATTTGAGTAATGTGGTCGGCATGTAGCACCAATTTACCTACGCCATTATGGCTAGTTTGGTAAGCGACAAAGCCACTTACGGTTATGGTGCTGCCTTGTACTAAGTGTTGAGTGAGATTCGTTGACCTCTGCCCACTGACGACTACCGGCATACGACAATAGACTTGTCTCGGTAAATCAGCTTCTATCACTGTTGAGCGATGTTCAAGCCAGAAACGGCAATGTTCAATACCCGCAGGACTTTGGCTTCGAATGGGAGGTTTTGCGACAGTGCCACTCAACTCCATCCGATTGGTCATCAAATCAATTACTCAGCGTCTGCATCGAAACGAGTTTCATCACGCTTAGAACGCTCTTCTTTAGCTTTCAGCATGATTGATGGCTCGGTGATAGCAGCTTTAGTACGCATGATCATGTTACGTAGAACTGCATCGTTAAAACGGAAAGCAGTTTCTAGCTCATCAATCACAGCTTGGTCAGCTTCAACGTTCATAAGAACGTAGTGAGCTTTGTGAAGCTTGTTGATTGGGTAAGCCATTTGACGACGACCCCAATCTTCTAGACGGTGGATAGTACCGCCAGTTTCAGTGATAGAACCAGTGTAACGCTCGATCATGCCAGCAACTTGCTCGCTTTGATCTGGGTGCACCATGAATACGATTTCATAATGACGCATCGGTTGCTCCTTACGGATTATTCAGCTTCCAGGTTTGGCTCGGTCGTCCATAGGAAGCAAGGAACGAAAAAAAAAGACCGAGAATTAAGGACGGCAAATAGTACAGAAACGAAGCAGGATTAGCAAGGGAAATGTACTAAGGGTCACATCAAACAAAAAGGGAAGCCTAAGCTTCCCTTTTTAATGCAGTGTGTGCATAAATTATCGAAAATTAAGCGATAACTTTAGCAACAACACCAGCACCTACTGTACGACCGCCTTCACGGATCGCGAAACGTAGACCTTCATCCATCGCGATTGGAGCGATTAGCTCTACAACCATTTGGATGTTGTCACCTGGCATTACCATCTCTACGCCTTCTGGTAGAGAGATATCGCCTGTTACGTCCGTTGTACGGAAGTAGAACTGTGGACGGTAGCCTTTGAAGAACGGAGTATGACGGCCGCCTTCATCTTTAGACAATACGTACACTTCTGACTCGAACTTAGTGTGTGGAGTGATTGAACCTGGTTTCGCTAATACTTGACCACGTTCTACTTCATCACGTTTAGTACCACGTAGAAGTGCACCAACGTTCTCACCTGCACGACCTTCGTCAAGCAGCTTACGGAACATCTCAACACCTGTACAAGTCGTTGTGATTGTGTCTTTGATACCAATGATCGCAACTTCGTCACCTACACGTAGGATACCGCGCTCGATACGGCCAGTTACTACTGTACCACGACCTTGGATTGAGAATACGTCTTCGATTGGTAGTAGGAATGCTTGGTCTACTGCACGCTCAGGCTCTGGAATGTAAGTGTCTAGCGCTTCAGCAAGTTCAATGATTTTCGCTTCCCACTGCTCTTCGCCGTTTAGTGCGCCTAGTGCAGAACCTTGGATAACTGGTAGGTCATCACCTGGGAAATCGTACTCAGATAGAAGCTCACGAACTTCCATTTCTACTAGCTCTAGAAGCTCTTCATCATCAACCATGTCACATTTGTTCATGAATACGATGATGTAAGGAATACCAACTTGGCGACCAAGTAGGATGTGCTCACGAGTTTGTGGCATTGGGCCATCTGTTGCAGCAACAACTAGGATACCGCCGTCCATTTGCGCAGCACCTGTGATCATGTTTTTAACATAGTCAGCGTGTCCTGGGCAGTCTACGTGTGCGTAGTGGCGTGCTGGTGTATCGTACTCTACGTGAGAAGTATTGATTGTAATACCGCGCTCGCGCTCTTCTGGAGCGTTATCGATAGATGCGAAGTCTTTCGCTTCACCACCGTACACTTTTGCAAGTGTAGTACAGATAGCAGCAGTTAGAGTTGTTTTACCGTGGTCAACGTGGCCGATAGTACCAACGTTTACGTGCGGTTTCGTACGTTCAAATTTTGCTTTAGACACGATCGTGTTCCTTCCTAGTTATGATTCGTCTTGAGTCACATATAGCTCAAGACGCGCCAGAAATTGCTATTTTATGCGCCAACTCTCATCAGCGCAATAGATTCGTTATTAAACAAATAACAGTTAACCACGTTCTGCAATGATTGCTTCTGCAACATTTTTTGGCACATCAGCGTACTCTGCAAACTCCATGGAGTAAGAGGCGCGACCCTGAGTGGCAGATCGTAAGTCTGTTGCATAACCAAACATTTCCGATAGAGGGACTCTAGCATGGATAATCTTAAGGCCTGCATGGCCTTCATCCATACCTTCAATCATGCCGCGACGACGGTTTAAGTCACCCACAACATCACCCATCCAATCTTCTGGAGTAGTTACTTCAACTTTCATCATTGGTTCAAGAAGAACAGGCTGCGCTTCTAAAGCACCTTTCTTGAACGCCATCGAACCAGCAATCTTAAACGCCATCTCGCTTGAGTCGACATCATGATATGAACCATCGAATAATGTCGCTTTCACATCCAGAATCGGATAACCAGCTAACACACCGTTGTTCATTTGCTCTTCGATACCTTTCGCAACCGAGCTGATGTATTCCTTAGGAATCACACCACCAACGATTTCGTCGACAAAGACAAAGCCTTCGCCGAGTTCCGCAGGTTCAATCTTAAGCCAAACGTGACCATATTGACCACGACCACCAGATTGACGAACGAACTTGCCTTCTACTTCCGCTTTTCCACGGATAGTTTCGCGGTAAGCCACTTGTGGTTTACCAACGTTACAGTCCACACTGAACTCACGCTTCATGCGATCAACAATGATGTCTAGGTGAAGCTCACCCATACCAGAGATCAACGTTTGACCTGTTTCCTTATCGGTTTCGACACGGAAAGATGGGTCTTCTGCCGCCAGTTTACCTAGCGCAATACCCATTTTTTCTTGGTCAGCTTTAGAGCGAGGCTCTACCGCAATTTGAATCACTGGCTCAGGGAATTCCATGCGCTCAAGAACCACTTTGTGGTCTGGGTTACACAGCGTATCGCCTGTCGTGACATCTTTTAAGCCGATCGCAGCCGCAATATCGCCAGCACGAACTTCTTTAATCTCTTCACGTTTGTTGGCATGCATCTGTACGATACGACCAAAACGTTCTTTTTTCTGTTTCACTGAGTTGTAAACGGCATCGCCAGAGTTCACCACACCAGAGTAAACACGCATGAAAGTCAATGTCCCAACAAATGGGTCAGTGGCAATCTTAAATGCAAGTGCCGAGAAAGGTTCGTTGTCGTCAGCGTGACGTTCTACTTCGTTCTCGTTTTCATCCACGCCTTTAATGGCTGGTACATCTACCGGTGAAGGCAAATATTCAACAACTGCATCCAATACCGCTTGTACGCCTTTATTTTTAAAGGCACTACCACAAGTGGCCAATACGATTTCATTGTTAATAGTACGAGTCCGTAGCGCTTGTTTGATTTCCGCTTCTGTCAGCTCGCCGTCTTCAAGATACTTTTCCATTAACTCTTCACTAGCTTCCGCTGCCGCTTCTACTAGGTTGTTGTGCCATTCTTCGGCCAACTCAAGCATATCTTCTGGAATGTCTTCGTAAGTAAACGTCATGCCTTGATCGGCTTCATTCCAGTTGATGGCTTTCATCTTGATAAGGTCGATGACACCTTTGAACTCTTCTTCCGCACCAATATTTAATTGAATAGGAACAGGAGTCGCACCAAGACGATGTTTAATTTGGTTTACAACGCGTAAAAAGTCTGCGCCAGCACGGTCCATTTTATTAACGAACACCATGCGAGGAACACCGTATTTGTCAGCTTGACGCCATACAGTTTCAGACTGGGGTTCAACACCAGATGAGCCACAGAATACAACCACAGCACCATCAAGCACACGAAGTGAACGCTCTACTTCAATTGTAAAGTCAACGTGTCCTGGGGTATCAATGATGTTTACGCGATGATCTTGGAACTGTGCTTCCATACCACGCCAGAAGGTTGTCGTAGCAGCAGAAGTTATAGTGATACCACGTTCTTGCTCCTGCTCCATCCAGTCCATGGTTGCAGCACCATCGTGAACTTCGCCGATTTTGTGAGAAAGGCCAGTGTAGAACAGAATACGCTCAGTAGTGGTTGTTTTACCTGCATCTACGTGAGCACAGATACCGATGTTGCGGTAGCGCTCAATAGGAGTTTTCCGAGCCACGATTGTATCCTCTTACTAAGGTAATCCTTAGAGTATGAAAATGTGCTGCGAGAGAACCTCGCAGCACAGAAGGTATTACCAGCGGTAATGAGCGAATGCTTTGTTCGCTTCTGCCATACGGTGAACGTCTTCACGTTTCTTAACAGCAGTACCTTTATTTTCTGACGCGTCTAGCATTTCAGCAGCTAGGCGAGCAGCCATAGATTTTTCACCACGCTTACGCGCAGCATCAACTACCCAACGCATAGCAAGTGCGTTACGGCGAACCGGACGTACTTCTACTGGCACTTGGTAAGTTGAACCACCCACGCGGCGAGATTTAACTTCGACCGCTGGACGTACGTTTTCAAGAGCTTCTTCAAATACAGCTAAGTGACCTTTGCCAGATTTCTCAGCCATAGTGTCTAGTGCAGTGTAAACAATTTTCTCTGCAGTAGATTTTTTACCGTCAACCATAAGAATGTTAACGAATTTTGCCAGCAGTTCAGACTTGAACTTTGGATCTGGAAGGATCTTACGCTGACCAATAACGCGACGACGTGGCATGGATATTCTCCGTTGTCTTTTTCAGGTTATCCAAAACTTTTCAGTTTCTTCAAAAATTAAATAATTTAGTGTTTGGCCTTACTTAACGGAAATCCATTAAGATTTAGGACGTTTCACACCGTATTTAGAACGAGCTTGTTTACGGTCGTTTACGCCTGCACAGTCAAGTGCGCCACGGATTGTGTGGTAACGCACACCTGGAAGGTCTTTTACACGACCGCCACGGATAAGAACAACTGAGTGCTCTTGAAGGTTGTGACCTTCACCGCCGATGTACGAAGTCACTTCGAAGCCGTTCGTTAGACGAACACGACATACTTTACGAAGTGCTGAGTTAGGTTTTTTAGGTGTAGTAGTGTAAACACGTGTACATACACCACGTTTTTGTGGGCACGCTTCTAGTGCTGGCACGTTGCTTTTAACAACTTGCTTTACACGAGGATTGCGGACCAACTGGTTAATAGTTGCCATTAACTAGCTCCTGAATTTACTTAAAGTAAGCTTTGTGAAAAATCTAGTCCCTAGTGCACTTAGTACAAATAGGGACGCAAAATTCTATGCAGCAGTGAGAGGTGTGTCAAGAAATATACAGATCTTTTTTAACCACCATAAGTAAAGGGTGGGTAACAGAGGGATAATCATGATAAGAAAATCTACCAAGTGATTGATTTTTCATGATTAGTAGTAAGCTCAACCAAACCAGAGAAATCCACTTTGGTAATTTGTACTGAGCAGAGATCCTGCACCCCACGCGCGCAGAGATCCTCAAGTAAGACATAAACCCTGTTCAGATCGTCGAGTAGTAAAAAAGAGCCCGCACTAGGGTTACTCATATAAACCGCTTCTTCAACCAAGATAATACTATCCTCAGCCAAACAATAACGCTGCGCTAAGGCCAGTTTTGCCGTGTCTTTTACAATATGCAGCATAGGTACACCTTAGAAAGTTAGTACTTGATCGCACTCGTGAAGTAACTGAGCGATTTGCTGAGGCGATTTTTTTTCAACATCAATTACCCATTGAGCCGATGCTAACCCCAACTCTTCAACGCTTTGCTCACACAGATAAAGGTGTTCAATATCGTATAACTCAAGCAGTTTAAACGCACTGATGTAGTCACGGCTAAGCAGTTGTTGCGGTGATTGGTTGGCAACGATTTGCGTCACCCCAAACCCAACAAAAAAGAGCGAGATCGCATCACAATAGGCAGAGGCTGCCAGTACAGCATCCAGCCCTTCTCTTCCAGCCGAACTAGAATGAGGCGAAGAATGAAAAACAAAACCGATTTTTTTCAAAACTGTACCACTCGATCTTGAGTCAATAACGCTTCAGCCAAACTTCCTAACCCAGTTTGAGCAAAACCTTGTGCCAAATTATGCGCAGTGAGCTGGTGTTGCTGAGCTTCATTTTCACTGATGATGCCACGACGCAACGCTGCAGCAACACAGGTTTCTAAGCGTACATGGTGTTCAGTAGCTAGCCTCTGCCATGCTTTCACAAGATCAAACTCATCGTTCGCAGGCGCGGTGATCGCAGAGCCATTGAAAACACCATCTTGATAAAAAAATACTTGCTTGAGTGAATGCCCTTTTTCTAACAATGCACAGGCAAACAGATAAGCACTACGCGCTGCCTGTGTGCCATACACTGAGCCATTGACCAATAATGTGTAACTCAATACTGGCTCCACTAACATTCATCTCCGGTCTTGCGTTGGCGAATGTAGAGATAGACAGTATGTTTAGAGATATTGAGCCGATCAGCTACGCGGTTAATCGCATCTTTGATGTCAAAAATGCCTTTGTCATACAGCTCCATCACGATCTGACGGTTCTTGGTATTGTTAGACACTGATTTATCGGCGTTGATCTCTTCGATGGTACGCTCTACCGTCTGATCCACCAGCTCTTCTACATCACTGGCAAAGTTAACCGATGAGGCGGCTTCCTGGGCTTCCTGAGTCGGCATGAATGATTGCAGAACTTGTGAGAACGGAGCATCTAAATTGACGTTGATACAAAGTAAGCCAATGACTCGGTTATCACCATTACGAATCGCGACCGTAATCGATTTCATCAACACACCACCCTTGGCGCGAGAGAAATACGATCGTGAGAAGTTACGCTCCGATCCTTCAATGTCTTTCAACATACGCAGTGCAAGATCAGTGATCGGGGAACCCACTTGACGTCCCGTGTTTTCACCATTGGCAATTTTAATCGCCGAGGTATTGAGATCTTCTAATGAGTGCAAAACGATCTCACAAAAAGGGCCAATCAGGCTGGCGATACCGTCAACCACAGCTTCATAAGATCGAAGAATGATTTTATCGTGATCACTAAATGGCATCACGTGCACGGATTCCATTTCAAGCAACATATCCGCGTTTAGAGTTTCTGTCGTTGTCACTGTTATCTAGCCTTAGAGCGAAAAATCAACAAATTGACGTAAGTTTATCAGAAAATTTTAATCGAAAACTCTGTTAAGTCACTAACAAGTGATTTAGGACAACTAATTAGTGAGTCGTTAGAGACAGAAAAGGCCTGATTCATCAGGCCTTTGAGCTGGTTACAACGGTTCAACAATGGCTGATATTATTTAGCCGCATCGCTACCGTTATCAATTTTTAGCAACTCCACTTCAAACACAAGTGTTGAGTTTGCTGGAATAGTCGGTGTGTCTTGCTCACCGTAAGCCAGTTGCGGCGGGATAACAAACTTGTATTTTGCTCCCACTTGCATCAGTTGCACACCTTCTGTCCAACCAGGAATAACCCGATTGAGTGGGAATGTCGCTGGCTCACCACGATCATACGAGCTATCAAATTGAGTACCGTCAGCCAGTGTCCCTTTGTAATGCACTTGAACAGTATCGGTCTCTTTTGGTGACTCACCTTTTGCTGGCGTCAGTACTTGGTACAGTAAACCAGATTCAGTTTTCTTTACGCCATCTTGTTTTTCAAATTCAGCGCGGAATTCATCACCAGCTTTTTCAGCAGCAGCCGCTTTTTCAGCGGCTTTTGCTTGCATGGTTTCAGAAACGCGTTTATCTAGAGCTTCTAGCGCTGCGCGTGTCTCTTCTTCACTCAACTCAGCATTGCCCGCGAAGACATGTTCAATCCCTTTTAGAACCAGATCTTTATTCAGATTGATA
The DNA here is from genome assembly GCF_963874485.1 of Vibrio sp. V15_P4S5T153. Taxonomy (NCBI): domain Bacteria; kingdom Pseudomonadati; phylum Pseudomonadota; class Gammaproteobacteria; order Vibrionales; family Vibrionaceae; genus Vibrio; species Vibrio sp. V15_P4S5T153. The sequence goes on along the minus strand of NZ_CAWNHR010000019.1, from coordinate 49,006 downwards.
CCAATTTCGGCTGGTTTCTCAATACTGGTGCTGAGATAATTTGCAAAAGAGACGCCAATCGCGTAAGCCGCTTTGTCATCTTCTGTTTTAAAGTGAACCGTTTTTCCCGCTTCCGTTTGTACTTGTTCTGCTGCAGGTGCTGCTTCAGTTTTCGGGGCTTCATCTTTCTGGCAGCCAACTGCAAGCATGACGGTTGCCGCAAGCAGTGACACTTTAAACAATGATTTCATTTATTTCTCCAATTTGTAGGCAAACCTTTTGTTATTACGCACAAATTTCGGTGAAAAACTGGTGCGCTAAACAGAGTTGTACCAATATAGCGATATGTTGATAGATTGTCTTTACACTCAAAGCGGATAATTAGACTTGATGCGAATAATTTCTCATTCAATCCTAGGTTGCATTGTCATCTTGATGTTAAATGGCTGTTTTTTCTCTAACAGCGATGTACAACGTTGGGATATAGAACCAAACGGTTCGACCAGTTTCGGTTTAAGCCGCGATGGTCGTTTTGCGCTACTCTATTCCAAACAAAGACAACTCGTTCTATGGGATCTTGAACAAAACAAAACCTTAGCCGAATTGGGACCTCAAGACCCACAAGCCAATACCGTTTCTCATATTCGACTCTCCGATAATGGCCGTTTTGCCGTGACCGCTAGCCAAATTAACTTTGCCGTATGGGACTTAGGTTGGACACAAGCTCAAGGTTTGTGGTCCATCTCCGATGGGCTGATCCGAGACATTGACATTGCCAATAACGGAAAACAAGTTCTACTCGGTTTATCCAATGGTAAAGCGATTTACGTCGATTTAGTCACTGGACGTCGACTAGAGTTCCTTGCTCATCGAGAAAAAGTCAATTCTGTCGCCCTATCGCCCAATGGCCGCTTTGCTCTGACGGGAGGTAATGATTATTTTGCCTACCTTTGGGATACGCAAAGTGGGCAAATTTTACGATCGTTTGAACATGAGCAGCGGGTGAATCGAGTAGCGCTGCAGCGAGAGGGAAAATTAGCCTTTACCTCCGATGGTGGTAATCAATCCATTATTTGGGATCTCTCCTCGGGTAAGGAACAGGCGAAATTGCGCAGTTTTTCACGACAATTGATTTTCTCTACGGCGCGTTTTTCCGATGATGGCAGGTTGCTTGTGACAGGGAATCCTTCAAGCCAAGTCGCGGTTTGGGATACTCAAAGTGGTAAAAAACAGCAAGGATTCGAAGTAGAACCGCTAAAAGATGCTCGCCCACCCACTGCGGTGGTGTATGATGCGGCCTTTGATCATCAGCAACGAATTATTACCGGAAGCTCTGCAGGTATTGCTCAAGCTTGGAAACTCGACGATTAATTATGAACGATAAGTATATTCAGCAATTAGAACAGCGTGTTAGTGACTTGGAATGCCAACTTGCTTTCCAAGAACAAACCATTGATGAACTCAATCAAGCATTATCAACACAGCAGCTCATGCTAACGAAAATGCAAGACCAAATGAAATATGTGGCTGGTAAAGTCAAAAATATGGATGCCTCACATTTAGCGGATCCATCAGAAGAGACTCCACCACCTCACTATTGATAGTGATGATAGTGATGATAGTGATGATAGTGATAGTGATAAACTGATAATAATAAATCGGTTACCGCGCTATTGTGCATCACTATCGTGCGAAGTAGTACGCAATGATGCCCCCTGCAACGACGAGACAACCACCGATGCGGCGCAGTTGATGATCGGGCTGCTGGCTGAGCTCTGCCACCATATTTCTCCAGCCATTAGGGGCGATTAACGGTCCAATACCTTCTGCAATTAACACCAGCCCCACAGCAAGCCAGATTGAATTCGACATAGTGCCTTCTCTCTTAAAGCCAATAAACGACAAAGGCTCCCTGAAGGAGCCTTTGAATAAACAACGGTCAATTATTTCGTTGTCAAACCTTTGGTGTTATTCATGTACTTGAAGAAATCACTCTTAGGATCAAGCACCAAGATATCACTCTTCTCACTAAATGATTTCTCATAGGCTTTCAGCGAACGTAAGAACCCGTAAAACTCAGGATCTTTACTGTACACATCTGAGTAAATCTTCGCTGCTTTAGCATCAGCATCACCGCGAGTTACGCGAGCCGTTTTATCCGCTTCCGCTAAGATAGTCGCCACTTCAAGTTCAGCTTGAGCACGAATGACTTCGGCTTTTTCACGACCTTGAGAACGGTGTTTACGAGCTACTGACTCACGTTCAGCACGCATACGACGATAGATAGACTCACTGATCTCATCTGGGAGGTTGATTTTCTTAATACGGAAATCAACCACTCTCACGCCTAAATCTTTCAGTGCGCCTTTACGCGTATCTTCCAACACATTTTCCATCACTTGGTCACGCTGACCATCGATTTCCAATGCTTGTTTCGCAGCCTCAGTCGTGACGACTTCATCATCAGCACTTTCCGGCAAGACATCTTTATTACGTGGGCCTGAAACAATTTGTTTGATTTCACGAGAACCGATTTCAGAACGAAGAATGTCTGTCACTTTACGCTCTAACAGTGCTTGTGCCGTCAATGCATTGCCACCACCCGTTGCCAAGTAGTATTGACCAAAGTCTTCAATACGCCATTTGACATAGGTATCGATGATCACATCTTTTTTCTCTGAAGTCACGAAACGGTCAGAGCGGCCATCCATTGTTTGGATACGTGCATCTAACGTTCTTACTCGATCAAACAGTGGCATTTTAAAATGCAAACCCGGTTCGTAGATTCGAGCAATTTCATTGTTATCTTTCAGAATACGACCGAAACGGACAACGATACCGCGCTCACCTTCAGGAATCACAAACAGCGACATCAACATCAATACCAGTGCAATCACTAATACTGGGATCATTAACTTACGCATTACTAGTATCTCCCTTGACGTGTATTGCTAGAGCGAGACGGTGTATTACCTGTATCACTGCTGGTTGGTGAATCAAGCTCTATCTGATCATAGGTTGATGATGATTTATCTTGACGTTTGGTGTCATTCTTACTGTCTTGGCCTGTAATTCGATCCAACGGTAGATAAAGCATATTGCCACTGGATTCTGAATCAATTAGCACTTTAGATGTGTTTGAATACACCTCTTCCATAGTATCTAGGTAGAGACGATTACGTGTCACATCTGGCGCGGCTTGATACTCAGGGAGCAGTTTTTCAAACTGTGCCACTTGACCCAATGCTTCGTTAATCGTGCGTTCTGTATAACCTTGCGCTTCTTTCTTCAAACGTTCAGCTCGGCCTGTTGCTTTAGGCAGGATTTCGTTCTTATACGCTTCAGATTCACGAATGAAACGCTCTTCATCTTCTCGCGCCGCAATCGCATCATCGAATGCATCTTTCACTTGCTCTGGCGGACGAGCCGACTGGAAGTTGACATCGACAATCATTAAGCCCATATCATAGCTATCAATGATTTGATTCAAGGTCGTTTGGGTACTTTGACGAATTTGCTGACGGCCACTGGTTAAGATACTGTCCATCAAAGAATCACCAACCACGGCACGTAATGCTGAGTCAGTTGCTTGGCGTAAGCTATCGTCAGCATTAGTCACACGATACAAGTACTTGTATGGATCAGACACGCGATATTGTACATCCATGCCAACAGTGACCACGTTTTCATCTTTGGTTAGCATCAAACCCGATGCACGTAGTGAGCGAATCGCTTGTACGTTAACGGCCGTCACTTCATCAACAAAGCGAGGACGCCAGTTCAAACCTGGATCAACGATGCGATCATACTTACCTAAACGCAGCACGACGCCACGCTCAGCTTCACCAATCGTATAGAAACCAGAAAAGAACCACACCGCAACTGCGATTGCTGCAATGACTCCAAAGCCAATTGCGCTACCACCAGAGAATGAAGGGCCTTTACCGCCTTTCTTACCAAATCGTCCGCCCAGTTTCTGGCTCAGTTTATTGAAAACCTCATCCAAATCTGGCGGTCCTTGATCACGGCCACCTTTATTTTTGTCACCACGATTATTACCCCAAGGGTCATTATCGCGGCCATTGTTGCCGTTGTTATTACCGGGCTCATTCCACGCCATTAGAAAGCTCCATCATTTGATATGACGTTATACTGTAGCAGTCCTTTAAGTAACTATAAAGTCACGCAAAACTGCTTCTTCTCTTTTCTCTAGTCTAAACCAATCAACTTGCTGCATACGAATGTTAATCAACAAATTACCGTCTGGATCATATTCTTCTTGTTGAATACATTTCATTTGTGAAAATGCACTACGAATGCGACCTTGGTGCAGTGGTGGAATACACAATTGATATTGAATGACTTGACTCGCTAATCGCTCAGTCAATGCTTCGAAAAGCAGATCAATACCCTGTCCATCCATGGCTGATAACCACACGGTTCTCGGTATTCCCTCATCATCTCTTTCGATGCGAGGTTGTTGGCCTTCTAGATTATCGATCTTGTTCATGACGACAAGCGTTGGTACCTCATGGGCATCAATCTCTTCTAATACGTCATGGACGGCTTTGATATTCTCACGAAAACGCTCATCACTGGCATCAACAACATGTAACAAAATGTCAGCTTCTTGAGTTTCTTGTAACGTGGCTTTAAACGCTGCGACTAAATCGTGCGGTAGATGACGAATAAATCCTACAGTATCAGCAAGAACGGCAGTACCAACATCCGCCAATTCGATTTTACGCAAGGTAGGATCTAGGGTTGCAAACAGCTGATCGGCTGCATAAACCCCGGCTTCAGTAATGCGATTAAATAAGGTTGATTTCCCCGCATTGGTATAACCCACTAACGATATGGTGGGAATTTCAGCTCGATTTCGAGCACGGCGTCCTTGTTCTCGCTGCTTAGCGACTTTCTCTAAGCGGCGCAGTATCGCTTTAATGCGTTCACGCAATAAACGTCTGTCGGTTTCTAGCTGCGTTTCACCAGGCCCACGTAAGCCTATACCACCTTTTTGTCGCTCAAGGTGCGTCCAACCACGAATTAATCGCGTAGAGATGTGGCGCAATTGTGCCAGCTCTACTTGCAACTTCCCTTCATGGGTTCGTGCCCGTTGGGCAAAAATATCGAGGATAAGGCCAGTACGGTCAATCACTCGACATTGGCATAGCTGTTCAAGGTTACGTTCTTGGGCAGGAGAAAGGGCGTGGTTGAAGATCACCACATCCGCTTCAACAAGTTGAACCGCATGCGCTATCTCTTGGGCTTTACCCTCACCGACATAATATTTAGGGTGTGGAGTTTGACGGCTGCCAGTAATAATTTGCAGTGTCGACACTCCAGCAGAAGAAACCAGCATTTCACACTCGCTGAGATCATCCCACTCACCCTTTTGCGTGAAGTTGATATGAACAAGTACCGCTCGCTCACCGGCTTCGTAACGGTCAAACAAGCAACCAACTCCTTTGTAAGTAAATAATACTAATCAGAGAATTACTCTTCTGATTTGTCTGATGGACGATCAGACCCAGTGCGTGGCTCAGCAGTATGGTGGCTCACTGCACGTGCAGGAACAACCGTTGAAATCGCATGCTTATACACCATTTGATTGACTGTGTTTTTCAGTAAGATCACAAATTGATCAAAGGATTCAATCTGACCTTGAAGCTTAATTCCGTTCACAAGGTAGATGGATACTGGAATGCGCTCACGACGTAGTGCATTTAAGAATGGGTCTTGTAGAGATTGCCCCTTAGCCATTTTATTTTCCTTATTTGTATTTTGTTGTAGTTATTTAGCTAGTGGTGCACTGCATTATTGGTGCGGCCTTTGCATCTGAGCTAAATGAATAAAAACCCCGTTGCTACTTGTTATGACGGCGATAATGCCAAATATCAAGTAACGGATCCTTTACAGGGTACATCACGCAAAAGCGATCACATTATACACAGCTAACTCCATCAGATGCTATGGCATTTGAGAGAGTTTCTACTGCATGATCAATGTTTTCGCTATCTAACCAAGTTAAATCATCCCAGCTGCGTAACCAGGTGATCTGACGCTTGGCCAATTGACGGGTTGCACAGATTCCACGATATACCGCTTCCTCTAACGTACAATTCCCATCCAAATAGTCCCACATCTGTCGATAACCAACACAGCGAATCGATGGCAAATCCGGATGAAGATCATTTCGAGCATAAAGTGCTTTCATTTCTTCTTCAAATCCAGCTTCGATCATCTTTTCAAACCTGAGTTCGATTCGACGGTGGAGCTCAGCCCTTTCCTTGGGAGCTATAGCAAACTGCTTAACTCGAAATGGCAGGCTTTCACCTTTCGTTTGAGTTAACTCTGTAAGAGTTTTACCTGAAATTCGGTAAACTTCCAATGCTCGTGACAATCTTTGTGGATCATTGGGATGAATTCTTGCCGCCGAAACCGGATCAATCGTTTGTAATTGATCGTGTAACTGACCCCAACCATGCTCCAAAGCCTCTTGCTCAATTTTTTGCCGTATCTCAGGATTAGCCGCAGGAAGTGGCGAAAGCCCTTCAAGTAGAGCCTTGTAATACAACATAGTTCCCCCAACGAGCAGAGGAATTTTACCTTGCGCGGTAATATCATGCATTGCAAGTAATGCATCGCGACGAAAATCCGCCGCCGAATAGGCTTCACTGGGATCCAAAATATCGATCAGACGATGAGGTGCGAGTGCCAGTTCATGCGCATTAGGTTTGGCAGTGCCAATATCCATGCCTTTGTAGATCAGCGCCGAGTCGACACTGATGATTTCCACTGGGTATTTTTGGCGCAAACGAATCGCCAAATCTGTTTTACCTGATGCGGTCGGGCCCATTAAAAACAGAGCCAATGGTTGTGTTTGATTCATCATTCTTTTAATTCGTTATGCCAACAAGGCCGCTATGGTGGTAGAAAAATCAACGGGGCGGACGAAACTTGCATCATGAAGAGGAAGTTGCCCTTGCCAAAGCTGTTCAAGTTCCGAAATCATTTGGATGGCTTCAGACAAAGTGTAGTCACTTTTCACCACAGTGATGTGTTCAGCCAGCCAATCGGCAACAAGATCCACCGTAATAGGTTCATCATCAACCGTAAAATCAGCGGACACGTAAGATAGCAGATCTAGGATTAAGTTTTGCAGGTTTTGTTGCCTCAACGGTTGAGGTACGCCCATCACCATGATGCTTGAACCATGACGTTCTTTAAGCTCAATCCCTAGCGTATTCAACATCGGCTGGCAATGCGCTAACGCTTGATGTTCTTGTGCTGAGAGCTTGATGGAGAGCGGCACGAGTAAAGGTTGGCTTTTCAAGAAGCCTTGCTCGGTATGCAATTGGCCACGAGTTTTCAGCCATGCTCCTTTAATAAGAGAAAGCAATACGACGCCCTGTTTGGACCCCATTAACAGGTACTGCCCTTTGATTACCGCAATAGCTTTACCCAACTGTTCGAGCTGCAGCATTTCACCTTGATCTTGATGTGCGATAGGAGAAAGTTCGACTGCAGAAGCCGGCGGTTGAGTTGCCATAAGCTCTTGATAGATCTTCACTTCTCCGCTCGAAGGTGAGGCCGTTGGCTGGCGCTCAGCTTTCGCACGAGAGGAAGATGGAGAGCCGTTTTGCTGCCAATGGCTACGCTTGGGCGTTTCAGCTATGCCGTGCGCGGTTGTGCTTTCTCGCTCAGCTTTTCTTGGATAAGCGGGAGTGTTGTCGACAGCTTGCCACACTTGCTCTGGAACGGTGTTATGCCCCTCAGTTTCTTGGCACACACTAGCAATTGCAGTGCCATTCTCAATGCGATCCACAGTCGCCGCATCGGGCTGATGAAAAGCCGATGGTTTGAGCTGCGGCTTTTCAATGTGTTTGCTTTCAGCCAGTGCACTACTGAGTGCTTGATAGATAAAATCATGCACTAATCGCGCTTGATGGAAACGCACCTCATGTTTCGCGGGATGGACATTCACATCCACTTGATGGGGATCGAGCTCAATGAAGAGTACATAAGTGGCGAACTGATCGCCTCTCAGGCTGGTTTCATAACTTTGCCGGATAGCATGATTAATCAGCTTGTCACGCATCATCCGCCCATTAACGTAGCAGTATTGCAAATCACTCTGCTGGCGCGCGCCTTCTGGAGTCGTTATCCAACCATGCAAGCGAAGCCCTTGATGTTCCAACTCAATGCTTAGCATATGGCGAACAAAAGCGTTGCCACACACAGCCGCGATTCTTTTTTCCTCTTGAGCGGCCGTTTTAGCCGCTCGATATTGACGCACCATCTTGCCGTTATGGCGCACATTGATGGTGACATCAAACCGGCTCAAAGCAATGCGTTTTAGTAGCTCATCAATGTGAGTAAATTCTGTTTTCTCTGTGCGTAAAAATTTGCGCCGAGCGGGCGTATTAAAAAACAGATCGAGCACTTCGACAGAGGTTCCAATCGGGTGCGCGGTTGGCTGCAACTTAACCGCCATATCTCGACCTTCACTGTATGCTGCCCAAGCTTGTTCTTGCGTGGCTGGACGAGACGTCAATGTAAGCCGAGAGACAGAGCTAATACTCGCGAGCGCTTCTCCGCGAAAACCTAAGCTGACGATCGCCTCTAAATCATCTAAGGTGTGAATTTTAGAAGTTGCATGACGGCTTAAAGCGAGCGCCAATTCCTCTTTTACTATCCCTTGCCCGTTATCTCGCACACGAATAAGCTTCGTACCTCCCTTTTCGATATCGATATCGATACGTGAGGCGCCCGAATCCAAGCTATTTTCCACCAGCTCTTTGACGACGGAAGCCGGCCTTTCAACCACTTCACCTGCGGCAATTTGGTTAGCAAGACGCGCGGGTAGAATCTTAATCGTCATAGTCATTACTACTTATTGGGAATGATCAACACTTGCCCTATGGCGAGCTGATCAGACCGAAGTTGGTTTACTTGGCGAATACTATTCAGACTCACTTGATATTGGCTGGCAATTTTGCTCAAAAACTCACCTTTTTCAACTTTATGCTTACGCAGCGGCTTATCCTTCAAACTCACCGTTATCTTCAGTTTCTGCCCCAGCGTTAAGGTGTCTGAACGCAAGTTATTCTCGCGTTTAATCGCATCCACACTCACTTTATAGGTGCTCGCTATCTTGCCCAAATACTCGCCAGATTTCACCACATGCGTAACAATTTCCGTTTCTACTGGGTTGCTGACCACAGGGACACGAATCGGAGCTGACGTGGCCGGAATCGTTAAGATTTGACCAATCGACAAATTGGCATTTTTTAGTTTGTTGGTTGCGATTAATGCTTGAGTCGAGGTGCCATATTTATTAGCGATAACCGAGAGTGATTCGCCACGCTGCACTTTGTGCTTTTGTGTTTTACCGCGATTAGCAAACAGAGTGCCCTCGGGTGGATTTTCTTCAAAATACTGGACGATGGCGGTTGCCAATGCGCGAGCCAATTTATCCTGATGCGAGCGCTGAAATAGCAATTGTTCCTCAGTAGGGTTAGAAATAAAACCCGTTTCAACCAACACCGAAGGAATATCGGGCGACTTAAGTACCGCTAAACTGGCATTAACTGGCTCCGCTTTATGTAGGTGGGCTACTTTCCCCATCTCTCGTAATAGATGAGTTGCCACTTTATAACCCTCTTTTTGCGAGTGGCTAAATTGCAGATCAAGCAAAGTTTGGCTGACGTTTCGATCACTATTGTTTTTTGCCAGCACTTCACCAGCCCCACCTAACAGTTCTGATTGCTGTTCGTGGTTCTCAACCCAGCGAGCAATTTCCGTATTCGCACGCTTGGTATTTAACACAAACACTGAGCCGCCTCTGGGCTGAGGAGTATGAAACGCATCGGCGTGAATCGAGACAAGCAAGTGTGACTTATTACGACGCGCAATTTCAGAACGTTTATTGAGATTGACAAAATAATCGCCACTGCGTGTCATAACTGCCTTCATTCCCGGAACGGCGTTAATTTGATCCGCGATTTTCTTAGAGATACTTAAGGTGGCATTTTTTTCATATTTTTTGGTCGGGCCAATCGAACCGGGATCTTCTCCACCATGACCCGCATCAATAGCCACCACAATATCCTCGGTTCCTAATAACTGCGAAGCATCGCGACTGACTTTAGTTTGGCTGGCTGGTTTTACTGTCGCCTTGCCACTATCCAAATTGTGGGGTAAATCAACCACCAAACGATGCCCATACTGACCACCCGGCGTTGGCGCAAGTTTAAATGGCTGAGGGTTCACTTTGCGCTGTAACTCAAACACCAAGCGATACGTCCCTTTCTCCGGAGGCGAGCTATTACGAATTTGCTTAAGAACAGGACTCTCCGTGACTTTAAGCGGCAATTTTGTATTAAGCGTGGTGTTTTTTAAATCCACCACCAAACGCTCGGGGCTGCTTAAGGTGAAATAGCTATAATCCGCTTCAGTTTTGAGATCGATAACCACTCGAGTTTCATCTGGAGAAGGCCAAACGCGCACGCCTTCTAATGCATTCGCGTGCGTCGTTGAAGTAAATAAAGCACAGCCCCAAACCGCAAGCGATAGAGTTATCGTTCGTAACAAATGGATGATGTTCAACATAACTCCAACTGACTCAGCAATGAGGATCCATAGGGGCTGTTTGCACTCAGAAAAGCTTGCCTTTGTTCGCCATCGTAACGTAGCTCAACATCAATATCTGCGGTTGGAAGTAGACCGCTGCCTTTTTCTGGCCACTCAACAAGGCAGATCGCATCCGGTGTGAAATAGTCACGAATACCCATAAATTCCAACTCTTCCGGATCGGCCAAGCGATAAAGATCAAAATGGTATACTTGCCAATCGGCTAGTTGATAAGGTTCAACTAAGGTATAAGTCGGGCTCTTGACGTTGCCAACATGACCTAATGCGCGGATGAAGCCACGGCTGAAGGTTGTTTTTCCAGCACCGAGATCACCATGCAAATAAAGCGTGGTTTGCGCAGAGCATCGCTTAGCCAAAGCTGCGCCTAATTTTACCGTTTGCTGTTCGTCTTTTAAGGTAAAGATCTTAGTACTCATGAATTACCGCTCTCAAGTGTCGAAAATTGACTATATAAAAATCAAAAGAACTCGAATAGTAAACTGGGTTGGAATTGAGAGACAAGCTCTCTTCTGTAAGTAAAAGGAAAAAACTCGCTTTTTATGTCAGTTTAATCCACATCACAGGCGATCATTTCCTAGATCCTCAATAAAGGATCCGTTAAGATCCTCGCCCCTTTTTGCAACGAGCTCATCGATAATGGACTACCAAGTACTGGCAGACAAAATTAAAATCTGGGCACGTGAACTTGGCTTCGAAAAGGTCGGGATCTGCGATATCGATCTCAGTGAGCACGAAGAGCCTTTGCAGAAATGGTTGGATGCTGGATTTCACGGTGAAATGGACTGGATGGCGCGCCATGGCATGATGCGAGCTAGGCCACATGAACTCCTTCCCGGCACCGTCCGTGTGATCAGCGCACGCATGAATTACTTACCCCCAGATGCTCGGTTTGCCAGTGATTTGAATAATCCCAATTACGCTTATATCAGCCGCTACGCTCTGGGGCGTGACTACCATAAACTGGTACGCAACCAGCTCAAAAAACTCGGCGAAAAGATTGAACAAGAAGTGGGGGCACTCGGTTATCGCCCTTTTGTCGACTCCGCACCAATACTAGAGCGGCCTTTAGCACAAAAAGCTGGACTTGGTTGGACTGGCAAGCATTCGCTTATCCTTGATAAAGAGAGTGGTTCTTGGTTTTTTCTTGGTGAACTACTGATTGATTTGCCGCTTCCAGTCGATACACCAAGCAGTAATCAATGTGGCAAATGCACTGCCTGCATCACCTCATGCCCTACACAAGCCATCGTGGAAGACGGTGTTGTTGATGCTCGCCGATGCATCTCTTACCTCACCATAGAATATGATGGCGTAATTGCTGAAGAGTTTCGCAAGGCAATGGGTAATCGCATTTACGGCTGTGATGATTGCCAGTTGGTCTGCCCTTGGAATCGCTTTTCCGACCTCACTCAACAAAGTGATTTTCATCGCCGTCAAGCACTGGATGAACCAGACTTAGTTGAACTGTTTGCTTGGGATGAGGCCACCTTCTTACGTTATATGGAAGGTTCGGCTATTCGCCGCATTGGCCACCAGCAATGGTTGCGTAATCTTTCCATCGCTTTAGGAAACGCGCCATATTCACAACGCATTATCGCAGCACTAAACACGAGGTTAGGCTTGTCTGATTTATTAGACGAACATATACATTGGGCGCTAGTAGAACAAAAACGAAAATCATCGGAGCCAGCGAGTGCATGCTCTAGCAATAAGAAGCAGCAGCGCTTAATTCGAATTGTCGAGAAAGGGTTACCGCGTGATGCGTAAAAAATGAGGTAATTGCATAACTAATGAACACAGACTTTGATATGTATCTCAAAATACCAATTTGTGGACAAAATTTTAAACACGACACTGTTTTCTATAATTAAGAAAAGTTAGCCACATCAGCAATTAATGACAAGGATCAAAGATCTTGATATTAATGATCATACAGTTAGTTGACCTAATGGTGATAAAAAAACAAAAATCAATTTAAAAACAATTAGTTACACAGAAAAACAGCAAGATTAGAGAACAGAGCCGCATTAAAAGATCTTTCACTGACGCTTACCAGCACTTCACTAAAAACACGTTATACACTAACTTATCCACAATTAATTTTTGTGGATAACTCTGTTAATGAATAAGAATAAATAGCGACGAAAAGCCAGATTCTACAGAGACTAACCTGTGTATTGAAATTCAGCACGTAAGTTATCAAGACGGCAATAAATCCGCTTAGAACCGCAGATTATTTTTATTTTAGGGAGTTATGCTTCACAGCATTAAAGAAAGAGCATAAACCAAATACTGGTTTGAGTTCAGAGAATACTCTGAAAGGAGCTGGAGCGACACATAACCGTTACCTCAACCTTGGTAAGGTTGCACTCTACCAACTGAGCTCGTGTCGCAATGATTAATCGCATTTACGCTTAATCTGAATTTGGTTGCGGGGGCCGGATTTGAACCGACGACCTTCGGGTTATGAGCCCGACGAGCTACCAAGCTGCTCCACCCCGCGTCCGTATTGTGTCACCGTTAAGTACGATGAAAACTTACACTCTCTAACAAGAGAATTTGTAGCGACGCACGAGGTTCACTTTCTTTAAACAAAGAGGCGTGACCTCAACCTTAACTAGGTTGCGTGGCGCTATTCTTTTCTTCGAAAAGAATTTGGAGCGACACACGAGGTTCGAACTCGTGACCTCAACCTTGGCAAGGTTGCGCTCTACCAACTGAGCTAGTGTCGCATTCACAACGTTTCCGTTGTTCAGGGCTGCGAATTATAAGAGCATTTTCTTATGATGCAAGCCCTTACTGGCAAAAAATCTTTTTTTTTTTTTTCTGACGAAAAAGAACGCAAATATGGCGTATTAATCACAAAAACTGGTTAACACGCCATCACCAAAAAATGCCGTTCTGAAAATTAAATACTGAATATGGTCTTACGGTAGTACTGAAGCTCAGCAATAGACTCACGAATATCATCTAAAGCCAGGTGACTACCTTGCTTAGAAAAGCCATCCAATACTTCTGGCTTCCAACGGCGAGTCAGCTCTTTTAGCGTACTGACATCCACATAACGGTAATGGAAGTAGGCTTCCAGCTCAGGCATATGTTTATAAAGGAAGCGGCGATCTTGCCCAATACTGTTGCCACAAATCGGAGATTTACCTTTAGGCACCCACTTTTCCAAAAACGTAATGGTCTNCACGAGGTTCACTTTCTTTAAACAAAGAGGCGTGACCTCAACCTTAACTAGGTTGTGCGGCGCTATTCTTTTCTTCGAAAAGAATTTGGAGCGACACACGAGGTTCGAACTCGTGACCTCAACCTTGGCAAGGTTGCGCTCTACCAACTGAGCTAGTGTCGCATTCACAACGTTTCCGTTGTTCAGGGCTGCGAATTATAAGAGCATTTTCTTATGATGCAAGCCCTTACTGGCAAAAAATCTTTTTTTTTTTTTTCTGACGAAAAAGAACGCAAATATGGCGTATTAATCACAAAAACTGGTTAACACGCCATCACCAAAAAATGCCGTTCTGAAAATTAAATACTGAATATGGTCTTACGGTAGTACTGAAGCTCAGCAATAGACTCACGAATATCATCTAAAGCCAGGTGACTACCTTGCTTAGAAAAGCCATCCAATACTTCTGGCTTCCAACGGCGAGTCAGCTCTTTTAGCGTACTGACATCCACATAACGGTAATGGAAGTAGGCTTCCAGCTCAGGCATATGTTTATAAAGGAAGCGGCGATCTTGCCCAATACTGTTGCCACAAATCGGAGATTTACCTTTAGGCACCCACTTTTCCAAAAACGTAATGGTCTGTTCAACCGCTTCTTGTTGTGTCACTGAGTCATGACGTACTCGCTCGACCAAACCGCTTTTGGTATGTGTTGTGGTGCACCATTCATCCATTTTAGCCAATTCAGCTTCTGATTGATGAACAGCCAACACTGGGCCTTCAGCCAAAATGTTCAACTCACTATCAGTCACAATGGTGGCAATCTCGATAATTTTGTGAGTTTCAGGGTCTAAGCCTGTCATCTCAAGATCAACCCAAATCAAGTTTTGATCGCTAAAAGACATAAATACGTTGCCTATATTGGTTTGCAGATAAAAAAGGTACTATACCCAAATTCAGATCCCCAAGATACCTTTGGACATTGGATCCAAACGGTATGATTTTGAGTAAAATCTCAACGTTGGATCAAAACGTATCATAATCATGAAGTAGATAATCGTGGCAAAGAAAAAGAAGCTGACGAAAGGTCAAGTACGACGCGTTCGTAATAATCAGAGTAAACGACTCAAAAAAGAGGACACAGTTTCGTGGGATGAAGCCATGCTCGGCACCGCAAAAACTGGGTTAGTGATTACTCGTTTTGGCCAACATGCCGATGTTGAAGATTTAGAGACTCACACCATCCACCGCTGTAATTTACGCCGAGGCATTGAAACGCTGGTCTCAGGAGATCGTGTTATTTGGCGACCTGGACTCGAATCGATGGCGGGTATCTCTGGCGTTGTCGAAGCGGTTGAACCGCGCAAATCGGTTCTGACTCGTCCAGATTATTACGACGGTTTGAAACCAGTAGCGGCAAACATTGATCAGATGGTCATTGTGTCATCCGTACTGCCGGAACTGTCACTCAATATCATCGACCGTTATTTGATCGCTTCAGAAACCGTGAATATTGCGCCGCTAGTGGTACTGAATAAGATTGATTTACTCAGCGATGAATTGCGTAACCAATATCAAGAGTCGTTACGTGTGTACGAACGCATTGGCTACAAAGTGCTTTTTGTCAGCAAAAAAAGCGGTGAAGGGATTGCTGAGTTAGAAGCGGAACTTGGCGGACGGATCAACATATTTGTTGGTCAATCTGGCGTTGGTAAATCCAGCCTAGTGAACGCATTAATGCCAAATTTGGAAGATGAAATTGAAGAAGGTGAAGTTTCTCAAGCATCTGGACTTGGTCAACATACCACCACTGCGGCTCGCTTGTATCATATCCCTACAGGCGGTGATTTGATCGACTCGCCGGGAGTGCGTGAATTTGGTTTATGGCACTTGGAAGCTGAAGCGATCACTGAAGCCTTTGTCGAATTTCGTCCCTTCTTAGGCGGCTGTAAGTTTAGAGACTGTAAACACACTGACGATCCGGGTTGCTTACTACGTGAAGCCGTGGAAAAAGGTGATATTAGTAACACGCGCTTTGAGAACTACCACCGAATTTTAGAAAGCATGTCGGAAAACAAAGCTAACCGCCAATATTCACGTAACAAAAAAGCAGATTTATAAATAGCATCGAGTTTTACCCCGGCAAATGTCCGCAGACTTGATCGATAAATTTTTTATCTGTCGCCATCGAATAATCCGTAAGCAATGGTGACTAACTGCTGACATGGTGAGAGTTTTTCAGTAACATCTCGCGCCCAAAGTGAAGAACATACAGTTAACATTGGAATCAGAGACAATGGATAAAATTAAAGTTGGACTGCAATACTGGATCCCACAACATGGCTTAACACGCCTGATGGGTAAACTCGCATCAGCGAAAGCTGGCGGTCTAACCACTGCAGTCATTCGTTGGTTTATTAAACAATATAATGTCAACATGGATGAAGCTCTGCATTCAGATCCTAGCCATTTCAAAACATTCAATGAATTCTTTGTTCGTGAATTGAAAGCCGATGCTCGGCCAATCAGTGACGGTGATAGCTTAATCACCCATCCGGCCGATGCCTGCGTTAGTCAATTCGGGCCGATTCAAGATGGCAAGCTGATTCAAGCGAAAGGCCACCATTTTACAGCGGTAGAATTGCTCGGCGGTGATGCCAAGCTGGCGCAAGAGTTTGAAGATGGCGAATTTGCCACGCTTTATTTATCACCTCGCGACTACCACCGCGTACACATGCCTTGCGATGGCGTGTTACGTCAAATGATTTATGTTCCGGGCGATCTTTTCTCGGTTAACCCACTAACCGCCGAAAATGTACCGAACCTGTTTGCTCGCAATGAGCGCGTGGTGTGTATTTTTGATACTGAGTTTGGCCCAATGGCACAAGTGCTTGTCGGAGCGACCATTGTTGGCAGTATTGAGCTAGTTTGGTCAGGTACCGTCACGCCTCCGCGCGGCAATACCGTTTATCGCTGGGATTATCCAGCCCAAGGCAATACCTCTGTTGTACTGAAAAAAGGACAAGAGATGGGTCGCTTTAAGCTAGGCTCAACGGTGATCAACCTGTTTGCAAAAGATAAAATTCGCTTTGATGAGTCTATGCAACACAATGCTACAACGGTTATGGGTACTCCATACGCACAGCAACGTTAATCGCCATCTCTTAATGTTCCCTGCCGAATGTGTTAGCTCTGCATGTTCAGAGCTAACGCCTCTAGATATTTCGCTTTTTTCTTTATTGATAAAAAACAAAGCTGCTGCATATTCCTTCGCTAAAACTCAAAATTTCAAGCCGCGTCTAAGACCTTCATTCACATATCATTTACGCTAGTTACTTCAAGTTAACCTAATGAAGGTCATGTGATATGCCTACCATGAATACGGGAATGCTGATAAAGCTTGCGATCTGCTTTTTGCTGCCCATCGGTGTTTTACTGATGCCCATTGATGCAATACCGATTGATGACTTAACCTTAATTCAACATCGATTACTGGCTATTTTTTTATTGGCTGCTCTGCTTTGGGTATTGGAGCCAGTTCCTGTATTTGCCACCTCCATTTTGATCATTGCGCTCGAATTGGTGATGATTTCAGATAAAGGCTTGCATCTCTTTCGTTCGCCACCCGCTGGGCATGATATCGGCGAGTTAATGAAGTACACCGATATTTTCAGCGCTTTCTCTTCACCGATTATTATCTTGTTCATGGGCGGCTTTGCACTGGCGATTGCTGCTTCTAAATATGAATTGGACAACAACTTAGCCCGAGTTTTACTCAAACCTTTTGGTACTCAACCCCGCTTTATTATGCTGGGGCTAATGTTGATCACTGCGGTATTTTCTATGTTTATGTCCAATACCGCGACTACTGTGATGATGCTGGCGCTGCTCGGGCCGATCGTCGCTTCAGCTCCAAAAGGGGATTTAGGCATCAAAGCCTTAGTGCTCTGCATTCCGATTGCAGCGAACACCGGTGGTATTGCCACGCCTATCGGTACGCCGCCCAATGCAATCGCGCTGCAATATCTCACCGGAAGCAATAGCATTGATTTCTTTTCTTGGATGATGATGGGCTTGCCGTTTGTGATTATTCAGCTCACGTTAGCTTGGTTTTTGCTACAAAAACTGTTTCCCTCTTCAGAAAAACAGATGGTGCTGAAACTAAACGGAACATTCCAAAAAAATTGGCGTGCAATCGTGGTCTACATTACTTTTGCCGCCACCATAGTGCTGTGGATGACCACCTCTCTACACGGCATGAACACCTATGTGGTATCTATTATTCCTTTGGCGGTTTTTACACTCACCGGCATTATGGGTAAAGAGGAACTGAAACAGATCAACTGGGACGTCTTATGGCTAGTGGCTGGCGGGATAGCGATTGGAATTGGGCTAGATAAAACAGGGCTCGCTTCAGCATTAGCTCACGCGATTGATTACAGTTCTCTATCGCCTATCTCGGTCGTCATCACCCTGTCGCTCGTTTGTTGGCTCATGGCAAACTTCATGTCCAATACCGCGACCGCTAACTTACTCATGCCGATCGCCGCCGCGATTGGCACATCCATGGAAAGCTTGGCCAGTATTGGTGGTATACAAAGTTTGTTAGTAGTTGTCGCCTTTTCTGCCTCACTGGGTATGATTTTACCTGTCTCAACACCACCGAACTCACTGGCCTATTCTACCGGGCTTATTGAGAGTAAAGACATGGCCAAAACAGGTCTGATTATTGGCGTTGTTGGCCTGTGCATTGTCTATGCTGCCGCGCTATTACTGACCTAACCTTTGGTCACTGCGACTTGCATTGAGCGTCAAGACTGAATGCAGGTCGCAAAGATGAATCATTCCAGCCTAAAACTAAGTAAAAGCGAATCAACAAGATGAACAATAATCGAGCACGATCATATTAATCAAAGCTACATTCTCGTAGGATTACTCTGATTTACTTATTCATTTATCTGAAGAAACATGGAACGGCTTCATCATTTCGCTGCAACTAAGCGTAGGAGCCGTTAATTCATCTTTTTTCCGTTCTGATCTATCGACACGCTGTTGTCAAACCGTTCTAGGGGCATAACCCATGAGACATACCATCAAATTTAAAATTCAAGTGGCGATCGCCATTATCATTGCGATAGTCAGTGGCGTACAAGCTTGGATCTCCGTCAGCCAACTGCAACAGGAGACGACTCACGCCATCAATAGTGAAATGGAAAATGTCAGTCTCGCCACCAGCCGTTATATCAGTGATTGGCTCGGGATCCGTAGCAATATGATGTTGGCCAATGAATCTTTTATCGCCAGTAATGACAACGCAGATCAAGCGCTACTGGTCACCAAAAAAGGCGGTGATTTTCTTTCTGTCTATGCTGGCTTCAGCGATGGCACCATCGCTTATGGTGATAAAACCGAAGATTGGCCAAGTGATTATGATCCAAGAACGCGCCCTTGGTATAAAGATGCAATGGCACAATCCGGGCTTATAATTACCGAACCCTACCAAGATTTTGATGGCAGCATCGTAGTCAGCTTCGCCAAAGCCTTTAAAGGTCAAAAACAAGGCGTACTCGCCGCCGATTTAACCGTAACCAATCTCATTAAAGAGGTACTGAGTGTTAAACTCGATAACCAAGGCTTTGCGTTTCTGGTTGATGGCAATAACAATATTGTCGCCTATCAAGATGAAGCCTTAAGCCAAAAACCTTTAACCAATTTAAACAACGAATTAGATTCCCAGCACATGGCCAGCTTAGCTAAAGAGAATCGCGTTGATACTATTGTTTGGCCAAAGCAAGGCAACAAGTTGATTTACGTCTCACAAATACCGAATACCGATTGGTCGCTGGGCATTGTGGTGGATAAAGAGATGGCCTACGCCTCGGTTTCTGAGCAGATCACTTTTACCGCCATTGCCTCTTTAGTACTCTACATTATTATCGCCAGCATCAGCACTTGGGTTGTAACCCGCTTACTGCAACCACTGCAGGTATTGTCGAACGCTTTAGCGCAATTAGCGCAAGGAGAAGGCGACCTCACCCAACGCATCGACATTCGACGCATGGATGAAATCGGTGAATTGGCCGAGAAAGTGAATCTCTTTTTAAGTCAAATGCAGGAGATGCTGAAAGGGATCGTCAGCCGTAGCCAACAACTTTCCCAGCAAGCACAAGACGCCAATGACCTTTCTGCTCAAGCTTCCATGCGAGTTGAGCACCAACAAAATGATGTCAATCAAATAGCCACCGCGATTCACGAGATGTCGGCTACCGCCGCTGAGGTGGCTAGCCACGCCGAACTGACCGCTAGCGCGTCACAAGCATCGGCCTCAGCTTGTGATGACGGGCAGGCGGTTATCAAAAAGAATCGTGATTCCATTACTCACTTAGCCAATCAGGTCGATAGTGCGGCCAAAGTGATCCGAGAGTTGGAGAGCAATGCTCAAAGTATCAACCAGATCCTATCCACCATTCAAAGTATTGCCGAACAAACCAATCTGTTAGCACTCAATGCAGCGATTGAAGCGGCCCGCGCAGGTGACCAAGGCCGTGGTTTTGCTGTGGTCGCCGACGAAGTTCGTGTGCTAAGCCAACGTACACATGGCTCAACGGAAGAGATCCGCACCATGATTGAAACCTTGCAGCGCAATACTCAACATGCGGTCGAGAATATGGAAGCCAGCACCAAACTGGCCGACCACAGTGTTGACTATGCCGAACAAGCTCACGACAGTTTAGTGCGGATCACGCAAGCCATCACCGAGATCAATGATATGGCCTTGCAAATTGCCAGTGCCGCTGAAGAGCAGCGAGCCGTCAGCGAAGACATTAGCCGCAATACACAAGGTATCAAAGACGCTTCTGATGACCTTGCTAGTCAAACTCAGCAGAGCAGCCACAGCGCTCATGAAATGCATTTATCGGCAGAAGCCATGCGTAACGATATTCGCCGCTTCAAAGTGTAAATCCTCTTGGCTTGCCTCTTTTAATCACATTGAGGCAAGCCCATAAATTCCCTTTGTTTTCCCCTAGCGCTTAAGGCATATTGAGATCCTTCCCTCGTTCAAGGATGTCTACATGGGCTACGAATGGCTCGCGCTTGCTGCCGCGTTTCTTTGGGCAGTAGCCAGTTTACTGTCTGTTACTCCCGCTCGCCATTTAGGAACCTTTGCTTATAGCCGTTGGCGCATGGGCTGTACTTCTCTCATTTTAGTGAGCATGGCGCTGGCAACTGGCGGCTGGGCAACGGTAAACAGCGAGATGGTGACACCCATGATGTATTCGGGGTTGATTGGCATATTCATTGGCGATACGGCGCTGTTTGCGTGTTTAAATCGCATGGGGCCAAGACAAGCCGGTTTGCTCTTTTCCTGCCATGCCGTTTTTTCGGCCATTCTCGGCTATTTTTTATTCAGCGAAAGCATGAGCCATGCAGAGCTAGTGGGCGCGACTTTTGTCTTTTCAGGCGTTCTAACGGCCATCTTTTTTGGCCGCCGAGGGCAAAATCATAATGCATTGGAAGCAATTAAAGGCCGAGTATGGGTTGGCATTGCACTTGGCCTTGTCGCGGCTCTATGCCAAGCATTGGGTGGGATCATCGCCAAACCGGTGATGCAAACGGGGATCGACCCCATCGCCGCTTCCGCGATTCGAATGCTCACCGCCTTCACCGCACACTGCTTACTGTTGGCTACTGGTGCAAAATTAGCACGCGCCACTCAAGCCATTACGCTGCCCATTTTTACCATTACTGCCATCAACGGTTTTCTTGCGATGGCGGTCGGAATGACATTAATTCTCTACGCACTGCGTGAAGGCAACGTGGGTATGGTGGCCCTGCTCTCCTCAACCACGCCCATCATGTTGTTGCCTATTTTATGGATGTATACCAAACAGCGGCCCAACCGCTTCGCTTGGTGTGGTGCACTATTTGCCGTGCTTGGGACAGGAATTTTAGTTTATTAAATGGCGCTAAAAAGGCACCGATGTTGATCAATAGGCTACCTTTATAGGCATTGATAGGGAGAATCATTGATCTTAACCTACTGCAATCGCTTCAAAGTGTAGTAAAATTACGCTAATTTCTGTTTAAGTTACTTTGAATTTGACGAGGTCATAACTATGTCAGCTAAGAAGCCAATGGCTTTAGTAATTCTTGACGGTTGGGGTTACCGTGAAGATAACGCACACAATGCAATCAGCAATGCACATACTCCAGTCATGGATAGCTTAATTGCAAACAACCCAAACACTCTGATTTCTGCTTCTGGTATGGATGTAGGTTTACCGGATGGTCAAATGGGTAACTCAGAAGTCGGTCACACCAATATCGGTGCTGGTCGTATTGTTTACCAAGACCTGACACGCATTACTAAATCAATTCTTGATGGTGAATTCCAACAAAACGAAGTGTTAGTCAACGCGATGGATAAAGCCATCAAAGCGGGCAAAGCGGTTCACCTATTGGGGCTAATGTCGCCAGGTGGTGTTCACTCGCATGAAGATCATATCTACGCTGCCGTTGAAATGGCTGCTGCCCGTGGCGCTGAGAAAATCTACCTCCACTGCTTCCTTGATGGCCGTGATACGCCACCACGCAGTGCCGAAGCCTCATTGCAACGCTTCCAAGACCTATTTTCTAAATTAGGTAAAGGTCGTATCGCCTCACTGATTGGTCGTTACTACGCCATGGATCGCGATAACAACTGGGAACGCGTACAAAAAGCTTACGACCTATTGGTTGAAGCCAAAGCAGAATTTACTTTTGATTCCGCCGTGGCAGGCCTTGAAGCCGCTTACGCACGTGAAGAAAATGATGAATTTGTTAAAGCGACAGAAATCAAAGCTGAAGGCCAAGACTCTGCTGCGATTGAAGATGGCGATGCCGTGATTTTCATGAACTACCGCGCCGACCGTGCACGTGAAATTACTCGTGCCTTCATACCAGATTTCAACGGGTTTGAACGTGTGAAGTTCCCAGCAATTGACTTTGTGATGCTAACCCAATACGCCGCCGACATTCCTCTGCTGTGCGCATTTCCACCAGCATCACTAGAAAACACCTACGGTGAGTGGCTATCAAAGGCGGGTAAAACTCAGTTGCGCATCTCTGAAACAGAAAAATACGCGCACGTCACCTTCTTCTTTAACGGTGGTGTTGAGAACGAATTCCCAGGCGAAGAGCGCCAATTGGTTGCTTCACCTAAAGTGGCAACTTACGATCTGCAACCGGAAATGAGCGCGCCTGAACTGACTGAAAAACTCGTTGCGGCAATCAAGTCGGGTAAATACGATGCGATTATCTGTAACTACCCGAACGGCGATATGGTTGGTCATACTGGTATTTACGAAGCGGCCGTGAAAGCATGCGAAGCGCTTGATGAGTGTATCGGAAAAGTGGTTGAAGCGATTAAAGAAGTCGATGGCCAGCTACTGATCACAGCAGACCACGGCAATGCAGAAATGATGGTGAACCCGGAAACAGGGGGCATTCATACCGCACATACCAATCTGCCAGTGCCGCTTATCTACGTCGGTAGCAAAGATCTTAAGCTAAAAGATGGTGGTAAGCTTTCTGACCTAGCACCAACGATGCTTGCTCTATCGAACATGGACATTCCGGCAGAAATGTCTGGTCAAGTGTTGTTTAAATAACTCACCAACCACGTGCTATTGAGCCTCGATAAATATCGAGGCTTTTTTTCGCCCAAGAACTCGATTTGATTGCAAGTTTTGACATAGGGCTTTCGCCTCGCGGATGGCTTTGAGTATACTGACTCACTAATTTGTCGATAGAGACTTGAAAACGGATGAGAAACAAGCCTTCACCACACCCACTTACTATAACGACTTGGTGGCATGCACTTAGCCTAGTGATGGTGTTAGGGCTAGCTTGCCTCTCCTGCTCACCGTTAATGGCTGCCACACAACAAGAGCTAAAAGGGGTGAAAGGAGAAATTTCTCGTCAGCAGCAAGCGTTAAATAATCGACAAAAAGAGCTCGATTCGTTGCAAAATGCGCTTAAAAAGCAAGAAGTGGGTATTTCAAGTCTAGAAAATCAGATCAAAAACACCAAATCAGAATTAGTAGTGGCCAACGCTAATATCGCTAAACTCAAACAAAAGATCACGGCCTTAGAAACACAACAAACACAACAAACCGCCAAATTAGCTCAACTGATCAAAACCTATTACGCCACTCAGCGAGCGACAGCCTCATCCAACATACTCAATAATGGCGTGGAAGAAGATCGCATCAGCCAGTATTACCAACACTTGGCGAAGGCACGCAGCCAAACCATCCAACAGCTTGAACTTACGCAAAAAGAACTCAATGAAAGTGAAAAACAGCTGCGACTTGAACGAGACCAAATCGCCTCTCTATTGGAACAGCAGACCCAAAAGCGCGCTACATTGGCAAAAACGCAGTCAGAACGACGCAGTACGGTGGGTAAAATTCAAAAAAGTATTTCCGGTGATAAAGTCTACTTAGCGGAATTGCAACGCAATGAAACGCGATTACAAGCGGAAATCGCCAAAGCAGCAAAACGTAACGCTGTACTAATGGATGGGTTAGCGCCGCAAAAAGGCAAGCTACCTTGGCCAGTCAAAGGCAAAATCCTGCATGCTTTTGGTACACGTCAAAATGGACAAATTGACTGGAAAGGTCTAGTCATTGACGCCAATTATGGTCAAAACGTCAAAGCGGTTTATTCTGGCACGGTCGTGTTTGCTGAATATCTACGTGGTTATGGGCTGGTGGTTTTGCTCGATCATGGCAAAGGCGATATGACCTTATACGGCTTTAACCAAAGTTTGCTCAAAAAAGAGGGCGATAAAGTCACCGCCGGTGAAACCATTGCTTTAGCGGGAGACACTGGCGGTCAATCTCAGCCAGCGCTCTATTTCGAAATTCGTCGCAACAGTAAAGCCGAAGACCCAACACGCTGGCTCAGTCGCTAGCAAAACACATCCATCACCCTGTTAATCCGGGCGAGCGTTAGTGTGATGAATAGTACGCTTCTACTTGAGTAATGAATTGGGTCAATTGTCTTTTATCCAACGAATTAATACCCGCCGCCGCTTCTCGCCCGCCTCCGGTTGCAAAGGCGCTGCATAACCTATCCGCTCCCTGTTTATTGGTTAATGGAGCACGTAGCGAAACGGTATAACCACCCGATGAATTTACCGTTAAAACCATATGTGCCGCGGCAGGTGCTTGATTGGCTAGCCAATTACTAAACACACCACTCACTCGCTGTGATGATGCACAGTCTGGCAGCTCGTATACGCTCAAACAGGCACTTTTATAGATAGGCTCTAACGACTGAGCAAGCTGCATATCTTGCTCATAAGCGTGCTGCAAATGATAAAAAGGGGAGTTGTCATCCTTCATTAAATCAAACGGTGAAGGATAAACTAGCAAGGCTTGGTACAAATCAGCGGGGTGATAATGAAGCTGCTCTATCGTCTCTCCATAACCGTTATAGTTAATCAAGGTGCCTAAGTTTTTTAGTTGTTCAGCTTGAGTGGTAGTTAGCCCCGCGTTGCGCGCTAAAGTATCCGCTTTAGCAATCAAATTATCGCCATAAGCTGCCACAATCGCCCACTCATGGAACGGACCACCTAACCACTGATCAATAATTAATGCCGTACAAGTATTAGGGTCCAAATCAATATGGGCGTCAAGCAGCGGAGTCTCGGGGATTGAGCCTGCATAGTGATGATCGGCATAAAACACCGTCACCCCCGCCGCAAGAGCCTGCTGTAAAGGTTGCTGATTCTTCTCCATCGAAATATCTAACACGGTCAGACTATCTCGGGATTGAAGATTAAGACGCTGAAGCAATTTGATATCACGCTTAACCCCAGTAACTAGGGTCGTCGTGCGAGGGTAAGCAAGCCGCAGCTGAAGAAGAGAGATGATGCCATCAGCATCACCGTTAAAAACGTCATAGTGCATATCAACACCACCCTTAGAGATGTATAACTAACAAGCTAACAGCTTCAAAGGATTAAGAACAATACTCAAAGGTTATAACTAAGCACACATTATGATGCGTGCATCGCCCGCACACCTTCCTCTAATAATAGAAGCTGTTCAAGACCTTGTTCCGTTGCTTTGGGTTTAACGACTGCGATCATCTGTAGCATGCCTTGATGAATCACTTGCTCGGTGATCTGCGTTTTGGAAAACATCGCTGACTGATAACTCAACCAACACGAGGCCGTCATATGGAGAGTGGTCACTAAAGATTGCATATCTTCTTTTCCGACAGACAGCAATTTCAGCTCAACAAAAGCGTGCATAATATTAATGAGATTAGTTTGCAGCTTTTCTTGTACTTGAATGTACTCACCATGTAGAACTTCATCACGCTGCAGGATTTCCGGTAAATTGGCATAGAAAAAACGGTATTTCCACATCAAAGTGAAGATCGAATCAAGATAATGCTTTAACAGAGTTAAGCTTTCGCGCTGTGCCGCAATCGGCTGAAAACGTTCGAGTAACTCTGCTGAATAGAGAGCAAAAATATCACGAACAATTTCTTGTTTATTACGAAAGTGATAATACAAATTACCTGGGCTGATTTCGATATGTGCTGCGATATGGTTAGTGGTCACCGTTCTTTCACCATGTTCATTAAACAGCGCTAATGCAGCATAAACGATCTTATCTTTGGTTTTCATCTTGTCTTATTACCTCTTTACCTCTGTGAACCTGCTCCTATCAAATAACAGGATGAGAGTGAGAAACGGTGCATTATCGGCGATAAGGCACCGCAAACCTATTATTGATGGTACGGTTTAGACAAGGCGTGCACCGCATCAACAAATATGCCCGCATTTTCCGGTGGCACATCTAAATGGATACCGTGTCCGAGGTTAAAGACATGGCCCGTTCCACCATGGCCGAACCCTTCAAGAATGGTCGCCACTTCTTGGCGAATACGATCATGCGGAGCATAAAGCATGGAAGGGTCCATATTGCCTTGCAGCGCCACTTTGTCACCGATACGCGCTTTGGCGTCGGCAATATTGATGGTCCAATCAAGCCCTACTGCATCACAACCCGTCGCAGCAATCTGCTCCAGCCACATGCCACCGTTTTTGGTAAACAGAGTGACGGGTACGCGGCGACCTTCATTTTCACGAATTAAACCATCCACAATTTTGTGCATATACTGTAGTGAAAAGAGGTTGTAGTCGCGCGGCGTCAGTACTCCGCCCCAAGTATCAAAAATCATAACAGACTGAGCACCCGCTTTGATTTGTGCGTTAAGGTATTCAATAACACTGTCTGCCAGTTTATCGAGCAAGGCGTGCAGCACGCTAGGATCGGCGTACATCATTTTTTTGATCTTAGTGAAGGCTTTTGAGCTGCCACCTTCCACCATATAAGTCGCGAGTGTCCATGGGCTGCCTGAAAAACCGATCAATGGAACTTCACCTTGTAGATCTTTGCGGATCTGGCGTACGGCATTCATCACATATTGCAGTTCGCCTTCCGGATCCGGTAAGCCAATTTTATCGACATCGGCTTTACAAGTGATCGGGCGTTCAAACTTTGGCCCTTCTCCCGCTTCAAAATACAAACCCAATCCCATGGCGTCAGGAATGGTTAAAATATCAGAAAATAAAATAGCGGCATCTAATGGAAAGCGACGTAATGGCTGTAATGTCACTTCAGAAGCTAGCTCAGCATTTTTACACAGCGCCATAAAATCGCCTGCTTCGGCACGCGTTGCGCGATACTCTGGCAGGTAACGTCCTGCTTGGCGCATCATCCATACAGGGGTGCAATCGACAGGTTGTTTTAACAGTGCACGCAAGTAGCGATCATTTTTTAATTCAGTCATTCCGTCTTCCAATTTAAAGCTTGTTATTTTTTGTGGCGTTATTCTAGCACTGAATAAGCGCCAAAAACGGTGTGCTTTGCAAGCGAGATCATGTTATTAACTTTTAAATCAATGGTTAATTTGCAAGCAACCTTTAACGGTGTTAAAAATTTGTTCGCTAGCGAAAACTATAATTATAAACTGAGTACTCTGTACTCGGCATCTCATAACGACATCTTACTTACCCCCTCCTTCACCGGAGGGTTTTTTTTAGCAATGCGGCAGTGAATCTTTCTCGATTTCGCTTAACGTGTGCTCTATTAATGCTCTGGCTATCGTCCCTTCGGGCGCAACGGGAGGCAAAGCACTTGCTAAAAACCATTGTGCATCACTCAATTCACTATAGTCGGGTTTTATCGTGCCAGAGTCATATTCCGCCACAAAGCCCATCATCATACTCGATGGAAATGCCCAAGGCTGACTACCAAAATAGTGAATATTTTTCACATGAATCCCCGTTTCTTCAAGCACTTCACGTGCCACGCATTGCTCTAACGTCTCCCCGACCTCCAGAAAACCAGCAATGACGGTATACATGCCGTTACGATGCCTTGGGTGCTGGGCCAATAAAATTTTATCCTGATTTCGTACCGCGACAATAATGCAAGGAAAGATACGCGGATAATGTAACGTTCGACACTCAGAACATTGCATCGCCAATTGGTTATGGTTTAGGTAATTTCGCCCACCACATTGTGGACAAAAACGTAACGTTTGACTCATGTGACCATATTGAAGCGCTTTGCTGATCGCCAAAAACAGTTCTGGTTTGAGATGCAACAATTCGCGTAATGAAGTCATTTCTCGCTCGCCATCAAGATCGGCATCATTGACCCACATCACTGGGTAACCATCACAACTATCTACCACCACCGCTTTTTCTAAAGGCAGGGAATATTCACCCGCAGATCCTAGCGGTAACTCACCATTTATGGTCCAGATCTCACTTCCGGAAACTACACACCAATAAGCGATTTTTGTATCACTATTTTTCAACATGTTGCGACCTCTCTTCTTGCAGTTACCCCATTTTACTGGCAATCTAAATTCATACCAGAATTTGTAACGTTCCAAATTTAGTTCTATAAATTCTAGTAAGGACAATGAGTTGTATCTACGAAGTGCAACCCTACGCAAAGGAAACGGTCACCAGCTTTGTGACCCGATCATGAGGGCATGGTCATGCTAAAAAAACTAAAACGCACACAAGAGCAATGGGGCGGTTACAGTGACGTTATTGATCACTGGTTAAACACGCGACAAACCTTAATTGTAGAGTATTGCAAATTAGCCGCGCTGCAACCTTGCACCGCCAAAACGAATGTTAACGGGCTTCCCTCGCCAGAAGAGCTGCAACGTTTTTGCCAACAACTGGTGGATTATATTTCCGAAGGTCACTTCAAAATCTACGATATGGTGATGGATAGGTGGCGTGCAACTGGCTTTGAAGCCACCGATGAAATTAATCAGACTTATGGAAAAATTATTGTTACTACCGAGCCGTTACTCAATTTTACAGATAAATACGCGGCAGTGAGTGATGAGGATGATCTCGAAAACTTTGACAACGACCTTTCGCTAATTGGTGAAATTATTGAGGTGCGTTTTGGAGTGGAAGATAGTTTGATTCAACTTATCGCGGACAGCTTGGCTATCCCTCCTGGTGCTTAATATTGAATATTTTGCTGTAATCATTCGCGTAGATTAATTAAGCGCAACAAAAAAGGCACCCGAAGGTGCCTTTTTTAATCAGCGCTGAGATTACTCTTCAGAAGAGAAACCTGCGTTTAGCAGTGCCGCTAGGTTATCTGTCGCTTGTTCAGCAGACGGGCCTTTTAGCTGTGCCGCACGTTTAGCTTGACGTTCTTGGTGGTAAGCGAAACCTGTACCCGCTGGGATCAGACGACCAACGATTACGTTTTCTTTCAGACCGCGAAGATCATCACGTTTACCAGAAACAGCCGCTTCTGTTAGTACGCGAGTTGTCTCTTGGAACGATGCCGCAGAGATGAACGATTCAGTCGCTAGAGATGCTTTAGTAATACCTAGTAGCTCACGCTCGAAACGAGCAGGCTGTTTACCTTCGGCTTCTAGGTTACGGTTTGCAACTTTCACTTGTGAGTATTCAACTTGCTCACCCGCTAGGAACTCAGAGTCGCCAGCATGAGTAATCGTACACTTACGTAGCATTTGACGAACGATAGTTTCAATGTGCTTATCGTTAATCTTAACGCCTTGCAGACGGTAAACTTCTTGAACTTCGTTAGCGATGTAAGACGTTACAGCATGGATACCACGTAAACGTAGGATATCGTGCGGAGTCTCAGGACCATCAGCAATAACGTCACCACGTTCGATCTTCTCACCTTCAAACACGTTAAGTTGACGATGCTTAGGAATCATTTCTTCATAAGTTTCGTCACCCTCACGAGTGATGATTAGACGACGTTTACCTTTGGTTTCTTTACCAAAGCTCACAGTACCTGTGTGCTCAGCAAGAATCGCAGGCTCTTTTGGTCGACGAGCTTCAAACAAGTCAGCTACGCGAGGTAGACCACCCGTGATGTCTCGGTTACCGCCAGATTTTTGTGGAATACGCGCTAATGTGTCACCAATACCAACTTCAGCACCATCTTCGATATTAACGATCGCTTTACCCGGTAAGAAGTATTGAGCTGGCATATCAGTACCAGGGATCATGACATCTTTACCTTTCGCATCAACAAGTTTGATAGCTGGACGCATATCTTTACCTGCTGCTGGACGAGCGGCAGCTTCGGTTACTTCGCTTGAAGATAGACCCGTTAGGTCATCTGTTTGGCGAGAAACCGTTACACCATCAATCATATCAACGAATTGGATGCGACCAGCCACTTCAGTGATGATTGGCATGGTGTGCGCTTCCCAGTTAGCCACTGTTTGACCAGCTTCAACCGCGTCGTTATCACCTTTACTCAACACAGAGCCGTAAGGCAGTTTGTGTTTTTCTTTCGTGCGACCAAATTCGTCAATGATAGTCAGCTCTGATGCACGAGATGTGATAACCAGCTTCTTATCTTTGTTGATAACGAACTTAGCGTTGTGAAGTTTCACAGAACCTTTGTTCTTCGCTTGGATGCTGTTCTCTGCCGCAGCAGTAGAAGCCGCACCACCGATGTGGAACGTACGCATCGTTAACTGTGTACCCGGCTCACCGATAGATTGAGCAGCAATAACACCGACTGCCTCACCTTGGTTCACTAGGTGACCACGAGCAAGGTCACGACCGTAACATAGCGCACAACAGCCGAAGTCCGCATCACAGGTTACCACTGAGCGTACTTTCATATTATCGACAGAGTTCTCATCGATAATCTGACACCACTTCTCATCAATCAGAGTATTACGTGGGATAAGTACTTCTTCAGTGCCTGGCTTCATCACATCCTCAGCCACAACACGACCAAGAGCCAGTTCAGTTAAAGAAACTTTAACATCACCACCCTCGATATGAGGCATCATGTCGACACCTTCTTGAGTGCCACAGTCATGCTCTGTCACCACAACGTCTTGTGCAACGTCTACTAAACGACGAGTCAGGTAACCTGAGTTCGCTGTTTTAAGTGCTGTATCGGCTAGACCCTTACGTGCACCGTGGGTAGAGATAAAGTACTGTAGTACGTTCAGGCCTTCTTTAAAGTTTGCTGTGATAGGCGTTTCGATGATTGAACCATCTGGACGCGCCATCAGACCACGCATACCTGCAAGCTGACGAATCTGAGCAGCAGAACCACGAGCACCCGAGTCAGCCATCATATAGATGCTGTTAAACGATTCTTGTTGTTCTTCTACACCATCACGGTTGATCACGGTTTCAGAAGATAGGTTATCCATCATCGCTTTCGCAACACGGTCGTTGGTAGACGCCCAGATATCGATAACTTTGTTGTAACGCTCACCCGCCGTAACAAGACCTGATTGGAACTGTTCTTGGATTTCGCGTACTTCTTCTTCAGCTTCAGCAATTTCAGTGTATTTTGCTGCTGGTACAACCATGTCGTCGATACCAACTGACACGCCTGACAGTGCTGCATAAGCAAAACCGGTGTACATGATTTGGTCAGCAAATACGACCGTATCTTTCAAACCAAGCTTACGATACGCTTCGTTTAATAGATTTGAGATCTGTTTCTTACCAAGCTTCTGGTTCACGATGCTGTATGGCAGGCCTTTAGGCACGATTTGCCATAGCATGGCACGACCGACAGTCGTATCGACCATCTTAGTCTCAGTTGTGCTGTAACCATCTTCATCAACAACGGTTTCAGTGATACGTACTTTAACGCGTGCGTGTAGCGCCGCTGTCTTAGTACGGTATGCCTTCTCAGCCTCTTTAGGGCCAGCCAGGTACATACCTTCACCTTGTGCGTTGATTTTTTCGCGAGTCATGTAGTACAGACCCAAGACCACGTCCTGTGAAGGTACGATGATCGGATCACCTGATGCTGGCGACAGAATGTTGTTCGTCGACATCATCAGTGTACGAGCTTCAAGCTGTGCTTCTAAAGTTAGAGGCACGTGAACCGCCATTTGGTCACCATCGAAGTCCGCGTTATACGCCGCACACACAAGTGGGTGCAGTTGAATCGCTTTACCTTCAATCAGTACAGGTTCGAACGCTTGAATACCAAGACGGTGCAGTGTTGGTGCACGGTTTAGTAGTACTGGGTGTTCACGAATCACTTCGTCTAGGATATCCCAAACAACCGCTTCTTCACGCTCAACCATTTTCTTAGCTGCTTTGATCGTCGTGGCCATGCCGCGAGTTTCTAACTTGCTGTAGATAAATGGTTTAAATAGCTCAAGTGCCATCTTCTTAGGAAGACCACACTGGTGCAGACGTAAATATGGACCTACTGTGATTACAGAACGGCCTGAGTAGTCTACACGTTTACCAAGTAGGTTCTGACGGAAACGACCTTGTTTACCCTTGATCATATCAGCAAGAGATTTCAGAGGACGCTTGTTAGAACCTGTGATCGCACGACCGCGACGACCGTTATCAAGTAGCGCATCAACAGACTCTTGCAGCATACGCTTTTCGTTGCGTACGATGATGTCCGGAGCTGCTAGCTCTAGAAGACGCTTCAAACGGTTGTTACGGTTGATCACACGGCGGTACAAATCGTTCAGATCAGATGTCGCAAAACGACCGCCATCTAGTGGTACTAGAGGACGTAGATCTGGCGGAAGTACCGGAAGCACAGTCAGGATCATCCACTCAGGGTTATTACCTGAGCTGATAAACGCTTCAACAAGCTTCAGACGCTTAGTCAGTTTTTTGCGTTTAGTTTCAGAGTTAGTGGTTTGTAACTCCTCACGCATCATCTCTGTTTCAGCGACAAGATCCATTGAACCCAATAGGTCTTTGATCGCTTCTGCGCCCATCTTCGCCGTGAACTCATCGCCCCACTCTTCTAGACGGTCAAGATACTCTTCTTCAGTAAGCATCTGACTCTTTTCTAGATCCGTCATACCCGGCTCTGTTACCACATACATTTCGAAGTAAAGAACACGTTCGATATCACGTAGAGGGATATCCATTAGCAGACCGATACGAGACGGTAGCGATTTTAGGAACCAGATGTGAGCAACCGGTGATGCAAGCTCGATGTGGCCCATACGGTCACGACGAACTTTAGTTTGTGTAACTTCAACGCCACATTTTTCACAGATCACGCCACGGTGTTTCAGACGCTTATATTTACCACAAAGACATTCGTAGTCTTTGACTGGACCAAAAATACGCGCACAGAACAGACCATCACGTTCAGGCTTGAACGTACGATAGTTGATCGTTTCAGGTTTTTTAACTTCACCAAAAGACCATGAACGAATCATGTCAGGTGAAGATAGACCGATTTTGATTGCATCAAATTCTTCGGTCTTATGCTGTGCTTTTAGAAAGTTTAATAAGTCTTTCACAATCAGCTCCTGTAAGGAGTTAAAAGGCGCTCGGCGAGCGCCTTTCTACCAGGATAATCCAGAGGGTTTACCGCCAAGATTACTCTTCGTCTTCTAGCTCGATGTTGATACCTAGCGAGCGGATCTCTTTCAGCAATACGTTGAAAGACTCTGGCATGCCAGGTTCCATGCTATGGTTACCATCAACGATGTTCTTATACATCTTCGTACGACCGTTAACGTCATCTGACTTAACAGTAAGCATTTCTTGTAGTGTATATGCAGCACCGTATGCTTCTAGTGCCCACACTTCCATCTCACCGAAACGCTGACCACCGAACTGAGCTTTACCACCAAGTGGTTGCTGAGTTACTAGGCTGTACGAACCTGTTGAACGAGCGTGCATCTTGTCATCAACAAGGTGGTTCAGTTTGAGCATGTACATGTAACCGACAGTTACAGGACGCTCGAATGCATCACCAGTACGACCATCAAACAGTGTTAGCTGACCAGAAGTTGGTAGGTCGGCTAGGCTTAATAGTTCTTTGATCGATGCTTCTGATGCACCATCAAATACTGGAGTTGCAATCGGTAAACCACCACGAAGGTTGTTCACAAGAGTACGAACATCACCATCAGACAGAGCAGCAATATCTACTTTCTGACGCGTATCGCCAAGATCATAAACCTTCTGTAAGAACTCACGCTGCTTAGACAGCTCTTGTTGTTCTTTAACCATTTGGTTGATCTTGTCACCAATACCTTTTGCAGCCAGACCTAAGTGAACTTCAAGGATCTGACCTATGTTCATACGTGACGGTACACCTAGTGGGTTTAATACGATATCAACCGGCTGACCGTTTTCATCGTAAGGCATGTCTTCAACAGGGTTGATCTTAGAGATTACACCCTTGTTACCGTGACGACCTGCCATCTTATCACCAGGCTGGATACGACGTTTCACCGCTAGGTAAACTTTAACAATCTTCAGAACGCCAGGCGCTAGATCATCACCTTGAGTGATTTTACGACGTTTCGCTTCGAACTTCTTATCGAAGTCAGCTTTTAGCTCATCCCACTGCTCAGCAAGCTGTTCAAGTTGAGATTGTAGCTCGTCGTTTTCTAGTGTTTGTTCTAGCCATTTCTTACGATCAATCGCATCAAGCTTCGCTTCAGAATAGCCACCATTGATCAGTACAGCTTTCACACGCGCTAGTAGACCACCTTCAAGAATTTGGAACTCTTCGGTAAGGTCTTTCTTCGCTTCTTTTAGCTGCATGTGTTCAATTTCAAGCGCACGCTTGTCTTTCTCTACGCCATCGCGAGTGAAAACTTGAACATCGATAATGGTACCTGAAACAGAGTTTGGTACACGCAGTGACGTATCTTTAACATCAGAGGCTTTTTCACCGAAGATTGCACGTAGTAGCTTCTCTTCTGGAGTTAGCTGAGTTTCGCCTTTCGGCGTTACTTTACCAACTAGGATGTCACCACCCTTAACTTCAGCACCAATGTAAACGATACCTGACTCGTCTAGTTTAGACAGAGCCGATTCACCTACGTTTGGAATATCCGCTGTGATCTCTTCAGAGCCCAGCTTAGTATCACGAGCCACACAAGAAAGTTCTTGGATGTGGATAGTCGTGAAACGGTCTTCTTGAACCACGCGCTCAGAGACTAAGATCGAGTCTTCGAAGTTATAACCATTCCAAGGCATGAATGCGATACGCATGTTTTGGCCAAGCGCTAGCTCACCAAGGTCTGTTGAAGGACCATCAGCAAGGACATCACCGCGAGCTACAGGTTCACCTGGCATCACAGTAGGACGTTGGTTAATACATGTGTTTTGGTTCGAACGTGTGTATTTAGTTAGGTTGTAGATGTCGATACCCGCTTCACCAGATACAAGTTCATCTTCATTAACTTTAACTACGATACGAGACGCATCAACTGACTGCACCATACCGCCACGTTTGGCAACGGCAGTTACACCAGAGTCAACCGCTACATTACGTTCGATACCAGTACCAACCAACGGCTTCTCAGCGCGTAACGTTGGAACCGCTTGACGTTGCATGTTCGCACCCATCAATGCACGGTTCGCATCATCGTGTTCTAGGAACGGGATAAGCGAAGCGGCGATTGATACGACCTGGTTGGTCGCAACGTCCATGTAGTCAACATGTTCACGAGGGTGAAGACCAGATTCACCTTTTTGACGAGCTGTGATCAGCTCATCTGCAAACGTACCTTCTTCAGTCAGAATGGCGTTTGCCTGCGCGATAACAAATTGACCTTCTTGGATAGCTGACAAGTAATCAACTTCATCAGTCACCACACCATCAACAACACGACGGTACGGAGTTTCTAGGAAACCGTATTCGTTACAACGTGCAAATGCTGACAATGAGTTAATCAGACCGATGTTCGGACCTTCTGGCGTTTCGATCGGACATAGACGACCG
The DNA here is from genome assembly GCF_963874485.1 of Vibrio sp. V15_P4S5T153. Lineage (NCBI taxonomy): Bacteria > Pseudomonadati > Pseudomonadota > Gammaproteobacteria > Vibrionales > Vibrionaceae > Vibrio > Vibrio sp. V15_P4S5T153. Next base: position 12,898 of record NZ_CAWNHR010000019.1, on the reverse strand, counting down.
TAGTGAGTTACGTGTACGTCACGTACCTCAAAGCCAGCACGCTCACGAGTTAGACCGCCAGGACCCAATGCAGAAATACGACGTTTGTGCGTCACTTCTGAAAGTGGGTTGTTCTGGTCCATAAACTGAGAAAGCTGTGAAGAACCGAAGAATTCTTTAACGGCTGCAGAGATAGGCTTCGCATTGATCAAATCTTGAGGCATGATCGCATCAAGATCACCAAGGCTTAAGCGCTCTTTCACTGCACGTTCAACACGTACAAGACCTACGCGGAATTGGTTTTCAGCCATTTCACCAACAGAGCGAATACGACGGTTGCCAAGGTGGTCGATATCGTCCACTTCGCCAATGCCGTTACGAATGGCGATCAACTTCTTCATCACTTCGATGATATCAGTTTCGTCAAGCGTACCAAGCTCGCCGGCATCTTCACGCTCAATTGAGCTGTTGAACTTCATACGGCCTACTGTTGATAGGTCATAGCGTTCTTCTGAGAAGAATAGGCTTTCAAACAGCGATTCGGCTGCTTCTTTTGTTGGTGGCTCGCCAGGGCGCATCATGCGGTAGATTTCTACTAGTGCAGAAATACGATCAACCGTACTGTCGATGCGGAGCGTCTCAGACACAAATGGACCATGATCAAGATCGTTCGTAAATAGAACTTCAAGTTTCTTATAGCCCGCTTGTGAAAGATTCGCTAATGCTTCCAAGCTAATTTCTTGGTTTGCGCTAACGATGACTTCACCAGTTGCTTCATTGACATAATCTTTAGAAGCGACTTTACCAACGATGTACTCAACGGGTACTTCGATAAAATCAACGTTATCTTTTTCTAGTTGACGAATATGACGAGCCGTTACACGACGACCTTTTTCGACATAAACGGTACCATTTGCTTCAATATCAAATGACGCTGTTTCGCCACGCAGGCGCTCAGGTACCAACTCCATAAGAAGAGTTTGGTCTTTGACTTCAAACTTCACTTTTTCGAAGAACAGATCCAAGATCTCTTCTGTCGATTTACCAAGTGCACGAAGAATGATCGATGCAGGCAGTTTACGACGACGGTCAATACGCACGTATAGGTTATCTTTTGGATCAAACTCAAAATCTAACCATGAACCACGGTAAGGGATAATACGTGCGTTATAAAGAACTTTACCTGATGAGTGAGTTTTACCCTTATCGCTGTCGAAGAATACGCCTGGGCTTCGGTGCAGCTGGGATACGATAACCCTCTCAGTACCATTAATTACGAAGGTACCATTGTCTGTCATGAGTGGAATTTCACCCATGTAGACTTCTTGTTCTTTAATATCTTTTACAGTACCTGCTGGCGCGTCTTTATCAAAGATCACTAGGCGTAGTTTTACGCGTAGTGGCTTAGAATAAGTTACACCACGAATTTGACATTCTTTAACGTCAAAAACTGGCTCACCAAGACGATAGCTAACGTATTGCAGCTCAGAATTGCCGTTATAGCTCTGAATAGGAAATACAGAACGAAAAGCAGCCTCAAGACCGTATTGTCCTTCAGGATCCTGTTCGATAAACTTGTCGAACGAATCGAGCTGGATCGATAGCAGGTATGGAATGTCCAACACTTGTGGACGAGTACCAAAGTCCTTACGGATGCGCTTTTTCTCGGTATAAGAGTAAACCATGGGGTTCCTCAGCTCGCTGATAAGTGACCCAAACTGCCCACCAATTATTCAAAAATAAAGGGTCATAGGACAGTGACTAACAGCTGTTTACTGTAGTAACACAACATCACTCAAAAATGATAGTTTGTGTGCTTTTGCACGAGTATAAGCGTCTAAACAGCGGGAAAATTCACCCATACCCTACAGCGCAAAAAGGCCGGTGGTCAATAAACCACCAGCCATTAGCCTTGCGGCTAAGAAATTAAGTAATAATTACTTAACTTCAACAGTCGCACCAGCTTCTTCTAGCTCTTTCTTAAGTGCGTCAGCTTCTGCTTGAGAAACTGCTTCTTTAATTGCAGCTGGAGCGCCGTCAACTAGAGCTTTAGCTTCTTTAAGACCTAGGCCAGTTGCGCCACGTACTGCTTTGATTACAGATACTTTGTTTGCGCCAGCAGCAGTTAGGATTACGTCGAATTCAGTTTGCTCTTCAACAGCTGCTGCTGCTGGGCCACCTGCAACTACTGCAGCTGCAGCAGAAACACCGAACTTCTCTTCCATAGCAGAGATAAGTTCAACAACTTGCATTACAGACATTTCTGCAACTGCATCTAGGATTTGCTCGTTAGTAATAGACATAACAATTCTCTTTTAAGTCAACAATAAGTTTATTTAGCAAACAATAAAAAGCAATGCGAATTACGCAGCTTCTTTTTGATCGCGGACAGCAGCGATAGTACGTACCAGCTTGCCAGCAGAAGCTTCTTTCATGCACATCATTAGGCGTGCGATTGCTTCGTCGTAAGTTGGTAGTGTCGCTAGTAGTTCTGCGTCAGTTAATACGCCTTCAAATGCAGCTGCTTTGATTTCAAAGTGCTTGTTCTCTCTAGCGAAGTCTTTAAAAAGACGCGCTGCAGCACCTGGATGCTCGTTAGAGAATGCGATCAAAGTAGGACCTACGAATACGTCTTGTAGACATTCGTAAGCTGTGCCTTCCACTGCGCGACGTGCTAGAGTATTACGAACAACTCTCATGTAAACACCCGCTTCACGAGCTTGTTTACGTAGAGAAGTCATCGCGCCTACTTGAACGCCACGAGAGTCAGCAACAACTGCAGAAAGTGCACCACTGGCCGCTTCGTTGACTTCAGCAACAATTGCTTGTTTGTCTTGAAGGTTTAAAGCCATCTTGGATTTACTCCTGGTTGTCGTTACACCACTCACTATTATCACAACAGTGAGAGTTATTTCGGTGCAGTCCCAGAAGAAAGTTTATCTATTCAAAAAATAAATTATGCTTTCTGTCAGTTCGGGCACCATCTACGTAGGTACGATTAAGTCATTTATCAAACAGACAAATAACGCCTACGGTCTTGGACGGAGACTGGGTCATAGTTCTAAGAACTAAAATCAGCCCCAACCACAAATATTAGGCGCAGAATTATACACAAATTCCACACCTAATCAAATGTATTATTACGCTTGAGCGTTTAGCGTGTTCTGATCAACAGCAACACCAGCACCCATCGTAGTAGAAATGCTTACTTTCTTCAGGTAAGTACCCTTAGCAGAAGAAGGTTTCGCTTTCTTAAGTGCAACTAGAAGAGCTTCTAAGTTCTCTTGAAGTTGGTTAGTTTCGAAAGAAACTTTACCGATAGTTGTGTGGATGATGCCGTTTTTGTCGTTACGGTAACGAACCTGACCTGCTTTAGCGTTCTTAACCGCTTCAGCAACGTTAGGAGTTACAGTACCAACTTTAGGGTTTGGCATTAGACCGCGAGGACCAAGAATGGTACCTAGTTGACCTACAACGCGCATTGCATCTGGAGAAGCAACAACAACGTCAAAGTTCATTTCGCCTTTCTTCACTAGCTCAGCTAGATCTTCCATACCCACTAAATCTGCACCAGCAGCTTTAGCCGCTTCAGCGTTTGCACCTTGAGTGAACACTGCAACACGTACTTCACGACCAGTACCGTGTGGCAGAACAGTTGCACCACGTACGTTTTGGTCAGATTTACGAGCATCAATGCCAAGGTTCACAGCAACGTCTACAGACTCAACGAATTTAGCCGTTGCAAGTTCTTTAAGAAGAGCTACAGCTTCGTTGATTTCGTATTCTTTAGTTGCGTCAACTTTCTCACGGATAGTGCGCATACGCTTAGTTAGTTTTGCCATGATATTAACCCTCTACCACTAAGCCCATTGAACGAGCAGTACCCGCAATAGAACGTTTCATCGCTTCAATGTCAGCACCAGTCATATCAGCCGCTTTCGCTTCTGCAATTTCTTGGATTTGAGCATCAGTAACCGTGCCCACTTTTTCAGTGTTTGGACGGCCTGAACCAGACTTGATGCCTGCAGCTTTCTTCAGAAGAACAGCTGCTGGAGCAGTCTTAGTTACGAACGTGAAAGAACGGTCGCTGTATACAGTGATAACAACTGGAGTAGGCAAGCCTTTCTCCATTGATTCTGTTCTTGCGTTGAACGCTTTACAGAATTCCATGATGTTAACGCCACGTTGACCTAGTGCAGGACCAACTGGTGGACTTGGGTTCGCCATACCAGATGCAACTTGCAACTTGATATAAGCTTCAACTTTCTTAGCCATGATATTTCCTAAATGTGGGTACAAACGCCAATCAGCTGATCAGCTCCCCGGTTACTTTGTCATAAAGACGTGTAAATAAGGCGCGAAATTATAATCACATTTCACGCCCTTAACAACCCTAAAAGGTGTTTTTTTAATCAAGCTTATCGACTTGGCCAAACTCAAGTTCAACAGGAGTTGCACGACCAAAGATAGATACTGACACTTTAATGCGGCTCTTCTCGTAATCCACTTCTTCAACGGTGCCGTTGAAATCAGCAAATGGACCTTCATTAACACGAACCACTTCACCTGCTTCAAACATCGTCTTAGGACGCGGAGCTTCGCTCGCTTTCTCTAGACGATTAAGAATCGCATCGGCTTCTTTGTCAGTGATAGGTGCAGGACGATCGGAGGTTCCACCAATGAAACCCATTACACGAGGAACACTACGAACTAAGTGCCAGGACTCATCATTCATGAGCATCTGTACCAATACATAGCCTGGGAAGAACTTGCGCTCACTTTTACGGCGTTGACCTGCACGCATTTCAACAACTTCTTCGGTTGGAACAAGAACTTCACCGAAGAATTCTTCCATTGCGTGCATCTTGATATGCTCACGCAGCGATTGCGCTACGCGGCCTTCAAATCCAGAGAAGGCTTGAACTACATACCAGCGTTTTTTAGGAGCTTCACTCATGTATTAAACCCTCTATACCCCAGTCACGAAAGCGACAAGACGAACCATAATGCCGTCGATGCCCCAAAGTGCTAGAGCCATTACGATACTTACAGCTAAAACGATTAATGTTGTTTGCATGGTTTCTTGACGTGTCGGCCATACCACTTTGCGAACTTCCATACGAGATTCACGCGCAAACGCAATCGCCGCTTTTCCTTTTGTGGTTGTCGCAGCAACACCGAGTGCTGCAATAATCAGCGCAACCACACCTGCAGCGCGAAGCACTACAGACATTTCACCATACAGGTAATTACCCACAACAGCGGCAGCTAACAGAGCAAAAGTGACAATCCACTTAAATGTGTCTGCTGCACTTGAGCTATCAGGAATTTCAGCATTGTTTGCTTTCATAAACCAACCTGTTACAAGTCTTAACATAGACGACAACAACCCCGCTGTTGCAGGGCAAATCCATAGCACAGGTAAAGCTACCTATACATACTCATCAAGATAGAAATGTCTCTATCTTAAATCCTTTGCACTGGCTTTATCGACCAACAAATCGACAACGGCCAAATTTAGTGCAGAAAAAGGGCATCAAATGATGCCCTTTTTGGTAGTCGTTAGTCAAATACTATTCGTATTTAAACGGCTAAATCAGCAATTAAGCGATAACTTTAGCAACAACACCAGCACCTACTGTACGACCGCCTTCACGGATCGCGAAACGTAGACCTTCATCCATCGCGATTGGAGCGATTAGCTCTACAACCATTTGGATGTTGTCACCTGGCATTACCATCTCTACGCCTTCTGGTAGAGAGATATCGCCTGTTACGTCCGTTGTACGGAAGTAGAACTGTGGACGGTAGCCTTTGAAGAACGGAGTATGACGGCCGCCTTCATCTTTAGACAATACGTACACTTCTGACTCGAACTTAGTGTGTGGAGTGATTGAACCTGGTTTCGCTAATACTTGACCACGTTCTACTTCATCACGTTTAGTACCACGTAGAAGTGCACCAACGTTCTCACCTGCACGACCTTCGTCAAGCAGCTTACGGAACATCTCAACACCTGTACAAGTCGTTGTGATTGTGTCTTTGATACCAATGATCGCAACTTCGTCACCTACACGTAGGATACCGCGCTCGATACGGCCAGTTACTACTGTACCACGACCTTGGATTGAGAATACGTCTTCGATTGGTAGTAGGAATGCTTGGTCTACTGCACGCTCAGGCTCTGGAATGTAAGTGTCTAGCGCTTCAGCAAGTTCAATGATTTTCGCTTCCCACTGCTCTTCGCCGTTTAGTGCGCCTAGTGCAGAACCTTGGATAACTGGTAGGTCATCACCTGGGAAATCGTACTCAGATAGAAGCTCACGAACTTCCATTTCTACTAGCTCTAGAAGCTCTTCATCATCAACCATGTCACATTTGTTCATGAATACGATGATGTAAGGAATACCAACTTGGCGACCAAGTAGGATGTGCTCACGAGTTTGTGGCATTGGGCCATCTGTTGCAGCAACAACTAGGATACCGCCGTCCATTTGCGCAGCACCTGTGATCATGTTTTTAACATAGTCAGCGTGTCCTGGGCAGTCTACGTGTGCGTAGTGGCGTGCTGGTGTATCGTACTCTACGTGAGAAGTATTGATTGTAATACCGCGCTCGCGCTCTTCTGGAGCGTTATCGATAGATGCGAAGTCTTTCGCTTCACCACCGTACACTTTTGCAAGTGTAGTACAGATAGCAGCAGTTAGAGTTGTTTTACCGTGGTCAACGTGGCCGATAGTACCAACGTTTACGTGCGGTTTCGTACGTTCAAATTTTGCTTTAGACATGAGTTGTCCCTCTAGGTACGGATTTAGGTGGCTTTGATGACCACGCAACCAAAATTATTGGTAAGGAGTATATATCAAAAGGAGATAATTGCTTGGAGAGCTGGTGCTGATACCCAGAGTTGAACTGGGGACCTCACCCTTACCAAGGGTGCGCTCTACCGACTGAGCTATATCAGCACTCAAAAATTGGAGCGGGCAGCGGGAATCGAACCCGCATCATCAGCTTGGAAGGCTGAGGTAATAGCCATTATACGATGCCCGCACACGTAACTCTGAGAGCTATTTCCTTAAGAATATGGTGGAGGGGGACGGATTCGAACCATCGAAGGCGGAGCCGGCAGATTTACAGTCTGCTCCCTTTGGCCACTCGGGAACCCCTCCAAATTTTTTCTTCATTCTTTCGAAAAAGAATGGTGCCGACTACCGGAATCGAACTGGTGACCTACTGATTACAAGTCAGTTGCTCTACCTACTGAGCTAAGTCGGCATAAGTGGAGCGCATTCTATTGAATGATGCTCAGCCTTGCAAGCCTAAATATTAAAAAAAAACCAATTTTCCATAAATCTCGCCTGTTCGTTGCTTTTTCAAACAAAATGCGTTTTCTCACTCAATTCTATCGTTTAAGGCATTTCCATTCTTTTCACCTTAATGTATGTTTCATCCTCTTCTTTTTTCTGTCATTCATCGTTAGGTATTTTATGGGTCCTTATATCTCTTTTGATCGCAATCAATGGGCCGAGCTACGTAACTCTGTCCCAATGACTCTCTCTGAGGCTGACTTAAAAGAGCTACAAGGTATTAATGAAAACCTAACGATGAAAGAAACGGCTGAAATTTATCTGCCTTTGGCTCGCTTACTTAATTTATACGTGGCCGCCAGACAAAGCCGAAATGCGGTTTTGCATCAATTTCTCGGTAATACCGATATATCGCCTCCTTTTATCATTGGCATCGCAGGAAGTGTCGCCGTTGGGAAAAGTACTACGGCGCGTTTGTTAAAAGCGCTTCTTTCACGCTGGGAGAATCATCCCAAAGTTGAACTGATCACTACAGATGGGTTTCTTTTTCCCAACAAAATTCTTAATGAAAGAGGAATTATGGGGAAAAAGGGGTTTCCTGAATCTTATGATATGAAACGTCTGGTACAGTTTGTGTCGGATGTTAAAGCAGGAAAAAGAAATGTAAGCGCGCCGATCTATTCACATCTTACTTACGACATCACCACTGAAGAGAAAGTCGTCGATAGGCCAGATGTGTTGATCATTGAAGGATTGAACGTCTTGCAAAGCGGCATGGATTATCCACACGATCCACATCGAGTGTTTATATCTGATTTCTTAGATTTCTCACTGTATGTCGATGCGGACAGTCAACTTATTGAAAAGTGGTATGTTGAACGCTTTATGAAGTTTCGTCACAGCGCCTTTAAGGAGACGGGATCGTACTTTAGCCACTACACAAAACTGTCTGAGCTAGAGGCGAGAGAAAAAGCTGAGAGCATCTGGCACTCGATCAACGGTAAAAATCTGCAACATAATATTTTACCGACCAAAGAGCGCGCTCAGTTAGTTTTGCGTAAAGGCCTCAATCATACTGTGGAAGAGATACTACTAAGAAAATAGTTTGGTAAAGCGGTTACTCTGCCTTGCGTAACGATATTTCGCCACCAATGTAACTCTCCATTCCATTCTCTGTTTCTAGCAACACTGCTCCATATTCGTTGATCCCGTGCACCACGCCATAGACCTCTTTGGGGCCCATAAGCAGTTTAACTTTTCGACCAATAAAGTTATCGAGTCGATTCCAGCGCGGTATAAAATCCTTCATCCCATAAAGCTCGTAATCACGTAGCGCTTGGTCTAATGATTGAATAAAGACAATAGCGAGCAAGTTCCTGTCTATTTTCAGACCGTCGGCTACCTGCGACAAACTTGCCCATGGCTGGTCAATGGCTTGCTCATTTTCGGGCATGAAAATGTTCATTCCCATCCCAATCACTAAATGTGCCGCTGCGCCAGCCTGCCCTGTCATTTCTACTAAAATACCCGCCAGCTTTCTATCCTGAAAATAGAGGTCGTTCGGCCACTTAAGCTTTACACCGTCAAATCCGATGCTTGCTAGCGCTTCCACAATCGCGACCCCGACCACAAGGCTAAGCCCCATTGCGGCCGCCATCCCTGCGTCGAGTCGCCAGTACATGGAAACATAAAGATTGCTGCCAAAAGGCGATATCCACTGACGCCCACGCCGACCCCGTCCATTAGCCTGATACTCTGCTAAGCAAACGCAGCCCGAAACAAGGTTATCTACACGTTCTAACAGGTATTGGTTGGTTGAATCGATAATGGGGAAAAGCTCGACAGGGTTACGCACGGCATTTTGGATCTGTGTCGCATCAAGTAGATTCAGTGATTGAGCAAGCTGATAGCCTTTGCCTTGGACGCGGAAAATATCAATTCCCCACTCCTGAATCCCTTTAATATGCTTACTGACTGCAGCGCGAGAAATACCAAGTTCTGCTCCTAGCAACTCACCAGAACAAAACTCGCCACTGGCCAGATGACGAAGTAATGATAGTTTGACACTGTGCTCTTTCACTTTAATTCCTTAGCAAGATGCTCAAGGTTCGTTTCACCAATCGCATCTAAAAATCGGACTTCATGCTCTAAAAATATCGAAAATTTATCCTGAACTGCTATGCAAACTTTAATCGCTAGTTGAATGACATCAAAGGCTGTAGCGCTACCTTTATTTACCAACACTAAAGCTTGCTTCGGATGCACTTGAGCATCACCTAAGCTATACCCTTTGAGCCCACATTGATCAATCAACCACCCAGCCGCTACTTTTCTGCCTTCTTCCACGGGGTAAGAAACAAGATCGGGATAACTCTCAAGAAGAGCCTGCCAATGTTCTAAACTAATAATTGGATTTTTAAAGAAGCTTCCTGCGTTACCTAGCACCCGCGGATCGGGTAATTTGGCATTGCGAGTAGCGCATACCCGTTTATAAATATCAATAGCTTGGCAGGTGTGACTATCCAGTTCTTGCAAAGGTCCATAATTCAGTACGGGTTGCCATTGCTTCAATAGCTTTAGTCCTACCGCTACAACGATCGCGTTACTGTGCAAAGCGTGCTTAAAAATAGAATCACGATAACCAAATAGACATTGTTTAGCGCTCAGGCGCTTGACGGTTAAGGAGTCTAAACAGAGATAATCAACGTAATCACACACATCTTGAAACTCTACACCATAAGCGCCAATATTTTGGATAGGAGCAGAACCTGCACAACCAGGTATCAAAGCCAAATTTTCAAGACCTGCAATATTTTTCTTCACTGCCCATTCAACAAGTGAAGGCCAATCCTCACCACCAGAAACATGCAAATAATGGTAATTATCATCCTGCGTGTGCTGTAACCCTTTCAGTTGGTTGCTTAAAACCATTCCTTGAAAATCACAAGTAAAAAGGACATTGCTACCTTTTCCTAACATCAACTTAGGCAAAGTCTGCCATTCTGCGCTCTGGTAAATTTCCACCAAATCTTGCACAGAGAAAACTTCAGCTAATAATTGACAAGATTGTTCTAGGCCAAAAGTGTGGTATTTTTTTAAGCTCGCATTGGGATGTAATTGCATGGCATTCTATGGATAAATTAAACTCACGCCATTCTACAACAGATAACTATTCGAAGCAGGAAGAAATGTGGCAACTACAATTTGACATACTCCCCCCGATAAAACTTCCTTTGATCAAGCGAATGTACAAAGAACATTACCCTTCAGCAAAAGCTAGGAAAGATGAATTGTGCGTTATAGGCACGCTCGATGGGCAGATATCTGCTGTTGTCAGATTTAAAAATATTGATGTATATCGATTACTGACTGGCATGCTTGTGCTGCCAGAAAACCAAAAAAAAGGGATTGGGTCGCAGTTGCTCAATTATTGCAGCGAGAATATTCTCAATAATCAGGATTATTGCTTCGCATACGCTCATCTTGAGCCCTTTTATGCTCGTCATGGTTTTCACTCCATAATGACAGAAGAACTACCAATAGCTCTTATGCAACGGTTTGAGCGCTATGTATCCAGTGGTAAAGATCTCATTCCTATGAGATACCTAGGCTAGTATGACGAGAATGCGCGGCTTTTCTAGCAATTGAACCGTTGAATTTGGTAATATCCCCAGTTCGCAATTTTGCAAATAAGTAAGGTAAATCATCCAATATGATTGCTCATAGAAACCCATTCGAGCGATTGCCGACCATCGCACAATCACCGGATCATTTTGAAGTTTTATTTTCGGCAAAAGAATTTAAAAATCATCTGATCCAGTCGATCCGTCAGGCAAGTAAACGAATCTATCTTGTAGCGCTGTATTTAGAAGATGACGAGGCAGGCAGAGAAGTTTTAACGGAGCTATATAATGCCAAGCAAAGAAACCCTGGCTTAGATATTGCGATTTGCGTTGATTGGCATAGAGCGCAACGTGGATTAATTGGTGCGGCCGCTTCGGAAGGCAATGCTTCAATGTATCAAGAGTTCTCTCAGAACCACGAACACGCCATTCCCGTATACGGCATCCCCGTGCGAGGTCGCGAAGTTTTTGGTGTTTTACATCTCAAAGGTTTTATTGTCGACGACCAGGTGATCTATAGCGGAGCAAGCCTTAATAACGTTTATTTGCATCACAAAGAGCGCTATCGATTCGACCGCTATCACACCATCGACAATCAATCTCTTGCCGATAGCATGGTACAATTTATTCAGCAAAAAATGATAAGTCATCCTGCTGTCAATGACTTATCAAACACATCGAAGCCAACGACGAAAGATATCAAAACTGACATTCGGCAATTTAGAGCCTCTCTAGCAACAGCAAACTATGAGTTTGAGTCACAGATCCCAACAGCCGATCAAGTGGCTTTGACGCCACTGGTAGGTATTGGAAAGCGTCGAAATAAACTCAACCACAATATTAACCAACTGATCGCTCATGCTAAAGATGAAGTCTTTATCTGCACTCCGTATTTCAATTTTCCAAAAAGTGTCGCTAAAGAAGTTAAGAAAGCATTGAAACGGGGTGTAAAAGTTCACATTGTCGTTGGCGATAAAACGGCAAACGATTTCTATATTTCCCCAGAGCAAACCTTCAAGACAATCGGCGGCTTACCTTATTTATATGAGCTTAATCTACGCCGTTTTGCCAAAGTAAATGAAGCCCATATTGCCAGTCGAAATCTTTCTATCCATCTCTGGAAACATGAAGAGAATAGCTTCCATCTAAAAGGCGTATGGGTGGATAAGCGCTATATGTTGATCACTGGTAATAACTTAAATCCAAGAGCATGGAAGCTCGATCTCGAGAATGCCATTCTCATCCAAGATCACTATCACCACTTAACACCTAAGTTTGAGCAAGAGATCGACAACATCCTTCGACATACTCAACTTGTTTGTACCTACAAACAACTAGAGAAGATAGAAAACTACCCTGATGCGGTACAAAAACTACTGCGCAAAGTAACGCGAGTTAAGGCCGATAGAGTGCTCAAACAGATTCTGTAAAGCACAACACTAGACGATTAGCCGACACAACGTGTCGGCTTTTTTATATGCCTACACGTTGTTTTCATATGGCTATTGATTGAGATAGTAGCGCCTTTCATGCAGCTACTCTGTTCGATGAACATAAGCCAAAAGAAGTTCAGCGCTCAAGAGGACATCAAGGAATAAGCACAGGGAATCTAGTTGCAATAGAGATAGCTTAAAACGACTTAAGCAGCTCATTGAAACTCAAACGAAAAAAGCCCTGCTATTACTAGCAGGGCTTCCTAATAAGTGGCGGAGCGGACGGGACTCGAACCCGCGACCCCCGGCGTGACAGGCCGGTATTCTAACCAACTGAACTACCGCTCCGCAGCGTGTCTGGTTAGACAATATTCAAAGCCTGGCGATGTCCTACTCTCACATGGGGAGACCCCACACTACCATCGGCGCTGTTGTGTTTCACTTCTGAGTTCGGCATGGAATCAGGTGGGTCCACAACGCTATGGTCGCCAAGCAAATTTCTTAATTCGGAAAGCTGTTTCGTTCTCATTCACACATTCAATGTTCTTCCATTGAG
>NZ_CAWNHR010000018.1:174184-725925 GCF_963874485.1 Vibrio sp. V15_P4S5T153 | reverse complement strand
GCTAGGCTGTTCCCAACCACGCTGGTCTGACCTAATCTTCACGCTGAGATGAGGATTACGCCTCGATTGGTTTACGCCAGTCGTCAGAGCCTGACGTGCCCGCATTAACGTGGTCCCAAGTGATTTTGCGGTAAGACAGAGACACAGTCACATTCTGAGTAAAGTCAGATTTTGCTGGGTCTTGGCAGTGTGGCATTTCACAGTGGATGTCTACGATAGATGCGTTTTCCAGCTTAGTAGTGAAGAAGTTTTCTTGTTTGCCTTCAATAGAGGTGCGGTACCACTTTAGCTCAACAGACTTCAACTTTTCACCAGACGATAATGCGTTGTATAGAAGTGGAACAGATTTATTCAAGCACACTGTAAATTTAAACGGTTTATGTACACGTTGACCTGACGGCTGGCCAGATTGTGGGTCCGTCGGTACCGTCACTACGTGGTCAAACTGCTGAACCAGCATCTCATCTTCGTGGCCTTCAACGAATGAATCGCCGATAGAGTCAGCAGTACATGCACCTGCAGTGATAAGACCCTGAGTTTGGCCTTCGATAGAGATATAACATGGAGTTGGCATAGCTATTTCCTTTCTAAAAAATCATTAAATAAATGAAAGCGTTAACGCGCTCTGCGCACCGTCGCGATAGAAAGAGCAAGTGGGATGCCAACTTTCACACCATTCAAAATCAATAAGTTATAGAAACAACCCCATCAACAAAGCAAAAAGTTGCCCAACGCTGAGCAAGATCTTGCTTAGCAGGCAAAAAATCACTCGGTTAAGTGAGTAACTGAACCTGTTTTTAATGCAAATTACACAATCCACTTGAGTAGACTATGGTTACCATACATCATTGAATCACTACCATCGGTTGACTTAGCGGCACCTTAACCTCCTGAATCCTCGTAAATTCATTGAGATTTCTGGCTTTGGCGTAATCGTTCTAACTGTTGCTGCTTCTTCAATTCGGCTTCGTGATTCGCCTTTATTGTCAGAACTCGCTGATAGTTATGCTCCAACGCTTCGGGTGTCAGTTCTGCGAGATTCATGGATTGACTGAGCTCAGTGATGAATTGGTGCTTTTGTGGGTCTTCGCCAGTAAACATATGGTTCTTGAGACAGAGTATCTCAAACCATTGAACGCTCCTCCTATGCCTCACGACAAGTTATCTGACGTTGTTGTTTATGATGAAAAACGCAAATGGTTATTCTTGATTGAAGCAGTCACGAGTCACGGCCCCGTTAGCCATAAGCGATGGATTGAACTTGAAGATGCGTTGAAAGGTTATTCTGTTGGGTTGTTTACGTTACAGCTTTTCCTCATCGAGCCGAATTTAGAAAAAATGCTGCTTATATTGTGTGGGAAACGGAAGTTTGGATCGCCGATAATCCAGATCATATGATTCACTTCAACGGTGACCGTTTTATTGGACCACACAGTAACAAACTTGAGATGTAGCTGACATGATCTGCCCTGAGAATTTCGGGGCTTGAACTACTTAACGTCGGATAAATTTAGGTAGGGGAAAGCGTACATGAATAAATTATGAATGAGTATTTACTCTAAGTAATTTTGGGGCAAAAATATGCCAGTTATACCTTTATCCAAAAGTTAGCTAAGTCTTACTCCTATCCCGTAACTAAAATTTCAGACCAATCTCTATAAGCTTCCTTTTGCTCACTCAAGTAGTCGTAATCTAAGTAGTGGCTCTGCACACCCTTGTGAACTTTATGACCTAGCATAGTCTCAGCCACATGGAATGGAACACCCATGGCTTCCCACATGTTACGAGCCGTTCTTCGCATATCATGGTTTATTGTTCGTGGAAAACCTGCCGCTTCTATCGCGTCAGCTAACTTATTCCCAAACTCCACAGGTACGTTTGGTGACATTGGCCTGTCTTCCCCTTTATTCACGGGTGGAAACATAATCTCGAACTCTGGCCATATCGCAAATTGATTGTGGATGACCTCTACCGCTAATGGTGGAATTGCGCGGCGAATCGCACCACCCTGCTTTTTGCGGATTTTGTTGTTCTCTTCTGGAACTGTCCAAACCAAGTTATCTAAGTCAAAGTCTTGCTTCTTTGCCAAGCGCAGCTCATTGCTTCGGTTGGCAAATATCATCATTAGGCGTAGAAAGTTTTTGTTGCTTTCATGTACGGCAATATCATCAATCGCTTTCCAAAGCGCTTTCACCCCGGCTTCATTCTGCTTGCCTTTTTTAGTGTCTGTTTGCACACCCACGTCGGCTTTTTTTACTTCAGACAAAACGTTGTATTTCAGTAAACCATGACGAACCGCATACGAGAGCACTTGTTTAAAGCGAGCCATGAGGTTTGCAGAATGCTTTGCACTGACTCGTTGCTTTGCTTTTTTGAATATCGGCATGAAATCAGCCAATTCTAGATGCTTGGCTTGATGCTGCCCAAGGTAAGGGCTGATGTCTGTCTTGAACATCTTCTGCAGCGCTTCCCACTGCTTTACGTTGTCTTTGCCGTGGTTTTCTACCCAGTAGTCAATTAAGTCGTCTATGGTGCTTGGGAGGGCTTTTTCTGAAAGGTTAACGCCAATGCGAGGATCAACACCCAACATAACGAGTTCGGCTTTCTTATCGCGTTCACGCAATGCGTCACGCATTTTCATTGCCGGGTATTCACCAAGCTTCATTTTGATCGGTTTGCTTAGGTAAATCACCCGGTAAATCCAAGTGATTTTTCCCTTAGGGCTAACGCGCACGCCTAAACCGTCACGGTGAGTGACTTCGGGTTTCCCCTTATAGGGTTTCCCTTGGGTGGCTCTAAGCCAAGCGTCTGTAATTGCCATTCGTTTGTACCAAAAATATTTGGTACAAATTTGGTACAAATAGACTGTGAATGCAAGTGAAACCTGTTAGGTATGAGTGATCTAACCTTGAATTATAGAAATGATATAAAGAAAGCTAAGTGTTTGGATATTATGGATTAATTAGATGTTTATGAATGGATGTCGAAAGGAGGGGATTTGTTCGGTTATGTTGCCTTGTAACATACCAAGCAACACGTGTTGAGTTTGATTGAAAATAACCCATCGAAGCTCACTCGGTAACACGAATACCGGAACTTCAATGAAGTGAAGATTTTAACTAGCTCACGCTAGAAATGCAAAGATCGAATTATATAAATCAAAAGAAAAAGCCCATGATAAATATCACGGGCTTTGGAGTTTCAATAATTGATTATGCTTCAGCGCGACGAGGACGACTTAACGTACCCGCATTGGCATTAGCACTAGCATTGCCGTGACCACGTTCACCACGGAAGTTACCACGATGGTCGCCACCACGGTTGCGGTCAAAACGACGTTCACCATCACGACCAGTCGCCGCTGCACCGTCACGGTTGCCACGGAAGCCACCTTCACGGCCACCACGACCTGCGCCAGCAGCAGGAGCACCGCCTTCACGATTACGGAAGCCACCGTTTCCGCCTTCACGACGGGCACCACCACCGTTACCACCTTCACGACGACCACGAGACTCGCGGAAGTCATCAAAATCACATACAACAGCACCGACTTCTTTTTGGCGAATACGCAGTTTACGCAGTTTGCCTTCAACATCTGAAGACATTGATTTAGGAAGCTGTACGAATGTATGGCCTTGAGCAAGTTTAATTGCACCAATTGAACCTTTGGTTAAACCAAGTTCATTAGCTAAAGCACCAACGATGTCTTTCACTTGCACGCCTTGCTCACGGCCGACTTGTAACTGATAAGTATCCCAGTCATTGCTCGCAGTACCATACTCGCGGCGACCTTCGCGTCCATCACGGCTATCGCGACCGCCTTCACGGCGTTCACCACGCTCACTACCCTCTTTACGATCACGGCGACGTGATTTTTCACGCTCGATCGCGTCGACCATTGGATCTGGGCCGACATAGAACAGTGGACGATTGCCTTGTTGGCGCTTCAGTAAAATGGCCGCCAGTGTTGTGGCATCAATCTCTAGGCTTTGTTGAAGTTTTTCAATGAGCTCAACAAATTTGTCTAAAGCAGTATGACCTTTGTCAGCTTCTAGCTCTGCACCCAGTTTGATGAGACGAGCTTCAGCAACTTTGTCACGCATTGGAAGTTGAATCTCTTCCATTTGAGAACGAGTTACGCGCTCAATCGTACGCAACATACGAATTTGGTTCGTGCGAACTAGAAGGATCGCTTTACCTTTGCGTCCAGCACGGCCAGTACGGCCAATACGGTGGATGTATGATTCTACATCGAATGGGATATCATAGTTGAACACGTGTGTAATACGTGGAACATCAAGACCACGAGCAACAACGTCTGTCGCAACAAGAATGTCGATTACACCCTGTTTGATATGATCAACCGTGCGCTCACGCAGTGATTGCGGAATATCACCATGAAGCGCTGCCGCTTTAAAGCCACGAGATAATAACCAATCAGCTAAACGCTCGGTGTCTTGACGAGTACGTACAAAGACGATTGACGCATCGGTTTCTTCTGTTTCAAGAAGACGAGCCATAGCTTCATCTTTTTCAACACCTTTAACAACCCAATATTGCTGCTCTACTTTCGCAACAGTTTGGTTTGAACCTGCTACGTCAACACGAGCTGGATCACGTAGGTAACGATCAACAATCGTCTTCACCATAGGAGGCATAGTCGCAGAGAACAGCACGCGTTGAGCGGTGCCAGGTGCTTGTTCCATGATCCAAGTTACATCATCAACGAAGCCCATTTTGAGCATTTCGTCAGCTTCATCAAGGACGAAGGTATGACATTCGTCTAAATGAAGGCGATCACGAGTGATCAAATCTTTTACACGACCAGGTGTGCCAACCACAATATGAGCACCATTTTTCAGAGCACGCATTTGGTCAACAATAGAAGCACCGCCATAGATCTCAAGTACTTTAAGGCCTTGAATCTTTTGGCCAAGGTTTTTGATTTCTGCCGCAACTTGGATAGCAAGTTCACGAGTTGGTGCCATCACAATTGCTTGTGGCTTGTGTTGAGAAAGGTTTAATTTGTTCAGTAGAGGTAGAGAAAACGCAGCCGTTTTACCTGTACCTGTTTGTGCTTTACCTAGCGCATCTCTTCCTTCAAGAAGAAATGGAATAGCAGCAGCTTGGATAGGAGTTGGAGAAACGAAACCCATTTCATTTAGAGCAGAAAGGATTGAGTCGTTTAGGGCTAATTCACTAAATTGAATTACAGAGTCTTGCATGGAGATCCCACTAGATTAATTAACAAAAGGTCCCACGTGCTCTACCAATTCCAATACCGATCCATTAAAAAGAGCTGAGTTCCGTTCAGATGCGGATAAGTCTTAAAACGCATCAAGCCGCTAGGGACATATAAGGGACGCGGATTATTCCCTAAAAGCATAAAAAAAGCTAGTAAAAATTGAATTACATCACAAAAATTCGTCATAAATGACCATTAAGCTCATTAATTCACCCAAAACGAACACAGAAGCTGCATTTACAGCGCACTGTTAAAGCAGACTAGCAAAAATAACGCTTTCGGTAGTAATCATCCCGCTCAATGATTATAGTGTGCCCAATCGCATTTGTTAGAAAAAGAAACATGTTTCAAGATAATCCGCTCCTTGCTCAACTCAAGCAACAAATCCAAGAGAACTTGCCTAAAAAAGAAGGCACGATAAAAGCCACTGAAAAAGGCTTCGGCTTTTTAGAAGTTGACAGTAAGAACAGCTTCTTTATTCCGCCTCCGTATATGAAGAAATGCCTACACGGAGATAAAGTGGTGGCCATCATTCGCACCGAGAATGAGAAAGAAGTGGCTGAGCCTCAAGAGCTGCTTGAGCCTTCATTAACTCGCTTCATTGGCCGTGTAAAGCTGTACAAAGGTAAGCTGAATGTCACGCCCGATAACCCGCAACTAAAAAGGCAATCGCTGAAAGCCAAGGTGCAAAAAGGATTAAACCCTGAACATTTCTCTGAAGGTGATTGGGTTGTTGCACAGCTTATTAACCATCCACTGAAAGACGATAGCGGTTTTATGGTTGAAATCACCCATAAAATTACGGATGCCAACGATAAAATTGCGCCTTGGTGGGTGACTTTAGCTGAAAATGACCTGCCTAACAGTGAGCCGGCTGGTATTGAACATTGGCAGCTAAAAGATGATGCAGACCTACAACGCATCGATATGACCCACCTTCCTTTCGTGACCATCGATGGGGCATCAACTAAAGATATGGATGATGCACTGTTCGCCCAAAGAACCGAGAACGGTGACTTCACATTAACCATTGCCATTGCAGACCCAACCGCATACATCACGCCAGATGACGAGATGGACAGTGTCGCGCGTGAGCGGGGTTTCACTATTTATCTCCCAGGCCGCAATATCCCAATGTTGCCACGTGATTTAGCCGATGATTTGTGTTCGTTGATGGAAAATGAAGTTCGCCCTACCCTTTGCTGTACCGTAACAGTGACTAAAGAAGGTGTGATTGGCGATGACATTACCTTTTTTGCGGCCAACATTAAATCGCATGCTCGATTGGTTTATGATCATGTATCAGATTGGTTAGAGACGGGCACTTCTGCCGATTGGCAACCAAGTGACCAAATCGCTTCCATTGTGCGTGATTTGTATGATTTTTCATTAGCGCGTGCACAATGGCGCGAAACATACGCGGTCGTGTTTCCTGATCACCCTGATTATCGATTCGAACTGAGTGAAGACAATGACGTAGTGGCAATTCATGCGGATCTTCGCCGTAGTGCTAACCGTCTTGTTGAGGAAGCGATGATAACCGCGAATATCTGTGCGGGAAAAACGCTCAAAGCGCATTTTGGCCAAGGCGTGTTCAATACGCACGCGGGGTTCAAACCCGAAAAAATTGCCGATGTTGTCGAATTAGTCAACCCAACGGGTGAGCTTGAATACACTGCCGATAACTTAGCGACTCTAGAAGGCTTTGCCTCTTTACGTCGCTGGTTATGTAAGCAAGATACCCGCTATCTGGATAATCGTATCCGCAAGTATCAAGCTTACAGTGAAATAGGAAACCAACCTCTTCCGCATTACGCAATGGGTTTGGATATCTATGCCACTTGGACTTCTCCTATCCGTAAATATGGCGATATGATCAACCATCGTATGTTGAAAGCACATATTTTAAACAAAGAGCCCGTACAAACACCGGATGAAACCGTTGGTGAAGAGTTGGCACTACACCGCAAACACCACAAAATGGCCGAACGTAACGTAGGCGACTGGCTCTATGCTAGAACGCTAGTAAACGAACCGAGCAAAGGCACCCGTTTTACGGCTGAAATTTTTGATATCAATCGAGCTGGCATGCGCGTACGTCTTTTGGAAAATGGCGCAGCCGCATTCATCCCTGGTTCTTTAATCTTAGACAACAAAGAACGTATTGAATGTAATGCGGAAAGTGGAACGCTGCTTGTCGATAAAGAAGTCGTCTTTAAGCTCGGTGATACGCTCGAAGTCGTGCTCGCAGAAGTGAATATGGAAAACCGCAGTCTGATTGCAAAACCGACTCAGGTTTTCGAACCGTTACCTATACCTTCAGAAGCTAATACCACTATCTAAGGGGAGTGATTTTAGCAGCATAGACATTTCTATCAGGCATTCTTCGGAGTGCCTTTTTATTGCTTATTGATCACCAAAAGTAAGATTTAGGATCTTTTTCAATTTCGCGGATCAACGCCGTCAAATCCGTTGTTTTAGGGAGAAAAGGATACGGCAACCAATCTTCAATTTCTTTATCGGGATCCGTATTGGGAATATACAGCGCCCATTTAGCTTCTTCCCAAATCACTTTCGCCACGATACTTGAATAGTCGCAATGCGTTGAATCTAATTTGTAATGGTGTTTGATGAAGTGCACACCGTTAACGATCGGCTCAAAACAGGATTTGCCTAATTCAACAGACACACTTTGGTTACGATTATGGCAAACAAGCTCTGCTCTTCGTTCTAGTTGACGTTGCAACAAATTCACTACCGCCATTTTACCCTCGCTCAAACACGGCTTCCTGACATCTCGACTATAGCTGACTTCGCTTATCTCTGATATGAAAAACCGTAAGGCTACAAACCACTTACCTTTGTGGTTCACAAAAGTGTCATCTATACGACATATTATGGTGGCTCAATTTTTCTAAATAACCATATTGGAGCCACTATGTTTCGAGTCGCGCTTGCTACACTGCTTTCAACTTTGCTACATACCCAGTTTGCCTTCGCAAGTGAAGTTAATATTTCTGGCTCGACCTCGGTCGCTAGGATCATGGAAGTATTCGCCGAGGACTACAATACCGCACACCCTGAAACTTATATCGCGGTTCAAGCCGTAGGTTCGAGTGCTGGCATCACATTACTGAAAAAAGGTGTCGCAGATATCGCCATGAGCTCGCGCTACCTCACAGAAAGTGAGCAAGATGAGACGATGAGCACCCTACCGATTGCCTATGATGGGTTGGCTGTTGTAATCAATCGCTTAAACAGTATTGAAAATCTGACTCGTGAGCAGTTATTTGATATTTATAAAGGGAAAATAACCAACTGGAATCAAGTCGGTGGTGCTGATCAAAAAATCGCAGTTGTAACCAGAGAAGCATCATCAGGTTCCCGCTATAGCTTTGAAAGCTTATTAGGCCTGACTCGTGTGATTAATGATCGCTTAGTGTCAGACATCAGTTCCAATAACTTAGTGGTCAATAGCAATAGTATGGTTAAAACACTGATTAACCATAACCCTCAAGCGATCGGTTTCATCTCTACGGGATCGGTAGATAAATCGATTAAAGCGATAAAATTTGAGGGAGTAGAAGCCACTGCAAAAAATATTGTCACTCATGAATATAAACTTTCTATGCCATTTTTAGTGGTCTATTACCCTGAAAAAATCACTAAAGAGACTCAAGCTTTCATTGCATCTTTAAAGTCAGCGGAAGCAAAGGCTCGCATAGAAGAATATGGTTATATTCCTTTGAAAAACAAATAAACACAAAAAAGGAGAGTGATCGACTCTCCTGTTTCTATGTCATTTTTCTAAAGTTAAAAATGGAGTTGGATCACTGACACCACGACACAGCCCGGGCGACGAATACCTTCAATCTCAACTTTAATTTCTCTCTCGATCTCCAAACCTTTTTTGATTGGCGTAACTTTCAATAGAGTACTAATCGCTCTTACTCGGTTTCCTGATTTCACTGGATACGGGAAACGAACTTCATTTAACCCGATATTCACCACCATTTTTGCGGTCGGAAATATTGGTTTGTCAGGATCAACGCTATCCGTCAATTTAGGTAACAAGGCCAAGGTCAAAAAGCCGTGCGCAATTGTAGTCCTAAATGGAGAATCAACTTCTGCTTTTTGAGGGTCGGTATGAATCCACTGCATATCCTCAGTTACTTGACCAAACTGGTTAATGCGCTCTTGATCAACCACCAGCCATTTACCCGTATGAATGACTTCACCAATCTGAGTCTGGAGCTGTTTATACAGACGTTGCGCTTCAGGTTTGAGTATCAAGGGTTCGGCAATAGGAGCATCTTCATTCACTGCTGGTTGGTGAAAATCTCTAACCCAAGAAAACAACTGGCGACTGTTTGTTTTATGTAGAAGCTCGCCCCAGTACTCACGTACTGAAGGTGATACCCACTGCATAAGCTCAGAGGAGTACTTGTTCATTGAATCGCCACGATGCTTAAAAAGATTCTCGACTTTCATCTAAACCTCGCTGATTAGTTAGAATGCCCTTGGATTGAGGTAATTTTGAAGTACTTCACACTTAGCTGCAAACACTTTCGAGCGTACAACCGTTCCCTGAAACACACAAATTACATATAAATCAATCAAATAAAAATAAAACACCATTTTATTAGATAACTAGGTTGTAGAGTATATAGCTCATAAAATCAAGGGAAGCGGTAAAAACAGCGCTTTACTGTAACTGAAAACGTTATTGCGGTTAGCCAAACCGAGTCGATGACTCAACTTATTGCTTTACAATATTATGGTGGCTATCTATTATGCGCACCACACGGAGAGATGGCTGAGTGGTTTAAAGCACCGGTCTTGAAAACCGGCGATGGTTAATAGCTATCCTAGGGTTCAAATCCCTATCTCTCCGCCAAATATCAAGAAAAAGCCTTTGATTATCAGAGGCTTTTTCTATTTATAGCATTTGGAAACTTTAGATCACTAAAAACTCATGTGTTTGGAAGATGCAATCATGTTTGGTCATCGCCTCTTCCTCAATACATCAAGAACGAATCACACGAATACCGATAGGTAAGAGACATAGCCCGCGCACTATGCGTTTCAATCAACCGTAGAAGAGACCGAAGCCAGCAAATCTGTTGGGCTAGTCCATGTATAAACCCATTCTTTAATATCTTGCCCACAGGGAGACCGCCATAAACGCTCTCCTTTAGGTCGACCAGCTAAGTAGTCGTAAAATTCGATGGCTTGCTTATTGTCTGCCATCACTTCCAAATACACACCGCTATTAGGGAAATACTGCTCAAACCATGCCGCCATCTCTTGAATCAACTGGCGACCAATCCCCCTTCCTCGATAATTTTCATCAATGTGCAGAGACTCGATAATGCTGCCTTTGTCAAAATCGTGGTTACCAAAGGCGCAGATAAACCCACACAGCAGCCCTCCCTCTTCAATCAGTAGGACATGTTGATTAAATGGTGGATTGATTAAGCGAGTTTGCCAAATCAGTAAACGGTCTTCTAGAACGTCATTATCAAGGTACTCTTTGCCTAATATGCCTTGGTAGTGAGTTCGCCAACTTTGAGCGTGTAGCTGAGCAATTCTTTCAAAATCGCAATATTCAGCTGCTTTTATTTCCATATTCTAGTCCTTATTACTTCCTGTAAGGATTAACATCGTCTTTCATACTATTCGGTTCAAATAGAAAAGCAAAATATACTAGTCACAATCCCTTAAAAGAATCATTAAACCTCTTTGACTTACAGTTGTTCGCTGATATTCTAGCGAACAACTGTAAGCTCAAGGATTTTAATCATGAAATCGGCATCAAAACCACCACTTATCTGGATAAACATCGTCATTTTTAGCTTCAGCTTGGGCTTAGCGACGATTGCAGCCCCTTTGTATGGATGGCAATTTGGCTACGGCATGGAGCATTGGCTTTGGCTGATGATTTGTTTTTCCTTTTGCAACCTTTCCATTACCGCGGGATATCACCGTTTATGGTCACATAAAGCCTATGAAGCACATTGGGCACTGAGATTATTGTTTGCATTAGGTGGGGCGTTTGCACTGCAAAACAGTGCGCTACATTGGTCTTCTGATCACCGAGTTCATCACAAGCATGTAGACAATAATGACAAAGATCCTTATTCAGCCAAACGTGGATTCTGGTTTTCACACATAGGTTGGATGCTGCGTCACTACAATAAAACCACGTACGATGACTACTCAAACTGCCGTGATCTGCAAAAAGATAAGATCGTCATGTGGCAGCATAAGTATTATGTGCCTTTAGCACTCGCAATGAACTTGGGCGTTCCTCTGATCCTTGGTTTTATTTATCACGATATACTGGGCATGTTACTGATCGTGGGTGCACTGCGTTTAGTGCTCAATCATCACACGACATTTTTCATCAATTCGCTGGCTCATATATGGGGTAGCCAGCCTTATACTGATAAAAATACAGCCCGCGATAACGGTATTTTGGCTTTCTTCACTTTTGGCGAGGGCTACCACAATTATCACCATATTTTTGAAAACGATTATCGTAATGGGATTTATTGGTGGCAATACGACCCAACAAAATGGCTGATCAAGCTGTGTTCGTGGCTTGGGTTGGCTGGTAAACTGCGCACTTCGCCTCCCCTTAAGGTAGAAAAAGCGAAAGCGTTAATGGCATTAAGCCATGCGCAAAAACAGATCGCCGCGTTACCCAATCAGCAACTCGTTATGGCCAGCATACAACGTGAATTTGACGCTTTAGTCATGCAGTTGCAAGAGTATTATGAATTAAAGAAACAGCTGATCGAAAGTAAAAAAAACAATATGGTTCGTAGATATGAACACTCCCTATTGATGCTGCGCTATCGACAAGTGAAGCAACAATTAGCACTACAAAAATCCAATTGGCAGCTCATTGTGCGTCAGTACTCCTAAATTCATACTTTACAGATTTGATGAAGCCATGCCTTAAGTGGCTTCATTTTTCTTAGCTTAAATTATTCCCCCCTCTAACAGAACTTCTAGCCGCATATTTGCTAAATGAATAGTTAGAACGACTAAAACATATTCAAAGTTAAAGAATTTTCAACTAGGTTATCAATTGATAATTTTATTGTTTTAGATCATCTAAAGCTCAACTTGCTCTCGTGCTACAGCATTCTTTTCGGTAAATTCCTTGTCATAAATTGATACACGTTTTTGCAATATTGTTCATAATTTCAGGAGACTTAAATGCTAGAGCTTTTAATTGGCTTGGTGGTAACAGTAGCGGTGGGTTATTTCATTGTTAAAGGTTACAAGCCAGCCGGTGTGTTACTCACCGCAGGTATCGTTTTACTGCTATTAACTGGCGCACTTGGCTATTCAGTGCTGCCAGCCAAAGTACCCTCAACCGGTAACACAGTAACGGATGCACTCGAATTCGTGAAATACATGTTGCGTTACAGTGGTGGCGGTTTAGGCATGCAAATTATGTTGCTGTGTGGTTTTGCTTCGTACATGACACACATCGGCGCCAACAATGTGGTTGTAAAACAGTTTTCTAAACCTCTTTCGGTTATTACATCCCCTTATATCTTGCTGGTTGCTGCTTACATTGTGGCATGTTTGATGTCTTTAGCAGTGAGCTCAGCAACGGGTCTTGGCGTGCTGTTAATGGCCACTTTATTTCCGATGATGGTAGCGATGGGGATCTCTCGTCCGGCCGCAGTTGCGGTATGTGCATCTCCTGCTGCGATCATCCTTTCCCCGACATCCGGTGATGTGGTTATTGCGGCGGAAAAATCAGGCCTACCTTTACACGTTTTTGCCGTGGAAACGGTTCTCCCTGTTTCGATCTGCGCCATTATCGTAATGGCAGCCGCGGCCTTCTTCTGGAACAAGTATCTCGATAAGAAAGACAATACACCGATGGAAAAAATCGATGTTTCTGCCATCGAAGTGAAAGCACCAGCTTACTATGCAGCTCTTCCATTCTTACCTATTGTGGGTGTGTTCTTATTCAACGGAGAAACCATTCAAGGTTTGAGCCTTGATATTTACACCATTGTGGTCGGATCTATCTTCATCGGTGCATTGGTTGACTTCGTGACGAAGCGTTTTAAAGGTAAAGAGACGTTAGAAGATCTAGAATCGTGCTACGCAGGCATGGCCGAAGCATTCAAAGGCGTGGTGATGTTGTTGGTTGCTGCGGGCGTATTCGCACAAGGTTTGATGTCGATTGGGGCGATTGATAACCTGCTTCATCTTGCAGAAACCGCAGGCGCAGGCGGCATAGCCTTGATGCTGATTTTGACAGGCCTTACCGTAGCAGCCGCTATTGCGACGGGTTCAGGCAACGCTCCGTTCTACGCCTTTGTTGAGTTAGCGCCATCGCTGGCGGCTAAATTGGGCGTGAACCCAGCCTTTCTCATTATCCCAATGCTGCAAGCCTCCAACCTTGGGCGCACCATTTCGCCAGTATCAGGCGTCGTAGTAGCAACAGCTGGTATGGGCCATATCAGTCCATTTGAAGTGGTAAAACGCACTTCCGTTCCTGTCATCCTCGGTTTAATCACTGTCATTATTGGTACAGTAATCCTTGTACCGATGACAGCATAACGTTAACGAACAATCAGGGCGTCCAACAGGACGCCCTTTTTTTCAAACCGCTATTTCCAAATAGGTGTTATTTACTCTCGCTATAACGCTCCAAGTATAAAATCGTTGCTGCCGTGCGCGATGGGACGCGTAGCTTCTTCAGTAAACTCTTCATGTGCACCTTTACTGTCGACTCAGAAATGAACAGACGATCCGCAATTTGTTTATTCCGATACCCTTTCGCGACCTCTTTTAAAATCTGAGTTTCACGGTCGGTTAATGCCTCAAAAAGATCTTCATGCGTATGACGTTCGGCAAGGTACTGAGTAACAAACTCGCTGTACGCTTTTACACCCGTCGCGGCCTGTCTAAGCAGTTCCACCAGCTCATCTGGTTCTGTATCTTTAAGAAGGTAGCCATCAGCCCCCGCTTTCACCATAGCTTCAATATCGAGCGCACTGTCTGATACGGTTAAAATAACGATGGTGGCGGTTGATTCATCCGCACGAAGCGCTGTTAACGTATCGAGCCCTGACATGCCTTTCATATTCAAATCAAGCAGAATGAGATCCGGCTCGATGTCATGCGCCAAAGCAATGGCTTCACTGCCGTTACAAGCTTCAGCAACCACTTCAAAGTCATCTTCAAAACTCAATAGCTGGTTGATACCACGTCTCATCAAAGGATGGTCATCTACCAACATTACTCTACATCTCGTCAAAATTTGTATCCTTTGAACGTTTATATTTCAATATAACTTCACACCCAGCATTGGGTGCGGAGGTTACTGACACTGCGCCATGCAGCCGCGCCGCTCTTTCTTGCATAATGCTTAATCCATAGTGATTGAGCCTAGCACGCTGTTGATCAAAGCCAACCCCATCGTCTTTGACCGTCACCATCACCTGATCGTCCAATTCATCACAGTTGACTTGAATGGCATTAGCTTGAGCGTGTTTGATAGCATTGATAGTCGCTTCTCGGATCAATTGCAGTAAATGCACTTGTTGATGCGCATCTAAATCAATCGATGACAAATTATTATTAAGCACTATCTCCGCCGTAGTTTGCTCGCCAAGTTCCTCTAGCATGCCCTTGAGCGCTTGACCAAAATTGCCTTCTTTAATCGTTAGCCTAAAGGTGGTTAATAGCTCTCTTAACTGGGTGTAAGCGCCCGACAAACCTTGATCAATATCTAAAATGATTTGCTCTTTTTTCTCTGCGGCGTGCGGGGTCTCTGCTCGGCCAATCACGCGTTTTAGTAATGATACTTGTATCTTCAGATACGAAAGCGATTGAGCCAACGAATCATGCAGTTCCCGAGCGATGGTGGCGCGTTCTTCCATCAAGATCAACTGTTCGGCTTGTTTCTGTGCTTGATTATAATAAATGGCACGCGACAATATTTGTACGAAGTTATCAATCAAGGCGCTATTTGGACAAGGCAAGCTGTATTGCAGATACAAGTAACCCAGTTGCATCCCATCTAAGCTCAGCAAAAGCGGAGAAAGGGAGAATCCATTGCTCTCACCTTCGGATAAGCGCGTACTTTTACCCGCGTCATCACCAATTTCTAACTGGGCAAATGTGACCCCTTCAATGGTGACCAAGTGTTGCAAAATCGCTTGGAAATTATCTTGGCTAATGCGCGACGCGGTTAACTCTTGCGAGCAGTCATACAACACTTGCAGTGCTTGGTTGGCATTTTGCAACTTATGGGTTTTCTCATTCACCGCTTGCTCTAAACCAAGGTACAACTTACCAAGATCGGTGGCCATTTTATTAAACGTGCGGGTTAAGATCCCCATTTCATTATGGCTGGTGACATTGAGCGATACATCAAATGAACGGTTTTGGATCTGCTCACTGGCGGTCACTAGCGAACGCAATGGCCCCACCACTTCCTTACGAATAAAATGCACCACAAACAATGAGATACACAACACACCACCCAACCCCATGCCGCCAAACCAAGCCAGTTGGATCAGCTTTTGTTCTGAGAAGTGCTGCAACTTAAAGACAAAACGGTCGATTTGGCTGACAAATTTCGCTACCTCATCAAGATAGCGGTCTTTGTTCTCGCTATTTAACAAGCTTTTCAGTTCGTGCCAACGAATGATCAACTGATAATAATCTTTGGTGATGTCGTTTGGCACAGGCCAACGCTGCAATGCTTTCATTGATGGTGAATAAAGCGAACGTTCAAAAAGATAAATGTGAGATGAATAATCCACCGAGTTACTTTGAATATCATGTGCCAATCGATAGCTTTGCATACGCATTGAACCAGCAACGTTCACCGCTTCCGCATCATTGAGTGAGGAAGCGAGTGTAAAAATGGCGTACCCTGTGATGGCAACCGATAACAGTAAAATCGACACCATGGCTTTGGCAATGGTGCTGGTGACCGACTGTTTGGATCGTTTTCTCAAAACATCTCTCCGTGAACCTCTCCTTGCCTATTGTATCTGATTGGGCACCGCTGTCGTTAAAGCCATTCAATATGTGATCACTCGCGCTTGAATTTATTGATCTAAAACAACATGACTAGCCAATTACCTCCTTGGGGGTATTTATAGAAATAGGACAAAAACTACAATTTGTGTATGGATAAATGAAGATTTGTTAACAAATACAGGAATGCACTTTGGTTGATCTCTCGAAAAGGCGTTTTTTTTCTCGTAATCAGGTCGATGACACCATTGTCCGCTTGCCTTGGATTGCTCACCCCCTCTCCTTTTCAGATGAGTGCACTCGCTGCGGCCGCTGCCTAGACGCGTGCGAAACAAAGATCATCACCTTAGGTGATGGCGGCTTCCCAACCATAGATTTTCATATTGATGAGTGCACCTTTTGTTATCAGTGCGCGCAAAGCTGCCCAGAGCCAATTTTCGCACCGCGCTCAACACAACCGTGGCTGGCTAAAGCAAAGCTCGAAGAAAGCTGCTTGGCTAAACGCAATGTGGAGTGTCGTAGCTGCGCTGAGTCATGTGAAGTCAGCGCTATAACGTTCAATTTAGTGATCGGAAAAGTGGCGCAACCGAATGTCGATATTGATGCCTGTAACGGATGTGGCGCGTGCGTTTCCATCTGTCCAACCTCAGCCATCCGTGTGAGCAATATTAATAATAATGAGAGATAAACATGTCACTCAATGAAGTACATATTTCAAGTTTGATCGTTCACGTCGTACCTGAACATTTAGCAGCGCTCAAAGCGACAATCGAATCGTTTGAGAACGCCGAAGTGTATGGCCAAAGCAACGAAGGGAAAATGATCGTCGTTTTGGAAACGGAAAATCAAGGCTTCGTTACTGACACCATCGATGCGATTAACAACTTACCACATGTTCTCAGCACCGCTTTGGTTTATCACCAAATAGAAAGTGGGCTGGATGACACGGATACCAACACTGGAACACAACATTCCCACATTGAGGATGACGTATGAAAATGACAAGACGCGCGTTTGTGAAAGCAAACGCAGCCGCATCCGCAGCCGCTGTCGCCGGTATTACTCTACCCGCCAGCGCAACAAACTTGATTGCCAGCTCAGACCAAACAAAAATCACTTGGGATAAAGCGCCTTGTCGTTTCTGTGGTACGGGCTGTTCAGTATTAATCGGTACTCAAAACGGCAAAGTGGTTGCCACACAAGGTGACCCTGAAGCGCCCGTTAACAAAGGGTTGAACTGTATTAAAGGCTACTTCCTTTCAAAAATCATGTATGGCAAAGATCGCTTAACACAGCCACTGCTGCGCATGAAAGATGGCCAATATCATAAAGATGGAGAATTCACGCCAGTGTCGTGGGATCAGGCTTTCGATGTGATGGCTGAAAAGTGGAAACAAGCTCTAAAAGCGAAAGGGCCAACCAGTGTTGGCATGTTCGGTTCAGGCCAATGGACCGTGATGGAAGGTTACGCCGCCGTTAAACTAATGAAAGCGGGCTTTCGCTCTAATAACATTGATCCGAACGCTCGCCACTGCATGGCTTCAGCCGTTGTTGGATTTATGCGCACCTTTGGTATTGATGAACCGATGGGCTGCTATGATGATTTTGAACACGCTGATGCCTTTGTGCTTTGGGGTTCAAACATGGCTGAAATGCACCCGGTTCTTTGGACTCGTATTACCGATCGCCGTTTAAGTCACCCACACGTTAAAGTAAATGTCCTTTCGACTTATTATCATCGTTCGTTTGAGCTGGCCGACCACGGTTACATTTTCCACCCACAAAGTGACCTTGCCATCGCCAACTTCATCGCCAACTACATCATTCAAAACAATGCGGTGAACTGGGATTTCGTCAATAAACATACCCACTTCAAACAAGCGACTACCGATATTGGTTATGGCCTGCGTGACGAGCACCCACTGCAAGTTAAAGCGAAAAATGCCAACTCCGGTGATGTGACTGCGATTGACTTTGAAGCTTATAAAGCCTCGGTTGCACCTTATACGGTTGAAAAAGCCGCGCAAATGTCAGGCGTTGCCGAAGATAAACTGATCGCGCTGGCAAAACAGTACGCTGACCCTAACACCAAAGTGATGTCACTGTGGACTATGGGCATGAACCAACATACTCGCGGTGTTTGGATGCAAAGCTTGGTCTACAACCTGCACTTACTGACGGGCAAAATTGCCACACCTGGCAACAGTCCATTTTCATTAACAGGCCAACCATCCGCTTGCGGCACAGCACGTGAAGTCGGAACCTTTTCTCACCGCTTGCCTGCTGACATGGTGGTGGCAAACCCCAAACATCGCGCGATTGCTGAAAAAACATGGAAGCTTCCGCAAGGCACCATTCCTGAAAAACCGGGCTTTCACGCCGTACAGCAAGACCGAATGCTCAAAGATGGCAAACTCAACGCTTATTGGGTGCAGTGTAATAACAACATGCAAGCAGGCCCGAATATTAACGAAGAACGTTTACCGGGTTACCGCAACCCAGAAAACTTTATCGTCGTGTCTGACCCGTATCCAACAGCCACAGCGCAAGCGGCCGACTTAGTGCTCCCTACCGCAATGTGGGTGGAAAAAGAAGGCGCTTACGGCAATGCTGAACGCCGCACTCAAGCTTGGTATCAACAAGTTGGTACTGTGGGCGAAGCAAAATCAGACTCATGGCAAGTGATGGAGTTCTCTAAACGCTTCAAAATGGAAGAAGTGTGGCCAGAAGAATTGCTCGCCAAAGCGCCACAATATCGCGGTAAAACCCTGTTTGATGTGCTGTTCAGAAACGGACAGGTTGACCAATTCCCGCTTGAAGAAGCGCGTGAACTGAACGATGACGCACATCACTTCGGTTTCTATGTACAAAAAGGGTTATTTGAAGAGTACGCCAGCTTCGGACGCGGTCACGGCCACGACTTAGCTCCTTATGATACCTACCATAACGTTCGCGGCTTACGTTGGCCAGTTGTGGATGGCAAAGAAACGTTATGGCGCTTTAAAGAAGGCTCTGACCCTTATGCGAAAAAAGGATCTGATTGGGATTTCTACGGCAAACCGGATGGTAAAGCGTGGATCATCTCCGCTCCTTATGAAGCGCCGCCGGAATCACCTGATGCCGAATTTGATATGTGGCTGTGTACGGGCCGCGTGTTAGAACACTGGCACACCGGCACTATGACGCGGCGCGTGCCTGAACTTTATAAAGCCGTACCCGATGCGCTCTGTTACATCCACCCAGACGACGCCAAAGCGCGTGGGTTACGACGTGGTGATGAAGTATTGATTTCCAACAAACGCGGCGAAGTTCGTGTTCGTGTGGAAACGCGCGGCCGAAATCGTCCACCGCATGGTTTGGTCTTTATCCCATTCTTTGATGCTCGCATTTTGATTAACAAGCTGATTTTAGATGCCACGGACCCACTGTCGAAGCAGACAGACTTCAAAAAATGTCCGGTAAAAATCACTAAAGTAGCGTAAGCCAGTTAATGAATGCATCGGCTGCCCTATGGGGAGCCGATCTCAGAATGAGCCATTAGGCGGAGAATTTAAGATGAAAAAACTACTGATCGCCCTTTTATCTTTTGGGGCTTTATTTGGCCAAACGGTACAGGCGGAACTGAATAACCCCGGCGGCAACGGTGGGCTGGAATCGCTGCGTGGCGCAACGCAACTTGAAGAGACTCGTCCTGCAGACGACTTTAAGAAGTACCCAAGAGATCAAGCGCTTGAAAGCGAATACGTCTATCAGCCACCTTTGATCCCGCATAACATTCGTGGCTACGAAGTGTCGCTAAACGCCAATAAGTGCCTTGCTTGCCACAGTTGGAAAAATGCCAAAGAGATGGGCGCAACCAAAATCAGTGTGACCCACTATGTTAACCGTGAAGATGCGGTGCTAGCTGACGTCTCACCGCGCCGTTACTTCTGTTTACAGTGCCATGTACCGCAAGCCATTGCGAAGCCTTTGGTGGAAAATGAGTTCAAATCCGTTGATTCACTTCGCTAATCGTAGCCAGATAATAACTTAAGAGGCTATTTATGAAATTATTAAAAGCGTTTTGGAAAAGGCTCACAAGCCCAAGTAAAGCGGCCGTTGGCATCGTATTGTTCATGGGGTTTGCAGGTGGTCTGCTATTTTGGGGCGCATTTAACACCGGTATGGAAGCAACAAACTCAGAAGAATTCTGCTCAGGCTGTCATGCACCGATTGTGGCTGAGATCCAAGAGACGATTCACTATTCTAACCGTTCCGGCGTACGTGCTATCTGCTCTGACTGCCATGTTCCCCATGAGTGGACAGACAAGATTATCCGCAAAGTGCAAGCCTCCAAAGAGTTGTTTGCTCATGTGGTATTAGGCACCATTAGCACACCCGAAAAGTTTCAAGCACGTCGAGCACATCTCGCGGAGCGTGAGTGGTCTCGATTGAAAAATAATGACTCATTAGAGTGCCGCAACTGCCATGAGTTCGAATACATGGATTTTTCAGAGCAAGGTCCACGCAGTGCCAAACAGCACTCTACCGCCCTTGCTAGTGGTGAAAAAACCTGTGTCGATTGCCATAAAGGTATTGCACATAAACTGCCAGACATGCAAGGCGTTGAAGGCTGGCAATAGGAGAATTAACCCATGAGTACATTAGAATCGGTGATTTGGCATATTCTTGGTTACAGCGCGATGCCTGTTATTATCTTCGGCGGCTTTGCGGTGGTTGCCGCCGTTTCACTTTGGTTGCTGTCACTGAGTAAAGATAAAGAACTATAAATCACACTTCCTACCGTAATTTATAGTCCACTACCAATGAAAATCCGCCTGTACATAAGGCGGATTTTTTTACTTCACTTTAAATGACATGCGCAGAAATACTAAGGCGCGGAATCCACCACTACGGGCAAGTAATGTTTAGGTTCAAGTTTCAACCACTCTGGTAACACAGTCCCGATTGAGATTGAAGACCAAGTTCCAGAAATAATACCGATGAACATTGCAATAGCAAACCCTTCAAGCGGCTCCCCGCCCATTAACCACAATGCGGAAACGGTGAGTAATGTCGTACCCGAAGTCACCATAGTGCGTGAGAACGTCGCAATCACGGCTTGGTCGGTAATCTCTTTGGTTGGCGTACTTTGCTTGGCCACGAGCAATTCACGAATACGGTCGGCAATGATAATGGAGTCGTTCAATGAATAACCTAATACCGCCAGTACCGCCGCAAACACGGTTAGGTTGAACTCCATCTGTGTCAGGGCAAAGAAACCGAGCACTAAAATAACGTCATGCAGCAAGGCCAACAACGAGCCGCTCGCTAAACGCCATTCAAAGCGGAAACACAAGTAACCTAAGATACACAGTAAGCAGATCATCAACGCTAAACTACCTTGCTCCACCAGATCTTGTCCCACTTGCGAGCCGACCATACTGTTGCTCACCACCGTCACATGTTCAGAGACGTCGCTGAGCAAAGTGGGAATGTTAGGCGTCTCTTGATCGCTTTCAGGAAGCGCGTAGCGGATAACCCAACGTCCTTCTTCACCTGCTTTGGTGAGCATCGTTGAATCTCCTAATGTAGGTTTCAACGCTTGCAGTAACTCTTTGTTGGTGAGGGTTTTATCGACCGTGACTTCGGTGACCATCCCACCAGTAAAATCCAAACCCATGTTGAGGCCTTTCACACCAAACGCCACTAATGAGATCAGCATCAATGTCACAGAGAGTACGCTCGTGATGTAACGAATTGGACGAATATGGTTTTTCAAATAATCAATCATGTTTATACCCTTACATCACGACGAGCATCTCGTCCCCAAATGAGATTGATAACCGCACGCGAAGCAAATACACCGCTGAACATACTGGTCATAATGCCGAGCCCTAAAGTCAGGGCAAAGCCTTGGATTGGACCATTACCGATCGAATACAGAATCACGGCGGTGATCATAGTGGTGACGTTGGCGTCAAGAATGGTGCTAAAGGCGCTGCTAAACCCAGAATCAATCGCTTGGGCGAAATTACGTCCTTCTGCAATTTTGTCTTTGATACGTTCAAAAATTAGCACGTTGGTATCGACGGCCATGCCAACAGTCAAAACTAGACCTGCAATACCCGGCAAGGTCAGTACAGCACCCGGCAATAAGGCAATCAGACCAATGAGACACACCATGTTAAACAGCAACGCCGCATTCGCCACCCAACCTAAACGGCGATACCAAAGCGCCATAAAAGTCAGCGTTAATGCCATACCTAAGGCTAATGCGGCAAAACCATTTTGAATGTTTTCTGCGCCCAATGAAGCGCCGATGGTACGCTCCTCTACGATAGTCACAGGCGCGGTTAATGAACCAGCGCGCAGCAATAAAGCCAGCTGCTGTGCTTCTTCCATCGAACCTGCACCAGTGATTCTAAATTGGCTACCCAACTGCGATTGAATGGTCGCAACACTGATCACTTTTTCGCTACGCTCTGTTTCGCCACGAGCATTGGTGGTGTATTCACGGTACACGGTC
Organism: Vibrio sp. V15_P4S5T153; assembly: GCF_963874485.1. Classification (NCBI taxonomy): domain Bacteria; kingdom Pseudomonadati; phylum Pseudomonadota; class Gammaproteobacteria; order Vibrionales; family Vibrionaceae; genus Vibrio; species Vibrio sp. V15_P4S5T153. Next base: position 703,144 of record NZ_CAWNHR010000018.1, on the reverse strand, counting down.
GCCATCGGCTTACCGATATGCTTGGATGAAAAATCACTCATGATTTTGCCACCAGCGTGGTCAAGCGAGATGTTGACCTCAGACATTCCCACTTGGTCAATACCTGCGCGCGCATTAACAATGTGATCGCCGGTTAATACAGGGCGTTTAGTAAGTACAACATTGCGGCCATTTTCATCTTTTAGCACAATGTCTTGCGACGTAAACGCTTCACTGGGTGATTTCGCCTCATAAAAAGCCAGGCTCGCCGTCGCACCAATCACGTTTTTCGCTTGTGATGGGTCTTGCACGCCCGGTAATTCGATACGAATGCTGTGCTCGCCTTGGCGCTGAACCATGGCTTCAGTGATGCCCAGCTCTTCAATGCGATCACGCATAATCTTGAGGTTCTGTTGCAGCGTCGTTGATTGGAAATCGACTCGATTCTGTTTTGAAGGCTTGATCAGCAGTTGATCAGAATAGCGTTGAATATCCCACCCTGAGTAAGTTTCTTTGAGGAATGCATTGATTTTATTGAGATCTTCCGCTGAATTGCTCATTACTTTGAAGCCATCAATACCTTCAGAGTTAACTTTCACGCTGCGAAGACGCTCGTCACGCAGCTTATCTTTCACGGTATCGATCATGCTGTCACGTTGCTCTTGGAACGCTTTATCCACGTCAACGTTCAGCAAAAATTGCACACCACCACGCAGGTCCAACCCTAGTTTAATCGGGTTAAAACCTAAATTTGTCAACCATGTTGGTGCAACCGAAACGTAAGAGAACGTAATACTGTCTTCTTTTTCAATCATGCCATCGAGTAATTCTCTGGCGTGCGTTTGCTGGACTTCATCAGCAAAGACTAAGGTCGTTTTCCCACCTTGCTGCTGTATGTTTTGTACCGCAATATCGTTTTTTTCGAGTAGATGAGTTAATTCCACGACTGAATTAAGCGTCTCATTTTTAGCGGAGACTTGCAGTTGAATCGACGGCTGTTCGCCGTACCAGGTGGGTATAGCGCTCAAGGCAAGCACAACCAAAGTGGCGGCCAATACGATATACTTCCACGCAGAATAGTGATTAATAAGACGTGCTGACGCCTTTTTATTTTGTGTTTTTTTCATACCAATCCTCTCAGCAAAGCTGAGTTGTTATTACTTTAAATGAACAAGTTAAATGAACAAGCGAGTGACTTTGTCACTTGATATAAAGTAAGAAGGATCAGTACTGGCTATTTAACGCCACATACATGGCATTCGTTTCTTTCCAACCAGAAATTCTATGGTTAGAACTATAGGGGCGAGCTTGCCATGCCGCCAACTCAGCGACAGGGAAAAGATAAAGCCTAAAGGGAGCGACGGTGACGTCGTAATTGGGCGTGTTATCGACAAAAGTGGGGCCATCGTATTCAACGACTCTGGAAGTTACCCCCCAACGAGATGCGGTGACGATTGCAGCAGAAGTGTCTGAGTGAAGCGATTTTGATACGGGTGGAACCGTTTGTTTATCTTGTTGATCAGAGATAGGTTGTTGAATAGCAACAGCTTGAGGCAATGTTTGCTGATGAACAATCGCCGTGAGCGAGGTTTTTTCACCATATTGTGGGATGACTTTAGGTTCAGCGTGGCTGTGCGTTTCACTCTCAATTAAATAGCCGAACGCTTGCGAAGGCAGAACCACCGCGAGAAGCGTAAACCAAACACATTTAATAAAGTGCCAATGCATGAAAAAATCATTCCTCTCAACTCAAGCAGGCATCATATTCCTGACAACGATAAGCCTCAAGTAAAAAGATCTAAATGCTCTTACCACTTTAGCTAATGAGAAGCGTAAAATATTTCTTTGCTTTGTATATCAAAGTAAATTTTGTTGGCTAACTTGCGGCCACCACAATACACAAAATAAACCTCACGTTCTTGATATTTGAGTGACTTTACCCAACCACCAAGCTCTTCAAAATCTTCTGGTACGCAGGTTTCATTTTTCAGCAACTCATCGGTTTTCTGCACAAAAGCCGTTTCATAGAGTTTAAAATCATCCGAATTCGCAATGTACTGCGTGACCGTTTTACGGCGCTCCTCTGCCGTGATCAGCGGGGCTTGCTCCACTAAACCATCCAAAGGTATCCACTCCGCGACTTCCGGCCCGTTTTCCTCATAGACAAAATAATCGGTAATGCGGCCAAAACCTGCTTTGCGCTCCAAGATTTTAACCTTATCACCACGGTATAGAACTCGCTCAACAAACGCTTGTGCATCGGGCTTTTCTCTTACTCCGAGCCTTGCTAAATCGACATATAAATCATTAACGAGCGGTTTTGGTGGCAAGGCCGTTTTAGGAGCCGTCTCAGTAGTTGGCACTTGTTCTTCATCGTTCGAACTCGACGAATCGGCCTGCAGTGCTTCTTGCTCGGGAAGATAATAAAGAAAGTAATAGCCAGCGCCTGCGCCCGCCAGCCCAAGCAGCAATAATAGAAACATCAGCATTTTTTTCATCTTGCTGCCCATTCCTTTCTTGTTGTGCGCAACCTTGTTCGGCGCGGCACGCTTTAATTGTTCGTTAATTATAGTTGAAATCTCCGAATGTCATTTTTACTCACTATTCGAACCCATAGCGATACTAACGACAGCCTAATCCTGAACTTGATGCTATGCGTCAATCTTCTGCAAAATCAGTCCCTTTTATTGGGTGAAGCTCCCACTATCATCATGAACCATATCATTATCAAGCTCATGAATCGTACCGATACGACAGCGCTTTTCTGGAGCTAGTTTTTCATATTCGGTGAGATAAATATCGCTATGTATATGCTCTGCAATCATTTTGACCAACAGACGATTATTAGAATACAGACCCAACGCTTCTTGACGATGAGAAAACATTACTGCTTGTTTCATATCCACAACCAACATAAAACGATGCGAGGGATAACGTTGCTCCTGCTGGTCGGAGCGAGAATATAGCTCCACTTTAGGATGTGGTACCGATAATTTATTAAAGGAAAAGGTAATGACTCGAACACCTCTTTCGATAGCATCACAAATTTCTTTTTCTAATAGCTCTAGATGAAAGTCAGTATTTAGGTACACCTCCACCTGCGCGAGTGCCAGCATCTCTCTCGCTTTTTGAATGAGGTTTTCAAAACCCGTCACGTTATAAATAAACTCTTTCTCCTCTTGGAGCATCATGCGCGATAGCTCTTTTTTAAGGATCTGAATATTGTCGATCGTCTGTCTTTCTATTTGGCTGAAAATGAGTTCGGGCGATTTTGCTTCATACTCTTTTGTGTCTCCATCCGACATAAAAATACAACCATTTTTGTATAAATTATCGATTGAAGAATAAACCGATGAGCGGGACAAAGAGATATCTTTGGCAATCTTATAGCCGCTTGATCGACCATTTTTAAGTAAATTGATGTAAACCAATGCGTCTGTCTTAGTAAATCCAAACCCCATCAATTTCGTTACCAGTTCAGTCACAGGTTCTCCTCGCTTTTTATTCACAGTTGAATTCCTAAATGTACCTACACCATTTGAGGCTGCCGATAGCTAACAAGTGAAAAAAGATCACGAGCAAACCCAACGAAAAACCTCAAATTGGATAGGTATAGAGATTATCACTCCTTACGCAGTGAATGTAGACGAATCTATTGAGATTCAGGGTGAACTAAGCTTATCGCCACCAAGCCTAAGCGGTGCATAAGCCCAAGATGTTAAAACCGAAAGCGGTTAAATGCATAAGCTGCTCTTGCCACATAAACGAAATAGCACTATCACTGTTATTAATAAAAAACGTTTGCTCACCTCGGGAATAGGCCAACACGGAAGGATGCTCGACGGTATGCCAATTAAGTGAAGGTTCATTCCAGTGTGGATGATTTTTACGCAATTCAATAAGCCACTGAATAAAGGCTTTGAAATCGAGATCTTGTTCAGATTCATCCCAAATCATACACTTCCGATTGTCTTCTCTACCCATACCTTTACACCCATCCATCCCTATTTCTCCACCATAGTAAATACAAGGTGAACCAACCTGCGTGAACATGAATAAATAGGCTAGCTTAGCTTTATGCTTATCATTGGCACATAAGCTAAGTAAACGAGTCGTATCATGGCTTTCTAGTAAATTAAACATCACTTCGTTGACGTTTTTAGGATACGCAAGATATGAACGAGTCACTGCATGCATGAAAGTTTCTTTATCATAAGCCTGCAGTGCAAAATAATCCGTAGTGGCCTGAGTCAGTGGGTAATTCATTAAAGAATCGTATTGATCGCCACGTAACCAAGGCATACCCTCATGCCAAATCTCACCCAAAATGTAGCAATCAGGTTTTATGCTTTTCACCGTACGACGAAAATCCCGCCAAAACTCATGATCGACTTCGTTTGCAACGTCTAAACGCCAACCATCAATGTCAAATTCTTCAACCCAATGCAGTGCCACACTCAACAGATACTGGCGACATTGTTCGTTTTCGGTATTCAATTTGGGCATTTCGATTACATTACCAAACGTTTCGTAGTTGAAATCCCAAAAATCCCACTCTTCTTTCGGTATATCTGGATAGACGGGGAAGCGGTTAATCCAAAACCAATCTGCGTAACGCGACTGAGCTCCATTTTTAACCACATCTAACCAAAATGGGTGTTGATCACCAACATGGTTAAACACTGCATCTAACATCACTTTCATCTTGCGGCGATGTGCTTCTTTGACCAAAGCCCGAAATGCCTCATTACCACCAAAATGTGGATCCACATTAAAATAATCAACAGTGTCATATTTGTGATTCGCATTAGCAGTAAATACTGGACAAAAATACAACCCATTCACCCCCAGTTCTTGGAGATAATCCAGTTTTTCAATCACACCCCATAGGTCGCCCCCCATAAAGTTATGCGAACTAGGCTGGCTACCCCACGGCTGAACATCGAAAGGAGAAATATCCGGCATTCCATTATGGAAACGTTCAGGAAAAATTTGATACCAAATAGTTTCTTTGACCCAATTTGGCGTGCATAACACATCTCGCGGATTAAGGTACGGAAAACAGAAAAAATTGCTCAAGTTACTTAATTCCATTTCCGCAATATTAGGATCACGGATATCAACACATCGCTTTTCTCCAAACAGCAGTTTTTCACCTTCACGACCATGAAGAATGAAGCCATAACGACTTCGACGTTTCGGTGGCTGAAACTGCGCAAACCAATGGTCGTGATACTCAGTTTGTCCCTCAAATAACATAGGCACCGTGTTACCGCCAACCCAACCATGTGCATCACTGCCGCCTAGGTTACCGCCGTCTAGACCACCTTCAGCCCAGTGATATGGATCACCGATCCACAAGGAAACATTATCCACCTCTCCTTTGGCCGTACGGAAACGAATATGTAAAGTTGCATTGTCATAAGCGTAGCTATCTGCACTCTTTGCGGAATGCATCAGTGAACTTTTTGTGATCATACTAAATGTACCTAAGAATTATTCTTTTACCGCACCGCTAACAAGGCCCGTGGTGATGTGTTTTTGAGTTACTACGAAAAGCAACGTGATAGGTATCGCTACCAATAAAGATCCTGCGGCAAACAGCGTAAAGTTCTCGGCTGAGTTTGATGAAATCCAACTGAAGATCCCAATGGCTAAGGTCATTTTTTCTTCACTACGCAAAATCAACGTCGGCAGAATGAAATCCATCCAAGGTCCGGTGAATGATACCAAAGCAACAAATACTAAAATGGGGCGGGCTAATGGTAGAATAATTTCTAGAAAAATCGTCATATGCCCTGCTCCATCAATTTTTGCCGCTTCATCTAATGAGGTTGGTAACGCATCAAAATACCCTTTCACGAGCCAAGTCATAAATGGTAACGACCCGGTTACATACACAAACAGTAAGCCTGCGTAGGTGTCAATTAAGTTCATTTTTGATAATAGAATGTAAATTGCCGTCATCGATAAAAATGCGGGGAACATTTGCAGCACTAAAATCCCCATCATCACATTACGTTTACCTTTAAATCGATAACGCGAAAAAACATAAGCCGTCATGGTGACAACAATGAGTGAAATTCCCATATTGGCGGTGGCTAATATCAACGTATTGATATACCAATCTAAATAAGGTGTATCAGTAAATAACGCACGATAATGGTCCAGCGTAAACGTAATATCACTAAATGAGGTACTAAAGAGATTATTGCCACGCTTAAACGATGCGAGGATAGTCCAGGCAACCGGCCCTAACACTAACAAAGCATTCAGTAACAAGAACAGATAGACCAATAGCGTCCCTAATTTTTCAGCAAGTCGATTCATCGTTACATCCCCACATCATCTTTAAAGGATTTCATTCTGCGGAACTGCCAAATAGCAATTACGGACAGGAACAGGAAGATTACAATCGAAATAACAGAAGCAATCTGGTATTGCTGGAAGTCCAAGGTCAATTTGTAAATCCAAGTGATCAAAATATCGGTATGTCCAGCAAAACGGTATTCAGGATTGATCGGACCGCCTTCAGTCAACAAGAATATCGCTCCAAAATTATTGAAGTTATGAGCAAATGTCATGACTAGTGAGGGGGCGACTTGGTGCAATACCATCGGCAACGTTATCTCTTGAAACTGCTGGAATTTACTTGCCCCATCGACTTCACTGGCTTCATAGAGATCACGAGGAATGTTGGTCAATGCCCCAGCAATCAACAGCATAAAATAAGGTGCCCCAACCCAGACACTGACGGCAATTACTGTTATCTTGGCAGTAAATGGATCAGATAAAAATGCAATAGAATCGACTCCCCAACTATTTAAAGTGGCGTTTACCGGGCCAATTCCATTCAGTAATAAGCGAAACATTAGTAAGGTAACAAATGCGGGAATGGCATAAGGGAGAATAAAGACAAACCGCCAGAGTTTTTTCGCTTGAATGTTCCGATTCTCTAAGGCGAGAGCGAGCAAGAAACCAAAACCGCAAGTACAAATTGTTGCAGTGACTGCCCATCCAACCGTCCATAAAGCAACACCAAAAAATGTATTTGACCAAATTTTCAGCTCAAACAGTGTCCAAAAATTTCTTAACCCTACCCAGTCCACTAAATTCTTAGGGGGGATATGATGAGGTGCTGAATAGTTCGTAAAGGAAACCAGTACCGTAATTGCAATAGGTAGAATAATAAACGCAATAGTCACTATCAAAGCGGGAGAAAGTACGATGAATGCAAAATGTTTATTATAAATGGATTGAATTTGCCCACAAATATTCAGCTTACACAATGCACAAGATTGGGCATCTTTGACGTTCAGAATATAGGTAGTTATGAAACAGAGCATAAGAATGACTGCAATAACACCTTCCACCAACATATGAATGGAGTTATCACCTTGGATAACTTGAAAACCTTGCCGAACTTGTACCACATCGCCTAAAGAAACCAAGCCTTTGAGCGCCAAAATAAGGTTAGGTAGCGCAAACAAAAACAACACATTAACCGTAAAAAGAAAGATGCCTTTCACCCAATGTTTATGAACAAGTTGCGTTGTACCCATGATCAACATTGAGCTGAGGAAATGGAGTCTATTTTGAGTTTTGGCTAACAACATGCTTACTCCTGAAATGCGATCTGCTCTTCAATGATTGCTCGAGCATGGTCCAGCACTGACTTTGGCTCTTTACCATTTACCCACATTGCGGTGATAGCACTGGCCATGGGAGACCACAAATAACCCATTTCAGGAATCGATGGCATCGCATCGGAATAGAATCCCTGAGCGATGATGGCGTAAGTGGCTTCATCTGCATCGACAATGATCTCTTCCATTAACGATTGAACGGGTGGAATGGATTTCGTCATCTCATATCGCTTCATCAGCATCTTGTCAGACGCAATGTAATCAGCAAACAGTTGCGCTGCTTTTGGGTATTCACTGTATGTCGATACCACTGCAAGCCTAACTGTTGAAAAAGTACGTAATTGCTGACCTTCTAGAGTGGGAATCGGCATGACCCCATAGTTTACGCCGCTCGCGGCATAGCCTTGAATTGCCCAAGGACCATCAATAATTGCGGCCACTTTACCCTCGGAAAATAAACCACGGCGAACTTGCGGGTTACGCATATCAATCGGGTTTGAACTATTAGCCGCTTGCAATGTTTTCATGGCCAAAAGACCTTTTTGCGCTAATTCAGAATTGATCCCGATATCTTTAGCATCTGTCCCTTTATTCCCAAATTCATAAGCGCCATAAAGGGTTAAAAACATTCGAGATTCATAATAATTTTGCACATCCCACAATAAAGCGTATTTGTTCTCTTTTACATTATTAAATATCTCGCCAAAGCGAATCAGTGCTTCAAATGTTTTGGGTGCTTCAGGTAACAAATCTTTGTTATAAAAGAGCGCCAACGTCGCATAACTGACAGGGAAACCATAACTGGCTCCACCATATTGCATTGCAGAAATAGCATTTGGCATAAAGTTATGTTTCATACGATCAACTGAAACTAAGTTTTCCATCGCCCCACCAGCAACTACTAACCTTCCTAATAAGTCATGCTCTATTTCCGCCACATCCGCAACGCGTGCGGATCCGCCGTCTTGAATCATTCGCGATGCAGCGTCTATCGGAGCTAAACCACGAAATGTAAATTTAACTTTGTAACCAAAATCTTGATTGAATTGGTCAGCGGCATATTTCATATAGTCGAGCGTCGTGTTATCTGTCCAAATCAATAATTCAGAGTCTATTTCCGGCGTAATCGTCTCAGCAGAAACAATAGAAGCTGAGCAAATCAAAGTTGCAGCCAATACTGTTTTCATCCATCTATTTCTCATATCAACACCAATGGTAGTACAAAAGATACTACTAGGTTAAATGTCGCCGATTTTAAGTCAACCACTATCATCTTCATACCACAGGAAATTGTGATTTTAGTCACCAAACCTTATTTAAAAACACTTGAATGGGCGTATGCGAAAACCTAAACAACACGTCACCAAGTAGAGCTACAAGGCAAAAACGCGTAAAAACCTCCTTTAAATTAATCGGCAAAGAAGTAAATTCGTGATCGAAATCTCTATAATAAGCAATTAAAAGTGACCGACTTCTCACTTATAGAATGCTTAGGAGGAAAAATTTATTAATATGCAGAACAATATTTAGGCGTTCACAGTGAACTACTAAATATTCATCTATATTATAACTACGATTTACAACCTTAAATAGGTTGATAAGGACCTGTCGTGAAAAGAACGTTACTTGCTATATCCGTAGCAACAGCAATCGCTGTTTCTACTCCCGCTTTCGCTGCCAGTGAGCATGGTTTAAACCCTGAAGATAGCTTTTTTGACCAAGCGCTTCAGTTTGGAGGCCATGTAGGAACTTCTCTTGAATACGAAGACAAAATTACCAATGGCTTTACTGGCATAGATAAAAAGGAAAAAACGACCACCCATGAAGCCTTTGGCGTGTACTACAACAATGCCAAATGGAATATGACCGCTTTGTATGCCCTTAAAATAGAAAATAGAGAGCAACATGAGGGCAGTTACCACGAAAATGAAGATGGATTAAAGCATCTATTTTCACTCAATAAGGGTTACGACTTAAGTAACGGTTGGGCGACAGGCTTAATTTATGAATTGGAATATACAGACAGCAAAGTTTATTCACCTTATGTAAGTGGTTTACGTAAAAATTTAGCAGAACACAGTTTACGACCTTATTTGACCTACTGGAATAATGAATACAGTTGGGGTTTTTATTCAAATTTGGAGTATCTCTATAGCAAAGAAGATAAAAGCGAATGGGGTGAACGAACAGAAACTGGGTATAGCATTTTATTCAGACCCTATAAACGGTTTGGTAACTGGGAACTTGGCTTGGAAATGTACTACCAAATCAAAGATAATGAAGATTACCAATCTAACGGAAATATCAATGAGATCAGTGATTTTACCGAGAAATATATTGAACCCGTCGTACAATATAGTTTTGATGACGCAGGCACGCTCTATGTAAGAGCTCGTCTCGGTGACAATGAAACCAATAATGCCAGCAACAGCGGTGGTGGGAACGCTAATGTTGACTACTTCAAAGATATTCGTAAAGCCACTTTAGGCTATGAACAAGCTGTAGGTGACAGCTGGTTAGTTAAAGGAGAATACGAATTTGCTAATGAAGTAGAAGAAAAAAGTAAACTGGCGGGTTGGGAAGCAAAAAATGAAAGCGAGCTAACACAGCACACTATTTATCTTCAAGCTCTATATCGTTTCTAATCCATTCAAAGAGGCTAAAATGATCCATGTTTCAGAAATTGCGCAGTTGATCTCCGGTAAAATTGAAGGTGATGCGTCTATATCGATTGATACAATTCGACCAGTAAATGCGCCACAGATAGCTGGCGGATTAGCGATTGTTTTTTCTAAAAAAGACATACATTCAATTTCTGAAACTACAGCAGATGTTTTAATTGGTCCGGCCGCGATTTGTAGCAGCACTGTCAAAACCAAAATTATTATTGAACATTTAGATGCAAATACTCTCAACAAACTGCTGCGTTATTATAAAGTACAGATGTATCAATTATTTGATCAAGGGAACACCGCAACCATCGACGATGTCTATATTGGAAAACATTGTCAAATTGGTGAAAACTGCCATTTCATGCCTGGTGTGAAGATTATGAATGGTGTGACTATCGGTAATAACGTCGCTATTCATGCTAATACAGTGATCAAAGAAGGCACAATTATTGGAAATAATGTCACTATCGATTCTAATAACTCTATTGGCAATTTCAGTTTTGAATATATGGCAGTGAAAGATGGAGCCTACCAACGCGTTGAAAGCATCGGCAGAGTAGTTATTCACGACGACGTAGAAATTGGTTGCAATAATACCATTGATAGAGGAACACTCGGCGATACCGTTATTGGCCAAGGAACCAAGATCGATAACCAAATCCAAATTGGGCATGACTGCCAAATAGGTAAACATTGTCTGCTCATCTCACAATCTGGATTTGCAGGGCATACCACTCTTGGTGATCACGTCGTGGTTCACGGCCAAGCGGGTACTGCTGGGCACGTCACCATTGGCAGCTACTCAGTAATTAAAGCAAAATCTGGCGTAAGTCATTCTTTTCCAGAGAAAAGTGACTTATTTGGTTATCCCGCGAAGGAGGCAAAAGCCTATTACAAGAACCTTGCGGTTCTCAATAAAATAACCCAGCACTTTGAAATTCATAAATCTAAATCAACACACCGAGGTTGGCTTTCTAAATTACTGCAAAAAAAAATCTTATGATCATCTGTCACTCAAATATTTTACATTACCAATGAAGGAATTTACGATGAAAAGCTCTCTACTTATCGCAGCAACACTGGCTGTATTGCTCGCTGGTTGTGCCAGCACCACTACCCAACAAAACGACTCAGTACAAAATGTAGACCCTAGATTCTCTCAATGTGACTTACCTACATTAGAAGAACGAGGCCCTATCCGCCCATCCATATTTGTTGTTGGAACCTTTGCTGATGGGCAATGGCTTCATATGGATAACCGCCAGATGGGTTACAAAGGTGACGGCATTTATCAAGTAGTAAGTAACGAAAAGGCAGGAAACGTGAGCTTGCAATTCGCCACAATGAGCTGGAACCCTCAATATACAGCCGCAGGATTAACGCTAACGGTAGGGCAAGTCAAAGAACTCAAGCGTGCTGGCTTTGCCAAAAATACAGTCGTCATGCTACCGAAAGATGGACAATACGTATGGACGGTACAAATAGCCGACGATAAAACACCACGTTTAGTCATGATTTCTGAATGTAAATAACTGCTTGCACAACACAATACACGGAGAAATTCATGGCTACTGTTAGCTTACGAAAAATAGAAAAAGAGTATGAGAACGGTTTTAAAGCCGTTCACGGAATTGATCTAGATATCCATGATGGCGAATTCATGGTGTTTGTTGGACCATCAGGCTGCGCAAAGTCAACTACACTCAGAATGATTGCTGGGTTAGAAGGGATTAGCGGTGGGGAAATTCGTATCGGCAACCAAATTGTTAACGACTTACCTCCTAAAGAACGTGGTATCGCTATGGTGTTTCAAAATTACGCCCTATACCCTCATAAAACAGTTTTTGACAATATGGCCTTTGGATTAAAAATGCAAAAAAGGCCTAAAGATGAAATTAAACAAAGAGTAGAAGAAGCGGCAGAAAAATTAGAAATTACCGAATTGCTCTATCGTAAACCCAAAGAAATGTCGGGTGGACAACGCCAACGAGTAGCAGTAGGGAGGGCAATCGTTCGCAAGCCTGATGTTTTTCTTTTTGACGAACCACTATCCAATTTGGACGCAAAGCTTCGGGTTTCAATGCGTGTGAAAATTGCGCAATTACATCAAGCACTCAAAGAAGAAGGCACACCAGCGACCATGATCTATGTCACTCACGATCAAACTGAAGCCTTGACGTTAGGTGATAGAATTTGCGTATTGAACCAGGGCCGGATTATGCAAGTTGATACGCCAGCCAATCTTTATAATTATCCAGCCAACAAGTTTGTGGCCAGTTTCATTGGATCACCTGCCATGAATTTAGTCGACACTGTCATTCGCTCAGAAAACGAACAGCTTTATATAGACATTGCCGCCAATGTTCGCATGTTTATTCCACATGAGAAGCAAATCGCCTTACAACAATATATCAATAAACCTGTCTGTTTTGGCATTCGCCCTGAGCATATTCATTTAGCAGCAGAACACGACACTATCAATACCGTTGAAGGCACATTGACGGTTGTTGAAAATATGGGGAACGAAAAATATCTCTATTTTACTGTGGCAGGTAAGGAGTTGATAGCAAGAGTCAACGATCAAACCATTACAACTGCTCATATTGGCAAAACCATGCGTTTTAACCTCAACACCACCTTTTGCCATATTTTCGATTTCTACAATGAACAGAATTTGACCAATATTTAAAACCCCTAATTTTAAAACATCATGGTACTTAACAATCTTTTCTCCATAGCTAACACCAGCTATTTGGCTCCTTTTAAAACAGGAGCCTTTTTTCTTAGATATGCCTAATCACAATCAAGCCACATTCCACCACTTTAACCAAACATCAACACATCACCATGTTGAAGCACTTCTAATTTAGGACCGAGTAAATGGATGGTACCCGGCAATTCTGGGATTCGCTGACCGTCAAATTTAAGTGTTACATGCCCAAGCTCCGCAAGATTTTGGTTCGCCACACTGCCGACTGCCGTCACAACAAAACCGAGATCCCCAATTAATAAAGTGGTGTTGTGGTCAATCAATCCATACAACGAAGATCCAGAGTGTATGAAGCAATATTCCTTCACCGCATCAGGGGCGCTCGGGCCGAATAAAATCACCATATCATCATGCAGTGAGTCTTTAGCATAATCGCCAGCGGACAAAATCGTCGTTTGATACTGAAGCATATGCCCTCACTGATAAATGAAGAATGAGATAAGCCAAGCAATCAGCACCGTTGGCGCACCTGTAAGAAAACGAGAGTAAAGTACCGAAGGCACACCGACCTGTACCGTTTCGGGCTTAGCGTCTGCAAGGCCAAGCCCTACAGGGATGAAATCACAAGCAGCTTGAGCATTTATGGCAAACAAAGCGGGTAATGCTAAGTGCGGTGGGATATTTCCCATACCGATCTGAGTCCCGATAAGTACACCGATCACTTGCGCAATCACCGCACCTGGTCCAAGAAAGGGTGACAGAAACGGAAATGAACAGATCAAGGCAATCGTCAGTAAACCGATCGGGTTCCCTGCTAATGGCTCCAAAGTATGAGCAATTAAATCACCTAACCCAGACGCGAGAATAACCCCAATCAACATTGAAACAAACGCCATAAAAGGCAGAATGGTTTTAAGTACGGTATCAATGGTTTCACGCCCAGCCTGATTAAAGGTCGCCATCACCGAGCCCATACCGATCCCCACTTTAGCCAGTAAGCTATCTGTTTGTTGGCTAAGCTTCTTGGTCGTGTCAATGGATTGGGGCTGAGATAGGCTTGGTTCACAAAACGTGGTTTTGTGATCGTCTACCAAGGAAAAACAACCACTGTGTATGCCAGATGCATAAATATCTTCCTGAATATATTGTGCCAAAGGGCCACTTTGACCTGTAGCATGGATATTTAATGTCGGAATACCTTTTTTGGGATAAAGCCCACAACGCAATGTGCCACCACAGTCAATCACTACACAAGCGACTCGTTCATCGGGAACGAAATGTTCAAAGCCGTTAACCGCTTGCATGCCCGTCAACGCCACCATCTCATCAATAAAATGGGGACGAGTCCCTGCTGTGATATAGATGATCTTCTTGTCAACCTCAACCGGAATGAATAGCGGGCCACCCCATCCACCCTGCCCTCGGTTTACTTTCAATACCGTCATCATTTTTCCTCAACCACGTTAAGATCGACTTTATCGCTGAATACTACACCTTGTTGTCTAGCCACAAACATAGTCGTCATATCGGTTACCCAACCGCGTAAAAAGTTGGTCACTAAGCCAACCAGCAAATAGGAAATAGCGAGAGGACCGAGCGATAAGCCCTGTTGAGTGATCCCAGCGGCAATGCCTAGATAAATAAACAATTCACTAGGATTTACATGAGGGAACATACCATTCATGGTGTGGCAACTGTAGGAGGCAGAGGCATAATAAGAAGGTTTGTACTTTTCAGGTAAGAAACGCCCTAGGCTGAGCACCATGGGATTACAAAAAACAAAGGTTCCTACTGTCGGCAAGAGCAAATAGCGAGATATAGGATTAGACGCACTTTTCTGAGCTAACACTTCTATGCGCTGTTGGCCAATAAAACGGATCAGCGCATTCATGGCAACTAATAAACAGATCAGCACTGGGAGTACTTGTGCCACCATTTCGCTAAACACTTCACCGCCTTTCTCAAAAAGACCAATAAACCATTCCGCTCCCTCGATTATCCAATCCATACCTTCGGCTCTTAAATTATGTGGGGATAGTTGGAGTGTTTCCGTTATTGATATATTGAAAAAGAGGCAAAAGAGAAAAGCGTGAATTCAATCACCGATAACTTTTATTTTAAAAGTAAAAAATTGAAATCGACGACAAAATAAAAAAGAAAGCCAACTGGCCTCCTTTCATAAATGGGGTTTATGGAGTGACTTAGGAGCCAACGGTGATCACTTGGATACCTTTCTCTTCCAAATACGTCCGATCCTCTGCTGCGATAAGGTTATCTGTGACAACTATATCGATTTTATCTAGCGGAACCACCACGTTAGGGCTACGACGGCCAAACTTACTTGAATCGGTCACGACAATGATCTGATTGGCTGCTTGGCACATCGCCTGGCTGACTTGATACGCTTCGTTGTAGGTTGTTGTTCCCTTCGCAAGGTCAAAACCATCAGCACCAATAAAGAGTTTATCGAAAGAAAACTGTTTAAATGCTTGCTCTGCCAGCGTGCCATGGAAAGACGCTGATTTTCGACGATACGTTCCGCCCGGAACCAATACAGTATGTTCCGCATCCAAATTCGCTACCGCGTTGACGATGTGAATACTGTTCGTCATCAATGTCAGTGACATCACCTGTTCAAAATGCGGCACCATCTGCAGTGTGGTACTGCCACAGTCCAGAATGATCGAATCCCCGTCCTTGACCAGTTGTGAAGCGGCTTTAGCGATTAAGCATTTACGTTCAAGGTTCACCGTCTGCTTTTCATCCATCGAACGGTCTTCCAAAATGACGCTATTAGCGATACAAGCTTCAGCTGCTCCGTAACGGCGAATAACAAGCCCTTCTTCCTCTAACGAACGTAAATCACTGCGTATTGTCGCTCCTGATGTTTCAAAGGTATCCGCCAGATCGTTCACTGACGTTTTCCCATTAACACGCAGATAATCCAGCAACTGCGCTCTTCTGTTATCTAAATTCATAGCATCAACTTCATTATTAAACTGATAGCAGTTTATAACAGTTCCCTTTCAACTTAAAAGGAAAAGGGGGAACATTCTTTCATTACTGCCTAGAAATTGCGACGTTTAACGCTTCTTGAACATTAGAATCCAGTTGAAATATGAGTGATTCAGGGATAGGTAGTGATTGACCAATGAGTTGATCTAGTGTCTTTGGTCTAGCAAATACAGAAATACCCTTCATCACTTGGGCATCTACAACATGCTGATCTTCATCTTCAACCAACACCAGTACGGTACGCGGTTTCCATCGGCTTTGGGTGCGGCCTATCTTGACTTTCCCTTTATGAGTCATAGATTGAAGCATCCGATTAAAAGATCGAATCTGCAAATAACCTAAGACGATCTGTATCATCCAAGCTCCTGCAGCAAAATAAATAAGTACCGTTGTTGAGTCCATCTCATACCTCTTGTCAAAAAGGGGCAAGCATAACGCCTGCCCAATATAAGCTGCCCTTATTCTAGGAGCATAGGGCTTAATCCATGGGGGATGGATTAGAACATTACCTGACCACCCGTGATATTGATCGATTGACCAGTACAATAGGCGGCTTCATCGCTGGCGTAAAACTTCAGTACATTAAGAACATCCTGATATTCACATCCTGCCTTAAGTGGTACTTTATCGATATAAATCTGTTCAACCTCTGATTCCGGTACACCCAATTTTTTCGCATACTGAGGTAGCAGTGATTGGAACATAGGGCTTTTCAACAAGTTACCCAACATCAAAGAATGCACCGTGATTTTGTGTTCCGCTAAATCTAACGCAAGTGACTGAGTCAGGCCAACCCCACCAAATTTGGCCGCTGAGTAACCACTGTTATGCTTTGAACCCACTTTACCCGACTTTGAGTTGATCTGAATAATGCGCCCACCACGTTGTTCACGAATCATTACTTTTGATACTTCTCGTGCACAGAGGAAATACCCCGTTAGGTTTACGTCAATCGATAGCTGCCAAGCAGTCAGTGGAAAAACGTCAATCTTGCCAGCCTGAGCTACGCCAGCGCTGTAAACCAGCAGATCAATCCGTCCAAAAAATTCATCTATTTGCCTAACCATATTCACTACACTTTGCTCTTTGGTGGCATCTACCTCCACACCCTGTGCTGTAGCCTGGCCGTATTCTTGATTAATTCTATTAGCCACCTTTTCAGCACTGCAACCATTTAAATCGGCGACCGCAACTCGGTAACCTTCATTAGCCAAACCTAAGCACAGAAATTCACCTAGAGTCTGACCACCACCAACCACTAACGCAACTTTACTCATAACTTACACCTTACTTAGAGGGTGCCCCATCGTAGGCATAGAGCACCCATACTGACTATTAATTTAAAAAGACAATTTCATCACCGCAGCGCACTTGCTGAGGTCGTTCACCATTGACATGAAGACAACCCGGATATTCAGCTTCAACTAAGGCATCAAACCGTATGGTAATGTGCCCAAGTTCTGCAAGGTTTTGATTGACCACCTCACCAACCGCTGTAATCGGATACTGATACCTTCCCAATTGCATCACACCACCGGGTTTGATATTCCCCTTGAGTGCGTCATGCGAGTGGATGAAGCAATACTCTGCCGCATCTTTTGGGGCAATATTACTGAAGATGATCATCATATCGTCTTCCAACGCACTATTGGCAAACTCACCAATGCTCTCGATCTTGACTTGATATAGTGGCGACATTGCTAACCCCCTATTGATAGATAAATAGAGACACAAACCAAGCCAGTAGAACGGTAGGTGCGCCAGTAAGGAAGCGTGAATACAGTACCGAAGGAACACCTATTTCAACGGTTCTCGGCTTAGCTTCTGCCATACCCAACCCAACCGGGATGAAATCACAAGCCGCTTGAGCATTGATGGCAAATAAAGCGGGCAACGCGAGATGTGGTGGTATATTGCCAAGACCAATTTGGGTGCCGACTAATACACCAATAACTTGAGCGATAACCGCACCGGGGCCAAGGAATGGAGAAAGCAACGGGAACGAGCAGATCAACGCGAGCGTTACTAACCCTAGTGGGTTTTGCGCCAAAGGCGTCAATACATGCGCGATCACATCGCCCAAACCAGAGGCAATGATCACCCCAATCAGCATGGAGACGAATGCCATAAACGGCAAAATCGTTTTCAAAATGGTGTCAATGGCTTCACGCCCAGCTTGGTAGAAAATCGCCATCACCGAACCCATCCCAATGCCGATCCGAGCCAACAAGCTGTCACTTTGCTGAGTTAGTTTTTTACTCGTATCGTATTTGTTTGTCGCCAGATTCTCGTTCGAGAGTTCATCTCTTAGTGGTGGTGGTTGCATTGCTCCCCCCTCGCTGCCTACTAGTTGAATGTCACGCTCACGCACACCCGATACATAAATATCTTCAGTGATGAATTCAGCCAATGGTCCGCTTTTACCCGTAGCGTGAATATTAACTGTCGGTATCCGTTTTTTTGGATACAAACCGCAGCGCAATGTTCCACCACAGTCGATGACCGCAACACCAATTTCTTCATCGGGCACACTAGTTTTGAAACCATCAACCGCTTCATAACCGGTAAGCTCAACAATACGGTCGACAATCGCAGGGCGAGTACCACCCGTAATGTAAAACACCTTTTTATCGGCTTCGATCGGCAACTCCAATGGGCCACCCCAACCGCCACTACCTTTCTGTATACGTAATACTTTCGTCATTTTTATTGCCCCATTAACCTACGTGAACCTGACGCTCTAACTGAACACCCTGTTGACGTTCAACCATAGTTGTAGTGAAGTCAGTGACCCACCCACGGAAGAAATTCGTCACCATACCAACCAACAAATAGCTAACCGCAAGAGGTCCAAGCGGCAGACCGAGCGTTGTCAGGCCACTAGCAATACCTAGATAGACAAACAACTCACCAGGGTTAATGTGCGGAAACAAACCATTCATCGAGTGACAGCTATATGAAGCCGCCGCGTAATAGGAAGGTTTATAACGTTCAGGTAAAAAACGACCGAGACTCAATGTCATCGGGTTACAGAAAATGAAGGTGCCGATAACTGGCAATATCAAATAGCGAGAGATCGGATTGCCAGCACTACTCTGTGCCAGTTTCTCCACTCGTTCTTGACCCACCAATCGGATAAGCGCATTCATCGCCACCAGCAGTGCAATTAGTAAAGGTAAAATACCGGTTACCATCCCCGTAAACACCTCTCCTCCTTTTTGAAATAGTCCGATAAACCATTCCGCTCCGTGAATTATCCATTCCATAATCAAACCTCATTGTTGTTATTGGCTTAGTGTCAAAGTACGTATTTATACTTCCACTTTACATTTCAAATTAAAAGAATTGTCTTTCATTTTAATGACGATGATCACGAAATAACTTTCATAACGAAAACAATAACAACGAAATAACAAGGGATGAAAACGAATTAACAACCAAGAGGCATCACCCATTCCTGAGCTACTTTAAACACTACAAATCAATAACCTCAAAACCCAAGCCAAACATAACTGCATGTATTTAATGTATATTAAATAAAATAAGCTTTTATTAGGCCGCATTCGACAGGTATTGTCTGACCGCAAAAAAGCCACGTTCCATCAGTATCATGATTAAAATAACTACAGACAATCCTTAAAGCAGTTTAATCAAAGCCACACACTAATTTTCAAACCAAAAGAAAACAACGAGAATGTCACAAAAATAATTTCAGTATGAAAACCCATAAAGCAGGCTGTAAGCGCTACAGAATCACGCTTTCCATTTTTTGAGACGCTGGCTCGATATCAAACAGGAAGAACCGGAGGGCAGGACAGAGTTTTGGTAGGGGAATTGATTAAAAATTTAAACTGGCCTTAACCTCTCATTGACACTACCTCAACTCGTTTTTGTCACTCTGCACACCACCAATAAAGGTGATAACAAAAAGAGGATGGACTATGGTGTTTAGCGAAGAGGATCGCCAAGCCTTATACAATGTATGGATGTCACAAAAGGCTAAAATGCATTTGACTCAGATGGAGATGGCTAAGCGACTTAACCTTACTCAACTTGAGTTCTCACATCTTTTACGAGGGGATAGCTCTTTATCGATGACGTTTATCAGTCAATTCTGTCGTCATCTACATATTGAGCCTCACAGGGTACTACCGAGTTTGAAACAGACCGCCACCAGCGAGGTAAAAGCGATCTGTTTAAAAAACCGAATAAGTGTTGATGGTGATATCCAGCATGTTTCTATAGAAGGTAATCAAGTGATCATTGAATACATTCATTATGCCTAATTATTGCTCTACAGCGACTTGTTCTTGCACTAACGGCTCAGAGCGGTAATTCTCACCGGCTAAAATATCGTAATGAATCACGGTGTCATTATTGAATTTCGAGAAATCATAATAAGCGCTGTAGGCGTTGAATTCTTGATCTTGACTTTTTCTCTTACCATCAATGTAGTAATAACAACCAAAACCATTTGTCCATTGATTGAACTTTTCAGAGTAATATGCGCCACAATCCTTTGCGACAATTGATAAATCAGGCTCAATTGCTCGATTATAATATTCTTTTCCTGCCTGTGAAACGCGCAACTGAGCAAAGCCAGCACTGCCAAATGAGTTATAAGCCTGAATAGAAAAATCTCTTAATTCCACTATACAATTTTGTGAATTTTTATACGTTTTAAAAGGGATCCTAAATTCATAGTTTGAATCATCTTTAGCAAAATCATGCGTAATTTTCTGGCTTATCTTTCCTCCTTTATGGGCTTTTTGACCAAATAAATCGTAGGAATAAGCCTCACACTCATCTCCTGTCACCCAAAAATGAGTCCAAACTTCTAAATAAGCATCTATAGGCTTTTTGCCTGATATAGTAATATAGGACTCATCAGATTCATCACCCCAAATATTCGGTTGAGAAGTCTGGTAATAATCATACCCAAGAAAAAACAATGCGATAAATAGTACAACAATTGATATTCGCTTTTTCCTATTGGTATTAGCGATAAATTTCACTATTTCGGCCCTTGCTCTTTATCTAACGGTTCAGAGCGGTAATTCTCGCCGGCTAAAACATTAAATTTTATTATCGTATCATCAGAAAACTGAGAAAAATCGTAATAGAACTCATAAGGTCTAACATCTTTTAGTCTGGATTTATTACCAACAAAATACTCACAGTTAAACCATCCATCCCACATATCGTTTTTCCCTTGGTGGAATTCAGCATTACAATCTCGTGCTTCTATTATCATCGATGTAGAAATAGCCTTTTCATAAGGCAGCTCGCCCTGAGGATAAGCTCTAAATCCTGCGATTCCATCAAAGTTATTTAAGACATTTACCTGAAAATCTCTCAATTCAATATTGCAATTATTATTATCTGCTACAGATTTAAAAGGTAAACGTAATTCATAACGGTTTGGATCGTCTGAAAAATTATAGGTATATTTTTTGTCAATTTTCCCTCCCTGATGAGCTTTACGGCCAAACATATCATAGGAATAGGTTTTACATTCATCGCCCGTTACCCAAAATGCAGCCCATGCAACTATGTGAGCATCGGTTGGTTTTTTACCTGTGATCGTAATATAGGGTTCATCTTGTTTATCGCCCCAAATATTCGGTTGAATGCTTTGGTAATAATCGTATCCAAGAAAAACCAATACAATGAATAATACAAAAATTGATATTCGTTTTTTCCTGTTGGCATTAGCGATAAATATCACTATTGCGGCCCTTTCTCTTTATCTAACGGCTCAGAGCGGTAATTCTCACCCGCTAAAATATTAAATTTTATTATCGTATCATCGGAAAACTGAGAAAAATCGTAATAAAAGTCATAAGGCCTAACATCTTGTGCCCTCGATTTTTCACCTCTAAAATATTCACAGCGAATATCCCCATACCAAAGATTATTTAATGCCTTATAAATTTTAGCGTCACATCCTCGAGCTTCTATCAGAGTCGATGTAGGAATAGCCTTTTCATAGTATAAGTCTCCTTGGGGATGAGACTTTAATGATGCTATAAATGCAAAATCATTAAACGCATTCACTTGGAAATCTCTTAAAACAATAGTGCAATTATTACTATCTACTACTGATTTATAAGGTAAACGCAATTCATAGCGGCTCGGATCGTCTGAAAAATCATAGGTATATTTTTTATCAATTTTCCCTCCCTGATGCGCTTTACGGCCAAACATATCATAAGAATAGGTTTTACATTCATCACCGGTGACCCAATATGCAGCCCAAGCAACTACGTGAGCATCGGTTGGTTTCTTCCCTGTAATAGTGATATAAGGTTCATCTGGTTCATTGCCCCAGATTTCATCATCATTCACGAAGAAAGTTTTAAATAATGGATAAAGGGTAAAGGATAAAGTCATTACCCCCACAACGATCATTATCAATATTAACTTTCTCTTTTTCATATTTGTTCCTTGATAAAGTCAGGTAAAGATTTATTTGCTACCAGTAACTTCTCGGTAGGCATTAATTGAGGATCGTTCATTATTTTCAATAGTTCAAACTTAATCTGACGATATGTTGTAAGCATATTTTCCGTTAGAGTTTGCTTCCTTTTTAAGTAAAGGTTCTTAGCTTTATTTACATCAGAATACTGCCATGTTCCGGACATTTCTGCTTGCTGATTTTTTACATCCATCAGTTCATTTGATAAGGTTTTTTGTTGTTCATCTAGAAAGTTGATCGCTTGTAAGTAATGTTCTTTTAATGGCACATGAAGTAATAAATGTAAAAGTTTAGCTAAATTTGGAATGTACTCAACCATACCATGGTCATTCACCTGCTCTGACAGAGACACATTATTATTAATTTTATCTAGTAGTGGAAAGGAATCATTATCTACTGCACTAATAGCATCCAATATGGGCATATGTGTTTGACGTGGGCTTAGTAGTACTTGCTCAGAAGGTTTTTCATAAGTTAATAGCTGCGTAAGTTCGCCGTGGTGGTGGTAATTATCATCATCGCCATCTGTCGTCTCAAAGATTTTTTCAACCGTTTTTGCACCTCGTACATGAAACATTTTTAATATAGCAACATAAAGGTTGTCTTCTGTATCCGCAGTATTGACCCACTTCCAAGGAACTTGAGGTACCAAATCATGATTATTCACATGTCGATAGTGCGTAATACTTTTATAACGTTCAGAAAAACTTCTAGTACCACTTCTAGGTGCTCCATAAGTAAATAATCGCAACACTGATGGGGAAAACATCTCTTTTAGAATTGCGGAGATCATCAACGCACCCGCACCGCCTAAACTATGTCCACAAATATAAAAATTTTTATTATGATGAATACTTCGCACATCTCTAGATAATGATGAATCCTCATTTCCCATCCATAATGTCATCGCATATCGATAGAATCCTTGGTGAACATAGGCACCCCCAAACTCTTTTATAGAAACTTGCGCTGCATCGATATTAGTTCCAACCATATCTTTGATTAAAGAAGAGTCTGTAATCTTCTGCACCGCAGGGATAGCATTGACAACCGCCCCAAAGCCATCAATATTTTTCACAATTTCCCATGTACTACCAGAATTTGAAGGTTCACCATTAGAAATATAAGGCTCTGTCCCCCTAACTCCAACAATGGCAGTATTGTGATTAAATAAAATATATCCCTCAGCCCCAACCTCCTTTTGTGCATAGTAGGTAAAATCAAGGGCTTGGCTATAGGGAATCTCCTCAACTAACCAGTTAACTGAAGCATCAGCAGCATGTGTTGGCTTAATTTTCTGTTTCAATGCCCAAATGACCGCTTTAATTGATCCTTCATTAGCCGACGTGACTTTATCATCTAAATTAGCCTCATCCGTCGCATAAGCCAATTTCGACAACAACGCAAAGGTATAACTATTCACCAAACTAAATTCATCGGTATCAATAATCACTGGCATATAACTGCGCAGTGCTTTGATTTCAAAAACGTAACTTTGGTTGTGACTAAGGCTGAACCCTGCTTTTTCCGCAGAGGCATTGGTATCTATCCCTTTATGATGCTCTTGCAAAAACTCATCTTGAGGGGCTTCATCCCAAAAATCACCTATGGTAGTGCTGTGATACCGTTTCGGGCTTTGCTCAGCAGCATCACGCTCTGCCGATGCGCGGGTTTTCACTGGCGACTCTTGCCCTTCTTTACGGCTGGCGTACTTTTCGACTTCGCTTAACAAAGAGGCTTGGCTGACGGAAGCGCGCCATTCACCTGCGGCAATATTTGCAAATAATACTTTACCAGCGCTGGTGGTTTGCGTGTGTGTGTTGGAGGTAATTTTGTTCGTAATGGTGACGGCAAGGCCATCAATCGGTTCATCGTTTTCACTCATGAACTCCAGTTCCAACCAGTTTTTCTCGGGGTTGCACTGCACGCAATGGTTAAATGAATCCATGATTATCCCTCATGTTGTAATTGGCGACTTAAGGCATGCAGAGCGTATTTAATCTCTTCATTTTGATTGTCTTTGATCAGTTCTATCATGCTAGGCTGAGCCAAGTATTCGTTGCCCATAATCGCCGCGATGGCCGCGCTCATCACACGATACGTTAAGGTTTGCTCAGCAGCAGAGAGAAACGGTGTGAGCATGGAAGCGATATCACGCCCTTGGGTTAAGTGCTGGTCCATTGCCTTGGGGAAATGCTGCCATAACCAAGATTCAAGGTTAGCTTTTAACAAAGGTAAGTTCTCTTGTTTATCAAGATGATGCGCTTTTATCACCCACCAAGAGCCTTGTTGAGCATTAAATGGCGCGTGCGAGGTGTTGTCAAACGTGACTAAGTGGCCTTGATCTCGATCGTGGCCTTGGTCTCCATTATCTAATGCAGCCAATTGATTGATATTGCCTAAAAACTGGTTCACTTCTGATTGGTCCATTCGCGCTAACATAGCAATAATGACCGACCTATCGTAAAAGCGAAACATCACTTCCTCGCCTTCTAATCCGGCAATTAATAAACTGCGAAGATGCTGCAAAACTTCATCACCCACGGCATGGCTTGACAGCCCAATACCCTGTTCAAGTAACGCTTCAGGGAGCGACAATATCGATTCAGAAACAGGGATTAACCATGGAGAGAGTGGCATCACCTCAGTAAACATTGCACCATAAAACAGAGGCACGGCTTCTTCAAATCCAAAGCCCCCATTTTGCTGTAAGGCCTGCTTGTGAAGCTTGCGATCAACTAACCAATAGCGATGATTTTGCTGCTGTTGAAACCAAGAGAGGATCATGACGGTTTCCCCTGCGTAGAGCATAATCTTACGGCTGGCATATGGGCTTGCTCTGCGTTTAATAACGCTTGGTAAGAAATGGTTCGAAGAGCGGCTGGCATGGTTTGGTCCTTTTTCGTGAATCGCATCGCATAATGTAATGCCTCACTAAGCAAAAGCAATGCCAGTGTTAAATTATTATATTTCAATAGGTTAACTTTGGCTTTTTGACTGATTGAGCAATAAATTGCTCCACTGGGCAAAAACTTGCTTAACCAAGCACGATCTGACCGAATTTTTGCTCGGCTCAGTACTCTCTCACCGACAAGAGATGTAACTGCACGAGCGTCGTCAATCCTAAGCCATCTCATCATTGACAGAACACGTAAAGTTCACCGCACAGCTTAGATTCCAGCCTCGCCAATTAAATGTTAACATCATCACATCTAAAACTGCGGTGGTTATCAGTAAACCTTGTTGATGATTCTCATAAACATCAATAAAAACTCTCTACCTCCACCAGCAGAATTTTTACATTAAAAGGCAGTTTTCAAATGGTTAACAACACAATTCAATGGTTTCCGGGACACATGCATAAAGCACGTAAGGAGATCGAAGAGGTCATTCCGCAAGTTGATGTGATTATCGAAGTGTTGGACGCTCGTATCCCGTTTAGCAGCGAGAATCCACTTATCTCCCATTTGCGTGGTAATAAACCGTGTGTGAAGGTACTCAATAAACGTGACCTAGCAGACCCTGAAATGACGCAATTGTGGATCGACCATTTTGAGAAAGAACAAGGGGTGAAAGCAATGGCGGTAACCACGTCTAACCCTCAAGAAGTGCATAAAATCATGGAGCTTTGCCGTAAGTTGGCACCACATCGTGAAGAAGTGGGAAAAAATATTCGCACCATGATCATGGGCATCCCGAACGTAGGCAAATCAACCATCATCAATACGTTAGCTGGTCGCGCTGTGGCTCAAACAGGTAACCAACCCGCCGTTACTCGCCGCCAACAACGTATCAATTTGCAAAATGGCATTGTGCTGTCCGATACTCCGGGAATTTTATGGCCTAAAGTGGAAAACCCACACAGTGGTTTTCGCCTAGCTGCTACTGGCGCGGTAAAAGATACTGCAATGGAATATGAGGATGTAGCCTTTTATACTGTTGAGTATTTAGCGCAAGCTTATCCTGAGCGTTTGCAAGAGCGTTATCAAATCGATGAGCTACCTCAATCTGACGTGGAATGGATGGAAGAAATTGGCCGCAAACGTGGTGCTCTGCGCCCCGGTGGCCGTATTGATCTGCACAAAGCTTCGGAGATCCTACTGCATGAATTGCGCCAAGGTATTCTCGGCCAAATTACTCTTGAACGCCCTGAAATGATCACCAAAGAGTTAGTGGAAGTGGAAGAACGAGCGGCCAGAGAAGCCGAGGAAAAAGCAGCCAAAAAAGTAGAGCGTCGTAAACGTTATTTGCGTAATAAGCGCTAAATTCCTCTCGGATCCTTTCTACGCTACACCTCATTTCTACTATTACCATCAGGGCGGTCAATGATCGCCCTTTTCATCAGAACAGACAACTGCATGCTGTTTGCTATTTCTAGCTGACATTATCATGACAAATCAATACAGGTTTTTATGCGCTACTTCTATAGCATGAAGGAACCTTCTGATGACACTCAAGTCATACCACCATTGTTTATTTTCTCCTTGATATGGAATTGTTCATGAAAAAGCGTTGGGCCATCGCGGTAATTAGCGCCGCCTTAATCAGCGGGGGCTATTACCTAACTACCAATAGCAATGAATCTCTCTCGGCTTTCCCCACTCTGACGGTCGAACAGGGAAATATTGCCAAACAGGCAATCGCTGTTGGCCAAATCGTGCCAGCTCACTCGGTATCTATAAAATCGCAAATTGAGGGGATTGTCGGTGAAATTTATCATCGGGTCGGTGAGCAAGTCACCTTGGGCACGCCTTTGATCAAAGTGCGTCCAAATCCAACACCGCAAGCGTTAACCGACGCAACCACTGCCTTAATGCAAAGTGAGGCGAGCTTAGATTCCGCCAAACAGACACTGGCAAACTTACAGCAGTTAGTTGAACAAAAGATTGTGCCGGAAAACTACGGTGAGCTAATCCAAGCAAAATCAGAGCTGAAATCAAAACAAGCTGAAGTGCAACAAAAAAGGCAGAACCTTGAGCTGATCCGCAGCGGTGAAGCATCGGTTGGCGATTCGAAACTCACGTCCACACTCGTCGCCCCCATTGATGGCACCATTTTAAACCTAAAAGTGGAAGTGGGAGAGCCGATCATCTCCACTGCTTCAAGCCAAGCGGCGACGGAAATGATGTCGATTGCCGATATGAATGACATGATTTTCAAAGGTAGTGTCAGTGAACATGATGCGGCGCAACTCGCCGCAGGGATGGCCGTCAACTTAACGTTAGCACCGTATCCAGAAGCAGAAATCAGCGGCGTATTAAGCAAAGTTGCGGTTCAATCTGATAAGTTGAATAACCCTAGTGATACTAAAACGACTAGCTTTGATAATGGATTTGAAGTGGAGATTAACCAGATTCGCTTTCCTGACAATATGGTGATTCGCTCGGGCTTTTCTGCTACCGCACAGATCACATTAAAGAGCGTGGAAAACGTCATCACCATTCCAGAGCGCGCATTGCGATTTAGCGGTGAAAAACCTGAAGTCTTAATTCCAGATCAGTCAGAACAAGGTTACCAAGTGCGCGCCGTAACCTTAGGTTTGTCCGATGGCATTAATGTGGAAGTGATTGCGGGTTTATCAGCGGACGATGTGATCATCGACAACAGTTTATTCGGAGGCAAAGATGACCACTAAGCGCCCTTTTCAACGTAATGCGCTAGCAGCCGCGCTAATGACGTTCTGTGGCGCGGTGACTTTTTCAGCTCACGCCATCACTATTGAACAAGCTTGGCAAGCCGCAAAAGCTTTTGACCCTACTTATTCACAAGCACAGATCCAATCTCAAATCAGTGAAACAGAGGTCCGAAGTACCAAAAGTGCCTTGCTGCCTTCTTTTAGCCTCAGCGCGGATACCTCATGGGATGACGATGGCAATAACACTAAAGGCTATGGTGCCACATTAAATCAAACCATTTGGGATAGCGCTAATTGGGCACAGCTCGACCAATCTCAAGCAAGCTATGTGGCATCACAATTAAAAGTGAAGACTGCACATAATGAGCTGGCTGCAACATTACTGTATGCCTATCTCGATCTCGCCAGCGCGCAAGGCGATCTACAACTTGCTGAGCAGAAATTCGAGGAAGGTGTAAAGCTGCTGAAGATTACCGAGCAGCGCTATAAAGCAGGAAAAATTCGATCAACGGCATTGGAAGACATGCGTGCTAACCACGTCGATGAGCAAGCGGATATACTCAGTGCGCAAGCCGCTCTAGAAGAGAAAAAGTCAGCCCTTATCGCGCTCATCAATCAAGACCCACAGCACATTGACCAAATTAAAACGACCGACCTCATTGAACCGCCAATGCAAGTCAGCAGCGAAACTGAATGGTTAAAGCTTGCGCAGAATAACAGCCCTGAGTTATTGGCTGCCCAGCAGGAAGTCGCCGCTTCTGAATTTGGCCGAGATGCAGCCAAAGCCAAATATTATCCCACCTTATCTGGCAGTGTTTCTTACCAAGACAATGATCAGGGTCGAGATGGGGATCTCAGTGCAGGTTTAAGCTTAAAAATTCCGTTGGATTTGAATGGTTCCACGCGCGCCACGGTCGATCAGGCTGCGCTGCAAGTCTTAAGCGCCAAGCAAGTACTGCGCAAGGTAGATATCGAGATTAAACGCAAAATTCAAAGTGGCTTTAGCCAAATCCATCTGGATTGGCGACAAGTGGAGATGGCTCAGTTACAAGTCAGCTCAAGGGAGCAAGCTTTAAAAAGTAAACAAACCGTTTATGAGTCAGGAATGACTGAAGCTTCTGATTTGATTGACGCCCATAACGCTCTGTTTAATAGTAAAAACAGTCTACAACGGCGATTGTACCAATATTGGAAGCAGCGGATTGGCCTGCTGCAAGCTGCTGGGCAGTTAGATGATGACGTGATCGCTTCGCTCTCTCAGGCTCTGCACTCATGATCTCAAGCCTACAGCAAGTCGTGCAAACGCTGCTTGCCCATCGGCTACGCAGCGCCCTCGCGGTCATTGCTATCGTTTGGGGTATTGTTTCTGTTTTAGTGCTCGTTGCCTTAGGTGAAGGATTTTATCGCGTCAATACACAATCTTTCGCGCTGTTAATGAGCGATACACAAATGGCTTTCCCCAGTCAAACCACCAAACCTTGGCAAGGGCTTGCAGCAAGACGAGCGATTACCCTTTCAGAGCCGGAAATGCGCGCTTTGGCACAGCACCCAAACATCAGCGCATTATCAGTTATCTACGGAAAATGGGATGCTAAAGTGACGAATGTAAAAGGCCGAATGCTTCCCGGTTACGTCAGCGGGATCGACTCTCAATTTTTAGTATTGCGCAACTTGCAACTGACCGCGGGGTCACGCGGCATTCACGCCAGCGATCAGCAAAACCATTACCGAATTGCGGTGGTTGGTTGGCAGTTGGCACAAGTTGGTCAGCTATCCATTGGTGATACGATCAAAGTCAATACCATTCCCTTCTCGGTTGTCGGCATTACTCAGCAGCAAGAAGGGGGCATTTCTATAAACAATGAAAACAGCCAAGTGATGATCCCAAGCAGCGCTTTTACTGATCTTTGGCAAAGTGAGCCTGAATTTTTCCTTGTGCAGCCCGCCGCAGGGATACCAGCAGCGGTATTGCGCATGAACATCCTCTCTTTCTTCGCCAAACAGAAACATTTTGATCCGAGCGATACTGAGGCCATAAACCTACCTGACTTCAGCAGCGGCGCTCAATTTTTCAATGCCTTGTTTCGAGGTATACAACTATTTTTAGGGGCAAGTGGAGCGATGACGCTTGCGGTCGGCGCTTTGGGCGTCGCCAATATCATGTTCCTTTCTGTCACGGAAAGAACGCGGGAAATTGGTGTGCGCTTAGCCATTGGCGCAACACCGAAGATCATTTTGCGCCAGTTTATTTTAGAAGGTGGGTTGCTAGTGGCATTAGGTGCAGTGATTGGAATGCTCCTCTCCTATCTGGTGGTGCTATTACTGAATTACATCGGCTTACCTGATTGGCTCGGCGAACCAGTCATCACTGTGCCGGCTCTAGGCTGGTCACTGCTCGTCACTACGTTGTTTGCACTGCTGGCCGCTTATTTCCCAGCAAAGCGTGCCGCCAATCTCACCCCCGTCATCGCCTTAAGTGCGAGGGCTTAATCATGATGTTACCTATCAGGCAAATTTATCAAGAGATGGCGGCCGAAAAACTGCGCTTACTACTCACTATTTTAGCGGTGGCTTGGGGCACACTTTGCATCGCCACCATGCTCGCAACAGGCGAAGGATTACGCCAAGGGCTGACACGCTCATCACAAAGTGGCAATGGCAATTTACTGTATGTGACTGGGGGTTATGCCAGCCAGACCGCCGGGCGCTTTTTTGAAGGGAAAGCCCTCTCTTTGCAAGCGGATGATGTCGATCTTGTTCGCGTACTGCCCTTTATCCAACGCGCTGAAGTCAGCGCACAGTGGGATAAACGCGTCAGCAATCAAGACAATGGCACCTGGCAGCGTCCACTAGCGGTTAACCCAGAATATCAGTCCTTAACTGGTATTGAGATAGCCAAAGGAGGGCGATGGATCAACCCGCTCGATAATCAACAGCAGCGTAAAGTGGTTGTACTCGGTTATAACGCCGCAGTGCAATTGTTCAATTCTGAGGATGGTTGGAGTTGGCTGGAACCCCAGACGCTGAGCATAAACCCTGTAGGTCAATTGATAAAAATAGGTGATGAAAACTTTACCGTTATCGGCGTGATAACGCAGACAAGTGCAGAGGTAGAACAAGGAACCCCTATTGACTACGCGGTATTTGTGCCTTTTCGCACTTGGCAACGTTTTAACCCCAACGCAGCGATTGCAGCGATCAATGTGCAGCTCAATGCCACGGTTGATCGCGAAAAAGCCGCGCAAGTGATTAAACAAGTGATCGCCAGAAAGTACGGTGCCAGTGCTTCAGACGCGCAGATCTTGCAAGTCGAAGACATGCTACTGAGGCAAAAAAGCATGCGCCGTTTCTTATTCGGTCTACAAGGCTTTTTGGGCATTATTGGGCTCATTACCCTCGGCGTAGCAGGCATTGGTATTGCCAATGTCATGTACGCCACGGTAAAACGATCCACGCGAGACATCGGTGTACGAATGGCCGTCGGAGCTACGCCAACCACCATCAAACTCCATTATTTAGTGCAAGCCTTGCTCACGATGTCGCTTGGCGGTTTAGCTGGCTTAGGATCCACTTACGGGCTGATCACCTTATTAAGATACGCTCCCTTAGAAGGCAACATGCTGTTTGAGCAATTAGGGAAACCCTTACCTGAACTGTCGTTTTCGATTGTCTTTCTTGTGATCGCGGCGCTGGCGATTGTCGGTGTGATTGCCGCGTGGTTTCCCGCCAATCGCGCGGCTAGCATTACGCCATTAGAGGCATTACAAAGTGAATAAACAAAACTTACCGAACCTTGTTCAATTGACCAATATCAGCAAGCACTATCGCAGTGGTGAAGAGTTGGTCAAAGCGTTAGACGGTATTTCGCTATCGATTCAAAAAGGCGAATTTCTCTCTATTCTAGGGCCATCAGGCTCGGGTAAATCAACCTTAATGAATATCCTCGGTTGCCTAGATGTTCCTACATCGGGTGAATATCAGTTGGACGATAAGGCGGTCGCCTCGCTCAGCAGCCATCAATTGGCTCATATTCGTAATCAAAAAATTGGCTTTGTTTTTCAAAGTTTCAACCTGCTCGAATACGCTAATGCTCTCGATAACGTCGCCCTACCCTTGGTCTATCGCGGAGTAAAATTAAAAGAGCGCCGAGCACGTGCAGCAACACTATTAGAAAAAGTGGGGCTTGGCGATCGCATGCAGCATAAACCCAACCAGCTCTCGGGGGGGCAAAAACAGCGGGTGGCGATTGCACGCGCGTTGGTCAATGATCCGCAAATTATCTTAGCCGACGAACCGACAGGTGCGTTAGATTCAAAATCAGGCGCTGAAATTGAAGCCCTGTTCAATGAGCTTCATCAAGAAGGACGAACGCTTATTGTCGTCACTCACGACCTAGCGTTAGCGAAGCGAACTCACAGAATAGTGAATATCAAAGATGGGCAGATTTTATCTGATGAACGCGTTGATCACGCAACAAGGCAGCCATAGATAGCTCAACGCATTGTAAGAAGTTATAAAGTGAACGAGAAAGACGAAGCCGTTCCAGTTCGCCTTTCTTAGTTCATTTTTTCTTTGTTCTTTCTTTGTTGGTTTTTCTTTGGATCCTATTGAGAGATACCCGCCAATTTCAGCAATACCGCTTCGAGTTGATCCCATGGCATGAGCTGTGAGTCAATCACTTCTAAGCGTGATTCAAACCCTTCTAAGCTCATCTCATTCACTGAAACGACTCCTTGGTTGATGTTGAAGGCGTAGCATCCTTTATCGGTATTGACGACCGCCTTAACACGCTCAGCGGTCAGGGCACTCAGCATAGAAAAGAGCTCATCAAAATCAAAATGGTATTCAGCGCCGATTAACCAACCACAACTGAAATAACCTTGGCCCCGATTTTCTTTGCGCACAAACGCTTTACCCGGCTGTAAGGCAAACTGTGGTTCTAACGAAGCATGATGATGGTGATGCGCTTCAATATGAGTAGAAGCTGCGCCGTGAAGACGTTCAATATCTAATAATTCTAAAGGCAACTCACCTTGCTTAACTAACTTGCTAAAAATCTTCGCGGGTGATTGATCAGTCACCCAGTCATTAAATGCATCCACATCAGCACTAGTGCATTGATCCACTTTGTTGCCAATCACTACATCACCACTGGCCAATTGGTCATTAAAATTTTGGTTGGATGTGTATTTTTCATTACGCAAGTTGCGCGGATCCACTAAAGTGATCGTGGCTTTTAAATCGACATACGGTGCATATTGATCAGAGGTTAAAGTCGCCACCACTTGCTTAGGGTGTCCAAGCCCTGTTGGCTCAATTAATAGACGATCGGGCTTTTGCCTAAGTAAGGCGTTAATTCCAACAGACATAGGAACACCCGCAGTGCAGCACATACAGCCGCCCGGTACTTCTTTGATCAGCGCGCCTTGGTCAGACATCATCGCCCCATCAATACCAATTTCTCCAAACTCATTGACCAACACCGCCCACTTTTCATCAGCAGGTTTATTCTTCAATAAATTCAAAATGGCCGTCGTTTTTCCTACACCAAGAAAACCGGTAATAATGTTAGTTGGTACTTTTTTTGTCATGTCAGCACTCCTTTTGCGGCAGTATATACCGAAATAAGAAGCCAGTGCATGGTTTGCCAGTTAGACAGGCAACAATGAGCCGAGGTACATAAACGACAAAAGGCGCACTACGGTGAGCGCGCCTTTCCCCTCGTAACTCAATCGTGAGTTCGCGAATCGGGAGGACTATAGATGCAACCCGATCATAAACGAGGACATAGAATTGAAATATTGCTGATTCCATCCAAATTGTAGGTAAGGCTTGAATTCCTCCCTGTACGATATCTGAATCTGCCTTACGCTTTAACTATGGTTCATTTGGCTGGCTTAGCAAGGTTCAATCTCTGTTTTTTTAACTCATTTTAAACTCAGATCTCGTTTTTAGTAGAGAATCTCTCCATCTTCCAGATATGGAAATCAACATTGCAGCTTTGACGCTATAGTTAATCACTTTGGCGCGTATAATTCTGTAACAAAATATGTTCACATTTTACCAATCGAGGCCCTTTTTTACATGACCAAAAGAGAGAGATTGAAACAGTCACTGCTTGCAAAAGTTCCAAAAGATACGATTAACCAATTTCTCTCTAAGGACAAAACACCACTCTCAATACTTTTTCTTTCACTCATTGTCGGTATTCTTGCTGGGATTGTTGGTACTTACTTTGAGGCCGCTGTGCACCTGGTTTCGGAAACACGCACCGAGTGGTTAAAAAGTGAGATTGGTAATATCTTACCCTTGTGGTTGGCCGCTTTTCTTATCAGTGCAGCGTTGGCGTTTATCGGTTATTTCCTTGTGCACCGGTTTGCGCCCGAAGCCGCCGGTTCTGGCATTCCTGAAATTGAAGGCGCGATGGATGGTATGCGTCCCGTTCGTTGGTGGCGAGTACTGCCAGTGAAGTTTTTTGGCGGTATGGGTGCCTTAGGTTCTGGTATGGTTTTGGGACGTGAAGGGCCCACGGTTCAAATGGGGGGAGCCATTGGCCGAATGGTGTCGGATATTTTCCGCATCAAAAATGACGATACCCGCCACTCACTCTTAGCGTCTGGCGCAGCTGGAGGCCTAGCTGCCGCATTTAATGCGCCGCTGGCGGGCATCATGTTTGTGATAGAGGAGATGCGCCCGCAGTTTCGCTATACCCTCATATCAGTACGTGCCGTCATTGTCTCGGCGGTGGCGGCAAATATCGTCTTTCGCGTGATTAATGGCCAACATGCTGTGATCCAAATGCCGCAATATCAAGCACCAGAGCTGGCTTCACTGTGGCTGTTTCTGCTGCTTGGGGGACTGTTTGGTATTTTCGGTGTGCTATTCAACCGTTTAATCACACTATCACAAGATATTTTTGCCAAAATTCATCGCAATGATCGTAAGCGATATTTACTCACGGGTTCATTATTGGGAGGCTGTTTTGGCTTAACTTTATTGTATATTCCTGAATTGACTGGGGGTGGCATCTCACTAATCCCTAATATCACCAATGGTGACTACGGTGCCGCTATCTTGCTGCTTTTGTTCATTGGTCGTATTTTTACCACCTTGATCTGCTTTGGTTCTGGTGCTCCGGGCGGGATTTTTGCACCAATGCTGGCATTAGGCACGCTGTTTGGCTACGCCTTTGGCCTGATTGCGCAAGAACTGTTACCACAATTAGCGATTGACCCAGGAATGTTCGCCATTGCAGGCATGGGTGCACTGTTTTCCGCAACGGTTCGCGCACCCATTACAGGTATTTTATTAGTTATTGAAATGACCAATAATTATTATTTAATTTTACCGCTGATTATTACTAGCCTTGGCGCGGTTATTTTCGCTCAATTACTTGGCGGCCAACCCATTTATAGCCAGTTGCTTCATCGCACCTTGAAAAATGCCAAGCTGCAACAACAAGATCTTCCACCAAAAGAGTAATTGTGAGACTCATGAATATTGACTCCGCTGCGAATTGTTATGTCTAAGTAACAAATTAGAAGGTGAGATGTTGCACCACAACTCGATAAACTTGATAATGCGCTCGTTTGCTGGCTGCTAGAAATACATTATTCATTTTCTAGAGCAAATGATGACATGGAGTTTATCGTTGAACTGGAAAAGGTTAATTCAAGTACAAAGCACACCGCCCTCTCAAGCGGCGCTAGCATTAGGTGTGATCAGCCTCGGGCATGCGTGGGCGCTTTATATTCCCTCGGTCGGTCTCATTATTCGCCCCTATTTGGCACTGCTCGGTGCATTATTACTGCTGCCTGTCTTGCTAAAATACCTCACCAGCTTCAAGACATTCATGGAGGACATTCGCCACCCTCTTTCCGGTAGCTTGATGGCTCCAATGAGCATGACTTTACTGATCTTAAGTGATTATCTCGCTTTAATTTCACCGCTCATTGCTTATCCTATTTGGTTTACCGCGCTCTTGCTGCACTTCACCATGATGCTGCTTTTCTTCAGTTTTCAGGCCATGAACTTTAAAATCAGCCATATTGTACCAAGCTGGTTTCTTTATCCGGTTGGGTTAATCAGTAGCTCGCTCGCTGGCACGCAATTTGGCCACACTGTCTTTTCAGAAACACTCGTCTCTGTCTGTATCGCTATCTATTTTTTTATGCTGCCGTTAGTGTTATATCGTTTGGTGTTTGCTGGAATGTTACCTAAACGCGCACGCCCAACACTCGCGATTATGGCTGCACCTATTAACCTCACCCTCGCGACGTATTTGGTCAACTTCCCTCATCCTGATCCAATATTAACAGGCGCACTGGCTGGCATTGCCATCACCATGACACTGCTTATTTACCTTTGCTATATCCGTCTGCTCAGGCTCAAGTTTCAACCGTCTATTGCTGCTGTGACCTTCCCTTCTGTCATCAGTGCTATCGCCATGCATCGTTTAACCACCTTCTTTGAAGGACAGTACCCGCAATGGCACTGGTTACATCAATTTGGGTTATTTGAATTGACTATTGCTACTTTCTTAGTCGTTTGGGTTTCTATTGGTTATATAAAAATGTATTGGCCTGAATTATTTGCTAATAAATAAAAACCTAATATTTATCTTTAATTAAAAATTAATTAGGGCTGGATAAGCCTAGGCAATGACGAACAATATAAAAGACACTATACCTTAATTTGCAATAGCAGCCAAAATAATAAAAACTCACTCGTGACAATTTTAAATTAATATTCAATATATCCTTTGTCAGCTGGCATTTAATTAAAAACACATAAAGGATATAACCATGAATTCACGTAAGTGGAAACACGAACTACCGGCTTCTATACAATCTAGAATTGACTATTTTATCAATGATTTGATTAATGCAAATGCTAACGGAAAACACCTAGTCCTGGGGAAAAGGCCAACAAAAAACGATATAGTGTTACAAAGTAATGATTATTTAAGCTTGGCTGATCATCCATTAATTAAAGCACGGTTGAAAAACGCCATCGATAAAACACATGATAGTGTTTTTATGTCCGCTATTTTTCTACAAGATGAAGAGTCTAAACCTTCATTAGAAACGAAATTTGCAGAATTTGTAGGCTTTGATAGTTGCCTTCTTTCTCAATCAGGATGGAATGCTAATACTGCCTTGTTGCAAGCCGTGTGCGGGCCACAAAGTAACGTCTACATTGATTTTTTTGCTCACATGTCAATGTGGGAAGGTGCTCGTTACGCTAATGCCAATATTCACCCATTCATGCACAATAATTGTGATCATTTGCAAAAACTAATCGCTCGACACGGCCCAGGGCTCATTGTGGTTGATTCGATTTACAGCACTATAGGTACGATTGCACCACTCACCGATTTGGTCACTATCGCCAAAGAGTATGGATGCGCCATTTTAGTTGATGAGTCGCATTCACTTGGCACACATGGCGAAAAAGGTGCAGGACTTGTCAGTGAATTAGGGTTAACAGCAGAGGTTGACTTTATTACAGCTAGCCTTGCGAAAACGTTCGCGTATCGCGCTGGCGCTATTTGGGCGAATAATAATGTGAATCACTGTATCCCTTTTGTGGGTTATCCCGCTATTTTTAGTTCAACTATTTTGCCTTATGAAGTCGAAGCGTTAGAAGCGACATTGGACATTATCAAATCAGCCGAT
Source organism: Vibrio sp. V15_P4S5T153 (assembly GCF_963874485.1). Taxonomy (NCBI): domain Bacteria; kingdom Pseudomonadati; phylum Pseudomonadota; class Gammaproteobacteria; order Vibrionales; family Vibrionaceae; genus Vibrio; species Vibrio sp. V15_P4S5T153. The sequence goes on along the minus strand of NZ_CAWNHR010000018.1, from coordinate 665,332 downwards.
TCTAAAAGAACTCAGTTGCACCGCAATGCACACACACTGCGTCGTGGACTAAATAGTATAGGGCTAAGCGTACGAAGTGAGTCCCAAATCATAGCGCTAGAAACCGGAGATGAACGAAATACAGAAAAAGTTCGCGATTATTTAGAAGAGAATCAAATATTTGGTGCTGTTTTTTGCAGGCCTGCCACTTCAAAGAATAAAAACATTATTCGGCTTTCGTTAAATAGTAATGTCACTGACTCACAAATTGACACCATATTAACCGTGTGTGAAAGGGCCCAAAATGATAGCAGTCTCTACTTCAAGTAAGTCACGCATCGACATACTAAACCAATGGTGCAATCTCAAATAAGAAGGATAAGGTAAGGAATAACCCTAGGGTTTACCTAGGGTTATTAAATCCAGTGACTTAATTTTTTTAACAATAGCGTTTTATCCGCTGGTTTTAAAACGTAATCATTCATTCCTGATGTACGGATTTTTTCTATCGTTGAAGGGCTATTGTCACCCGTGTGCCCAATAATAGGCACTTTACTGTAAGAAGCGGTGGATGAACGGATAGATAAAGTGGCCGAAATACCATCCATAATCGGCATTTCAATATCCATTAACACCAAGTCAATTGAATTATTGGCCAACATTTGTAATGCTAATTCCCCATCGCTCGCTTGCAGTACTTCATACCCTTGCTTTTCTAGCAACAGAGCGGTGAAGCTACGTAAGGAGTGGTTATCATCGACCAACAAAATTCGTTTTTCATAATCATATTGTTTTAACGGGATAACATTTTTATCGGCAATAAGCTCTTCCGTTTCAAAGAGTAGTTCATCAATAATCGCTGATCCATCCAATAACAATTTGTGCTTTTCAATTGGGTAAATGGTTAAATGACGCTCCATCGTCAGCGCGTAACGCTGATTTTGGTCATATAAATAGCAAACTTTTGCTTGTGTAAAATGCAGTTTAGGTTCCAGTTTGGTTAAGTAATCCGGCGTTTCATCCAACGTTTGCAGATCCACAAAGATCAGATCAAACTCAAATTCAAACTCTTCTCGACGCAAAGTACTCTCAGGCTCTAAGACATTAAGCTGGAAACCAAGATAGAACGATTTCTCACTGAGATAACGATTCACTATGCTCGTTTTGCCAATATAAAGCAGAGATTTCGCCTTCATTAGATCAAGTTTAATATTAGCAACGGCTTGCGAATCATACTCGGGAAACGTTAAGGTAAACTCCGTCCACTCTCCAAGTTCAGAACGGCAGATAATATCCCCTCCAAAAGCATGCATTACTTTACGGCAAAAGGGTAACCCCAGACCATAGCTGCCATTTTTACCGAAGGTATAAAAGTCTTTAAAAATATCGTCTAGCAAATGAGGTTCAATACCAACACCATTGTCTTTCACTGTAATTTGGTGGCAATTCTCACTTGATTTCAAGGTGATTTGGATATTAAACATATCGTTATTTTGATAGTAGAACGCATTCTTGAGTAGATTGTAGAGCACGTATTTTAACAGTGTACTGCTGCCTAAAAAATCAAAGTCATCCACCACCTTAAGAGTCACTGCCTGCCTGTCTTCTGGTCTTTTATAAGAAAAACTGCGCAGTGCCTCTTCTATAACAGGCTTTACAGCATGCTTTTTAAAGGTCGATGTTGAGACCCTATTTTGATCAATCGAGGTTAACAGCAAATCAATGGTCTCATTACCGGAGCGAATGACTTCATCAGCATCTCTTAATAGCCCAGCAATCAGCTCTAAATCTTTAGACGGTAGCATATAAGATTTTGATTTGGATGCCGTAGGATTGGGCAATACTGAACCCATTACTTCAATTGACGCTTTTAACGCACTTAATGGATTTCTCATTTCATGCGCAATCCCTGCGCCAAAAGACTTGGCAATCGACACCTTCGCTTCATGTTCAATTTGGTTACGAAAATAGAACAGGTTACCAAAAATGTAAGTAAATAGAAAAATCGGTACGTACGGCCATTCCACCATCACTCGCAGTTCCGCGTCCATTACGCCATAAGTCACAAAGTAAGCACATGCTAATGCAATGGCGGCTTGAATCAGCATAACTTTTGTTTCGTGGACTAAGAGGATATGGAGGAAAATAGACGCCATGAACGACATCGCCCAGATCGTTGACCAATCGTTCATCAGCATCATGTAGCCAAAAAAGAATGGCAAACAAAATCCTATTGAAAACAAGTAATAGTAAGGTAAGTAGTGCTGTAAATGTTTCGGCGTTGAATTGCGAAAAATAATCCCCGCAAATAAAATGGCGCAAATCGCCCGTAACTCCATACTTTCATAAGGTTGTGGAAAGAGATAAGTCCACACGTAATAATAGAGGGGAAAACCAATGAACCCCATCCATCCCACAAGGGTGAGGTTCGGCTCAGCGTACTGGTATATTTTTTTTACTACGTCCATGCAACCTTACCAAACTGATATATTCATTTTTATAATCATCATTATGCATAACCTGGTCTTTTTAAACGTCGAAGTGAGTCACACTCGCCACGCTATGCTTATTAATAACTAGCACAAGATAACCTACATTCCCATTCATTATGCAACAAGTCTTATTGAACTGCCGTTGTTTCTCGCCACATCGACATCAATGCGTAAGGCTATTTGCTCTTTCAGCTCGCTCACGTGAGAAATGATGCCGATCGTTCGGCCTCCTTGTTGTAAGTCGACAAGGGTTTGAATCGCCAAGTCCAATGACTCAGGATCTAAACTGCCAAAACCTTCATCGATGAACAGTGTATCCAGTTTAATACCGCCGCTGTATGATTGCACCACATCCGATAACCCCAGCGCTAATGACAACGCCGCCATAAAAGATTCACCACCTGACAAGGTCGCCACATCTCGCCATTTTCCGGTGTAGCCATCTTCGACCATCAGATCAAGCCCTGAACCCACATTACCTTTGGCGCGATCTTCTTTACGCTTGAGCAGGTAACGCCCCTTACTCATGATCTGCAGCCTCATTGAGGCTTGGATCAGCACATCATCTAACAGCACGCCAAGAACAAAGCGGTGTAAACTCACTTTAGCGCCTGTTTTGCCGTTGGCGATATCGCTCAAAGTCCCAAATACTTGGTACTCTTGCTCTAAGGCTTCATTTTTTATATGTAAAATAGCGATTTTTTCTTTCACACTGGTTAAGGCATCCATTTTAGACCGTAACGTGCTCCATTGATCCAATGCGCTTTGCTGTAACATGGCTACAGCCTCGACCGCGCTTGCATACTCAGCAAGATTGGGCTCACTTTTTTCACTCAGCTCACTGGCTAATGTTTGAAGCTGAGCGTTTAACGTCGTACTTCTTTCGTCAAATTGTTTGATCTGCTTTTCAAGCTGCTCGATCTGCTGTGAAGATAAACGTGCCTGTAAATAGTGCTCAGTATCGTCGAACTGGCTCTCAATCAGCGCACTGTGCCACTGCTGCTGTGACTGCGTAAACGCATTTTGCCAATGAATCTGGTGTTCGACCGCCGCCGCCAACGCCGCTTTCGCACCAGAAAAATCAGCGTTCGCTTGATTGAAGCGCGCTTTAGTTTCCGCATCTAAATGGTTGAGATTGGCCAATTGCAGCTCTAACTGGGTTAAAGATTGGTGCAAATGCAAACTGTCTTGATACAACTCCGGGATCCCTTGGCTTAAGGCAGAAACTTCAGTCTGCTCTTTGGCAACCGTCAGGGTGGCTTGTTCGACTTTATGCTGCTGCGTTTCAGCATTTTGCTTAGCTTGTGCTAACTGCAATTCTAATTTTGCCAATTGTTGAGCTAATTGCTCTGGATTGAGCGATTCAAGATGAGCAATGGAATGTTCAAGATCGCTTTGAGCTTGCTGCAGTTGCACTACACTTTGCGTATTTCCAGATAATGACTCCCTCAAACTTGCCATCTCTTGCTCAAGCCGTGCGTATTGGGTCTCTCGCAGTTGTTGCTGCTTCAGCGCTTCTTGCTCAGTGGTTAGTTTATTTTGCTGTATCGCTCTCGCCTGCTGCACTTGCGCCTTAGTCACCGTTTCTCCGGCATAACGCGCTAATTTAGGATGATCGCAACTGCCACACACCGGGCACTCGTCGCCTTGCTCCAAGGTTCGAGCCAGCTCGGCGGCTTGGTTGGTGTGCCAAATCAGCTCTAATTTATCGGCTTGCTGTTTCGCGTCCAATGTTGCGCGCTGCGCCAACTCAAACTGCTGCCGACTATGGCGCAGTGCAGCTTGTTCTGTGGCTAAACGCTGTTCAAGCTGCTGCAGCTTTGATAAGCGATCAATCTGCTGTTTGATGGTTTCAAGCTCTAAGCGCTGTCCTTTTAACTCAGCCAACTGTTGGTTGACTCTTTCGCACTCTTGACGCTTAAGCATAATTTGCTGCTCAAACTGCTCAACAGCGGCGTGCAAGTTGTGGCGATTTTGCGTCGCGAGCTCCACTTCACGTAAGGCTTGTTGCAGCGCTTTTTGATGATGTTCTCGCTCAACAAGCTTAGTTTTGATTAGGTTTAAGTCATAAATTTGTTGCATCAGATTCGGCACTATTTTGACTTTTTCTGCCGCGTCTTCTTGAGCCGCTTTAGCTTGTTGCCACTGCTGTTGTGACTGTGTAAGCGCTTGTTCTTTTTCGACTTTTGCTTGGTTGGCCGCTTCTAACTGACGTTGTGACGATTGTAATTCGTAATAGGGTGAATCTAAGCGCGTAGCTTGCAAGGCTTGATGCCTTTGAGCTTTTACCGCATCGATGACTGACGATTGTGCATCGTGATCGGCTTTAAGTTGCACGAGTTGACGCTGCTCTTGAAATTGTTTAGCAAGGGTTTGCGCCGCCTTTTGCTCGCTGCTCGCTGCATCAAACCTTTGCTGGGCATCTAGGTACGCTGCGTGAGCGGCCGTCAATTGCGGTGACAGCTCAGCAATGCACGCTTCAAGGTGTGACTCGCTAGTTGCGTTCACGACGTCCAATGCGCCTTTAATTTGGTGATCAAATTCTTCTTTCGCTTTGCGGATCCCCGCCGCTTTCTCAAACAGCGCTCGTTCAATTTGGCTATAAATGTGAGTTTGAAACAACTGACCAAAGATTTGCTCCCGCTCTTTGGAGTTGGCAGTCAGTAATTCACGAAATTTCCCTTGGGGGATGACCATCACTTGGCGAAACTGTTTTACATCTAAACCGACCAATTCCACCACTGCTTTACCGACGGGATTGGGTTTGTTAGCAAGCAATTTCATTTCGCCATCGACCCATTCAAACAAGCTCGCGGCATGGGATTTTTTTGTTGAGCCTTCACCGCGTTTTTTCGGCACTTCTTGGTCGGGCGAGCGATCAACTTGGTAGATTCGCCCGCCAAGCTCAAACTGGTAGCTGATTTCGGTGAGCGTGTGCGGGTCCGCGTAGTCGCAGCGCATTTGATCACCAGTACGCTCACTGCCTGTCGTTTCACCATACAAAGCGTAGCAAATGGCATCGAGCAGTGAACTTTTGCCCGCTCCGGTTGGACCATTAATCAAAAATAGCGGCGAGGCACCCAAGGCGGTAAAATCCACCACTTCTTTATGAGCAAAGGGGCCAAATGCTTGCAGAGTCAATTGTATTGGACGCATTAGACTTGGGCTCCCGGTTTTAGGGCTTGAATGACGTCGATCACCGCTTGCTCTTGCGCTGCGGTTAACGCTTCTTGCTTAGCTTCTAAGAAAAAATCGCGGAACATATCCACCTCACCGCGTGCCAAACGTGCACGCCCCATTGCTTGATCCACTCCCACCAACATGCCCGGTTTTTCTAAATGCAGTACGTTGGGGTAGGATTGACGCAGTTTTTCCATCGGGTCCAGTATCGCGTGTTTGTCGGTAAGACGAACTAACAGATAATCGTGGTTGTGTGGGTCTGTTTTGCCTTGCTCGATGATCTCCAGCAACTCACCTTCAATAATACGCATGCTATGAGGAGCAGTCAGTGGCACATGTGTGGCGCTGGCAAAACCTTGTTCATCAAATTCAACCAAGGTCGCTCCTTTCTTGTGGTGCTGCTCTGAAAAGCTGTATTTCATTAGAGAGCCAGAGTAACGGATATACTCTTCCCCTTTTTTCTGCGGTTGGTGCAGATGGCCGAGTGCAACATAATCAAAAGCTACAAAGTGTTGATGACTGACACGATCAGAGCCGCCAATGGACAAAGGACGTTCAGAGTCAGATTCGATAGCGCCATCAACAAAGCAGTGGCTAATCATAACGTGACGTTGTGACGAATCCCGCTGCGATGTAATCTGCTTAATGAGGTATTGATGGGCTTCATCATGGCTGGTTACGGCCTCTCCAAAGTGGTGGCGAACGACTTCAGGGTCGTTATAAGGCATACCATAAAATGCCACTTCACCAGCAATGGCTGATTTTAGTACCACAGGCTGCATCATCTGTTCAAAATTGCTAATAATGTGCAAGCCCGAGTGTTGCATCTGCTTGGCCGCAAAGCCTAAACGCTTCGCCCCGTCGTGGTTACCAGGGATCATAATTAAGGGGATGGAAAGCTCGTTGCACACGCGGTTGACTATATCATCCATCAATTCAATGGCTGCAGTCGGTGGAACTGAACGATCGTAGATATCTCCGGCGATGATTAAAGCATCCACCCGATTGCACTGCAGATACTCAATCAATTGATTGAGTACTGCGCGCTGATCATCCAATAAAGAAACGTTATGAAATTGTCGACCGAGATGCCAGTCAGAGGTGTGCAGAAACTTCATTCCAACCCTAAAGATAGCGAAAATCAAAGTGCTTCATAATACGCGATTAACCAAGAAAAGCGACGTAAGATCGAGCAAAACAGAGCTTAGGTTACGTGAATTTTCTTGATGACTTTATAAAAATCAAGCTAAAAAGTGACCATCAATGAATCCGAACTTTCAGTTTACGAGGCACCAATTCGATCCCAGCTTGATAACGTTTTGCCGAAGCGTTGAGTGCCAACGCGAGTGCGCTGTCGGCAATCAATTCAAACTGCTGCGGCAACGAGTTGATTTTAATCGGCAAGAAATCAAGTAAACGATTATCACCAAATGTCGATAACTTCACACGATTCATCAAGCTTGGGTTTTCAAACAATACATCTAAAATCCCTTCAAGCAGGGTGTAGGAAGTCGCGACGATCGCATCTGGCATACTGTTATTGGCGATCCATTCATTCACCACTCGTTTGCCCTCTTCTCGATTAAAGTGCGCGCCATAACCGATAACACTGTGCACAGTTTTCGCTCTTAACGCGGCTTCAAAACCCAACTGGCGCTCTTGCGAAATATTAAGCTCTGGTAATGCACCGACCAAACCAACGGTTTTAATCTCCGGCGTTAATAGAGAGTGAGTCAATTCAAACGCGGCGTTGAAATCTTCACTGATCACACAGGCGAAAAATTCATCATCTAACGGGCGGTCAATCGCAATAACCGGAGTGCCTGAATGTTGCAACTTGAGATAAAACTCACTGGCGTGAGGAATCGCGCTGGCGACAAATAGCGCATCGATGCGGCGTGAGACTAAGGCATCCACCACCGACATCTCGGTATGCGGGTCATCGTCCGAACAGGCGATGAGAATTTGGTAACCCGCTTGGCGAGAGTTCTGTTCTAACAATTTAGCAAGACGCGCGTAACTGGTGTTCTCAAGATCAGGGATGATCAGCCCAAAAGAGCGGCTATTTCCTGCTCGCAAAGCAGAAGCGGCGTGATCGGGACGGTAATTATGAGCATCCACCACGGCCATCACTTTCTGCTGGGTTTTTTCACTAATGCGGTACTTCTGCGCTTTGCCATTGATTACATAACTGGCGGTGGTTTTAGAGACTCCCGCTAACTTCGCTATCTCATCTAGTGTCATATCAACCACTCTTGTTCTGTGCGTCGGATCATAGAACTCATTTTTTGATCCTTGATGAAGTTGAATTATACGCTGAATCGATTCAGTATAAAAGCTGAAAGGATTCAGCAAAATTACAAAATGATAACTAAGGCTACATTTGACCATCACTTCATCGATGTAAAGATCACCAAATGTGAGTGTTATAAAAAATGAGCAGTGCGAGTAATAAGTTGAACAGCGCTATTTTTCGTCAAAAATAGGTTTGCTGAATTTTTTTGGGAAAGAAGCTGAAACGATTCAGCTTGAATAAGTCATATTAATAAACTATCACTTAGGTGAAATCTATACTTCAAAGTGATAACGAATTAAGCCGTAAGGCAAAGAGGCCAAAATGCTGCAACTCAATTCCAACAATATTACTTTGGGCCAATCACCCACGAACAAGCAAGAGGCGATTCGAGCTATCGCAGCGGATCTAACCAACAAAGGGTTCGTCGAAGCAGGTTATGTCGATGGCATGCTTAACCGTGAAGCTCAGAATTCGACCTTTCTTGGTAATGGTATCGCGATCCCACACGGTACAACCGATACACGTAAACTGGTTAAGCAAACGGGTGTTGCTGTTCACCACTTCCCCAACGGCGTTGACTGGGGTAACGACGCAACCGTTTATGTCGCGATTGGTATTGCAGCGAAATCCGATGAACATTTGGGCATTCTGAAGCAACTGACGCAAGTGTTGTCCGCCGATGGCGTTGAAGAGAAACTGAAACAAGCGTCCAGTGCCAATGATGTCATTGCACTCCTCAATGGTGAAGTGCAATTTGAGCCTGATTTTGATGCTTCGTTGATCCAACTGCTTTTCCCTGCCAGTGATATGGTACAGATGAGCGCCGTCGCTGGCGGTTTGCTACGCAATACCGGCTGTGCCGACAATGAATTTGTTGCCGAACTGGTCACGAAAGAGCCAACCCACCTAGGCAAGGGATTGTGGTTAATCAGCAGTGACAAAGCGGTCAAACGCACGGGCATTTCGTTTGTGTCAACCGCCAATGCGTGTGAATACAATCAACTCAACGTCAAAGCCTTGATCGCGATTGCCGCTTGTAATAATGCCCACCAAAACATTCTGGATAAGCTCACGCAGCTTGTGCTTCAGCAGCAGCAAGAAACCTTACTCAATGCGAATGCTGCCCAATTATTGGCTTTCTTCAGCAATGACAATGAACAAGCTCCGGCAAAAGATGAGAGCGCAGCAAGCAAGGTTGCGGTATTTAAAATCAAAAACGCACATGGTCTGCACGCTCGTCCAGGAGCGATGTTGGTGGCCGAAGCGAAGAAATTTGAAGCCAATATCAAAGTGTCTAACTTAGATGGCGACGGAAAAACAGCCAACGCGAAAAGCCTGATGAAAGTCATTGCGCTGGGCGTAAAACATGGTCACCAGCTTCAGTTTTCAGCTGAGGGGCCAGACGCCGAGCAAGCATTAGAATCGATCGGTAAAGCGATTGCTTCTGGTCTAGGTGAAGGGTGAGGATTAAGTCATGACAAATAAAGTCGTCACTATCACGCTAAACCCAGCGCTTGATTTAACAGGTAGCTTGGATGTGCTGAATGTTGGCTCAGTGAGCCTAGTCAAACAAGGTTCACTTCACGCCGCAGGTAAAGGGGTTAATGTTGCGAAAGTACTGAGCGATCTCGGTGCAAAGGTGACTGTGACCGGATTTCTTGGCCGTGATAACCAAGAGTTGTTCTGTCAGCTATTTGATCAAATGGCCGCAATTGATGAGTTTGTTCGTGTTGATGGTGCAACCCGTATTAACGTGAAATTGGTGGAGAAATCGGGCGAAGTGAGCGACATCAATTTCCCCGGAGTTGAAGTGACGCCGCTTGCCATTGAGCAGTTCGAACGCACTCTCGAGAGATTAGCCGCTGATCACGACTATTTTGTGCTCGCTGGTAGCTTGCCACAGGGCATCTCCCCAGCATTATGTGCTTCGTGGATCGAAAAACTGCACTTCATGGGTAAAAAAGTGCTGTTTGATAGTAGTCGTGATGCCCTCAAAGCGGGTCTTGACGCAAAGCCTTGGTTGATTAAACCAAACGATGAAGAGCTTTCTCAGTTTGTGGGGCGTGAACTACACACTCCTGAGCAATGCCAAGCTGCCGCCGCGCAACTGGCCGAAAAAGGCATTGAAAATATCGTGGTGTCGATGGGAGCAAATGGCGTGATGTGGTTGAACCAACATCAATGGCTGCATGCAAAACCACCACGTATGCAGGTCGTTAGCACTGTTGGCGCAGGCGATACTTTAGTCGCGGGCCTTTGCTGGGGACACATGCAGCAGATGGAAAAAACAGAACTGCTTACTTTTGCCACCGCCCTCTCTGCGTTAGCTGTTACGCAAGTCGGCGTGGGTATGTCAAACCGAAAACAACTCGAAACCCTACAACAACAAATCCAATTACAACCCGTTAGCTTAAGCGCTAACTCATAAGGACAGAAGGTCGTAACTATGAAGATTGCTATTATTACCGCATGCCCCAGTGGTGTTGCAAACAGCATCATTGCTGCCGGGCTGCTTGAACAAGCGGCAAAATCGCTCAATTGGACCGCTGTGATTGAATGCCATTCCAGCATCATTCAAGGCCATACGCTCTCTAGCAGTGAAATCGACAACGCAGATGTGGTGGTTATTGCTCGTAATACACCAATAGATACCACCCGCTTTATCGGCAAAAAAGTGTACCAAAGTGACATTTCAGCCTGCACGTCTGATCCCGTTGCTTTTTTAAACAGCGCGATAAATGCAGCGACTATCCTAACTGAGCAAGAGGCAAAAACGGTATCTGCGCCAGTCGTAACGCAAGCCGCTAAAAAAATCGTGGCGATTACCGCTTGTCCAACGGGTGTTGCACACACCTTTATGGCGGCAGAAGCGCTAGAAAACCATGCAAAACGCCTTGGCCATCAAATCAAAGTAGAGACACGTGGTTCTGTGGGCGCGAAAAACCAACTCACGGCGCAAGAGATTGCTGATGCGGATTTGGTGATCATTGCGGCCGATATCGAAGTGCCACTTGATCGTTTCAACGGTAAAAAACTGTACAAAACCAGTACAGGTCTTGCACTGAAAAAAACCGAGCAAGAGATCACCAACGCGTTTAACCAAGCGTCTATTTATACGCAATCGTCAGCGTCTAATAACAATCAAACCGAAGAGAAAAAAGGGGTGTACAAGCACCTGATGACTGGGGTATCTCACATGCTTCCTGTCGTAGTCGCGGGTGGTTTGATCATCGCACTCTCTTTTGTGTTTGGTATTGAAGCGTTTAAAGAGCAAGGCACATTGGCGGCAGCGCTGATGACCATTGGTGGCGGTTCAGCCTTTGCATTAATGATCCCTGTCATGGCGGGTTTTATTGCGTTCTCGATTGCTGACCGTCCGGGGCTTGCTCCTGGTTTGATTGGCGGGATGTTGGCAAGCTCTACCGGAGCCGGTTTTCTTGGTGGTATTGTGGCCGGTTTCATTGCAGGTTACGCCGCTAAATTCATTGCAGATAAAGTCTCCTTACCTCAATCGATGGAAGCGCTAAAACCAATCCTCATCATTCCATTTGTGGCGAGTCTCTTTACTGGCTTGGTGATGATCTACATCGTCGGTGGCCCTGTATCGAGCATCATGGCTGCAATGACTGAGTTCTTAAACAACATGGGCTCAGCCAACGCCGTACTTCTGGGTGTAATCCTAGGCGCGATGATGTGCTTTGACTTAGGTGGGCCGATTAATAAAGCAGCGTATACCTTTGGTGTTGGTCTACTTGCTTCGCAAACTTACGCACCAATGGCCGCCATTATGGCGGCGGGTATGGTGCCAGCGTTAGGTATGGGCCTTGCGACTTTCCTTGCCAGAGACAAATTCGAAGCCGGTGAACGTGAAGCGGGTAAAGCCTCATTTGTACTAGGTTTATGCTTTATCTCTGAAGGGGCAATTCCATTTGCAGCGAAAGATCCAATGCGCGTTATCCCAGCTTGTATGGCAGGCGGCGCGTTAACGGGTGCACTGTCTATGCTGTTTGGCGCGAAATTAATGGCTCCGCACGGCGGCTTATTTGTCCTACTGATCCCAAATGCGATTACACCTGTACTGATGTACCTAATCGCAATTGCGGCTGGTACGGCGGTGACTGGCTTTGGTTACGCCTTCCTTAAAAACCGCGCAAAAGCGAGCGAGAGCTCAACCGCGGCAGCAATATAATTTGCATCATTAATATTTAACTATCATGAGTGAGCAGCAACGCTGCTCACTTTTTCACGCTTTTCCAGGGCTAAAATTCCTTTACACGCACCGCTGACACGCCGCATACTCACCCTCAGTTTTAGTAGCCTCGCGATAGTTATGATCCAGTCATTGATGTTTGCCTTCTTGTTTAGCTTATTGAGCCTGTTCTCCTCGCTCAACCTCAATGCTACACAAAGCTTTTCGGCGAGTGAGTCTACGACAATCCAGCATGTTCATTTTTCCAGTCATCCATTTTTTGTTGATCGTGATGCAGCGATATTAACCACAAGGCATGAGTCGCCACGAGTCAGTGGGCTTCGGTTAATCTCAGATGACGACGAAGAGACGAGCGCAGAAACTACCCTACTTTTTTACACTCTCAGTACCACTGCGTTTGTCGTCATTTGTTCTCTGTATATAGGTCAATCAACTCACGTTTTTGTGCGTAAAGCACTGCAATTTTCCAACCTGTATTCACGCTTCGCCCACGCTTAACACCTTTTTCAATCGGACCAATTATTACTATTTACTGATTGAGGAAGCTTGTTATGAATACTTTTTTGTCTATTTTTTCTGCCTTATGGCATCAAGATCTGTTTGCGCTACAACAGGTCGATCTGTCGTTACTTTACCTCTGCATTGGATTACTTATCTTCGTTGAAAGTGCATTTATTCCAGCAGCGCCGCTGCCTTGCGATAGTGTGATTGTACTGTGCGGTAGCCTTGCGGCCGTTGGGGTACTCAACCTTTATGCCATTATTGGCGTGCTGGTTTTTGCTGGTTGGCTGGGCAGTGCGATCGCCTTTTATCAAGGCCACCAACTTAAAGAGTGGCGATTAGTCTCAACTTGGCTCAACAAAGTCTCAGAAAAACAGTGGCGCACTGCCGATAACTTGATCCAAAGGTATGGGCTACTGGCCATGTTCATGGGGCGCTTTCTGCCGGTAGTTCGTTCTTTGCTGCCTATGGTAATGGGGCTGCGTAATGCAGTAACACCAACACGCTTCCTGCTCGTCTCACCACTGAGCGCGCTGGCGTGGATTCTGTTTTTGGTCGGCTCAGGCTTAGGTATTTCTCTTTTGCCCGATAAGCTTGCCAAAATAGCCAATCATGCGTTGATATTAGCACCACTGATGACACTGTTGATCGCTATCTCAACGGTACTGGTGGGTTGGTTAATGCGTAAACGTTCACTGCAAAAAGCCCCTCGTATCAGTGAAGAAAGCCAGTAGATCACCGAACTAATCTCTCAGCAGTGTGAAGCTAATGCTTCCACTGTTGAAGAAATTAGCCAGCCTCTCTGTTTTATGGTGTTAGCTGACGTGTGAGAGATATCCAATACAAAGGTGGGTAAACTATTCAAAACCTAACACTACCGTTACACAATGTAATTAATAACATTCATTGTTACGAAAAAATTGAAACTTCTTTCTCAAAACCTGAGTTGACAGTCACATTCCCCAAAATAATTCAAACCTCATGACGTATATTGCCACCAAATACATGTCGAGGTTGTTATGAAAATATATCGTCTACTATTCGTTAGTTGCTTATTTCTGTTGGGATGTGCTTCAAATCAAGCATTCACTCCGATCAAAGAAGATCCCTATTGGGCGAGCGCCGAGCTGGCCAATGGCATGAAATACCACATTTATCCCAATCAAAAAGAACCCGTTTCCATCCGCTTGATTGTTCACGCAGCGGCATTTCAAGAAAACAATCAGCAACAGGGCTACGCTCATTTTCTTGAGCATATGGCTTTTAATGGCAGCGCTCATTATGCCGGAAATGATGCGATCAAAACCTTTGAGCAATCAGGTGTCAGTTTTGGCCCTGACATCAATGCTTATACTGCTTATCAAGAAACGGTTTACAAACTGGATTTACCCGATAACCAAGCGGTAGAGCCAGCTCTGGTCTGGTTTAGAGATATTGCCGATGGTATAGAGCTTACTCCCACATCGGTTGAAAATGAAAAACGCGTGATCATGGGCGAGTTTCGTTTCTCACGCAAAGAGGAGAAGAGCTACGCTCAAAACGTTTATGAGCACATGATTGCTAATACTTTATATGCGCAACATGATCCCTTGGGCACCAAAGAAAGCGTGAACCAAGCGACAGCCGAAGGGATTGCCGATTTTTACCGCACTTGGTATCAGCCACAGCTCACCGAAATCGTTATCGCTGGCAATATCACATTAGAGCAAGCCACGGCATTGATAGAAAAACATTTCGCGAGCTGGGAAAAAGGCAGCACGCCAATGCCGACTAGAAATCACAGCATTACGGCCAATAATACAGATTTTGTGGGTTACATTGGTACCAATGACTCACCGAACATTAGCCTATTCATCGACCGTGGCGAGCAAAAAATAGCCAGCCGTGAACAACAAGCCCAGTGGTGGCTCGATGATATCGCCCAGCAACTGATACAACAGCGGTTATCCAGCAATTTTAGTGATGCCAACCTTCCGGCACTTTGGATTTATTCCCAAACTATCCCGTTTGAAACCCAGCGCTATTCGTTTGCAGAGGTCGGGTTTCCAGTGGACTCAAGAGAAGCATCGCAAAATCTCTTCTTCTCCACACTTGCTGCACTGCGTGATCATGGTGTGAGTGAGCAAGAGTTTCAGGCGATTTTCCGTCAGTATCAAGAGATGCTAGCGAACTTCGATAACAATTGGCAAAAAGCTACCGCGATAGATTTAGTCGAAGAAAAAACTCTGGCGCGCACGTTGGATCAACCGATCCAGTCACATTTAGACCGACGTTCGACGTTAACCGAATTTATCTCGACCACCAACAATGCCATACTCGATGAACACCTTCGCAAATTATTGTCTAGCGACTACCAGATCAATATTGGGTTGGATAAAAGTGAAGACAAAGAATTCGTCGTCGCGACACTGCCAACACTCAAAACTCGGTTTGCCCAAAAAGGGCAGCCACCGCTACTACAAGAGGTCAATCAAGCTTTTATAACACCTACGCAGATAGGTGCCATTTTGTCAGAATCTCAACCTCAAGAGTCGATGGATATCACCACTTGGACGCTAAGTAACGGTGTTGAAGTGTGGTATCGCAGAGACATTAACGCAGGGGAAAAAGTGTATGCCACTTTGGCTAGCCTTGGTGGTAAAGCAAGCTTAGAGCCTGATTTGCGTAAAGCTTCTGAAGTGCTTATTCCGAGTGCCATACGCGGTGGAATTGGTAACTTTAGCGGCTCTCAGTTGGATAATCACCTGAGAAGACACGGCATCATATTGAATCCCTACATCGACTTTACGTCGCATGGTATCAACCTCGAATCATCCAAAAAAGAGTTAGCCGAAGCCTTTGCGGCCCTTTATACGGCGATGACAACCATCAACATCGACGACAGCCATCTGCAGTTAACAAAACAAGAATTTAAAGAAAATCGTGATACTTTTCTTCGCTCACCCGCCGGCCAGATGGCGCTCGCCATTAATCGCAATAGTTATCTGCCAGACACCACTCATTGGTTATACGAAGGATCGGACATCAATACGGTGAGTGTTGAACAACTGATGCAAACCCATGATGATCTCTTTAAGAAAAATAGAGGCTTTAAACTCTTTATTACCGCAGACATTAAACCAGCCGAACTGAAACCGCTGTTGCGTACCTATGTGGCGTCATTAACCTTCAGCTCTGCACCTGAGGTCGATTATCGCATTGATTATCGCGCAGACTTTCAGCCTCGAATCGACATGGCGATCAATGACGAAAAAAGCAGTGCCTATCTTGCCAGAGTGATCAGTAACGACCCGGAACACAAATCGGCTACTACTATCTTTATGGATGATATGTTGTGGCGTGTGGCAAACCGCCGCATGGTGAGTCAGGTGCGTGAACAGCTAGGGCTGGATTATGCTCCTAATGCCTTTGCGGTTTCAGCCGATAGTGAACCACACAACGATTGGCTATTTAGCGTTGAGATTTCATCCAATGATGTCGACACCGCAGAGCAAGCCATTGATAAGCTGATTGACGGTTTATCCGTCGAAATAACGGAAGAGGAAACGCTCACCGCAGCGAAACAATTGATTGCCGATCTCAAACCACTCACAGACGACCCCAAGCAGATGAATTGGTTTATTCAACGTTATTCACTGCACGGGTACGGCATCGATGCGTTGTTTAACATAGAGCAAACGGCAAACCGAATCACCGCACAAGAGATGACGTTGAGAGCCAAGCAAATTTTTAATCACCACAACAGACGAACCAAAATTATTATGCGCCCGAAAGCGAAATAACAGCAGTAGAGTCAACCCTAGGATACTCAAACTGCCGCCGCTCTCCTCTTGAGGGGTAACCGTTTGAGTATCAATCAGAACACGTACCCCATTTTGAGTGGCAACATAATATTTAGGCGCCTCTGCCCCTGTAAGAACGCGCTGAATCCAGCTCTGATAATCATAAAGCTCCGTAAATACCGAGGTGATCGGTTGGTTAATATCACCACATAGTGAAGGCCCAAAGCTGGTTAAACCAATTTGAATGTATTGCGAGCCATTAAACCAATAGACAGGCCCACCGGAATCGCCAGAACAGGTGGAGTTTTTATAAGCGCCGCTTACCGCACCATCAAAACAGATCTGCTTTGAGGTCAATGTCGGGCCATAGAAAGCGCTACAGACGGCATTACTAACAAAAGTGAGGGTCGTTTCTTGTAACTGAGTATTTGAACTCGCGACATTACCCGCCACGTAGCCATGACCAATCGCTTTGTAATTATTGCCGGCAGGGTAATCATTATTTAACTGAGTATTGAGTAGCGCAGAATAGTCCGCCACATTGAGCGGTGTTTCGAGCTTGATAATCGCAATGTCATCACGCCAGAGAGCACTGGACGAATTGATGTAAGTACTGGGGTAATAAAAAGCCGCCGCGCGCGATATCTGGATATTCCCGTAGGGGAAATCGGCCACATTATCCAACTGAGGCACTACCACTGTGTAAAGCATGGTATCTTTTTTACCGTAGATACAATGAGCTGCCGTCAAAATAAACTGTGAATTGATGATACTCGCCCCACAAAAACTGTTGGTACTATACTGAGCGCTGCTTTGATATAAAAGGCTAGCAAAAGAAGGGTAAGTGGCACTGCTGGTATCCGAACCATTCACAATGTAAGGCTGGAAATCAACCGCATAAGTATTTGCTGATAGCATCGCACTGAACAGTATCCATTTGTACATCCATCACCTCGTCACTCATCTAGAAAGATACGCGTGTATCACTTTCAAGTTTAGCGCCCTAAGTGGAACCTGCTCAAAAAAGGCAATAAAAAAGCGACCTAAACAGGTCGCTCGAAATCAATAAGGGTTCAACGTCTACGGATGAAGGGAATAAACATCAGCAGTAAAGACCACCAGCCGAATGAACCACCACTGTCAGAAGGTGGGTTTAAATAAGCTTGGCGTTTCGCTTCTGTTGCGACAAATTTTGGTGGTTCAATTCCTGCAACTACGCTATCAATCCACGTCCTATATTTGACAACCTCGGTAAAGATGGAAGTTGGAGCAAAACTAGGATCACCGCAAGTTGTTGGCCCAAAACTTGTTATACCAACTTGGATATTTCGATTGCCATCATACCAAAATAAAGGTCCGCCAGAGTCTCCTTGACAGGTAGCATTCGCTAAGCCAGTAATATTATTTATTGGTGGCACCCCTTTCATGCATAAGTTGTTGGCTGTCGAGACGTTATAAGCATTACAATATTCATTAGGGACATAGGTGAGTGTGGTTTTTAAAAGAGAGGTCGAATTATCAACATTAGAAGCGGTATTACCATGTCCCACAGCAATAAAATTGTTGCTAATATCTCGGTAATCAGAACTCACTGGTAAGTTTAAGTAATCAGCAGATGACACCGTTGTTAGTGGAATTTCTAACTTAAGGATCGCAATATCATCAAATAAGGTGGTGCTGTTATAGGTTGATGGATAATAGATTTCTGCCACTCGTACTTTTTCTAATATATTGTACGGAAAATCTGTTTCAACTTGCAGCTTAGGGACAACCGAGGTAAAAAGCTGCGTTGAGCTACTACCATAAATACAGTGTGCAGCGGTCAATACATATTGGTTATTGAGTAGTGACCCTCCACAATAATTACCATACTTCCCTGTATAACCAATTTGATCAAAAAACAGGCTCGCCATAGATGGAAAATTCGTCACGCTTGCGTACGAGCCGTTTACTATGTAGGGCTGAGCATCAACGGCGAACACATTGCCAGAGACGACGAGCGAAGATAAAAGTACTACCCATTTGTTCATCATGTCATTCCTTATCACTTTGAACCCAGATAGTACTTAATCCGTTATCGATATGAAACATCTTTAAATGCACTTTTATTACATTTTATGATGCTTTAGCCGCGATAATAACGCTGAGCCACAAACGGCATTTTCTCAACCACCATTGGCAGCATTTTTCCGCGCACATCAGCAAAAATTTCTGTTCCTATCGCTGATAAATCAGCTCGGATATAGGCCATAGACACGGGCTTTCCGGCCGTCGGTCCTGCTGTACCACTGGTCACTACGCCTATATGCTGGCCATCGGCATCAAATAGCTCCGTTCCTTCACGTACTGGCGCTTTAGTTAACCCCACTAAACCTACACGTTTACGTGCAACATCTTTGCTTTCGATCTGCCCAAGAATGATGTCTGCACCCGGGAAACCACCCGCACGCTCACCTTCAGCACGACGCACTTTGCTTATCGCCCATAACAAGCTCGCTTCAACTGGTGTTGTGGTGGTATCGAGATCATGTCCGTAAAGACATAAACCGCACTCTAAACGCAGTGAATCGCGCGCGCCTAGACCAATCCATTCCACTTCTTCATAAGCGGTCAGTTTACGCGCCAATGCTTCGGCCTGTTCTGCTGGTACAGAAATTTCATAACCATCTTCACCGGTATAACCACTTCGGCTGACAATGCACTGGGCTCCATCGATGTCCATTAGCTGAATATCCATAAAGTGCATCGTCATCACTTGTGGTTGCAGGCGAGCTAACACTTCAGCGGCTTTTGGCCCTTGCAGCGCTAACAGCTCGCGATCATCAATGACTTCGAGCTCAACACCTTGTGGCAAATGTGCTTGTAGATGAGCAATATCTTGTGCTTTACAAGCCGCGTTAACCACAACAAACAGATGATCACCCAGATTAGCGACCATTAAATCATCCATAATGCCGCCTTCTTTATTTGTGAAAAAGGCGTAACGCTGCTTACCTGCTGGTAAATCAATAATATCGACCGGAACCAATGACTCCAATGCTTGCGCGGCATTGGCTCCATGCAAACGAAGTTGGCCCATATGCGAAACATCAAACAAACCAGCCGCCTCGCGAGTATGCAAATGCTCTTTCTTTACCCCTAATGGGTACTGAACGGGCATGTCATAGCCAGCAAATGGCACCATTTTCGCTCCAACTTCGATGTGCAGCGCATGTAAAGGAGTAGTGAGTAATGTTTGATTTGCATGTTCTTGAGTCATTTTTATCTCCATTTCAGCCGACCCAGCAGGGAATTCACCACCAAATGTTGGCTATTATGTCCAAAGAAGAGGAAACCATGTTTCCAATAGTGAACAAGAATGCGCCCGTTCGGGCGGATTAACAAGTTCAAAACAAGATGAATTGTCAAAATTAACAACCAAATCACAATTAAAAGTCGCGAGATGCTTACCATCGCCTGAGCTAAAAGTGATTAAAAGCACACTACAGAGGGCAAAGCCAACAAATAGAAAACGATTGCTGTCACTATAAGAAACTTCGCGTTTTCACACTCATTTTGCCGTAACCCACAAAATCAATGCATCCTCTTCGCTGACAGAGACCAGCATGTGCCCCATGTTAGCGTCGTAATAAACGCTATCACCTTCCGCCAATCGAACCGGTTCATAAAATTCGCTATAGAACAAAACTTCACCCGTGAGGATCAACAAAAACTCCTCACCATCGTGACGAACCCAGTCACTGTACTCTTCAAATGCACGAGCTCGCACTCGGCTTTTAAACGGCATCATTTTCTTATTAGAGAGCTGCGTGGCGAGCAATTCATGCTCGTAAGTTGGGGTGGGATGCGGCTTGCCCTGACCAATACGAGAAATATCCCTACGACCTGTTGCCACAATTTTCTTTGGTGGCTCAAATAGTTGAGGCATATCTATCTGCAATCCATGAGCGAGTTTTTGCATCGCTTGGTAGGTTGGAGAAATCTGTTCGTTTTCGATTTTACTCAATGTAGATCGAGCTAATCCTGTCCGCTGGCTCGCCTCTTCTAGCGTAATCCCAAGCTTAGAGCGGATCTCTTTAATACGTTGCCCAAGCTTAAGCGGTTCGATCGTTTGTTCACCAGTTTCCTTGGCCAAGGTCAACGATGGGTACTCATCATAAATGTCTTCAGACATGCTTTCCCTCGATTGTTATCTTCCTGATTTCGGCCATCATTGTGGCATAAAGCCAACGCAAGGTTAAAGAGGCTGCACGTAAATAAAGCGTGCTCTTGCTTACAAAAAAAGAAACCATGTTTCCTATAGGAAATTTTTGATTGATTGTTTATAAGTCAAAGAGTATGTTACTGACTTGTTAGATAAAGAGATGCAGTTTACCACTTATTGCGGTTAGGGATTTAACAAGGTTTAAGTGGCTTTTCACCCCGTATTGTTGGGGTTGCAATCCAGTTTAAGGATAACTGACACTCTGCTTTGTTGTCGCCTAACGGCTTAACGATAAGGCAGCCACTAAAAAGGAATGACGGAATGTTTAGCCAATCCGTCCGATTATTGGAAGGTCATCTACCATGAATGCCAACGTGAACAAAAGTTACCCCAACCACTGCCTTGAGAGCTTTTTCTCTACCAACCTTGCTGCCACTGATGATGCTGTCTTTGCGGGTATTCAAGCCGAATACGTGCGCCAAAATGAACAAATTGAGCTGATCGCCTCAGAAAACATCGTTTCAAAAGCCGTTATGCAAGCGCAAGGTACTTGTCTCACCAATAAATATGCAGAAGGCTACCCCGGCCGTCGCTATTACGGTGGTTGCGAACACGTTGATACCGTCGAAACCATTGCGATTGAACGTGCAAAATCCCTATTCCATTGTCAATACGCCAACGTGCAGCCGCATTCAGGCGCACAAGCTAATGGCGCGGTGATGCTGGCTTTACTGCAACCGGGTGACACGATTTTAGGTATGTCTCTGGATGCCGGAGGCCACCTCACTCATGGCGCTCGGCCTGCCCTCTCTGGTAAGTGGTTTAATGCTATCCAATATGGTGTCGATAGCACGACCTTAGAAATCAATTATGATGATGTACGCAGCCTCGCGTTAGAGCATCAACCAAAAATGATCATTGCGGGCGGCTCTGCCATTCCTCGCGTGATTGATTTTGCCAAATTCCGAGCCATTGCTGATGAAGTGGGCGCGCTCTTAATGGTCGATATGGCGCATATTGCCGGATTAGTCGCCACTGGTGCTCACCCAAGCCCATTGCCGCATGCCCACGTTGTCACGACCACCACACATAAAACCTTGCGCGGCCCACGAGGCGGTATGGTTTTGACCAACAGCGAAGAGATCAGCAAAAAAATTAACTCGGCAGTTTTTCCCGGCCTACAAGGTGGCCCGTTAATGCACGTAATTGCAGCCAAAGCGGTAGCACTAGGCGAAGCGCTGGGCCCTGAGTTTCATCGTTATATTGATTCGGTGATCGATAACGCAAAAGTTCTCGCCGAAGTATTGCAAACTCGCGGTTGTGACATTGTGACTGGCGGGACTGACACTCATCTCATGCTTGTTGATCTTCGCCCTAAAGGGCTGAAGGGGAATATCGCCGAACAAGCATTAGAGCGTGCAGGAATCACATGTAACAAAAATGGCATCCCATTTGATACCGAGAAGCCTATGATTACTTCGGGTATTCGTTTAGGTACGCCAGCTGGAACCAGCCGTGGTTTTGGTCGTGAAGAATTCAAACTCATCGGTGAGTGGATTGGCGATGTTCTCGATGGCCTTGTTGTGAGCCCAGAAGGAAACAGTGATGTTGAGCAACGTGTGCGCAAACAAGTTAAAGCGCTGTGCCAACGCTTCCCACTCTACCAATAGCCTTTTTAAATTAAACACAAGTTCAAATCAATACGATACTTTTTTGGAGATAAAGCAATGGACAATACACTGAAGTTTGCAGATAGCCACGAGTGGGTGCGCGACAACGGTGACGGCACAGTGACCATCGGTATTTCTGAGCATGCGCAAGAGATGCTTGGTGACGTCGTGTTTGTTGACCTACCTGAAGTAGATACAGAAATTGATGCTGGAGACAGTTTTTCTCTAGTTGAATCTGTCAAAGCCGCTTCAGATATTTACGCACCGATTACAGGTGTCATCGTTGAAATCAACGAAGAGTTAGAAGATAGCCCAGAACTCATCAACGAAGAACCGTATGAAGGTGGCTGGATTGTGAAAGTGAAGATGTCTGATGCTTCTGAACTCGACAATCTAAAAAATGCAGAAGAGTACCAAAACTCTATCGAAGAAGATTAATTAGCCCATCACGGATCAAAGCTGCCCAGCATGGGCGGCTTTTTTTTAAGGTCGCACACGATCTTTGAAAAGGTAAAGGAAATGACTGAATTACTTCACAGCCCACTGCTTAGCCAGTTAAGTACCGAAAATGAGTTTGTTGCACGCCACAACGGACCCAACCCAGCCGATCAACAAAAAATGCTCAACGCGATTAACGCCGAAAGCTTAGCCGCGTTAATCGAACAAACCGTTCCTGCGCAAATTCGTTTAGAAAGCCCAATGTCCCTTGCTGCGCCTAAAAGCGAAGCCGATATGCTCAGCTCGATGAAAGTATTTGCCAATCAAAACCAGATTAAACGCACGTTCATTGGTCAAGGTTACTACAACACCTTCACGCCGAACGTCATTTTGCGTAACGTACTGGAAAATCCGGGCTGGTATACGGCTTACACGCCCTACCAGCCAGAAATCTCTCAAGGTCGTTTAGAGTCGCTGCTTAACTACCAACAAATGGTGATGGATTTAACAGCAATGGATATTGCCAACGCGTCGCTGCTCGATGAAGCAACGGCCGCTGGCGAAGCAATGACACTGTGTAAACGCGCAGGAAAAAGCAAAAGTAACGTCTTTTTTGTGGCGGACGATGTTCATCCACAAACCATTGAAGTAGTAAAAACTCGCGCTGAATTTATCGGTTTTGAGGTACAAATCGGCGCACTCGACTCATTGCCTGAACAAGATGTGTTTGGCGCGCTGCTGCAATACCCAAGCACCACAGGTGAAGTGCGTGATTTAAGCGACCTGATTGCTAAAGCGCAAGCCAATAAAATCTTGGTTACTGTTGCCACGGATTTACTGGCCAGCACCTTGCTGAAACCAGCAGGTGAAATGGGCGCGGATGTCGTGATTGGCTCCGCTCAACGTTTCGGTGTCCCTATGGGTTATGGCGGCCCACACGCCGCCTTTATGGCCACGCGTGAAGCGCACAAACGCACCATGCCCGGCCGCGTGATCGGAGTGTCGATTGACGCGAAAGGTAACCCAGCACTGCGCATGGCAATGCAAACTCGCGAGCAGCACATTCGCCGCGAAAAAGCGACCTCGAACATCTGTACCGCGCAAGCTCTGCTGGCTAATATGGCCTCGTTTTATGCGGTATATCATGGCGCAGAAGGGTTGCGCACCATTGCGCGCCGTACTCATCATATGACAGCAATTCTAGCGGCAGGCTTAACTCAAGCGGGCTACGAATTGGTGCATAACAGCTTCTTTGACACGATTACCTTAAAGAGTGCCACTCAAACTCAAGCGCTCTACGCAAAAGCGCAGCAAGCCGGCATCAACTTACGCCGATTTGATGACCAATTGGGCATCAGTTTAGATGAAACCACCACCACAGCTGATCTTGAAACCCTGTTTGCGGTTTTCGATATTAAGCAATCGGTAAGCGCGCTGTCGGCAGAAATTGCCGCCAACGAATTTGCAGCGATTCCAGAACACTGCCGTCGTCAATCTCGCTTCCTAACGCATCCTGTGTTCAACACCTATCACAGCGAAACACAAATGATGCGTTATTTGAAAAAACTTGAGAATAAAGACTTTTCATTAACTCACGGCATGATCCCGCTTGGCAGTTGCACCATGAAACTGAACGCCGCAGCCGAGATGATCCCTGTCACTTGGCCTGAATTTGGTTCAATCCACCCATTTGCACCGAAAGAGCAAGCCGCAGGTTACGCCGCTCTCGCTAAGGATTTAAAAGAAAAGCTCTGTGAAATCACAGGCTATGATGCCTTCTCGCTACAACCAAATTCCGGTGCTTCTGGCGAATATGCAGGGCTTGTGGCGATTCAGCGCTACCACAAAAGCCGTGGTGAAGGGCACCGTAACGTCTGCTTAATTCCGAGCTCAGCACACGGCACCAACCCTGCAACCGCTTCAATGGTTTCGATGAAAGTAGTGGTCGTGAAATGTGATAATAACGGTAACGTTGATATCGCAGACCTCGCAGACAAAATTGAGAAGCATAAAGAGAACCTCTCTAGCATCATGATCACTTATCCTTCAACGCACGGCGTTTACGAAGAACAAGTTAAAGAAGTGTGTAACATGGTTCACGCCGCGGGCGGCCAAGTTTACCTTGATGGTGCCAACATGAACGCGCAAGTTGGTTTAACCAATCCGGGCTTTATTGGCTCTGATGTTTCTCACCTCAACCTGCACAAAACATTCTGTATTCCACATGGCGGCGGCGGCCCAGGTATGGGGCCGATTGGTGTAAAATCTCACCTAGCGCCTTTCCTACCGGGACATATTGAAGGGGGAGTTGAAGGCAGCGATCACGCCGTATCTGCGGCCGATTTAGGCAGCGCTTCTATTTTACCTATCTCATGGGCTTATATTGCCATGATGGGTGCAGAAGGCTTAACCACGGCGACTCAAGTCGCTATTTTAAATGCTAACTATGTGATGGAAAGACTGCGCCCACACTACCCTATTCTTTACCGTGGTAGTAACGGCCGCGTAGCGCACGAATGCATTATTGACATTCGTCCGCTTAAAGAAGCGACAGGTATCAGCGAAGAAGACATTGCTAAACGTTTGATGGATTATGGCTTCCACGCACCGACGATGTCATTCCCTGTTGCTGGCACCTTGATGATTGAACCAACCGAATCGGAAAATTTAGCCGAATTGGATCGCTTCTGCGAGGCGATGATTGCGATTCGCGCCGAAATGGAGAAAGTTCAATCAGGCGAATGGCCATTAGCCGACAACCCGTTAGTGAATGCGCCGCATACACAATCGGATCTCGCAAGTGAAGTATGGGCTCACCCATATTCTCGTGAAACGGCTTGCTTCCCATCCGCTCATACTCAGGCATCAAAATACTGGCCAACCGTGAGCCGCGTCGATAACGTTTACGGTGACCGTAACCTTGTCTGCTCATGCCCAAGTATCGATAACTACCAAGAGTAGGTGCTGATGTTGATGGCTCGTCGTCACAGTTTATGATCATCATTTTAGGTTGTGACTGACTTTGTAATCAATATTCAATAATAAAGGCGAACTGAGAAGTTCGCCTTTTTGTTAGGCTGTAAAACGATTTTTGGACAAAGGTGAGTTACGAAGTGCCCACAGTGAAGGTTCTGGACAAAACTGTTTTAGCAAACTTCATCCATTATCATAAATGGCATACACCCAACGCTCACGAAACTAATTCCCTCTTATCGTGGAGAGCCACACTTAATACGACTTCAGGTCGTACGGACAGAAATGGGGTTACCGACACGAACTATTTCCACTAAATTCGCATAATTTAAACTATAAAGAATATAGGAAATAGCTTCAACCTCGAGAGTTTCACCTAATGATCTTCTTGAAGTTGGCTATTGAAAACAAATTATTCAGAAAATATTTAGTCCAAAGATATCTTTAACATCAAAAAGTACTTCCGTTGTTTTATCTCTAGAGATTTTGCTTCCCTTCACTAAAATATCAACCAGTTGAGCCTTATCACTTAAAAACTCAGCTCTTCTTTCCCTTATTGGTCTGAGCATATCTTGTAAGCATTCCTCTAATACTTTTTTTGTTGTTCCATCTCCAAGTCCGCCACGTTGATAATGTTCTTTTAGTTGGTTGATATGATTTTGATCAGGGTGAAATGCATCGAGGTAAGTAAATACGATATTGCCTTGAATAGCACCAGGATCTTCGATTCTTAGGTGGTTAGGATCGGTATACATAGACTTTACTGCAGCAGAGATCTCTTTTTCAGTAGCGCCAAGATTAATGGTATTTCCCATCGTCTTAGACATCTTATTTTTACCATCTGTGCTAGGTAAACGTGATGCGTTGCTTAACAAGGGTCTACACTCGTTCAAAACGATTCGTCCTGCTAATAAATTAATCTTTCTAACTATCTCATTAGTTTGTTCAAGCATTGGCAACTGGTCATCCCCAACTGGAACCAATGTTGCGTTAAAGCCAGTAATATCAGCTGCTTGAGATACAGGATAGATTAAAAAACCAGCCGGAATTGATCGTTCAAAGCCTTTGCTTTGTATTTCACTTTTGACCGTTGGGTTTCGCTCTAATCGACTGATTGTCACAAGATTGCTGTAGTACATAGTCAATTCAGCAAGAGCAGGGAGTTGTGATTGAAGACAAATTGTAGTTTTACAGGGATCGATACCAACAGCGAGATAATCCGCGACGACATTAAGAATATTAGATGATACTCTCTTCGGATTGTGAGCATTATCAGTAAGACCTTGCATATCAGCAACAAGAACTGTTTGCTCGTGAATATCTTGTAAAGCGACCCGTTGTTTTAAAGAGCCGACATAATGCCCCAGGTGCAATGGGCCAGTAGCTCTATCGCCAGTTAAAATTACTTCCGATTTTTCAGTGTATTGACTTGTATTCATTCATATATCTCCTAGTAAAAATAGATCGCTACTGGAGATACAAAAGAAATTACAGTCTCAGCTACCTTCCAGCAGCTTAAGAATGTAAAAATTCCGCGCCGCTCTAAATAGAGCGCCACCAGAAAAATAATGACGAAGGCGTTGAAATGTTTTTCATTTTTGCAACTTATCAACAATTCTTTTGAAAATCAACTTTATAGAAAAGCGGTTTCTTATCGATAAACTTAGGTAAACACAGTTATCAGAGAAGGAAATTGAAACGCTTTAATAAAAGTAGTGGGTTGCCTAATGTATAATCAAATGATTCTCTGCGCCCCTTGCCCTTGCTGATTAAGATTGTCTTCTGGATTAATTAGGTGACATTTCTTCATACTCAGGCAGCCACATCCGATACATCCTGAAAGATTGTCTTTTAATAATTGGATTTTTGCTATTTTATGGTCGAGGTCTTGCTGCCATTTATTTGCAACTCTCTCCCAATCTCGCTTTGTGGCCGCTTGATTCATTGGTAAGGTGCTTAACTCTTTTGCTATTTCTTCTAATGTAAACCCTACAGATTGAGCTACTTGAACGAGTGCAATTCTACGTAGCATCGAAGGTAAATAACGGCGTTGATTACCATTGGTTCGAAAGGAAGCAATTAAACCTTTAGCTTCATAAAAGCGTAAAGCCGATGCTGCTACACCACTACGTTCGGCTAGCTGTCCAATAGTTAGATAATCATTTCTGCTCACAGTTATTTCAACTTTTGTCAAATTATCGCTTTACTTCAAGTTAACTTGAACTTTTATACTCCTGCTTACTTTTGAATTCAACGTATAAAAGGTCATTATTATGCTAAAACTAAAGCCAGTCTTCCATAATCCACCAGAGATTTTTAATCCAACACCATTTGGTTTTTGTCATACAGTGAAGGCACCAAGCAAAGGAGAGCTAGTTTACATTTCGGGCCAAAGTGGTGGTGAAGGTATTGAACATAAGCTTAGTAGCGATTTTCTTCATCAGACTTGCATTTTATTATCAAACCTAGAGATTGCACTTAATGCCCATGAGCTTAGTTTTGAGGATGTTCTAAAGATCACTGTCCTTATTGTTGATCATGATAGTGAAAAGCTGAATATTTGGAGTAAAGAAATACAAGAACGTTGGCCGTTAGATACGTTGCCCGCAAGCACCTTAATTCCAGTACCTAAGTTAGCTCTTGACGGCATGCTAATTGAGGTTGATGTTATTGCATTTAAGTCAGCTTGACTATAGCACTATATTTAAGAGCTCTTTTTTGACACCGAAAGCTTATTGATTGTATTGGGATTTTACTATGCTTAAAAACTACTTAACTCTGCTCGCCATTGGGCTGATTTGGGGATCACAATTTATTTTTCAAGAGAATGCACTAGAGGCATTCAATCCAGTATGGATAGGTACATTGCGTGCAATATTCGGTGCAATCACTTTGTTTATTATCTGTCGGGTCATGCGAATTAGTGGTGATAGTAAACAGTGGCTACTTTATGCTGTCATTGGTTTACTTGAAGCAACGATTCCTTTCATTCTTATACCTTTTGCTCAAAAAGAGTTGAGCAGTTCAGTAACAGCGATATTAATGGGTACACTACCTTTTTATGCACTGCTTCTTGCTCCTGTGTTTATAAAGAATGCTAGGATTAGTAAAGGTAATCTGCTAAGTGTCATCGTGGGTTTTAGTGGTTTAGTTGTCCTTTTTTACCCAGATTTAATGTCAACATCTTCGAGAGTTAGTCTCATTAGCATCCTAGCAGTATTATTTGCTGCGATATGCTTTGCTGTTGCTTTGCTCCTGCTCAACCGAGTTAAAGAAGAACATCCCCTGATAGTGGCAAGAAATGTTCTTTTTATGGCGAGTATTCAATTAATTATAATTTCTCTCACCACAACGATGACACTGACACAAAAATCGCCACCTTTGAGCGCCTTTACTGCTGTGATCTATCTTGGTGTGATGTGTGCGGGAGTGGTTTATTATCTCTATATGATGAGTATCAAGAATGCAGGCGCTGTTTTTACTTCGATGACTAATTATCTTGTGCCTGCGATAGGCGTATTAATCTCCGCGCTGGTTACTAATGATAGTATTCAGACTACATCATGGCTGGCTCTTGGGATCATTTTATCTGCTCTTCTAATGAATCAAATGGCTGCAAAGCATGACCAGAAAATGTAGTCAGAGCCTTTGGAATAGATATAGAGCCGTGAATAAAAAATGGACCATAATAATTCACAGTCAATAGAGGGGCAGACTGAGCGCTAGTAATGATCCATTACAATGTGGTTCTTATATAATTGAAAACGTACTTATTATTAATCTAGTGCTACCGTCGTCTTGGTCATCTTTGCAATTAAGCTGCCGACTATTGCCAACAATAATAATTACTTATTTACTATTACATACCATAGCGAAATGCCTTTCCCATTGATACCATCTCACGATGTACTGGATTCAATGCTTGAGCATAACTGGCAAGTAATTTCATTGTATACTGATTACGTTGATGCATGGTTTGGTCAGTACATCTGTGGTCAATAGTGAGCAATTTTTCTACATTGCGAAAGATTAGGTGATCCGGTAAAAAGCACGCGTGGTTGTTCTTGCTGCCTGTCATGCGCAGCTCACTGATCGGATATACGCCATTTACGCCCGCTGATACGCTTACTAAGAGTACCGGCTTATGTGCAAGCTCTTCATCGGTAGACAATAGCAAAAAATTCTTAAGTGCTGGAGTTGCCATTCCATGCCACTCTGGTGTAATAAGAATCACTGCATCCGAGTGTTTAAGTATCTCGGAAATTGGCGTCCATAGCTCCCACTCTTCACTTTGTTTCCAAACCCCTTCATTCCAAAACGGAAGATTAAGTGAGTGCAAATCCAAAATATTTGTTGTATCGAAATGATCTAAAGAAAGTGACTCTAAATAACGTGCAACTGATAAACTTTGCGAGTTTGCACGCTGGCTGCCAGATACAATTGTAATCTTCATATTAGTTCCTTTTTAAAAGTAAATTATTAGCTTTATCAGATGACGAATTTGTACGAGGGGCTGCCAAAGCGATAGCAACTAGGACAAACATTGCCCCTAATAATTGAAGCCAAGTTAAGGTTTGATCGAGAATGAGATAACCCAACACACATGCAGATACGCTACTGAGAAAACCGAGAAAAGAAACGGTAACCGGTGGCAGCTTTTCTATTCCTCGAAACCATAAGGAGTAGCCTAAAATTGCGCCTATTACACTCAGATACAGATATCCAATATAATTTGACAAACTTAAATGTTCAGGAAGCCCTTCAACCCATAAGGCCACTGGCAGCAGCATGAACCCACCAAAAAGCAGTTGCCAACCGGTGAAACTCAGTAAAGTTATCTCACTAGGTCTTTCCCATTTTTTTGTTAATACAACCCCAGAAGCCATACTTAATGTACCAATAGAAGCAACAACAACTCCTAATAAATTGATCTGTACAGCACTGTTGATGACCAGCAAGACAATACCTGAGATTCCAACCACACTAGCCCAAATTTGACACGATGATAGCTCTGATTTTAGCCACTTCCAGCTTAGTAGGAGTACGAACATAGGCTGGATAGACATCACTATCGACGCCATCCCCCCAGGTAGATAAGTTGCAGCAAAGAATAGACAGTAGAAAAACAAGCCAATATTTAAAAAGCCAAGTAACGCAAGACGGCTCAGCCACTTGCTATCAGGTAACGTCTTGCTAATTAAGACTAGAAATAAACCTGCCGGCAAAGCTCGAATTGTTGATGCAAGCAACGGTGACTCCGCTGGCAACAACTCAGTGGTAACAATATAAGTACTTCCCCAGACAATCGGCGCTATAGCGGTCAAACCGATTGTCCTTATCTGATGTAATCCTTTCATAATGATTCCTTCAAATTAAAAATATCTCTTGTAAAAGATACTTTCTTTAAAGTAATGGATATTTAACTTATGATCAAGTATCTTTTTAGTAAGATATTTATAGGAGAGATAAAATGTCATTGGATAATGTCGATTCCATTTTGATTCAGTGGAAAAGTGTCAGACCCGATCTGGACTGTTCTTCTATGGGAGTCATTGGACGTTTACGTCGAACCAGTAATGTCTGGAAGAGTAAAATGGATAAAGTGTTTAAAGAACATGGGTTAAGCAGCATCGAGTTCGATATTTTAGCAACGATGCGTCGAAGCGATCCTTCCGGTATTACACCAACAGAGTTATATAAGACACTCATGCTTTCTTCAGGCGCTGTAAGTACGCGTTTAGATCAGTTAGTAAAAAAAGGATTGGTAGGGCGTATTTATAGCGAACACGACCGGCGAAGCTGCAAAGTCACTTTGACCTCAAAAGGTGTTAAGTGTGTTGATACTGCGTTAAACGATCATGTTGAAAATATGGATAAAATGCTGAATGTATTGACTAAAAAAGAACAAGATCAGCTTGCAGATTTACTACGAAAGGTATTGATTTATGAGGAAAACGAATAAAGAGAATTTTGGGGGGTTGTAGTGGATATAACATGTTTCAGCAAACTATATCGCTCATCATAAATGGCATACTCTCAACGCTCACGAAACTAATTCCCTCCCCTTCAAAGGGAGGGGTGTTTCTTGGTTGGTTGCTAGCAGCACCCCCTCCTAACCTCCCCTTGAAAGGGGGAGGAACATAACGGGGCAAAAGTGTGTTGACGGCTCGCTAATCACTCGACTCTGAAACACACTCAAAATGATAAACGTTAATGCATTCATTCAAAGTTATAACTTTACACCCTCACTGTAACCCTATGATTTTTATTAAACTATATACCGACTGATAAATTCTCCAACACCTTATCGATGTTTTCTGTACCGTTAGGCTTCAAACTCCTACAATGCAAGGCAGAGGGTCGGTGAAGGCTAAGCTTTCACTTTTACATATTGAATAATCAACAATGCATTTGATTGCATTGGTACCGTCATCATTCAAAAGGAATAGCATGTTGAGCAAAGGATGGATATTGCTTGCCGCCGCAATCATCAGTCAGGGAGCATGGGCACTCGCTCCTTGCGGGACAGACAGTGGCATCGGGGACTGGTGCAGCCTAGATATTAATCAGCTACACCCCACTCAGGCCGGGGTTGGTCAACAACAAGTTGATAAAACACAAGCCAAACTGGCGACAAAAAGCCCAGCACAACTTAAAAAGTACATGAAAAAGAAAAAGATCCCAGTAATCGTAGATGCTGATGGCCAATATTGGTTGGTTGACCGACATCATCTGACTAAGGCGCTTTGGCAGCAAGGTGTGAAAGAGGTGACCGTCCACATCCTTGCTCACCTCGACAACAAGGAGAGCTTTTGGCAAGACATGCAAGGCAACCACTGGACATGGCTGCGCGATGAAAAAGGAGCCCCGCTAACTCCCGATCAATTACCTGCACACATAAGTAAGCTACCCGACTACCCCTACCGCTCTTTGGCAGGTGAACTACAAGATGCCGGTTATTACAGCAAGCATGAACAGGTTTATTTTGTTGAGTTTGCTTGGGCTAGCTGGCTTGGGGAGCAAATGAATTGGGTGCCAGTCAATGCGAGTACGCTCCCAGAACGACTCGAACAAGCTACACAACTGGCATGTAGCTCAGCCGCTAAGGCTCTGCCTGGTTACCCCGGAGAGCAGTGCTCAACTATGCGCCACCTCATCAACACGACAAACTAAGGTTCTATCGCAAAGCGTGATTTAAATAAGACTCATCATTTTGAAGATACAATTGCCTGCGAGCGAACAAATCGCTCGCAGGGCGTTGTTCGATAAGATGAATATGTATTTTGTTACAAATCGCCCTCTTGTCTTGTGGTTCAGTCAATGATTTACTGTCGCTTCCTTAGCAACAGAGGCTTTTATTGACAATGGACGACCCCTTCAGGCGACCAATATTTACTGATTCCCCCCTTCACCGTGCCCCCTTATTTAAGGAGGCCACATGTTAGAACTCTTCCTACTACCCGAAACTTGGGCGATATTTGCCACACTGCTTGCTTTAGAAGTGGTTCTTGGCGTTGATAATGTAGTGTTCATTTCCGTCTTATGTGAACGGCTCCCCGTTCAGCAGCGGCCGCTTGCGCGTAACTTAGGCATTTTGTTAGCGGTTACCGCTCGGATTGGTTTGGTTTTTTCTATCAGTTGGCTGATGTCGTTAACTGCACCGATAGTCGTTTGGTTTAGCAACGAATTATCTGGACGAGATTTTATCCTCATCTTCGGCGGTGCTTTTCTGTTATTCAAAGCAGCAAAAGAGTTGTGGAACTGGCTAATGCCTGATGAGCATTCACATACAACGACAGTGAGTGCTGGCCTTGCGGTCGTGTTACTGCAAATTGTCGCGGTTGACGCGGTATTTTCCATGGATTCGGTAATCACTGCGGTGGGTCTAACTAACGACATTCCTATCATGGTCGCGGCCATTTTAGCGTCTGCGGTGATCATGATATTAACCGCAGCGCGCATTAACGCCTTAGTCACCCGTTATCCGGGTTTTAAAACGCTGGCATTACTGTTTTTAATGATGCTGGGCGGTTTGTTAATCGCGGAAGGTGTTGAGCTGCACATCAATAAAGGCTACGTCTATTTTGCGATGGCGTTTGGTTTGGCAATGGAGATTTGTCATATTCAATGGGCGAAGAAACAAGCAATCCAGATTAAGCAGCTACGTCCGTTAAAGCTATATACGTCAAAACTACATACGTCAAAGCCATATTCGTTAAAAAGACCCATGCCTTTACTAAGGTCAAAGTCCTCAGCACATTGAAGAGATAATTAATATCAAAAGGGCGAACAGCAACGTCGCCCTTTCTTCTATCCTAATACTATTAACGTTAAGCTAATTTACGCACACTAAATTGGCTCATTAACGCTTTTAAATCATTGGCTTGCTGTGACAAATCATTACTAGCGTTAGCAGTTTCTTCCGTGCTCACTAATACTTTGTCGCCTGAATCACGAATACCCAACAAATTTTGGCTGACTTCTTCAGCACTCACGGCTTGTTGCTCGCTGGCGGAGGCGACTTGCAAGTTCGATTGCATCAGTTCGTCTAACGCTCCCGCTATCGAATAGAGCTGAGCTTTTGCACTATCGACGAGTGTTGATGATTCGCTGATCTGCTGGTCATTATCTTCTATCGATTTTGCAGCAATTTGAGCTTTATTCACCAACACTTGGATCAAACTGCTGATTTCATGAGTCGCTTCTTGGCTGCGAGAAGCCAAAGCGCGCACTTCATCAGCCACAACCGCAAATCCTCTTCCTTGTTCACCCGCCCTTGCCGCTTCAATTGCAGCGTTGAGTGCCAACAAATTGGTTTGCTCTGAAATCGAATCAACCACTGAAACGAAATTCTGAATTTTATGTGTGCTGTCTTGTAACTCTAAGATCATTTTCTGTGAGTTAGCCGCGTTAATCACCAATTGATGGGAGATTTTTTGTGTCACATCCGTCGTCTCACAAGCCGCTTTAACGCTGTTATCTGCACGAGAAGTCGACTCTGCGGCACCTTCATCATTACTCGCCACTTCTGTAATCGTTGATGCCATTTGCTCCATTGCAGCCGCAACTTGCTGAGTGCTCTCTTGCTGTACAAGCATCGCTTTACGGTTATTCTCTGCCAACACATTTAATTCCGTCACCAGCCCTGCAATGCTGTTTGCTCTTTGAATCACCTCACCAACGGTTTTACTCAACGAGTCCGCCATGGTGTTCATACTTTGCGTCAACTGGCCGATCTCATCTTTTGATTCTGGCACAATGTGCTGATCAAAATGACCATTTGCCATTTTAGCCGCTATATTTCTCACTTTTAGCACAGAGCGAACAATTTGACGGCTGAGTAACGTCCCCATAGCAAGGCCAAGAATTATCGAAACGGCAGCTAATGTTATTGTGCCCTGCAATGCTCTGTGTTCTTCATCCTCAGTAATGAGAATAGACGTTTCTGTTTTTTGCTCTAAATCGCGTAGAAAATGTTCAATTTCGGTATTAAATGCCTCTTGCATTTTTTCTAGCACGAGCACTTGTGGCGCAAGTTGTTCTACTGGCTCATTACTATTTAAGCGCTTGAGCAACTCAAACAAAGCCACCTCATACTGATAGTAATGACTTTCTAACGCTTCAAATGTTTGATATCGGTTTTGGCTCTCTTGATCAACACCCTTCGCTTGACGATGCTTCTTTGCATCACTGAGTATTTGCTTCGCTTGTGCCAATTCAGACTCCAACATTTTTGCGATGCTTTCTGCCTTCTGATTAAGGTCTTTCAGCTCTTGTGCATGATCTGCAAAGGGTATTTTGGCTAGTCGAAACGCCTTTTCTAACGCGATCGAACTTTCCAACTGTTTGATAGTGATATCCGAGGTCAATCGAATTAAAGGGATACTTTCATGAGCGATCTCTTCAATTTCGAGCGCAATACGATTCATTTTTAAAGCGCTAAAGCTTGCAACACCAACAATTAAGCACAGCATTAGCGTAATTAGCGAAATCATTTTTTGGGTAATCGATAAGTCTTTAATCCACTGCATAAATGCGCTCTCCAAACACAATCATTAAAGCCATTCGTTTATATGAATATTGTTATGCTGTTAAAGATAGTTTAGTAAAACCTAAAACACACTATTTCTAATACTAAGTAACTAGAGGTCATATCTGTTCAAGCGAGTAGAAAACTCTGCTTTTACTTATCAGTCAGTGTGTTAAAGAAAAAACCCGAACGCTTGGGTTCAGGCTTTAAGATAGGAAACAAGGCTTACTGCGTTAGATGCGCTCTACACATTCACGAGCAATTACCAGCTCTCAATAAATTAGTAGATGTATGGCAAACAACCTCTATTTGAGATAGCCAACTATTCTCATTCACTAAAGTCAAGCAGTTTGGTCTGGGGAGTTACGAACATGGAGGCAAGTGCATTAGCTTTAAGCACTGTAATCCATGCGGTTGCGTCACGCGCTATACCACAACTGAAGCGTGGGATAGTGATCTTCGGGCAGTGAACTCTCGGATGTTTGATCCCATAGGTGGCTAACATCGATGTCCGCTATTTTGATGGCCTGACAGCTGGACGTTTCAGAATTAATACCCGTTCACCATCAGCAACACTCCAGGATCCACTGCTTGAATAGAGTCTGCGCTTTGGTCTCAGTTTGACTTTGGAGTCTTGTTAGCCAGTAGGATCCGCTGTTGAGAAAGATATCGAAGGGTTGAATGAGCTTCTCTTCAATGAGTGCCTTTTCAAACATAACGGGAGGCGCTAATGCAATCCCTAGTCCCTGAATTGCTGCTTCAATCATCGAAATGGATGAGTCAAAGGTAATGCTATTGAGCCTGGACTTAGGTAGCGATATACGGGCTTGTTGAAACCACAACGACCACTCCTCAGGATTATATGAACGGAGCAAAGTGTAGCCCAGAATGTCCTGCGGTTTCTCTAAGTGATGGCCGATCGTTTTATTGCAAAGCACGGTTAAAGGGGCAGGAAACAAATGCTCTGCTTCGGTCGCATGCCATCTGCCTTTGCCATAACGAATAAAGAAGTCCAGCCCTTCGGACACGGGATCAGCCACGTTGTTGTTGGTCGAGATTCTGACATCGATATAAGGAAAACGTTCATTAAAGTCTTTAATTCTTGGGAGCAACCAGTTCAGAGCGAAGGTGCCCACAACACCAACACTGACCACTTCTCGGTGAATTCCTTGTTCAAGCATCTCTAGCGTATCGGTCATACTGTCAAACGCATTTTTAACCACCGGCAATAACATCATTCCTTCATCGGTCAGCGCTAATCCCCGCGGAAGACGGTAAAACAGCGCTCCCCCCAGTTGCTGCTCCAACATCTTAACCTGCTGACTGATCGCCGCCTGCGTGACACAGAGCTCGATAGCTGCTTTTGTGAAGTTTAAATGCTTAGCAGAGATAAGAAATGCCCTCAGTGCATTCAGCGGTAAATGTGTGATGTTCATGATTAGATCTTAGTTAAACTTATGGCTGGATTTAGTTTTAACGCATTGTTCTCTTATAGATCTATTTTTATGATTAGCGTGTCCTATGGTGATATATATTAAAAACAATAAGTAAAACTTATCAATGGAGAGATTAACTTCAATGTGTGTAAGAAGACTAACCATCAATACAATAGCTCTGGCTATGTTGTTTGCGCCTAACGTTCGCGCGGCTGGTGTGGGAGAAAAATTAAAAAACGAGGTCGATAAACAGGCTCAAGCATTGATGCAGAACTATCATATTCCGGGTATGGCGTTTGGTGTTGTCGTTGAGGGGAAGACGTATTTTTACAATTACGGTGTGGCTGATACAGCGCAAAACCAGCCTGTGTCTGAAGCGACGATTTTTGAGTTGGGTTCTGTCAGTAAAACATTCGCAGCCACATTGGCGAGCTACGCGCAGGTGAAGGGGCAACTGTCGTTAACGGATACTGCGGAGCAACACATGCCAGAACTAAAAGGCAGCACCATCGGTGCACGAACCTTGCAAGAGTTAGGAACGTACATCGCAGGCGGGTTGCCGTTGCAGTTTCCAGATACGGTGAAAAACAATCAGGATATGGTTCAGTACTATCGAAATTGGAACGAAGTGTACCCAAGCAACACTAAAAGAGTCTATTCGAACCCCAGTATCGGTTTGTTTGGCTATATAGCCGCATTAAGCCTGAAAGAGGACTACGTGTCTGCTATGGAAAAAAATGTGTTCCCAGCACTGAGTATGTCCAATACCTACATCCATGTGCCGGATAACAAAATGAAAGAGTATGCGTTTGGCTATAACGCGAACGGCGAAGCCGTGAGAGTGAATCCGGGCGTACTGGATGCAGAGGCGTATGGAGTCAAGTCCACCAGTTCGGACATGGTACAGTACATCAAAGCTAATCTGGGGTTGGCCGTAGTCGCAACCGATATGCAACAAGCACTGGTCAATAACAGGACTGGCTTCTATCAGTCCAGTACTTTTATGCAAGGTTTGGCGTGGGAGATGTACCCGTATCCCAGTCAGCTCAGTGCCCTTTTAGAAGGCAATTCGACGGACGTAATCATTAAGCCTCAAACAATCCAGATAAACACGCCGCCGACACCACCAACGAACGGAGTATGGGTCAACAAAACAGGCTCGACCGGTGGGTTTGGTGCTTACGTGGTCTACATTCCAAGCAAAGAATCGGGTATCGTGATTCTTGCCAATAAAAACTACCCAAATCAGGAACGAGTGAAAGCGGCATTCCGTATTCTGCAGGCAGGACTAGAACAGTAAGCGCAACTAGGTTAGATAAAGTCTGAACATTCATGTTCGCGGTTGGTGAGCATGAATGTTTGTTTATTGAACCAATAAACAGAAAAGGCGTAGTAGCTCAAGGAAAAATCAAGCATGTATGAAAAACAGGGAGCCTTACTAACGTAAATCCCTGACATACCCACACATTTCATTTACTAATGTAGTAAATGGAAATACCTGTTGTCATAAAGGTAACGCGCCAAGTTCAGAGATGTCTCATATTATCCTCGTAAACCCAACCACTTACGAGACCACCATGAAACCAGCGGCTAATGTATCCCGATATCTGCTATGCAGCTTTGCCTTTGTGCTGCTCTATCCCACTGCCATCGATCTCTATTTGGTTGCCTTGCCACAAATTGCCAACGATCTTTCTGCAAGTGAATCCCAACTTCATATCGCCTTTTCTGTTTATCTTGCGGGTATGGCTTCTACTATGGTGTTTGTAGGACGAGCTGCTGACCATTTTGGCCGTAAACCTGTCGCCATGTGTGGGGCAGTGATCTTCTCGCTTGCTTCGACGTTGGCGGGTTCAGCGGAAACCAGTGATAGCTTCCTAGTTATGCGTTTCTTCCAAGGCGTTGGAGCGGCATGTTGCTACGTTGTAGCCTTCGCTATTTTGCGTGATACCTTAGATGACCAAATGCGGGCTAAAGTGCTTTCAATGCTTAATGGCATCACTTGTTCGATTCCCGTGCTAGCACCTGTTATCGGTAATCTGATCATGATTAAGTTTCCATGGACTGTGCTGTTCACTGCCATGGCACTGATGGGGGTAGCCATAGGTTTGATAGCTTGCTTTGTATTGAAGGAAACCTTACCTAAAAATGAGCGTCACTGTATCACTGCGAATGACGGCTCAAATGAGTCACTGTTTAACCGTTTCTTTATCTCGCGCGTTGTTTACACATCCTTGGGTGTGACTGCGATTCTTTCTTATGTGAATACCTCACCGATGATTGTTATGGATATTCTTGGCCTTACAAGAGGTGAGTATTCTACTGCTATGGCACTGCTTGCCATGGTGGGTATGGTAACGTCATTTTCAGCGCCTGTGGCCCTCTCTTACTTCAAACAAACGACATTAATGTTTTCAGCTCAGGTAACCATTTTGCTGTCGGTTATCGTCATTCTTGCGGCTCACTTGAATGGCGATAACTCGACACTCTATATGGCTGGATTCGCCTTAATCAGCATGGGCTTTTCAATGGGGTTTGGTGTGGCAATGAGTCAAGCACTCAGTTTGTTCTCTCGCAAAGCTGGGTTAGCAAGCTCCATGCTTGGTATTGCTCAGGTATCGTGTTCGGCAATATTTATCTGGTTGATGGCGCTTTTAGGCCTCTCGGTAGTGATGATATTAATCATTGCCTTGGTCGCGAGTGGCGTAATTGGCCTCTCTCTAATAGTATTGTTTCCATATCATAATGTTAGTGAAAGCCATGAAGAAATCTCTTGCCCGACTTGATCTCAATTTATTGCTCACTCTGCAGTTGCTCTTGCAAGAGCAGAGTGTCACGAAAACGGCGAAAAAGCTGAATGTAACACCCTCATCGGTGAGTAAGTCACTGGCTAAATTACGTGATTGGTTTGACGACCCTTTATTTGTGAACACTCCGCTGGGACTTAAACCAACAACGCTTGCGACGAGCATGCAAGAAAGCTTGTTAGACTGGATGCAAATCGGTAATCAGGTTGCATCACGACGAGGTGATGATGCGCCGAGTGGTGTGAAGTTTCACCTTGGTGTCGAGTCGCCATTGTCACTCATTATGGTGGATGAGCTGACTAAACGAATTCATGACACGTATCCCGATTCTAAAGTGAAGTACCACAATTGGGATTACGATTCATTAGACGCGATTACGCGCGGTGAAGTGGATATCGGTTTTACGGGGCGAGAGAGCCACCCTCGCTCTAAGGAGTCGCTAGAACTGCTGCCATATTTCATCAATTTTGAAGTTCTATTTTCCGACCTGCCTATGGTGTATATCCGAAAAGACCACCCAGCGATTGAGCAGGAATGGAACTTGGAGACCTTCTTAAGCTACGCCCATATCAATGTTACATGGGAGAAGAACGACAGCTGGGCGTTGGATGAGATTTTGGCTGAGCAGGGACATACGCGCAATGTTAGCCTAACGATGGCAAGCTTCGAACAAGCGCTGTTTGTAGCAGAGAAGCCCAGCCATCTAATGTTAACCACGGCACCCAAGTATTGTCAGCGATATTGTGAACAACTGCACCCTAACTTGGTATCGCTACCCATTCCAATTCCGCAAGAATATCAGCATAAGCTACTGATTCCATTTACGATGATCTGGCATAAGCGCAATAATCAGAATCCTAAAATCGTATGGTTAAGGGAGACAATAAAAAGCTTGTATAGCATAAATTGAATGTTCAGGTGACATATGAACAGCTCCCGCTAAATCATTGAGGTTAGGTAGGGACTCCCATTAGTTTTGGTACCACCAATTTAGAACGCTTCCCTCTACTCTGATAGCGCTTTCTACTCATTATGGGGCATCAACAACCCAGTACTAACCTCGCTAACTTAGATGCAAAAAAATGAATTGTAGAAGGCAATTTAGTAAGCCATGGGTGTGTCGCCATGCACATCCTTAGCGATGGTCTATCCAACATATGAGTACAAAAAAAGCGAGCACTAAGCTCGCTTTTATCTATTTGATTTTAAATTTAATTATAGCAACTCAACCGACTGTTGGGCGATCACGAATTCTTCGTTGGTTGGTACCACAAGCGCTACTGCATTTAGCATGTCTGATTTTGCGATAATGCCAGCATTACCGAATCGAGCTTGCTCGTTGCCTTGCTCATCTTCCACAAAACCAAGAATTTTCAGGTTGTGTAGAATTTCACGACGAATAGGCAATGCGTTTTCGCCAATACCACCAGTGAAAATAATACCGTCGAGCGAATCAAGCGCTGCAAGGTATGACGCGATGTATTTCGCCACACGGTAGGTGAAGACTTGGAAGGCCAATGTAGCGCCTTCATGACCTTGCTCCATGGCTTCTAGAATGCCACGTGCATCGCTGGTTAAACCAGAAACACCCAAGAAACCAGAGGCTTTGTTCAATGAATTAAACACTTGTTCTTGCGTCCAACCCTTCTTCAATAGAAATTCAATGATACCGGGGTCAAGGTCACCACAGCGAGTGCCCATCATCAAACCGGAAAGCGGTGTAAAACCCATACTGGTATCGACACTCTGGCCATCTTTAATTGCGCACACTGACGCACCATTACCAAGGTGAACAGAAATAAAGCTGCTTTCTTCAACTGGCTTGTTGATCATTTTTGCCGCTTCACGGCTCACAAAATAATGGCTGGTTCCGTGGAAACCATAGCGGCGAATACCAAACTCAGTGTATAGCTCTTTTGCAATCGCACCTGTGTAGGCTTTTGCTGGCATGGTTTGGTGGAAAGCGGTATCAAAAACAGCAAACTGCGGTAACTCAGGAAACGCTAGCATTGCCGCGCGCATACCAATCGCGTGTGCTTTATTGTGTAGCGGTGCTAAATCACTAAGCGCTTCAACTTCGTTGACGATTTTTTCGTCTAACTTAACGGTCTTAGTAAACTTCTCGCCACCATGTACTACGCGGTGTCCAATTGCAACGACGTCATCAATCAAGCCGTAGCTTTTCACAAGCTCAACCAGTTTTGCAACCGCCAACAGGTGGTGATTCGCTTCACCTTGAATCGCACAATTGGCTTTTTCTCCGTTAAACTTCCAGCTCATACGGGCATCATCAAGCCCAAAGCATTCACCTAGACCACTCAGTACGGCATCCCCCGTATTTGAATCAATCACCGCAAACTTCAGTGATGAGCTGCCAGAGTTAATAACCAAAACAAACGAGTTCGACATGGGGTAAGTTTCCTGTTTTAGACTAAGTGTTGAAGTATACAACTTCTTGGTTTACGTGACCCTCATTATTCAATAATTTTTTAATCTTTCAACTTTGTTTTAGTTTCAGCATCATGCCAAACGATTTTTTCTTGATCTGAGGCAAGTTATTATTTCTTTTGAAGTGAGAAATATATCAATATTTAAGTCCATCCTGTAGCGCGCAGTAAACGTCTGCGCTTCCACCATTTTGCGTTGACAACATTAGGCACTAAAAAGGGGCCTTACGGTGAATCGAAAGCGTTCTGTTCAGTACTCGTAACGTTACGCACACCGGCAGTTAAATCGCATCAATGGGTGTAATACATACAAATACGCTTACTTTCTATTTCTAATACGTTGAACGGCGTTTCATAGATATCGCTCAAAACCGACGATTGAATCACCTCTTGTACTGTGCCAGTTGCTACTACTTGGCCTCGTTTCAGCGCAATGATGGAATCGGAGTAACAGGATGCAAAATTGATGTCGTGGATCACCACGACCACCGCTTTATTCAACTCATGTGCTAAACGCTGAATAGTGGCCATGATCTGCAATGAGTGTTTGATATCGAGGTTGTTCAATGGCTCATCGAGAAAGATGTAATCGGTATCTTGGGCGATCACCATGGCAATAAAGGCCAGCTGGCGTTGGCCGCCACTCAGTTCGTCTAGGTATTTATCTTCTATCGCTTTAAGATCAAGATATTCGATCGATTGCTCAATCATCGCATGATCGTTGGCTGTTAATTTACCTTGCGAATAAGGAAAACGGCCAAAAGCCACCAGCTCTTTCACGGTAAAACGCATGGTCAGAGTATTGGCTTGACGCAGAACCGACAGCTTTTTAGCCAACGCTTTAGTATCCCACTCAACCAGCTCTTTGCTTTCAATCCAAACTTTACCGCTATCACGGCTGACCAAACGGCTGGCCATCGACAGTAAGGTACTTTTCCCTGCGCCATTAGGGCCAATAATTGAAGTGACCTTGCCTTTTTCAAACTGCGCACAGGCCTTATCCACAACGGCTTGTTGGCCAAACACTTTAGTCAGTTTATCTAGCTGAATCATATGAAATTAAACCATTTTATTACGTAAAAGGAGGGAGAGAAAATAGAGGCCTCCGATGAAATTGATCACCACACTCAGCGTTGTTTCAAACTGGAATACTTTTTCAACCACCCATTGACCAGAAAGCAATGCACACACCGCCATCGCGGAACAACCAATCAATAAGGTTCGGTGTTGGTATGAACGAAACCACTCGCGCGTTAAGTTGGTGACCAATAAGCCAAAGAACATCACGGGCCCAACTAAAGCTGTAGAAATAGCAATTAATACCGCACTAAGCATCAATACATGGTGCGTCACTCGGCGTACATCCACCCCTAAACTGACCGCGTTATCGTTATCCAACCATAAAACATCCAACACGCGATGCAGGCGAAACAGGCCAAAGCAAACCAACAGCAGTAACGGTGTTACCCAATACACAAGTTCCACTTTCACGTTGTTGAAGCTCGCAAACATATTGGACTGTACCGATGAAAAATCATTCGGATCCATCAGCATGATCAAAAAGGAGGAAATGCTGGAAAACAGTTGCCCCAGAATGACTCCTAATAGCAACAACACCATTAAGTTGCTCTGCTGCTTACGAAAATAAAAAGCGAACAACAAACTAGAAAACAGCAACATGGCGGCAACGGACAACGAAAAATTGAGGTAAGCATTAAGCGCGTAGCTACTTAGGCCACCAAAAAGAGTCACCACTAACACCTGCACAAACAGGTAGAGTGAATCAAACCCCATGATGCTGGGCGTTAAAATTCGGTTGTGGGTAATGGTTTGAAACGCTAGAGAGGACTGCGCAATGGCAATACCCGCTAACACCATCGCCAATACTTTGGGTACACGACGAGAAAGAAAATAGTGATAGTTGCCGGCGTTCAATCCAACACCAATAAATAACCCAGCAAAAAGCAGAGAAGCCAAAACCAGTAACCACAGTTTGGTATGATCACGCAAAGTGATGCTCGCACATACAGATTTACCCATGGCGTTGTCCTCGCAACAGCAACACAATAAATACACTGCCACCGAGAATACTGATGATCATCGAAATCGGCACTTCATAGGGGAAAATAATCAAACGACCGCCCAAATCACATAGCAGCACCAATAACGCACCGAAAATGGCCGTACGAGGGATATTTTTGCGTAAGTTGTCGCCGTAATAGTGGCTGACTAAATTAGGCACAAT
This sequence comes from Vibrio sp. V15_P4S5T153, assembly GCF_963874485.1. Classification (NCBI taxonomy): domain Bacteria; kingdom Pseudomonadati; phylum Pseudomonadota; class Gammaproteobacteria; order Vibrionales; family Vibrionaceae; genus Vibrio; species Vibrio sp. V15_P4S5T153. The sequence continues at coordinate 620,642 of NZ_CAWNHR010000018.1, read as the reverse complement.
CAACCCTAAAAAAGGCAGTTGACCGACAATCATCACAACCGTCGCAGACATCACCGACACCAAACAAACGCCAATCACCAGCACTTGCTGATAGTTAAGCCCTAAGTTCACAGCAAAATCTTTACCCATGCCGACCGCCGAAATTCGCGCCGCATACAAATAGCTAAAGAGGGCAACCGGGATCGCAATATAGAGCAGTTCGAAATCCCCTTTCAGCAAATTGGCAAAATTGGCTACCGTCCAGCTAGAAAGGTTTTGTATCGCATCGTATTTGTAAGCGATGAAGGAGGCGGCGGATTCCACCACATTACCAAAAATAATGCCGATCAAAGGGACAAAAATGGCATTTTTAAACTGCACGCGCTGAATCAGTTGGACAAACAGCAAAGTGCCCGCAATCGAAACCGAGAAAATAAGCCACAAGCTTTCACCGTGACCAAAAAAGACTAAGCTCAACACATAGCCCAGCATGGCGCATTCAATGGTACCGGAGGTAGAAGGCGCGGCAAATCGGTTTTGACTGATTTGCTGCATAATAAGACCCGCGATACTGAGCCCTGCCCCGGCTAAAACAATCGCCAACAAACGTGGCAAACGACTGGTAAAGAGCAGTTGCCAAGCATGGGCATCCCCTTGCAGTAATGCCATTAGTGATAGATTGCCTACCCCCACAAACAGTGAAGATAGGCTGACTACCAACAAAGCAAGCAATAACTTTTTCAAAGCTAACCTCAGCTTGTTTGTGGCAAATTAGTGAATGTGTACAGCATTTCTAACGTCGCTGATCATCTGCTCGGTAGCAGTCACACCAGAAATGGATAGGTACCAAGCATTAAGGTCTAAAAAGGCCATACTTTTATTTTTGTAGGCTGCCGTCGCTTTGATCAGGTCATTTTCAAACTCTTGGCGAGTATGACTTTGCCCTTTGTTGACCAACGTATCGCGATCAATGATCAATAAGGTTTTAGGATCATGTTCGCGAATAAATTCATAAGAGATTAGATCGCCATGGCGTGTCGCTTTGATACTATCGACGGTCGTTTTGAATCCAAAATCTTTATACACCGCCGAGAAACGTGATTCAGGCCCGAAAGCGGTAATGTTACCGCCAGAGCTCATCACTGTGAGCGCATCGATTTGATTGTTCTGATTAAAGCTACGAAGTGCTTGAAACTGCTTATCTAAATCTTCAATTTTGGCTTCCACTTGATCTTCAATAGCAAAGACTTTGCCTAGATTACGCCACTGCTGCTGTGTACTCTGCCAGTAGCCTTGGCTTGCATCGGCTGCAAAAACGATAGTTGGTGCAATTTTAGATAGCTCGTCATAACTGGTTGCGGCGCGCGGCCCAATCACAATCACATCCGGTTTTTGCATATAAATGGTTTCGAAATCAGGCTCAAATAAAGAACCGGCAGGTGCGTATGTATCGCTGTTGTACTTCGCTAAATAATTCGGCAGTTCAGTTACTTTCGATACCGCGACAGGTTCAATACCAAAGCGATCTAACGTATCTAACGCACCCAAACCAATGACAACCACACGTTGCGGATTTTGCTCGATCGTCGTGGTACCGAGTTGATGATCCACAGAAACGGTTTTAGCACTGAGAGTAAAAGAGGTAAGCAAGCCAAGTGCTGCCAAACTAAACAACGATTTCATATAGGTTCCCATTCAAAATAACTGCGACAGATTTTGATAAGCATTCGCATTAAGTTCGGGTAATATAATCGTTGACCGTCGTTCAAGCAACCCTATTCACATCAAAATCGGCCATGATGATCAGAAGCAGCAAGAATGATGAAAAAGCGAGCGCTAATAAGAGATTCGCGCTCGCTTTCTAGGGGGAGAGAAATGTTATGGACGTGTCGGGTTAATCGTCAAAGGTTCAAAAGTGGCCACTGCGTTACCACTCGCTCCAGGATGATCAACATAGCTGGTGTCTTGCATCAAAGTGTAAAAGACATCGACATAATCGTCGTCGTTGACCAGTAAACCATCGGGAATCGCATCAATGATCTTGCCCGTGATTTGCGGAATAATCGCATACGCCTGCACTTCTGGATCAGGGATAAGCTTCAGCACTTCTTCCGCTACTTTGACGAGTAATTTAGCCAGCTCCTTATAATCGGTACCATCATCTTGCTCCATCAAGATAAGATCGGCTGCGCCCCAACGGTAACGAGACCATTGGATCATCACTTGATTTGGGAAGTAATCTTGCTTGTCGTAATCCAAATAAGGCATTTCAACTAAGTCAATGGTCGGCTCATCTCGGCTTGGATTGATGCCTGTAACAATCGCATAAATTTCAGCCGCTCCAGAGATCCACGGTTCTTTGTCATCCGCTAAACGAATTTTTTTCAGTACTGTGGTGGAAATAGGCTCAGCGCTATTATCGCTGCTGCGGGCCATCGCTTGCGCGGCGACGCTACCACTTTCTACTGTGGTCAATGTGGTCGATTGACCCAATGCGTTCATCTGTGCACGCATTGCTTGTAAGCCTGCGCGCAATTCCACTTCGCTATTACTATCAACCACGAAAACGGGTACATCTGGCATTTGATATACATCCAGTTGATGCACCTGTCCGTACACATCAAACGCTTCAATATATTGCCAAGACGCATCATTACCTTTGGGCTCAAAAGCAAACAACGGGCTTTGCCCTTCTTGCCACTCTTTAATCATCGACGCATCGGCAATACGCAGTTGCAGCAATTGCTCAGTAAAATCCTCAATGCCTTTCATTGAACGAATTTGCGCGTCCGCTACAACCATCTGTTGACTAAAATCGGAATCAGGCTGCTCTTCAAACAAAGTGGAAACAGAAATGGATAGGTTTTGCGCGCTGATTTCAGTTTTAAGTGTGGTTTCAAGCTCGGCGTAACTTTCACTCAGTTGCAGTGCTAACGCTCTTTTTTGCTGTGCAATCGCATCAGCATTGGATTGGCTGGTGCTACTGGTTGTCGCTTCTTCTGAGTTGCACCCCATAATAGTGGCCACAAGCAGTAATGAAACGGGTGTTATATATCTCATAATGAACCCTTAATATTTTTAATTACAACATAGAGTAATAACTCTACATAAAAACACAATATCACCGAATGCTATTCTTTCAAGAAATAAATAGAGTGTTAATTTATATTCTTCCCACAAGATCAAATTATTATTAAGTAAAGATTAAATTACACAATGTTAATATAGCTATTACTTTTATGGCTAATTATATGATTTTAATAAAAAGAAGTGCTTTTACACTTCTTTTTATTCATTAATTATTCATAAGTTGCATAGAGCTCAACTTGGCTATTGGCTTGCTGTGCATTAAGCATGAAATGGACATAGCCCGCTTGCGTTACTGGCAGTTCAATATACTCATAGCTATCAGCACGTTTAGACGCTTGATCAAAATGAGTCAATGTAGGCCAGTGCTCGCTTTCTGCATAAAGATCAACATTGTGGGCTGCCATCTTATCAATAGGCTGGAGCCAAACTTTGACACTGCTCATTCCCTCTGGTACATAAATCGCTGCATAGCGAGTTTGATGAATACCCAACGTCATTGGCTGACGATTTTCGAGAACAACAGGTGCTAAATCATCACTAGGCTTTTGCGTATTATCGGTAATGGCGTAACTTACTTTCGTATTTAATTCAACACGCTGGTAAGCTTCTCTACCCGTAATACTAAAATAATAGCGACCCGGTAAAACGGTACCATGGGCTTGTTTTTCTAGTGCAATTGTTTCATTACTATGCAGTTCAAAATTTGTTATTTGATAATCATAATAATGCGCAATTTTTTCATAACTTAAATAAAGATCGGCGTCACCATCACCGCTAATATTAATCGACAATTCACTGACATTATCTGGAACATCAATATAATAGAGTTGTTCACTGTACTGCTCACCCGACAAGGTAACACTCTGCCCTAACGCTAAATGATTCATCGTGTCTTCTGGTTGAATTGGTGGCACAGTCGGATCTTCTGGATTACCACTGTCCGTTGTCAAAGTGTCTAACCAAGTTGAAAATTCGCTGTCTAGGCTTTTTCCGATCCGTTTCACTTGCTCAGCCCATGCTTTGAAATCGCCACTACGTGATAGCGCTAGCAGTTGATCCACTTCATTGGGATGGTTTTCCAGCATAAAACGAACCGCTAAATAGCCCCAGCGATAAATTTGATTGGTGTCATTTTGATAAGTAGTGGCTAGCACTTGCGTGAGGCTCAGTTTTTTCTCAGCAATTAAGTCTACCGCCGCTTGGTAGCCTTTTTTATAGTGCATGTATTCAGCGAAGCCTTCCAACCACCACACGATATGGCCTTCACTTAAATTGAGAGAAAACGAACCGTATTGATTGTAGCGTCCGTCCAAATAATGCACATATTCATGCTCTAAATTGAGAATAGACAACGCCTCATCCTGCGCATATCGGTAAGCGACAAAGCGCGCTGTGTTGTTGGCATCAGCCGGGTTGCCTTCAAGGTATTGCCCACCGTTGTTGGTAGTATTGCCAAACAAGAAGTTGGAATAACTGACATAACTTTCGTTGCTATCAAATACCACCACTTCCACTTGTTGATTAAGATCATCGGCCACGGGCGTGAAACCGGTATTCACGACGGTATGGAAGTCGGCTTCTTTCTCATTCAAAATGCCACACGCTTGCTCTGCTTGCTGAGGTGTTAAGCCTTGCGAGCGGATAATAGCAGGCCCATCACATTGATGGCGATTTGGCATGATACGCTGTTCAAGTTGCTGCTTAGCTTGCGTTAAATTAAGCGCTTCCAATGTCTCTGGCGCGTAGTAAGAAAGCATTTCAACCGCAGCAATCCAGAGTTTATCGCTACGTCCACCCAGCGGGTAACGTTCCAATACTTTTTCTAAAATCGCAATGACTCGAGTTTTGGTGTTTGGGTAAGGGCTAACCAGTAAGCGCCCCGTTTCACGCACCGCATTGTACAAAATGAAATCGGCATCGGTTCCTAACGCCCAATCATGCTCAGTGGCAAAACGATACAGTGTCTCCAAATATTCTGGATGGGCTTCAATGTCTTGATAAAAATCATCACGCGAAGCATGGCCGCTCATGGATCGAAATAAGTTATTTAAACCATCAACAAACTGTACATCTTGCGCCGTTTGTGGGTTAAAGGCGTCCAATAGCACGATGAAATTCGCCATCGTTGAAGGTAGGCGTTTCACGTTATCGACCATTAACGTTAAGCTCGACATGGCCGCCACTTGTTCACGACCTAAGCTCAAACTGTAAGGCGATAACATAAACTGGTTAATCGTATCCGCAATCGCATTACTCAATTGCTCCGAATAATCACCAAAATCTTGTTTTACACCATAGCGCACATAATACGCGGCACGGATAAACTCCCCCAGATTAGCAATAGATTTGGCTTGCGCTTCTGTTCCTTGATATTGCGAAACCTCTAACGCCAGCGCTCGGTTAATGCTGTCTATACTATTTTCACTGTATAGACCCAAGATGGCTTTACTATCGGTATAAAACCACGAGTTATAACAGGCTGGTTGTGCATTTTTAATCGCTAAAATTGGCTCTTGTGCTTGGGTGATATCATTAAACTGGCAGGCATCTAATGCATAAGAAAAAGACGGTAATCCTGCTAACGATAATGCCAATAGCAAAGCATTAGGTTTGGGACGAGGGGAATGAATAGATGGAACCGGAGCAATACGCATAGTAACGACTCTCTATAGATCATAGAAATGAATGAGTCGCGATTTATATCAGAATCACATCAACAAAATGAAACTTGATGCACAGAAACCAGGATCTTACTTCAAAAAAGAATTGCTCTCATGAGAGAGCAATCGATTAACCAATAGATCTTATATATCAATACATTACTAATTTTTCCACCACTAACTAAGTGATCGGATACACAGTACATTGAGTGCCAATCACATGAGTAATGGTTTGCGGCTCAATCATTTGCCAACCACTTTCACTATCAAGGGGTTCTGACGCAACCACCATATTATCGCCTTCGCTTTTACTAAACACGGTCGGCGGATTACCATCAGAGCTATAACGCACTAACCAAAAATCTTGCCCATCAGAGATACAAATCGAAGCTTTAAAAGGTGTGACTATCTGTTTCTCCGCCAAAGCCTGCGCAATTTGACCAATCGTGGTCGTAATGGCTTGTACTGGCTGACTGCGTAACCCATTACTCATCATCAATAAAAAAATCAATTCACTATCCGTTGTCCCAACACGCTTGACGTATAGCGATTCCGGTAGCTGCCGTTCTAAGGCGAATTTCACTTTTTCAAACTCACCAATTTGCCCGTTATGTAAAAACATCCAGTGATCCAAAATAAACGGATGACAGTTAGAACGGGAAACCTGCGTTCCGGTGGACGAACGCACATGTGCCATAAAACGGTGAGAACGAATGTGATGCGTTAAGGATCGCAGGTTTTCATCTCCCCAAGCGGGTAAGACTTCATGAAACTGCCCGGGTGTAGTGCGTTCGGTATACCAACCCAGCCCAAACCCATCAGCGTTGACACGGGTGACCGCTTTACGCGCTTCTAAACTTTGGTGCACGAGAGAGTGTTCCGGTTGATAAACCAGTTGATCGAGGTAGATAGGAGTTCCTTGGTAGGCGAGCCAGCGGCACATAATGCAAACATTCCAAAATAATCAGTCACTGATTTCAATAAAGCACGTTTGCTCAATGGCTGCAAGGTGTCCAGGCAACGATACCTTTGCCACTTGGCTCATCAACGCCACAAGTTAATGACTCTTAAATGCAGGCTTAAATGATGAATTATTTATTGAACTAAGATCATCTTTTAGCAAAGTTCATATTATTAAAAATACTAAACCTATTATTAGTCATTGTTGGTTTTGACCCAACATTTACTTTCGATTGAATTCTAACCTATCACTTTATTTATCTAAAGAATTTCATCTTCATCACTAAGAATAAAATACAAATCCATCAATTATTAATTCTAAATTTAAGAATAAAGAACCGACATATTTATCAATTAAAAACAAACCAAATGTTAACTAGTTATGTTTAAAATATGATGTTATTTCAAAACAACAATTATTTACACTTGCTATGCGTATGACTGATATATAGATTGTTACGAATAATTCACACATTATATGGATATACTGTGAAACATTTAATTTATTTTTTATTAATTAGTTACTCATCAATTAGCCTTGCTCAATCTTCAGTTGATGATGAACGGTTGCTCGCCTCATTAATCGAACGAGGTGTGATATGTGAAGGGCTGACATCAGAACAGCAACAACAAGCACTTGCCCTTTATCTACAAAGAAAACACCACAAAGAAAAGTCTCTCAATTCGACAACTCATCAAGAAGAAGCGTGTATTTCTCCGCCGAAGAGCGACTAAATCACCCGTTCAATCTTCACTGAATAACACTCAGAAAACTTGCCTAGATAAGAATATACCAGCCACTCATTGCGTCCATGAATTCTATTTTATGGCGATGAAAGCCATTTATTCTCTATAGCGCTCAGTCGTATGGAAATCAGTTCAGTGAAATTGTTAATACCATAAATACAGAAAGAAAAATAAGGAAAGCAGATGAAACACATAAGGAAAACCTTGCTTGCGTCAGCAATGGTAACACTATTTAACGTCAGTGCTTATGCGCACACCCCGATTGATTTAGGGGTAGTCAATGAAGATAAACTCATTGAAATGTTAGTGCGTAACGGTGTTGTGGATGGCAATGCTACCGATGCAATCAAGCGCGATGCCTTGGATCGTTATTTAGAGCAGAAAATCAAATCGGGCTTCCACGGCGATGCGCAATTTGGTAAGCAAGCTCTTGAGCAACGCGCACGGGTATTAAAAACCATTGAAAAACAAAAAGGCCACCAAAAAGCCAGCGTTTTTGCTCTCGATATCAGCACCAAACGCACCGATAAGGTATTAGCGCTTTTAATTGATTTTCCCGATTTACCTTGGAACGATAACCGCCTGACCAAAGAGCATACTGAAATGCTCTATGCCAGCTACAATCCACCTCACTATCAAGATCTGCTTTTTTCAGATGCGGGCTATGCAGGCCCTAATGGAGAAAATTTCATCTCGATGCGTCAGTATTATGAAAGCGAGTCTGGGCAAAGCTACAGTGTGGCCGGGCAAGCCGCAGGTTGGTATCGCGCGTCTAAAAACGCCGCGTTTTACGGGGGCAACTCGGCAACAACAGACAAAGATATGAATGCGCAAGAGTTGGTACGCGAAGCACTGAACCAACTGGCGCAAGACCCTAGTATTAATCTGGCCGATTACGATATTGAAGATCGTTACGATTACAATGGTAATGGCAACTTCCGCGAACCGGACGGCGTAATCGATCACTTGATGGTGTTCCATGCATCCGTTGGTGAAGAAGCCGGCGGCGGTGTGCTTGGACCTGACGCCATATGGTCCCACCGTTATAATCTCGGCCAACCTTATGTCCTTCAAGGCACAAAAAGTACGCTTCCAGATCGCTTTAACGGCCAATATGCCGCCTTTGATTACACCATGCAACCGATTGATGCGGCCGCTGGGGTTTGCGCACACGAGTATGGCCACGATTTAGGTTTGCCTGACGAATACGATACCCAATACACAGGTAAAGGTGAGCCAGTTTCCTATTGGTCCATCATGTCTTCTGGCAGTTGGGCCGGAAAAATTGGCGGAACACAACCGACGGCATTCAGCTCTTGGTCTAAACAGTTCTTACAAAAAGCGGTCGGTGGTCGTTGGATCAATGACGATCAAATTTCGATTGCAGAGTTAGAGAAAAATCCTCGCGTATTTACCCTCTTCCAAACCACTGACAATGCTCGACCAAATATGGTGAAGATTGATTTACCACTGAAGCGTGTTGATGGGGTGAAGCCTTATCAAGGTTCGTCCGCTTTTTATTCAAACCGAGGCGATGATCTGAAAAATAGCATGTCTCGTAAGCTTTCTATCCCTGCTGGTGAACAAGCTACGCTTAATTTTAAAGCATGGTATCAGATTGAAAAAGACTACGACTTTGCACGCGTACTGATCAATGGTAAAGCGATTGCAGGTAACATCACCACCATGGATGACCCGTACAATACAGGGCTTGTACCTGCTATTGCTGGTCAGTCGGATGGTTGGGTCGATGCGATATTTGACGTCTCCCAGTGGGCAGGCCAAGAAGTGACACTCAGCTTTGACTATGTCACTGATGGCGGCTTAGCCATGGAAGGTCTTTACCTTGATAACCTACAGTTAGAGGTCGACGGGCAGCAAACCCTTATTGATGATGCCGAAGGAACATCCACCTTCGCCTTTAAAGGTTACACCACCAACAATGGCTTCCATGAAGCGCCACACTATTATTTACTGCAATGGCGTAGCCACAATGACGTCGACCAAGGCTTAGCCAATATCAAACGCATGGGCCAGTTGATGACTTTCGAACCCGGCCTACTGGTTTGGTATGTGGATGAATCTTACACGGATAACTGGGTAGGTAACCACCCAGGTGAAGGTTGGTTAGGTGTCGTCGATGCGGATCAAAACGCATTGGTTTGGTCAAAAACCGGTGAGGCCGCACAAACGCGCTTCCAAGTGCGAGATGCAACCTTCTCATTGCAAGATCAAACACCTCTACGTTTAGTCGCTGCCGATGGTGATGTGCTCGAAGACACAAGCTTAATCGGTAATGGTAACTTCTCTGATGGCGCGGATTACAGCTCACCATTAGTACCAGATGCTGGACGTAAGTTAACGGAATTTGGCTTGATGATCGACATCCTCAACCAAGGCCAAGACAATGAGTACGGCGTAATTCGCTTATCAAAAGTCAGCGAACAAAACCAAGCTCCTGTCGCCAACTTTGAGCTTAAAACCGACGGTTTATCCGTCAGCGCTTTCAACTACAGCCATGATGAAGATGGCGAGCTAGTCAGTTACGCATGGGATTTTGGTAACGGCCAAATGAGCAGCGAAATGGCGCCAAGCTGGAGCTACACCAGAGCAGGGCAATACACAGTAAGCCTAACCGTAACGGATGATAAAGGCGCAACCAACACCACTACGCGCACAATACAGGTTGAAGTGCCTAACGCATTACCGCAAGCCAGTGCTAAGTACATCCACCTTGGACGCTGGGTAACAATGTGGTCAACCAGCAGCGATAGCGATGGGCGTATTGTCGATACGGAATGGACCCTGCCGAATGGAAAAATAAAACGTGGCAAACTCTTCACCGCCATTTTCCCAAGCTCTGGAAAACATGAAGTGAAAATTAAAGTGATGGATGACAAAGGTGCAACAGTGACTAACACCATTGTGGTTAATTTGTAACCACCTATTCTATTTTCTCTTAGAGAACTTGAGCGCGGCTTCGGTCGCGCTCTTCTTTATTGGATAAACAGAATTAAAGCGATTGATCACGTAACCTTTCCAAAGCCTCGACGCGTTTGAGTTGTTTAACCTCAAACGTTTGGGTACGCAGTTGCGTAATTTGCTGATTTTTTTCATCTTGGCTCAAGCGCGTATTTTCAAGCACCGCCGAACGCTGTTGTAGATAGTTTTCGAGATGCTGAGAAAACTGCTCTCGTTGTTCACTAAGCTGCGTTAACCGCTGTGCTCCTTGTTCGCCAACCAACTCGTTCCAAGCTAAGTATTGCTCTTGCGTGGACAAATGGCGACTCGCGTTGAGTGCTGGCAGTAGTTGTACATTGCGTTCACTGCGCTGAATGTATTCTGGCTGCTGCGCTAATAACGTTTGCCACTGCAACTGCTCATCATATGAATCTACTGCTTGAGCTTTAATGCGCAGCTTTTCTAACGCTAAATTTCGTAACGCATTCTCTTCACCAAACAACATACTTTGCTGATCAACGTTAAAAAATTGACTTTGTATTTTCAGTAACTGCTGATTGATCTCAGCTAAGGTAGCAAGATCGAGATTGGCGATGGAAGAATTAGCCTCTAACTCAGCTAATGCTTGTTTGTACTGGATAAACTGTTCAAAAAGCATTGGATCGATCACTACGCCCTCATCCTGCTCAGCATGCTGGGCAATGCGCAGCTCAACCTCAGGTAATGAACTCTCTCCTAATGTAGAGATAAAATAGTGAATTAAATCAAGACTCGATGCACTGTCTATCTGCGTATCTTGTTGAGATGGCGTTTGTAACGCGCTCTGTGATGATACTGGCTTTTGCAGAAAAAGCACCGCACCGATGCTCCCCAAGATGATCACGATAAAACCAAATAGTGCGGGCTTTTTCATAGCCAATCCTTATAAAGTTTGATGTTACAAAACTTGAAGTTATAAACCTCGAAACTATCAAGCTCGAGACTATCAACCTCGAAGTTATAAACCTTGAAGCTTCAATCGATTAGCGTGCTGGCGATACAAGGTAACGGGGTCAGTTTCAAAAAGGTGGTGTATCCCAAGCAAGCCGTTGATTTCATCTAAGTGGTTCATTTGGTAATCATCGCGGATCACCTTACCCAAGTGAGTACTGCATACGCCGACTAAACCATCATTAGGGCCATTAAAGACAAGCCCAGTCAACATCATCGCAGCATCAGTTGGGTCAAGGAGGTTGGTAAAGGTCGAAGATCCTGTCCACGAATAGTAATAAACACCATTGTCAGCCAGTAATTCACCATCACCACATTCACTGCTTGGAACGCCTTCTGGGTAGTATTGATTAAACGCTAGCGAACCTTGGGTAGTTAAAGCTTCTAAGGAGGCTAAAGGATCTTGCTCTAGGTTACTTCCCCCAGAAAGAAGGCCAACCAAACCCGCCAATCCTTGCGCCATTTTGACGGTAATCGCTTCAGAAATGGAGCCCTCTTTAATGTGCCCACGCACTAAATCTGCCACGATTGAGCCTTTATTCACACCACCAATGCTAGTCACGGACGCCACAAGATCGGGCCGAACTGATGCAACATAGCGAGCCGTTGGTCCGCCATGGCTATGGCCAATCAGGTTAACTTTTTGAGCGCCAGTGGCGGCTAAAAGTGACTCCACTTGTTGCAATAGTTGTTCACCTCTTAGCTCAGAGCTGTTGATTGCTGAGACTTGAGCCACGTAGACCTTTGCGCCATCTTTCGTCAGTGATTGCGGAATGCCGTAGAAATAATCGACTCCGGCCAGCGTATCAAAACCAAATAAGCCATGAACTAACACAATAGGGTACTGGGTTTGGGTATAGCCTGTCTTACTTAACGCCACCGTGCTGGTTGCCGCCAGCGCCGTGGTACTCAGCAGACAAAAAGCAGCAATAATAATCGTTTTTTTCAAAGTAAATTCCTTCTTATTGTAGTGCCTGGTTTAGGCGCGGCATACATCTAGCCTACCGTTACCACACCAGAGATTAGACCTCTGAGGAGCACCCTAACTTTAGAAGAAAAGCACTTTATTTCATGTCGGCTTACCAGCTTCGTGAATGAACTAAAAAAAACAACAGATAAAATTAACATCGCATTAACAAAAAGAGCACTCACGTTTTAGCTAATTAAGCCAAAAGCATGAGCGCTCTTTACTACTCAATCATGAACTGATTGCGCTATTTTATAATAAATTGAATACCATCGGCTAACCAACCTTCAGACCAAACCTTGACTTGCCGAATTGCCGATCCGGCTGGCAGCTCAAACACTTCATCGTGGGTACTGATTGCGTAGTCTTTTGACCCCACTACTTTGGTTGAACCATCATCAAGCTTAAAAGTCATACGGAGTAAATGGTTGCCACCGTACTTGAACTCACCCGAAGTAACGGTTATTTGCGTCACGCGTTTCAGATCAATTTCAGTCAAACTACCACTTTCACCGCCTTGCATCGCATTGGCTTGCGTACCAATTGCATCAATCGCAGCGCCATGGCGAATATACAGTGTCCCCGATTGACCAACATCTTGTAAGGCCAATGAACCCGATGTAAACCCAAATACGGCCGATTCACTATCTGAATGAAATACGTTGGTGTAAGCGGTAATGGTGCGCACACTTACCTGATCATTGCCATCAGCATACAAACCTAACTCACCGCTGGTTTTATCATGACCAAGTAACTCATGAGAGAAAACATTACTCAGCTTATCGCTGTTTTCTATCCATTCCCAACGCTGACTTAAACTCGAACTACAGGTTTGTAATTGACCCAGTGATTGTCCATCCAAACATTGATGGATGTCGTTTGCACTCACATAACGACCTAACTGATCATAAATAAAAGATTGTGAGTTTTTGGTTTCATCACAGCTTGAGGCAGAGAGCGCGCCATTATCAGCCACATCAACGCAACGATTATTAAAGCTGCCCAATTGCAAATTCACTGGACGACCGCCAGTGAATACTGGGTGCTCCCAATCGACAGTAAAGCTAGCACTTTTGCTCACTCTGCGGCGCGTCGTATTTTCAAAACCATGGTAGGACTGATGCGCACCTACAACATAATAATGCTTATAAGCACCGTTATAAATGGGACGAATATTGACCGAAGAATCAATGGTAAATTCCGTTGTCCCTGTTGCATTAGGAGCGGCTTTATAGATCACATCCATTTTTGGTACAAAGCTCGCGTAACCAATCGGGTTAATGCGGTTGGTATCCACAGGATAAGTATTGACCCACAGCGCATCCGTTGAACGATTTAACATCGATTCGGCAGTCGCGTATTGGCTACGATTCCATTTAAAGCTGACGTTTTGCGCGTTATTGGTGCTACGTTCAACACGATAATCGTGCGTTTTAAAGGTTAACCAACGGCTTTGGTTGTAGCTGGCATTGGCTTCTAGCTTGCCTTTAGGTCCATCAGCACTAACCTCGACACCACCACTCACTCCTAGCTGGAAGCCGGATACCTCTTTGACTTCATATTCGGCATTGAGATTTTCTCTCGGGAACGTTTTTAAGATCTGCGCTTTGTTGTTCGAAGAGTTAAATACAAATTGGTAGTCTTGAGCGATGGCATCAGTCGACCAGTCTCGGAAATAAGCATCTAATGTCACGTAATCAGCACCCGATTGACGATAATCAAGACGATCATTGAGATGGATGCCAGCACCCGTTGTATCATCATCTAAGCTGATGCGAACAATTTTTGCATCCGGCGTCGCTGAACCAATCGTGCCATATTGTAATGAACGCTCTAAATTAACTCGATAGATCAAAGAGATATTGGGGTTATCGCAAAACACTCGCGTGCCTCGATCCCAAAGATGTGAGTTCTTAAACGTACATTCACTATCAGTAATAGGCCGATTGACATTCAAATAAAACGCGACGTGTGGCAAAGAGTTGGTTTCCGAACCACTATTTGACACCATACTGGCCGTACTACGGCGCTGACGAGAATGGGCAATTGGGGCGGCTTCCAGTAGACGAATGTTGGCATCATTCTCGTCATCTAACGGTGTGAACAACAATTCTCCTTTGTGTTCACTGATGATCAAAAAGTCACTGGCAAACGCTAAGCCCAGTTTTTTCCTGAGCAGTGCTTTCGCCTCTGTCTTTTGCGACTCGCCTTCAATCGTACTGAAATCGACAAAATAGCGCATATGTTGGTTCAGTACATCGTCACGAATCTGCATTAGTGTCGGGGGCTCAACCTCTCCTTGTAACCAATAGCTCGCATTGAAGTAATTGATTTGGCTGTCATCCTGAAGCTCACTGAACATTTCAATGGCCAAACCTTGCGGCTGATTCACGTCAGCTTGAGCGGTGTTCCATACCAAGCCTGACATAATGGCAATAGCGCTAAGTGCTTTTCTTCTGTTTATTGACATATAAACCTCGTAAGCATTTTTATTGTTATCACGGTATTTAAAAGAAAATGAATACCCATTTTTTATTTTTTCAGACCACAAAATAAAAGGACATTGGTTTTTTGGTACCTTTGTGGCGAATTATTAATAGATCTTAAAATAACAAACACAAAGAGAAATGATTTTTAATGTGGCTTAAAATCACAATAAAACTGTTTAATTTTTACACATATTGACTGATTATAATTTTATTGATATTTTTATTAAACTACTGAAATTTAACATTAGGACAAATTAATAAAGCAAAACCTTATTGTTATTTATCTAAATTAGGATTTATAAAAACCCTTTCGTATTTTCTTCACTGACAGTCCATTGTTTGATCTTAATACCAAATAATGCTCAGCATAGTCGTTTATTGATTGACGCTTAACACCATAAACCCAAAATAGGTCTGACCAGTTTGTTAATTTCACTTTCGCACTTATTCTTTAGTAGATACGTGCCTAAACCAATAAGAAAAAAATATGAAACTAATGACGTTATTGATGACCGCAATATTGCCACTCTCCATGGCGATTGCAGAAAATACGGATACCACCTCAGAACCAGTTACCGCTTATGGCGTAATGAATACGCAAAATAAGCAAACCTACACTTATGTACGCTGTTGGTATCGGCCCGCTGGCAATCATGATGACCCAGCAACAGATTGGGAGTGGGCATTGGATGAACAAGGAAATGACTACACCATTAGTGGTTACTGGTGGTCATCTGTGCGCTTTAAAAATATGTTTTATACCGACGCCTCACAATATGAAATAAAGCAGCGTTGTGAAGAGACACTTGGCGTCAGTCACGATTCGGCAGATATTACTTATTTCGCAGCAGACAATAGGTTCTCATACAATCATTCGATCTGGACTAACGATAAACAAAATGCCAAACCCGTCATTAATAAAATGGTGACCATAGGTGACAGCCTTTCGGATACAGGAAATATATTCAATGCGTCACAATGGAAATTTCCCAATCCTAACTCTTGGTTTTTAGGACACTTTTCCAATGGTTTGGTGTGGACAGAGTATTTAGCAAAAATGCACAATTTACCTGTATATAACTGGGCGATTGGCGGTGCCGCAGGGCGTAATCAATATATCGCGCTGACAGGTGTGAACGATCAAGTCCGCTCTTATCTAAATTACATGACAATGGCCAAAAACTACCAGCCAGAAAATACGCTCTTTACCCTTGAATTTGGCTTAAATGACTTTATGAATTACAACCGTGAAGTATATGAAGTCAAAGCAGATTTTAGCAGCGCGATGATTCGTCTTGTGGATTCAGGGGCCAAAAATATTATTCTACTCACCCTGCCCGATGCAACCAAAGCCCCGCAGTTCAAATATTCAACAGCAGAAGAGATAGCGAAAGTCAGCGCTAAGATCACCACCTTCAATGCGTTTATTCAGCAACAAGCACTGTATTATCAGATGCAAGGGGTAAATATCATCCTGTTTGATGCTCATAGCTTGTTTGAAAACCTCACAGCCAATCCACAGCAATACGGCTTTGAAAATGCAACCGATGCATGCCTCAACATCAATCGCAATTCAGCTTTAGATTACTTGTACCGTCATAGCTTAACCAATGATTGCGCTTACCATAGCTCTGACAAATACGTATTTTGGGGCGTGACGCACCCTACCACGGCCATCCATCAATTGATTGCCAACGAAATCAGTAAAAACTCTCTCGCGTCATTTCAATTTGAATAAGCACGTCTGACCCTGAAGACAGCACGCAAGTGCTGTCTCTAAACCCAAATAGGCATCGCGGTAGCGGCTTTCACTTGACGCATGGCGAGGTGGGTATGCATATCTTTTACATTGTTGAGCCGCTGTAACTGACGCGTAAATGCTTCGTACCCTGATAAATTGGCACTAACGACTTCCAGCAAGTAATCATACGCACCTGAAACCACATGGCAGCTGATCACCTCCTCCATCTCTTTGATTGCCTCTTCAAAACTATCAATGGAAGCGGCTTGATGATTATTCAGGCTAACTTCAACAAAAACCGTCATACCAACTCCGACAGCTTGCCGGCTTAAGCGAGCTTGATAGCCATCAATGATCCCGCTCTCCTCTAATCGTTTCAAGCGTCTTGCGCAGGGAGAAGGTGATAATCCAACCTTTTCTGCAAGCTCTGCGGTGCTTAAGCGTCCCTCTGTTTGTAATAAGGTCAACATGCGGCGGTCTATTCTATCCATTACTCGATCCTTGATGAAATCCACTAACATTTTGCTAATTTATAGCGGATAAGTGCTAAACCATCTAGCAATAAGGGTGAACTTGCCGGATAAAAGTAAGCCGAACCATAGATAATGGTGAGAAACCATCCATTGATGTGAATGAAATTATGATTTATGGCTACCTCGCGATAGGCACCACACTGTTATTATGGTCCGGCTTTTTCCTCTCTTTAAAGGCAGGGGCGAGCGGCCTATTAACCCCTGCGGATATTGCATTAACGCGCTTTTTACTGCCCGCTTTGTTGCTCTCTCCATTGGTTTGGAGAACTCGACATCAATTGCAAAATGTACCTATGCGTTACTTAATTGGTCTATTTATTGGCTGTGGATTGCCCTATTTACTAGTGACAAGCCATGCGATGCACTACGTTCCGGTTTCTGATGGTAGCGCGCTTGTTCCGGGCGTGCTGCCGCTGTTTGTCTCGGGTATCGCGGTGTTGCTGTTTAAACAGCCGTTAAGTCGCCATCGAATAGCTGGGCTGACTTTAGTGGTGGCAGGGGTTGGTATTTTCCTCTATTCAAGTGCCACTGATTTTGAGTCAAACCGTTTGACCGGACATTTGATGTTTTTAACCGGCAGCCTGATGTGGGCAGTGTTTACGATTTGTGCGCGGGTAGCGAATTTGCATGCGCTCGTCAGCGCGGGATGGGTTGCTTTACTTTCTACTATTTTATTGGCCGTTCTAATCGCTTTAGGCATCGTCGATAGCTACTTAGCCACACACTCTTTTGCACACTGGCCGTGGAAAGAACTGGCGGGACACACACTGCTACAAGGTGTCGGGGCGGGGCTCATTGCAGCATTTACCTATTTATATGCAGTTTCAACACTCGGCGCAGAACGCTCCGCTGCCTTTGGCTCTGCAACACCAGTCGTGGCAACCTTGTTGGCGATTCCCGTTTTTGGTGAGATGCCAACGCCTTTGACTTGGATCGGATTAGGGTTGATAAGCTTAGGTAGCTTGGTTGCCAGTAATGTTTTAATGAAACACGATCATTCGCAACATTACCGGCCCCCAACGCATCAAAAACGAAGCGCTAAGCGCTCATATCAGCGATAGCAAATCTCAGCCCAACGAGCCAAACCAGCAGTCACTGAACCAAAGTAGTTACCGCTGACAACGGGTACGTGGGGCAGTTGCTGCTCTACCGCTTGGCGTAATATTGGAGAACGAGCAGATCCGCCCGTCATAAAGATAACATCCGGCTTTACGCCACCTTGTTCAACCGCTTCTTTGACCAATTCCACCATTTTCGCTTTAGGGGATTCAATGGCGTCGATCATTTGCTCACGCTCAATTTGCACTTCGATCTGCTCAGAAAGAAGATCGAGCACCACCTGACATTGCGTAAGATCAGATAGAGCAATTTTTGCCTCTTCTGCACGGCGTACAATTTGATAGCCGAGCGTTTCAAAATAGACTTTCAGCAAACGCGCCAACTTTTCTGGTTGCTGCGCCTCTTTGTGTAGCAATTTCAATGCTGCCAAGTTTTGCTGAGCATAGAAGTCACGTTGCGCTTCCACGTTGTTAATTGCAATCGGGTTCCAAAACTGCGTGATCGGCATATCAATGCCAGAAATGGCTTTACTTCCTAATCCAAAAAAAGACATCAACTGTTTGAAAGCAATATAGATATCAAGATCATTGCCTCCGACCCGTTGGCCACTATGCGCAAGCAAACTCGCGGTGCGGTCGTCACGCCCTCGCCAACTCGGCCCCATTTTTAGCAATGAACAGTCGGTGGTTCCACCACCGATATCAACCACCAGTACGGTTTGATCTTGCACCAGAGTCGCTTCATATTCTAAACCCGCCGCAACGGGTTCAAACTGAAAACTGATGTGCTGAAAACCTGCGCGTTTCGCCGCACGTTGTAAAATAGATTCCGCTTGTCGATTGGCCTCTTCACCACCTCGGCCATGAAAGTTAATAGGACGACCAATCACAGTATCTTGGATGGTGCGCTGAAGGTGCTGCTCTGCATTATGCTTAATATTGACCATCATGGCGCACACCAAGTCTTCGAAAAAACTGACCTGCACATCACGTAAACCTGCCGCGCCTAGAAATGATTTAGGGGATTTAACGTAATAAATATCGCGCGGATCCTGCAGATAAAGATCGAGCGCCGCTTGGCCAAAGGCAATGTCTTGCGCGGCAAGTTCAATACTCTCTTCTCTATTCACATTGATCGCGCGGCGAAGTACTTGCTCACCAATTTTATCGCTTGGCGTAATATTATGATGACGGAACAGATGCTCAGAAATGGACTCTCGCGTCGGGGCGCATATTGTCGAAGGAATGTAGTGGCTTTTACCTTCTATGGGTAACAATGTTGGCTGCCCATCTTGCATCATTGCGACAGAACAGTTCGCCGTTCCATAGTCAAAACCAATAAACATCGCTACCTCCTAGCATCAGAAAAAGGCCGGCGATCCTACCTTATGATTTTCACAAATACTATCCCCAAACTACTTGGAATGTCTGGCGAGAAAAGACATGGATTGGTTTACACAAGCCAAGAGACGAAAAAAGACAGCAGCAGACAGCCCACATAAGCCATTTTAATCGCCTTGATATGTCGATAGTGGATAAGACAAGGTGACAAGATAAATAACGGGATCAGGACAAAAATGGGGTTCATACTGAATAGCCAGCTTAACAATACAACAGAAAGTGCATAGTAGAAGAGCCACGAATTTGGAACCGACAACTTTTTGCCAAGTCCCACTATAAATAATAATGCAGCAAGTAAAGGTAACATCATTAATCACACCTTTATGATATTAATTCTCATTTGCATTAAATATTAGTCACTGTTCAGCGCAAAAGCAATAGAAAAACTAGGTACATTATCAGACACCAAGAGCCATACTCAACACAGGCATTGGAACCGTCTTTCATTTCTCTTTAACCACCCGAATAATGATTAGTTTTTCTAATTCAAATCATAGATTTTTATCTTGCTCAACTTCACACTTTTAGATTGATAAAAGCGCCTAGCCTCACTAATATCTCGCGCCGAAAGAGCGATACTTTTAACGCTGGCCATTAGTTTCATTATTCATATTAATTATATTTCGTAGTTGCACCATTGTGCAGGAGATAGACCATGTCCGCATCGTTTCCGTTAGTGAAACTCACATTTTTAATTGCGATTTTGACCGCTGTCGGCCAAATGACACAAACGATGTACGTCCCTTCCATTGGCCATATGGCGGGAGAATTTTTAGTTTCTCCTGCATCACTGCAGGCGGTCATGGCATGTTATTTAATCCCTTATGGACTATCACAATTTGTCTATGGTCCATTGTCAGACCGTCTAGGACGCAAACCGATTATTATCGCTGGGTTGCTGATTTATATTGCAGGATCGCTACTCGCATTATTTGCTCACCAATACGATTGGTTTTTGGTCGGTAGTTTTATTCAAGGGCTTGGCATTGGGTGTGGTGGCGCAATGTCTCGAACCCTTACTCGAGACTGTTTCTCAGGAGCAGAATTGCATAAGGCCAATAGCCTTATCAGCATGTGCGTTATTTTTTCGCCACTCATTGCTCCTGTTCTTGGTGGGTACTTAACAGAAAGTTTTGGCTGGCGCTCTAGTTACTTATTTTTATCCCTATTCGCGATTGCCGTGGTGATCACTATGATGACGAGTATGGTAGAAACATTGCCTAAAGCGGCTCGCAGACACGAATCGGTTGCAAACAGCTATCGCTATGTGTTGAGTGACAAACGTTTCCAAGGGTATTTAATTTGTCTCGTGGCGACTTTCTCTGGCGTCGCGGTGTTTGAAGCCGCTGCAGGTGTATTACTTGGTGGCGTTTTGCAACTGCCTGCCACCACCGTCAGCTTATTGTTTGTCTTACCGATCCCTGGTTATTTAGTTGGTGCGGCGCTATCGAGTGTTATTGCGTTGAACTTCAACGAAAAAAGCGCCTTGTATGTGGGCTTGGTAGCGATAGCATTAGGTTCATTGGTGGTGTTTGTTCCTGGAGTGTTGGGGCAAACCAGCGCATTGACCCTAATTGGTGGTGCCACTGTCTATTTTCTCGGTGCAGGCATTCTCTTTCCCGCAGCGACCACTGGAGCGTTAACACCACTGCCTTACCATGCAGGAACAGGAGGTGCTGTGTTAGGCGGTATGCAAAACCTTGGGGCTGGTTTAGCCACCCTTTTAGCGTCGGCTATTCCAGCTCATGACCAGATGCCACTTGGCGCATTGATGCTGTTGATGTCTGTGTTTGCTGTGGTTGGTTTGATTCGTGTTTACAGTAAACATGATCCATCAAATGAAATGCCATTGGCTGTTTAATAAACTGTAATGAAGAAAAAGCAGACAGGTCACCGCCTCTCTGCTTTTTTATTTTAGACGTAATGCTGAATTCGACAATTCAATACAGTCCCATCAAAGTCAGTCAATCTTCATCCATCCTTCCGGCACGCTTAACCCCCAACGGGACATTTCTCCCTGATGGTAAATAGCACGCCCTTGTTGGCCGATTTGGATAGGAATGCGGCTTGCGTCTTCATTATTATTTAAAATGCGTAACACCGTTTTGCCCGCCATTTCGCCTTGATCACGACCCGCTAACACAACACCCCCAGCCGCTTTGCCCGCACCGATCGAAAAATCCCAAAAACCAAATAAAGGAACCTCTGTATGTTGGTTTGTCCACGTTAATACAGTATCCGCTGGCACATTATTTTCGCTCTCATCGACCAAGGTTTGGTAAAGCCCCACGACTATGGCGCCAAATCCTTGCTCTTTAGCTGTGCTTATTCTTGTCTGCCATTCTTTCTCTGTCGCCACTGAAGCTATCTCTGTCGCAATGCCTAAATTCTTTTCAATCATACTCGCTTGGGTTTGCATAAATTCCAACGCAATACTCGCCGTACTACCCGAGTCAAATAACACCAGTACTTTACGCTTATCTTTATCGAGCATCCGGCCAATTTCTCCCATGGTTTTCACATAGAGAGGGCGCTCTAAAATACCGGTCACTTTGGCTTGCCCTTGGTATTGAGCCATGAATTTTCGTGGGTTTGAATTAATCCCCAGAAACACGATTGAGATTGGCTCGTTGTAGAGTTTCGGCAGCATATAAACCAACGCATTGTCGTCACCTAAAACCACCACCTGTGGTTTCAGTTGCTGATATCGGCTAAAGGCTTGTTCGGCGATTTGTGAATAACGGCTCGCTGGTACACGTTTGGTGTCCATCTCAAAGGTATGCAGTTCATGCGCAGGCGTTAACGACTGCTTAAGGGCGGATACATAGCTAGCATCCCATTCATAACCTTGCTCGTAGCTCTCTATTAAAAGTACGTTTCCCGCCATCACGGGCGCACTTATCACACACAATATCCATATCCATATCCATATCCAACGCATGAACTGCCTCCAATGTTTTGGCTATTTTTTTATAGTGTAGTCAATAAGATGTTATCCACACTTCCCATGTGACATCTATACTCAAATTATCACTCAAAAAAATGAGAAGCAGGATGAACAAAAGCCGAACATTTAATGAAAGCATTGATAACCCACTATCGAGTCGTATTGGTCGCAGGATCATTTTTTTCCTTGTCATTTTAAGTGGTGCTGTCACCCTGATGACAACGTTAGCACAAACATATTTCGACTATGACAGAGAGTTCGATGATGTGGCTCAGCGTCATCACGAAATAGAATTCGTTCATGCCGAACTGCTTGCCGCTTCTTTATGGAATTATGATCTCGTGACGCTTCAACAGCGCTTAGATGGCTTAGTGAACTTGCCTAAAATTGATTATTTGGAAATCACGTCTGGCGGTTATCAATTCAGTGCCGGAGAAAAAGTGATGGAGCAATTAGTCGCACACCGTTATCCCATGCTTTATATCAACCCAAAAACAGAAGCCAAAGAGCAGATTGGTGAGATCTACGTTGAGTCTAATGCTCAAGAAATCTACAACTACTTAATCAAGCAGTTTCTACTGATATTGGTCGTGAACGCGATTAAGACTGCCTTTATTTGTTACGCTATTTTGATGATTTTCCATGAGAGCGTAAATCGACGTGTCTTCGCTATTGCTCAATACTTACGCAAGTACAACCCTCGCCATCCACCAAAACCACTAAAACTTCCTCATAAAAAATGGATTATGGGGCATAACGATGAACTCACTTGGCTAGCCGATGAGACCAATAAAATTACCGGAAATGTAACTACGTTGTACAGTAATATAAAACTTGAACAAGAACGATTAGCCGATTTTACGGACGTCTCATCCGACTGGTTATGGGAGACGGATAATACTGACAGATTGATTTACACTTCCGAACCCATGCGTCAAGCTTTGGAGATCTGTGAAAATAGCAAGCCACTACTTTCAGAGATTGATTCACTGCGAGATATGAAAAAATTACTCCAATCCATTACTAAACACTGCTCGTTTTCAATGTGTGAAGAGACAATTATCATCAATGATTGTAAGCAATATTTGATGTTTCAAGCAGTAGCACGATATGAGAAGGATATGTTTCTCGGGTTACGGGGCACAGCCATTAATATTACCGAGCTAAAACTGGCGCAGCTTGAACTACAAAAACTTAACCAAAACTTAGAGCGTCAAGTCGCCAAACGAACCTGCGATCTGGAAAATAGTATTGAGCAACTAAAAGCCACGCAAACACAGTTGATTGAATCTGAGAAATTAGCGGCTTTAGGTGGTTTAGTTGCAGGGGTGGCACATGAAGTCAACACGCCATTAGGTATCGCGGTAACAGCAAGTTCGGTAATCATTGAGGTCACACAAGAGCTAAATAGCGCCTTCGCCAACCAAACGCTCACAAGCCAGCAGTTTTCTGAATTGATGCAGAGAATGAATGAAACCAATACGATGCTTGAAAGCAACTTAAATCGTGCTGCCAAACTGATCCGAGACTTTAAACAAACAGCGGTCGATCAGGTATCTGAGAGTCGTAGTCAATTCTCAATCCACCAAGTATTAAGCGCGCTTATCGCCAGTCTTCATCCCGAGACCAGGAAAATCCCTGTTACCCCCGTACTTGAGGGCGATGAAGGACTAACCATGAACAGCTTACCTGGAGTATTGACTCAAATAGTCTCTAATCTAGTGATGAATAGCGTCAACCACGCTTTTAGTGATGAGCAAAACCCCATCATAACCATTGCGTTCAAACAGGAAGGAGAGAATATCCTCTTAGAATATAAAGATAATGGCTGTGGCGTCGAACCAAAACTGCACCATAAAATCTTTGAACCCTTTTTTACCAGCAAAAGAGGCCGTGGCGGATCAGGGCTTGGCTTGAATCTTGTCTTTAATCTAGCGACTCAAAAATTACAAGGAAAACTAGATTTTAGTTCTAATGTTGGCCAAGGTGTTCATTACGTTTTTACTCTCCCTAAAGCCCTTGAACTTGTTAATGATGATGCTGCAATAAATGATGCAGTAATAATAGACAGAAAGTAATAATAGATAGAAAGTAAGAGGGTCAAGGTTGCCAATCATCGTAAGGACGGTGAATAGCATCATAGAGTATTTTCAACTCTCCACTTTCCTCTAGTTGAGAGAGTATTCGCGTTAAGTATTGATCAACCTCATCGCCTTTAGAGCCGTGAGCAATGACAAATACATCCTTGAAATCGGCAAAGTGTTGGCGTGAAACATTCTCTAAACCTAAACTTTTCAGCGCAATATCCGCTTCTTCTTGTGCCCAGACAAATCCATTAATACGTCCAGCGGCTACTTTAAGTAGTGAAGCATTGATGCTATTTGAGCGCGCAACTTCAAAAGGTATATAGCTAGGAACGGCCTCAACGTAGTATTTATCAGGCTGGCTCCAAAGCTGTTCTGACGTGATTCGATTGGCTTTATTTGTATAAAGAACATGTGCCACTAAACCGAACGACTTCGTACTAAAACGAAATGGTAACTTTCCTTCAGGATCATCAACATAAATCGCGGGTAAGGCAAAGTCAGCTTGCTTATTAACGACCCCATGTACAGCTCGATGCAAAGGGAAAACTTCAATATGGATCTCTGTATCAGGGTCGACCTTATCCATGTACCTCACTAATTCGACAAATGGCCCCGAACCATCCGCATTAATCAGTCCAGGGAGTTCACCAAGGTGTGCGACCATTTGTTTAGGTTCATTAAGTTTGGGATTTGAAGGATCAATTTGTGCTTGTACAAAAGGAATCTGAACGATGGCTAAGCTAGACGTACACAAGCCAACAATCGTCTTTAATTGGTTGCTTTTCACTCTATCCTACTCCCTGAAAACGGATCTATTTTTCGGTTCCAAAAAAGATTCTAGTCTGGAAACTGTTCACGAATAGTGATGAAATCATCCCAATGCGCCAGCATCAGATCGACCAACATCGGATCAAAATGTTTTCCTTTTTGCGCGACAATTTCTTGTTTGATTGTCTCTTCCGGCCAAGCATCTTTATAACTGCGTTTCGAGCCAAGGGCATCAAACACATCAGCTAATGCTGTGATTCTGCCACTGATAGGAATGCCTTCACCGGCTAATTGGTTTGGGTAACCGCTTCCATCCCATTTTTCATGGTGAGAACCGGCAATCTCTTTCGCTTTGATAATTAAACTGCGTTTTGAACGACTTAAGATATCAACACCGTATTCAACGTGTTTTTGCATGATCGCCCATTCTTGAGCGTCCAATTTCCCTGGTTTATGAAGAATACTATCAGGGATCGCCACTTTACCTACATCGTGCAGGGGTGACGCATTTTTAATCATATAAATATCCTGCTCAGGTAGGGTCATTAATGTGGCTAATTTTTCACAGATCAGAGAAACCCGCTGTACGTGAGCCCCTGTTTCTTTACTTCTGGCTTCGACGGCATTGGCTAAGTTATAAACAAGCTCCCTCGATGTTTCGCGTAAATCAAGCTGTAAATTTAAGTTTTCAAAAGTTAACCCTATGTTGTACATATAGATTTCAAGCAAGCGTTCGTCATTTTCAGATAAGCGCTCAAGCAAATTAATATAGAGTAAATTTTCTACACCACGACTGTCTGTCATATAAAGTACAGAGGCATCATCATAGCTATGAGACATTTTGCTTTGCAGTGCAAGCTGGCAGCGCTTAGCCACTTCCGAAGGTAAGCGCGAGAAATCACAGTCAGAATAAAAATCGACAAATCCTCCAATAGCCGCCAACGTTAAAGCACACGAACCTTCGCCTTCAGATTTAGGCTGAACGATACAATAAAATGCCGATGCATGGAGTTTAAGTAAAGAAGTGAGCTGGCTCAGTACCGATTCAGCATAGGTTTGTAAGGTTGTGGTATTTTGTACCTTCGCTGAGGCTTCAATCACGCGTTTAAGCCCCTCTTTTTGCTCTTCTATCAAACAAAGATCCCGATAAGATCGCAACATCGAATAGAGCAGGGTTCTGAGTTTTTGTGTGGTAAGTTCTGTTTTCTCTTTATAGTCATCAATTTCATACTCTTGGATGACCGTATCTTCGGGGGCTTGCCCTGCTTGCCCGGTACGTAATACCAAACGAATGATTCTATTCTTACACTCTTCACGGATATGCCTAACTAAATCTAACCCCGCGTGTTCCGTCTCCATAACTACATCAACGAGCGCTAAAGCTATATCGGGCTGAGTATTCAGCACTTCTCTGGCTTCAAGACCAGACATAGCAGACAGTAGCTCTAGTGGCCGTCCTTGAAATGAAAACCCTCTTAGCGCTAAACGAGTGATCTGGTGCATCTGCTCATCATCATCGACTAGCAGTACTCGCCATGGTTTATTTTCAACACTAAGTTCATGACTCTCCTGGCTCTTTGGTTGAGCCTCTTGTCGAAAATCCGCAAACAGATCCATCGCTTATCTCTCTATATTGACAATATTCCTACTCTTATAGGTTTAGCACATAACCGTTTTGTTGGTGGTTAGAATCTAATTAATGTGATGAATAAATTGATTTTTACAAGCTATATACTCAATGATATTGATATTTCAATCACCTTTATAAGCCGTGCTCGAGGTGCAATAATTTCATCGCGTTTAGTAGATAAAAAGTTTATGAATGAAGAGTGCCATTTACCAATGCCGTGGAATTAATCATTTCGTTTTTTACGAAATTCTCGTGGTGTGCAATGGCTCCATACCTTAAAACGAGTACTAAAGTTTGCTGGGTTAGGGTAGCCGACAATGTCACCGACATGTTGGATTGGCCAGTCGGTAGAAACAAGCAAACGAGCGGCTGGCATTTTGATTTACAACGTTATTGTCGGTCAGTTGGGCGTTTCTGAACTTGCGATTATCTCACTGCTTTCCCCAATTGAAAGTGTACTCATTTCCGCCTTTCTTGGATTTGCCGTGACCGCCTCTATCTTGCTTGGACATGAAATTGGTGCACAGCGTTACGCCTTATATTTGAACTGAGCAATCTCACTATTTAGTGTCTCTGCTTGCCCAGAAAGGTCGGTAAGCACCCCATCAACATCATTCACCTGCCCAGAAACTGACAGTGAAGCATCGGCAATCGAAGTAATACTGCTGCTGATTTCATCCGTTACTGATTTTTGCTCTTCTGTCGCGGCAGCAATTTGCACATTCATGTCATTCAGTTCGGTTAACATTGACATGATTTGAGCAAGCATATCCGTATTCAAATGGCAGGTTTCAACCCCTTTCACCACGGTTTTATTGGCCTTTTCAATTCCCTGCGACACACTGTTTATTTCATGTTGTAGCGAATCGATTTTTTTACGGATCTCTTCAGTCGAAGTCTGCGTGCGCCCTGCTAATGATCGCACTTCATCGGCAACGACCGCAAAACCACGCCCCTGCTCGCCAGCACGTGCTGCTTCAATCGCCGCATTAAGGGCCAGTAAGTTGGTCTGCTCGGCGATACCTTGGATAACATCAAGCACTTCAGCAATAGAATTACTTTCACTATGGAGCCGCTCAATAGCTTCCACCGCCATCCTCATCTCATCGCTCAACAAGCTGATTTCATTTCCCAACGCTTCCCCGACGTCGACACTTTGTGACCCTGTATCATTAGCTGATTTCACATAATCGGCAGCTCGGCTAGCAAACTGCGCTACCTCGCCAATTGAAGCACTCATTTGATTTACCGCCGCCGCGACCGATTCTGTTCTCATACTCTGCTCGGCAACAGCGCCTCGCGTGCTCTCCATATTGGAAGACATACGATGAGTGCTGCCGTTGAGTGACTCCGTCGCCCGCGCAAACTGCTCAATGGTTTTCTGTAAGCTGCTAAATAGCTGGTTAAAGGCAACCGCAACTTCCGCCATTTCATCTTTACCCTTTTCACTTAAACGCGCGGTTAAATCATTCTCCTGATTAATCCGATGCAGCTCTAACGACGCACTGCGGATAGGTTTGGATATACCACTTCCCACGATGTAAGAAATAAAGAGTGAAAGCACCACAAGAACAGCAATACTAATAAACACCGTCTGCAATACTGAACGCTCTAAAGTCGAGACATCTTGCAACGCCTCAGATTGATCGATTTCAGTTAATATAGCCCATTTTTGTCCTAAAACATCCAGAGGTGCGTAAGCCGAAAGTACTTCAACATTACGATAGTCTTTGATGGTTTCTAGGCCTTGTCCACCCGCCAATGCCTGTCGTACCGCGTCGGTCTTGATGCGTTGACGTCCAATGGCCGAACCCTTGGTTTTGATTTGCTCAATGGTGGCAGGCTCAACACCAATATCAGTTAAGGTTTGAAAGTATTGCTCAGGATCTTCTAATAAAAACCGTGATTGACTGCGCAATAAACCATCTTGCCCCACAAGGTAAGTTTCTCCACTTTTACCGAGCCCCGCATCAGCCCAGCTACCGCCAAATGTCATGATGTTGTTGATCACATCGATCGGCATCTGAAAGATCAGCGTGCCTACCCGCTGCTGTTCTTTGAAAATTGGGGCCGAAATAAACGAAGCCGCTGCCTCATAGGAAGGATAATAAGGTGCAAAATCTTCGAGGTAGGATTGCCCCTCTTGCAAGTTTTTTGCCTTAGCAAATGCATGGCCTAGCCCCGAATTTTGATATGCGCCAGTTGATAAATTGGTCGCAAAATCCAGTTCTTTAAACACGGTATAAACCACGTTGCCTGACAAATCGACAAGGAAAATATCGTAATAGCCAAACGCTTCTAAAAATCGCCTAAATGAGGCGTGATAACGCCGGTGAGCTTCATCATAGCTGCTGCCCAATGAATCAAAATCCAAGTGATGTTTGGATCCAAGCTCGTTAGGGTTTACGCCGATGTAGCGAGCCTGCAGTGCTTTTCCCTGCTCTGAAAGCTGTGCAAATGCACCAAGTTCATTTGGCTGACTGCCATTGTTTTCCTGACGGTAAGTACGACCAAACTGATCACGATAATACCGTTCTAGCGCATCCATATCTTGGGGCGTTATACGGTGGGCAGGATAACGAGAGAACGAACGAGTAAAAGAATCCATTGCTTCTTGAGTCGATACCTCGGAAGACAAGGTCTCAATTTGCAGACGGATCTGTTTGAAATAGTTAGTTATTTCACTCTTTTTGATTTCGCGTACGGAGGTAAGTTGATTTGCGGCTCGGTCATAAAGTGCTTGGCTTGAGAGCTCTGATGCTCGCCACCCAACAAAACCACCGCTGATTACCACGCCAACTGAACACAAGATAGTACATGCCGCAATGATTTTCGTTGATATTTTCATAGTCAAACCCTACGCATAGAAATGAACAACTTTTTGTAAAGCCATCGTCGCCCCTAGCCACTGGGTTTATATGAAATTTGTATTATGAGCTTTTCAAAGTGTAGGTCACGGTTTGGCTTTTGCGTAGAAAAACGACCGGATACATCCAAACAACTTGTTGAAGTTGCAGGTAGGCGGTAAGTGAGCTCATCCCCATGAGCACAAGTAAACTCTATGCTGGGTTGAGCAAACGTAGCCAGCACTGCTGCAGCTTCAAGTGCACAACGAAGGGAAAATAACCACCAGGTCGAGATCTAAAACTAAAACATTGATAGTATTGGTTTTAATCGATTAATCCATCACATTTTGCGGCGCAGATAAAATCGTTTTTGTGCAATCCTTTGATGGAATGGCTCCACCAAGTCACGGTCACTTTTCCCCACTCTAATAACAAACTGGGGTGGTGGAATTCCGCTTCAGCTAATTGAGCAACTTGGTTAGAAAATGCCCACGCCAACTTGAAGTTTTTGAACACATACACTTTTTCCAACTGGGGGATGTCATCACGTACAACAATAGACCACCCCTCAAGCTCAGTGAGTAGTTGCTGCTGCTCGGGGATCGATAATGCTAACGCATCAAGGCTACAAGCTTCACAACGTAATTCTTCAAGCATGGGTCTCTTCCTTGGGTTGAAATAAGGGGGCCAACAAGCCTGCCTGCATGGCACTTTCTACCTGCTGTACAAGATTTTCTTGGCTCAAATGGTACAGATCTCGTAGATCATCCAACACATAATAAATGGGTTGCATGATATCAATACGATATGGCGTTCTCAGCACTTGTTGGATGTCAAATTTTTCACGTATGGCCGTTTGATTATCAAGGCTATACACGGTTTCAGCGGGGGAGGATAAAATACCTCCGCCATATATTTTTACACCGTCACTTTCTTGCACTAAACCAAATTCGACCGTAAACCAATAGAGCCGCGCCAAATAAGCTCTCTGTTTTGGGCTCGCGTTAGCCCCAAGCTTGCCGTAAACCTGAGTAAATGATGCAAAATCAGGATGAGTAAGCATCGCGCAATGACCAAAAATCTCATGAAAAAAATCCGGTTCTTGCAAATAGTCAAACTCTTCACGGCTACGCAAAAACGTGGCAACTGGAAATTTTTTCTCTGCCAATAAGGCGAAAAATCGATCGAAATTAATTAAAGCGGGCACCGGCTCGACTTGCCATCCGGTTTCACGTTGCAAAATACGGTTGATATCGGGCAACTGAGGAACCTGATCTTTAGAGAGTTGCAGCATCGCTAACCCATCCAAATAGGCTTGGCATGCTCGCTGCTCAACGACGGTCTCTTGACGTGCGATCAGATCATACCAAATCCGATCCTCTTCGTTACTCCAGTCAATGAAACCTTTGCTATTTAATGGCTTAGAATGATACTGCGTCATACCACAACCTTTTAACAAACCGATTGCATTAAGCCTATCGCCTCGTGAAAAGTCTGCCAATCTTAGGCTCGACATCTGACGACGCTCACGCGTAACAAATATTTTACATTTATGGTTTTTTTACTTAGATATCAGGGATATGATTATGGCCAACCCGTTTGACTTTGCGGCATTCGCCGACAACACTAAACAGTGCCAACAGATCAGAAAATAAACGGATATATACCCACTTGTAGGGTTGTAGGGAACGCGATTATGTTTGAAGAAAATTTGACGCCGCACACACCGCTTTGGGTCCCTAGCCAAGACCGCATCAAAGCGTCCAATTTAAACCAGTTTATTGAGCACATTAATATGCAAGGTGAGGCGATAGAAAGCTACTCACAACTGCATCTCTGGTCCGTTGCCGAGAGAAAACAATTTTGGTTAGAAGTGTGGCAATTTTGCGATGTGATCGGCTTTCGTGGTAACTGCATTTACGGTGAGGGGATTGCGAGATGGGACGACTTCACCGCCGCCAGAGACACAATTTGGTTTCCCCAAGCACAATTGAACTACGCGGAAAATCTGCTCTCTTATGCGTTTCAACAACCAGAAGGCATTGCCGTTTGGTTTAAAAATGAAAATGGGCAAAGCAAGAAGCTAACATGGCAGCAACTCAGTGATCAGGTTTCTATTATCCAGCAGTGGTTAAAACAAAATGGAGTTGAAAAAGGTGATGTTGTCGCCGGTTACTTACCCTATATGACCGAAACTTTAGTGGCTATGTTAGCGACTACTAGCTTAGGAGCCGTTTGGACATCAACCTCTCCTGATTTCGGTGTCGACAGCGTAGTGGAGCGTTTCGGCCAAGTACAACCCAAAATTTTGTTCTGCTGCAATGGGTATACGTTTAATGGCAAAACCCACCTCATGGAAGAAAAAAACGGTCAGATTGCCGATGCTATTTCGAGCCTACACAACATTTGTCAGATCGAATATTTACATCAACGCTCACTCACGGCTGATTTTAACGACGCTTTTTCTGATTGGAATGCGATTCTCGCAAGTTACCTTCCACGTGGGCTACGCTATGAACGCGTTAGCTTCAATGACCCACTGTTTATCTTGTACTCATCAGGTACGACAGGTAAACCCAAATGCATCGCCCATTCGGTTGGCGGTACGATTTTAAATCATCTCAAAGAGCATCAATTACACTGTGATATTCAACCGGGCGATCGTGTGTTTTATTACACCACTTGTGGGTGGATGATGTGGAACTGGCATGTTTCGGCGCTCGCTAGCGGTGCTACGTTGGTTATTTATGATGGTAGCCCAATGTATCCGCAACCGGGAGTATTGTGGGATTTGGCAGAAGAAGCCAACATCACTTTGTTCGGTACATCGGCCAAATATTTAGAGGCACTGCAAAAAACCGCGTATTCACCGAGCGATTACTACCCTCTCTCCTCACTGAAAACATTATGTTCAACAGGTTCGGTTTTGTACCCAAAACAGTTTGATTATGTATACGCCAACATAAAAGCGGACTTACACCTCGCCTCTATCTCGGGTGGAACCGATATTTGTGGCTGCTTCGTGCTTGGCAACCCCATATCGCCGGTGTATCGAGGAGAATGCCAAGGAGCAGGCTTAGGACTTGATGTCGCCGTATTTAACGACCTTGGTCAACCCGTGATACAACAACGGGGAGAGTTAGTCTGCCGCAACAGTTTCCCTAATCAACCCATCGGGTTTTGGCATGATGATGGCCAACGTTATCACGATGCATATTGGAGCAAGTTCTCTGGTGTATGGCACCACGGTGATGAAGTTGAGTGGACCGACAATGGTGGAATACGTTTTTACGGGCGCAGTGACACCACCTTAAACCCCGGAGGCGTGCGTATCGGCACGGCGGAAATTTATCAGCAAGTGAATAGCTTTCCTGAAATACAAGATTCGGTCGCAGTGGGTCAGAAAATCGATAATGATGAGCAGATCATCCTTTTTGTACAACTGGCTCCACAGTGCGAACTCAACACCCTACTGGTGAACACCATCAAACAGCGCCTAAGAGAAAACTGCTCCCCTCGTCATGTTCCTGCGCAGATCCATTCCATCAGTGATGTGCCACGTACCAAATCCGGAAAACTGGTAGAACTCGCGGTGAAGCAAGTACTGCATGGCGAGACAGTCAAAAACTTAGGTGCCATTGCCAATCCTCATGTATTAGAAGAAATCCACGCGCTGTTTACATAAACATTATTCTTGAAATAAAGGCGATGGAAGTTGATGTAGGCGCATAGCGGTAAATATTTCGGCAGCTTGTCAAATAACCCGCATCTTTTCGTGTAATTTGTCAGTATGTCAGTGATATGCTTTTGAAAAAGTTTGGAGGAACCGCCTTTATTTATGGATTATATTCACCTTTCAAGAATCAGTTTAAAACACTTAACAGCGCTACACGTCATGCTCAGTACCCGCAGCGTCACGCAGACAGCAGCCCAGCTCTGCATTAGCCCTTCAAGCATCAGTAAAAACTTGTCGCAATTGCGCATTCTCTTGGAAGATGAACTATTTTATCGTGATGGTACACATTTAATACCTACCCCTTTCGCGCTACAAATGGGCCCCACTGTCCATTCAATCCTCTCTAGCATGAATGGATTGCTGCATCACTCAAATTTCGAACCTCAACATTATCAGGGGAAATACCGCCTTGCGATGCGAGAAAGTGCCTTCGAGTTGTTTGCTCCTATTTTGACAAACGTAATAAAAAATCATGCACCGCAAGCTTCCTTTACTATCTACTCGAAAGATCACTATGGCTTCGACGCCCTGCAAAGCGGGCTGATTGATTTCGTCATTTTGCCACACGATATCAGCCAGCCCCCAACGCGAGATAAAGAACTCGTGTGGGAAGTGATTGCTCACGATGAAATGGTCTGCTTAATGCGTAGTGATCATGCTTTAGCCAATGAAGTACTCACTATCGATCACTACCTTGCTCAATCGCATATCGGCATCATGGACAAAGAGCTGGCTGAACCTTTTTTTGAACAGAATTTAGCTCAATCTCATCGAGCTCGTCATGTTCCGGTCGTTGTTGCTGACTTTGGTGCGGCCGCCATCTTATGCAAACATACCGACTCACTCTTTACTTGCTCCAAACGCTGGGCGGAACAAGCGATGCAAGCTAAAGGGTTGCTCGTCAAACCGTTACCTTTCAATTATGGGAAAGTGGCTTACAGCTTAGTGTGGAATAAGCCCAGTATGAACGACCAAGCTTTGAAATGGTTGTGTGATCAGCTCAAAAAACCACACTGATGTTTGTGAATCAATATTGAAAATTTAGCTCAATGCTTAAAATAAAGAAGGCCAGCACTATTTTGCACTGGCCTTCTTTATTTATCTTCTGATGTGCTTTTATTTTTGCTTAACCCTAGCCATGAGTTATCAGTCAACAAACAGAATTATTCGTGATCAATGCCTTATAGTCTTCTAGGGAGAGTGACTATCATGACACTTATCAACAAGCTAGAGCTTACGCAAGTTGGTCATTATGGAACAGTGAAATAATGTAAATAAGCCATTCTCAATCTGGAAAACCATCTATTTTATGATGTTATTTCCTACCAATGCCCATCACTACTGGCGCTAGACCTTTTGAATTTTTAATCTCAAACGCAACTGCGGTTTCCACTTGGCTAAAACCTGCGCTTTTCAGTTGTGTCTCAATTTGGTTTTGGCTAAGACCATAGTCAGGATCATCTTCTTCAACCAACCAGTCCCAATGAATAAAAACGCCATGCTCATCTAATAGAGAATGAATGATGGTAAATACTTCATTAAGATTCGGCACAAACGCGCACACAGATGACGCCACAACAAGATCGAATTGTTTGCGAAAGGCCGGATGTTGCGCGACTAGACCACGGGTCAGAAAATCCACCACGGGTTCAACGTTGACCAACTCTTTTTTATCCAACTCTTCAATCATGGCCTCAGAGCCATCGAGCGCGACAATATCTCTGGCATGGCGAGACATCATTTGGCTCAGCAAACCCGTACCACACCCGAAATCAAGAACATGTTTACCTTCGAGAGTGACCCGTTTCTGCAATTGCTGAAACACATTTTGAGCAAAAAGCGTTGTGGATTCGTCCTGCTCCCACTGAGCCGCACACTCATCCCATTCGTTCGCCATCATGGCCTCCGTGTTACTTCTTGTATTGGGGAAATTTTCCCAAGAATAAACCAAAACTGTGTTACGTTCATAGAGTTACAGCTCAATCTTGACTAAGAAATGATGAACTGGCTTTGATTGGCGAGAAAACCGTCAGTTGGTAGAAGAACATCAGATAGGCAGTGGTACTAAAATTGTTTATGATCAACCCATTATTGTGCCTTAGAGAACGTTATGAACCTTTCTCAAATTGAAGCATTTTTCTCTGTCGCGGACACAGGCTCAGTCTCCGAAGCGGCGCGACAATTAGAATGTAACCGAACCAAACTCAGTATGGCGATTAAAGCGTTGGAGAAAGAGCTCGATACCGCTCTTTTTGTGCGCACTGGCAACAACCTGACCTTATCTGAAGCGGGGAAAGCAATTTATAAAGATTGTGAAAGTGTTTTGGTGACCATTGCACGTATAAAACACACCTGTACGCAAATATCACGGGGCTTCAACGCCGAGATGTGGATTGCCCGTGATGATTCTCTTCCTGATGCCTTGTGGCAAGATTTTGCACACCAGCTGAATAACCGTTTTCCCGCGACCTCGTTCAACCTTGTATTGGCTTCAAGCGGCGACTTAGCCAACTTGATTGCCACCCATCAAGTCGATTTTGCTTTTGGCGTCGATTACGAAAGGATCAACGACCCGCGGATCACTTATCAACCTTTGGGTAAAATCCGGATGATGTCGGTGTGCAAAAGTGACCACCCGCTAACTAAAATTTCGCGAGTCACCGACGAAGAACTGCGCAGAGCAATGCAAGCCGTGATGGTCTATTTAAACGAAAAAGATAACCCCGAATTACAACCTTTCTCTCGTCGCTACATTGGCTTTTCCAGTTTCGATTACATGCTCAATACCATTTTGACTGAGAATGCATGGGGCGTATTGCCAGAACCTTTAATTCGCCACTTCCTACGTGAACAAAAGCTAACGGTGATTAAGCACACCTACGGTCTCACTCAAGAAGATTACTGCATGTTTACGGCCACGGGCATGGCCGAACACCCTGGCATGAACTGGTTAGCCGATAAGTTGCGTGACTATTTGTTTGATTTTTAATTTTCGTTGTTTAGTTTCCAAGATGCCCACATTTCAAACAATCTAAAGCGAAGACAGTCAGCGTCAATTATCCTGACAGGCAAATAACAACATAACTAGTTGTTTTAATTAAAAATAAACTTACTTCCCAATATTCAAGCCAACGACCAATGCACTTAGAGATTGTCAAAACCGTGCTTTAAGCCAAAATAACAGCATGTTTTCAACAGGTAGTCTTTTATGTGTGCTCGAACAAGAAATAATGAAAATCGCATTTTGACGATTTCGGCCCTTTTAGCTTCTGGCTTTGCTGGTGGCGGACTTGTGGTTGGTATGCTTGTCGGTTCACTGGTTATCGTGTTTGACGGTGTGTATTCACTGGTTAGTTTGCTGTTAACATTATTGTCGCTGGTGGCGTCACGCTACATTCGTAAACCTTCTGACTCGACTTTTCCGTTTGGACGCGCGGTGCTAGAACCTGCGGTTATTGCTATCAAAGCCAGCGTTATTTTGTTAGTCGTGAGTTATTCGTTGTACTCGGCTGTCATGGCATTGTTTAGCGGTGGTCGAGAAGTGGATGCTTCTATCGCAACTGTTTTTGGCACAGTGAACGTGATTGGTTGTGCGATTGCGTGGTGGTTCATGGTCAACAAGAGTAAACGTTACTCTTCGGGTTTGATTGACGCTGAAGTAAAACAGTGGCAAATGGACACGCTATTAAGCGTCGCGGTAACGGTCGGTTTCATTGCCGCTTGGTTGATGACCTTGTCTCCTTGGGCAAAATATGCCGTCTATGCAGACCCAATCATGATGCTATTAATGTCGTTTTACTTTATCAAAGTGCCTTATGACATGCTTAAATCGGCAACACGTGAATTGTTGATGATGTCACCAAGCAAAGAGATTTGTAAAACTGTGGATCAAGGTGTCATTGCCGTAGGAGAAGAATCAGAGCAAGATATCGAGTTGACTGCGGTGACTAAAGTCGGTCATGAGCTGTGGGTCAATGTCGACATTCGCCCTGATGAGAATGAAATGATTGCACTTGAAGATATCGAAAGTACTCGTCGCTCACTACATAAGCGTTTATCAAAGCTGCCATTCGTACTGCAATTAACCATGAACGTGGCTCGTTAATCAGTCTCAATTAAACGGAAAAAGCCCTCTCGTTCCCGAGAGGGCTTTTTTTTATACATAATAAAGCTGTTGCGATGTCAGGCTATTGGCATTTTCTCTTGCACCGTCGATTGACGTTCTCTGGTCGCCCACCAACAAATTAAAGAACCCATCGTCACCATAATCACACCTTGCCAAAAGCTTAGCCCAAGCGCTACACCTAAGATTAGCGATGAAAGCAAGGTTGAAATCACTGGTGTGAAATAAGAAAGAGTCGCCAATAGAACCATGTTGCCACGCAAGATTGCCACATTCCAAAGTGCATAACCGCTGCCCATCACCACACCCGTTAACGCTAAATTCAAGGTTGCTGGAACGGTAAACACTAAAGTGCTTTCGCTGCTAAGAAAATACTTAATCCAGAGGGCGATAGCAGTAGCCATAAAGAACAGGATAATGGCATTTTGTCCATTGGCTAACTGTTTGGTGATATTGCAATAAACAGCCCAAATAATCGCCCCGCCAAACGCCATGCTATAGGTTAAGGGATTAGTCGCAATATTGGCCGATATTTGCATCACCGAAAATCCACTATCACCAGTAATGGTCCAAGCAACCCCAACAAATGCGAGCGCAACGCTTGGATACACCAGAATATGGACGGGTTTACGGCTGAGAAATACCGCAAACAACACCGTCAAGGCTGGCCACAAATAGTTAATCACCGCCATCTCGAGCGCTTGATGGCGATCATTGGCCATACCTAACGCTAATGCTAAGCAGATTTCGTAGCTCACAAAAAGCGCGCCACCGATCAGAACATAACGCAGAGAAAAGTGTTTGAATTTAGGCACGCCCATGACAAGCATCAGAAATACTGAGCTCACAGTGTAAATCAGTGCCGCCCCACCAATTGGGCTAAATTGCTCGGTGACCGTTCTGATTAGCCCCAGTAGACAGCTCCACAGCAAGATAGCCGCAACACCAAATAGTGTATGTTTATGCTGCTTCAATGATGCCCTTCCTTAACTGAACTATGCAGGTCAGATGTTCCATTCATTTCTTTTAATGAACGGAGCACTCTCGCTGGTGTGCCTCCGACTAGGCTATCAGCTGGCACATCCTGATTGACCACTGAATTTGCCGCGACAACCGAACGCGCACCAATCGTGACTCCTTGATTAATCACAACGTTGCCACCAATCCATACGTCATCTTCAACCGTAATCGGCTTACAAAATGTTTCCCACAAGCGGCGGCTGCGATAATCCAAAGCATGCGCTGGTGTATAAAACTGGGTGTTAGGGCCAATCAAAACATGATTACCAATCGTGATTTTAGCGCCATCAAGCATAGTGACATTCATGTTGATAAAGGTTTCATCACCAATGGAAATTGTTTCACCGAATTCACAATAGAAAGGAGGCTGCACCACACTTTGTTGGCCAATTTGACGATATAGCTGAGTTTGCAATTGATGGCGGGCTGTAGCATCGGCGCATTGGTTGATCTGCAACAGTAAATGTCCTGCTTTGCTACGAATAGCTTCCATTTCTGGGTCTGCACCGTCAAACACCATACCATTCATCATTTTTTCCATTTCGGTCATGAGCCGTTCCTCCTTATGCATCTAGTTTATTTAGACTACTTGGATAAACAAAAGAAAAAAGAGAAAAGCTCACTGTTTCACTTTCCTCTTTAATTTCAACCAACCTGTAACGCACAGGAAAAGGCAAGATCAGAGCATATTGCTTTTTCCTAGTTTTATTGATTGAATGGCTTAAACAATCGACCAACTGTGAGTCATTGTGACACCTTTGCCTAACATTAAGCAGACAGAACAGTACTTTTCTAATGAATCGGCCGTCACTTTTTCAACGACATTAGGGTCAAGATCAACGCCTGATACGTCGAAATGGATATTGACTAGCGTAAAAATCCGCGGTGCGGTTTCACGGCGCTCAGCCGTCAATTTCGCGTTACATGCCGTGACCTGTTGATTGGCCGATTTTAAGCCATCAACCACATCCACAGAGCTACAACCTCCCGCAGCCATCAGAACCATCTCCATCGGGCTAGGCGCGGTTGCACCACCACTGCCATCCATCACCACCGAATGACCAGATTGGGATTGGCCCAAGAACTTGAAATTTTCGACCCACTTTACTTCAGCTTGCATTATTTTTGCTCTCTTCTCTGTGCGATGAAACTACAGGTTATCGGTTGGAAAAATCACGCCCGTTTGGCGGCGTATTTCTGTCAATAATTTGGAAACGGTGAGTGAGCGTAATTTGCATTGCTCATCTATTGTCTTGTTCTGTATCTGATCTGCAAATTTTTGTGCTTCGTAAAACATGCGGTTGGCGTGTTGCTCAATACTCAGATCTTGGGTTTGACCACCACGGTTAATTCTCGTGATGCGGTTGCAGGTAGAAATCATCTCAACATGCAGTGCGGCCTCTTCACCTTGAATTTCGCTCGGCAAATAGGAGTCACTGGTTTTTGAATGCATTAATAGCACATCAAAACCGTCATATCCTAAGATCACACTGCCGTTACCATCAACCCCCGTCTCCAGTAAATGCGCTTGGGCTTGTACCGATTTAGGCTCACCAAACAGTTCAATGGCTGAGCCCAAACAGTAATAACCAATATCCATGATCGAACCATTGGAGAACTCGGGCAAAAAGGTATTGGGCATCTCACCCTTGAGATATTTAGGGTAACGAGAGGAATACTGGCAGTAGCTGAGCACCGCTTTACGGATAGCGCCAATCTGCGATAGCTCTTGTTTTAGAACGGAAAAATTGGGCAAATGTGGGGTTATAAAAGCCTCAAATAATACTACGCCATGCTGTTTGGCAACTTGATACATCTGCTGTGCTAATGAGAAATCAGAAGCCAGCGGCTTCTCACAGATAACATGTTTGCCCGCTTGCATCATTTGAATCGACTGTGGACCATGCAGTACATTCGGGCTGGCGATGTACACGGCATCCACATTGTCACTCTCACCTAGGCTCTTAAGGTCAGTAAACAAAGCAGGAGCATCGTATTTTTCGGCAAATTGTTTCGCCCTGTCCAGCGAACGGGAATAAACCGCTACTAGCTGAAATTCCCCCGTTTTTAATGCCCCTTCGATAAATTGGTCAGTAATCCAGTTGGTTCCAATAACAGCTAAGCGAATCATCATCATATCCTTTCATTATTTTCACCTATTATCTGGAGTTACTCCGCAGGAAGCAATGTTAACCTCACCACTTATTATTTTCAGGTGGCCATTATTTTCAGGTAACCAAAATAAAGAAAACCCCACTAAGCTCTCGCTTAGTGGGGTTCCAGTTCTTACTCGCAGCAATCCAGCTACTGATAAGTGCTCCCTGCATCAATTCCTTGATAGTCTGCTGATTCCCTCAGCGCATTCCCTTTCATCGCCTTCCTAGCGGTGTCCTTAACTCCGTCGTCCCGACAGATTTGTGCACTTTTCCTTTGCACCGTCCATTAACTTTCCTTGATAACCATCCTAGTTATTCAGCATCCAGCTAATGTCCTTCGCTATCCTTGCCGATCATCCTTCCTGAATTATCGAATCTTCGTCCTGAAGATGACCTATCCTTGGGTCTTTCCTGTTCCGTGTCCGCTTCCTGCTGACAACTTCAGATTACGGATTTCACTTTTTTCAGCAATCCCCCACCTGTTGTTTTTTCTCTGCCAGAAAGACACAAAATGAAAATTATCATTTAAATTCAAATAATTAAAAAATTTCAATCTCTTTTTATTGCATAGCAAAACGTTAAAGTCTCACGATACGTGTAAGAGATCTCTCACAAACTTAATCCTATAATTGCCTATCGCCGCAGCTAAGATACCCGCACGAAATGAGATAGAGCTCTCACTCTAATACTGATTGGCACGGCTGAATTCTGTTTAGAAATGAGAATTGCTCTAGACTAAGTGTGAGAAAACTAGGATATTAATGTCGATCTTAATCACACATCTCCCTCGCTACTGAGGAAATGCAAGAAAATCGTCAGAGGAACAACACATGATTTCGAAATGGGCACAGCGCTTTTACCAAATGGCAGAACTTGTTGGCTCTTGGAGTAAAGATCCCTCCACGCAAGTCGGCGCAGTGATCACTAAGCAAAATCGCATCGTTTCGGTTGGATTTAACGGTTACCCACATGGTATTTCAGACAGTGCAGGCACCGATGATCGTGATATGAAATACCTCAAAACACTGCATGCTGAGGAAAATGCCATCCTATTCGCCAAGCGTGATTTGGATGGTTGCGAAATTTATGTGACACATTTTCCTTGCCCAAACTGTGCAGCAAAAATCATTCAAACTGGGATTTCCGCAGTACACTGCCCAGAGCAAACAGAAGACTTCTTATCCCGTTGGGGTGATAAGATCAAAGTCAGCCAAGATATGTTTTTACAAGCGGGTGTTAAAGTAAACTGGCTACCGCTTAGTGATTTGAAATAATTAATCAATGGTCAAAAAAACCGCCCTGCCAAATTGGAAGGGCGGTTTTTTCTTTTAACGAGTTAGCGTGACAACTTTTACTGAAGCTGAATTTTCTTAATCATCCCAGCTTCAGCATGGCCGGGTATATTGCAGGCGAACTCAACATTATTATCACCATGGAAGTGCCATAACAGTTGTTTCGCTTTACCCGGTGCCACGGTGACGGCACTGCCACCATCGTGTTTATGATTGCCCATTTGGCGCATCATTTCTCGGTGTTTTAGCTGCTCGGCGGCTGAACCAATCGAAAATTCGTGCTCAATTTTACCTGTGTTCATAACGACAAATTGCACCACATCATCGGGTTCAATATTCACCTCCTTTTTGAAGGTGATTTTCATGTCATCCGAGAGTAAAACATGCACCACTCTATCGGGTTTTGCTCCTTTGGCAGGCATGCCGACTTCTGACATGTCATCCATCGCTATGTTCATCGTGTCCGTTTGCTTCATCGCCATGCTGCCATGATCCATTTTGCTATGATCCATTTCAGCCATGACAGAAGAAGTGAACAACGCCAGTGAAAGTGTGATTAGTGTTTTTTTCATTTTGATTTTCCTTAAATTCATCCAGTTACTATTTATTTTCCGATTGGTGCTTAGTTTTTACTTTGCCAACTGCACGCTATTTGAGTGTTGCGATTTCACGGTTTTTCCATAACTTGAATACCGCAGGTAGAACCAATAATGTGAGCAATAGTGCTGAAGCCATGCCTCCAATCATGGGTGCGGCAATGCGCTGCATTACCTCCGAACCGGTTCCCGTGCCATACATAATCGGGATCAGGCCAATAATAACTGTCAGTACCGTCATCATGACTGGGCGCACGCGCTGTCCTGCTCCTTCGCCAATGGCATTGATGAGATCTTGGCTGTCAATGACCGCACCATTTTCTTGCGCATCAATTTTTTTGTAGTGCCAAGCTTGGTTTAAATAAACGAGCATGATCACGCCAATTTCTACCGCAACACCTGAAAGTGCAATAAAGCCCACTCCCACGGCGATTGAAAAGTTGTAGCCAAGGTAGTGCATCAACCACACGCCACCCACCATCGCCAGCGGCAATGTCGCCATAATGATCAACACTTCTTCGATTCGACGGAAGCTGAAATAGAGTAGCAACATGATGATCGCGATTGTGATCGGCGCGACGACACTCAAACGCGCTTTGGCCCGCTCCATGTATTCATATTGGCCAGACCATACGAGAGAATATCCTGCTGGCAGTTGTAATTGCTCCGCTACCGCTTGTTGCGCCTCTGCCACATATGAACCGAGATCGCGTCCATCAATATCGACAAAGACCCAGCCGTTTGGCCGTGCGTTTTCGGTTTTGATCATCGGCGGGCCGTCTTCGTAGCGAATATCAGCCACATCGGCCAAGACCAAACGTGCACCGTTTTGAG
Source organism: Vibrio sp. V15_P4S5T153 (assembly GCF_963874485.1). Lineage (NCBI taxonomy): Bacteria > Pseudomonadati > Pseudomonadota > Gammaproteobacteria > Vibrionales > Vibrionaceae > Vibrio > Vibrio sp. V15_P4S5T153. The sequence continues at coordinate 577,031 of NZ_CAWNHR010000018.1, read as the reverse complement.
TCACCAAAGGTAAGTTTTGCAGCTTCACTACCGAATCACGGTAATCTTGCGGGTAACGTACATTGATCGGGTAACGCTCTAACCCCTCAATGGTTTCCCCTACATTCATGCCCCCTACTGCGGTTGAAACCACTTGTTGCACATCTTTAATGCTTAGCCCATAGCGCGCCGCTTGTAACCGATTGATATCTATCGTTACATAACGTCCACCAGCCACACGTTCAGCATAAACCGATGCCGTGCCTTGAACGCGGTTAAGGATAGGTTCAAGTTGCGCACCGATGGTTTCAATCTGTTTGAGATCGGGACCCGCTATCTTGATACCAATCGGCGTTTTGATCCCTGTAGCTAACATATCGATGCGTGTTTTGATTGGCATCACCCACGCGTTGGTTAACCCCGGAAATTGCACTAAGCTGTCAAACTCCTTGCGTAGCAATTCTGTGGTTACGCCTTCACGCCATTGATCGCGAGGTTTAAGTTGGATCACCGTTTCAATCATGGTTAAGGGCGCGGGATCGGTTGCGGTTTCTGCACGCCCCATTTTGCCCCACACGGTTTTGACCTCTGGTACGGTTTTGATGAGTTTATTGGTTTGCTGCAATAGCTCACGCGCCTTACCAATCGAGATCCCCGGATAGGTTGTCGGCATGTACATGAGATCGCCTTCATCTAATGGCGGAATAAACTCACTGCCTAATTTGCTCATTGGGTAATAAGCGGAAGCCATTAATGCCAAAGCCAATACAATCATGCTTTTGGGATAACGCAAACTCAGGTTGAGTAGCGGACGATAAAGTGCCACAAGCCCCTTATTAACTGGATTTTTATGCTCGGAAATAATATTGCCACGCACAAAATAGCCCATAAGAACAGGGACGAGCGTGATCGCTAAACCTGCCGCAGCGGCCATGGCATAGGTTTTAGTGAACGCCAATGGCGAGAACATCTTACCTTCTTGGCCTTCGAGTGCGAAGACAGGCACAAAACTTAACGTAATGATAAGTAGTGAAAAAAACAGCGGCGCGCCGACTTCTTCAGCGGCTTTACCAATCACCTGCCAGCGATTTTTGCCGGTCAGTGGGGTGCGTTCAATATGTTTATGCACATTTTCGATCATCACAATCGCCCCATCGACCATAGCACCGATAGCAATGGCGATCCCCCCAAGTGACATGATATTGGCGTTGATGCCTTGCCAGTGCATCACAATAAACGCCGACAAAATGCCCACAGGCAAACTCAAAGCAATCACTAATGATGAGCGGATATGGAATAAAAACAGCGCACACACGACCGCAACGACAATGAACTCTTCTGCTAGCTTATGCCAAAGATTTTCAACGGCTTGATTGATCAAGGTTGAACGATCATAAGTGGCAACAATTTCGACACCTTCCGGTAAGCTGCGTTGGAGATCAGTCAATTTCGCTTTGACGTCATCAATCACTTGGCTAGCATTTTCACCAAAACGCATCACGATCACACCTCCAACCGCTTCTCCTTCACCGTTAAACTCAGAAATACCACGACGCATTTGTGGGCCAAGGTTAATATCCGCCACATCACCTAACAATAATGGCGTTCCTTTGTCGGTCACTTTCAGTGGTAGCGCTTTAATGTCATCAATACTGGTCAGATAGCCACTGGTGCGTACCATGTGTTCGGCTTCCGCAACCTCAATCACTGACGCTCCCGACTCTTGGTTACCATTTTGGATCGCCGCATTGATTTGTTGCAAAGTCAGGTTATAAGCGCGTAGCTTTGCCGGATCAATTTGCACTTGATACTGCTTAACCATGCCGCCAACGGTAGCCACTTCGGAGACACCATTCACCGTTTGCAGCTCGTACTTCAAAAACCAATCTTGCAAACTGCGTAACTGCGCAAGATCGTGTTGGCCGGTTTTATCTTGCAGTACATAACTGTAGATCCAGCCAACCCCCGTCGCATCCGGCCCCAAGGTTGGTTTGGCATTGGGTGGCAGTTTTGGCGTCACTTGGCTTAGATATTCCAATACCCGCGAGCGAGCCCAATACATATCGGTTTTATCATCAAAGATGATGTAGACGTAGGAATCACCGAAGAATGAATAGCCACGGACCGTTTCTGCCCCCGGAACGGCAAGCATCGCCGTTGTGAGCGGATAAGTGACCTGATCTTCCACTACCTGCGGAGCTTGGCCGGGATAGTTGGTTTTGATGATCACTTGCACATCTGAGAGATCCGGTAAAGCATCAACAGGCGTGTTCTTTACACTGTAAAGTCCGCCCAAAGTGAGAAACAGAGCCGCCACCAACACCAAAAAACGGTTATTGATCGACCAACGAATAATCGCACCAATCATTGTTGACCTCCTAACGTTTCTGCGGCGGTAATGTTCGTCTCACTACTTGCCTGCTCACTCGCTTCCAGTGCTTTTAGTACATATTCGTCACCCTGCTTTGCCACTAGAAATCGAACCGTTTGCCCTTCAGCAAATAAGCTGAGATCCAACGCCTCGTCGACCGTGAAATTGATCTGACCTGCTTGCCAACCCCATTTGCTTACTGGTTTGTAATTGAGAGTGATCATCCCAAAATCTGCCATCAATGTGCTGACATCACCCGTTAACCAAGCTTCATTGGCAGCTTCCACCCCATTAATACGTGATAAATCAGCGCTTTGGCTCGACTCTGAATCTAATAGGAAATGCGCCGACGTGACGACCGTATCTTGCTCTGTTAACCCTTGTAAAACTTCAAGGCGTTCGCCTGCTTCGCGGCCAACTTCAACCCTTGCTGAACGGTATTTGCCATTTCCTTTAGCAAGTACGACGCGCGTCATGCCGCCCGAATGAATAACTGCTGATTTAGGAATGGTGAGCACCGCTTGTTGCGATACGGGCTGCAACGCGATATTGGCGAACATGTTAGGCTTCAACTCACCCTTCGGATTGAGAAATTTCAAACGCATACGCAGCGTTCGGGTTTTCGGATCCAAAATGGGATAGACGTAATCTATCTTCCCTTGCCACTCCTTGCCGGGAAGAGCATCCAGTGTCATTGACGCTAAACTACCCGACGTAATCCAATGTGCTTGGCGCTCAAATACCTCAGCATCAACCCACACTTCGTTTAAAGGGCCTGCGCTTATCACTGCTTGCGCTGGCGATAAGTAACCCCCTTCGCGAATATTCAAACTCGCAATCACCCCATCAGCAATGGCTTTGACCTCTATCGATTGAGTGGCTTTGCCTCGAGCAATAATCTGTCTGATCTGTTCACGATCAACCCCCAGTGAAACCAAACGCTCGGTTGCGCCTTTCAGTAAACTTTCACGGCTGGCTCGGTGAGCATTTAACAGCTCCTCCTGCGCTTTAACCAGCTCCGGTGAGTAGAGCGTAAATAAGACATCGCCTTTACGAACCTGCTCTCCAACCGCATTAATGTTCAGTTTTTCAACCCAACCGGCAACGCGAACGTTCGTTTGCCACAATAAACTGTCATCAAATGCAATGTAGCCCACTGTCTCAATACGTGGAGATAACTGCGCAAACACCACGGGTTCCGTTTTCACACCCAAGTTATTTTCGACCGCAGCACTGATGGTCACCGTGCCACTCTTCTCTTGTGCTTGCGTCGGCGATTCGGTGTACACAGGGATGAGGTCCATCCCCATCGGTGACTTGCCCGGTTTATCACGTTTATAGTTTGGGTCCATCGGCGCAACCCAATACAGCGGTTCAGACATCGCATTGGTTGAGTTCATTGCCTCCATACCATGACCAGACAGGTATTGATTGATACTAAACCCCAGTAATCCACCTATCGCTAAGGAAAATACGGCTATGTTTAATGATTTCATTGAGTTCTCCTACTTTTCTACAGGCGTAAGTGTTTCTAAAGAGGTAAGTTTTTCTACAGACGTAAATATTTCTACAGACGTAAGTGAAGGCGCACTAACTTGAAAATCGAACCCATTTAACAGATAAGCGAGGTTACTTTTGGTTAGATTTAAATCGGTCATTAGGCGCATTTGTTCTAATTGCAGCGCTAGTTCATCGCTGGCGGCACTGACGACATCATTAAACTGGGAGGTATTGTTTTCATAGCCTCTCTCAACCGCTTGAGTGCGGGCTTTCGCTTGCTTTAGTAAGGTGGTTTGATAGCGCGCTAAACGCTGTTCGAGGTTCGTTTTATCAACCAATAAGGCATTCACTTTGGCGTTCATCTGCGCCAATAGAACATCACGCTGTGATTTAGCCGCGACCACTTGATATTGCGCCGCAGCGTGGTTTCTATCTTGGCGGCTCCCCGTAAACAGCGGGATATCCATGGTGAGATAAGCACTAACCATATCGGCTGCGGGTCCGCCTTGCATACTGCTTGCTTGGCGATAGGCGTACATCACTTCCACACCAAACTGAGGTTGATAGGCCGTTTGTGCTATTTCGACTTGCGTTTGGTTGGTGTGAATTGCCGTTTCTGCCATGCCGACCATCGGGTGAGTGACCAACAAAGCGTAGTGAGTGGTGCTGTCGTTAACCGTAGCCAATTGCGCATCTAAACGGGACCAGTTCACTGACTCTTCAGCGGTTAACATAGGCTGTTCAACCAACCAAGCGCTACCTAACCATTCGGATAATTGCGACACAATGCGTTGCTGCATTTGTTGATTGGCTTGTAATTTTTCGTCCAACTTGAAAACTTGTAACTGCGCTTGCAGCAGATCTTGCGCTTCGCTTTTACCTAATGAATAGTTCGTTTCAATAAAACCAGCCAGCTCACGCATTAAGGTTTGGTTTGCCCGCACAATACGTTCAGCGCGTTGTTGGTAGCCTAACTCTAACCATAATTGAGTCATGCTGTTTGCCACTTCCAACTCACGTAAATCAACCTGAAGCGCAACGCCACTGGCTTGTTGCTTTGCTTTTTTCGCTTGTAATGCCAAGCTTGAACCCCGTTCAAACTGCTGCATTAAGCCCACAGAAATGTTAGTCATAGGATCTTCATCAAACTTAAAACTATCAATGGGCAAACCACCAAAGCCAACTTTGATCTTAGGATCCATTAGGGTTGAACTGGCAATTCCAGTTTCTTGTATTGCTTGAGATTGAGCAAAATATTGCTTGCGGACGGCATCATTCGATAATGCAGCGTCAATCAGCTGAGCTAATTGTTTTGCATGCGAATCTGGCTGAGCCATCGCGGCTTGTGGGGCTGCATTCACCATCAAGGGGAATGACAAAACGCCCACTATACTGATCGACCAAGCGATCACAGAGAGTTTAAGGTTCACAATAAAATTCCATCTTTCATGCATCGCAAAAGGTTGAGATGCAACAGAGAGTCACGCACCTAGTTAAAGGCCGCACAAACACACCATAGGCGTAATGAAAGGGAAATTAAGCGATAGGGGGACGGTAAAGTGAGCGGGCGACCGTCACAATACCACGCGTTGCTTCTGCATTGATCAACAATAAAACCGCGTGAGGTGTGAAGGGTTCGTGTTCAGTGATAAAGAAAGCTAACGTGGTCATGCACATGACGCTGCAACAGGAATCAACACCTTGGCCGCTGTGATCGATACAATCGTTACTCATCGCTGATGAAATCATATCACTTGCATCGGAATCATGGTGCGCAGCGTTCATATTTGAGCAGTGTTGCGGCGGGTTTGCATCGTCAGTCACTGAATGGGATACAGCCGAAATCGGTGACATTGTGATCGCCATTAAAGGTGCGCTAGACACTAAGCTTGAAGCAAGCAGCGTCATCATCACCAACATGGAAACCCAAATTGTATGCAGCGAAAGTTGCATATCCAATATCACTATCTGACTGAAAACTCCCACAGACTAAAGCTTGCCCTAGGGGTAAGGTCAATTAATTTAAATTTCGAAAATCGATAAAAATAGCGATTAGGCTATCTTCTCAAGAGTTCGCCACTTGCAGATCGCTAAAAATATCAAAAAGTTGCTTGGATTTATAAGGTTTGGGCAAGTACGCATCCATGCCCGCGTCAAAGCAGCTTTTAATATCCTCCTCCAAAACGCTGGCGGTTAAGGCGATAATAGGCAATTTTTCAACGCCTTGCTCTTTTTCCCATTCGCGGATTTTCTTCGTCGCGGTTAAGCCATCCATCACTGGCATCATGCAGTCCATTAACACCGCAGCAAAATGTCCCCCTTGGGTGATGGCATCTACCGCTTCTTGCCCGTTGTTGGCCACCACATAACCAATCCCTGCTTTTTCAAGGAAGAAGCTGGCGATTTTTTGGTTCATCAAATTGTCTTCAACGATCAAAATACGCTTATGATTGCACTCTAAGTAGTCTAACTGACTCTCCTCGACTGGCGTTAAAAGCGTTTCTGTATCGGCCACTAATGCTTTGAGGGCACGTTCAAAACGCGTCCCTAAAAAAGGCAACGTGATACTTGCCTGCGCAATATGAATTGCGTCTTTGTTGACGAACAAGTGATGCTGCAGAACCACTATTTTTGCACTGGAAAAATGCTCACGCAGCGCAATGAGATCCGATTGCACGCTGTGGCTTAAGCTTTGGCAATATAAAATACATACGGCGCTAAGCCCACTCTTGACTGCTTGTTCAACATCACGCGCTTCATTGAGTTGAATCCCCCATTGAACGCATTCACGTCGAATAGCGGATGAGTAGTTAGACATATTGGTAATTAACAACGCCTGCGTGGCAAGAGGCTCAACTTGCGGCTGATCTTCGGCAACCTCAATCGGGACGACAAATTCAAAGCAGCTACCTAAGCCTTTAGTGGACTGTACATGAATGTCACCCTGCATCAGATCGACTAATTGACGGCAGATAGCCAACCCTAACCCAGTCCCACCAAAGCGACGGGTAATACTGCTATCTTCTTGAATAAATGGATCAAAAATCGTGTTCAACATCTCTTTATCGATGCCACTTCCCGTATCGGATACAGCAAAACGTATCGAGATTATATCGCCCGTTTCTAAGGTTAAACCCGTGTTGACATAACCATCTTTGGTAAATTTCACCGCATTGGACAACAAGTTCATCAAGACCTGCTTCAGACGATATTCATCCGCGATGATAAAACGAGGTAATGCAGGGTCGAGATAAATATTAAGCTCAATATGCTGGCTCAACGCTTTCGCGTTCACCAAGTTCACCGTGTCGTATACCAATTCAGCGAGTTCAAAGCGATGTGGAGCAAGCTCCAAGTTGCCTGATTCAATTTTAGATAAATCGAGAATATCGTTAATCAAGATCAGCAACGCTTGCGAAGAGGTATCAATATCGGCCAGGATTTCACGCTCATTCCCCGTAAACTCGCTGCGTGACAATATTTCAGTCATACCGATGATTCCATTAAGAGGCGTTCGGATCTCATGCGACATATTGGCTAAGAACGCGCTTTTGGCTCGATTAGCGGCAATTGCCGCTTCCTTTGTTTCCACCAAAGCACTCTCGTACTGTTGCTGTTTCTCAATAATATGGTTGAGATTGATCGTAAAACGGGAAAACTCATCTTTGCCATCAATCGGGATCTGTTCAATGCCGTTCTGCTTTTCACGCAATCGACTCATGGTATTGATGATCCGCTTGAGCTTTGACGAGATGCGAGATGAGGTACTTGCTCCTAGTACAAACAGCAGCGCCAACACGGCCAACAGCAATGCCGATATACTTAACATACTCATTTTTTCTTGTTGGAGACGCACATTCAGTTGAGCCGATAAGTGTTGGTTGACACTTTGCACCAGTTTATCTATCGCCAAGTAACGCTCTTCCACATTTTTGACATAAGAAGCTAATGCTTGAGGATCCGCTTCATTACTAACGATTTTTTCGCGAATCAAAGCGGCTTGGCGAAATTCAGGTTGCGTAAACAACTGCACCAGTTGTTCGAGTTGAGCACCGTTATCAATGATACGTTCGAAGTATTGTTGCTGGCGCTCAACAGCTTGAAAGTATTCTGTTTGTCGAGATTGAAACACCTCTTGATCCATGGTTAATTCTTTGATTAACCACGCCTCTTTTTGCACCCAAAATGCAAACCAATGCAGGTCGCTATACACCAGATCCAAGGTATGGATATCAACAGGCGCAAGAAAACTGTTGGTTTTTTGCAGATCGGCCATCACTTCATACAAAAGATTAAATACTTGGCGGCCTAATTCTAGGGTCTCGCTTTGTGAGGCCGACGGCAACTCATCCAACAAATGGTGAAGGTCAAGCACACGGTTTTCTATCAATGTACGGTTACTTTTACTCCCAAAATGACTATTTGTAGAACCTGTATCCAGCACAATTTTATCCAGCGATTCTGCTAGCTCCTGCTTGAGCTGCGGCCGAGAGTCCTCGCTATTTTCGCTGCGCAGCTGCGCACTGAGCAAGGTATAAAAAAGGGCTGAACTGGTGGTGACCTGATTGATTGCTCCAATCTTTTGGTTCAACACATGGTATGTGTCTAAACGGCTTTCAAATGGGAGGAATAGACGCCATGCCACAGCCAGAATAACCAGTGTTGGTATGAGGCAGAGTAAGAACAACCGTGCCTTAATTGAGAAGTGGGTAAGTATTACCATTGTTATCATCCTTGGAAGTAATACATCCTAGCCAATGGTTAAATAGTAGACGTTATTTTATGCGTCTGCGCTCTTATTAAGATAAAACCAGCGCAGTAACGAAAGCATTGCGCGTCACGATTCATCCAATAAGCGTGATGGTGAATTAGCCGAAAACTCACCACATTTTAAGATAACAATTTGAATCTAATCTCATTTTTATGAAAAAGAAAAACCATTCCACATCAAATATTTGAAACAGACCATTATCATCACAAAATAAGTCGCGACTTTAGAATTTGTCAATATCTCTAACCACTGCCAAAAACCACTCAATACGCTGATTTTTACCTAGTTTTCAGTAAAAAATGTCGTCATTATTTTTGCTAGCAGAATAACCATTCCACATTTACAATCCGGCCACATAAAAACAACAATAAACATCGACTTGTATCTCAGCACAGATGACCGTGCAAGATACGCGTTCACCAGCCCTACACTGTGAACATTACTGCTTAACATAACGTGAAAGGTCCCAAGTCAATATGAGCCCAGAGAAACATCTCTCAGACTGGCAAGCCAGCCAAACGATTGCTGAATCTATGTCTCCCCTCATCGGTCAGCTTTATCGCCAACAAGGTGTTGAAGTGGTTTTATTTGGAAAAACACTCATCAACGCCACCACCATTGATATCATCAAAGCACATCGAGTTGTCCGTCGCTACACGGGCGAGGCGCTTTCAACCCAGCAAACGATGCCGATTTTACAAAAGTTGACCACGCTTGCTCTATCGCCATGTCGTATCGACATTGGCCAACTTGCTCATCAATTTTGGCAACAACATGATGATGAACATGGCCTTGAGGATTACCTGCTAACGGCGCTTAATGGTGCGTTGAATGGTGAAACACTCAGTGAGCCTAAGGATGTGGTGCTGTACGGTTTTGGTCGTATTGGTCGCTTGCTGACTCGTCTTTTGATAGAAAAAAGTGGCCCGGGCTATCCACTGCGCTTGCGAGCGATTGTCGTTCGTGGGGGTAAAGCTGGAGATTTAGAAAAACGGGCAAGCTTGCTACGCCGTGACTCAGTTCATGGCCAGTTTAACGGCAGCATCATCATCGATGAGGCTCGCAAGGCCATTATTGCCAACGGCAATTATATCCAAATCATCTACGCCAATAAGCCACAAGAGGTTGATTATTCACACTATGGTATTCATAACGCGTTAGTGGTCGACAATACTGGTGTTTGGCGTGATAGCGAAGGGCTTAGTCAACACTTGGACTGTCAAGGGGCAAGCAAGGTGCTGCTGACAGCACCCGGCAAAGGTGAGATTAAAAATATCGTGTTCGGCGTAAACCACGCCGATATTCAGCCCGAAGACACCATTATCTCAGCCGCCAGTTGCACCACCAACGCTATCACACCAGTATTGAAAGCGATTCATGATCAATATGGTGTACTTTCTGGCCATATCGAAACGGTGCACTCTTTTACCAATGACCAAAACCTTATCGACAATTTCCATTCAGGTGAACGACGTGGCCGCAGCGCATCGCTCAACATGGTGTTAACCTCAACGGGTGCCGCCAAAGCGGTTGCCAAAGCGTTACCTGAACTCGCGGGTAAGTTAACCGGTAATGCGATTCGTGTCCCCACGCCAAACGTGTCGATGGCCGTGGCTAACCTCAACTTAGCCAATGCAGTGAATAAGCAAGATCTTAACGCGTATTTACGTGAAATGGCGCTTAGCTCGCCACTTTCAGCGCAAATTGATTACACCGACTCAACAGAAATTGTCTCCAGTGATTTGGTTGGCTCTCGCCATGCTGGCGTGGTTGATGGCGCAGCGACGATCGCTCAAGACAACCGTTGCGTGCTCTACATTTGGTATGACAATGAATTTGGCTACAGCGGCCAAGTTGTACATTGTATGGAGCAGATGATGGGCGTTCGTTACCGAACTTTCCCAGCTATAGCCCAGTAAACGGCTTAATATTGTTTTTATCTCCACAACATAATAATAGTGAGTGTTTATCTCACCTCCCCCTGCTTGCCGCCTTTTGATATAAGGCGGCTTTTTTATGAAGTGATCAGTTCAATGAGATTTCAACGTCCGAAACTAATCTGCTTGAACACGCTAAGGCATAGCCTTGTTCAATCTCTTGTGCACTCAATGTTTCGGTGCTCAAACGCTCGACCATACCCACCTTCACTTTGCATTTGCACGATCCGCATATCCCACTTCGGCAAGCCGCAATCATTGGTACGTTACCTTTCTCTAACGCATCGAGCAGTAAACTGCCCTTTTTCACGGTCACGGATGATGCAAACGCTGGCGTGCTGACTGTCACCTCCTGAGGCTCAATCTCGTCTTGATCTGAGCTCTCTTGTTTGTGGTGGCTCACTTCGCTTTCATACACTGATGGAGTAAAACTCTCTTCAAAGAAGTGTGCCATATCAAAATTAAGCTGTTGTAGGTAGCTTTTAACATCTTGCATAAAACCAACGGGACCGCACAGATACACACTGCGCTCGGCAATATCAGGGCACAATCGGACCAACCAAGCCTGACTCAGCCGCCCTTGTTGATGCGAGCTGCCCTTCGTCTCTTTGAGCAGAAGTTTTAAATGAAACTGCGGATAACATTGTGCCAGTTGTTGCAGCTCTGCGTAATAAATGGTGTCGGAAACACTTTTGGCGACATGAATAAAATCGATCTCAATGTCGCCTTGTCGCAGCCATTGTTGCGCCATAGCCATCACAGGGGTAACACCACAACCCGCACTGATCAGTGTCACTTTTCGTTTCGGCGCGCAATCTACACTGTTAAATGCACCCTGCGGTTGTAGCACCGAGACTGTATCGCCAACACTCAATGCATCGACAATATGGTTTGAAACCTTTCCGCCTACTACTCGTTTAACCGTAAAGCGCAGAAAGTTTTGCTGTGGCATTGAACTGATGGAGTAAGCACGAAACGCCACGCCTTCTGGTAATTCAAAGCCTAAAGTTGCAAATTGACCCGGTTTAAAATGAAAGGCGCTCTCTTCTTTCGAGGCCAGTTCAAAACTGACGCTTTCCTCGGTTTCTGCCCATTTTTGGCGGCAACTTAATTCAAGCACATCTTGGTAAGCCCAAGCTGACATACCCATCCCTCATACAATACTTTTTTCAAATCATGCTTTATTCAAACATCTTAAGCGGCATTAGGCTCTGAACACGCAGAGCCTAATGCTGACGATTACGCAGCCAAAATTGTTTTTAAATCATTCTCAGCAGTAGTAATTCCTCGTAGATCGAACTCTTGTTGCAAAATCTTCATCAAGTTTTCGGTGAGGAATGCTGGTGCGGTTGGGCCGGTATAAATTCCTTTCACACCTAACGCGAGTAGCGTCAGTAGAATAACAATCGCCTTTTGTTCAAACCAAGAAAGAACCAATGTCAGTGGGAGATCATTCACACCACAATCAAACTCACTGGCCAGTGCGAGTGCCAGTTGAATCGCTGAATACGCATCGTTACATTGGCCAACATCTAATAGACGCGGTATGCCATTGATGTCACCAAACTGATTTTTATTGAAGCGGAATTTGCCACACGCCAACGTTAAAATGAGGCTATCTTCCGGCGCTTGCGTCGTGAAATCAGTGTAGTAACTGCGTTCAGATTTATCACCATCACAACCTCCTACAAGGAAGAAGTGTTTGATGTGGCCCTGTTTGACTTGTTCAATCACGGCTGGCGCGGCCGCCATCAATGCATTACGACCAAAACCAACCGTAATATGTTGCTCTATTTCATCGTGTTTAAAACCGGGCTGGGCTAACGCGCACTCGATCACTTCACTGAAATCGTCACCTTCAACGTGTGCCACACCCGGCCAGCCGACAATACTGCGGGTAAATAGGCGGTCGGCATACTGCCCTACATTCGGGTTGAGCAAGCAGTTTGATGTCATCACGATTGCACCGGGGAAGTTAGCAAACTCTTTTTGCTGATTTTGCCAAGCACTACCATAGTTGCCCACAAGATGCGGATATTTCTTTAGCTGCGGGTAAGCGTGAGCAGGCAACATCTCACCATTGGTATAGACATTAATGCCTTTACCCTGAGTCTGTTGCAGAATTTTTTCCAGATCATGCAAGTCATGGCCTGAAACCAAGATGCACTTACCCGCCACCGTTTTCACATTGACGCTCGTAGGTTCAGGGTGGCCAAAGGTTTCGGTTTCACCCGTATCTAACATCTCCATAATGCGGTAATTGACCATACCAATTTGCATTGCCGTATCGAGTAACGCTTGCAGGTCAGTTGGATCAGTGCCAAGCCAAGCCATAATTTGGTGGTATTCAGCGTACACGGCTTGATCACTTTGGCCTAAAACGCGAGCATGTTCTAAGTAAGCCGCCGCACCCTTTAACCCATATAAACAAAGCAAACGCAAGCCAATCACATCTTCATGTAGGCTTTCACGCCCACGGTTAACGGCTGCTATCGGTGCGAATGCTAACAACGCTTCTTTGGTTTGTGGTAACTCAAATCTCGCAGCGGCCGACAACTCTGGCAATTCAAATCCGATAAGTACCGCAGCCGCTCTCACGTTTTCTTCCAAACGTTGACGGTACTGCGTGGAGTCTTGAACGAGTTCAAGGATACGTTCAGGATCGAAATTGACATTGGTTAACGTGGCAAAGAAGGCTCTGGGAGCCCATTGATCAATTTCTTGATCGATCACACCACACGCTCGACCTAAATTGGCCCAAAAAGAGACGCCCTGTAATGAATACACTAATACATCTTGTAAGTCTGAAACTTCAGCCGTTTTACCGCACATGCCTTGAGAGTAGGCACAACCTTTTGCCACAGGGGTTTGAATGGTTTGTTCACATTGAATACAGAACATTATTTTAGCTCCAGTTATTTGAGGCGTGTCGATCACGCTTATTATCCGAAGCCTTTAGGGCATAATACATGCCAACATATAACCACTTGTTTTTAAAAAGAATAAATAAAAAACCATACAACAACAATGTCAATTTGACTGCCAAAAAATAACAAACAAAGACACCAAGGTGTCAAAATGACTAAAAATTTGAACCGTCTGTCAGAGTCCCAATATTATTGGGGGAATGAACATCGTCCATACAACTCCAAAAAATTAGAGACACAACATTCATGTTGGATTCATCTTGGCTGCGTTAACCTAGCTTCAATTCAGAAAGAGGTACAGGTTATGAATAGATTTATTGTGACTACATTTGCGCTGGTTGTAGGGTTTTTCGCGTTGATGCTGAGCTTGCTGCTCGCCATTCCTCTCGCTATTGCAGCGATCATCACTGGCAAACGTATAGAAAAGCAGCTCAAGCGCCACACCTTTACGTCAAAAAGCGGCTACGTTATTGAAGGTGAATATGAAGAAAAAGCTCAAGCACACTATCGATGAAAACCCTATTCGCCCTCTTTCATTGGCACGGCGAAACTCATTAGAAGCGGGAGGCATTTCCTCCCGTTTTTTGGTATTAGCTAAAGAGTCATGACGACACGGATGGCAAGCGCAATCAGTACTACGCCCGACAAACGGTCAATCAATACGGCACGCGCGCGCAGTTTATCGAGTAATATCGGGCTAGAAAGAATTAAGGTGATGAACGTATACCAAAGTCCATCCACTAAAAATGGTGTTAACACAATAATAGCTTTGCTACTCAGTTCGTTGCCGATGGCGACAAATTGACTGAATAACGCGATGAAAAATAGCGCAATTTTAGGACTAAGCAGAGAAATCAATAATCCCTCTTTAGCCGACTGCCACACACTGACTGTCTCACCCGATTCTAATTTAGCCGCCACGCCCCCTTTTGAACGTAATGCATTGATACCCAAATAGGCCAAATACAACGCGCCTGCATAGCCTACTGTCTTAAACAGTAAGGGGGATTGATGCAGTACAACCGCTAAGCCAATTAAGGTAATGAAGGCATAGACACCAATACCAAATGCGTGCGCCCACGCCGTTGCAAACCCATTTTTACGCCCACCAGCGAGGCTATGTTTGGCCACCATCGCTAGGCTTGGCCCTGGCGACATCGCGCCTAAAATACAAATGGTAAATAGTGATAACCAAACGGTGAATGTCATGGATTTCTCGCTGTTGTTTCGGTGATTTAAGGTAATGACGATAACGAAATGACTCGCATAACGCTACCTGAATGTGGCACTGCCCAAACGGCCTGATGTTGCAGGTTAGCCGTTGCACCCAATGGGCATAGGCAAACTGAGATAGATGCATATTATTTCGCTTCAGCGTATGCTAACCGCCAGAACGATATTTGGGAACGGAAGCCGTGAATAAGTTAAAACAAGAGATCACCTTGCTGTCTGGTATTGGACAACTTTCCACCACTTTAATGGGAACAGGGTTATTTATGATCCCAGCGATTGCCGCTGGTATTGCAGGTGAGCTCTCACTGTGGGCATGGCTACTGCTGTTTGTGGCGATTTGCCCGATTGCACTGACGTTTGCCGCTCTGGGTAAGCGTTACCCTAACGCCGGCGGAACCGCCTACTTTGTCCGCCAAGCTTTTAACGCTAAGTTGGAACGCTCGGTTGCTTGGCTTTTTGTCAGCGTGATCCCTGTCGGCGTTCCGGCCGCTGTCGCATTGGCGGCAGGCTTTGCTCAACAACTCCTCCCTGCGCCACTCAACTCGGCGATGATGGCGCAAGTATTAACCGTACTGTTGCTGATTGCGGTCAATTTGGCGGGCACCAAATCTTCCGGGCAGTTACAAACCGTTATTGCGCTGAGCATTTTCGTATTAGTTGGTGCTTTTTTCTGGATAGGCGATGTTGGCGCTGCAGATTTAGCCATGCCCGCACTCAGCACGGACAGTATTTGGCCGATTGGCGCCGCACTCGGAGTGATGTTCTGGTGTTTCGTCGGGATTGAAGCGTTCGCTCATATGGGAGAAGAGTTTAAAAACCCACAGCGCGATTTTCCGATCGCGATCATTGTCGGCTGCTTTGTGGCTGGAATCACCTATTGGGCATGCTCGGTGGTCATCCTTAAATTTGGTGCGTATGGCAGCGCAGAATTTGATAGCACCTCCATTCCCTGGCTGAGCGAACAAATTTTTGGTAGCAGTTTGGCAACGGTGATAAGCCTTATCGGCTTTTTTGCATGCTTTGCGAGCATCAATTTATACACGCAAAGCTTATCTCGCATGGTGTGGGCACAAGCAAGGCAATATCGACCAGAAAGCGCAATCGCCAGAATTTCAATCCGCGGCGTCCCAGCCAATGCAACCATTGCTGTTGGAGTTGTATTAATGGCTTCTTGCCTGCTTGGTGAATGGTCTGGTCTTAATCTGGAATTTTTCCTAAAACTTGCGAATGGAATCTTTGTCTTAGTTTATCTGTTAGCGATGTTCGCCGCTTATAAATTGCTCAGTGGCATCAACAAACTGTTGGCGGCGATTTCGTTGATCCTCTGCACTGCGGTATTTATCTGCTTAGGCTGGTCAATGCTGTATGCTCTGACTATCTTCATTTTGCTCTCTTTACCTTGGCAACGTTTGGCAAGAAAAAGTCAGCCGAAGCAAGAGCTTTAACTTATCGCTTACCTTGCGGTATTGCCGTGACCACTTAAGTGGGCATAATTCTGCAAATAAAAAATTTTGCCAAAATAAAAGGCTCTCAGTATAGAGAGCCTAAAAAATAGCAAGGAGAGGATATTAAATTTAAGTGCGGATGTGCTTAATCGCGCTATTTAACTCATCGACATTACGTTGCAAATCAACAACGACAGGCCCGAGTTGATTGATGGCAACGTTCATATCACCCGAAAGGGCTTTAATGTTACTGAGATTGCTGGAAATTTCGTCGCTCACAGCCAATTGCTCTTCTGTCGCAGCCGATATCGACGTATTCAATTTATGGATCTCAATCGCCGATCCTTGGATGGTACCAAGCGCTTCGTTCGCCACCGACATATTAGAGCGCGTTGACTGCATTTTATCAGCACTCACCCGGATCGTTTTGGTCGATTGTTCTGCTTTCTCTTGCAGCATCGAAATCATGCTCTCGATCTCACCCGTCGATTGTTGAGTTCGTTGGGCAAGTGAGCGTACTTCATCCGCTACCACCGCAAAACCGCGACCTTGCTCACCCGCACGAGCAGCCTCTATCGCCGCGTTCAACGCCAGTAGGTTGGTTTGTTCAGCAATCGCTTTAATCACATCAAGCACATTACCAACGTTATTAGACTCATTCGCAAGTTGCTGGATGATCTCGGATGTTTTGGTAAATTCACCCTCTAATTCACCGAATTCATGGGTCGTTTTATCAAAGACCTGTTTACTGGTACTGGCTTCTTTTTCCGCGCTGCCCGCATACTCTTCTGCCATGGTGGTGCTTTCCGCCACGCTAGAGAGCGCCGATGTCATCTCTTCCATCGCCGTCGCCGCCATTTCAAGTTCTTGATTTTGCTGATTCGCCACTTTGACGTTTTGTTTGGTGACATCGCTTATCGTTTCAGAGATGGCCGAAATGGTGTGGTTTACCTGGTTTATTTTGCTAATGGTGGTGGCATAACTACCAAGCACCTTATTAATGGTGCCGCCGATTATACCCAGTTCGTTGTGACTGTTATCGTCAACTCGCAAAGTCAAATCAGAATTTTTGTCTACTTGTTGTAGCAATTTAGCCATGGTATCAATCGGCTTCACTACTTTTCGGTTAACAATGGCATACCCAATAATGGCAATAATAAAAACACTAATTAAGGAGATATTTCCAACCAATACCGTACTTTTTACTTTCTGCGCCGCATCCATGAATTGTTTATTGGTTCGATTTTCTAATTCAATAAAGAACTTATCGATCGGAGCCATGATTTTGGCTTTCTCTTGATGGTATTCATTACTGTGTAAGAGAGAAATCGCCATATTACGGTCTGGCTCTTTTCTAACGGTGTAGTTGCCATTGCTATCAGGATAAAGCCCCTTAACAGCATTCATCGCTTTGACTTCCATGTTCACTAAGCCATCTGAATTAGCTTGAGCTTCTTTGAGCAAACTAAACTCTTGCTGAGTAAAACCAAGATCCGTCATCATTTGGTTGAGAGAGATATTCTTACCGTCTGCTTTAGGCTTTTGTCCATATTGCAGCACAAGGTCCCAATATATCGTGTGGTAGTTCTGCGGGCGAGGTTTCTTACCATTACGAATATCAAGAATATCCATGTACATTTTTTCGTATTTTTCATCGCCACTGACCACATAAGTCCGGCCTAACCGAGTTAAGTCATCAGAGCTTTGACGAAGCTCATCGGCCGCTTGGTAAGATTGATAACGAACTTGAGCCATATTATCAACTTGTTGCATCAGCCCATTGAGCTGCAATACCGTCACAACACTAATGACAATACCAATACCGATGACAGCAAACACGAGCTTCATGGTGTTGTTGATATTCATAAAAGTATCCTTCTTCATTTATCAACGAAATTATTTCTGTTTATTCATTATTATTATTGCTTTTAGCATAGGATGAGAATGGCCAAAATGTCGAATTTTACGCCACAATTATTGCATCAATTTTAAGCACCATCATACTTCAACTTATTTTTTCAGTCGGTACTGGCAACTGAGCCAATACCTCTTTAGCCGCTTCAAAATCAAAATCTTCAATCGCATGCATCAAACTTTTCTTTTGCTCGTCAGACCATAAATTGCATTGTTTAATTTGGTGGATCATATGAATCGCATCAGCATCGTAGTTTTCAACACATTGCACTAATTGTTGGTAGAGCAACGCAATATCACGGTGCTCTTGCTGCGGATGTAATTGTGTCTGCTCCCAATCTCTTAGCTCATCCAACAAAGTAGACATCAACTTTGATACCGTGTTGAGATCTTGAATGGCGGGTTTCGTATGTCGCTGCACAACCCCTTCCATCTCGTTGGCTAGCTGCGCAATAGGCTCAATCCCTAGATTAGCCGCTGAACCTTTTAGGGTGTGCATCACTCGCTCTGCCTCTTCCCACAGCCCCTTATCAATCAATTTAGGGAATGCGGCTATTTCTTGCTGCTGGCTGGCAAGGAAGTGATCCAATATTTCAAAGTATCGCTGCGCATTGCCACCAATTCGGAAAATCGCTTGCTCCACATCAATACCCGTCAATTCTGGGTAGCCAGTGCTCGGTTTCACTTGATTCGGTAATACCGTAGAGGGTACTGGCGTGGTTTCATCCGCCTTTAAATATTTGCGTAGTACGTGGTACAAGCGCTGTACATCAATTGGCTTCGCCACATGATCATTCATACCTACATTTAAACAGTGCTCGACATCTGAAGACATCGCATTGGCGGTCATTGCAACAATCGGTAGCGTTTTCCACTCCTCATGTTGGCGGATCTCTTTCGTCGCACTGATACCATCCATAATGGGCATCTGCATATCCATCAGCACTAAATCAAAAGCTTCTTGCTGCAATTTCGTCAAAGCTTCTTGTCCATTATTAGCAAGAACAATGCTCAATTGAGTACTTTCTAACAGGCCGAAAGCCACCTCTTGGTTCACTTCGTTATCTTCTACCAAAAGTACTTTTTGCCCAATAAATGTTGGCCTTGTATCATGATCAAGATACTCATGGCTCTGCCTTAATTGCTCGATGCCGTAGCTGTCCATAATGGCATCAAGGAGATTTGATGGGTTCACAGGTTTCACAATCAAGGCATCGACTAATTTACTGTTTTCTCCCACCAAGGAAATTTCTCGGCCGTAAGCCGTAACGAGGAATCGTTTAGTGTTATCAAAAACACCCAATGGTTTCATTCTCTGCAGCAACTCTATGCCATTCATACCCGGCATATTCCAATCAATAAACAGCATATCAAAATGCGTATTGCGAATTTCATCTAGCGCCTCAAAACCGTTACTGACTGACTTCGCTTCAAAATGCATCGCATTGAGCAACGTCATTAAAATATTGCGTGCCGAGTCATTATCATCGACTACCAACGCACGTTTGCCTGCTAGAGCGCTGAGTGGCTTAGCGATATCGCGCATTTTGGCTTCTTGCAGCCCACACTCAACCGTGAATTCAAAGGTGGATCCTGACCCTTCTTCACTGTGAACTTGAATGTCGCCCCCCATCAATCCGACTAGCTGTTTACTGATGCTAAGCCCCAAGCCCGTGCCTCCATATTGGCGAGTAATGCTATTATCAGCTTGAGAAAATGCAGAGAATAGAGTGGCTACGTTAGATTCAGCAATGCCAATACCTGTATCAGAAACGGTAAACTTCAAGGTCACGTTGGCGTCGCTTTGCCCCACGACTCGCGCCGAAACGATGATCTCCCCTTGTTCGGTAAATTTCACCGCATTGCCACATAAGTTAACGAGAACTTGCCCCAAACGCAGCGGGTCGCCCACCAAGCCCACTGGAATGTGTGGGTCGATATCTAATAAAAACTCGATGTTTTTCTCTTGGGCTTTTAGCGAAATTAAGGTGGTGAGGTTATCCAATACCTCATCAAGGCTAAAATCAATGTGCTCAACATTCAGCTTGCCCGCCTCTATTTTGGAAAAATCCAAAATGTCGTTAATGATGCCAAGCAAGTTTTTCGCCGATTCATTGATCCGTGAAATGTATTTTTGTTGCGTAGGATTGAGCTCGGTGTTGAGCGCCAAATGTGCCATGCCCAAAATGGCATTCATTGGTGTACGGATCTCGTGGCTCATGTTCGCAAGGAAATCGCCTTTGGCTTGGCTCATGGCATCCGCGGTCTCTTTAGCTTCTCTTAACTGCTCTTCCATCTGCTTGCGATCGGTTAAATCAAGCAAAATTCCGACAATTCCAGAGACTTCACCGCGATTATTTTGGAAAGAAGCTTCGTATACCAACATCTCTCTTTTGTGGTGTGAAGCGTCATAGAGAGACAATTCGTAATCTTGCGAAGACTGCTCCTCTCCAAGCCTTTTATGTACTTGGGCAAAAATGGTCGCCGTTTCATTTTGAAAGATATCTTGCGGCGATTTACCGATAATTTGCTCGGCCGACAGGCCAACTAAATCCATAAACTTAGCGTTAATGGTGAGATACGTACCCGAGGCCGACAAGCAATACATGGGGTTCGGCGTCGCATCGAGGATCTCTTGATTCAGTTGAGATTGTTCGAGTACTTTCTGCTCGGCTCGTCGCTGAATTTCAATGTTTTGGCTCAATTGAATACTGACCGATAAGTCATCCAACATTTGCGATAACCACTGGAATTGCAAACTCGACAACGACCCGATAGTACCCAGCTCTAGTAAAGCGACAGGATGCTGATTGACGTGCAGCGGCAAATAATACACTTCGTTAATAACTAACTTGCCACCGTTAAATTCAATGTGACAGTTGCCATCGAGTGCTTTCATCGCATAGGGCTGACCGCTGAGCAACACGCTAAGCTGCGTCGAGGATGGATCGGTGTATTCTCTGGCCGAATGCTCACCATAACCCACTCCAGCCACTCGTTTTAATACGCCCTCTTGATAGATGTACATGCCAACCATTTCCAAAGGAAATTGATGCAGTAAGAATTGCGTAACTTCATTACACAAACGGTCCGTAGAATCGTTTTTGCGCAGGATGATATTGAAATCTTTAAGTAAAGTATTTTGGCTAAGCTGCTCAGCGATATGATGAAACACCACATTCAAACTGTCGATAAAATGTTGCAGCTCTGCATAGGCGGTTTGAGTGATGGTAAACGCGTAATCTTCCCGTTTGACTTGAGTCACAACCGTTTTGAGTAGCTGACTTAACGGATTGATGTAAAGACGCCACAGCAGAACAAAGGAGGCGATGATCACGCTGAGTAAGGTTAATACTAACGCCAAGCTTATCCATTCATAACGCAGCGCTTCGCTATCGGCACGTTGGATGTTTTGCTCCATGCGTTGCATGATCGATTGATGCGCAGAACCAATCGCCTGCATAATTTTCGCCTTTTCCGCGAAGTATTGGTCACCATAGAGAATAGCCCGAGCCAATTCCAGATCCGGCTCACCTGTGTCGACAAATTCGCCTTGGCTATTCTTTTTCCATCCTTTGATGGCCATGAAGGCTTCTCTTTCGAGTGACACCAGTGAATCAGACAACATAAGCGCATTTTTGAGCTCCAAAAACTCCACCGATTCAATGCCCGAAAGACGCATTCTATCGAGTAACGAAGGGTTGTCTGGTGCGCCACCCAGTGAGCGGGCAAGTAGTTTGTTTTGTGCAACGACATCCCAAAATTCGTACTCATTCCCTTTCGGTAACGGCACAGAACCATTTCTGACGCTCAGCACATAATTAAAAAGGTTGAGCCACTTTTCATCGCCAGTCGAAGCGTAGGCTCGGGCAAATTTGGTTAAGTGATCTGAGCTCTGCTTCAACTCTTGTGACAGACGATAGAAACGGTAAAGTTCGTCGTTCAGTTGTCGGCTCTCAGTTCTCAGAGCGGCCACTTTGTCTGTGACACTAAACATCGCAATGGAACATAATCCCATAGCAATAAATAAAACGGTGAATAAAGTTCGGATGGATCGCATGTGAAGCGCCTTCTTAATAATTTTCTCACTCTACTAACGCTGAGATTAGCTATAGTTATTGATAAGTTTAGACTTAAACCCAACCTTCGCCGCTCAATTGCTATTTTTTATTAGGAAAGACTCATGCCCATCGAAAACTTGGACAATTGTACCGTGTTAATCGTCGATGATTCGCCAGATAACCTTGCATTTATGTCTCAGGGGTTGGCTAACCGATATCATGTCAAGGCCGCTAAATCAGGCCCGATGGCGCTCAGTATCTTAGACAAGTTTTCTATTGACCTAGTGTTACTCGATATTGTGATGCCGGAAATGTCAGGTTTTGAAGTCATACAAAAGATCATGGCAAACCCTAACACCCAAGACATCCCTGTGATTTTTCTGACCGCAAAAGATAACCCTGAAGATCAAAAACTGGGGTTTGAGTTAGGTGCGGTTGACTATGTATACAAACCCGTAAGCGTACCGTTGCTAAGAGCCAGAGTAGATACTCACCTGCAAAACAAAATTTCAAAAGACATACTGAAAAACCAAAATGGCTACTTGGAAAAAGAGGTGATCAAACGTTCAAATGAATTGGATAAAATGCAAGACGCGGTCGTGTATGCTCTCGCCAGCCTCGCTGAAACCAGAGACCCGGATACGGGTAACCATATCCTGCGAACACAACATTACGTCAAAGCGTTAGCCGAGCAACTGGCTAAGCTGCCGAAATATCAACAAAAGCTAACGCCGAATGTTATTAATACCTACTTTAAAGCCGCCCCTTTACACGATATTGGTAAAGTGGGCATCGCCGATAACATACTATTAAAACCAGGAAAACTGGACAGTGATGAGTTTGAGATCATGAAAGGCCATGCCAGCTTAGGGCTACGTGCGCTAGAAAAAGCGGAAAAGATGTCAGGCGCGAAAAATGACCTTATCGATATGGCGAAAGAGATCGCCCATGGGCACCATGAAAAATGGGATGGCTCTGGCTATCCTAACGGTTTACAAGGTGATGCTATACCGCTCAGCGCACGGTTAATGGCTGTCGCTGATGTTTATGACGCTCTGATTTGCCGACGCATCTATAAGGAGCCGATGCCTCACGCCGATGCGAAAGGGATTATTTTGGACGGAAGAGGAAGCCATTTTGACCCAGAAGTCATTGATGCCTTCTTGGCAATAGAAGAGCGCTTTATTTCGATTGCCCATGAATACGCAGACGATTGATATCTTGGTAAGCAACGTATTATTAAACAAAAAGATAAACGTATGAGAGTAACCTTTCGCCCCGCAAGTGACAGCGATTATCAATTTGCTTTTGATCTAAAAAAAGTCGCAGAAATGGATGGTATTACGGCGATATTTGGCTGGGATGAAGAGTTGCAGCAAGTGCTGCATCGCCAAGAATGGCATTCTGGTCTACCAACGATCATCTGCGCTGATGGCCAACCGATTGGCACTTATTTACTGCAGAGCAAGCATGAAACTCTCTACTTCTCGCGCTTTTTTATTCTGCCAGATTTTCAAAACAGAGGGGTGGGTAGCCAAGTGTTACAACTGGTCGTCAACCAAGCCAATCTGACTCAATACCCATGTAAGCTCTGTTATTTGCAAGGTAGCCCCGTCGGTGCTTTGTATCAGCGATTTGGGTTTACGCACTACCAAATGGACGATGAGTTTTCTCATATGCATTTCATTCCAACGCCCAAAGGCCAATAGCTCAGTACCCTTTGTGCTATCTTGAATTAAGGTTAGCGATCGGCAAACAGCCTACGCGGCGAGAAAATAAGCTTCATCATTAACGCCAGCCCACCTGTAGCACAACAAAATGGTTACATTTGTTTATTCATATTCATTACTTATTGAATAAAATGCGTGAGCAATCTCTGATTAATGTCGTTTCATTTATAGGGTAAATGGTTGTGTGAACAAGGTTTCATCTTTTTTTAACGTTACGTTAGACAATATTTTCATTAACACCTTTGGATAGGAAACAGATATGTTGTATTTGGAATTTTTATTCCTGCTATTAATGCTCTATATAGGCTCACGCTACGGTGGTATTGGCCTTGGTGTGGTTTCTGGTATTGGCTTGGTCATTGAAGTTTTTGTCTTCAAAATGCCACCCACATCACCACCGATCACCGTCATGTTGATCATTCTTGCCGTTGTCACCTGTGCTTCAATACTCGAAGCGGCTGGCGGATTGAAATACATGCTGCAAGTGGCAGAACGTTTACTGCGTAAGAACCCGAAAAATGTCACTTTGATTGCACCGTTCGTCACTTACGCAATGACGTTTATGCTGGGTACTGGCCATGCGGTGTATTCCATCATGCCGATCATTGGTGATGTGGCATTGAAAAATGGGATCCGTCCTGAACGTCCAATGGCTGCGTCTTCTGTTGCTTCGCAAATCGCGATTACCGCTTCCCCAATCTCAGCGGCCGTTGTCTACTACCTTGCTCAATTGTCGAATATTCAACACGAGATCACCTTGCTCTCTATTTTGCTGGTCACTGTACCTGCGACCTTATTCGGTACGCTGTTGATGTCTTTGTACAGCTTGCGCCGCGGGAAAGAACTAGATGATGATCCTGAGTATCAAGAACGTCTGCAAGATCCAGTGTGGAAAGAGAAAATCCTAAACACAACCGCGACAACGCTGAATGAAACGTTACCCGCGGCAGCGCGTAATTCTGTGTTGATTTTCATTGGTGCGATATTAACCATAGTCGTGCTAGCGATGGTGCCAGAAACACGCACTATTGTTGAAGGCAGTAAACCGATCAGTATGGCGGTGGTTATCCAGATGATGATGCTCTGCTTTGGCGGTATCATTTTACTGGCAACCAAAACCGACCCACGAGATGTACCAAACGGTGTGGTATTCAAATCAGGTATGGTAGCGGCAATTGCCATCTTCGGTATCGCTTGGATGTCGGATACCTATTTTCAATACGCGATGCCTCAGTTTAAATCAGGCATTGTTGAGATGGTTACCGACCATCACTGGACCTTCGCGCTTGCACTATTCATTGTTTCTGTTGTGGTGAACTCACAAGCCGCAGTAGCGGTAATGATGCTACCTGTAGGCCTCGGGCTAGGTTTAGAACCTGCGCTACTGGTGGGATTAATGCCCGCACTGTACGGATACTTCTTCATTCCAAACTATCCGTCAGATATTGCAACGGTCAACTTTGATACCACAGGCACCACCAAAATCGGTAAGTACTACTTCAACCACTCGTTCATGTCCGTCGGTTTAATTGGCGTCGTGAGTGCGTGCTGTTTAGGTTATGTGCTGAGCCAAATCATCATTGGTTAACCCACTGTAAATGCCCCAGACTGATACAGCGCTGGGGTGTGTTTACTGTTAAATAAAAAAGTGCACCCAACTGAGCCTGAAGCCGTTGGGTGCACTTTTTCTTTATTTAACTGCTCTTTTCTTTATTTAAACGTCATGCTTGATAATGTTGTTGTCCAATAAGAAGCCAACAATGTCAATCGACGCCATGCCATCAAAATTGAATTGGCTGGCAAGATCTTGCACCACAATGGTTTGATGTACGTTATTGTCCGTCAGAATTTCCAATTCCACATCCGTCGTGTTGGTCATCACTTTCGCTTCTATCTGATGAGAAGTGTGTAGCGAAACGAGCAGTTGATCCATGGGCAAATGTAAATCGGCCACAACATCAGTGAGATCGATCACATCACCTTCACCAGCGTTGAAATCAGTGATAGTGTCGGTTTGCTCATCAACAGTATCGAGCGTCCATTTAAATATGTCAGCGCCACTTCCCCCAGTTAAGATGTCGGCACCAAGCCCGCCAATCAAGGTATCATTTCCGCCACCACCCACTAAGGTGTCATCACCATCGCCACCTTCAAGGTGATCATGACCACTGCCTCCTAGCAACTGCGCTCCAACATTACCGGCGAGCAATTGCGCATCATCCCCGTTCGTTGATTGATCAATCGTGCTGCCGTCAGGCAATACTTCAATCGCAATATCAATTGATGCAGAAGCTGCACGGCTACCATCCGTTTCTGTTGAGATAGCCGCTACCGACAGAGTGTGTTGCCCTAAATCGAGCCCGCTAACCTGTAATCCGTCGATAGCATCAGCGGAAACAATCCACACTCCGTTTTGCTCAATCACACTGCCCGAGCTACTAGAAAGCGTAGCGCTACTTGGCAGACTGTCGATCTCCAATGACAACACTTCATGGCTATCCGTTAATGCCGCGATTAACCCCAGCAATGCAATACCTTGAGCGCTGATACTTTGGCTAACATACGTCTGCTTCATATAATTAAAGCTCGGATCAAGGGTTAATATCGGCGTATTGGCTTTGGGCGTCACCGCAATACTGACGGTTTCTGTCTCTTCTAGCGCCATACCAGAAACATTGTCGGCATAAACACCACCATCATTGGCCTTAATTGTCAGATCAATATGGTCACTACCAATCGCGGTGGCATCGACAAAAACACCACTGGCGGGATCGCTGCTATTGAGTAGCGCATTAATATCCGATAACGTGCCTTGTAGGACGAGTTCTCCAGCCAAATTGGTGCTCTGCGTGACAGAACTTAACGCGGGGATCACGGCACTGAGCAAACCTTCGCTCACGCTCAAAATCACCGTCATGGGGTCGTTGGCATGTGAGCCTGCATAATCGACATCACTCACACTCAAGCCGGTAACTTTTTGCCCCGCCTCTTCATCAATCGTTGTGGTGACCGTAGCAGTATCAATGGTGGGCGCATCATTGACCGCCTGAACATCAACTGAAACAGTAAACTCACGCGCAGGCCCCAAATGTTCAGTACCGTCCAGCCCTGTATCGACCGACTGCACTTTAATCGTCAGATCTCCCGCCCAAGTGTCCTTATGCCAATCACCAGAATTAAAAATCAGTTTATCTAAGCTTTGTGCATCGGCATTCAACAGCCATACGCCACCACCGATGTAAGTCCCCAGCGTGCCATTAGACAATGCAATACTTGCTCCATCTGGCACCCCGGAAACTTCAATTCGCAACGTTTCTGGCGAGTTTTCACTATGGTTAGCACCGGCTGCAATCGAATCGGCTTTATCGATAATTTGCGCGTTGATATCAATTTCAATGTCAACGCCTTCATCGCCACTCGTTTGCTCAACAGGTTCAACGTCCACCACATCCCCAACGGGCGTAATATCCAATCTAAAGCTGCCGTTATGCTCTACAGGCACACCAAGCAAGGATTCTTGGGTAAAGACCTTGATGCCGATTTCCACTTCGCCACTAAAGTTCTTCGCAGGTTTCATCGCAATATCGGATAAATTGATCGAGGTTTGTGCTGGGTTGTTAATCTGAATGCTCCACTCACCACCACCATTATTTTTCACGGTATAGTCAGAAGAGAGAGAACTCACGACAAAATCCGTCGGCACCCCAGTAAGCTTGATCGACACAAATACCTCAGAGCCATCTGTATCGGTCAGATCAACGGTAAATTCAGAACCCGGTTTAGAAAGGACAATCCACTCATCTTCCAGACCGCTCACTTCAATATTGCTGCTACCACCACTGGAAATAATGACGTCGTCTACCACTGGCGTCACATCAAAACTTACTTGTGTAGTAAATGGTTTATCAGCATCAGTATTAGCCACACCCAACGCATTGGCATTGGTATCATCAAATTGCGTGATATCAGTCACTTTCCCCGCCACGGTAATGTTGACGGTATCATCATCATCGCCAGTCGGATAATTGGGTGCGGGTTTGAAATAAACATTGTCTAATGCCGCAGGTAGCTGAGGCTGACTAAAAGTGATACTGGTACCGAGATCATTGCCTTGCGCATCAACAAAGGTTCCGATATTGGTTCCTTGTAGGGTTAAGGTGACTTCGCTCAGCACCTCTTGTCCTTCCGTAGCGCTATTGCGAATATCAGCAAGGTCAATGTCGAGCGAAAGATGAATAATACCATCTTCATACCCGATGCCGTCATTGGTCGGAACGTCGGACGAGCTTGAAGTCGGCTGATGATTTGCATCTAACCCAAGCGAACCTTCCACAGTCAATGTCGCTTTAGGGTTAATGTTATCATCTTGCGGTTGATGCGTTCCGGGAACATCGGCTACCGGAGAAACTGCCACTGGGATTTGCGTACTGAGGGTTTTTTCATCACCAGAAGCCATGTCTGTCGTCACAAAAGTGATCGGCAAATTAAAGTCGCCAGAGTAATCTTCGGGCAGATGCAGATGCAGATTTTCTAACCCTGAAATCGAGCCATCGGTATTCACGGTACCTTTGTATACATACAAGCCATCAACGAAATCAAAATGACCACCAGATAAACTTGCGCCCGCTGGCAGGACACTTTGCGCGATAACAATACTGAGCTCATCTTCTACACCATCAAAACCTGAAGCGCTCACCATCAATTTATCTTGAATTTGCTGACCTAAATTAATGGCGTTATCTTCGATGCCTAATACAATATCATCCGCATTGCCAGCTAAAGTAATGTCAGCCGCTACCGTGTTGTTGCCCGTAGCCGTGAGCGGAAATTGTAAGGTGAGCTCTGATTGCACTTGTCGAACTACTTTGGCTTCAGAGCTATCTTCCCCTTGGTCATACACTTGGGCAAAAATGGTCACAGTGATGTCGTTATAACCATCACCATCAGGATCGTTACCACTACCTAATGTCAGGCCATTCGGTGCTTTTACACTGAAATTCTGCTCATCAACAATGGTCCATGAACCATCCCCATTATTAATGGCACCAGTAATCAGTAGTTGATCAAGTACCTGTGGCGTAATATTGCTAAAACGCACCACCAGTTGGTCGACCACTTCTAATGATTGGTAACCTTCTGTCGATTGAGTGTCTGCATTATCAAAGCGTATAACGTTCGCATCAGGCTCGCCGCCGGCCGCATCATTAATAGTAAAATAGATCGCACCAGAGGCATCTGCGACAGCTTTGTTTGTGACTACGCCGTTGTCTTCAACACGCAGTTGTCCATCAGCTTCAACTATCGGCCTTACCGTGACATCAACAGAGCCATGAATGACTTTCGAAGCAATACCTTCGCCAGAATTGATTGCATCGACGTATTCGTTGTCTTGCTCTTTAACCACAATCTCAGTGCTCAAGGTAAAATCAGTACTGGAGTGTTCTGGTGGCTGAACTTGAACGTAACCAGTTGTCAGCACTTGCGCTGAGAAATCTTGATCGCTCTGTCCCAGTGCGGGGGTCAAAATGAGCTTGCCGTCACTATCTAAGGTCGTGACAACACCATCGACGTAAATAGTACTACCTGCTGGGAAGCCAGAAAGTGTAACAGAGGCAAAATATTCATCAGCATCAAGATGTTGTTCCTCTTCTGGCTGCCAATGAACATTAATGCGGCTGTCCTCGTTACCAAGCGAGTGTGATTGATAGTTGTCAACAACATCAATCACCGGTGCCACTTTAATGCGAATTTCCGACTCAATTTGACGCGTATGTCCATCATTTTCAGTAACGATGGTGGTCATTTTGATGTTGATGTTTTCGGTCGATGAATGAGATGGCTCAACTCGAATACCTGAATCAACCTGCGCTGAAGTTAGATTCGCCTGATAAATAGGTTGCTGCGCAGTATCGTAACCAACAAATACCAAGTTAATCACGCTACCAACACTGTCATACAGTTTGACACCATCTGGAATGTTCGACAGTAAAACGGTGATCGACTCAGAGCTGTCCGCTGGATTATCCGCAAGCTCACCGGATAACACACTAAAGCCAAAGCCAACGGATTGATTTTCATCAATCGTCGTTTCAATCACTTGCAGACCATTTTCACTAAATTCATTCCAAGTGTTAGTACTGTTTGAGTGAAAATCAATGGTTGGAATGTCTGCTACGCCCTTAACTGAAACATTAACCGTCTTAGCACCTAACGATATTTCATCTGCCACCGCACCCGTAGAAAGATTGACCACATCTTTAATAATCCCTTCAACAGAGAAGGTAAAATCAGCGTTACTATGTAACGGGGGTAGCACTTCAACTTGGTCAAGATATTGTTCAGGAACTTCATAATAAGTATGACCATTGGCATCGGTTATTTGGGATATTTCGCTGGCTCCAGCTCCCAACCAAATCAGTGTGACACCTGTTTCTGAAAAATCAGAGAGACGCACATAGAGTGTTTCTGAACCATCAGAATCAACGGATCCGGCCATCGTAATGACTTCACTTAATAACAAGGGATCGTGATCTGTGGTGGGGTCAACGGTATTTTGCGTAGCGGCATTATCTTCAAAAACATTGATTCGATTGACAGAGAAGCTACCCATATCGGCAACAGGGCTAACATCTATCACGATTTCTTTCGTTTCTGATCGGGCGCTCTCTTTACCAACGTGAGCGTTATTTTGCTCGGTCGTGATCGCTGTGATATCAAGTTTGATCTGACCACTGAAATTATCATTGGGGTCAACTTGTACTTGGTTAATGTTACTCGTACTAACAAGATAATAGTGACCTGAAGCATCCGAGCTCATTACAACCGGCGTACCATCGGCATAAACTAGCTGCGCCTCACCTTCACCTTGAGTAAAGCGGATCTCATACAGGATTGTTTCGGGGGTACTGTTATCTTGTGTCTGCGCTAAAACATCGAGAGTAATATTGTCACTATCTTCTACTGCATCATAATGAAATTGGCTGCTTGAGGTCCAAGTCGCAATATCGGCCACACTTTCCACCTCAATGCGCAATTTCCCGTTCACATTATGATCATGCAGGCCATTATTCAAAACCTGCACAGTAATATTGAGTTGGAAGCCACCGTTAGCGCTGGCGTAGTGACGGTCAGGCACGAAATACAAGTTTTCAACCTTCGCCACGCTGCCCGTTAGACTTTGCTCAACCGCATCAGCTGGTAGTACAAACCGTCCACTGACGACCTCTAGTTTGACATAGACACCAGAGTCGTTGAGATAATAAAAATCACCATGAGCATTACTGGCCGTGATTTTCACTTCACCAAGCGATTCGTTTCGATCTAAATCGTGCAGGTTGACTCGCAAATCCACTTTAAGCGGTGAAGTATCTAAACCCGACTGGTTATCTTGGCTATTAGTGATTTGATTGGGGTCGCTCAACGGAATAGTGATGCCATCGCGTCCAGCATCTTCAGCGCCAATAACATTAGCAACTGTGATAGTGGCATTTCTATCAAGAATATTGATGTTCAACTGTTCGGTTGAGGCATCGCCATCAAAGTCTTGCGCAGTGACATCGACAGTAAATGAAATGGTCGGGTCATCACCATGTTCAAGGCTAGCAACTGGTTTAAATGTCGCGTTACCGTTAGGCGTAATCGTCAGTGTGCCTAAGTCGCGCTCAACACCATTTTTTATTTCGACAACTGTGACCGTTTTTGTGATGCCGTTAAGTTCAATTTCATTCGCTAAGCTTGCGCCATTGCCATCCCTAAATTGAATATCACGACCCACTTCATCAACGGCCACAAATTTAGTGATCGCACCATGATCTGCACCTTGAGTATCCGGCGAGGTATTGTTGTCTTGGCTAAATAAATTGACTGTTTTTATCGCCGTATTTTCAACACTAGTGATGCTTTTATCATGCAAAGTTGGAATATCATCAACAATCGATATTGGCAAACTCGCTGACGCTGAAACATCGCCATCTCTATCAGTTGCGGTAATCGGAAGATCTAAAATATAACTATTTTCACCATTACCCGTCGGGTGGTCGATGGCTTTAAGCAGTTCAAATTGGTAACTATCGGCCGAGCCATTTAGCGTGAGACGAAAAACCACGTCCGTCGTATTCTTAATCACCGCCTCATAAACAGTGACACCATTACTGCTTGAAATTTGGATGATCTCTATCTCTTGACCACCAGACGTTAAATTCTCGACAGGCGTTACAAGCTCCGATAATTGATAACTGACAATACCATCGGCACCGTCAATCACATCAAAATGTCCAGTAATAACGGTGCTGTCTGAACGATCAGAACCAATCGTGGCTAAGTCATCTTCATCCACGCTCTGTTCGCTACCGGCGCGAATGCCGACAATCGTTGGCTTGTCATCAACAATAGTGACAGGCAGTAGAATGTCAGAGGCAGAGGCGTCGCCATCATAGTCCGTCGCCACCACGTTGAAATTCACCAGTCGCTCATCGCTGCCTGCGGCGTGATCAATCGGACCTTGCAAAGTAAAACGGTAACTGCCATCTGCGTTAAGCACTAAGCTAAACACCGCATTGCCACTGGGTGTGGTGCTGGCTTGGTAGCGGTAGTTACCATTGGCATCGATTGTCGCCGCGCCCAAGATCACCGCTTCGCCTTGCGAGGTTAAGCCCGCAAGCGGGTTACTGCTGGTATCCAACTGATAGCTCACCACCTTATCGGCGCTTTGAGTGGTAAACATTCCCTCAGCGAACAGCGGCTCTTTGCTACTGTCTGAGCCCTGCGCTAAATCATCTTCGTCAACGCTGAGCGCTTGCACGCCGGTGATGATTGGCTGATCATCATGGATGGTGACGGGCAGCAGAATGTTGGCGCTGTCGCCATCATAATCGGTTGCCACTACCTTGAAATTTACCAGCAGCTCATCGCTACCCTGCGCATGGTCAATCGGACCTTGCAGGGTAAAACGATAGCTACCATCCGCATTGAGCACCAAACTAAACACCGCATTGCCGCTCGGTGCAGCGCTAGCTTGATAGTGGTAGTTGCCGTCGGCATCGATTGTCGCCGCGCCCAAACTCACCGCTTCACCTTGCGAAGTTAGGCCTGCAAGCGGGTTACTGCTGGTATCCAACTGATAGCTCACCACCTTATCCACACTTTGAGTAGTAAAAACTCCCTCTGCAAACAGCGGCTCTTTGCTGCTGTCTGAGCCTGACGCTAAATCGTCTTCGTCAACGCTGAGCGCTTGCACGCCCGCGATGATTGGCTGATCATCATGAATGGTGACGGGCAGCAGAATGTTGGCGCTGTCGCCATCATAGTCAGTTGCAACCACCTTGAAATTCACCAATAGCTCATCGCTCCCCTGCGCATGGTCAATTGGCCCTTGTAGGGTAAAACGATAACTGCCATCTGCGTTAAGCACTAAGCTAAATACCGTCTGACCGCTTGGGGTAGTATTTGCTTGATAGAGGTAGTTACCGTTGGCGTCAACTGTCGCCGCGCCCAATACCACAGCTTCACCTTCAGAGGTTAACCCAGCGATGGGGTTGATGCTGGTATCAAGCTGATAACTCACTACCGTATCGGCCCCTTGGGTGGTGGTGAAATAGCCTTCGGCGAACAACGGCTCTTTGCTACTGTCTGAGCCTGACGCTAAATCGTCTTCGTCAACGCTGAGCGCATCCACGCCAATGATTTCGGGTTTATCGTCAATAATGTTGATTGGTAAACGCACACTTTCAGAGCTATCGCCATCATAATCGGTTGCCAATACCGAAAGGTTGAGTAATAACTCATCACTATTGACTGGATGATCCAGCGCGCCTTGTAACGTAAACTGGTAACGACCGTCTGGGTTTAATATCAACTCAAAAATAGGCTGGCCATTGGCGCTCGCCTGATAGGTATAAACCCCGTTCAATGACGAGGATGAGGCCAATTGCACCGCAACACCAGCCGAGGTTAACCCCGCCAACGGATTAGCACTTAAATCCAACTGATAGCTTTCAATTTGATCAGAACCCAATTGGGTATCAAACTGTCCTGAAACGGTAATCGTCTGTGAAGCACTGGCATCCGAGCCGATATTTGCCAAATTATCCTCATAAACGGACGTCGACGGTTCATCGGACATAACAGGGTTATTACCATCACCAATACTGATTGCGATAGAAATCGGCGAGCGAATAGGATTTCCACCCGCATCAGAACCGGTTACATCAAATTGAATCGCAATTTGATCATTGGCAAAAGAGACTAAGCCGCCACCCACGGAGGGAACATGGTCAATCGGTTGACTAATGGTCGTCACTATCTCTAAGTTGATGTCTTTACCGACAGACGTCGCCACTAAATCAATCCGTAGCACTTCACTGCCGTCAAGTTCACCGACAATATGGTTAGCCGTAGCATCATAACGAAAGCTTACCGCTCGCCCAGCCGAAGTAATATCGCTATTCAGCTCTGACAATAGCGCAGCTAATGAAAGGGATTCAGGGACAAAAGAGGCGGCATCCAGTGGCAGATCTCCCGCCGCGATTAAAACATTTGCCGTCACTGATTGTGGATACGAATTTAGTGAGAGCGAACCTTCAACTAATGCCGCTGATAATGATTCACCCCCAGCGGTAAAACGCAACGGACTCAAATTCGTTTCAGTCAATGATTGCTGAGCATCACGCCCTGCAGTTTCGAAAAACGTACTCGCCAATACTTCTGCAAAATTGTAATCAATGGTGATGAACCCAGCATTTGCAGAGCCTTCACCACCGGCTCCGGCGGCGGTTGCTTCAAGTATTTGGGTCGGGTCTTGGCCATCTAAAATGGCTTGTTGGATGGCAGCAATATTGTCTGCGTCAAAACTCACCTCGTCTAATAAGCTCAGATCAGCGTTGATCTCGCCTTCAATCGGAAATTGAACTAAGTCAACTGAGCTCTCAGAATCTGGTGACGCATTGCTAAAACAAGTAATACAATTCTGATCGACTACGGTCGCTTGACCATTAAGCAGTATCGTCACCGACGAATGATTCACTGTGATTAAGATTTCATCTTTATTTAATTGATCACCCGCGCTTACTTTACGCGCATTACCTTTGGCATCTGCTGCGATAACATCACCAACCACTTCTTGTACTAACGCAGGTTGAACAACCACATGTAAATCCATAGAGCCCCCAGATACTTCTTTAGCAAATCGATTCAGAAAACGAGCAATAGACAACTGTTATTTTAGTCGCAATTGATTATGCAAATTTATATTTATGTAAATTACATCACTGAGCATAATTGTGCGTTAAAGCATCACTAGCGTCAAAACAGAGTCTGGCTAGCGAAACGCCACATAAGAAAACCTATCGGCTTGTATATTAAGAAAAATATGAAATTAGAGACGTTTAGCAAAGAGATTGGCAAGCAGATTACTGCACATCATCTCATTTTTGAGACGGTTACTTAGGTTACGTTTAGGGATTAATTACTTATAGTAATCAACATCAAAGCAATACTGATTTTTACTGGTAATAACCTATGAGCACTGTCTGTAATGCACAATAATAATGACAGTTCACCGAGCACATTTAGCATAGCAAAAGGAATACTGTCGACAAAGGTAAGCACATTCGCACCTATTTTGGGTATTTTCTTTTTTGTGTTCGCTTTGGCGATAATTAAAAACTTTTACGACACTAATCGGCTGGCAACCCGTTTCGGTGAACAAGCCATTACACAACTGGAACATCACATCAATCAAACGTCGGATGAACTGAACCAGTTAAGTAAAAACATTTCAAAGCACTGCCAAAGAGAAGACATCATTGCTCTGAGGAGCTATGTATTTCGCTCGAAAATGGTCAAAGAAGTGGGCATGTACAACGCTCACGGGACTATTTTTTGCACCAGCAATGAAGGCCATACCACCATTCATTTGTACAAACATATTCTTGACAGGCTTAAACAATCTCCAACGAATACGACCATTTCATTAACAAAATCTCGCAGTAAAGAGCAGACATTTTTTGTCTATGCTTCACAGCCAGATATGAGCGGCCTCAATGCACTGATGCCTCCAGAACAGTTTATGAACCTAGTCGCTCCTAAACTTGCCAAATGGCACTACGGCTATCAGGTCAACGTGTTAAGCCAAAGTATTCGCAGTGATCAGGAAGAGATCGATTCTGCTCATACTAGCTTTCTCTTTAAATCCGAGCATTACCCACTCTCAATTCAGATCTACTTAAATAACGGATCTTATGCTTACCATTTTCTCGATAACTTATGGCTTGTCTTGCTTACAGCAAGTATTATCTCTTTGATTTATCTTGCTTATCACAACTATTACCTCAGCCGAAATACCTTAGAAGTCTCTTTGAGAGAGGCAATATCAAACCATCAGTTGGAACTCTATTTACAACCGATCGTCGATATTACCGAGAATAGAATTGTTGGTAGCGAAGCGCTACTGCGCTGGAATGAACCCTCTCAAGGCTATATTTCACCCACCATTTTTATCCCGTTGTCAGAGCGTATTGGCGTGATTCACCAAATCACCTACCGTGTGTTGAAATTGGTGACAGAATGTGTGGAGCAGCACAAACATGCGTTGCACGATCAATACATCAGCATCAACATCAGCCGGTTATTGATCATTGATAATTACTTTATGGATTACATGAAACGCTACGCGACAAAACACCCAGCGATTGTTCCACGACTTCTGCTAGAGATCACCGAAGACAACCATTTCAACGTGGACGAGTTGAAGTTAGCCATGGAAAACTTACAACGACTGAAACAGCTAGGCTTTAAAATCGCCATTGACGATTTTGGCACTGGCTACTCGGGTTTAAATTTTATCCACCAACACGACTTCCACACTCTCAAAATTGATCAAGTGTTTATTAAAAGCTTGCATCAAAATTCAGCCATTACTTCGGTGTTAGTGTCGATGATTAAACTAGCAAAGCAATTGAACATGCGGCTGATTGCTGAGGGCGTTGAGAACCAAGATCAGGTGAGAGAATTAGAGCTGTTGGGTGTACGTTACATCCAAGGTTTTTATTATTCTGAACCTATGTCTGTGGATGCTTTCTTCCAATTTACCCTGTCCGCCAAGCAGATCGCACACCGCTAATCACGCGATCAATCGAACGGCGGTTTAAATTAAGTTACGACTTAAATTGAGCTTGCAGCGCACGGCTGACGGGTAACTTATCATGACCAATCAAGACGTACATTTTACCCGTGAACTCTTTTTTCACTTTATCTATCTTGGCAACATTCACTGCCGTTGAACGGTGAATTTGCCAAAACTGATTCGGGTCAAGCTGCTGCAGCAACTCTTTCAATGAACTGCGCAGTAAGAACTCCTGCACTCCAGAATCACTCTTTACATATATGGATAAATATTTGTCTTCAGCTTTGGCGTACAACATATCCGCCACCGAAATCAGGTGAATATCTTCACCTTTTTGAACTTTTAACCAGCTTAAAAACGACGGCGATGCCTGTTGGCTTATATGCTGTATCTGCTGTAAAAGGGTTTGCAAATCAGGTAATTGTCGCTCAGAAGAATGCTCGGCTAATCTTAGCTGCAACTTAGTACAGCACTGCACTAAACGCGCTTCAGAAAGCGGTTTCAATAAATAATCCGCCGCATTGGCTTCAAAAGCTTGAATGGCATACTCATCATAGGCGGTGATAAATACAATCAGTGGTGGCTTTGCCAAACCAGCCAATTGCCTCGCAAGCGACATACCATCCATTTCTGGCATTCGAATATCAATAAAGGCCACCTCCGGCTGATGCTGCTCAATCATGGACAATGCCACGCGTCCATTTTCGGCTTTCGCGACAATATCGAGCTCTGGCCACACTTCTCCTAATGCACGGTTTAAATGATGCCGCAATAGCGGTTCATCATCAGCAATAATAGCGGTCGCAGAGACAGTACTCATGTGGCACTTCCTTGTAGTTGGTCCAATAATAGCCGCTTTATTCTAATCGTTGCCGTCACGCCAGCATCATGATTTTGGGCGATAGTGAGACACGCATCATCAGCGAATAGGCCGCTTAAGCGTTGGCGAATATTATCCAACGCAATACCATGTCCTGCTGAAAGAGCACTCGGCTGCAATCCAATGCCACTGTCACAGACACTGACTTCAAACCACTCGTCATAAATTTCACTTTTGATGGTCACTTTCCCCCCCGCGGCTTTAGGCTCAATACCATGGCTAACAGCATTCTCAACCAAAGGTTGTAACAGCATCGGCGGCAAAGGAATGTCATCCGCGGCACCAGGCATTGCAATCTCATAATCCAGCCTATCACCTAAACGAATTTTTTGAATACCCAAATACGCATCGACTAAATGTAACTCTTCACGTAGCGTTGTGGTGCGATTGCGGTTACTACGCAGCGAACCACGCAATAAGTCGGTTAGTTTTTCGAGCATCATTTGCGCTTTATAAGGCTCAGAGCCAATCAACACGCTGATATTGGCAAGCGTATTAAATAAGAAATGGGGTTCAATTTGACTTTGTAACTGCTGCAACTGGCTCAAAATCAAGGCTTTCTCTTGTTCAGATTGACGCCGTTTGGAGGCTTCCAGCGCTTTTTCAGCAATCAGCTTTTGTTCATGCGCGTAGAAGTAGAAAAAGCAAACGCCAGTAAAAACGAAACCGAGAAAAATCACTGGTTTCATTGCTGAAAAATGACTAAAGTGCGCGTATTTACTAAGCCATAAATAAGCGTGTAACGTACCGAAAATCATCGACCCCGTGAGCGAAAAAACGTTCACTAAGCGTGCGGACAACTGCGGTGCGAAGCGACTCAGTAAGTGAGCAATGGCCACTGCGCTGTAACCGTAGCCAAAGCTTATTGCTAAGTGCAACGTGATGTCACTGGGCCAAATGGCCTGAGTAGTAAAGGCGATCACCACACAAAACAGCGAAGTAAATAACAAGCTTTTGGCAAGATTTCGAATTTCAACTTTCTCGCACATTAGAATTTCCCTTTCATATTTAATAGAATCATATGCTTATCTGGTAAGTTTGCATATGTAGAGTCAGCAGGCCCAGTCATAAAACGGGCGGCCAATTCGATTTCGATAGAGGCTGTACCCGAATCGTACACTGAGTAATTGAGCCATTGGGTAACGATCACGCCGCTATCTTGCGGTGCAATCAGCACATCAAGTGTCGGCACTAAGCCTTGCAACCATTCAATACTCTGGCTCCACGGCCAATGATGCCAAGCTTGGCTATCTAACGAAGCATGCAACATCACATTATGCTGCACGAGATTCACGTGGTTATAGCCTTGTGCGTAAGACCAACCTAACGCTTGATTATGCTGATAACGAACCGAATCCGCGTTGCTCTGCGCTTGTTGCCACTGCTCTTTTCCCCAACTGCGACTGTCGAACCAATATTCTGCAATGACGCTTTGCCCATCACTTCCCGACCAGTTGAACCCTATCAGCGCCTGATAGCCTTGCGTTCGTGATTCAAGAACCATGCGCGATTCAATCTCTTGTTGTTGAGAGTAAACTGCTTGAGCCAACGCGCTGGGCCGTTGGTACGCCAAATAGTGACGCTGATAGAGCGCTGATGCATGCACTTCCCATGCGTCAGTGAGCACAGTAACAAACGAGCTACCCAGCACGCCGCGTCGAACGTCATCATAATAAGCAATCGCCTGCCATTCGGCATTGCCCATCAACTGATAACGCCTTACGCCCACCCCTTGTTGTTCGGTCATTTGTTGTAATTCGCTGCCTTGCTGCTCTGTCCAAGAAGAATCCGTATAAAAAAGCGTCCATTCACCTTGCTGGTCATAATAAGAAGCAGAGAGCGTTCCGGCCCCCTCTTCTACCTGAATACCGACCGGATTGCGGCGATAAGGCTGAAAGAGATCAAGCGGACGATAACCGTAGCCAACTCCCCAATCCAAGCGCACTTTTCCTAGTGTCAGCTCAAACGGCACATCAGCCAGCACTAGGCTGCCTTGCCAAAACAGTTCTTGTAGAATGAACTCGCTGTCGGCGTGCTGCTGTGCATCGCTACTCCACAAGGCGTTTTGTTTGATAGCCACTAGACCCAACCAGCCATGCCACCTCATTTCTACATCCAATAACACCTCAATCTGCTGCGTATCGCGCGCTTGATTACTAGGAAAAAAAAGGCTGTCGCGATGCGCCGTGGTGGATGCGCTCATTACCCAATCCCAATCAAAACTGGGGGCTTCTGCCCGCGCAGCTAAGCTCAATACGCTGGTTAAAAAAGCGAACGCAACACGCTTCATCTCATAACTCCGATAAACTGTTACGAGTCAGATAGGCGGGGTTGTAATATTTTTCATCTAGCTCCATGGGCTCGATGTGTTGATACTCAACCACCGTTTTTTTGGTCGGTTGAATTTGATCAAGCAGCGTCATACTGGTTACGCGCATTCGTCCCTCTTTTTCACCAGCGCGAAACCAAGCCTGCTTGGCCAGTTTCCCAGAACGTAAATACAAAGAAGCTTTGATTGGGAAATCGTTCTCTTTATCCAACCATAAGATAATTTGCTGGTAGTTCGCCCCTTCTGTGACAGCCAGTAATGACAACTTATGCGTCAGGTAAGGTTGACCATTGGGTGTTTCTATCTGTTCTTCACCCATCAATTGACTTTGGTAATCCTCGCTCCACGTCAGTGTTGAAATATCGCCCA
Source organism: Vibrio sp. V15_P4S5T153 (assembly GCF_963874485.1). Lineage (NCBI taxonomy): Bacteria > Pseudomonadati > Pseudomonadota > Gammaproteobacteria > Vibrionales > Vibrionaceae > Vibrio > Vibrio sp. V15_P4S5T153. Next base: position 536,465 of record NZ_CAWNHR010000018.1, on the reverse strand, counting down.
CCGAAGCCTCACCAAGCAGTTTTTGCATTGGCGTAATACGAATAGGGCGGCGGCTTTTTGGCATCAACAACCAGTAGTTTTCATCGAGCATCAGCATTTTTTGCCCCGCTTCAACGGAGGATTTGAACACCACTAACGAGTCGCGATTGGCTTTGGTATACACGTGATATTGACGCGTTTTATCGAGCTCACCACGTTCATAAAGCGACACCAAAGAGACGACTTTGGCCGCGCTGTAACCAAGGCGATATTGGTCGGCGTTTTTGGTCATTTGCCCTGCATCCAGCGCCGCCCAGCCAGCGGCCGAGTAGCCACCGCTAAGCGTGATCAGTAATAACATCATCCATTTATACATAAGCCAGTGCCTCCGTGATTGGCTTGTTGACTCCTTTGCGTGCCGACAACCAAGCCGCTGCAATACAAATGCTCAGTACGCCAAGCGCACTCAGCAGAACCAATTCCCATGAAAAATAAATATGTAAAGGATACCCTTCCGTGCGTCCTGGTGGTGGTGGCATTTGCACATCGACTACCATCAATAACACGCTTGCTAGGGCATTGAATGCCGCACCCACCAGCGTGCCTAAAATGGCTAGCAGTACGGCTTCGCGTATGAAGCTGGCGACGATTTCATTTGGGTAAGTGCCAAGCGCCGACAGCGTTCCGATTTCACGTGTTCTCTCCGTGACCGACATGGTTAAGGTGTTAAATAGCGCGACGAAGACCACCAACCCCATCACCAAGCCCATGATGCCGAAGATGCGATCGTAAAGATCTTTTACTTTTTGATAAAAAAACGCGCGCTGCTGCCAAGGCGTCACTTGAATCGCTTGGCGAAGGCTCATTAATGACAGTTTGTTTTCAACCCAATGCCGCATGCTTTCTGTCTGTTCGGTGCTAAACAAAAACAGCGATAAGGTGCTCACTTTATTCGAAGCTAACAGCTCAGAGGCCGATTGAATGTGCAGATACAATTGGCGTTTATCCAATTCAGGCACACCCGTGGAATAGATGCCGTGCACTTTGAAATCAACCGCGTTGAGCGCGCCATCAGCGGTACTGGTCAGTAAAGTAACCCAGTCGCCAATCGAAACATTTAAGTTTTTGGCGAGATCCACCGCCAGCATCACTTCTGGCTCACTCGCATCAAATCGAGGGGAGTCAATATTGGACAAGGTTTTGCCTTGGCGAACGTCCAAAAATGGCCCTTTCATATCAAACTCTTTATGGTTAACGCCGGAACCGACAAAAATGGTCGATTTGCTACCGTTAGAGACCAACCCGCTAAACTCAATGCGTGGCTGAATGCCTCGTATCCGCTTATCGTCGATTAATCGCTCAACAATCAACGCACTGTCGGCAATCCCATTAGCCAGTGGTGACTCTTCATCTTGCTCAAAAAAGCCCGGTTGGCTGAGCGTTAAATGCCCGGTGTCGCGCGCAGTGGATTCGCGCAGTGCTTGGTAAGTGTAAAGGCCAAATCCTCCGGCGCTGGTCAATGCGAAAACAGCAATGGCAATGATCAATACCGAAAGCAGGCTGCGGCGGCGATTACGCAGTAAGTTCAGCGCCGCCATACGCCATTCCATAGAAATCAGCTTGCCCATTTCATCGCCTCCTGAATCACTTTGCCATCCACAAGCTGCAAGGTTCGGTCGCAGCGGTTGGCCATGCGCGCGTCGTGCGTAGCCACAATAAAAGTGGTGCCCATTTCGTGTCCAAGACTTTTCATGATGTCGATCACCACATTGGCGGTATGGCTGTCTAAACTGGCGGTCGGTTCGTCGGCAATCACCATTTCAGGGTTATGGATCAGCGCGCGCGCAATGGCTACGCGCTGTTGCTGGCCGCCTGAAAGATGATCCGGCCGGTGGTGAGCCAGCGTTTCTAACCCCACTTTGGCTAGCATAGTGCGCGTTAAAGTACGCTGATCGCGCAGGCTGTAGCCGTTTAGCATCAATGGGTAAGCAATATTTTCCGCCGCTGTCATCACCGGAACTAAGTTGAATTTTTGGAAAACGAAGCCTAACTTTTTGCGGCGCAGCGCCGCCGCTTCTCTTGGATCGGTTGGGTAAGGGTAACCCGCCAGTTCAATGTCACCCTGGTAATCTTGATCAAGCAGACCCAAGATATTGAGCAAAGTGCTTTTTCCCGAACCTGACGGGCCGCACAGCGCTAGCATTTCACCTTGTTTGACTTCGCCATTCACCGCGCTCAACGCCAGCAGCGGCTGCATACCTAATTGATAGGTTTTACTGATCTGTTCAAATCGTAGCATTTTGTTGCCCTCCCTCATTCGCTTTTCAATTCATGCGTTTTTTCAGTCAATCCGTTTTCAATCAACGCATTTGTAATCAAAGCCTTGGCTTGGATGATTTGCGGATGCTCTGCTGGCTGGTTGTCAACTTGCTTGCCTTGCTTCTGATGAGTTTGCATCTGAGCAAGCCATTGCTCTGCTTGAGGAGTGTCGTTGGCACGAAGGGCGGCTTGAATGGCGTATCGATAAACCCATGCGGTGGCGGCAAAAGGTTGTGCAGTTAATTCGGGTTCAACAAGAAGGTCGAGATACAAATCATAACCACGCTCAAAATGGTTGAACATATCGGGCAGTGAGGTGTAAGTCGCAGCCGAAACCGCGCGCGTTAAATAGCTATCCGGCAGCCCCATGACGCGCTCTTGTTCAGCAAGCGGCTGCGGGTGATTGCTGAGTAAAGTCAGGCCTTTGTCTATGGTGGCCAAGCCTTCTTCGACGTATCTCATCTTATTCCAAGGCATGAATGCATCACGCCCTTGCAGGGTTTGTGCACTGCCCAGATAAGCTAAGCTGAGCGGTTTGGCCCCTTGCTGTTTAATCAACTGCTCTAGTTGGTGAAGCACAAGTTCCACTTTGTCACTGTCGCCTTCGGCCGCTTGGTTGTACTGCATAATTAAAGCGTCGCTTGGATTAGCTTGAACAGCCGTGATACCCAGCAGCAACCCGACACTGAGTAGCAGGTTGCGAAGTGAGCGTGAATAAGAAAATGTCGTCATCATGATGGTCCCTTTCATTCGTTGGTGATGAAATTTGCTTGATGACGACAGATTACGCAGCAAATAGGCCAGATGCGCCACTTTGCGATAAAGGGGGATTATGCAGCGTTAATGGCAGGCTGGATGACGTGAATGGGAAGTAGACAAAAAAACCAGCCACTGAGGGCTGGTTGGGAGAGTGAGATTAAAACCTAATCGTAATACTGAAATAATAGCAATACGAAAAGCGTATCGCGGGGCAAAAACATCTGTTTTCAAAAGCATCTGTTCTAAAAAGCACCTGTTCCAAAAAACATCCGCTCTATGGCACGCCATGCCCTTTGGCGGCGACCCAAACCCGATACCACTGCTCGCGGGTCAGCTCTAAATCAAGCGCGGCAATTGCCGCTTTAACGCGATCAATTTTGCCAGAGCCAATAATCGGCAGCGGCTTAGAAGGCAGACGCAATACCCAAGCGTAAATAACCTGATCAATGCTGTCTGCGCCGATCTCTTGAGCGATCGCTTCTAGCTCACTGCGCACACGTTGGGCTTGTTCAGTCTGGCCGTTAAAAATCTCGCCACCAGCTAAACAAGACCAAGCCATTGGGCGAATGCGCTGCGTTTGCAAATGATCCAAAGTGCCATCGTGCACCACATCGAAATTGAGCGGGTTCATCTCCACTTGGTTGGTCACTAACGGTTTACCTAGGCGAGATTGCAGCAGTTCAAACTGGCGCGGGCTGAAGTTAGATACACCAAAGTGCTTCACTTTGCCCACTTTGCGCAGTTCAGAAAACGCTTCGGCGACTTCATCGGCATCCATCAAGGCATCTGGGCGGTGGATCAACAGCAGATCGATTTCGCTCACACCAAGTCGTTCCAGCGAATTATTGACCGACTGATAGATATGCGCAGAACTGGTATCGTAGTGGTTTATCTTACGCTGCGGCGTTTTTGCGCCACACAAATTGATGTCGCACTTAGTGACGATTTGGATCTGCTCGCGCAGCGCGGGCTCCAGCGCTAAGGCTTCACCAAACAGTTTCTCGCACTGGTAGTTACCGTAAATATCCGCATGGTCAACCGTGCTAATGCCCAATTCAATGTGCTGTTTTAAAAACGTTAAACGCTGTTGTGGCGTCATGCCCCAATCTGCCAAACGCCAGTAACCTTGTACTAGCTCTGAAAAATCTGGCCCTTGCGGCGCGATTGTTACTTTAGCAACCATTGGTTGTCTCCTTTGACTTAATTGCCGTCATCCTAAGCAGGTTTCGATGACGGCTCAATGAATCTACCGAATAAGTTAAGATTACGCGCCGAAGTTGTGAGATTCACTACACGTTGACAATTTATATCGCTGGAAAATTCATCGCTTCTACGCCCCCAAGCCATGCTTTGTGATCAACGCCAAATTCTTAAGGCTTAGGCACAAGAATGATGTCAACTTCTCTCTCTGCTTTTATTGTTAGCGATGAAGCACCTCGCCCTACAGCGACTGACGATAATGCAAAAACAAATCACCCTAACCCATGAAGGCCAAGGATAGAGCATGAAATTCTCAACGTTAACACTCGCACTTTGCGCTGCCGCGCCTGTTGTGTTTGCCGCGCCCAATCTGACCATTTCGACCACCACGACTAGCCGCGACTTTCCGCTGGATGCGAAAACGCCTTTAGTCATTCCCTTGACCAAAGAAAGCTACACAATAAAAGTGTCAGGGATTGAGGGTCAGTGCAGCGCGCCGGCTCAGCAGAGCATCAAATTCAACGCGCCCATTGCTCTCAATTGTGGGCAAGAAACCGAACTGCCGCTGACGATACGTTTCACTGGCGATTACGCCTTCGCTTATGATGACGAGCAGCAGACCTTAACCTTTGTCCGCCAAGCCAAAAAATCCACTACTAGCAAATTTAAACGGCCGATACCGAGTGTTTCGTGCGAGCAGTACCAAGGCGGCGAAGTGACCTTACAACTGGGCAATACGTTCCCCGATGGCACACGACTAAAAGAGACATTTACCGGCCAAATCCTCAGCGTGAAAAATAGCCAAGTCACCTTAATGCCGTCACCAACCAGTGGTGGATTGGTGCTGCTTGCCCCCGCAACGGATGCCGCCAGCGAACCCTTTACCTACCGCAATGCCACGATTTACTTTGTGATGGTGGACAGATTCAACAATGGTGACCCAAGTAACGACAATAGCTATGGCCGTAAAAAAGATGGCAAAGAAGAAGTGGGCACTTTCCACGGTGGCGACCTAAAAGGTGTGATTGCCAAACTCGATTACATCAAAAGCTTAGGCACCGACGCGATTTGGCTTTCGCCGATTGTGGAACAGGTGCACGGTTTTGTCGGCGGTGGTGACAGTGGCTCGTTCCCTTTTTATGCCTATCACGGTTACTGGACGCGTGATTTTACCAAGATCGATCAAAATTTTGGTGATGAGGAGGATCTCAAAACGCTGGTCACTGAAGCGCATAAACGAGGCATAAAAATCTTGCTCGATGCGGTGCTCAACCATTCCGGCTACGCCACCTTGGCTGACCTGCAATTTGATCAGATTGAGGTGGTTAATCCCCAAAATTTACCGCAAAAATGGGTTGATTGGATGCCGAAAGCTGAAGAAAACTGGCACAGCTACAATCAATCCATTGATTATCAAAGCGCCAACTGGTCGCAGTGGTGGGGCAAGGATTGGGTTCGCGCTGGGTTGCCCGGCTACCAGAAACCCGGATCTAGCGATATCACGATGACGCTGGCCGGCTTACCGGATTTTCGCACTGAATCAACACAAGCGGTGACGCCGCCGCAGTGGCTACTTAATAACCCCGGCACTCGCGTGGTAGCGCGCGAACAGTATAGCGTTACCGATTACTTAATTGAGTGGCAAACCGATTGGGTTAAACGCTTTGGTATTGATGGTTACCGCGTCGACACCGTAAAACATGTGGAAGGCGAGGTATGGCGACGCTTAAAAAGCGAGGCATCACGCAGTTTAGATGCTTGGCGCGAGCAAAACGGGCAGCAAGGGCAACCCTTTTGGATGATGGGCGAAGTATGGGGCCATTCAGCTTACCGCAGCCCCTATTTTGATGATGGCTTTGATGCACTGATCAACTTTGATATGCAAAAAAGAGTCGATAAAGGCGCAGCCTGCTTAAGCCAAATGGCGATGGTGTACCGCGACTACGCGCAAACGCTAGCGAAATACCCAGATTTTACCCCCGTGAGCTACCTCTCTTCTCACGATACCGAGCTGTTTTTTAGCCGTTTTAACTCCTTTGAAATGCAGCGTAATGCCGCCAATGCATTGCTTCTCGCACCGGGTGCGGTGCAAATTTACTACGGTGATGAAGTCGCACGTCAAGTTGGCCCTTACGCCGATGATTTTCACCAAGGCACGCGTTCTGACATGGTGTGGTCACTGGATGAAGAGCGACAAGCGCTGCTGAAGCATTGGCAAACGCTAGGCCAATTTCGTCAATCGCACCCTGCCATTGGCGCAGGTATTCATCATGAGATTGAACAGAAAAATGCCTATCTGTTCTCTAGAACGTTAAATAATGACCGTGTCGTTATTGCTTTTGTTGGCCGTTAAACCCACCACAGAGGTAGTTGCAAACACCATAGTGACTGCCTCTGTTTCTTCACCATTTTTTTGGTCAAATAATTTAAACTCACCCACCAAAACATCAATATTATGAACGTGTTGAAGCATAAAAATTAACTTTAGCACAAGCTAAACCAATTACCCTGCCAAATAAGCACAACTCTACTGGTCATACCAAAACTGTCAACTTTTCATTTGATTTACAAATACTTACACACTATCATTCGCCGCTAATTGAAATAAATACATCATTTTCTTTGACATATCAACAACACAAAATTAACATCTCGCATTGCAATGCCATTACCATAACAAGGCCTTAGGAGGTCGAGAATGATCATCAAACCCCGCACGCTACTCGCGCTATCAATATTGACAGCGTTTAATGTTCACTCTGCAGGCTTCCAAGTGGCAGAGCATTCAGCCTCAGGGCTAGGACGTGCTTTCTCTGGTGAAGGAGCGGTGGCCGATAACGCGAGTGTGATTGCACACAACCCCGCAGCCATGACACGGTTTGATACGACGCAGTTTTCTGGTGCACTGTCCATCGTTGACCCAGAGGTTGATGTATATGATGTGAAAAACCAACAGAAAATGAACGATGTTGCGCCACTGCAAGTCGTTCCCGCGGCTTACTACGTCAGTCCAATCAATGAAAAATGGGCTTGGGGGATGGGAATATTCACTACTTACGGCGTCGCTACAGACTACCCTAATGATATTTATGCAGGCGATCTTGCAGGCGATACTTCTCTTCTTTCTGTCAATTTAAACCCGAATATTGCCTACCGTGTTAACGAACAGCTTAGTCTCGCTGCGGGTATTAACCTCGTCTATGCCGAAGCAAAACTGACACGACATAAAGGTGCTTTAGCCGTATTTACTGGCGGCTCTGCCTCTGACAACCTAGTCGGAATGACTGGCGAAACCGTGGCTTTGGGCTGGAACATCGGCAGCTTATATGAGTTCAACCAAAACCACCGTGTCGGTTTTGCTTACCGCTCTGCTGTTGATCTGGATTTTGATGATGGTGAGTTTTCAAGCTATAGCTCAGGTGTTGCAACAAACGCTGTTGTTGAAGGACGTTTAAAAATCACGCTACCTGCGATGTGGGAAGTTTCCGCATTTCACCAACTCACTGATAGCGTGGCGTTGCATTACGGGTACCAACGTACCGACTGGAGTTCATTCAAAGAGTTAAAAGCAACGTCATCACAATGTACCAACGGAGAGTGTTTTTATAAATCTGAAAAGTATGAAGACAGTGGCCGTTGGTCATTGGGTTCAACTTATCAATTAAACTCGACTTGGACACTACGCGCCGGTTTTGCTTTTGATGAACAAGCGGGCGAAGCCACATTGAGTATTCCAGATAGCGACCGTTATTGGTATTCAGCAGGCGTGAGCTACGTGATCAGCGACTCGCTATCCATTGATGCGGGTTTTGCACTGGTGAAAAGTAAAAGCGGCACGTTTACCGAAACCAACAAACTCAATGAAACATTGACGTTTGAATCGCAAGGGACTGCTTACCTTAGCGCTATTCAACTTAACTACACATTCAACTAAACTCAGGGATAAGTCATGCTTAAAACAACATTCAAAATATCGCTGCTCTGCTCTGCGTTATGGTTAGTCGGTTGTGGTGATGAAACGAACAGTTCGGGAGCAAGCACAACACCCACTTACGAAGCCTACATTCAAGACGCGTTAAAACGCGACACCAGCATAAAATTCACGCTCAGCGGCGCAAACGCAAACGTACCACTACCCTCTTTTGCACTCATGAATGCCAAAGACGGCACGTTAGAAATTCCAACCAAGGGTGATGACGCCTTAACCAATCCAGTCGCCGCTATGGGCACCATGGATGGTTGGTCAACATCAATGCCACTGTTTCTAGACTTTGAAGGCGTAGGATTGGCTGACGGTCTTATCTCTAACGGTATTTATTTAATTGAGCTGACCGACAGTATGATTGGCAGCCCAGCGGTTAAAAATGTGCTGACATTGAACACCGACTTTGCTGCCATCGCCAGTGCCAGCAGCGATAAAATTGCGATCGTGCCAAACAAAGCGCTCAACCCTGCCAGTGAATATATTTTAGCCGTGACAGATGAGATTACCGATGTGAATGGCAATATTGCAGGCACATCCAGCAGCTACGCCGCGTTGAAGTCCAAAGTGAAAATCTATACCGATGATAAGCTAGGGGCATTACAAAAAGTGACCCAAGGCGTGGAAAGCATTTTCGATTTGGCAGGGGTGGATCAAACCAAGATTATTTATTCAACGTGGTTTAGTACTCAATCTGTTGGTCAAACACTTTACAGTGTGAAAGGCGCCACCGCCGCAGGCCTTGCAACGACAGATATTGGCAACATTTGGAAGCAAGGTGCGAACCCAAACAACCTTAATTTGAGCGCCGCTTACACCATGAGCTTTGGTGCTACAACCGATTTTGTAACCGCACTTAATAACGATGCAAATTTCCAAACTTACATTGGCGCAGAAAAAACAACCGCTAAAGCGTTTATTGAAAATGAATACACAACCAGCAGTTATCACGTTAATGTCACGACTGGAACGGTTAAGCTCCCTTATTATTTAGAGAAAGGAAGCAACTGGAACTCACAGCCGTTTGAATCAGCAATGCCAAGTTTGGCCTTGATTAAAAATGCTTTGGCAGATGACAATGAAAAAGCCACCATCGCCAATCAGCTCATTGCTAACAATATCGACGTGACTCAACTAGCAACCAGCCCAAGTGAACAGCTTAAGCTAGTGGGATTGACCCTCACAAAGTCTGATGGCAGCGCACTCGATCCTCAGCGCATCATTACACGCTATAGCCCTGTACCTAAGGTGAAATCGTTAGAAGACGTTGATTTCTTACTGTTTACTCCTAACGCGGGAACAAACTGGCCGATCGTGATTTACCAACACGGTATAACTTCTGTTAAAGAAGATGCGTACTTCACAGCAGCACATTTAGCCAATGCTGGTATCGCCGTGATTGCCATTGATCAACCACTGCATGGTGCTCGCAGTTTAGATGCACAGCGCTCAGCTAATGCCGATATTCTAGCGTACCTCAATTTGAACAACTTGGCCGTCGCTCGTGACAACACGCGTCAGAGTATCTTAGATATCATGGGGCTGCGTGCGGCCATTACTTACTCACAAAGTGCAGGGTTGTTTGTTGGTTCCCAATTAGCAAACGCAGACAATACCGCGACGACACCACCAAAATTCCTTGGCCACTCATTGGGAGGAATCGTCGGCTTAAGCGCTGTCGCGAACGCGAACCGCACTATCGGTGATGCTAGTGGTGATGCGCTGTATAAATTCTCTGGAATGGCCATTGCAAACTCAGGTGGTCAAATCGGTAACTTGTTAATGGGTTCAGCAAACTATGGCCCACTCATTAAACATAATCTTGCCTTAAGTGCGAGCCCCAAATACAAAGCATTCGCCGACCAATACTGTCCAGGGTTAACAGAGAAAGTTTGCTACACCACGTTTGAAAACACAGCCTCTGCTTCAGACAAAGCGGCACTGCAAAGTCAGTTGGATCAATTTACCTACGCGACTCAAACCTTGCTAGATACTATGGATCCATACACAAACGCAAGTTACCTAATCAGTGGTGGAACCGCGACAATCCCTACTTATTTACTGCAAGTGGCGGGAGACGAGAGTGTGCCTAACAATGTCACAAATACACGTGCAGGCACCGAACCCCTAGCAACACTATTGGGATTAGCCAACGCAGTACCCTCTGATGTAATCACTAATACGTCTAAAGTCTTCGTGAAAATGGACAGTGGTACACACACAACCTTTCTCGCACCACAAGATACGGCCGATGGTGTGCTTCGCGCTGGAGCGCTATCACAACTGGCTATTTTCTTGAACTAACCGAGTAAACAGCCTGTTTACTTATTCAAACAGCTTTCTTATTTGGAAGCTGTTTGAATTCTCCATCTGCCCTATCTCAACAACTATGGATCAAATCTTAGGTGCTGCTGAAGTAAAACAAAACACCGATCGTCATGTCAACATGACATGACTGATCGTTTCCCTTACAGCGTAAGTGGCGTCATTTCATAACACTTATTCTTCAGCCACCAGCAAAACACCAAATTCAAAATTCGGTGCGTAGTGGTAAATTTCGCCATTGACGGAATCAAAAGACCACACCTGACCACTCGCTAAATGGGGTGATTGGCTCCATAAATACGACAAGATATTGCCTGTTTCATACTTAAAGCCTTGGGCAAATGCTCTGCTATTCATCGCTGGGCCAAAACACGCCATTTCAGTCAATGACACTAACTCTTTAATATTCGGCAATCGCCATTCGGCTTGGCTGGCAAATTGGTGCAATGCATGTCGGCTTTGAGGATGGTTGATAGCCGCCACTTCTTGCAAAGCACTTTGCCAACGAAACCCGGTCGCTTCGCCATCACACTGCTCCGTAGCGGCGTTCCATGTTTTACCAACTTGGCAACGCATCCACGTTAAGCCAGTGAGCTTATCTTTGAGCGTCCCCTGCTCGCTGTAGACATAGCGCGTGTTGGGTGCGCTTTTCGTCATATCAGGAGAACACTCTTGGGCGACGCCGACAGCAGAAAAGATCAAGCAAGAAGCCGCGATTAAATGAGATTTCATTGGTTGTTCTCCTTGGTTGCAACAACTCGAATCGGAAGGACATAAGACGGGTCATTGTCCGCCGCCGTGCTGCTGGAGTAGAGTTCAATCGGGCTACGTTCCCCTTTGGTTGCGCCAGACAGCGCCGTGTAAAGATATTGCATCGAACCATCGCTTTGAAATTGAGAGGTATTGAGATAAGCAATGCCAGAAGTCCACGTATGCCCATCAAAAAATTCGGTGTTCTGCGGCTGATGCGGGAAATAGTCCCGGTTGAAACCAACCGCATCGTCACCCACTTCGCCTAAATCGAGCATCATGTATTGCTCGCTGTTGGTCGGTAAACGCCACGTTTGTAACCCACACAATTTATCTTGATTGATACGATTGATGTAATCTTGCGTAGTGCAAATAGTATCACCTGCCACCTGACAGGAAGCAGCCGTCACATCTTTTGCAAAAGGGATAAACTTGTCGGCAATTTCTAATGCAAACAACCGTTCTTTATAGTTCAAAGACGCGGCATCTTCTGACTTCACTTCCCAAATAAGTCCACTGTAAACATCTTTAACGCATGACCAATCGCTCGCTTCTGCCTCAAGTTCATTGCCAGCCGCATCTAATTTGATGAACGCAAAGCTCTTACCCGTCACGCCATTTTTGGCGGTAATATCTAGGCCATATTCAGCATCTTGACCGGGATAATCAGCATCAGCCCGCGCTTGTGCACCTTGATCGGAATAGAACTGAATAATGCCCGTGTCTTGCAGAGGTCGCTCTTCCGATACTTGCGCCATCAATGTATTAGCATATTCGGTCATCTTTTCGCCAGAAACGATCTCAGAGGCAATCAGTGGTGTATTTTTTGCCATGGTTTGCCCAAGCGTTGCCAGCAAATCAATTCGTTCACTTGCTTTCGCTTTTTGGAGCAACACGACAGCATTGGCATCCAATATTGCCAATGCTGTGTGGCTAAAGTTTTGTGAAATATCACCATTCACTTCAACGCCTAATTGCAAAAGCTGCTCGGCAAGCAAGCGATTCGCTTCTTTCTCCGTATTTCCATCCAGCATAATGCCGGCAAAAATAGAACTCACACCGTTGAGGATATTGCCACTGCTTTTGCCCAGCGCCGGCGCAATCAGGATCGATGATTGGCTGGTTTGGCGACTTCTCGTCATGACACTAATGCCAGTAGAAACGTCAGCCACAATAGGAAAACGGTAGATTTGAGTGCTGTCACTCGTGAGGGTGTAGCGCCCTTGGCTATCGGCTTGCGTGCTGATTTCGCCCACATCACAGGCAAAGTTTTGGTTAGAATCAATGCAGACAGTGGCATCAAGTGCGACGTTTTGCGCTTGAATTTGCCCGCTAATTTTATGGCTGGGTAAAGATGTATTGGCTACATCTCCACTTCCACCGCCACCACAACCAGCCAGTAAAAGTGCCAGCGAAAGTGTTGAAAGTCTTAAGTACATAGTTATGTGTTCTTCAGTTTAAGTGAAAAAATAGCCAACAAATTACGTCGTCTTATGGCGAATGCCGCTAGAGGAAGTAATAAGAGCAGTGAAGTCGAACCGCCACCTGTTTCAGGTGAAAGTGCGTTGGTCACAGGTTGAGGGCATTGATAGCCCGCTAGGCGGCCTACCCCCCATTCAATCAAGGTGCCGAAATTTCCCGGGTTGTAGTCAACCACTTCCAAACGCCAGTAGCCGCTTAGGGCTTCGCCTTGTAAAGAGCCCAATATGGCATCATGTGCCAGCACCCAATAGTCATCAAAACCATTGATGGCCGATGGTGCTTGGTTGAGTAATTCGACGCGTGTCCCTGCGGGTGAAATTAAGGTAACGCGCAGCTCTTGTAGCTCTGGGTGCGATAACTGCAGGCGAACCACAAAATCTTCATCAATCAATGCGTTGCCAACATCGATCGTCAAGCCATAGCTCTTAAATCCGGACGTAACCGTGTCTGCACCGTCAATACTGGCGTCTTTCAATACTGAATTTATGGCCACTGGCGGCGTTGCAAGCTGTGGCTTACCCACGATAAACGATAAAGTTTGCTTGTCAGATTGCATCGCAAGGTACGGTTGATATTGATAACTCGATTCAAGTTGTAGAGTCTGTTTGACTCCGCAGGTGTAGGTGGTTGGCAGCGCGATGCTCCATTGCTGCTGCTGGAATTTTTCGCTAGCGAAAGTAACGGTTTCACCTTGCAAAGTGGCTACCGTTTGTAAACTTGCTTGGCGATCCGTGGCCTGAATGTGCACGTTCAGCGGATCCGTTGGCATCACAAATCGACGTTCCAACAGGAATTTGAAGGGTTCTTGGACTAAGTTATGTTGCTTAAATTGCTGTAATAGAATCGCATCATAAGCGCGATGCGGGTACAGCTGTTTGGCGGTATACAGCATGCTTTCACTCAAATCATGCATTTTTAGACCACGACCTAAGCCGTACATTGATTCAAGAACAATACGGTCAAATTCAGAAAACGCTTCTTGACCGTACTCATTCACGGCCTGTTTCAGCGCTTGAAATAAAGGGGTAGACCACAATTCGTCACCCAACTCACCTGCAACACTTTCATGCGCTCGATACTCTGCGGATGCAAAATATTTTGCCCGCTGATTCCACAAACTGCGTGTCGAAATACGAGAACCAAAATAGCCATCCCAATTAAACACGGTGTCAATTTCGAACGCTTTTCCTTGTGTATACTGGCGGCGAAAACTGTGCGAACCCGCCCAATAGTCACCAAAGCCTTCACCAATCGCGCCCGAATGTCCATAAGCCCAATCGGGAACGATTTGATAATGAATTCCATGCCCAAGTTCATGGGTAACCACGTCGGCATCTAATGCATCGGGCGAGCCCCCAACACCAAACAACACCGCTTTCGGGCCAACATAATAAGAAGAGTTGTTGCTAGATAAACCTCTCGCATCAAACCTCACGGGCTCACTAAACAGGGAAAAACCGAGCTGTTTGGTATAATCAATCGATTGATCAAGATGGTAAAAAGCCATCAGCTGTACAAAGCGATCATCAAGCATCTCCATGGAGAGAATTTCAGCATCTGAGTTCCATTGCGCCACGTCTTCAGCGCTAAGTAAGCCAACACCGCTATCAACCCACTGCTTGGCATCATCTTGTTGCTGTATGGCGGTGGCATCAACTTGTCGTACTCGTTCATTGGCTAAGTAATATTTACCTGCACTTTGCAACATCTCGACATTCACACTTTGGTAGTGCGGCTGGTTTGGGTAATCAGCAAGGTCATTCCACGCCGAATCTGGTGCAGGCAGTTGATCCATGGTTCTTAAATCGGGGTCAAAAAGTTGCACATTGATGCTCTGCACATCTCCTGATGAGAGCGAAGGCGGTTCATTCGCCATCAATCGGCGGGGCGATTCGAGCTCTGCCGCTACCAATGCAACGCCATCTCGCTCGACTGTATTGTGCAAACTTTTGAACACGCGCGTCACTACGCCAGACTGATCGGTCGAGAGCACTAACGCTTTTTGCGGTTGGTATTGGCCGTTCTGCCATACATCAAAGTTGTAATGATTTCCCAGTAAACTCTCGGTTTGATAACGAAACTTCAGTGTCCCAACATCAGGATAAAGCGAGCTCAAATACAGCTCAGCCGACTCTTTCGTTGCAATGGTCGTTTTCGCCAGTGGATAGTCCCACTCCCCCGCAAAGGCGGAATGGCTCAAGCATAGCAAGGTGCTCAGAACGATAATTTTTTTCATCTCTAGCTCCTAAAACACGTATTTAGCCGTAGCGGTAAAGTAACGCCCGGGCTCAGTGGAATAGAGAGTTTGACTTTGACTTACACCTGCGACGTCTTGGTAACGAACGTATTCACGGTCAAATAGGTTCATGATGTTGAGGCTCACATCAAGGTCACGCATCACTTGATAACTCACGCCAAGATCGACCGTAGACCATGCCGACGTTTGCGCGCATTGCGCTTTACGGCCGATATCATCAGAGCATGCTGGTGCTCGATCCATTGAGCTCGCCCAGTTCCAACGTGCGTAGACATCCCAATCTTGCTGCTGGTAATTTAGTTGTCCATTTCCTTCCCACGGCGTGATGGTACGAACGTATTCATCTTGATCATCTTTGCCATCCACATAACCCGCTTTGAACGTGGTTGACCAATGTTGATTCAGTTGATGGGCGAAGGTGAACTCCACACCATACGTTTCGACGCCATTAATATTTTGGTACTGCTTGATCCAAGCGCCTCTATCGCTATCAAATCCCACGTCTTTAGTGTCCATGAAATTGTCAAAGAGAGAGTAAAAAACCGCGACATAAGCTTGAGATTGGCCATTATCGTATTTTGAACCCAACTCAAAACTATCACTGGTTTCAGCCTGTAAATTCATGTTCGGCGCGATAAAAAACGGCGTCAGTGGAACAAAGCTGTGGTCTGCCGCACCGTAGGCTTTGTCATAGGTCGGAGCGCGGTAGCCGTGGTTGTAACTGAGGTAACTGTTGAATGATGGCGTCCACTGGTAAGCTACGGATGCGCTCGGTGACCATTCACTGGTTTGAATTTCACTAACAGCAAAACCAGCAATAGGTTGCTCTGACTGAGGAGTAAGGTTATTCAAATCAAAACGTAAACCAGCGCTAAATGTCCACTGGTTAAGGCTGAATCTATCTTGCAAATAGACGCCCAAACCATAGGCCTTCGCCGGTGCAAACGGAATAATATTTTCGTAGGTTTCCCCATTGGAATCCTTGGTATCCACGTGACGAGGGCGTTCATAACGATTGGTATTAAGCACTGCACCGTAAATAAATTGGTGTTCGATGTTGTGGACTCGTGCTGCTTTTTCTAAATCAACCGATAGCCCTATCAACTGATCAGAAAAACTTTCATCGCGTCTCTCACGACGAAATTCAAGGGTGTCGAAAAAGGCATGTTCTTTGGTCAATAAGCGATTGGTTTGAGTATCACTTTGACTATCACGCCAGTAAAGCTTGGCGTCCACATGGTCTGCCCAGAAAGAAAGGGTATCTAATTGCACCCCCAATGATGCCGATAAGGTTTGGTGCTGTTCCTGTTCAAAAAATTCTTTGCTTTCCCATTTGTCATCGCGTTGAATGGAAGCAATGCCTTCTTTGCGGATGTTTTCATCTTTATAGGCGTTAAATTTTGCACTGAGTAACAGCGAATCATTGACCATGTGATCGTGGGCTAACGATGCACTGAATCCTTCAATATCTCGGTTATAGAGATCTTGGTTAAAGTTGCGAGTCTCTTCGCCTTGCCAATATGAAATGGTCACCAAGCTTTCACCATTTCCATTGCGCACCGCTAGCGTGCTACTGCTCTTATATTGATTGCTGATGCCTGTGTAAGAGCCAGAGGCATCAATATAGAAATCACGTCCTTGCAAATAATCCGCCGGCGATTTTGTGGTGACAACCACAACGCCGCCGATCGCGCCCGAACCATGAATGGTAGACCCTGCCCCTTTCACAACCTCAATGCTTTTTATGTTGTCTAAGGCGAAAGTATTGCGGCCTACTTTGTCGTTAATGTCATTGGCACCATAGCCGTCCGATGCGGCGACGCCATCTTGAATGATCGCAATGCGGTTGCCCGTCATCCCTCGAATCGTGATGTTTTGTGGCCGACCAGCGCCACCCGTAACACTGATTCCGGGTTCATGACTCAATACATCATACAGTTCTGTCGCGCCTTGTTTTTCAATGGTTTCACCGTCAATCGCTGATATTGATCCGGCGACTTTTGACAGCGGCTGTTCTACTTTATTGGCACTCACCACCACTTCTTCAAGCTTGGTTAGGCTGAATTCGGCATGCACTGACCCTACCGCAAGCACGCTAAGCACCGCTGCGGTGATTGGAGAAAGTTTCATTTACTGCTCCGCTTTTTTGTTTTTATCTATGGTAAGAAGAAAGGCGTATTCCACGGCCTGTTGCTGTAGTGCCTTACGTGAATCGCTACTGTGCCCGCTATTGAAGTCCGTCCATAACAAGTAAGGCCCGCTACCCGTACTCATCATCGACATTTTTTCTATGTATTTCGCGCCTTCCCAATAAGGGACACGGCTATCAAACCACCCGACACGGACGAGGGTTGGCGGATAAGGTTTGGCTTGTATATTGAGTAGTGGGTCATAAGCTTCAATTGCTGAGCGTTGCAATGGCTGGCTAGGATCTCCCCACTCTTCTCGCTGCTGCACCGAGAGTGAAGAGGAGTCTTCTGTGGACATGCTTCTAAGCACATCCACAAAAGGCACTTGCAGCACCACTCCAGCAAAAAGTGCTGGGTTTTGATTAACCGCGGCCGCAACTAAGGTTCCACCAGCGCTGCCGCCAATCGCATAAATAGCGCGTTGGCCGTTATTAAAATGCTGCAATGAAGAGGCGACGTTCAGGAAATCTGAGATGCCTATTTTTTTCAGAATGCCAGACCCAGCGCGGTGCCATGATTCACCGTGATAACCACCACCGCGCACATGAGCAATCGCATAAATTACGCCTTGATCCAATAAACTGATCACTTGTGGCATAAAGTACGGACGCATAGTGACGCCATACGCGCCGTAGCCATAAAGAAAGACGCTGGACTGTGCGCTCAAGGTGTCTTTTCGGTACGCCAAAGTGACAGGAATAGCCACGCCATCAACATCCACCACAATCTGTTGTGACTCATACTGTTCCGGTAAATAAGCAGGATAGTGGTCTTGACCCAGTCGCTTCCATTGTAAGCTTGCCACATCAAACTCACGCCAAACTCCTGCAGAAACCATCGACATTGAACGCACGCGCAGTTTATTGCTTTGCCAATCACCGTTACGAGAGACCCAAGCGACCTCACTTTCTGTTGCCAAAGGCTGTGATGCTCTCAACTTTCCATGCTGATCCATAATGGCCAGTTGAGAATGCTGTGCTTGGTTGGTTTTAACCACAACGCCAGCTTGATATAAATAAAAATTATCCAGCGTGGAATGATCATCTGGCGCATAAAAAAGCTGCCAAGGGTTTTCATTCATGCTCAGTAATCGACGGTAGAGTGCAAACTTGCCGTTGAGGTTACTATTGATGTAGAGCCAGCCATTAGCAACGTCTGCGTAGTATTCAATACCCGGCTGTGCGGCACGAAGCGGAAGGCTTAAGTGAGAGCTGTTGGTCTCTAAAATACGTTGTTCACTGCTGTTTTCGTTGTTGACTTGCACGAGGGCAAAATGCGGATCCGCCGCCAAATAGAGAGACACGATCCACTGCGGATCAGCCCACTCCCATAGGGTTTTTGTCTGCTTGCTCAGCACATCATAGCGCTGCAATAAGCTAGAAGAACGGCTTTCTTCTGCCGCCAAAAAATAGAGATATTGGCCATTTTCAGACCAAATCGCTTGAGTCGTTGCAGATTGGCTAAGCACGATTTCCTGCTTCGATACACGATCCACCAGCGTCAGCGTGTAGTGCTCTTCGCCAGTAAAATCTTCGCTTAATGCAATAAAGCGGTCCCCTTTTGCCACCGCCCAATTGGCTAACTGGTAATAATCTGATTGCTGCTGTCTTACACTGATATTGACCAAGCGCTCAATTGGGCTGTCTTCTGCGGTCTTTTTAACAACAAAACGTTCACCCTTAATTACTTGATCATGATAGTAATTTTGGTACTGGATGAGCCAAGGTGTCGGTGCTTTTACGCTCTGACTCTCTGACCATGTTTTAACTAGTGCATTAGAAAGTGGTGCGGCTTGATTGAGCCACTGTTGTGTTTTTTTATTGTGGTCTTCAAGGTGTGCTCGAACCTTAGGCTGGCTACGCGAGCCATCTTCCAGCCACTGTAGTGACTCACCATAAGATGAATGAAAACAAGACAAACCAACAACAAAAGCAATGATATTGAGTAATTTCATTATGATCAGTGAAAACATAGCCAATTATTATAATGAGGCGCAGCTTGCCACCAAACGATAATGAGATCAATTATCATTTTTATATAAAATAGAGAAATTATGAAATTTATAAGGGTGAACGTTTGCGTGTATATAAAAACACCGCCAATTTGGCGGTGTTTTTATAATTAGGGTGAGGTTGTCTCAGCAAATACTGGCATTGAGTCCGTCAGCAGATTCGATTGACCGAAAGGTCACGCTGACAAGACGCTCGCGGCTACTCATCGTCAACTTTAGGTGCAACTCTCTTTTTCGGCACAAATACCGCATCACCCACTGCCACATTCTGATAAAAGGTTTTATCGCGTTTAACGGGCTTCTTATTGGCGGTGTGCGCCTTGGGCTTAGTACTTTTAGTCTTAGCGGCTGCGTTTTTCTTAAAGGCCGGAACGCGTGGTTTTAGTCCGGTAAATTTACCTTTCAGATCATCAAATTGAGAGAACTCGATATCTTGCTGCAAAAAGGCTTCCACGCGCTTGAAGCTGTCCCAATCTTTTGGGCCAACCAGCGAGATTGCATCACCTTTATTACCCGCACGGCCTGTACGACCAACACGGTGCACATACTCTTCCGTATGTTTGGGCATATCAAAGTTAATCACGTGCGTCACGTTTGCAATATCAAGGCCACGTGAAGCCACATCCGTCGTGACCAAAATTTTAAAGACGGCGCGCTCAAACTGGCTCATGATGGTGTTGCGCTGGTTTTGATTTAAGTTACCACTCAACGCAACAGCTTTCAGTTTCTGCTCGTTGAGTTTAAGCGTTAAACGCTCAGTATCAGAACGAGTTGCGGTAAAAATGATCACTTGTCGATATTCGGCTTCTTGCAGCACGCGTTCGAGTAAGGCTTCTTTGTGATCGAGATGATCACAGAGGTAGAATTTTTGGGTGATGTCTTTATGCTCTTCGTTGGCAACACCAATCGAAATGCGTTTTGGATCTTTAAGCAACTCGGTACCAAAGTCATTCACTTGGCCGTGATCAAGCGTTGCGGAAAACATCAGTGTTTGGCGACGACGGTGGTTCGCTGCATGATGGATACGGCGTAGTTCCGGAGCAAAACCTAGGTCCAGCATGCGGTCAGCTTCATCAAGGATCAGCGTATCTAAACCATCAAGACGCAACGAGCGGTGCTCTAAGTGATCCGCTAAACGACCAGGAGTCGCTACAATAAAACGGGGGAAACGGCGCAGTGCTTTTACTTGGTCGTTAAAGTTTTCACCGCCCACAATCAGCGTTGCTTCGTAGCTCAACCCACTGAGCATAGTACGCAGCTCACCGTACACTTGTTTGGCCAACTCACGTGTCGGAGCGAGAATCAGAGCTCTAGGGTCTTTTGCTGATAACGCTTTAGTTTTTAGAGACTTATGCAGCATTGGCAAAACAAACGCTAATGTTTTACCCGAACCAGTCTTAGAGGATGCCAACAAATCTTTACCTGCAATCGCCACGGGAACCGCTTGTTGTTGGATCTCTGTCGCTTGTTTGAAGTCATAGTGTTTGAGGGTCTTCAATAAGCGATTGTCTAAGCCTAAATCTTTAAACTGCAAAGGATTCTCCAAAAATTTGTAAAGTTGCCACAATAAATAGGGCAAGAGGTCAAAATGAAAACGCAATATGATAGCCCGAAAGGCGCTTAGATAGATAGAGATCACATAAAAATAATCAGCACGCACACTTTTTCAAGGCATAAAGAAGATAGAAAATACGTCTCTTAACGATGAGACATAGCGGAGTAAATGGGCATAAATTGAAATTCTTGGATTATTTTGACGTTCGGCTACTGGGTGAACGCTAGAATAGTGTCTACAATTGAGTTCGTCACTATATGATGATTTCCAAACAAGCGTATACCCAAACGACTTGACGTTGCAGGTAAACAGCACCGCTGTAGCTTCAAGTAGGAAAAGTATAATAGGGCGTCATTGATAATAATCTTACAAACAAGGAGTTCAATAATGAATAAGATGTTAATTGCAGCTGCAGCCTCTTCTGTACTTCTACTTGCTGGTTGCGCATCAGGCCCTGATGACGCAGCAATGACGAAAATGGATCAGCTAAGCAACCAAGTTAGCCAACTCAGTGATCAAATTTCTGCACTTAAGAGCGAGCAATCGACACTTTCGTCTAAAGTAAGCCAAGCGGCTGATGCCGCTGCCGCTGCGCAAGAAGAAGCGGATCGTGCAAACGAGCGTATCGATAATATTGCTCAGTCATACACGAAATAATTTCGTTATATTCCATAGCTGAAATTGCTTAAAGGCTTGTTAATTCAAGCCTTTTTTATTGCTGCTATTACATGGTTCACCATTAATGAACTCATCAACTTCTTTAATTACTCCAATGAGGTCGAAAAATCTGCAGCCACAACTTCGACAGGCACACCATTTTGCGCCAAGATCACCGCTCTCGCTTTCGCATCTGATTTGTTAAATTCATCCAACCACCAGCGAAGTTCTTGCGGTACCTGCAACTCTTTTTTACTGCCGTTACTGCGCGTTAAAGGTTCATGAGCTTCAAGAAATACGCTTCGATCTGGCTCTAAGGCTAATTTTATCGGCTCATCAATTACTTTCACTTTCTCGCCACGCTGGACCTGCTTAAATAGCCATTCAATATCCTTGGGATCCATACGAATACAACCTGAGCTGACTCTCATACCAATACCAAAATCTTTGTTGGTACCGTGGATCAAATAATCACCCGCACCATAAGCGAGACGAAGCGCGTATTCACCAAGCGGGTTATCTGGCCCAGCAGGCACCACCGCGGGCAGTTCAATACCTTTCGCTTTATATTCAGTGCGGATCGATTGAGGAGGTGTCCAAGTTGGGTTCGGCCGTTTTTGGCTGATAGTGGTTTCCATTTCTGGCGTGTCACGACCAATACGGCCAATACCGACGGGGAAAATATGCACTTTGCGTTTTTCAGGCTCAAAGTAATAGAGCCGCAGTTCCGCTAAGTTGATGACGATGCCTTCGTAAGCCACGCGCGGTAAAATAATTTGTGACGGAATGGTTAGCACAAACTCTTGCTGCGGCAAAAATGGGTCAATTCCTTTGTTAGCCGCCATCAAAGATAAAAACCCAACATCGTACTGTTTTGCAATTTGCGCTAAGGTTTCGCCCTGCTCAATCACGTGATATTGAGTTCGGCCAACCATGCTACTGCCTTCGGCAGGAAAATCATAAGTCGCGGCGAACGCGTTCACACTGAGCGCACCCCAGCAACAACACAAAGAGAGTAGCTTGCGTAGCATGGTGATCAGGTATCCTTGGCGTCTTTATAGAGCTGTAAGGTTATCTCTCTTTCTACTTTATGATCAACCATTGGCGCGGGATATGACAAGGAATTGACGGCAGGGAATTTCCAAGGCGTGTGGATGTACTTATCTGGCAACGAAGCCAATTCAGGTACCCACTGACGAATAAAATCACCTTTCGGATCAAAACGTTCCCCTTGGCTGGTAGGATTAAAAATTCGAAAATAAGGTTGCCCATCACACCCTGTTGAGGCGCACCACTGCCAACCGCCATTGTTGGATGCATAATCGCCATCCACTAATGTTTGCATAAAATATTGTTCACCAAGTCGCCAATCGATATGCAGATCTTTGGTTAGAAAACTGGCCACCACCATCCTTAATCGGTTATGCATCCACCCCGTTTTGTTCAGTTGGCGCATCGCCGCATCGACAATAGGGAACCCGGTTTGACCCTGCTGCCAACGTTCAAAGGCCGTTGAATTCTCCCACCAAGATACGTGTTTCCCCCAAGGTGCAAAATCTTTTCCCTTACAGAGATCAGGGCGAAACCCGATCAGATGCTGATAGAATTCACGCCAAATAATTTCGCTCAGCCAAGTTTGCGCCCCTTCAGACAACCCAATATGTTGCGATTCAGCGTATAGGCGCGCCATACATTGACGCGCAGAAAGCGCCCCTATTGCGAGATAAGGTGACAGTGCGCTGGTCGAATCCAACGCGGGAAAATCACGCTGCTGGTGGTAGTTCTGTACCTTATCACGGCAAAACTGGCGTAATTTAGCGCGAATTGCATCGAACTCGACCACCCAATGATCACTGCTGATGCGTGGATAGCTGAACGAGCGGTGTTCGCTCCACAGCAACGGCTCAAGATCCTTTATGCGTTTATAATGTGTAGAAATAGGCGTTGGTAAAATTTGAGGAAGAGCCGCTTGTGATAACCACGCTCGTTTAAAAGGCGTAAAGACTTTGAAATAATCACCTTGCTTATTTTTGACCGAACCGGGCGCAATAATGCACTTATCGTCGTATGCTCGCCACTCGATCTGGCGCTCTAGGCAAAACTGGCTCGCCATCTCATCACGCTGCAACTCATTGATTTCATACTCGCGATTAACCAACACTGCGCTGGCATTAAGCTGCTTAGCCATAGCGGTAATCTGCTGCGCAGCATCAGCGTAATCATCGACTTCCTCATACAACAGAGCAATATTGAGTGCTTGCAGTTCACGTTGCAGCTCAAATAAACGCCGATAAATAAGATCCGCCTGCATCGGAGCAAGATGGTGTTTTTGCCACTGTGCTGGTGTTGCAATGAATACGGCAACAACAGGTTCTTCACCATCAATGGCGGCATGTAATGCCGTATTATCAACGGATCGTAAATCTCGGCGCAGCCAGAGTAATTTCACTGTACATCCTTACTGATTAATCTAACGAATGGTGCAGACGAGCAACCACATCTGACAACGAAAGCTTATCTCCCAGTGAGATACGCAATTTCCGTAACGCTTGAACTTGCTGCTCGGTTAGTGCTCGGTTGGCAAACAGCGCAACCTGTTGGTAGTTTGCTAAAGCATCATGATCAACAAGAGCTGTAAGATCTTCGACACCATCTAGGATAGTGAGGTTATAACCAGCTTCCACCTTTCCCACGAACCATAACCAAGCCAGTATGCTCGATGTTGGATCAAGATTAACGCAAAGACATTTTCCTTTAGTTGCCGCTTTGTTTTCCGCTTCAATGATCGAGCTCAACTTGCTTATCATCAGTGCCTGAAAAAGCCCTTTTTGCAAACTGCGCAACGGTCCTTTAACCCGCTCTAACGTGTCGATGACAGGAAAGACAAACTGCTGCTCAACAATCTCTAACGGATACTCTTTCAATACCGTAGCAATGGTTGATTCCGCTTTGCCTTTATTGAGATCCACTAAAGCTTGCAGCAATTGTTCTTGCTCTAAAAGCTCTGAGCCATGATTTGCCAAAGTATCAATGATACTTTCACTGCCACTGAGCAATGCACTCACTTTGCCAATCGAAACCCCTTTCGCCAGCCAGCCTTGAATAGTGCGAATCGTCGCAATATCCTCTTGTGAATAAAGGCGATGCCCTTTTTCCGTGCGCTGTGGCTGAACGAGGTGATAGCGGCGCTGCCATGCACGCAAGGTAACGGGCTTTACTCCAGTCATCTCGGCAACGTCTCGAATAGCATATAATTTTTCAGTCATCATGTTTTCAGTCAGTGGGTTCTCATAGTCCATAACGTAACCTTAGCGTTTGTGGATAAGGCGATAAATAGTGCTGTTGCTGCAGATAAGCATCGGGATACATTTTTATGTAATGTTTGAGCAACGTAATAGGCGCAAGTAAAGGAAGCTCGCCAGTTCGATAGTCATCAATCAATTGCGCTAACTCTACTTTCTGCTCTTTGTTTAAGGCTCGTTTGAAATAACCCTGAATGTGCATCAAAACATTGGTGTTATTTTTACGGCTCGCTCTGTGTTTAAGCGCATCCATTAACCCTTGGCGATAGTGCTCAATAAAATACTGTGGCGGATGCTGCTTGACTTCAGCCACCAAACGGCCGAGTTCTCGATACGCTTGCGGGTGATGCGCCATTAACGTCAATTTGTAGCGTGAATGAAAAGCCACCACTTTGCCCGGTGTCGGGTTGTCACCTATCGATTGATAAAAGTCATGTAAACAGTAGACACGCGTAATGAAGTTTTCGCGAAGCACAGGATCATGTAAACGGCCATCTTCCTCTACAGGCAACCACGGCATTTTACGCATCAAAGTGGCGGTATAAAGCCCAACACCCTCTTTGTCTGCTCGTTGATGCTTATAGACTTTGACTCTTTCCATGCCACATGTCGGGGATTTCGCACAAACGATATAACCACACAATTTCATCAATTCGAGCTCATCAACTTTTCGTTCTGAGAAATCGAACATGGCTTGCGTGTAATCTTTGGTTTCATCTTTAGTTTCAACCAGCGCTAAACGCTCTTCGTGAGAGATCAGGCGAATGGTAGGCCTTGGCACGGTTAAGCCAATCGCAACCTCTGGGCAAACGGGTATGAAAGAGAAATAATTC
This sequence comes from Vibrio sp. V15_P4S5T153, assembly GCF_963874485.1. Classification (NCBI taxonomy): domain Bacteria; kingdom Pseudomonadati; phylum Pseudomonadota; class Gammaproteobacteria; order Vibrionales; family Vibrionaceae; genus Vibrio; species Vibrio sp. V15_P4S5T153. Next base: position 510,865 of record NZ_CAWNHR010000018.1, on the reverse strand, counting down.
GTTAACTCTTTGGTCACAAAGTCACTCGCTTTGTGGCCAGAATCAAAACGGACTTGCTCTCCCAGCACACATGCACTGATCCCGATACGAATTTCTGGATTACTCATCGCCGCCTCATATACAAAAATATTTGTTGTATAATATATAGCACACTCCAACCACCTTATACAAAATATATTTATGTACACATAAAAGGTAAACGTTTACCCAAATCGATTGCCTTACCACTTTCAACACTTTTAGTTATCAATGAGCCACAAAAAGGGTATTAACCTCCATTCTGTGACAAATCTCTCAAGGAACAGTGTCAGGTCTAGCTAGTATTGCCTCAACAAAACACATCAGATTCAACAGAATTAGTAATTTAATCCACTTATTGCGGATAAATCGCTGACTCGAAAACTTTGGAGTAACAACGATGGCAACCCCACACATTAATGCGCAAGTTGGTGATTTCGCTGAAACCGTTCTAATGCCAGGCGATCCATTACGTGCAAAATACATTGCTGAAACTTTTTTAGATGATGCTAAACAGGTTTGTGATGTTCGCAGTATGTTCGGTTATACCGGTACTTATAAGGGTAAAAAAGTATCCGTTATGGGCCACGGTATGGGCATTCCATCATGCTCGATTTATGTTCACGAGTTGATTTCAGAATACGGTGTAAAAAATATCATCCGTATTGGTAGCTGTGGCGCAGTTCGTGACGATGTCAATCTAATGGATATCGTTATTGGTATGGGTGCTTCAACCGATTCCAAAGTTAACCGCATCCGTTTTAACAACCACGATTTTGCCGCGATTGCGGATTACGGATTGCTTGAAACAGCCGTCAATCAAGCACGCGCACAAAACGTGCCCGTGAAGGTAGGCAACGTGTTTTCCGCTGATCTGTTCTACACACCTGAAGGTGATTTATTCGAAAAAATGAATAAGCTTGGCATCTTAGGTGTGGATATGGAAGCGGCCGGTATTTATGGCGTTGCAGCGGATCTAGGCGCAAAAGCATTGACGATTCTTACGGTGTCAGACCACATCATTCGCGGTGAGAAATTAAGCTCTGAAGATCGCCAAACCTCTTTTAACGACATGATGAAAGTCGCGCTTGAAACAGCGATTAGTATCTAATTTTTAAACCTCAGCTGCTCACCCAAATTGGCAGCCTTAAATTACCCCGAGGGGGCGATTGTGTCCAACGACCAACTACCCAAGGACGCAGATGGTTTACAACTCAACTTTTGTAAAACATTGGCGTGTGACAACTTTGGACTGAGTGAAGCCGAACGGTACGTTCTGCAGCGCGTAAACCCGAAGCGTCCAACGATGGTTTGTCGTGAATGTGGAGCTTTCCCCCCCTTACTTAACAACCGAGAAGTGTTAAACGAATTACACCGTTTAAGGCAGCTTCACAGCGACGGGTTGCCCGCTTGTCGCAGTGATGATTGCCAAAATTTCGGTTTATCTGTTCATACGCACAAACACCTCTATCACGCTTTTGGCTACAGCGGCGATCGCCAGCGATACCGTTGCAAAGCTTGTCAGAGTACCTTTGTTGATAAGTGGTCAGGAGCCAACAAAAAACTCGTTTTTCAAGAAACCTTACTCGGCCTACTCTTCATGAGTTATTCGGTGCGAGAGATTTGCCGTAAATTATCCATCAACCCAAAAACGTTTTATGATCATGTCGAGCACATTGCCAGTCGCTGTCGGCGAAAACTGGCCATGATTGATGCGCGTTGGGTGAATCATGCAAACCAATATGAGCTGGCTTGCAATTACATCCCGCTCCAGCCCCATAGCGACAACGGCGTATTGTGGTTTGCAACAGGTGAAGCCAAAACAGGTTATATACTCTGTCAGCACGTAAACTATTCCGCCAATGAAGAGCCTGCAGGCGAGCTTGATCACAACCCCTATCACTCGCCCGCGCGTTTTGTTTCTCGTGAACATTCATCCGAAGCGAATCTACCTACTCCTGACGCATCTCCGCTGTTACGTGAGCGTATTGATCAGAAATACCAAACAATTTTAGCCCGCGGTAATGTTGAAGACCCCATGGGTAACCTCACCACTTTTCATTACCCTTCTAAAGGTGCCTTGATACGCCCTCCTTACACCTCTTATGCTCACTTCCTCCACGTGCTGGATTTGTGCCTTGAAGATAAGCGAGTTTCTATCTATCTGCCTCAAGATCCGGTTTTACGTTCTGCCGCATTGAGCGTCTGTTTGCCGCGAATCAAGCGTAAGAATGTTGACTTGATGTACGTTGAGGAAGATCCGCAATGGCAAAATGGACATTCCGTGAATAAAACGGACATTGTTCACATGGGATGGTGGCGAGATCGCTGGGCTATTGCCAATCAGGCGCAGGCTGCCAAAGGTGTTTGCTATTTGGCAGGAGACAATCCAACACCCGAAGCTTGGCTCGATAAAGCATCTATTAAGCAAACAGAGTTCTATCAAAAACGCTTCCAACTGTTGTTCGAAAGCTTTATCAACGAACCGAGGCGCAAACTTCGCCCTGGCGGCCTACAACCAATGCTGGATATTTTTCGTGCTTGGCACAATCTGTGCTACCAAGATAAACATGGATTCACCGCCGCCCAAAATTTGGAATTAACCAAACATCCACTGACATTGAAAGAACTACTCTCTTAGATTTTTAGGTTATATTTAGACTATGGATTGTGAAGTAGCGCAGATTATTGTGGTAATGAATAACCAATGCACCCACTTTTGGGAAAGTAAATAGTGCGCTTTAACGTTGGCTTCATATAATGAATCGGTGACTTAGGCTTCTTACTTTTGAGGAACAGCCCGTTTGGATAAAAGCCAATACCTTCTTGAAATTGAAATAGAACAGCTTAGAGCCCGTATTGAAACTGAGCCGGAGAAGGTGTCGATCGTCGCGGAGCAGTGTTTATTGAGAGCACAGCAGATCTTTTTCCCAGAAGGGGCGATTCAATGTTTGATCATTTTATCTCGCTGCGCTTGGTGTCTAATGGACTACCGTGTGGGTTTAAAATACATTAAAGAAGCCTTATCCACTCAAAATACCCTCGATACTGATGATTGCCTTCCCGAAATTCTGCATATTCACGCGCTGCAACTTTGGGGTCAGGCAAAATATTATACCGCCCAACAATATTGGATAAATGCCCTAGAACAATCGGCTCTGGTCGATGAAGTTGAGATCCAAATAGAAAGCCTGATTGGTTTGGGAAACGTTTGGCGTATCACCAACGAATATCAGCTATCATGCTCAACTCATGAGCTAGCGGTTAAAGTTGCGAACAATAGCCGTATCCACTGGTTAGAAGGAAAAGCCCGTATTCTGTGGGCATGGGATCTCTATCTACTTAACCAATACATCGATATGCTCACGGTGCTCGATGGTGCAGAAGAAGCGCTACAGGATCATCCCGATAAAACTTGGCAAGCCGAGGTTTGGGATTTTCGCGGCTTGGCACTGCTCGGGCTTGAACGAATCGAAGATGCGGAAGCGGCAACCACCAAAGCACTCGAACTTGCTGTTGAGCATAACCTTGTGTGGATGAAGGCTCACTCATTCATTAGTCGAGCTCGTTTGGAACTGCTGAGAAAAGACTCCAAGAAAGCAACTGAGCTGTTGCTTCTTGCTGAAGCCTCTGCTGCTTCATTTGATAAAGGTGAGCTACTTTCACAAATTTGCTACCAACAATCCCTAGTCGCAGAGCAGCGTGGTGATTTTAAAGCTTCTTTAGCCTCATTTAAGAAATATCGCCAATTTACGGTTGAGATGCTTCGAGAACAAACGGCGCGCATTGGCCTTGATAAAGCAAGAGCCTCTAAGCGACAACTTGAGCAACGAGCACGTAAACTCATTAACCGTATTCGTGGTCAACACGAATACGACCCAGAGAAACATCTCTCCAATGTAGTTTCAGAGACTTATTGGTGGGAACAACTCATGCTGTTCAAGACCGAGTTGAAGCATTCTAATCACGCCGTCATTGTCATCCAACATAACGACTCAAAGTACCTCGATGTATGTACCGAGATTGCCCACTCGCTCTGTAACCAAAAAGATCTCGTTTCTCGTTTAAGTAGCGAACGCTTAGCGCTGCTTCTTGCCGATAAAGGCGATGCAGCGCTGCACGTCTTCCATGTATTGGCTAAGATGATTGAAATATACCCCTGGGAAAGAAAAGGATTAACGGGGTCGCTACCTCAAGTGATGTTCCAAGACATTTTGAGTTTCCCATTCACATTAGAACAACTGGAAGACAGTCAACCTCAGGAATGGTCGCATGGAAGTACTGCTCAGTAAGATTAAAGATACGGGTTTGGATGCCACCTCCGTTTCCGGAGAAGAGGCCATCATTTTCTGGAATCACGTCCGACAACATATAGCCTCAACATCAAAAGAAAAAGCACTTAGCTACATCATCAGTGCAGAGTATCGTTCAGAACTGCATCAGTCGTCCGCCAGTATAGAGGAGCTTCGTCACGCCTTAGCATTACTTGAATTGCCTAAGGACGCCGAAATTATTTTGTCTGTGAAAAACAGTTTGAGCGATCGCCTAATGGAAAGCGGTGAATTTGCCGCGGCGCTCAACGAATATGTGTCCGCTTCTAATATTGCCGTCGACACAGGTTACATTGACGAATATGTACTAGCCGTCATTGGCATGGGTAACCTGTGTGATGCTTATGGCGAGCACAGCCGAGCCCTTCGTTACTATCAAAAAATTGATAGTATTGATCACGCAATCACCAGCCGCTCATTACGCCTGCGTTATAAACTTTACATGCTATCGTGTTACATTCAACTGCACCGAATCTCCGCAGCTACCGACCTAATTAAAGAGTGTGAAGAGCTGAGTATTTTGGTCAGCGATAAAATTCTTACCGGGCAAATTTCACTCTATCAAGCTCAACTTTATCTTTATCAGGATCAAGTCGATAAAGCGCTCATTACGCTTTCTAGTGTTCAGTACAGTGCTGGGAATATGAATTCCACCTGGCTATCGAATATGATTCGAATTGAAACGGCCAACTGCCTGGCTAAAATAGGTAAAAGTCATATTGCCAATATGATGCTGGCCAGTACAGACAAACGTCTGCAACGGTACACGTCACCCACGATGGCCAAGCAGCTGTATCGAGCATTCAGTGCCGTATGTGAGCGCCAAGGCCTTTATCAAGCCGCCCTGATTTATGAAAAAAAAGGCTTTCGAATTGAAACTGATCTGATGAAAAACATCCCGATTAGTGAGCTGGGGGCCAATCAACTGCGTCGCTTATCGCGCTTTGAATTGCAATTGAAATTGATCTTATCTGAGATTGAAAATCGCGAGCTCAAAGAAACCACAGAACATCAAAAGAATGCCGTAGCCCAACTTCAACAGGATGTATTCACTGACCCACTCACCACTTTACACAACCGCCGCTGGTTAGATGTAAAGCTGAAAGACCTACTGCTTCATGAGAAGCTATTTGCATTTCTAGTCATTGATATTGACCATTTTAAATCGATTAATGATGAACTTAGTCACTTGGTTGGTGACAAAGCGATAGTCAATGTTTCACGTGAGTTGAAAAACTACTTTAAATTCCGAGGCTCCTCCTGTGTCCGTTTTGGTGGAGAAGAGTTTCTGGTGATTTTAGAAGATTGCTCGCTCGACCAAGCTGAAATGCATGCCGAAAACTATCGAGAACGCATATTCCAATTTGGTTGGCACGATATTCTAGGTGAGCGCGGCTTAACCGTCAGTATCGGTATCACCTTGCATCGAGATGGTGAAAATACACAACGCACATTCTACCGCGCCGACAAAGCCTTATATCGCGCGAAAGCGAATGGCCGCAACCAAGTGTGCACTGAGTAACTTTCCATCACGTTAAGCTATTGGCTGCCGTTTACACTCGTCATTGAAATACAGGAGCAACTATGTTTTTAGATTACTTTGCCCTTGGTCTACTGATTTTCGTAGCCTTGGTCATTTTTTATGGAATCATCGTCATTCATGATATCCCTTATGAAATAGCCAAAGAGCGTGACCATCCACATCAAGATGCCATTCATGTTTCTGGCTGGGTCAGTCTATTTACCTTACATGCAATCTGGCCATTTTTGTGGATTTGGGCAACCTTGTGGCGAAAAGATCGCGGGTGGGGGTTCACTAAACTTCAAGAAGAGCAGCACGATATTCATCATCGTGTCGATGAACTTATCGATCAAGTCGCAACACTCACTCGAGAATTACATGAGTTAAAAGCGCAGCCACCCGTTGCTCAAGCGAACATCGACCATGCCAGTAATCAGGAGACAAAATAATGGATTTACTTCTGATCATGACTTATGCCGCTTTATGTATTGCGATATTCAAAGTCTTTAAAATTCCATTAAATAAGTGGACCGTCCCTACAGCTGTATTAGGTGGCGTTATTTTGATCGGCACCCTGATCTTACTGATGAACTATAATCATCCTTTTACTCAATTGGGTAGCCAAGTTTTTTCCACAACACCTGTCGTCTCAGGAGTACGAGGAAGAGTGATTGAGGTTCCGGTACAAGCAAACCAGCCCTTAAAACAAGGTGATGTGCTTTTTAGAATTGATCCTGTGCCTTTTGAAGCGGAATTGGCAAAAATTGAAGCTCAGATCAAAGAGGCGAGCCAAGGTGCACTCGGCCTAGAATCGAATGTTTCTGAAGCTGCGGCAGCGAAAGTACAGGCTATCGCTGACCGGGATAAAGCACAACGTGAGTATGCTCGTTATCAACGTGGGTATGATAAAGGTGCATTCACCGAACAAGATCTTGATACCCGTCGCCAAGCTTATAAAGCAGCAGAGGCAGCAGTAGAAGTCGCCCAAGCACGTCTAAATCAAGCCAATATCTCCTTAAACTCAGAAATCAATGGTGAGAATACTACCGTTGCTCGCCTGCTTGCCGATTTTAGACAAGCCCAATTCAACCTTGAACAAACCATTGTCAGAGCGCCTACTGATGGCTATGTGACGCAATTAGCTCTCAGACCAGGTGCGATGTCCGTACCATTACCCTTAGCGCCAATGATGACGTTTGTACACACAGAAGATAAAATCTACACAGCTGCATTTAGGCAAAATTCTCTTCAACGCCTAAAACCGGGCTTTGAAGCCGAGTTTTTGTTCAGAGCACTACCCGGAAAAGTCTTCAAAGGAGAGGTGGTTGAAATATTGCCTGTGATTGGTGAAAGCCAGATCCAAGCACGAGGTACCTTGCTAGGAACTGAGGCATTACGTACCAATGGACGCGTACTCGTCACCCTTAAAATCACCGATGATTTAAGCGATTATCACCTGCCACTCGGTACTGCTTTTGAAGCCGCTATCTATTCAGACAGTTTCTCTCATGTCTCGATTATGCGTAAGGTACTCATCCGGATGAAAAGTTGGCAAAACTATCTCTACATAGATCATTAGATACCATCCATCACGACATACGTTGAAAAACAGCCAACCCAGATGTTGCTTGTCTAGTGACTATTGGCATCATGTTAAAAGGGTCGTAAACGACCCTTTTGCTACCTGTCGCTCCAACGCAGAATTCTAACTTCATTACCCGCTTCGGGTTTAATTGGAATATTGAGTGATAAAAGCAGCGAAACAAGTGCCATTACCGCTCCAATGTAAAAGACGCTCGCCGGAGAGATAAGCCAAATTAAACCAAACGTGGCGGGGATGAACACGGCCGCAATATGGTTAATGGTAAAAGAAACTCCCGCTGTAGACGCCATGTCCGCAGGATCTGCAATTTTCTGAAAATAAGTTTTAATCGCCAAAGCCAAGGCAAAAAAGAGGTGGTCAACCACATAAAGCGCCGCCGCCCAATGTGCGTTTTGTACAAGACCGTACCCAACAAAAACAACAATCAACCCCGTGTATTCAAACAGTAGCGCTTTACGCTCGCCGACTACACCAATGAACTTACCAATACGTTTAGCAAACAAAAAGTTGAACAAATAGTTGATCAAAAACAGTAAGGTAATATCGCCCGCTGAATAGCCAAATTTCTCCACCATAAGGAAACCAGCGAAAACAGTGAAAATTTGCCTACGCGCACCACTCATGAAGGTCAAGGCGTAATACAGCCAATAACGTTTGCGTAGCACGAGCTTTTTATTTTGTGGCACTTCCGCTTTAAATTCAGGAAAGGCAAAGGCAATGAGCAACACCAGCACAAAACCAGCACCGCCAGAAATGACATAGACCCATTTAAAATCGAGCTGAAACACTTCTAACATTACCCACAAAGCACCGTAGGTGATCAGTGATGCAAGTGCTCCAACCGAAATGAGTTTGCCAAGCATTTCTGGCGCTTCATCTTTATTTAACCACTGCAAAGACAAGGATTGTTTAAGCGTTTCAAAGTAGTGGAACCCAGTCGACATCAATAATGTCGTGAGCAGTAACCCGATTAAAGAAGGGAAAAAACCCGTCATCGCAGTTCCTAACGTCAACATACCTAATGAGATCAGGATAAATCGCTGCTCTCGAATGAACAGTAAAACGAATACGGCGGTGAAGGCTAAAAATCCGGGGATTTCTCGTACACTTTGTAATAAGCCAATGTCTGAACCATCGAAATTCGCTTTTTCAATCACGAAATTATTCAACAGTGCCATCCAACTAGAAAATGCAATTGGCACAATAATGGAGATAATCAATAGGAAATTTTGTGGCGTGCGCCAACCTTGAGAGGCTTTAGGGTACATGAGAGATCCTTATCTATGTTTCAGCGCATCATATACTCAAGTCGCCTTAAAAGGCGAGAGCTCATCACAACAGGAAACAAGGTTAGGGATTAGCACTGCTAAATTACACCGTTCGGGTATAAGATCGAGCGAGACACAAATAGTGGGATTTAACATGACGATTACGTTCGCAACGATTAATTTATTCAATTATTTAGCTCCACCGAACGCATATTATCAGTTCGACAATATTTACACGCAAGCAGAGTGGCAGAAAAAAAAGCAATGGTTTAGCCAGAAGATCCAACAACTGGATGCCGATATCATTGGCTTTCAAGAAGTTTTCAGTTTTGATGAACTGCGCAACCAGATGATGGATTTAGGCTACCCGTATGTGGCCTGTGTAGATGAACCTATCGTCAAAGATGGATACATCTATAGCCATCCGGTTGTAGTAATTGCCTCTCGCTATCCTCTGCGCCAAGTGAGCGCCGTACATGGCACGTTACCAAACCAAGCTGCCCCTTTTTGCTTTAATCGTACACCGTTACACGCTACGGTTTGCCTACCAATGCTCGGGGATATCGATGTCTATATTGTGCATTTTAAATCTCAACGTCCGGCAGAATCGCCTGCGGCACCTCATCATCTGATCGATGAATGGCAACAAGAAACGCTAGGACGCTGGCTCTCTACTGTTCAGCGAGGTTTTGAAGCAAACCTGACTCACCAATATATCGTCAATACTCAAAAACAAACTGGGCGGCCTTGTGTGCTAATGGGCGATTTTAATAAACCGTTACATCACGAGGAGTTTCAAGGACTACTATCGCAGGCCTTATACCGCAGACCAGAAACACAACAACCGCTGGCTGGCTATGCGCTTTACGATGCTTGGGATCTGCATACCGAGAGTGTTGATCAGCCTCGCAAAGCCACTCATTACGCCGGAGCCACGGGATCTGTACTCGACTATATTCTCCTTTCCGCAGACTTTGCGCCTTTTACCCAGCCAATGAAAAGCTATATCAGTCACTATACTGTGCTTGATCAACATCTGGTCAACCCGAGCTATGAGCTCGATAACTTTAGTACTGACCATGCACTGGTCGCGGTCACATTAAAAGTAAACACTACACCGAGCTAATGGGTTTGTATGCTACGACTCTCGATGCAATAAATGCTGCCATTCACTGTGTCGATTTAAATAATGCACAACATAACTACAGACAGGTTTGATGGTGTAACCTTGCGCTTCAATTTGCGGTAATACACTCTCCATCATTATTTTTCCGTATCCTTTACCCTGAAGTTCATCCGGTACGCGAGTCGAAGTAATAAACAACACTTTATCCTGTTGTTGGTATGTCACAGTAGCGAATAGATTTCCCTCAAGATGTACTTTATATTGACAATTTTGTATATCATGTTGCACTTCATGAATCATGGTAACGTCCTAATTGATATATAAATCAAATAAATTGATATTCTCAGAATTGAATCTTCCAACATCTACCCCTAGAATTTAAACTATTACAAAAATTAGAATAAAATGCAGCTACTGCATCACGGAGAAAATTAAGATGGAATCGCAGTCGGCAGTGCTGAAAGATGAACAGAACCCAAACCGTTCAACCGAACGTAATAAAACCCTATCGACACTTAATAGTACTGATGCGTTATCTATGGTTGAACACAGTAGCGAACTAACCTTAAGTATAACCACTCCCGTTGGTACGAAATTCCAGTGCAAAACGTCATTTATCGGTACCTACTCTCATTCCCATCTCCTTGTAGAAATTCCTAAAATTTCCGCAGATGATCTCTCTTTTTTCTTCCAAGAAGGTTTTTGGATGAATATCAGAGCTATTTCACCACGTGGCGAAGGGGCTTTAATCCATTTTCGTAGCCAGTTGTTACATGTATTGCAAGAGCCTATACCGCTCGCCATGTTATCCATTCCCAACAGCATGCAAGTGACCCAACTGCGCAAAGAAGCTCGTTACGATGTGAATCTAGCAGGAAAAGCAACGGTAGGAACGCATAAGTCGGATTGTGAGGTAAGAGATCTCTCCAAAAGTGGCTGTCGTTTTGTCACACCTCCTCTTGGGCGTACTTTCCAAGTGGGTGATAAGATTAGTCTCGAATTATTTACTGATCCTCGCAGCAGCCAATTCTTTGCGCCTTTGATGGGTAAAGTTTGTAACTTGCAACGCTCACTGCACTATGCTCGTTACGGAGTGCAGTTTGATGAAGAAGGTGTCAAAAATGCAAAGAGTTTATTAAGCCAATTGAAGTTTGATGGCACAAAATTAACGCTGAAGTAAGCAATACACCCTAACCAATAAGTTAGGGTGTATTGCTATTATTTTTAACCGAGAAACGAAATATACCCTTGTAAGATCACCAAATTCACAATATCTACAAAGAATGCCCCAACGATTGGCACGACCATAAACGCTTGTGGTGATGGCCCATATCGTGTCACCAATGAGCCCATATTCATCACAGCGGTTGGGGTTGCTCCAAGACCAAAACCGCAGTGCCCACCAGCGATCACAGCAGCGTCATAATTTGATCCCATGACTTTAAATGTCACAAAATAAGCAAAAATACCCAACACGACCGATTGCACCGCTAAAATCACCAGAAATGGGACAGCCAAATCAAAAATATTCCATAACTTTAAACTCATGAGTGCCATAGCAAGAAATAGCGATAGAGAAACGGTGCCTAAGATGTCAACGGTTTCAGCATCAATTTTATGAACTTTCGTCAATTCCAGTATATTGGTAATGAACACACCGATGAAAAGCGCATAGACAAAATCAGGGATCATCAACCATTTGATTTCAAATGCACTTACCCACTGCTCTAAATATTTAGCACCAGTGACACAAATAAGAAGGATGAACAAACCCTCGATCACTTTCTTAGCGGTGACTTTATCTTCTTCATATTCATTGTACGTAACCAGCTCTGGGAACCTATCGTGCGTTTTGGTTCCTCGTCCATACTCAGATTCAAACCCGTTTTTATTAATGAGTTTTTGGGCAACTGGGCTACCGATAATCCCACCAATGATCAAACCAAAGGTCGCTGAGGCCATGGCAATTTCTAGCGTATTGCTAAGCCCATAATTGTCGTTGAATGTTTGAGCCCACGCCGCTCCCGTACCGTGTCCACCCGAGAGGGTAATAGAACCGGCGATCAACCCCATCAGTGGGTCAAGACCAAGAGCCGTCGCTAACGATACACCGACGCCATTTTGGATGATGATATAAAACGAGGCAACAGCGAGGAAAAGAAAGACTTTTGCGCCACCCTTAACCAGTTGAGTGTAATTAGCCGCAAGGCCTACGGTGCTGAAAAACATCAGCATAAAAATATTCTGCAACGGCAATGAGAACTCTAAATCTAAGCCGTAAAAATGTAGAAGAGTGATCGCGAAAGCGACAATTAAGCCACCGACGATGGGCTCAGGAATGTTGAATTTTTCCAAGATAGGCAGTTTTGCGTTAATAAAGTGACCTAAAAAAAGCACGCTAATAGCGATTAAGAAAGACTCAAGGGGCCCAATTGAAATTAAATGGTGCATATAACCTCTTATTACTGCTTCACTCATCTTCCTTAATGAGTTTGGAGATCATCAAAGAAAAGCTTGATAAGCTCGAAAAAAATACGATTGATCGATACGGATCATCCTTATGGATATTGTTTATTTACAATGACATACGATGTTTATTTGATGGGTTTTACGAACATATGGCCTAACTGGTTTTGCTCGAAAAACATCTTCGCTCACGGCTTTTGATTGTCATTTGCAAACTCTCATTAGACGAGCGAGGAGGCGTATCATACCTAACAGACAAAAAAAGAGCCAACCGCAATGATGCGATTGGCTTATATATAGTGTGAACAAATTCATTCACTAACAACGTCAGTTGGCTAGGTGACCCTCGGCTTTAAGAAGGGTCGAATAGCATTATGCATGAAGTATGCCAACTAAAAAAGGTCTGTTTTTTAGCTGTGCATCGCATTAATTCATCAAAATGTAGTACTTTTCGCATTACGCAAATTGCATTATGCGAAACGAATGCAAAACAATACTCACTCAGTTGCTATAAAACAAACTAACTTTCTGCGTTTTTTCACCTTAAGCCAGCACCACTCACTCATCTTTTGTACAAGCATTTCTTAGTTATTTCATTATATACTTCCGGCACATACACTTAATCATGCAGATTCAATGAACTATTTCAGTACGTTTTTAAAAGGGATGGCCATGGGCGCCGCCGATGTTGTGCCGGGTGTTTCGGGTGGAACCATTGCATTCATCACTGGTATCTATGACACTTTGCTTGAAAGTATTCGTAGGATTAACCCGAGTTTATTGCGCATAGTCAAACGAGATGGGTTAGCCGCCGCATTTCAACATATTAATGGCTTCTTCTTGCTCGCACTGTTTGGGGGAATATTCACCAGTATCCTCTCTTTGGCTAAACTCATTTCTTGGCTGTTAGCCACGCATCCTATTCCCATTTGGTCATTCTTCTTCGGTTTAATTCTGGTTTCGGTGTTCCATATTGTGAAACAAATTGAGCAGTTCAAACTTTCTCGGTTGCTCTTCGCTTTGCTGGGAATTGCGTTTGCTTACAGTATTACGGTGCTTAACCCAATGCAGATGGAACCAACAGCGCTGAACACAGTTCTAGCCGGTGCTATTGCCATCTGCGCCATGATTCTACCGGGAATTTCAGGCAGTTTTATCCTGTTGCTGATTGGTATGTACGCACCGGTACTGGGCGCGGTGAAAGAGATGCAAGCCGATATTTTGGCACTCTTTTTACTCGGATGTGTCGGTGGTTTACTGAGTTTTTCTCACGTATTATCTTGGTTACTCAAACAATTTAGAGACTTGACCTTAATTTTTCTTACTGGATTAATGATCGGCACCTTACCCAAAATCTGGCCTTGGAAAGAAACGCTCACTTGGCGAACCAATTCTCACGGCGAGCTCGTTCCTTTGCTACAGCGAAACCTTTCTCCATTCGAATTTGAGTCCATCACTTCACAACCTTCGCAACTGCTGGTAGCCATTTTATTGATGCTTTGCGCTGTTGCCCTCGTGCTTGGCTTGGAGCAATATGCAAAACATCACGATGTGTAAATCACACCGCATAGCATGAATGAGTAAAGGTGGGGAGACTCACCTTTACTATATTGATTTGTTGCACATTTTATCCATTCGTCACCACTGAAAAAAAATAGCTGTGATAATATTCGCGTTTTATAACCGCTTGGATTGTCCCCATGCACAACGCAATCAAAATCGGCGTCTTTGTTCTAGCCCTACTAGCGGGTTACTTTAGCAGCGATATTTTCAATTGGCTCTCTTCAGCACACTCTTCTCCAGACATTAATCGATATTGCCAATTGTCGAGTGCCCCTTGTCGACAAGGAGATGTTGTCATGACATTGGCACACGATAAATCTCAACCTTTGGTGGCTAACACTCTGACCGTTGAATGGCCGCAAGCCAATGCAAGTAAACTCACACTCACACTCAATGGGCTAGAGATGGAGATGGGCACCGCTAAATATGTACTGACGCCGCAGGAAGACGGGCTCTACACAGCACAGATTGTACTCCCAGTTTGCACGACTGAAAAAATGACATGGATTGGCGAGCTCTCTGATGGTCGTACCCAAGTATTCCCGGCAATAAGGATGGAAAGATGAGTAAAAATTGGTCTCTGGCATTGGTGGTTGCGTTTGTATTAGGCTTTGGCATAAAAACCTATTTTGATACGCAGCAAAGTATGGATTTAGAGAGCGGTAATAGCTCATCTTCTGAGGTGATTTTATTTGGCAAAGCAAATCAATCCATCTCTATTTTTGATACTAAAGATGAACGCATACGTGTTGTTTACTTCGGCTTTACACGCTGCCCAGATGTCTGCCCAACATCTCTGGCTATGTTAGCAGGTGCACTCAATCAACTGGATGATGTAACCAAAGCAAAGTTGCGCCCTTTATTTATCTCTCTCGATCCAGAGCGTGACGCTGCTGATGCTTCTCATCAATACGCCCAATATTTCCACCCTATGATCGAGGGGCTTTCTGCTCCTTTAGACATTACAACACCACTGGCGCATCAGTATGGCGTCATTTTCCGCAAAACCGAATTAAAGGGATCAGAACTGAAATACACATTAGATCACAGTTCCTACTTCTACTTTTTACAACCAGATGGAACATTAATCACTAAAGTTCCACACACGCTTTCACCGGCTCCCATTGTTGAAGCCATCAAAACAATAATGACGTCATCACAAGGAAAATAACATGAAGCTCAATGCTCTTTTTTTAGCAAGCCTTGCCTTTAGCCCACTTGCTTTTGCGAACACAGATATTATGGTACATCACCCTTACGCACGTGCTACCGCACCAACCGCTACCACCAGCGCAGTATTTTCTCAAATCATGAATAAAGGTGAAACGGACCGTTTCATTGTATCGGCCAACACCGATGTGGCAGGGAAAGTTGAGTTGCATGATGTAATCACCGAAGGAGATGTGATGAAAATGCGTCAAGTCACTGAATTTAAAATTCCGGCCAAAGGGCACGTCGAACTCAAACCGGGCGGCTTACACATCATGCTTTTTGATTTGAAGAAACCATTGGTTGAAGGTGAAAAGATTGACGTACAACTGACCTTTGCCAATGGTGAGCAGCAAACCATTACTGCACCAGTAAAAAAAGTGATGAGTGGTATGGCACACCATTAAAAAGAAGAGGGTGAGCGATGTTGGCTTACCCTCTTTTATCATCGCACTAACCGCTCATTGACCAGTCTAATGGCGAGAGCGAGACATCCCGACGAGAGGCTTATCATTCCACCACCACAAATGCTACATTTTATTTACATTTTACTCAAAATCGATTGCATTTCCACACATTGATTAATTATTTGTGCTGATTATCAATTAATTCTAGACACAATATCCCGCGTAGATATCATTACCCCCTTCAGTGGAGCTCACTGATGTCACTATAACTCTATTTGTCTACCATAACCGATGCTATGGCTTCGTAGTATTTAGGTCATGCAGGATGTAATTCGATTTATTGCAGGGATAACTATGCAAAGCAACAATATTTTCGCCCGTTTTGCGCGTGGCAATTTGGTTCTGCAAATACTCGCCGGTATCGTTCTCGGTGGGATATTAGCAACCCTTTCACCCGATGATGCGAAAAGCGTCGGCCTACTTGGCGACCTTTTCGTTGGCGCACTTAAAGCCGTAGCGCCGATCCTCGTGTTTATTTTGGTCGCCGCGTCCATCGCAAACCAAAAGAAAAACCAACACACTTATATGCGCCCAATCGTGGTGCTTTACCTTTTTGGGACCTTCACCGCCGCTCTTACTGCCGTTGTATTGAGCTTTATCTTCCCTACAACCTTAACATTGGTTGCGGGGGCAGAAGGTGCAACGCCTCCTCAAGGCATCGCTGAAGTGCTTAATACCCTGCTGTTTAAGCTGGTTGATAACCCAGTCAATGCTCTAATGAGTGCAAACTATATTGGCATTCTGGCATGGGCTGTTGGGTTGGGCTTAGCTTTACACCATGCCTCAGCAACAACTAAAGCCGTATTTGAAGATTTAAGCCACGGCGTTTCACAAATTGTGCGTTTTATTATTCGCCTAGCACCGTTTGGTATTTTCGGCTTGGTTGCATCCACGTTTGCCACGACTGGCTTTGAATCTTTGGCTGGTTATGCCAACCTTTTATTCGTATTGCTCAGTGCTATGTTGATCATCGCATTAGTTGTCAACCCAATCATTGTGTACGCGAAAACTCGCCAAAACCCGTATCCATTGGTGTTCCAGTGCTTGCGTGAAAGTGGTGTCACCGCATTTTTTACACGTTCAAGCGCCGCCAACATCCCAGTAAACATGGCATTGTGTGAGAAACTAAAACTGGATGAAGATACTTATTCAGTCTCGATTCCACTCGGTGCGACCATTAATATGGCTGGTGCCGCCATTACTATCACGGTTCTCACCCTAGCTGCAGTAAACACAGTAGGTATTGAAATTGACCTGATGACAGCCTTGCTACTGAGCATCGTTGCTGCTGTTTCTGCATGTGGCGCATCCGGTGTGGCAGGTGGTTCACTGCTGCTGATCCCGCTCGCATGTGGGCTATTTGGCATTTCAAATGACGTAGCAATGCAGGTTGTTGCCGTTGGCTTTATCATAGGCGTGATTCAAGATTCAGCTGAAACAGCGCTCAACAGCTCCACAGATGTTGTCTTCACCGCTGCGGTTTGCCAAGCTGAGCACAATAAATCAGCATAATCATTCGATACACTAAAACCGATACCAACAAAAATCCCCAGTCGATTCGCTGGGGATTTTCATTTCAGAGATTTTTTATTTACAGTGCTTAGCCACTTTATCGATCCAACATTACCTGTCCATTGAAGTATTGGAGAAATCTAATCGCGTTAGAACCTCATGATCATCAGATGGCTTGGATGACAAAAGCTCTTCGGAGGCATCCGCCACTACGCTCAATGAGAGATCGTCTTCATCAGGTAACTCCCCTTTCTCTGGGATAGGGATCCCACGTTTGTAGAGCTTGTTCAGCGCCTTAATAATTGAGTGTTTACTTACAGTACCCGCGCCGATTTTCTTCATGAGTGGTTTGGCCAACGATTGCAACCCCACAACAGAATCGACACCGATACGTGAGCCCACTTGATCTCTTAGCACCTTTGCCGGTTCAAAACCAAAATGAGCCGATAAAAATAACCAAATATAAGCAATAGCATTGCCATTTGAACCTTTATCTATCCAAGCTTCTCCTGCGTGATACATCGCCTCTACATGACCTTTTTCAGAAGCTCGCTCTAACCAATAACAAGCTTTACTGTGGTCCATTGCGACACCAACACCCTTAAGGTAATTCAAGCCTAGTTTCATCTGTCCTATCGGGCTATTTAGCTTCGCGGCTTTGGAATACCAAAATGTTGAATCCGCTGGTGATGGCGCAATATTGTCATGTGAAACACACCAATCCCCCATAAAAATCACAGCGTCGAGCAAATTCGCTTCCGCAGCCTCTTGTACTAACGAGACTCCTTTCGCAGTATTCGCTTCCACGCCACGGCCATGAATATAGGCCATGCCAGTTTCATACTTTGCGGTTAAGTTACCTTCAATGCCTGCAATACAAGTCTGCCAAAACTTCTCTTTTTCCCGCAAAATCAGATCATCTCGAAACTTTTGGCAAATCCGAACAACACCATACATTCCCGTAACATTGTCATAATTTGCCGCTTTGTCATACCAGTACATCGCCTCTTTGAGGTTGGTTCGTTCGGCTTCTTTCGCTAAATACAAAATCGTCGGCACATGGCCTGTTTCGGCCTTAAACAAGCGATCTTGTCTTTCTTGTTCACGTGATTTTTCTATCGCTTTGCGATAAGCGATTTCTCTCTCTTTTCTCTCTTCCTCTAAGCGTTTTTTGCGCAAAGAGAGCGAAAACATCCACACGAAGATGAGGATAAGTGATAACCCGGTTGCGCCTATGGCAATCCCAATAGTGCTCATTGATTCAAATCTTATTTAGCTGATTAACTTCATTATCGACCATTTTTCTCAATCTTTGAAAAAGTCTGACCACATTCATTCTGTCTCGAACCATTTAAAGCATACGAAACAGTCAAATCCGTTCATCCAAAACAGAGAGGCCACTCTATATCTAATGCTCGTGAATTAATTAAGCCACATAGCCTTAGCACTAAGATAGTACCGTACTCTTTTCAAGAGTGTTACGCACAATCACACTAATTGAGGAATAGATTCCGATTTGGGTCAATGAATGAAAAAACGCAGCCAAATCGCTGCGTTCATTCCAGATCAAAAATGAGCCACTCACTTTACTCTCTCATCAAAACCGCGATGGATTGATAGGGCTCGAGTACTAGGTTTTCTTCTAATTTTTCAATCTCTTGATAATTAGAGCTCAAACACTCCACCGTTCTCGATTGAAACTTTTCGGGTATTGTTAAACAAACCGTGGCCGATGAAAAATTACTGACCACGACAATTTGCTCACCTTGGTACTCACGCACATAGCCAAACACTTGATCATGTTCTTCAAATAAAGGCGTGAACGATCCATAGACGATGGACAGGTGTTTTTTACGCAGTGCAATTAACTTTTTATAGTGATGGTAAATCGATTGTTTATCAGCGAGCGCTTGTTCAACATTAACTTGTAAATAGTTAGGATTCGCCTCTATCCACGGAGAACCTTGAGTAAATCCGCCGTGTTTATCCGCTGACCATTGCATTGGCGTTCGAGCGTTATCACGGCTGTTTTGATGAATAGCACCCAGCATATGTTGATGAGAAACGCCCGATTCTGTCTTCACACGATAAAAATTTAACGTCTCGATGTCTCGGTATTGATCGAGCGAATCGAAGGCCACATTCGTCATACCAATCTCTTCGCCTTGATAAATATAAGGCGTGCCTTTCAGAAAGTGTAAGCTCGTTGCCAACATTTTCGCAGATTCAACTCGGTAGCGTTTGTCATCACCATACTTAGATACAGCGCGTGGCAGGTCATGATTATTCCAAAATAATGAATTCCAACCCTGATCGGCAAGCTCAATCTGCCACTTGGTTAATACCTGTTTAAACTGCTTAAGATCTAACGGAATAGGGTTCCATTTGTCACCCTGCTCCCATGTCAAAGTGATGTGTTCAAATTGGAAAACCATCGATAACTCACGACGACTCGGCGCACTGTACAGTTTTGCAATGTCTGGTGTGGCTCCCCAAGTTTCTCCCACGGTCAGCAGATCTTGATTACCAAAGGTGGCGGCATTCATTTGCTGTAATAACGGATGCAAGCGCGGGCCATTACCAGTAATACCCTTATCAATTTCTTTGCCAATTAAATCAATAACATCTAATCGAAAACCACCAATACCCTGTTCAATCCACCAGTTCATCATGCTGTGCACTTCTTGCTGCACTTTAGGGTTTTCCCAATTCAGATCTGGCTGACGTTTAGAAAAAAGGTGGAAGTAATATTGCTGCGTTTGCTCATCCCAGTGCCAAGCACTGCCACCAAAAATTGACCCTGTATCATCCGGTACACTGCCATCCGGTTTTGCATCCCGCCAAATGTAGTAATCTCGATACGGATTGTCTCGCGATTGCTTCGCTTGTAAAAACCATTGGTGTTCATCCGATGTGTGATTAACGACAAGATCCATCACTATCTTAATATTGCGTTTTTGTGCTTCGCTCAGTAAACGCTGCATATCTTCCATGGAACCAAACTCTTGAGCTATTGCTTGGTAGTCAGAAATATCATAACCGTTATCATCCATTGGAGATTGATAAACAGGAGATAGCCAAATAACGTTAATGCCTAACTCTGCAAGGTAATCAAGCTTACTAATAATGCCATTTAAATCGCCGATACCATCGTGATTAGAATCGTAAAAACTGCGCGGGTATATTTGGTATACCACAGCGCTATGCCACCATTTGGGTTCCATGATATTTATCTCTGCATTGAATGATCTAGTGAGCTCTAAAGTGAGAGAAGTGATAATTCGCTTGTCATCTTTAGTAATCGAAGCTCAGAATTTTGAGACTAGAAAAAGAAAGGCGTCCACGTAGGGACGCCAGTAGTACGATCTTTAATTATTTCTCATTCACGGCTTTAACAAAGACTTCTTGTGCTCCATCAATACCTAGCGCTTTGGCTTCATCAAGTAAGCTAAGTGCTTTAGATATATCGTTCGCTTTTACCGCTTTCTGCATCGATACCTTGTAGTAAGTTTCAGTATCTGGCTGCACTTTTTTTATCAGTTTTGCTTCATCCGTTGAAACTGTCTTTACTTTATTCTCAGGCTTCACAAACGATAGAAAGCTGGGACCAGAAACATCCAACTCAATGGTTCCAGTCAAACCGTGTGGCATTGGAATATCTTTTAATTCCGGCATGTAGTTACCACGGCCTTCGGCATCAATACGTCCAGGATGTGCAACATAAGTTACGCCTGATAGATCTTTTTCCTTTGTATAAACAATAAGTAAAAGCGTTTTATGACCTTGGGGAGGATAAAACTCCAAATCAGCAACCAGACGATTACCCAAATTTAAACGTGGCTTACGATATTCGAACTCAGTGTCGGTATACGATTCTAAAACGGTTCCTGTTTTATCTGTGATAACAACATAAGGATAAAATACTGAATCTTGAATTTCGCTGGTGACCGTTAAATTCATTTGGCCACGATCGGCTGGTATTTCAAACACGGCGACAGGGCTATGAATCAATGAGTTATGCAAGCGCTGAGTATTGGCTGTGAGCACCATTTTTGTTGTACTCGGTAGCTTCACTTTTGTGACTTGTAGTTGTTCTATATTATTGACAGCTTGCACTGCCGAACTTTGTGTTTGCTCAACAACAGGAGCTGTTTGACAGCCAGTTAAAGCAATGCAACTACCTAATAGTAGTGTTTTAAAAACCATTTTCCGCTCCTTTAGTATTTTTTTAACGACTCATCTCCGAGTCGTTAAAAAAATAGCCGACATCAGTCGGCTATCAGCATATGGATTTAGACTAATAAGAACAAGGAGGAATTACCACCAAGCTTCCACTTGAATGCCAACGACGTATTCAGTGTCTTTGCCAGTCGCAAATGCATTTTTGTTTTCGGTATCAAGTAGGTATGAGCCGTATACACGGAACTCTGGACGAGCCCAGAAGCTGTCTCCCATTGCCCACGCTTGTGCAACTGTCAATTTCGCATTGCCGAAATCTTCTGTTGCTGTGCCTGCACTATTAATTTTCTCACCAGCGTTATAGCCAGCTTCAAATACAGTGCGCATTGTCTCATCCCATTTGTACATTGGGCGCACAACAACTGAATACTGATCAATGTCTTTTTTACTAGCCCCAATATCAGAACCTGCTAAGTACGCAAGTTGATGGCCCATTTCCCACGATTGACCAAAACTCACTACACCCCAGTTTAATAAACGGTAGCCAGTTGCATCGTTCTGATCTGCATTACCACGGTTATAATAAGTGCCTGCACCCCAAAGATTAGCCGCTTGCACGCCATAACCATTGGTACCCACTTGAAGAATTGTTTGGTTAAAGCCGTTTGATAGGCCTTGGTGCAGAATGGCTGATGCCAACAAACCATCATCAGCTTGCTCTGTTGCATCACCTTTTTCGGTTGCAAAGTTATAAGCCAATGCAAATTCTAGATTCGCATTTTCCCAAAGACCGATATTGGCTAAGCGCGCATCAAAGATATAACCCGTTGAGTTGGTATTATCGCCATCTTGGATCAAAGCAAGTGACAGTTTCTGATTGCCGACTGATAGGTTTTGAATACCGCCACCTGTACCAGAAGTGTTCAAGAAATAGAAATCGGTGATGTGGATATCTTTACGTTGGTAATAAGATTTACCCGCCCAAATTTCAGCAGACTCATCACCAGCAATAAGACCTTTAGCTTTTACCGCAAACTGAGCAACGTTGAAATCGCCATCTTCCCAACCATTTGCACCTTTGTTACCTTGTGCAATCATTGATTCGACACGCCAAGTTTGCTCGCCTGTCTTTAACTCCTCAGCAAAACCAAACTCATAGTAGTTGTCGTTTTCGTTACCGAGACGACCTACACCATTCTTGTTAACAGCAAGATCACCATTACCCTGACCACTAATTCCGGTACCCGCGCGGAAATAACCATTAAAATCAACAGCAAAAGCAGAACCTGCTGCTAGAGTAGCAGCCACTGCGGCAGCAATTACACTTACTTTTTTCATTCTTAACTCCATTAAGGACGATTTATATTTATGGAAAATTTTAACTACGGACAGCATTTAAAACTTTCACTCTTCTCCTATTGGAACCTGCAAGGCAGTTGACAGATAAACGCTAAAAGAAGAGGTAAGACGGGACTAAGTCCCCAGTTGTTTCAACGGTGATAAGGTTACTAAAGGCGTAATAGGCTTGCTTCCTCCACCTCAAAGTAATTTAGGGGGGAGGAGAAAGGATGAGTAACTTTATGGTATGGCGTTTTTAAAGCACGGATCACGGATTTCAGGGGGAGGAGATCAGTTAATGGTTATAAAATAGAATACAAAATGCCTTATTGATCACTATTTAGGGCCAATAACATCATTAAAATGAAATAAAATTACATTCAAATTTTATTCATTGGGCGCTTGACCTAATATCAACAAAGCTTTTTACTTAAAGCGATGACGTGCAGCAAAATAACAATTAAAGATGCCCATATGAAATGTACTATTTCTAGCCCTTACCCACTCGGTGCAACCCTTGATAACACAGGTTGCAATTTTGCTATTCATGCTCCAGCAAATAAACAGCTTCTACTCGCTCTGTTTGATCAACAGGGAAGTTTCACCACCCACGAGTTAGAGAATGAATATGCGGGCGTGAAGTACACTCATGTGCCAAACATTAAAGCAGGGCAAAAATACGGTTACCTCATTTTAAATGGTGACGAGCCGCACTATATTTCCGACCCCTACGCGAAGGCGATAGATAAAAACTTAGGCTATAAAACACCATTTAGTTCAAAAAAGAGTTTCGAGCTGCCTAAGTGTGTCGTGGTCGACGATCAATTCGATTGGCAATCAACTAAAAAGCCACACATACCTCGCGATAAGACTATTTTATTTGAGACCCATGTCAAAGGGGTGACCAAACTCAATCCACGTGTGCCTAAAGCAGAACAAGGTACTTATTTAGGCTTAATCAGTGAGGAGATGCTGGAGTTTTATCGCAAGCAAAACATCAACACACTACAGCTACTGCCCATCGCGGCTTGTATGCATGAGCCACATCTATTGGATATGGGCAAAGTCAACTATTGGGGATATAACCCCTATCTGTTTATGGTGCCAGATCCACGTTATGCGCAAAAAGATGCGGTAACGGAACTGAAAACGGCTATCAGAGAACTGCATCGTCACGGAATTGAAGTGATACTGGATGTGGTTTATAACCACTCAGCAGAGGGGGGCGAAGATGGGCCTATTTTCAATTTAAAAGCACTCGACCCTAAATATTATCTAAAACACGGCCAACATTACGCGAATTTTACCGGTTGTGGTAACACCATTGATCTCTCTTATCAACCCGCCCTTAACCTAGTCATGGACACGCTGCGCTACTGGGTTAGCGAATACCAAATCGATGGTTTTCGTTTTGATTTGGCCGCAACGCTTGGAAGAAATGGCGATAATTTCAGCCCCGATGCTGCGTTCTTTAAAGCGGTGGCGCAAGATCCAACATTAAAACGAGTCAAATTGATTGCAGAGCCTTGGGATATTGGTCCAAACGGTTACCAAGTAGGCAATTTTCCTTTCGGTTGGAATGAATGTAACGACAAATTACGTGATATCACACGCAGCTTTTGGCGCGGCGATCAAGGCTATTTAAAAGAGTTCGCCACACGCTTAATGGGCTCGCGCGACTTGTACAGTGCCGCAAACTGGCCCTACAAACTGACCGTCAATTACATCACTTATCATGATGGCTTCACCATGCAAGATTTGGTGTCATACAAGCATAAGCACAATGAAGCGAATGGTGAACAAAACCGAGATGGTCACGGTGACAATCGCTCCGACAACTATGGCGTCGAAGGCGAAACCGAGAACATGGTGATAAAAGCAACCCGCGAAAAGCAAAAACGCAATATGATGGCGAGCTTACTTTTTGCTTTTGGCATTCCTCATATTCTCACCGCGGATGTGCTTTCTCATACTCAGCAAGGTAATAACAACGCTTATTGCCAAGACAATGAGATCAGTTGGCTTGACTGGAACATGACCGAACGCAAAAGCTACTTCAAACATTGGTTGAGTCAAATGGTGGCGGCAAGACACCTTTATATGGTGCCCTTTATTCGTGCTTTTAGCGGTGAGGAACGTAATGCCAACCGCGTATTCTGGCGACGCGTGGATGGCACACTGATGGAACATGATGATTGGAACCGCTTAAGTTCTGTGGCATTGCAGATGGGCATTGGATCGGATGGGGCTGAAATGCTCTACTTGATCAACCAAACCAACGCACCCGCTCGTTTTACTCTACCTAAAGATCGTAACCAAAACTGGGAAGTGATATGCGATACCAATTTACGTAACGTACAACCCGGCCATGCAGAAGGGGAGTTGTTGCAATCGCCCATATCAATGACAATTTTGCACTACCAACCTGAAGTATAAAATCAAGTACTGCACATCATTACCAATAAACAAAGAGGCCCAATTGGCCTCTTTCTCTTCTCTAATTTTTGCTTTCAAAACATTACAAGAATGCTTTGAAAGGCAGCTCTGGTTCATCGACAAAAATGTCTTTAAAGCCTCTGAAATGCTGGTAATGCATACGTCCTTTGTCGGTTGGGTAGGTGTATTTTCCACCCACTTGCCAAAAGAATGGCGCAAAACCGTATTGCAGACGATCTTTTTTCATTTGCCACAATACTTCGATTTCACGCGGGTCATTTTGGAAGTTAGCCCAAATATCGTGGTGGAATGGGATCACCACTTCACAATCTAACGCCTCGCCTGCGCGCAAAATATCAGATGCAGTCAGCTTATCTGTGATGCCTCGTGGGTTTTCACCGTATGAGAGCAGCGCTACATCAATCTTGTAGTCATTACCATGCTTGGCATAGTAGTTCGAATAATGCGAATCACCTGAATGGTAGATTGAGCCACCGGAGGTTTCCAATAAGTAGTTGACCGCGCGATCATCCATACCATCAAGAATCCCCTTATCATAAGATGAAACACCTTTAGGCAGCGTAATCAACGCAGTGCGATCAAAAGAGTCCAGCACTCGGATACTGATATCGCCGACTTCAATGCAATCACCCACTTTCGCCACAATGCAGCGCTCACTCGGTACTCCCCAGCCTTGCCACAGGTCAACGCAAGCTTGTGGCCCAATAAATTTCACATGCTCACCACAGTTTTGCAGCATAGCTGCTGCGACATTAATATCGATATGATCAGCGTGATCATGCGTCGCCAGCACTGCATCAATCTCTTTGATGCCAAATGGGTCCAACACAAAAGGAGACGTTCTTAAATTGGGTTGCAGTTCACGCACGCCCCCCATACGCATCATCTGATGCTGTTGATTCATCAAGGCATTCTTTTGCGTTTTCTTACCCGTCCCACACCAAAAATCGATCGAAAGATTGGTATTACCTGCACTTTTTAGCCAAATGCCTGTACAACCAAGCCACCACATAGCAAAGGTGTTGGCTTCCACTTCGGTCTTTTCTATCTCTTCATTCAGCCAAGTTCCCCACTCAGGAAACGTACTGAGAACCCATGAATCGCGTGTGATTTCATCAATTTTACTCATAGCAACACCTTTTATTTCACGATCAGTTAGACAAATTTTGAATGTAGGGAGCCAAGCGTCTTCATCCAAGGTGAAAACACTGAGCCTGTATTTATTATTAGAATGTGTAGAGCGAAGTGCTTTCTATACCAGAATCACTTCTGTCCCCTGCTGTTGTAGCGCTTGGATAACTTGCGGATCGGCGGCTTTGCCAGTGATAACAATATCAACCTTGCTGGCGGGGCAAAATAGCATGCCCGTACGCTGCCCAACTTTAGAGCTATCCACCACCACCACTAACTTACCGATTTGCTCTAGCATTTGTTGCTCGGCAACGGCGGTGAGCATATCGGTTTTGTATAGGCCATTTTCCGTCAGCCCTTTGCCACTGGTGAACATCCAATGTCCGGCATAACCACCTAACGAATCAGGGGCGGGGTTGAGGAAAATGTTTTGTGCTTTGTTGTACTGCCCACCAATGATGATCACATCGTCGTGATCTTCATTGATAAGATAACTGGCCAGTGGGAAATAGTTAGTCACGATTTGAACATCTTGGCCACACAACTCTTTACCGAGCAAGAAGGCGGTCGAACCACAGTTAATTACCACACTGTCACCTGGATTGCAGAGCTTAGCCGCAGCCATGGCAATCTGTGATTTTTCATGGAAATGATCCGTACTGTCGATATTTAACGGCGTCCACGCTCGCTTTCTAATCTCTAAACGTTCAGCACCATTACGAACTTTCTTCAGCTTACCTAGCTCATCTAACTTAGAAATATCGCGGCGGGCCGTTGCTGGTGACACGTTAAATTTCTCAATAATATGCGTGACGTTGATGGTGCGCATATTGTCTAGCAAAGACAGTATCTCGTTATGTCTTTGTACTTCGTTCATGGTTATCACCTTATCTTTTCATCAAGTGATTACTTGGTGATTATTTATGATTTGTTTTGATTCTATTTCTCATCCATCACAATGTCAAACACTGGACGAACAAAACTTCCCTCTCGCTCACAATAAAACCTAAACAATTGATTTTATTTGAAATAAAATTTTAACTGTGACTTGAGTATCAAATAATGTCTCCATTTGGCGAAGAAATTGATAAAAATCAAAATAATCACAAATGAGCATTGAATGATTACTTTTGATTGGTAAAGTCTATTTCGTGAGCAAAACAGGATTGAAATCGGCATCACCTTGCTGATTCACTCTGACCTACACCCAGCTTCGAGTAAGACGGGAATACACATAACGATAAATAGAGAATCAAGGGGTAAAGATATGCAGTTCATCTACGATATCTTCTACATTTTTTATAGCCAAGTAATGACTAAAGCACCTTTGCTGCTGGGCTTAGTCACCCTTATCGGTTACTGGTTATTAAGAAGAGATACCACCACCATCATTAAAGGGTCGATCAAAACCATCGTCGGCTTTATGTTGGTACAAGTGGGTGCAGGAACCTTAGTGGCAGGCTTTAAGCCTGTGATTGAGAAATTATCGGAATATCATGGTTTAACTGGCTCGGTTATCGACCCGTACACCTCAATGATGGCCACCATGGAAATCATGGGGGATGATTATTCTTGGGTTGGTTATACCGTACTACTGGCACTGGCGATCAACATCTTGCTCGTTTTGCTGCGCCGCTACACAGGCATTCGCACCATCATGCTAACGGGGCATATTATGTTCCAACAAGCAGGGTTAATTGCGGTGTTCTACCTTGTGCTGGGCGCAAGCATGTGGGAAACCATCCTTTATTCGGCTGTTTTGATGGCGCTCTACTGGTCTATCTCCTCCAACATTATGTTCAAACCCACCGAAGCCGTCACGGGTGGAGCCGGTTTCTCCATCGGCCACCAGCAACAAGTCGCGTCTTGGATTGCAGTTAAGATTGCCCCCAAATTGGGCGACAAAAACGAGAGTGTCGACCACCTTGAGCTGCCTAAATGGTTGCACATTTTCCACGACAGTATTGCCGCAACCGCGATTGTGATGACGCTATTTTTCGGCATTATTTTGCTCTCATTTGGTTTAGACAACCTGCAAGCAATGGCGGGAAAAACCCATTGGTCTATCTACATTCTAGAAACTGGCCTTAAATTTGCGGTAGCGATTCAAGTTATCGTAGCGGGTGTACGTATGTTCGTTGCCGAACTGTCTGAAGCCTTTAAAGGTATCTCAGAGCGCGTCATTCCTAACGCGGTTTTAGCCATTGACTGCGCCGCTATCTACGCGTTCTCACCTAATGCCATGGTGTTTGGTTTTATGTGGGGCGCGATTGGTCAATTTACCGCGGTGCTGGCCATGCTCGCTTTTGATGCACCGATCATGATCATTCCCGGCTTTATCCCGATGTTCTTCTCCAACGCAACCATTGGTGTTTTTGCCAACCACTTTGGCGGCTGGCGCGCGGTCATGAAGATCTGTTTTGTGATGGGTATCATCGAAGTCGTTGGCTCCGCATGGGCCATTCACATCTTCAACCAATACGGCACCGAATTCAGTGGCTGGATGGGCATGGCCGACTGGGCGTTAGTCTTCCCGCCAATCATGCAAGGCTTATCCGTCTCAAAACTGTTCTTCTTTGTACTGATTGCATTGGCTGGTGTGTACATGTTCTTTGCCTCTAAAAAACTGCGTGAAGAGGAAGATGCACAAGGTTTGGTGAACATCAGTGACGATCCAGAAGTCATCGCCGCCGTCGAACAAGCACTGAAAGTCAGTGATGGCGTGCGCCCGGTCAGCATTTTAGCCGTGTGTGGCAATGGGCAAGGCTCCTCAATGATGATGAAGATGAAAATCGGTAAGTATCTGGAGAAAAAAGGCATTCCACACGTGATGGATTCCTGCGCAGTGTCTGATTATAAATCTAAGCTCGCCACCACCGACATCATCGTCTCATCAAAACATCTCTCTGGTGAGATGGAGCCCGGAGAAGGCAAGTTTGTGCTCGGCGTACAAAACATGCTGAATCCGAACTCTTTTGGTGATGAGCTGCTCGATATCATCGATAAAAACTTTGTCACTTTGAAATAGCTATTGACTACAAAACGATAGGTACAAAAACAATAGGTGCCAGACGCACTGGCACCCACTCTGGAGATAGAACCATGGGACTGAAACAATCACTGATCGACAATGATTCCATCCAATTAAATGCACAGGCGAGCACTTGGCAAGAAGCGATCAGAATCGGTACGGATAGGCTGATCAAATCAGGAGCCATACACCCCTGCTATCACGATGCCATCATCAGCAGCGTTGAACAATTAGGCCCGTATATCGTCATCGCGCCGAATCTTGCCCTGCCTCATGCTCGTCCTGAAAATGGCGTGATCAGAACCGCCTTTGCTTTAGTGACGCTACAAACGCCTGTCTATTTTGACGGCGAAGATGAACCGGTCGATGTGCTGATCACCTTGGCTGGTAGCTCGTCTGATCAGCATATGGAAGGATTAATGGAAGTAACCCAAGTGCTGGATGATGAAGAGAGCGAGACTGGCGTTGATCTCGATAAACTGCGCCGTTGTCGTACTGCGCAGGATGTTTACCAAGTAATTGATGAAGCGTTAGCGGCACAATTGGTCGAGTGAGGATGTAATGTATAGCGAACTAAAACAGCGAGTATTTGCGGCAAATCTTAAGCTTCCCCAATACGGTTTAGTCACTTTCACTTGGGGCAATGTATCAGAAATAGACCGCGAGAAGGGCGTCATCGCCATCAAACCTTCCGGCGTAGAATACGATGTGATGAAAGTCGATGACATGGTGATCGTTGATCTTAGCGGCACGATTGTGGAAGGCACACTTAATCCATCCAGTGATACCGCCACTCACCTCGAACTCTATAAAGCTTATCCAGAGATTGGCGGCGTGGTACACACCCATTCGCGCAGTGCCACTATTTGGGCGCAAGCGGGCATCGACATTCCGGCTTTAGGGACCACTCACGCCGATTATTTTTACGGTGACATCCCCTGCACACGCAAACTTTCTTGCGATGAAATCGCTGGCCAATATGAGAAAAATACCGGCCTTGTGATCATCGAAGAGTTCAAACATCGTCACATTGATCCGATGGCGGTGCCAAGCGTGATTGTCGCCGGGCATGCTCCTTTCTCT
Organism: Vibrio sp. V15_P4S5T153; assembly: GCF_963874485.1. Lineage (NCBI taxonomy): Bacteria > Pseudomonadati > Pseudomonadota > Gammaproteobacteria > Vibrionales > Vibrionaceae > Vibrio > Vibrio sp. V15_P4S5T153. The sequence continues at coordinate 480,561 of NZ_CAWNHR010000018.1, read as the reverse complement.
TGGGGCAAAGATGCTAACGATGCGGTTCATAACGCCGTCGTCTTAGAGGAGATTTCCGCCATGGCGCTGGCGACTCGTTCACTCAACAGTGGCATCAAGATTCAACCGGAATTATCCGATAAACACTATCAACGTAAGCATGGTGATAACGCTTACTACGGTCAAAGGTAGCGGCTATGTATAAAGTTCTCGCGCTCGACCTTGATGGCACAGTGTTGACTGATGAACACACCATTCATCCGCTGCTAAAGCGGGCGATTCAACAGGCGCAGCAACACTGCCACGTGGTGATCGTGACTGGCCGTCACCACACGGCGGCTAAACCCTATTATCAAGAATTGGGGCTCACAACCCCCATCATCTGCTGCAACGGCACTTATGTGTATGACTACCAAAATGAAAAAGTGCTCAAGCACAATGCCATCACCAAACACGATGCATTGAGCTTTCTCGCTTTAGCTAAAGAGTTTCAAATGAAACTGGTGATGTATGTGACCGACGCGATGACCTATTCCAAGCGTAGCCCAATCGCCTACATGCAAGCATTAGAAAAATGGGCCAGCCAGTACCCACCAACAGCACAACCCAAAATCGAGCAAATTGACTCGTTTCGTCACCGCGTCGAGCAAGAAACGTTTATTTGGAAATTTGTGGTTGAAGGGCTACCGAGTTCCGTTGAACGCCTTGCCCAACAAGCTTGGGTACAAGAGACATTCAATGGCGAGCGTTCATGGTCGAATCGCATCGACTTTGCTGCCAAAGGCAATAGTAAAGGTCAGCGCTTGGCTGAATATGTGCAATCGCTTGGCTACCACGCCAATCACGTGCTGGCCGTCGGTGATAACCATAATGATATTTCAATGCTCGACTACGCCGGGCTCGGCGTGGCGATGCTCAATGCCGACGATACGGTGAAATCCCACGCCAAACTGATTTGTACAACCGATAACAATCACGACGGGCTCGCCCATTTGATCCGTGACAAAATTCAAGGATAACTCTCATGACTAAACCAATGATCCAAATCGCTCTCGACCAAACTGACCTTATTTCTGCCATCGAAGTGGCAAAAAACGTAGCAAGCTTTGTTGATGTCATCGAAGTGGGCACCATCCTCGCCTTTGCTGAAGGCATGAAGGCCGTCAAAACGTTACGCCATAATCACCCTGACCATATTCTAGTGTGCGATATGAAAACCACCGATGGCGGCGCTATTTTAGCGCGGATGGCATTTGAAGCTGGCGCGGATTGGATCACCGTTTCTGCCGCAGCGCATATCGCCACCATCAGCGCGTGTAAGAAAGTCGCCGATGAACTGGATGGCGAAATCCAAATCGAAATTTACGGCAACTGGACCTTTGCTGATGCACAAGCGTGGATTGACCTTGGTATCACTCAAGCCATTTATCACCGTTCAAGAGATGCCGAACTGGCCGGTATTGGTTGGACAAGCGAAGATGTTGAGAAGATGCGAACTCTATCCGATATGGGGCTTGAACTTTCCATCACAGGTGGCATCGTTCCAGAAGATCTCTATTTATTTGAAGGCATTAAGGCCAAAACGTTCATTGCGGGGCGTGCATTGGTCGGTGAAAAAGGTCGCGCCACTGCCGAAGCACTGCGCAGTCAAATCGATCGTTTTTGGTGCTAGGAGGCCGTATGTATCAACATTTGCCACGCCAACGTATCGGGTTGTATGAAAAAGCGCTCCCCAATCATTTCAGTTGGGAAGAAAAGCTCGCTACAACGAAAGAGCTGGGGTTTGATTTTTTAGAGATATCCGTCGATGAGTCGGATGAACGTCGTCAACGCTTAGACTGGGATGATGCAACCATCTATCAGCTACGAAGATGGTGTGAGCAATACCAAATCCCGCTGCAATCGATGTGCTTAAGTGCGCACCGTAAGTTTCCTTTTGGCTCGTCAGACCCCGCCATTAGAGAGCAAGCCATTCTGCACATGGAGAAAGCGATTACCTTAGCTTACAAACTGGGCATTCGCACCATCCAACTCGCAGGCTATGATGTCTATTACGAACCCGCTAATAAAGAAACTCATCAACGTTTCATTGAAGGCATGCAGCTTGCCGCCAAACTAGCCGAGCGTGCTGGCGTAATGCTGGCAGTGGAGATCATGGATACCAGCTATCTTAATTCACTCAGTAAGTTCGAAATTCTAAAGCGGCAAGTACCCTCCCCCTATTTTATGGCGTATCCAGATGTAGGCAACATTTCAGGTTGGAACTACGATGTGTGTACTGAATTGGCACTTGGTATGCCACACATTACTCAGATCCACCTTAAAGATACTCATTGCGTCACCTCTAGTTCCACGGGCCAATTTCGAGACTTGGTGATTGGTGAAGGAGAAGTCAATTTCGATGCTATTTCCCAAACGCTGAAAGAGGCAAACTGTGTTGTACCTATGGTGATCGAAATGTGGGCGCAAGATGAACATTGGAAACACAATATTCGTGTTGCGCAGCATCGGCTAAATCAAGCTTGTGATGCTGCTGATTCGCCTCGTTTATTCAACCTATAGCTCATTTATTCAACCTATAAATTGTGCTCGGGTGCATCTTTTATGCATCCTTCATCCTCATATTGGATAATACCGCGCCCTCTCCCCCGTGAGCGCGGTAGCTTTTCTTGGCAAATATTGACATCACCAACACAATCGCGCAGAGTTGCTTTTTGATAACGCCCCGATGCATAACACTCTGAGAACCAATGAAATTACTTCACTTACAACTCTTCTGGTATGAAAAGCATCACACCCTTTTAGAAATGGAAGCGCTCCCTACGCTCACCCCAACCCAAGAGCAAGCACTGGCAGAATGGGTTAAGTGTCGACGCAAAATATTAAGCTTTGAGGCTCACCAGCATATTTGGGTAAAAGTGAATGTAGACGGTTTTTCTTCCGCTTTGCATTTAAAGCCGAATGGCACGTTGGTCGAGCGAGATCTGTTTGGTGAAAAAACACTGCAAGGATTATGGAAAGTCATCGACGGTTTCTTATTTATCAAAGTGATCAGCGGTGAATTTATTGTCGAATATCAGATTGTTGGCAATAACGAACACAGCATTCACTGCGGTATTGAGTACATCAACGGCCGAGTCAGTACCTACAGCAAATTTATTCAAACCAAATAAGCTTTGTGACCCACGGGAAAAAATGAGATGTATGTTGAACAAGATATCAACAACCTTGTGAATCCATCGGCAAACTGTGGCACACTCGACATAAATGCAGACTCGGTTCATCACGGTTTATGGAAGAGTACTTAAAACGAATCAAGCAGCTTGAAGAGCAAGTTGAGCATCTCAAAAAAGAAAACAGCTCTCTTGAAGAAAAACTGAATGCAACGCTAGAAGGCACTGGTCTTTGTCTTTGGGAACAACACATTCCTAGCGGAACCCTTAAAATATTCAATAGAGAATGGGGTGATATGCTTGGCTATCAATCACACGAGCTAGACGCCACCGTCGACATTTGGAAAAGCAAGCTCCACCCCGATGATTATGACTTAGCCGTGGGCGCTTTTGAGGACCATTTGAATGGCAAGGCTGACACCTATCAGGTCATACACCGGATGATCCGCAAAGATGGAGGTCAAAGCTGGGTGTCGGATCGCGGCCGAATCGTTGAATATGATGAGAATGGAAAGCCGCTGCGCATGATGGGCACCCACACGGATATTACCAATGAAAAACATTATGAATTAGAACTCTCCAAACTCGCCGCGCAAGATCCATTAACCAACCTATTAAATCGAAAAGCGCTAGAAACTAAGTTTGACGAGATGAATGATCTTGTCGAACACCCTGCGGCACTGATTTTTATCGATTTGGATGACTTTAAAACCGTCAATGATCATCTTGGGCACCAAGCTGGGGATTTCGTGCTGCTCCAAGTTTCTCAATGGCTTCAAGAAAATGCGCCTCAACCATCATCGATTGCTCGTTTGGGCGGCGATGAGTTTGTCCTCTTGTGCATCAATCAAAGCACAGAAACGTTAAAGCAGTTTATCGACAGTTTGCTCACCAAAGCCTATTCACCACTAAAATTAAGCCATGGAGAAGTGCAGATTGGCTTTAGTATTGGTGTTTGCCAATTCACAACCTCAACACATACTTTTGAAACCTTATATGAATTGGCCGACCAAGCAATGTATCAGGTGAAGAAAAATGGCAAAAATGGCGTTGAGTACATCAATCTTAGCCAATAGCAGGCAAAAACACTTCCCCTAACATACATCTCACCGAACCACCGCCAATATCCTCAATGGTCTTCACATTACACGGCAATAACTTACCGTGACTGGCCAGCTGCGCACGCTGCGCCAGCGAAAAGGCATCAAACGCCGATTGCGACATAGCGATCACTTTATCTCCTGCCGCCGTTTCTAATTGTAAAATGTTGCCGCAGAAACCGTTCATCTGCTCAAGTGAAATTGAGATGATCTGCTTATCTTTGGCCAGTGATTTAACCACAAAACGACGTTCAAACTCCGGAATCACTTCATCGCAAATCACGCAGAATGCTTCACCAACCGCCATCATCACATTGGTGTGATAAACCGGTTGGCCTGAAGGCAACGCCGTTTGAAAAGAAACCACGCGATCATAACCGATACGTTTGGCGTACTCCTCTAACACTTCACGGTCGCAGCGCTGTGACAACGCCGAATAGATGGTTCGATTAAGGTGATCCATCACCATCACACCGGTGCTTTCAAGATAAGCCTGCTGGTCTTGATACGCGAGCAACGAATCTTGCGCCAATATCTTGCGGCCAGACAAAGTAAGGGCTTCAACCAACGCTTGTGGGCGCACTTCTTGCTGTCGATTTTTACAAGCCATCGGAAAGGTAAACAAGGTTCCCTCTGGCGTAGTGCTAAACCAGTTATTGGGAAAGACGGCATCTGGCGTTTCCACTTCAGATAATGGGTAATCAAACTCCACTACTTGTACGCCTTCGAGACGCAGTGTCTGAACCATGCTTTGATATTCGGCCATGGCTTGGATGCGAACTTGTTCGGTACTCAATGCAACTTGGTGTTGAAATTCATTATCTTGTGCCGTTTGAGCGTTAAATTTGAACTCTTTTGGCGGCACCATTACGACACAATTGGCATTTTGCACCGTATTCACGGCTGGCTGTGTGATCACTTGTTCCTGCAACATCATAGAAACTTTCCCTTCTACTCACTTTAGGCCAATTGTAAGCATAATGTTAAAATAACATTGACTGAATTTTGGGTTATTTCATCGAATAACTCCTATTAATTACTGAGAAAACTACTTTTCACATTAAAAATTACGGCAAAATCCTCATCACACCTACAAATATTCACCATTATTCAAAAAATATTCACAGTAAAAACTCACTTAAAAGTAACGCAACTCGTTTATGGTTCTCTTATCGTCGATAACGATATTTTACTCGCTTCATTTTTTCATCCGATGGACGTTACTGACCATTCGAGCCGATGCTTGCTGCATTAACCACCGTATTAATCAGGCGCCGTTTTCTAGAGCCAAGCGCGAAAAGTAATCCGCCACTTATGTTGTGATTTCGTTATACTTCTGTTCAGCTTACTCCATCATTTGCTCCCCTTATAGGAGTTCAACGTTAGATTCTCGCGTTCTAGGCTTTTGGTCTCTCATACTTTAGCGAGAATTGGCATAAGGATTTTCGATGTATAAAAAATTTGAAAGCTTTACCCAAGCCTTTCCCAAAGAGGAACCCAAACAGCCTCCTGCGACCTTATGGGCCTTTTGTCGTTACTACACGCGCGGCTTTGAAAAACCACTCATTTTAATGGCGTTAATCAGCACGTTAATTGCCGTTGTTGAAGTATCACTGTTCGGTTTTATGGGCCAACTGGTGGATTGGCTCTCATCCAGTAACCCAGAGACTTTCCTAACTGAGAACCGAGACACCTTGATCGGTTTATCTATTTTAGTACTCGTGATCATGCCACTTTTGATTGGCATCTATTCACTGTTGATCCACCAAACTATGCTCGGCAATTATCCCATGTCGATCCGTTGGTTAGCGCACCGTTATCTGCTCAAACAAAGCCTCTCTTTTTACCAAGATGACTTTGCGGGAAGAATTGCCACTAAAGTAATGCAAACGGCGTTATCCATCCGCGAAACAGTGATGAAGACCTTGGATGTGTTTGTCTATGTGTCAGTCTATTTCACTGCGATTGTGGTGATGTTGGCGCAAGCAGACTGGCGTTTAATGGTGCCGATGCTCGTCTGGCTCGCGGCCTACATTTGTATTCAACTTCACTTTGTACCACAGCTTAAAAAAGTAGCATCAGAACAAGCCGATGCTCGCTCAACCATGACGGGGCGCATTGTCGATAGCTACACCAATATTGCCACGGTCAAATTGTTCTCACACACCCGCCGAGAAACCGACTATGCCGAACAAGGCATGGAGAGCTTTTTAGACACGGTTCACCGCCAAATGCGTTTAGTGACTGGTTTTAACCTGTGCGTTGAACTCGCCAACTATATTTTGGTGTTCGTGATTGCGGCGACTTCGATTTATCTATGGATGCAGAGTGCCATCAGTATTGGTGCAATCGCGATTGCGATCAGCCTTTCATTGCGCATTAATGGCATGTCGAAATGGATCATGTGGGAAGTCGGTGCGCTCTTTGAAAACATGGGCACAGTCGTGGATGGCATGAAAACCCTCTCGAAACCGATCACCATTGAAGATAAACCCAACGCAAAACCGTTGCAGGTTGCACAAGGTGGCATCGAATTTGATGACGTGAGTTTCCACTATGGCGAGAATAAAGGCGTTATTAACCATTTAAACCTGACCATTAAACCGGGTGAAAAAGTGGGCTTAGTAGGGCGTTCTGGCGCTGGGAAATCGACTTTAGTCAATTTACTACTTCGTTTTCATGATGTTGAAGGTGGGCAAATTCGTATCGATGGGCAAGCGATCAATGACGTCACCCAAGATTCATTGCGCAGCAAAATTGGTATGGTGACGCAAGATACTTCACTGCTGCATCGCTCGATCCGCGATAACATTTTGTATGGCAACCCTGATGTAAGTGAGGAACAACTGCTGCAAGCCACCCGACAGGCACACGCGCATGAGTTTATCGAAACACTCACCGACCCATTTGGTAACCTAGGCTATGATGCGCAAGTGGGCGAGCGCGGCGTAAAACTGTCTGGCGGCCAGCGCCAGCGAATTGCTATTTCCCGCGTGCTGTTAAAAGATGCGCCACTATTGGTACTCGACGAAGCCACATCCGCACTCGACTCCGAAGTGGAAGCGGCAATTCAAGAGAGCTTAAATGAGCTGATGCAAGGCAAAACCGTGATTGCCATTGCTCACCGTTTATCAACCATTGCCGCAATGGACAGGTTGATTGTACTCGATAAAGGTAACGTCGTTGAGCAAGGCACACACCAAGAGTTGATCGCTCAAAACGGCATTTATGCACACCTATGGGCGCACCAAACGGGTGGCTTTATCGGTTGCGACGACGTTGAGATTGCTTAATGGTTTATCAACGGAGTTTGCGCTCCGTTGATGCTTCCACAATTGACTCTTTTTCCTTAGAATTCGCCCATTCCCTTTATTTAACTAGATTTGGATTATGAACAAGAGCTTACTCACTAATATCATTGCGCTAGCGCTCCTTGCAGCGGGCTATCAACTGGATAACACCATTGCGCTGTATGCGGGCTTATTTGCCTTTTCTGGCGCAATCACCAACTGGCTTGCGATTCACATGCTGTTTGAAAAAGTGCCCGGACTATATGGCTCGGGTGTGATACCTGCTCGCTTTGAAGAGTTCAAAACCGCAATCAAGAGCCTGATGATGGAGCAATTTTTCACTCAGTCCAATATTGACCGCTTCCTCAGTAAAGAGATGACGGGCAGTAAAACGTTGGATCTTGAGCCTGTGATTGCCAAAGTTGACTTCAACCCAACCTTTGATTCTTTGGTCGAAGTGATTGCAAACTCTCCATTTGGCGGCATGCTGGCGATGTTTGGTGGAACCGACGCGCTACAACCACTCAAGCAACCGTTTGTCGAAAAAATGCAGCAATCTATGATTGATATCAGCCAAAGCGATAGCGTTAAACAAGCGCTCAAAGAGCAGTTAGAAGCTCCTGAGATGATTGAAGAGATCACCGCTAACATCGAAAACATCATCGATCAACGTCTCAATGAACTCACGCCTAAATTGGTGAAAGAGATGGTACAGAAGATGATTAAACAGCACCTTGGCTGGTTGGTTGTTTGGGGTGGAGTATTCGGTGGTTTGATTGGTGTGGCTTCCTCCTTCTTTGCCTGATTGCCGTTACTTATGTGATTGAATGTGATTACAAAAAAGCCAGCACGTTTAAATGTGCTGGCTTTTTTATGATGACTCGTGACCCGTTAACAGAGATGAAGGCGCGTTAATAACGGTTTTAATTTAGGATGATCTAAGGGATACACTTTGGGTATCACAAGGTAAATCATGCTGACAAACAGCAAGGAGCCGTATAAATCAACCGGACGATGCATCCCTAACCATAAGCGGCTAAAGGAGACCCCACAGGCCCAAAGCAGTAGACCCGCCGCAAAAACATAGCGCTTTTGTTCAATAAACAGGCCACCAAAGAAAGCCAGACAAATAGCAGCGAAGATCGTATGGCCAGAAGGAAATGAATAGTCCTTTTCACCCTGCCAATGACGTAAACGCCAGTCACTGACTTGGGTTGCGATGTCGGTCATCACACTTTCTTTTTGTAATTCACTCAATTTATAAAAATGCGCAGGGTTTGGGATAAGTAACTCATACGTCATTAATTCGGTGTATGGACGAGGGCTCTCTGTCAGATGTTTTAAACCCGTTTTGGCAGCCATACCAATCACCAATAACAAGCCAATTTGAATAATGCGGTTAAGCAGTTCAATGCGGGAAGTCGCTTTCCGTGTTGCCAAAAAAGCCAACAAAGCAAAGGTAAAGCCAAAACCTTGCCAACCAGCCGAATCGGTTAAATAGGTAAAAAATGCACCGACGTCCTCGCTCACTGGCGTGCTCAAATCAATCGAAGACCCAACCAATGAGATGGGAACTAACAGCAACGAGAACAAGGCTAAGAGTACTAAGCCCGATTTTTTCATTTGGATTTGCTTTTTCACGCTCAATAGACACCGCTGGATTATTGAAGATCAGCATAATAACGGACGACACGCAAAGAACGTATCAAGCAATTGTCAATTTGAGGGAAAATAATCGCCCCGATCTCACCCTTTTTACTTATTTTCCTGACACAAAGAGTTCATACATAACGTGTAGGAAAGGCAAACCATGTCCTGCCTAACCGAAACAACGTCTTCTTTCGTGCAAGATAGAAGGCGCCAAGACCGTGAATGGATGATGGCAACAGCGTTGACCGACAGCAGGAATGTTAAAAAGGGAGCCGCAGCTCCCTTCAGAGGAAAATGATCAGGGCTTATGCGCCAATCACCCCGCCGTCTTCACGAGTGATCATCATAATTGTCGAACGCGGCTTGGTGGTTCCGCCGTATGGGAAATGCGATGGCGCTTCATCTTCCCCAGGGTGTTGAACGCCAACAAACATGGTTTTTTGATCCGGTGAAAAAGTTAACCCTGTTATTTCACAAGCAATCGGCCCAGTTAGGAAACGTTTCACTTCACCAGTAATTGGATCCCCGCACAACATTTGGTTGTTGCCTTGCCCAGCAAAATCCCCTTTGTTGGAATAGTTGCCATCGGTTTGAATCCACAAGCGACCCGCTTTGTCAAAGCCGATACCATCAGGGCTGTTGAACATGTTGTCTGCTGAGATATTGTCGCTGCCCGCATAGAGATCGCCTTTATGTACCGTTGGGTTGCCCGCAATCAAGTACAGATCCCATGCGAACACAGTGCTAGTGTGATCCTCATTGACTGGCATCCAGCGCAGAATCTGGCCATAGTTATTCTTAGTGCGAGGGTTGGGACCACCAACAGGTTGCCCCTCTTTACCTCGGTTTTTATTGTTGGTCAGTGTACAGAACACGTGCTTATTATCAGGGTGAATCGCAACCCATTCAGGACGATCCATTGTCGTAGCACCCACTTGAGTCGCTGCGCGGCGAGCAAAAATCATCACTTCTGCTTGGTCCTTAAAGCCATTTTCTGGCGTTAAACCATTTTTACCAAAGGTCAGTTCAAGCCATTTTCCCGAGCCTTTCAGTTCTTTCTCATTCATATCAAACTTAGCGACAAAGAGGGTTCCTTCTTCTAATAAATTGCGATTCGCCGCATCGTTACCAGCTTGGTAGCGATTTTTTGAAACGAATTTGTATAGATGTTCACCGCGTTCATCATCCCCCAGATAGACCACAGCATGGCCATCTTTGTTGAGAGTAAGCGCCGCATTTTCATGTTTGAAACGGCCTAACGCCGTGCGTTTAAGTGGCGTTGATGTTGGATCGTTCGGATCAATTTCCACCACCCAACCAAAGCGGTTTGGCTCATTGGGGTTTTTCGCAACGTCAAAACGCTCATCATGTTGGTGCCATTGATAATCACTGGGTTTAGCTTCAATACCATAACGCTTATGATCAGCCGTTAACTTCACGCCATCTTGGTTACTACCAAAGAAATCATCAAAGTTCTCCTCACACGTTAAGTATGTCCCCCACGGCGTTTGACCATTCGCACAATTGTTAAAAGTTCCCAGTGGATTTAAGCCCTTAGGATCAGTGGCGGTTTTCATTAGCGTATGGCCTGCAGCTGGCCCAGTGAGCAGCATTGGTGTGTTTGCCGTGATTCGACGGTTACGCTTCCCTGCGCGGTCAACCGTCCACTGGCCATTTTTGTTCATCACTTCAACGACAGTAACGCCGACCGCAGCTTGCGCTTTACGCACATCATCTGCTGTCATCGATTTACCTTTGTGATCAAACAAGTATTCGTAGTTGGTGTATTCATTATTAATCGCAAGTACACCGCGATCATCCGAAATTGGGAAGAAGCTCATGCCATCAGTGTTATCACCAAATTGAAGCTCTTGTGCTCGTGAATCTTGTTTACCACTTTGGTCAAACTCAGGAGCATCAACAGAAATGGGGTCACCCCATGAAATCAACGGGGTCGCTTTATACCCTTTAGGAACAATGATGGCATCTGCCGTTGAGACAGGAATGGCTTCAAAGTTGAGCAGTGAAGAGCTCGACTTTGCCGCCACAGCCTTAGCAACTGGATTTAAAGATAAAAACGCGCCTGCACTGACTGCCGCACTACCCGCCATAAAACGGCGGCGAGAGAGTCTCGCTTCGATCATTTCACTAAATTGAGACTCTTGCTCATCACGCTTCCACATGTTTGCTCCTTGACTTTACTTGTCTTGTTATTGGATTTTGCAAGCAGCTTAGCGGTCTATCGTGACAAATAAGTTAAATTTACATTGCTTAACGGTGACAGTGAGTTAAAAAATAAAATCTATGCGTTAGCTAAATAAGCCATTCAGCACAGCAGGCTCACCACAAGTATCACTCCAAAATCGATATTTTCTAACCGACCTCGTCGAGAAAACAATACAACCGGCACCGCCATCAAGCTTGTCAATTGTCAAAACGGATAGTTTTTTGTTTTGTTTGGCAAGAGATGAATATTCATTTGATCATGCGCTCAAATCACACCTATTTTTTTACAGTTTTCTATTCTTAAACTAGGCTCAAAGTGCATATGGATGAATATAAACATCTAAGATCACTACATACCTTATACACAACGCAAAATACCTAACTCGACTGGAGTCTGTTATGAAATATTTTATTTGCCTGATCGCTTGTTTCTCCTTTTCCTCCTTTGCTAATGAGTTTGAAGGGGCGCTAAAAAACTTCATTGATACCAAGGTGGCTGAAATCATTGCTAATCCCGTTTTAATCCAAGCCATTAATGCTCAAAACGCTCAACACGCGAACCTAACTCAAATGCAAATTGATCAACTCGACAAGGATTGGCGTAGCCAAGTGGGCCAAACCGATGCTCCACTGATCAACAAACTGCTCTCTTCCCCCGCATCTTCTGAACTTAAATCGATTCAACAAGCTAGCAACGGGCTAATTACGGAGATCTTTGCTATGGATAACAAAGGGCTGAATGTCGCCCAAAGCGAGATTACTTCTGACTACTGGCAAGGAGATGAGGAAAAGTGGCAAGACACCTACCTTAAAGGTCCAAGCGCATATCTAATTGGTGAGATAGAAGAAGATGAGTCGACCCAAATGTTTCAGTCACAGATAAGCCACAGCGTGGTTGACCCTAGCTCAGGGAAAGTGATTGGTGCCATCACCATCGGCGTTAACGTAGAAGCTCTTTAACTCATTGATCAGGATTACTCTATATGAGACTTAGTATTAGTCGGTTGGTAGTGGCAAGTGCGTCGCTACTTAGCGTTGTATCGCTGATTGCTATTTCCTATGCTCTATGGTCGAAAAGTGCCACAGTGATGTACTCGCTGAGCGCTCAAACTTATCAACAAATGGCGGCTTCTCTAGCTGAAAACGTCGCCACTTCGGTGCGCTTTAACAAAGTAGAGAGCTTGGAAGAGCGGGTTAAAGTCGCTGTCGATAGCAGCAATAAGGAACTCAAACATATAGCAGTTTTCCTTGCAGATGGATCTTTATTCTATCAATTAAATGAGAAGTCCGTATCTCCTAGCGGAGTCAATATAAAAAATGCACTGACCCAAGCATCAACCAACGCCATCATTATTGAACAAAACACACAACACGTGATCATCATCAACCCATTAACATCGGGCAAGGAAGCAAAATTGGTGGGTTACTTAGTTACTCAGTGGCAATTTGACAAGGTCAATGCCATTTCCAAGGAACTGGGGCTATGGGCCATTTCAATTGGCATAACCTTCGTGTTGATTACTTTTATTGGCTTGTTTTTTATTTTGAGGAGCGCTCTACTGCATCCTTTAAATCAGCTGAAAAACTTATGTGAATCATTGGCTTCTGGTCGGTGCGACCTCAAGCAACGAATTCCATTTAACAAAGATAACGAGTTAGGTGACCTTGCCACAGCAATCAATATGTTCATTGAAAAAGTGGAACATACCTTCCACCCTATTGAACAAAACATCTGCGATGTCACTGATGTTACGAAAGCTGTTGAACGACAAGTGAAGCAGCTAGAACACAATATCAATGGTCAGCAGCGGGAAATTGCGCAATCAGTACAAATTGGTGAAGGTGCTCGGCAAAGCATTGCGTCAGTCACTGAGAATATCAATACTGCGTCGCTGTCTTTACAACAAGCCGTTATTTCTGGGCAAGAAAGTCAACAACAACTTAAACATGCATTAAGTGAAAATGAAAACCTAGCAGAAAAGTCACAAGTAACAGCAAAAACCGCTGAGAGCCTAAATGCCCAGGTTGAAAAAGTCACCGATATCTTACAGATCATCCGTACGATCGCTGATCAAACAAACCTGCTTGCGCTCAATGCGGCCATTGAAGCGGCTCGCGCGGGTGAGAATGGTCGCGGGTTCGCCGTCGTGGCAGACGAAGTGCGTAACCTAGCGGAAAAAACATCCTCTTCAACCAACCAAGTGGAAGAGATCCTTACCGTGCTTAGTAACTTTTCGAAAGACTTGATCGGCTACATGGGGGAAAGTGTCAATGCATCAATGAGTTGCGTTGAAGCAATTGAAAGTAGTAACGAGTTAGTCAGCCAAGCGATCAAGGATGTTAATCAAGCGAATAACGCCAACCACTTAGCGGTCAATTCATCTGATGAGCAACTGTCACATGTTGAAGATTTGCTAACGCAACTGAGCAATCTCAATCAACATTCAATCGAACTACTTAATGACAGCAAAGTGATGAGTGATTGTAGTAAAGAGCTCTTCCAAAAAGCACAAGCCACTTCATTATCACTCAGCAAATTTAGTGCTCATTAACCTAATACTAAAAACCGAACAACACACTTAGCATACTTCAAATAGTTGAGTTCCATAAAACAAAAACCCCAGACAGCTGGGGGTTTTTGTTTGGTATATATGATAATCAATATGTCACTACGCAGCGTGGATCACATCTGGCGATAAAGCACATAGCTCATCTAAAATTTCTTTGGTCTGCTTAGAATAAATCAATTTATCCTTCGCCCCCACCAGTTGGATAAGCTTTACCTTGCCCGAAAGCGCACATTGCCTTAACGTTCTTAGTACCATTTGGTTATCTAACGCGTTGTTCTCATCAACCCCCACTCCCGGAACTAAAGAGGCTAAATCAATCGTCACGATCAGTTGATCACAATGCTCTATGTAGTGACCTAATTGGCTTTTTAGTTGATTACGATGACGAAAACCGCACTCATTCAGCGTTAACCAATCACAGCCTAAATCTTCTGCATACTCCCACACTTGGTTGGATTGATGCATTTCATCAATTCCAATACAAAATAGGCGCGTATTGTTATAGCGAGAGAGTGCAAAATGAAATGCAGAGCCAACTTGTAGGTCCAGCGTTTGTTTCAGCTCAAAATGATGTCCGATACTCACAATACCAACTTCGTCATTCTCAAAAGCCATCACTGGCAATGCATTGAGCAGCATTTCGTGACAATTCGCTAGTACGACAGGCACTGAGCTCAGTGCTAATTGATGACTCAAGGTGTCTTGAAAACGGGTGGCATTTTTATCTTTGACGACTATATGTCCCGCATCAGAGTAACAAGGCGTGGATTGACTCTGATAGAGCCAATCTGATGCAAATTCAAGGCTCTGCTGAGCAAATTCAAACTCTACTTGAGACATTGGCTTTATCTGTTCACAGAGTGTCATGAACGTGAATGGATAAGCGGGTTGGCTATGTGTACGACTCATACGGTAGCGTTTGAATAAACTTAGCATTATGAATTACCTTTCTGGTGGCAACGCTCTTGCTGCCTGTAATACATGTAAAATGATCCGCTGCTTGTTGGTTTCAACACGATGGGCTGGAGCCATCACTGAAATTGCGCCGATCAACTTACTCCCTTTCATTACAGGGGCACTAATTCCGGAAACACCAGGATCAATCTCTGACGTGCTCACGGCGTACCCATTACGACGTATTTTTTCCAACTCTGTCTGCCATTTTTCCATTTGGTGGTCTTCACCAAAATAACGAAGAATTTTTTCACAGCGCGGAGCGGGTAAATACGCCAACATCACTTTAGATGAGGCACCTCGAAGCAGGGGTTGACTTTGACCCTGGACGAAGCTGCATCGAAGTGCCTGCATACTTTCTTTTTGGCTAACGCACAAGGCTCGGTATCCCACCGGAACCATGTATGCCGCCATTTCGCCTGTCTGTTTCTGTAATCGACTTAACACCGCATCGACTGCATCTAAATTGTGTTGACTCGTTTCATAACTGCGCATTAAAAGTAGAGCCGCCGAACCGATGATCAACGTTTTGTCGTGTGGGCTCTCTTCGATCAAGTTCCACTCTTTCAAAATCTTCAGATGTCGGTACAAACTACTCAGCGGAACTTGCAATTGTTCGCTCAAGGTTTTCGCTGATACTGGCTCTTCATTTACCGCCACTTGCATCAATAATTGCAGTGACTTTTCATTAACTTGGCTGGCCGATAATTTCGTTTCGTTCATGTTTTCTTTTTAGCCTCATTTATTCCACGCCTCAACTATGATTCTTATATATCGAGAATTTAAGATTAATAACAGACTTGCTTTCTCATTAGGTGAGAAAACATAACAATCTGATCAAAAAAAGGCTCCGCAGAGCCTTTTGAACAAAAAAGAAACAACCGTTACGCTAATTTAAATGTCGCTACTTTTGCACTCAGCTCTTCCGCTTGCTGCTTGAGTTCATTGGATTGGCTCAAGCTATCTTCTGCACCAATGACCAGTTGCTCCGTCACATCCTTGATAGAAGTAACATTTTGTGTAATTTCACTAGTCACATGCGTTTGCTCTTCGGCTGCCGTCGCAATTTGCGTCGCCATATCACTGATCAAGGCAACCGCTGCTTTAATTTCTTCAAGCGCACCGGATGCTTTATCGGCATCTTCCACGGAGTTCTCAGCGAGCGTTGAGCTGCTTTGCATCAACGATACCGCACGTTTAGTGGTTTCTTGCAGGGTATCAATGGTTGATTTTATCTCTTCGGTAGAAGTATGGGTGCGCTGAGAAAGCACACGAACTTCGTCTGCTACCACGGCGAAACCTCGGCCTTGCTCACCGGCTCGCGCAGCTTCAATAGCCGCATTCAGCGCAAGTAAGTTGGTTTGTTCTGCAATGCCTTGAATGGTTGCCAGTACGGTCGAAATCTCTTGCGCGTGTTGGTTTAGTGCGGCAATCACGCCACTGGCCTCACTCACTGATTTTGCCAAGTTATTGATCGAGCCTTTGGTATGAATCACCAAGGCATGTCCATTGTTGGTGCTGGTTGCCGAGTCTTGCGCCGCTTTTGCCGTTTGCTCTGCGTGAGAGGCTATCTCTTGCGTTGCCGACGCCATTTCAGTGACCGCAGTAGCGACCATCACAATTTCTTGCTGCTGGTGACTAAGCTCTGATGCCGATTGATTAGCGCGATGCGCGCCATGTTCTGATTGCGCTTCCAATTGATGAGACTGGTGACGAATATGGCCAATAAGTTGTTGTAAACTTTCCACAAAGGTATTGAAGTTTCTGGCCAATTCACCTACTTCATCGCTGTTCTCTACTTCAATACGTTGGGTTAAGTCACCACTACCGTTTGCAATTTGTGCCAACGCTTGAGAAACATTATTCAAAGGACGGAACAAAATATTACACAATAAGTTGAACAGCAGAGTACAGAGTATGACCACAACGGCAGTAACAATGAGCTGGCTGAAGGTAGCTTCAGATAAAGGTGCGATGAGCGAATCGTGATTGATGACCACAACAGTACTGAGATTCGTTCCGTTGATGCTTCGAGCGTAGAGAACATACTCCTCACCTCGAATATCCACCAATAAATCGCTGCTTTTCGCAATCGCTTGGCGGATATCAGCGAAATTTAAACCCAGATCAGAAACACTTTTATTGAGCAGCTTAGTATCACTATGGGTAAAAATATTGCCTTTATCGTTAGCAATAAACATATATCCCTCACCCGGCAAAATAACTTGCTTCATGCTGTTGAGGATGTCAGTAATTTCTACGTCGGCGCCTAAAACGACTTGTTGGCCATTTAAATTCAGTGCCTTACCTAATGAAACCACATTAGCGCCCGTTGCCGCAGCAACGGTTGGGTTATCCATAAACACTTTTGATGGGTTTGCTTTAGCGTTTGTATACCAGCCCCATTTGCGCGGATCATCGTTCCCCGGCGGCAAGATGACACCATTAGCGTTGTTTTGCGAACCGTCGGGGTAAGCAAGAAATACGTTGTCAAACGCTGCAGAATCTCGAACTTGTTTTAAATGTGTCACGATGGCTTGTTTCTCGGCATCTTGCGACAGCGAGGTTAAAGCACGCTCTTTCGACAGTAACCAGTCCGTCACATACTGATTATAAGAAGCGGTGGTACTTTGTAATCGTTGTTCAACATCAATATCTAATCGCTCCAGTGCAGCTCGATACGACAATGCTTCAACGAGTAATCCCCCAAGAATAATGGCAGCGCTGGCTGAAATCGCCAGTTTGTTTTTTAACGACATTTTTTTAAACATAGGTAGACCTATTTGTAATAGTAATTTAACTCAAACCGATAGAATTCTCGATCAATTGGACATTATAATTTCAAGCCTCAAAATAAAACTTGAAGCGGTCCACGTCTTTGTCATTGCTCACAAAGGACTACAAAATAGCATAGTGCATTTAACACATTTATATCATGTGAGTCAGAGAGTTGATTACTCATCACTTTGGAACTAACTTCTAATTTTGAGTGAATTTTTTGGTCTAACCTTTTCTAGCCTCGCCATAGTAACCGCAGGAAATAGGCGAAAAAAAAGAGAACAAACGCTCTCTTTTTGACCACAATTAACCAGAAACTTATCGGGTCAACAGTGACTTCAATGAAAGTTCATCAGTACTATAGAGCTTGTGGCTAATCCAGTAACTGGCGATACCAATCATGATATACACAAATAAATTACCCCAACCAGCACCTTCAAAAGCCGTGAACATGTTTGAAGAAGTCATTAACTGCAACGGCAAGTTGAAAATCGCGTGGTAAAACTCCCCTACAATGTCAGAATTCAGCATAACAATCGAGATCCATTTAAGTGCGAAACCGCCCACGAACATCACAAGGATCGGCGAATTAAATATCTGTGAAATAACTAAAGTAAAGCAGGCTAATGGCAGGATCGTCACAGCAATCACCCACATGATACTGAGGTAATTCAACCAGTGTTGAACGGCATATCCTAGAGAACGTTGTTCAAATAGTAGGGCTAAACGGTTTTCTGTCGCTAAGTTAAGCCCCCACAGCAGAACGTCCGCACAAATGACTAACACGGAACAGACCACAGGAATTACAAATAAGCCAAACCCCAGTTTCACTATGTGGGTCATATTGTTCGTCACTGGCATGCTGCGCCAGAACATCGAGCTTCCCTCTTTACGCTCCTTGCGGAATGTTCTGGGGAAATAGAGTGAACTGAGCATTAGCGAAATAAAACCAACAAGCATGATGATAAAGGTGTTGAAATCATCCACAAATTCGATATGGACATCACTGATGTCGCCACCAAATTCCATCTCAAAAAACAGGTTGTGTTGCAGTGTATTGTTCATTAACAAACTGATGAACAATAGGATTCCGCATACCAATAGAAACAAAGGAATACGCGTAACATTTTTGTTTTCAATCAGCTCTTTTTCAAGCATATAAATACTGGGGTGCATTATGCGCTCTCCTTCTGCAAGGCAAGAAATAGTTCAGCAAGTTTTACACTGTAAATAGAACCAAGCCCTTCAACGGCTTGACGGTGTTCTGAAGTCAACAACCACTTTGTTGTTCCTAAGCTTGGCTGAGATGCCAAAGGACGATAGGTTTGGATAACGTCTTGATGTGCGTTACTGGCCTCTAGAACAAAATACCCTTGTGTAATCGCCTCCATTGAGTCTTGCAGCACGACCTTACCTTGTTTCAAGATCAGCACATCCGTTAGCAAATGTTCAATTTCCGATACTTCATGACTAGCAATAATCAAGGCACGCTCACCATCATGGAACCATTCGAGTAAGTGACGATAGAAGGTATCACGGTAGATTAGGTCCAAACCAAGAGTTGGCTCATCCAAAATCAGCACTTTGGTATCGGTGGCAATCACAATGGCTAAATGCAGTTGTACTTTCATCCCTTTTGATAAGGTACGAATTTTACTTGATAAACGAATGTTGGTTTGTGCAAGGACTTGTGTGGCCTTGTCTAACGAGAAACTGGGATGCACGCCTGACGTATAACGCAAAATTTGTTTAACCGTCATCCAATCTGGCAACACATTGACGTCTGAAATGTAGGAAAGATGCGCCATCACTTGCGCATGTTCCGTAATCGGATTTAAGCCCTGGATCAAAATGTCACCTTGATAATGGTGAGCACCGAGCAACGACTTAATTAAAGTCGACTTGCCCGCACCATTATGTCCGAGCAAACCGAGCACCTGTCCTGCGTAGAGCTTAAAGCTCACATTCTGCAGAGCTTCCGACTCGGCATGCTTTGCGTACTGTTTAGATACACCGTTGACTTCGACTAATGGATTCATTGGTCACCTTCAATATGCTGTTGTAGTTGGTTGATAAAATCCTCAAGCGGCATCGCCAATAGCTTGAGTGTTTGTGCAATTTCTGGGATCTGTTGCTCTAAAAAGTGCTGCTTTTGTTTCGCCTGTAATTGCGCTAGCGCTCCTTTCGCGACATACATACCTTGACCTCGTCTTTTTTCAACAATGCCTTCGTCAACAAGCAGTTGATAGCCTTTCATGACAGTTAAGTGATTGATTTTCATATCTGCCGAAACGGTTCTTACCGAAGGCAACGCACTATCTTCTAGCCAAATACCTTGTAGGATCTGCTCGGTAATTTTGTCGGCTAGCTGACGGAATATGGGTTGGTTATCTTGCCAATCTGTCACAATTTTATACCGATATAGTGTTATACACATATATAACACTAAAGCAAAAATATTGAATTGCAAGTGATGAATGAAAAAACATAGAAAAACGCACAAAAAAGCCTCGTGTTAGAACGAGGCTTGAAGTCATTGTTTGCAATAAAAAGTTTATTAAAACCCGTTAGCTTATTGAGGTAACTGGTTTATTAAAGCAATCAGCTTGTTGGGCAACTCGCAGGGCCAATATCTTTCCATACTCCCCACACACCAGTAGTCGATGGGTTTTCGCCAGTTGTCCACCACTTGGCTTCCCATACTTTACCAGCCCAAGAAACTTGTTGACCGCCAGTATAAACCGCTGATTTATCCCACAAGTTACTGCAAGTGTCACCACCAGAATCTTTCTTCGCCACGATAAGCGATGCACTTGCAGAGGCCGCCGCTTTACCATCACTGACAGTTACAGTGAAGCTTAGCGTGGTGTCTTGTGTATACTCAGGAGCAACAAACGAAACACTCGCACCTTGAATGGTTGCATTTAGGCCTGTAGGTACATCCCATACGAAAGTTAAGGTGTCTTGATCGACGTCACTTGAAGCGGAAGCGTCCACCACCACAACCTCACCAGCACTGGCATTGCTTGGCGCAGTAATCACCGCCACTGGTGGCGTGTTCACAGGCTCAGTTGCTTTAGGTTTGACCGTTACAGTCACAACATCAGAAGCCGTTGCGCCTTTGTTATCTGTGACCGTCAACTTGAACGTCAGCGTTTGTACTTGTACCACTTCGGCCGCGTCAAAACTGGCTCGTGCAGAATTAGCGTTTACTAAGCTCACTGCTGTGCCCGCCGTTTGCTGCCACACGTAACTGACAATAGTGCCATCACTGTCTTTTGATGCACCGCCATCAAGAACAACACTCACCGGACCAACCACCGATTGATCAACACCTGCATTTGCAGTGGGCACGCGGTTCGCGGGGGGTGTAGTACCTCCTCCTGCTAAGCTTTCATGCATCGCATTTAGGATGTCACCATTATCAGCGTCAATCTCCCAAGAGAACAACCCGGCCAAACCAAGGTTTCGAGCATAGGCGCCTTTGGCTTTGATTGAACGGTTATCGTCAAAAGTAACCAGTTGGCCCGTTGTACGATTCCAAACCCAAGGTGCTTCAGCTTGTGCATCGTATCCATATTCAAAGCCATTAATACCGGTATTATTAGCCCCTAACATGAATGATTTGATGCCTTTATAGTCAATCACACCCGCTTCCCACACGCCTTGCGCGGAAGTGCCTTTCAATTTTCCGTTACCTACCCCTGTCATCGGGTCGGTTGGATCACTTAATGAAGCCGGCATCACCCCTTCCCAGCCACGGCCATACATAGCCGCACCTAAGACTAACTTATTAGCAGGGACACCCTGTGCTAGCAGTAACTGGATACCGTTATCCGCCGTATAAGCTGGGCCTTTATAAGGTTCGCCATTTTCATCTACTCCTTTCCCATCACACTGACCAGGGCGCATGAATGATCCGCAGTAAAGCGCGGTTTGGTGGCCTAATACGTTATTCCAACCGCCATAAAAGTCATAAGTCATGGCAAAGATGTAATCCATATATTGAATGGCTTCGCCATAATTAACATCTTCAATCTTGTCATGACCAACACCAATTGCTGACGTGAGCTCATAAGTACGACCAGTTTCCGATTGCAATTCATCAAGCATGGCACGCAGTTCACGCATTAACGCAATGTACGCAGGGCCATCATTGACTGGGTCACCGCGATCCGCCGCTTGACCACCACCACCGGGATATTCCCAGTCGATATCAACGCCGTCGTAGAATTTCCAAGTGGTTAGGAATTTCTTCACTGAAGCAACAAAAGTATCGCGATTGGCCTTGTTGGTAAAATCAAAAAATGGGTCAGAGAGTGTCCAGCCACCAATAGAAGGAAGGATCTTGAGGTCTGGATTACGCTGTTTGAGCGCCATCAACATGGCATAGTTGCCCTTGATCGGAGAGCTGTATTGGTGACCCGCTTGCGGGAAACTCTTTTGATAGGCCGCCCAAGGGTCATGGATCACCACTTCGTAATCATTCACCCCATTACATGCGGTCATCAACGCGTTGTAGCTGTTTCCACCAACGGATTTCAATGATTCGTTAGGGCCACAAATTGGAATGAAGCCGTATAGAATATGCGTCAGATTATCAGCCGGGATGTTATCTACCGTATATTTCCGGTCATAGATGCCCCACTCAACAAAGTAGGTTCCAACCACCGTATCTTTATCGGTCGTGTAAGTCTTGTTATTGGGATCAATATTCATCACCAAAGGTTTGAGATGTGAGCCATCGGTATCGGCAATTGTTATCTCAACGGGTGCACTTTTGCTGCAACCTGTCGCGTCGCAAGCTTCGATTGTCATTTGGTAAACACCACCTTGTGCATAACTGAAGTTTGCGGTGGTTTGGCTGCCAGTGATTGGGCCTGTCGCGACCTGTGCGCCATCAAAATAGATTTTATACGTGTTGCCCGTTGTACCACTCCATTGGTTAAACTTAACGGCAATCGGCGCTTGGTCATAATATTTGACCATTTGGTTATAACCAGCCGTGCTTTCCATGGCTAATTCAACTTTAGAAAACTGTAGATTATTCGACCCATAGATATCGACGCTAGGGGTTGCTGGTGCTGCCATTGCCGTGCCCGAAAGAGCCATTGCAATACTTGCGGCGCACAAAGTAATACGATTCATACCTAATATCTCTCATTTCTGAATGTTTCACTTACATTTAAGCAAGCTGCTCTTCTGATAAGGCATTGAAGAACATCCATTTCAGTATTTACAAGACTTATTTTTTTTAGCAAAAAAATAAAAACGCTTTTCGAGTCATCGTTAAAATTTTGTTATGGGGATTCACCGTGTTACATCTTAAAAGCAATTCTGAGTCAGGAATTCAGAATTTTGACAAAGCAAAGCAGGTAAATTTAATTTTTTACGCTAATTAAGGCCTTTGAAGAAGACTAAATGGCATAATTTAAAATTAAGAGAATGACATTATCACGTGACTAACGATCTGATAATATTGACGAATGCATGACGCATGCCTCGCACTAAAGATGTTACATTTCAATGAAAATTAGTCACTTATGCCGTTGAGAACTTGCTTTTACAACCAACTATCGGCAACCTCTACTCTATTGCTTGCAAGGATAAAATAATGAACCTAATTAAACCGGCTTTATGTACATTAACCATGATCTTTAGTGCCTCTGTATTGGCTAATATCACTCTTGAAATTCCAGACACCATTAACTTATTAGCGGTGAATGGTCAGAAGCCAGAAACCTCTGGCAGTCTATTCTCCTCAGCGAAAAGCCTTGAACTGGCCGATGGTGAACAACAAATCGTCTTCAAATACGCACCCTATTTTACGCAAGGGAATGACCGCGTGATTATCGAAAGCGATGCAGTCATTGCCACATTCACCGCAAAGGATGCAAAACTGAACTTTGCCATGCCTGAATACCGTGATGCGCATAGAGCAGAGAAAGAGATTAAAACAATGCAATGGTCACTGATTGACCAAGCAGGTCAATCACTAGAGATAAAGCAAGACCGCCTTCTTAAAGAGGGATACCAAGTAGGTCGTGACTATATTCGCGAAGCAAATGACTATAATCGCGCAGGAGGTATTGCGGCTATTGGCATGACGGATGTTGCTATGCTGCAAAATGAACTCGCTCAGTCAGGAAATGTACAAAACGCCGCCGAAGAAATGCTGCATTTTTGGTACAACAAGGCTGATGAGAAAACGCAAGCGCGCTTTAAAGAATTCGTTAACCAACAGTAATAACATCTCAATATGAGCTCTCTGAATTGAGAGCTCATTAGTATTGAAGTAGTTTGTGCTTAGCTTACCAGAACAGCATCGCAATCATGGTCAGCAAGCCAATACAAGCAATATTTAACATCATACCCACTCGCATCATCTCACTTTGCTTAATGTGTCCAGAGGCAAACACTATCGCATTGGGTGGCGTCGCAACGGGCAACATAAATGCACAAGAAGCCGCAATAGCAATCAATACAGATAGAATCACGGGTGAGATACCAAAGGCTTCAGCAACACTGGCAAACACCGGAATAAGCAGCGCTGCACTGGCTGTATTACTCGCGAATTCCGTTAGGAACACCACGAAAACAGCAATCACGAATACAATAAAGAACAGACCTAAATGAGAGATCAGGGCACTTAGTTCATTGGCTAGGAAAACGCTGGTTCCCGTTTGCTTAAGTACGTTGCTCAAGCAAATACCGCCACCAAACAGCAGTAATACCCCCCAATCTGCCGTTTTTTCTACATCTTTCCAGTGCACCACTCGGGCAAAATTGACCAAAACAATCGCACCCAGCGCAACCAGAGTATCAAAGCTCGCAAAACCACCCAGCATGGCATTGACTGGTTTGCTAAATATCCAACAAAAAACCGTTAATGCGAAAATACCAAGCGTGACGACTTTACCTTTATCCCAAGTAACAGGTTCATAATTAAGCTCGAACTCTCCATTAAGATCCGGTTTTAATGCGAAATATAAAATAGTAATCGCAATGGGCAGCATAATCGCCGCCGTTGGAGCACCAAATTTCATCCAATCTGTAAATGAAAGACCAACCTCAGCCGCGGCAATCGCGTTAGGAGGGCTTCCTACGATGGTTGCGATACCACCAATGCTGGCGCTGTAAGCAATACCTAACAGCACAAAAACATAGGTCGAATGACCACGGTCTTTATCCACTTTGCTGAGCACTCCAAGCACAAGCGGTAGCATCATCGCAGCGGTGGCGGTGTTACTGATCCACATTGAAAGCGCGGCAGTCACACCAAACAACATGAATACCGCAACGCTCATTTTCCCGCGCGCCATGATAAGAACTTTATCGGCAATAACTTTATCCAGCCCCTGCCGATGCATAGCAGCAGCCAATGCGAATCCACCTAAAAATAGGAAGATAATCGAGTTAGCAAAGTTATTGAGCGCCGTTTGGGTGTTGAAAACACCAAAAACGATGGCCATGATAGGCACAAGAATGGCAGTGACCGTGACATGTAAAGCTTCCGTTAACCACAGCACAGCAATAAATGCCAGCATACTAATGCCCAAAGCGACATTAGAATCAACAGGTAAGGCATTGTACAGGACAAAAAACAGGACAATATCGGCTAGGATGATAAGGCTGTTGCGGTTAAAAAACCATTCTCGGGTGTTGGAGGGTAAAGGGACACTATCGTTTCTATTCATTATTATTTTTCCTTATGAGGGCCTACTGGCAACAATATGATCACACATATTCAAACAAGGAGATAATAATTATTGCGAAATTGTTAACCTTATCAAGACTATGGTTAACAATTTAACACTTTGAAATAAATGGAAAACTATTGGTTAAATTACGCCCATCCAATTACGGCTTCAAATTAACTTAAAACGAACACCTTAGCATGGTATTCCTGCCAACAAATCAAATCCGGACTTAACTTGTTCACCTTTCATCACACGTCCATGTCCTTGGTTTTGGGTGGTAATAAGTGACACTTTCTCGATTTCTTCTGCCGCTTGCTTTGACACAGAATATTTGGTGAACTTATCATTCTCATCGTGAACAATGACGCTGCGAGATTGACGCTGAGCAAGCTTATGGTAAGGATCGATAGATTGAATGGGATAACGATATTGATCGGCAACTTCCGCAACAACGGCCTCAAATAAGCGCATCGAATAGCCAGACCTTGCCACACTGCTGAATAAATTATCCAAATAATCCAGCACGGGCGCGACCAATAGCATTGGACAATGCTCAATTTTATGATGTCGGCACTCTAATACGGCGGCCGTCCCCATACTGTGTCCAACGATACCAGCAACATTGTCAATACTATCGATTATCGCTTCCAACCCTCCAACAAACGCAGGAATGTGACCATACACGCCCTCGCTTTGACCATGTGCTGGGTGATCATAAGCTAATGCCGTATAACCACGTGCCGCAATATGCTCCATCAGTGGATAAAACTGACTTGCCGTGCCAGACCAACCATGAGTCAATAACCAAATGGGACCACTTCCGAGTTGATAAGTCGTCAGAGCCCCTTCAACGCACATTACACGGCCAGTTTTCAGGCCAATTGGCGGCAGGTTTTGAGGCTTACTTCTTGCCGGAGTCAACAATACATTTCGTGCAACTTTTTTGGCATGTGACGGTGCGAGCGTGTGATGAAGACGAGTGCTCATATTGACCAATGTACGTTTCACACTGAATGTGCTTGAGGTGCTGAAATAGATTTTTTCACTCACTGAGTTGCCCTTCCTCTCGATAAAATAGAACGTTCGTACTATTTCTAATTAAAAAATTTTATTTTGTTAAGCATTTGATTTTGTTAAATAAAAGTGCATCTGCTCTGTTGCAGGCTCGTTCTTCTCGCTGTGAAAAGCGAGAATTAGCTAACATTGCTGCTTCACTATATTTCGCCATCGAGACATTAAATCGCCCACGCCTTTCCAAAAATGTTGATAACTTTCCATTTGGCCGTAGATCGAGTAGAACAAATGAGCACTTAAATAGAGTCCATACAACTCATAAGCAGCCTGCTTTACATCCAATTTCGGATGAAACTGTGCGCTATCAACCCCTTTTTGAATTTGAATTTGCAAGTAATGAATCCAAGTCGCGATGGTTTTTTTAAGTACTTTTTGAATTGCACAATCACAAGTTGCGGCATCTTTCCACGCATCTAAAAACATACAACTGCCTTGGAATGAATGATTCCAACCTAACCAGTGCTCTAACAGCACTCGCAATTTAGCTTCGATATTCTCGTCGCCAATCAGGCGAGCCGGCGTAATAACACGCTCAGTAAACACAGAATGGGCATGCTCTAATACTGCAATTTGCAAATTTTCTTTAGCATTAAAATGCGCAAACAAACCACTTTTTGATAAACCGCACTGTTTTGCCAACTCACCGATAGTGAGACTTTCCAAACCGTTTTCACTGGCTAATTCGAACGCTTTGTTCAGTACATTTTCTCTTGTAATTCTACCTTTGCTCATATTATGCCGACTCTCAATTCATACCATGCTATTTTTAGCACGTTCGTTCTTTTTTGCAAATTTGATTTTGCAAAATGAGGAACTGTGGAAGAATAGCAACGCTATGAGCAACTTCAATGGATTGATATGACAACGATTATCGAACAACTTTTGTTTTCGGCCTCAATTACAGGGCCTATCTGTTTGATGTTAGTACTGGGCGTTGTACTAAAGCGAACGAGGGTTATCAACGATAATTTCATCGATGTCGCGTCACGCATCGTATTCCAAGTCACCTTACCAGCCATGCTATTTCTTAGCATCGTCAAATCACAGCACGATTTTTCTTCCAGTGCAACACTGATTGGCTATGGACTACTCGCTAATTTCCTATTTTTTCTTTTCACGACTTTTTTCACCAAAAAAGCGTTCCCACAGCATCTGGATCACGGCGTGATCATCCAAGGCGGGTTTCGTGCGAATACCGCTATTATCGCTTTGGCTTATGTCGCAAATACTTATGGCGAACCTGGGCTAGCATTAGCGGCGATGTACGTTGCCGCAACCACTATCCTTTATAATATTCAAGCGGTGATAACACTCACGCCAAAAGGGGAAAGTTCAGGGCTCAAAGCCGCAGGAGTAATTGCCAAAACACTCACCAAAAACCCACTGATTATTGGTATTCTGCTCGGTGTTTTATGCTATTCCTTATCCCTTCCAATCCCGAAAATGGTCACTGATGCTGGCCAATATTTTGCTAATATGACACTACCATTAGCACTATTGTGTACTGGCGGCTCACTCAATATAGGTTCACTCAGAAGCGACAAATCACCGGCTTGGTTTGCCACTGCCCATAAGCTGATTCTCGCCCCGATATTGATCACATCGGGTGCGTTACTTTTTGGCTTTCGCGGGTTAGAGCTCGGGCTAGTCTTTTTGATGAGTGCATCCCCTACCGCTGCGGCCAGTTATGTTATGGCTAGAGCAATGGGAGGAAATGCAACCTTAGCGGCCAACATCATTGCATTGACGACCGTATTTTCACTGTTTACTTGTACACTAGGCATCTTCCTGCTCGCGTCTCTGAACTTAATCTAACCGCCTTTTAATTCACTGCGGAAAGGTAAGAAGGAAGGGCAATTCAAAAAAAAGCGAATCATTCCATCATGGAGACACCACTTTCTTTCAGTCCATGATTAAATAGCGTCAACAATTGTTCACTTCGTTCACCCATTTTAGGGAACAACAGATAGTTATTATTGATGAGAAAAGGTTTGGGATGGTGCGTGATCATTTCTCGCCATTGCGGTAAGTATTTATCCAGAGTGTAATAACCGATATGAATTTCTTCTGGCATGAGATCAATCCGCTTTTTCGCCAGCCGTTCGAAGTTCTGTTTTGGATCATTGACTCGAGACATTTTTATTTGCTGCGTCTCTAACAATCTGTCTAACTCGGCACCATAGCTGTAGGCAATGCCACCTCCTAAATATAACCCCTTAAGATCATAGAGGCTTTCCCAGTGAAAGTTGGTTTCTTTATGGTGAAAAAACACGAAGCGTTCATCGCTCACCGCTTCGCTATAATAAAAATCTACCGTCCGCTCTTGGTTAAACATCCAAATGGCAGTCGCATCATAACGTCCAGCTTTGGCTTCGGCGTATGCTCTCGCCCATGGGAAAAAATGAAACTCAACTTCGTAGCCGGCATCCTTAAATACTTTACGGATAATCTCAGCAACAAAACCATTATTTTCAAGGTGTTGACCAATAAACGGCGGCCATTCACCCGCACTAATACGAATGATATGACTATTGTGTATTGAGGATGGCGCTGCCCATGCGGGAATAGAAATCCATGATAGGATGAGACAGAGCCAAACCTCATACCATCTTAAAGATTTCATTGCCGTACCTGAACATTGAGCAAACTTTTAATAAACATAACAAAAACTAATAAAACAAAACGTATACATAATATATTTATGTTTTTATGCTAGTGCAGTTCTTAAACCCACTTTTTGTAACCAACACGACAAAAATAAGGCCACGTGCTACAACATCAATGAGGAAAGAACCATGATGAAATGGATAGTTGGTTTAAGCCTACTATTGAGCAATGTTGCTAGTTTGGCAGCGACTTCGGTCGATTGGTTACAGGTAAAATCAGAAGACGGCATTACGATCTACTCGCGCCACCATAGCGATGGCTTAGTCCAAATACGGGCGCAAATGTTCGTACCCACTAGCTATTTCGCTTTTATGCGGCTATTAGATGACAGTGAACATGTACCAAACTGGATAGATAACGTGAGTAACAGCCGTGTGCTGCAAAAAATTTCAGATACCGAGAATATTGTTTACACCCAATTCTCGGCACCATGGCCAGCTAAAAACAGAGATATGGTGACTTATTCAAAATTTGAAATGCTACCTAATGGTTTAAGTTTAGACATAGTGGATGCCCTAAATTACTTGCCTGAACAACCGGGATACATCCGTATCACTCAAGTCAACGCACATTGGACGCTGCAAAAACTGACTAATGGTATGACTCACATCGATTATATTGCCTTCGCTAATCCAGGAGGTGCGCTACCTAACTGGTTAGTGAACAAACTGTCCACTGACAGTGCCTTTACCACATTTAAAGGCTTGCGCCGAGAATTGGCCACCTATCAAGATAAACTTCACCCTGCCGTGAATGAATAGCATTCTTAACCCAATACTTGGCCAAAAGGAAGGTAAATAATATTCAGCACGATCAAGATAACCATCGCACTGAACGTTAGCTTCATACCACGAATCCGCCCTTTAAGTTGGTCACTTAAAATCGCTCTGGCATGTAAAATTCGGCCAACGATAAACGTAATACCCACCCCGTGGATCCACCATACGCTGGCACCATTAAACTCCAATAACCCCATTAAGATTAAAGTAATAGGAATGTATTCTGCGGCATTTCCTTGCGCTCTGCGAGCTAATTGCAGTGCTGGTACTCCACCATCGGCATATCTCACTTGGTTAGCCCGACGCTGTTTAATAACGTTAATAGCTAGCCACAAAAATAATACTGAAAGTATCGATGCATATAGAGCAGTAACCATGGTCATTCCTTTTCAAGTCAGCAATGTCTCTATAGTAGTGCATCAAGCACGTTCAGATCACTACTCTGATTCAAAGCAATCTCTAGTTCTGGAGTAGCTTAATCTCCTGAGCCGAGTACACCTTATCCACTTTATCCCAAGGAATCGGGTCAATTAATACACCGGCATCTTTTGCGCGTTGATGAATACGCTCTAATGAAGAACCAGGCTGCTTATACGTTTCCACACCAAAACCATTGCTATCGCGATCCATGACTTTATCAGGTGCTAATTCAGCTAAATAGATGGTCGTACCACAACCTCTTAACCAAACTTTGGCTTGCCCATTGGGCAGTAAACCAAACACGAATTCGGTGCGATAACAAACATTACCCAATGAACCATCTCTATTTTGGTAAAGACTTTTTTGTGCCATCAAACTTTTCACATCTTCAGATACAGTATATTTGGTCACGTAAAACTGAGTGTTAATAAGTGAAACCCAGTACAAGTAAAGACTATCTGGTGGTAATTTAATCTTTACAACCTGCTCACCCTGCGTATTCATAGCAAAACTATGAACAGGCAACCCAAAACCATCATATTCAGGTAACCAACCTTGAACATTTTTTAGATCACTGATTCTCATAAACTGAGAAAAGGTATGCAAAGGAGACGTCCAGTTTTGCGCCTCATTTACTCCATAAGCTTGAGTCACTTTAACAGGGTAAAAAGAGGGCATAGAGACGCTAACACTCCATGCCTTCTCTGGTATTGGCCCCGCATACGATGAGCAGGCATTTAACAATGCCGTGATCAACAAAACAGATACACTTTTTAAATACATTCTACTTTCCTTCTTCGCATGGGTAGCTGGCGCGCTTATAGCAGCCTTGACTTTTGTCCCAAAGCGGTTTGAGTGCAAAACTATCATCCGACGAATGATGAAATAAGTTTAGCTGCATCAACTCTTGTTTACGTTTTGCATCAAATTCACTCTCTAACTTGGTATATTGCCCTTGCTTTGCCATATCAAGAATCTGTTGACTAAATTGCTCGAGGCTAAACGAGAAACGCTCGACAGGCTGAAACGTAAAATCTTTGACTATATATAAATATTCTTCAGGGTTTTGCCACAAAAAACCATCCGCATCGGCCACTGGTACCCCATGATACTCGGCTAGACCATACATCAACCTAAGGTATACACGGGAGAGCTCTCCTTCCACCTTTCGCTGTATATAAAGGCGGCCGACCACTCTTCCGCCCTCTTTTTTACCTTGTTCAATAAACTCAACTTCTGGTTCTACATAGTCACTTTCCTGCCAACCGGTGGCTAAATCACGTTGCTTATACTCAGACAGCTTTCTTCTCACGTATTGCTCGGCGCGATCCTTATCCCAGCGGTCAGAGAAAGAGCGGCTCGCACGCTTCACCAACTTTTTCTCTAAGATCGGCAAGAAATAATCACTGTTGTTGTAGCTCAGGCGTGAATGGTAACCACCACCAATATCGGAATGGGCTCCTGGAAGGACAAATTCATGAAAATGATCTACCGAATCAACAGAGTTAAGATGGTTGAGGCTAAAGTTATAACGACACTCAATGCTAGGATCGGCGGTTAAGTGAACAGCACGCCGAACGCGCTGAGGATCAATCCATAACCTCACATCACCATTGTCATGATGAGTTGAAAAATCAAAAGAGAGTAGGTCAACCACAGAAGCAACAGTATCAAACAGGCCTGCAAAAGTAATCTCACAGCTGGCTTTAGCCTCATCTGCTTCACTCCAATCAAACCCGTAAGCTAAGGGAATGCCGCTCTTTTGGCACGCCTTACTAAACGCTTGAGCAAACTCGCCCTGCTCGCCATCTAGTACTACATTAATAAAATGTCTTGCGGCAGCGGCTCCACGGCTAAAGCCAAATACATCAAACTGCAGTTTATTAAAACCGTCAACGGTATTCGGATCTGCTTCAGCAAAGACTGATTTAATATTTATAATTGACGTTGACAGTTGCTCTATGGAAGTACTGACTTTAGCGGTCACACCATATTTACCTATCCCAGCCCCCTGCCCAAAAATTTCCGATTCATCAGCTGGTGCAATATTGGTGCTATTTCCCGTACCAATACCCGTAACATATTCAGCTATAGAATAGGCAAGCCTGTTTTCAGAAAATTGATTTTTCTCATAAAGTTCAAACAACTTCTGCACATTGGTTAGTTCATTACTAGCACTGCCTGCCACTGTCTCTACTTCGCCTTCATCATTTTTAAATAAAGAGATAAAAAAATTGTCTTTTTTAGGATAATCAAAACACTCGCTCGATAAGTGAGTAGCAGGAATGTCGTTTTTAAGCCGCCCTGTTTTTCTGGAAATAATGTCGCAGTCAACCTTGTATTTCATTTTCCATGTTTGATAGTAATTCTCTAACTGAGTTTTCCCCCACTGCGCACTGTAGCTATTATTGGCCGTACCATCAAAAAATATACCTACACGTAAGGTAATAAAGTTAAATCCTCTCACTTTAAGGACATAACTTTTATCTGTCAGTAAATTACAAGCATCCGCTTGGCCTTTTTGGTGTCTTACGGGTAGAGCTTGTTCTGGCGTTAATTCGGTTAGATCGCCACTGGTTACATTTAGAAAACTAGCACTATTACCTAAATGGTCTTGGTATTGCTTGGCAAAATCCAAAGTAGGATCGGCTTCATTATTGGGTGTTCTCAGTTTGCCCTGAGACTCTCTTAACCATTGTTCAGCATCGAGAGTGAGCGTCACAGGGCCGGGGGCAAGCGTTTTAAGCAAGATAGGTGCTTCACCTAATACGACGGGAAATTTATGCTTTGCAGAGTCAGTGATAGTACCAGTGATGCCTTCAAATGGCTTATTGAACTCATCACGGATGATAATTTCAATCCAATGCGTTCGATTTTCACACGGCGCACAAAAAGGGCTAACTCCTGTTGTGCTTCTCATTGCCAGCTCTCCTTAATGGCCTTTAACTCTTTCAATTCATCCAATGTTAAATGTAAAGGATGGGATAAATCATCAAGCGCGGTATCGGTTACAGTGACGAGTGCAACTAACGCATGCTGCTCTGCGACCTCGTAGCTATTTTGCTTTTCTAATGCTGATTGCAAGGCTGATAGTATCGTCTGCTGCGGTGATTCTAAGCGTTGTAAAAGATGCGGCAGTAGCTCCCACCAACGTCTTTCTAAGGAATTGGCATGAACATTTACGTTGTACAAAGGCGCTAGGTGGTGAGGTAACATATTCCACCAAGTCCCGTGACGAAGCACAAATTCACTGCATGAGGTATTACTGAAGGTAATGAGAGCGTCTTCTTCATGGTGATCAATCGCCACCAATTGGTTGATGTTGCCTAAAAAGTGATTCACCTCGGATTCATCCATCGCTCGTAGTATGGGAATAATCACATCACGATCGTAAAAACGAAACATCACTTCTTCGCCATCTAATGCGGCAATTAATAAGCTCCGCAGATGACCCAAAACTTCTTGTGTGCTTACCTGGCTTGACAACACTAGTCCCTGAGCAAGGAGCGATTCTGGCAACTCCAAGACAATATCAGTGACAGGAATTAGCCACGGTGATAGCGGCATAACTGAGTCAAACATGGAGCCATAAAATAAAGGCACGGCTTCCTCAAATCCAAAACCACCATTTTGCGCTAAAGCAAGCTTGTGAAGTTTATGATCAACCAACCAATATTGATGCTCTGACTGTGCTTCAAACCACGATTTCAACATTAGGCATCCCCGGCTAATGGGCATACTTTTACGGCTGGCACTCGTGCTTCTTCAGCTTGCAATAGCGCTTGGTAAAGAATGGTTTGAGGTGGCGCGGGGGATTTTTGCAGTTCAAGCTCACCAGGTAATAACGGTAGATCACCACTAAAACCACTACCACTGCCCGCACTTCCGCCTGAGTTTAAATTAACGCCCGCCCCAGAAAGATGGACACCAGCAGGATCAACTTTGACAAAACTGCCACCGGCTGTCACGGTAATTTCTGACCCTGCTTCGATCACCACTTTTTGTCCAGCTTTGATGTGGATTTCATCTCCACTTTCATTAGTCCAAACTTGCCCTGATTTTACGTGCAAGGAACCATCGACCATTAATATACAGCTACCCTTAACCGATTCGCGGCTTTCGCCCTCCACTGTGAGGTGGTGGTTATGTTTAACGTGCGTGAACTGGTCGTTATCCACCGTGAGGTGCTGGTCGTGCTTGATGTGCGCCGTGGCGTCATTGAGCACCAAGGCGTCTAAGTCTTTTTGCGCGTGTAGGTAGATTTTCTCTTGCGCTGCTTGGTCTTCAAAGCTCAGCTCGTTAAACCCTTCTCCTTGGTGCGTTTCACTGCGCAGCACGGTTTTGGTTTTGTTATCCGGTAGTGTGTAGGGCGCTTTGTTGGTCGCATGGTAGGTACGGCCTGTCACTATCGGTTGGTCTGGGTCGCCGTTGAGAAACGAGACGATGACTTCATGACCAATGCGCGGAATGGCTATCATGCCGTATTGGCTGCCGGCCCAACCTTGTGAGACGCGCACCCAGCACGAGCTGTGCTCATCGCCGTTGGAATATCTGTCCCACGGGAAATGCAGTTTGACGCGGCCATGTTCGTCACAGAAGATTTCTTCGCCATCAGGGCCCACCACCAACGCCATGCAAGGGCCATCCACTTGAGGTTTGGCTTGCGGTGTCGCACGCCACGTGACATCGGCAGGAATGAGCGTGAATTGGTTGCTGTACGTGGTCGCACCACTGCCGCCCTCTTCTTCCAATGCTTGTGGCTGACGCCCTTGGTGATGCACTTGCACTACAACCCAGTCGCGGTTCGCGCTGTCGTCAAGATGCTCTTGTAAGTCGAACTTTGTGCCCGCTTGCAGGCCAGGATGGTTACTTTTTCCGGTCGCAGTACGCGCTTCTCGTCGTAGGTACTCTAAGCGAATTTGATTAAAGGCTTTGCCGCTGACGTCGTCTTTAAAGCGACCCGGTGCATCAAAGTGTTCGTAGGTCGCTTGCTGGTAATCCATCTCGCGCCCTTGCGCTTGCTGAGCAAACGAGTAGCTCGGCTTTTTAAAGCTGTAATCTTGCAGCGCGCTGTGGCTCACTTCGGTTTGGCTGTGTTGCGTTAATTGCGACACATAAGGGCTCTCCATCACGCCACCCGCAAGGACGTTGTAAGGGATAGGCGTTTCTCGCTTCGTCAGGCTTTGGCTGTCGTCACTGAAAAAGAGGGTGTGTTTCCCTTCTTCATGAATGAAGTGATACACCAAGCCTTCTTCGGCGGCTAAGCGGTGCAAGAAGTCGATATCCGTCTCACGGTACTGCACGCAGAATTCACGCTGCGCACACTCACGCTTCAGCGAGAAGGCGTAGTCGTTAATGCCCATTTCTTGCAGTACGATGGAGAGGATTTCGGGAACGGTTTTGAGCTGGAAAATACGGCTGTTTTGGCGCAGTGATAGCCGCTCTAATGCCGGGACTAAGGTCAGTGAGTAAAAGGTGTGATGATGGCCAATATCGCCTTTACTGAACTGGCGCACAATGCCGTGCACGCGCTGCACGACAAGGCCATCACGCAGCATCTCAAGCTGAGCGGTTTTGTCCACCAGCTCCAGCGCCGTTAAGCCAGATTGGCGACTGGCCAGTTTTATCTCATAGCGAAAACCGTAGCAACGCAGGCCCGCTTGCGCGCTATCAGACAGCGATTCCACGCCTTGGTATTCACGCACCACCAACGTGTCGTCTGCCAAACCCTCCACGGTGAGCCTAAAACTTAACCTTGCCATCTTTTTACCTTCCACATTTGAATGTCGAAAAACCTTAAGCTCAATACATAACTAGGCTACGTACTGAGCTTAAGGTTTTGGTGTGGGCCACTCACCCCAAGGACATGAAACACGAGTGAGCGACCCAAAAACTAAGCGTGATTACGCTTCAACAGGCTTGCGCCAGTCGTCAGAGCCTGAAGTACCCGCATTCACGTGATCCCACAGGATTTTACGGTAAGACATAGAAACCGTAACGTTTTGTGTGAAGTCGCCGTTCGCTGGATCTTGGCAGTGTGGCATTTCACAGTGAATGTCCACGATAGACGCGCTTTCGAGTGTAGTAGTGAAGAAGTTCTCTTGCTTACCTTCGATAGAAGTGCGGTACCATTTTAGCTCAACCGATTTCATCTTCTCGCCAGACGCCAGTGCGTTATAAAGAAGAGGAACCGCTTTGTTTAGCGCTACGGTGAATTTAAATGGTTTGTGAACACGTTGACCAGAAGGCTGACCTGATTGTGGATCAGTCGGTACAGTTACAACGTGGTCAAATTGTTGAACCAACATTTGGTCTTCATGACCTTCAACGAACGCATCACCGATTGAATCAGTAGACAGAGCACCAGCAGTGATCAGGCCCTGAGTTTCGCCTTCGATAGAGATATAACATGGAGTTGGCATTGCAAATTCCTTACTTTAAATGATGAATGGTATGAAACAAGTTCACTCGTCATAGAGCAAAGTCAGTGCCAACTCTATTACCATTTAAAATCAAACACTTATATTGTATGTGTTTTTGATTGAGCAAAAACCTGCCCAGCACGAGCAAGATATTGCTTCGATGGGTAAAAACTTACCCTCATTCTGAGACAGCCAGATGTAAAAATCCCGATTCACACTGTAAATCGGGATTTTGATGTTGAGACTTCACAAGGAACCATTCAACTCATTAAATTGCAATGGGGTTGACAACTATACCCTTGTCTCTAGCTTATAGTAGAGAGTTGCCAGTGGCGGTACACAGACCAAAATAGATTGGTCTAAACCCTCACTCTCAACGTTTTCAGTCAGTACACGGTTTTTGACTTCAAAACCGCTACCGCCATAGTGCCTATCATCTGTATTAAGCAGTAATTGATACTCACCTTTGACAGGCATACCTAAACGAAAAGCTTGGTGAGGAACAGGGGTAAAATTGGTGATAATTAAAATACGTTCACCGCTGTCACTCATGCGTTCATGCGCAAGAATGCTCGCATCGGCCGCATCTTGTAAGCGCCACTCAAAGCCACGAGGCTCACTATCTAACTCAAAAAGTGCAGGCTCGGCTTGATACATCTTATTGAGATCTCGCGTTAAATTCTGCACTCCTTGATGGCGTTCAAACTGCAATAAGAACCACTGAAGTTGGTCATCATGATTCCATTCTGCCGTTTGACCAAATTCAGTGCCCATGAAGTTGAGTTTTTTACCCGGCTGGCCATACATGTAACCCATATAAGCACGCAAGTTTGCCGTTTGTTGCCACTCATCGCCGGGCATTTTGTTGTGGATCGAACCCTTGCCGTACACCACTTCATCGTGCGATAGCGACAACACATAGTTTTCACTGTGTGCATAGACTAACGGGAAGGTGATGACGTTGTGATGGTATTTACGATGGACGGGATCTTCTTTTATATAAGCCAAACTGTCGTGCATCCAGCCCATATTCCATTTGAAACCAAAACCTAAGCCGCCCATAAAGGTTGGCGCTGAAACGCCGGGAAAAGCTGTTGATTCTTCAGCAATGGTCATAGCATTCGGGAAGTGTTTGTACACTTCTTCGTTCATCCACTTTAAGGTGGCAATCGCATCGTAATTTTCTCTGCCGCCATCCACATTTGGGATCCATTGATCATGGCTGCGTGAGTAGTCGAGATAGAGCATCGAAGCAACGGCGTCTACTCGAATGCCATCGATATGGAACTGTTCAAACCAATATAACGCATTCGAGACTAAGAAACGGCGCACATGTTCGCGGCCAAGGTCGTAAATATACGAACTCCAATCTTGATGCCAACCACGGCGTGGATCAGGGTCATGGAATAAAGGAGTGCCATCAAAATTGGCTAAACCATGACTATCGGCTGGAAAATGTGCGGGAACCCAATCGAGCACCACTCCAAGACCAGCTTGGTGACATTGATCAACGAAATATTTAAAATCATCAGGCGTACCAAAACGGCTCGTTGGCGCAAATAAGCCAACAGGTTGATAACCCCAAGAACCATAGAATGGGTGCTCAGACACGGGCATAAGCTCTACATGGGTATAGCCTAAATCCACCAAATAAGGCACCAGTTGATCAGCCAGCTCACGATAATTTAAAAATTCACCCGCCGAATTACGACGCCAAGAGCCCACGTGCAACTCATAGAAAGAGAGCGCTTGCTTGCGCTTTTCGGTGATGGGGCGAGCTTGCCACGTACTGTCTTGCCATTCATAACGCCGATGATCAT
This sequence comes from Vibrio sp. V15_P4S5T153, assembly GCF_963874485.1. Taxonomy (NCBI): domain Bacteria; kingdom Pseudomonadati; phylum Pseudomonadota; class Gammaproteobacteria; order Vibrionales; family Vibrionaceae; genus Vibrio; species Vibrio sp. V15_P4S5T153. The sequence goes on along the minus strand of NZ_CAWNHR010000018.1, from coordinate 441,959 downwards.
ACGTCACTGAAGCAAACGAAGGGTATTGCTCGGCGTAGTAACCCCAAGGATCGGCTTTGTGCGGTAACCCTTCACCATGAGGCCCTTTCAATTCAAATTTGTATTGCGTACCTTCGGGTAAGTTGGGCATGAAAATTCCCCAAATACCGTAATCAAGGCGCTGCATTGGATTACGACGTCCATCCCATTGGTTAAATGCGCCAATCAAACTGCACGCTTTGGCATGCGGTGCGTAGACTAAAAAACGGATACCTGAGATTTGTTTACCACCACGTTCCATGGTCACGAACTGCGAACCCATGTGGTGATACATCGATTTCGGCGTATGTAAATCATCATATTCAGCGTATAAACCATGGTACTGATATGGGTCATCGATGAGCTGTTCGACACCTGCCCAATCGACCGCCAATTGGTAGTGGGTAAAACGTAAATCAATATTTGATTTTAGGATGAAACCCGACTCATCTTCACGCTCAAGCAGAATGCGGGGTTGATTTTCCACCACCAGCTCAACTTTTTCGGCACCCGGCATCCAAACGCGTAGCGCACCTTGATCGGGTGCGAGGTAAGGGCCTAAAAATGAGAATGGATCTGTAAATGATGCATGGGAAAGTTGGCTATATGCCTGCTTTAGCTTTGAAAGCTTTTTTGTTTTCATATCCCTACTCCTAACCTAACTTTCTTTAAACGTATAAAAATGCCCGCTAAAATGGCGGGCATACTAGCGAGGTTCAGTGTACCGAACTCTGCTGTTACATTGAGTGACCTAGACTAAAATTCTTCATGCCATGATTAAGAAAGATAACACTAAGTCACATCAAGGTTTATTCAGTAAGTGATTATTTACTTACACTCGCTCGCACTTCCGTTAAACGTGCAGCAATGCGATTGACATTATCACGCGCAAATACTTCATCCAAATTCATTGAAAGTTTACGACGCCAGTTAGGGTACTCATTAACGGTACCCGGAATATTAACGGGTTTATCCATTTCCAACCAATCTTCTAACTGAATACTTAACAAGGTCGATGCACCAGATGCAACGTGCAGTTGCAGCGCCTCACTTAAATATGAATCCATTGGAACAAGGCTTGCGTCGCGCCCCACACCCTCAGGCAAATAACCATGCCATGCCACCGAATCCAAAATGCCTTGTTTACATTTCAAACGGTCCTCAAACAAGGCTTCGAGCTGGGCTTGATCGGGGTACAAACCAATTTCGCTCCCCATTTTGAGATCATCGCAATGCCAGAAACCACGCAACGTTGGCATATCATGTGTGCACAGTGCCGACATCGACTGAGCGGCGTAATGTTTCGGTGAGATAAAGCCGCCATCTTCTGCGGTTTCAAAGAAGAACACTTTATAAGAGTGAACACCCGCGTCGGCTAAAATATCGACGATTTCATCAGGTACTGTACCCAAATCTTCGCCAATCACGCTGCATTGATGGCGGTGAGATTCCAACGCTAAAATCGCGAGCATATCTTGTACTGGGTAGTAGATATAAGCACCCTTAGTGGCATTTTCACCTTTTGGTACCCACCACAAGCGCAGTAAACCAAGTACATGGTCAATGCGCAGCGCACCACAATGTTTCATATTGGCGCGCAGCAGCTTGATATAAGCATCGTAAGCGGTTGCTTGTAATACTTGTGGATTAAGCGGTGGTAAGCCCCAATTTTGACCCAGTGGTCCAAGAATGTCGGGCGGTGCGCCAATGCTGGCGTCTAAAATCAAGTTACCGGCATCAGCCCAAGTTTCAGAGCCTGAATCAGCCACACCCACCGCAAGGTCGCGGTATAAACCGACCGCCATGCCTTTTTCTTCCGCGAGTGCTTGGGCTTCATTAATTTGGCCATCAGCAATCCACTGCAAGTACATGTATAGGTGAACTTTATCTTGATTGTCTTCGATAAATTTCTGTACTGCGCTGTTTTCAAACCGACGATATTTTTCAGGGAAAACCGGCCAGCCCCATACATTCGGATCTTGGGCATGTAAATCGACATGCAGCGCATCGAATGCCGCTTGGTGCACTAAGCTCTCACCACCTTCTTCAACGAAATTCAAAAAGGCTTGTGCGCGATCGCTATTTTTATCTAAATGGCGTTTTTTAAATTCGGTGAACAGGAGTGGCAAGACACTCATTTTTAATGTTGCAACTTCGGTGTAGTTTACCCAATGCGCTTCACGTACTTTCTGAAGACGTTGCTGAAACTCCGCACTGCCTACTTTTTGCTGCGCATCCGCACTCAAAGCAAATTCAGGCACTGAACTCACGTCAATGTATAAAATATTGAGCCAACGGCGTGACGATGGGCTGTAAGGACTCGCCCCTTCCGGGTTTGCAGGAAAGAGAGAATGAATCGGGTTAAGGCCGACAAAATCGCCGCCACGAGAGGCAATATCCGCCACTAACTGTTTTAAATCGCCAAAATCACCAATACCCCAGTTGTGCTGAGTACGCAGCGTGTAAAGCTGCACACTCGGGCCCCACAATTTTTTACCTTCAGTAATAGGTGCTTGTTTGTAACAGGCTTTTGGCGTCACTATCAGCGTGAGCTCATACGGTGTTTTACGGCGTTTCCGTGTCACCAACAGTTTGTGATATCCCCATGCCAAATCGCTTGGCAATGCAAACACTAAAGGGCCACCCTCAGCGCGTTCATCACGAACGACTTGCGATTGAAGATAGCCTTCAAGTACCTCTCCTTGCTCGGTTTCTAAGCGCCAGTTAAATTCGCTTTCACGTGCGCTGGCACCTAGATAAAGTGGCACTTCCACCGCTTCACCTTCACGAATAACGAGAACAGGATCTAATACATCTTTCTTGTGTTTCTTTTCTGCTAATTTCAGCAGCGTTTCATCATTGGTTGTGTCATAGCCCAAAGACGCCAATAAGCGGATAATGGTTTCATCTTCCACTTTCGCTTCGTCGCCCCACGCGCTTATGTAGCTGTCGGCAATGTTCGCCATCGCCGCTACTTGTTTTAATGCGTTTAGTTGTTTCATCGCTTTCTCCGAAGGGACTTCTTTCCCCTTCAAATGGGTAGGGTTTTATTATAATGAGTCATCATAGAGCCAAGGCCCTAAAGGCCTTGGCTTACTTGAAAATTAACGTTTAACGGTTTCTAATTTCCAGATGTTGTTAACGTAGTCACGGATACTGCGGTCAGAGCTGAACTTACCCACCAACGCGGTGTTAAGAATCGCTTTCTTCGCCCAGCCAGCCTGGTCACGGTACTGTTTGTCCATCGCCTGATGCGCTTGTACATACGAAGCGAAGTCAGCCAGCACTAGGTATGGATCACCACCATCAAGCAAGCTATCGAACGTGGCTTTCAATTTACCCGGAGCGCCTGGGGTAAATTCTTCACCCACCAACAAATCCAGTGAAGCCTTAAGCAGCGGATCCGCATTGTAGTAATCATATGGGTTATAACCACTGGCTTTTAACGCTTCGACTCCGTCCACTTCCAAACCGAAGATGTAGATGTTGTCATCACCCACTTCCTCACGAATTTCCACGTTTGCACCATCCATCGTACCTATGGTTAAAGCACCATTTAGCGCCATTTTCATGTTACCGGTACCGGATGCTTCTTTACCTGCGGTAGAAATTTGCTCGGATACATCGGCAGCAGGAATGATGATTTCAGCTATGCTCACGCGGTAATCCGGAATGAAAACTACTTTTAGCTTGTTACCAATGCGCGGATCGTTATTCACTTTTTCCGCAATTTTATTGATGGCGTAGATGATCTCTTTAGCTAGGTGGTAACCCGGTGCCGCTTTAGCCGCGAAGAACACCACGCGCGGCGTCATATCGAACGTTGGGTCATTCACTAAACGATGATACAAAGAGAGAATATGTAACATATTCAAATGCTGACGTTTGTATTCATGCAAGCGTTTGATCTGCACATCAAAGATGGCATTGGTATCAAGCTCAATACCCATGTTCTCTGATACCCAATCAGCCAGACGCTGCTTGTTGTGTTTCTTAACCGCCATAAACTCTTTTTGGAATTTCGCATCGTCAGCGTATTGCGCAATCGCTTCTAGCTGGTCAAGGTGCGCTGGCCACTCAGTGCCAATTTTTTCCGAAATAAGCGCCGACAAACCTGGGTTACAAAATTTCAACCAGCGACGCGGCGTAATGCCGTTTGTTACGTTGTGCAAACGTGTTGGGTAAAGCTCGTGGAATTCTGGGAAAAGATCGCGTTTTACCAACTCCGAGTGCAGCGCCGCCACACCGTTCACAGCGTAAGAGCCAACCACACAAAGGTTTGCCATACGCACTACACGGTGGAAACCATCTTGAATGATGGAGAGTTTTTGCTGTTTCGACACATCACCCGGCCACTTGGCTCGTACTTCTTGCAGGAAGCGGTGGTTGATTTCGTAAATGATTTCCATATGGCGAGGAAGCAAACGCTGGATCAACGACTCGCTCCACGTTTCGAGTGCTTCAGGCAGTAGCGTATGGTTGGTGTAGGCGAACGTTTTTGAGCTGATCGCCCATGCTTCATCCCAGCCCATGCCTTTCTCATCAATCAAGATACGCATCAATTCAGGAATGGAAATCGTTGGGTGAGTATCGTTTAGCTGAACGGTTTGATATTTAGGAAGATCAGCAATGTCATGACCCGCCGCCGCATGACGACGCAAAATGTCACGCATTGACGCCGCGCTATGGAAATATTGCTGCATCAAACGCAGTGTCTTGCCTTTTTCGTGGTTATCGTTTGGATAAAGTACTTTGGTAATGTTGCCTGCATCAATCAAGGCATGCTGTGCTTCAAAGTAGTTACCGTTGTTGAAATCAGCCAGTGAGAAAGGCGCAATTGCGCGACATTCCCATAAACGAAGTGGGTAAACCGTGTCGCTTTCATAGCCGACGATCGGTAAATCCCAAGGCATTGCTTGGACAAACATACTCGGAATCCAACGGCGTTTTTCCACGCCATTGTCATTGATAACGTCAACATGGCCGTAAAAACCAATCTCTTGTGCTAGGTGTGGTCGTGCCACTTCCCACGGGTAGCCTTCAACACAACGCCACTCATCAGGAGCTTCTTGTTGGTGGCCCTCACTAAAAGATTGCTTAAACAAACCATATTCATAATGTAAACCATAACCTACGGTTGGGTACTCTTGCGCAGCGCACGAATCCATGAAACATGCCGCAAGTCGCCCTAAACCACCATTACCTAAGGATGGGTCACGTTCTTCTTCTAATAAATCCGTTAGGTTCTGACCTAAATCAGCCATCGCTTCCGTGATTTGCTCATACAGGCCCATGCTGATGAGGTTGTTGCCCGTTAAACGGCCAATCAAGAACTCAAGTGATAAGTAGTTCAGACCCTTAGCGTTAACAATGCGCTGGTCTTGCTCAGTTTCGAGTAGATCAAACATCGTTAATTCAGCCAGTGCGCGCCCCATTGCGAGATACCATGAACGGCTATCTGCATTTTCAATGGTGGTGGCGTAGGTGGCAGTCAGGTGTTTCTTTACGTTGTCTTGGAACGAAGCTTTATCAAACTTCTTCTGTTGCGTAGGTTTCATTAGCGAAATCTCACTTAGTCGTTTTAATTCATCTTCGGCATATCGTGCATCAGCTACGCAAGGTCGGCATCCTCCTAAAAATGACCTCGTTTAGGAGGAGGGCTCAGGGCGTAGAGGGCGAGCACCAGAGTCGCAGTGATCTATCTCTCATTCGTTGCACATAGCGGTTCATAAGCAGTGATTGTGATCACATCACCTTGCTCACTAGCCTAAATACCGCTCATGACGCTAAGGTTTCGATCAGGAATATCAATCTCTCAATATGAGAATTGGCTCTCAAAAAAATGAGCTTCATTTACAAATTACATGAGATTTTGTACATGCTCAGTTTTTATATAACGCATAACAAAGAAGTTTTAGTGATTAAAGTCACAATTACAGGGCGTAGATGATGAGTAAATGTGAATCCTGCAAGAATCTCGGGATGGATCAATAAACGTGCGTCACGACATCAAGTAACATCCACACAAAATGAGTGATAGTTCACTTGTGTACTCCTAAATAATGATGCTCTTCTTACTAAGCACCTCCAAAGCTGCGATCAGCTTTTAAGTCAGTAACAAGAACAATAAATGGAATCTGGAAGATGTGGATACCTTCTAAGCTTACTCGTCCCGGCCGCCTACACAACGCCATCGTTCGCCCGCGTGTGTTAGAGCTGCTTGCCCAAGCACCTTGCTACAAACTCGTGCTATTTCGCTCGCCTGCTGGTTATGGAAAAACCACCATGGCAGCGCAATGGTTATCAGACAAGACCAATGTGGGTTGGTATAGCATCGATGAAAGCGACAATGATGCGTTCCGATTTATCAACTACTTACTGCAAGCGATTAATAAAGCGACTCAGCAAAGTTGTCCAAATGCCCAGAAACTGGCCGAGCGACGCCAGTTCTCTTCTTTACACTCGCTATTTAGTGAAGTGTTTTCGGAAATGTCTGGCTTTAACAAAGAGTGCTATGTGGTTCTCGATGATTACCATTTGATCGCCGATGACGATATCCACGAAGCGATGCGCTTTTTCCTCAAACACATGCCAGACAACCTAACGCTGGTCGTCACTAGCCGTGCCACACCACCATTAGGCACGGCCAACTTGCGCGTACGCGATTTGATGATCGAAATTGGTAATGAGCTACTCGCCTTTGATACCGAAGAAACAACACGCTTCTTTAATCAACGGGTCTCTGATGGCGTGGATGATGATACTGCCAACAACTTGTGCACCTATGTCGAAGGCTGGCCCTCTGCACTGCAATTGATTGCCTTACAAGCACAGCACCAAAAGCGCACGTTGGCTCAAACAGCGGAGTCAGTATCGCAATTTAATCATGCACATTTATGGGATTACTTAGTTGAGGAAGTGTTTGATCTACTCGATAAAGAAACGCGCCAATTTTTGATGCAATGCTCGGTGCTCGATCACTTTAATGACGTGTTAGTCTCTGCACTCACCAAACGTGACGACGCGCTGAGCATGATTGAGTCGCTCAACCGCTATGGTTTATTCATTTATCCACTGGAAGGTGAGCACAACTGGTACCGGTTCCACAACTTATTTGCGGAATTCCTCTCTCATGAACGCTTGGCGCGCATCCCGCAGCAGGAGCACGATCTGCACCGTGCCGCCGCGCACGCTTGGTTGCAAGAAGCCACACCTCATCAAGCGTTGCGTCACGCCACGCTCGCCAACGATACTGACTTACTCGCTACTATCTTGACGCAATTTGGCTGGAAGATGTTCAACCAAGGCGAGCTTTTGGCTCTCGAAGAGGCCATTAACCAACTCTCTCCGGCCCAACTCTATCGCGAGCCTAAACTGTGTATGCTACAAGCTTGGCTGGCTCAAAGTCAGCACCGCTACTTTGACGTTGGGGATCTGCTAACCAAATCGACCAACGAGATGAAAGCGCTCAATGTTCAGCTAAGCACCAAAGAACAAGGCGAATTCAATGCCCTACGTGCTCAAGTCGCGATCAACCAAAATGAGCCAGAAAAAGCCTTAGAACTTGCGGAGTTAGCACTCAGCCAACTGGATCACACAGTTTACCGCAGTCGTATTGTCGCCACTTCAGTCGTCGGCGAAGTGAACCACGTGCTCGGTCAATTAAGCCGCGCACTCTCGATGATGCAACAAACCGAAAAGCTGGCACGCCAGTATCAGGTTTACCACCAAGCGCTATGGGCATTACTACAGCAAAGCGAGATCTTGATTGCCCAAGGTTATGTGCAAGCCGCTTTTGAAGTACAAGATATTGCCTTCAAATTAATTGAAGAGCAGCAATTACAGCAAGTGCCATTGCATGAGTTCTTACTACGGATACGTGCCCAAATCCTGTGGTGCTGGAACCGCTTGGATGAAGCGGAAGAGTGCGCTTATAAAGGACTACGCGTATTGGGCAACCACTCTCCAAGCAAGCATCTGCACAGTTATTCAATGCTGGCGCGTATTGCTATTGGCCGTGGTGAACTCGATAAAGCGGGTAAGTTCATCGAACAAATACAGCACTTACTGAAACAATCGACTTATCACGTAGACTGGACGGCGAATGCTTCGCTCTCACTGATTCTATTTTGGCAAGCTCGTGGCAATGATGAAGCAATGTTGCAGTGGCTCAAGACCACCATTCGACCAGAAAAAGCATGCAATCACTTTTCACAGCTTCAATGGCGCAATATTGCTCGAGTTCAGATTCACTTAGGTCATTTGGAAGATGCGACTCAAACTTTGACGTTTATGCAGCACGAAGCGCAAACTTATCAGTTGATTACTGACCTAAACCGTAATTTGATCCTCGAAGCCGTTCTAGCCACCACAGTGCACAACGAAGAAGTGGCGAAAGAAAAACTCAAAGAGGCCCTACAGCTAACCAATCAGACGGGTATGGTGGGTAACTTTTTAATCGATGGTTCGCAGATCGGCCACTTATTGGAAAAACTCTCTAGCCGATCCGAATTGGGAGATCTGGAACGCCACCGCGCACAACAGTTAATGAAAGAGATCTCTACCACTCAGCGCAGCCGATCAGTCCATTTCGACGAAGAGTTTGTTGAGAAGCTGGTTAATCACCCAAATATTCCTGAGCTGGTTCGTACCAGCCCACTCACTCAACGTGAATGGCAAGTCTTGGGGCTTATTTACTCTGGGTTTAGCAATGAGCAAATTGCACAAGAGCTGGATGTCGCAGGAACCACCATCAAAACCCACATCCGCAACCTATACCAAAAACTGAATATTGCTAACCGCAAAGAGGCAATCCACACCGCCGAGAATTTATTGCAACTTATGGGCTATTGAGTCGCAGGTACGATCAAAAAGAGCCAGATTATCTGGCTCTTTTCTGTCGTAAAAAATGATGGTTAGAAGGTTTTTGGAGCGAAACCAGTCATCACTTCTAAACGCAGTTCTTTGCCCATTGTTGTCATCGGGTGTACCACGATTAAACCTTTAACTGACTTTTTCAATTGACCTAAATCCGCCTGTTCGGCTTTGGTCAACTCACGAGAAAATGGCATATCGAGCAAACTCTTACGCTCTTTGCTCACCGTATAATTTTGCTTGTGTTTTGCTTGAGCGAGCTTTTTCGTCAGTTGTTCTACTTCATCGGTAAATTTGCTGATCATTACTTGATCGCCACGACCTTTAGCCGCATCGAGCTTATGGCGACACGTATCTAAACGGTTATTGAGTTGTTGAATTTCATTTTTCAGGCTCATGGTCACTGGCTCTTCGAAAGTAAAGTGGGCGCGGAGTATATCACAGCCTATCTATACTCTATATAGAAATTAAGCTTAAACCAGTGAAATGAAAGCCACTGGCAAGTCATAGAGGGCATAACAACTCTACTTAGCATTCCAATTTGACATAACACCCATTTTTCATATGAAAATATGCTCTTTGTAAGACGCGGTGCCGCAAACTTAGCTAAGCTATATTTATAACAACAACGAGCATGTCAACCGTCAGTTAAAGTACCAAGGCCAATAACATAACAACAGGAAATAACCATGAGCCTGACTATTCGCCAAAGACTCTACGTGCTATCCATTGTTCCGCTACTGATTATTTCGTTAAGTATGATGTATCTCAGTTTTTCAGAAACACAAAAACTGAATCACGAACAAATGGCTGCTACCCGCGCTAGCATGATGGAGATGAAACAAAATGAGCTGCGTTCATATCTGCAAATTGCCGATACAGCGCTCAAATCACTCAAACAAAAGAACGCTCCCCTCAGCGAAGCCATCACCATACTGCGTGACATCGCGTTTGAAAATAGTGGCTATATCTTTGGCTACAATAGCAAAGGGGATCGACTACTACTGGGCCAAAGTAATGCTGGTTTAGGCGATAACTTTTGGAACATGCAAGATACGCATGGCAACTATTTAATCCAAGATTTAATCAAAAATGCCAAAGTAGATAAGTTCACTACCTACTATTTCCCCAAGCCGGGAGAGACGACACCACTACCTAAATTGGCCTATTCTACCTATTTACCACAATGGGATCTAACGATAGGCACTGGCTTTTACACCGATGACATTGATGCCGTAATCGCCAACATGGAAACACTCGCTGCGGAAAATATGCAAAGCAGTTTAGTCAATATCGGTTTGATGAGCTTGATCATTATCCTCATCGTCGGTTTTTTCGCCATCATTTTAAATCGCAGTATCATGCGTCCTCTCGAGCTATTTGATTTATCGATTCGTTCATTTGCAAGCGGTGACGCTGATTTAACTGCAAGAATGGAAAAATTCAACGCCCCTGAATTTGCAAGACTAAGTGATAACTTCAATGCCTTTGTCTCCAGCTTGCAAAGTATCATTGCGCGCGTACACCAAGTTGGGCAACAGGTTGTGGATGAAACCAATGACATGACACAACGAGCACAACAAGTTGACGCCATTGCATCAGGGCAACGTGAAGAGACCGATCAAGTAGCGACAGCGATGACAGAAATGACCACGACTGCAACAGAGATCTCGAACAACGCCCATCATGCCGCTCAATCAGCAAAAGATGCTGACGACAACGCCAAAGATGCCCATGAGATTGTTGATTCGGCAGCACAATCGGTACAGGATCTCGCCAAAGAGGTCGCTGAAGCGAGCCTTGTGATTTCAAAACTGGAAGGCGATGTGAAAAACATTTCGTCTCTACTTGCGGTTATCCAAGATATTGCTGAACAAACCAATCTACTGGCGTTAAACGCAGCGATTGAAGCGGCTCGCGCGGGCGAGCAAGGACGAGGATTTGCCGTAGTAGCAGATGAAGTCCGAAAATTAGCCAGCCGTACCCAAGACAGTACAGGGCAAATTCATGCCATGATCGGGCAACTGAAAAATGCCTCTGATGCCGCAGTTAAAGCGATGGATTCAAGCCAAAGCCGTAGCTTAAGCACCGTAGAAAAAGCCAATGCCGCATCGACAGCATTACAAAAAATTCAAGACTCTATTGCCACGATTATGGATATGAACGCGCTGATCGCAACTGCAACAGAAGAGCAAAGTATTGTTGGGCAAGAGATATCAGAGCGCATTGTGGTGATATCTGATCAAAGTAGTCAATCGGCTGAACTGGCTAATCAGAACCAAGCGGGTAGCCAACAGCTGAATAGCCGAGCCAACGAACTCTATGAGTTGGTGGACCGCTTTAAAGTTTAGCAAGAAGAGGTAAAACTGATATTCGTAAGCGTCAGAATGAAGATCGTTGATCACTAAGTAAAAAAGTAAAAAAGCCATGTCAACATGGCTTTTTTCAATGAAGAGATCCCTAATGACTTACAGGAGATTTCTTTGGTTTAATCGATTTTTTCTTGATATTCGCGTTTATCTTCTGGACGCAACTGACGCTGAACACCCATTAAAAAGTTACGCAGGATCTGATCTTTACATTCACGGTAGTGTTTATTGTCAGGCTTGCGGAAAAATGCATTGAGCTCGTGCTTACTTAAACGAAAATCGATGAAAGCTAATGTGTCTAAAATATCTTCTGCTTTCATATCCAGCGCAATACGCAATTTCATGAAAATCATATTATTGGTTAAGCGTGTTTCAGGCTGAGGTTGTTCACCATCGCGTTTACCACGCTTTGTATTGATTAAACCATTGAGAAATATCGCTAGATCCACATCACTCAACACAGATTCCGTCTCTTTGTTTAGCCAAGTAGTCACTTGCTCTTGAGTAACGCAGCCGTCCGCCGCAGCAAAAATCTCAACCATAGCTGAGTCTTTAAAGTCAAAAGTGTAGCGAATACGGCGTAAAATATCGTTATTGGTCAAAATAGATCCTAGGGTTAGATTTCCAGTGCCATCAAGATAACAGACTGTGAAGAAATAGCGCGCCACTGTAGCAGAAGAGCGATCGGACACCTATCTATTTTACGTAATACCGTCTGAGTTTAATGTGTGTTTACTACCTCTTTTAGTAATCGGTCTATCGAATCAACCACCGATTTACTGGCCAATTCCATAGTATCAACTTGCTTAATCAGTTGTGTCCAATCACCATTCTGACCAGACTTCAGTGCACTCTTTCCTGAATCATGCACCAATTTATGAGGAGCATTCAAACCAGCAAAGCTGGGAAGCTGGCTGTATTCACGCGCACCATCACCCTCAAAATACCATTTACCTAGACGGCACTCTTGATGAGTATTCATCCCATGTTCAAACCGACGATTGAGGATGTGATCGTACACTTCATTTTTCCAAACTGCGTGATCCAATTTCACCGTATCAAGGAAAGAACACGCCGTCGCAATACGAATAACTTCTTGCATTTGTTTTGATTTGTCTAAAACGATTGTTACCGTCTGTTTTAATTCATTTGAAGCATTTTCTACTTCGATTGCACATTCTTGACTCTGATTCACTGAACCTTTAATACTTTCCGTTTGGTTCTGAACTTGCCCAACTAAAGATTCAATCTTAGTGCTGGCATCATTGGCTTTGGAAGCTAATGCCCGTACTTCATCGGCCACGACCGCGAAACCTCGACCCGCTTCACCTGCGCGTGCCGCTTCAATAGCTGCATTCAGTGCCAATAAATTGGTCTGTTGCGAAATCTCTTGGATCGTGCCGACTAACTGGCCAATCGAAATGGTTGTTTTATCTAGAACAGTCACCGACTCCATACTAGCGTGAGCGTATTCTGCAATTTTTTCTGCTCGAGAAGATAAGTGATTAATTGCTGTGCTTGTCTGACCAAAAATACTATTCAGTTGCTTCAGTGATTCGTTCTCACGCAATAAATTCTCAGCATTGTGAGCCAGACCAGAACGGATGGCTTCTAGCATGTGGCTACCACTCAAATGGCTGGCCATCAAATCAGACTCTAATTGAGTTGATGTACGCAATAAGGCCAGCTGTTCTTTTAGCTGCTGAATTTCATCTTGCCACTTTTGTTGCTCAAGTCTTTGCTGTGCTTGTAATGCAGCTATCTGAGCCTTCAAATCATCATTTTCTTTTTGCATTTTCTTATTAAATAGCATGCTCAACCTCGGCAAAAATAACATCGTCAATCTACATAAGTTTAATCGAACGTTAATAATTTTATGCACTTCTCATTTCAAAATGAGCAGATTAAATCGGAGTAATGTGAAGGGACGCACCTAGCCTCCCTTCGACATTCATTAAGCCTGTTTGAGTTCAAATCTTGTTCGATACAGCACCATATCTTCAATCGTCAATACAGGCATATTGTGCTTTTGCCCGAACGCAACGATCTCGGGTGTTTTGGCCATGGAACCGTCAGGATTGGTGAGTTCACACAATACGCCCGCAGGCATTAAACCCGCCATTTGCATAAGATCAACCGTCCCTTCTGTATGCCCACGACGAGCCAAAACACCTCCCGCCCGAGCGCGAAGTGGGAAGACATGGCCGGGGCGTGCAAGATCATCGGCTTTAGCATCAAAGCGGGCCGCGGTTTTTATTGTGGTCACTCGGTCTTGCGCTGAAACGCCCGTAGTTACACCTGTTTTTGCTTCAATCGAGACAGTAAAAGCGGTTTGGTTTGCGCTATTGTTATGCATTACCATCGGGGGCAGTTGCAGTTGATTAGCCTGTTCATCGGTCAAACATAGGCAGACGATGCCACTGCATTCACGGATCATCAGTGCCATTTGTTGTGTGGTCAGTGACTCAACCGCATAAATGATATCGCCTTCATTTTCACGATCTTCATCATCAAGCAACAACACACCTCGCCCTTCTTTAAGCGCAGACAGTGCGTTTTCAACACGAGTAATAGGGTCGCCAAATTTGGCAAGTAGAGATAGCTGATTCATGGTTGTACTCCTAAAAAATCACCAGAATCAGGGCTGCTATGAGGGATCAAATCCAAAACAAATTGCACCAGCTAGCGAACTAACTGGCGTCTCTTCATTCTCTCTCATCCGGACTATAACCGTCGGCTCTGGTTTTTCACCAGATCTGCTGACCTCGATACATCGAGCGCTCGCGGGCTCATCTGCCTTCTCAACTGAAAAAACAAACACACCGCCGGTGGGGAATTTCACCCCGCCCTGAGAATTTAAAATATAAATTGGCTTTAAAAAAGCGATGTCATGGTAGTCGTTTACGATAAAGATGAAAAGTAGGACGAAGAAAAAGTGATGTATATCGAAAAGGAAAGGCATCCTGCAATTATGCAGTTGGGGGTAACAGGAGCATAGCTAACTCAAGAGTTTAGGGTATGCAAGATGCCTTTATTCATGGTCACCAGTGACATAAATGAATCAGAGCTAAAATCGCCATTACCTCTATAGGGTTACGTGATTTTTCTAAACGCTGGCGGTAATAGATCGCCAGCGGTGTTGGCTGTTTGGTGTCAGTCGTTATGGGGTCGTTCATCATTCACCTCCTCAGCTATCGATGCGTTGATTGTGAATCAAAACAAGGAATACAAAAACTGAGAATTTTTTATTTTTTAATTCCTCATATCATCGAAATTAGCCTTAAAACGATATTTAAAAACTAAAAATCAATAAATGAGGAACAAATGAACATTAATATATCTTATTTAGTTCTTCATAAATTCGCTACTATACTCAAACAACTTGACCATCAAGGAGGGCAAAGCGCAAGGCCGTGCGAAGAACTGAACTGCCTATCTCTTCCCTTTCATCCAGAGGATTTGCGAGTGTCTGATCTTACTTTATTACGTTATTACACACGCCTGACCGTGCTTGGTGTGGGTCAAGAGATTAAAGTGTCGTTAACACAGGTTGCAGAATGTTTATTCACCTCACCGCGTCATGCACGAAATCTGGTGGCTAAAATGCAGCAACAAGGTTGGCTCAAGTGGCAACCCAAAGTCGGACGTAACCAACGCTCGATACTGCGCCTGAACCTCGATTTAGACACAATCAAACAAATGCTCGCGAAAGAGCAAATTTTGGCTGGGAAATATGAAAAAGCCTTAACCATACTGGATAATGATGAGGTAGTGTTTGGGCGTTTGTTGCAAAGTACTTCCGGCGCATCTATTCGCGAAGGTCGCTTACACATTCAACTGACGTATAAACGACCATTTGAACGGCTAGTGCCCCATCAAATACAGCGTAGTAGTGAGCGATTTCTGCTCAGGCAAATCTATTGCTGCCTCATCCAGTGTGATGAACAAGGACGCTTTCATCCAGAATTAGCCCATCACTGGGAGTATGATGCGCAGCATTTTCAGTGGGTATTTTATCTTCGCCCCGGATTAGCGTTTCACGATGGCTCACCGATTGATGCTAATACGATCGTGAGTTTATTTGCCAAACTCTCTAGTTTGGAAGAGTACAAAAAAGAGCTCGCGCATTTGGTTGATGTAAGCGCACCACAACCACAAAAAGTAGTATTTTCTCTTAATCAATCTGATTTAGGATTTGCAGGGTTGCTCTCTGGCGTCAAATATTCAATTCAACCAGCCAGCCAAGTGAACAATGCATACTCCCCAATGGTGACAGGTTGTGGCCCATTTCAAGTTCAAGATCACTCACCTCACAAACTCATTTTAAGCGCATTTGACCAATTCTATGGCTGCCGAGCTTTAACGGATCACGTCACAATTTGGATTTTAAATGAAGACGAGTTGTACCCTCAAGGCATGCATATCAAACAAAAAAATCAGCAACAAAACATCTCTTGCCACCACGATGTAGAGCTGAGTAACGTTGAAGAACTGGCGATCATCACCTCTAATCAGTCATCAAGAGTGGAAGATGGCTGCATGTTTATTTTGTTCAATCAAGGTGCTCATTCACCTCTCAATGAAAATCAGAAACGCTACCTAGCTACCGAGATATCTGGAGAAAAACTAGAGCACTATTTAGCACAACAACCAACTAAGTTTGACGCAGTCGTTGCCAGTAACCTACTGCCAGTATGGCAACCTGTGGTGCGACCACCAGCGCCCAAAGCAAGCCTGCCAAATCAAATATCGATTGCCGTCTATGACTACACGGTACTGATTCATTGCGCCTTCGGTGTGAAACATATTTTAGAGGAGATGGGGCTGGCTGCTGCCGTCAACATTTACTCCTACCGAGAATTGAATTTTCTGGCCCAGCAAGGTAAATTGTACGAAACCATAGTTATCACCAATATTAATTTAGATGACAATCGGCATTTCAGTGCATTTAGCCATTTATTTGGCAACCCAATGTTGCACCATTGCATTGGCCCCGCAGAGAGCCAATGGCTGCTCAAAGCGTTAATCGACATTCGATCAACGACACCATTGACACACTACCTTATCGCGTTGGAACCGCTAGCATCGAGTTTGATCAACGAATACTGCCTCGTCCCTTTGTTCCACCATAAGCAAACATTACGTTTTCAGGGTGTGCTCAAAGACGTTGCACTGACCAACTGGGGATGGCCTGATATTAAAAATGTGTGGTCCATTGATTAGCGAATAAATAGCCTGCGTAATATTGCCAGCATCACTAAACGATAACGCAGCATCCACTGGCTACGTGGCAACCAACGCTTAGAAAACAATACGGTTTTGGCGTGTGAAAAGGTCTTAAAACCTTCAATCCCGTGATAGTGCCCAACCCCAGAATCGCCAATACCGCCAAAGGGGGCATCATCGGCGGCCACATGTAACAGAGTATCGTTCACCGCTAGGCCACCACTATGCGTTTGTGTACTAACCTGTTTGATCACCTCGTGATCATCACTCATTAAATATAAAGCTAACGGACGTGGGCGAGCGTTGATATAAGCTATCGCTTCATCCAAACTGTGATAGCTCAATACCGGCAATATGGGGCCAAATATCTCATGTTGGGATAACAACATATCAACCTTCAAATTCGTCACTAAGCAAGGCAAAAATTGATACGTTCCCGCTTTTGCATCGCCTTCTACGGGATGCAATGTGGCCCCTTTTTGTTTAGCATCGTCTAAGTATTGTTGCAGCCTATCAAACTGGGTTTGATTAATAATATGTGACGTATCATAGCCATCTTTAGTGGAAAAATAGCGCTTAAAGCGTTGCAGATAGAGCTCCACAAAGGCTTGTTGTTTGCCTTCCGGCAGTAAAACATAATCAGGAGCAACACAGATCTGCCCTGCATTGATGGCTTTGCCAAGCATGATGTTATCAACGCTACGCGCAAGGTCAGCATCAGGTGCAATGATCACGGGGGATTTCCCGCCAAGCTCTAACGTTACTGGTGTTAGGTTTTTCGCAGCCGCTTGGGCAACCAATTTACCTACCGGTGTTGACCCCGTAAATAACAGATGATCAAAGGGTAACGCACTGAACTGTGCGGCAACGTCAGCCCCACCTTCTACAGTATCAACCGCTTCATCGACCGTCGCAAAAATACGCATCAACACTTGGTTGGTGCAAGGCGTATGTTCGCTCAATTTGACCATAGCGCGATTACCTGCTGCCAATGCGGTGACTAATGGAGCCATACTGAGCACGATAGGAAAATTCCAAGGTACAATCACCCCCACAAGACCCAAGGGTTGATAGTGAACGCTCACTGTCGACGGCAGTAATAGCCAACCTGCATGACGCGATTGCGATTTTGTCCACGATTTGAGGTGTTTTAGCGTGTAATTAATGTGTGAAACGGCCGGTAGCAGATCGCAAACCGTACTATCAAAGCGACTCCGATAACCATAATCCCGATTTAAAGCCTCAACGAGCGCGGCCTGTTCACTGAGTAACGCGGTTTTTAAGCGCTGCAACCAAATACGTCTTTGCTCAAGGCTAGGATACGGCTCTGCTATTGTCTGCTGTTTTAACCTAGTAAAAAGTGTCGTAACGTCTTTAGTTAAGGGCTGTTGCTGTTCTGTTTCTTGCACCGTATTTCACCTCATTCGCAGCTAAGGCAGCGTCTTGGAAATGAGCTCAGGATTAATGCCAAAGCTGGCTTTATGTTCTTCAATCACAAATTCACTGCGCGTTTGAATCACTCCCGGCAATGTCCCCAACTTGCCAGACATAAAACTTTGGTAGGCTTTCATATCTTTCACCCTCACTTTGATCATGGTGTCAAAATCACCGGACAATGAATAACATGCTTCAATTTCTGGAATGTCCGCCACTGCTTGTGAAAAACGCTCAAAAATAGAGAAACTGGTTTGATCCAATCGAATATGAATGAACACTTGTACATCCAGACCTAACTTTTCTGGGCACAGTTCTGCATGGTAGCCTTTGATATACCCTTCCTTTTCTAAGCGTTTAACACGATCAGAACAAGGAGATGTGGTTAAATTCACCAACTTTGCCAGCTCAACAACGGGAAGCCGTCCTTTACTGTGCAAAATACGTAAAATCTGTTGGTCGATGCGGTCTAGGCTCATGGTTTTGCACGGCGCTCTCAAAAGAAGTGATATGGCATACAATAATGGCTTACAGCGTTAAACCAACCTATCATCACAAGGCATTGTGATATAAATCACATAGAATAGGGGAACGTTAGAATAAAAAGACTGAGGAGAAAAAAGGAAAAGAAAGTGAGCAAGCACCCACTTTCTTGGTTGTAATCTATTTATCGCCTCTTTACTTTGAGTATGTTGAGATGATTACAGTTTGAAGCGAGAAATTTCTTTATCTAACTCATTCGCTAAACGGTGCATTTCATGAGCTTGTTGCACTGCATTTTGCGCATCACTGGCGAGTTGGTCGCTGACTTCACGTACCGATTCGGTGTTGCCATTAATATCCGCTGTCACCAAAGATTGCTCTTCTGCTGCTGATGCAATTTGTGTCGCCATATCACTGATCATCTGAATGGCTTCGCTGATTGCGTGTAAGCTTTCTCCTGTATGGTTCACATCTTGCACACTTGTTTCGACCAGTTTATGGCTTTCCGTCATGACAGAAACAGCATTGGTCGTTACCTTTTGCAAACCGGAAATTTTAGACTGAATCTCCTCGGTAGAGGCGTGAGTACGCTGAGAAAGCACTCGGACTTCATCAGCTACAACCGCAAAGCCACGACCTTGCTCTCCGGCGCGCGCCGCTTCAATCGCCGCATTCAAGGCCAACAAATTTGTCTGCTCTGCAATCGAACGAATGGTCGACAGAATGGTTGAAATCTCATTAGCGTGCACTTCTAATTCACCAATGATGCCCACAGCACTGCTAAGCTCTTGTGCTAACTGATTGATTGACTGTTTGCTTTGCTGCATCTGGCGATAGCCTTGTGCACCAAGCTCAACCGATTCATTGGCATTTTTAGCGGTATTATCAGCATTGCCCGCGATTTCAGCGGTCGCAGACGCCATTTCAGTTACCGCAGTTGCAACCATAGTAATTTCATCTTGTTGAGTACGAATCCGTTCACTACGTTGACTGGCTGAGCTCGCAGCCTGTGTCGCTCCTTGGTTAAGGGAAACGGAAACATCACGCACGCTTTGCACCATGACATGGATGCGATCGACAAATTTATTGAACTTATCCGCTAAGATACCGACTTCATCGTCACTGCGAACGGCTAAACGACGGGTTAAATCGCCATCACCTTCGGCGATATCTGACAAAGCTTGAGCAATATTACTCAACTCATTCAACTGACGAGCGACGAACCATGAGGTCGCTAATGCCAAGATCACTAAAATCATCAAGCCAATCAAACTCTGTTTCAATAGCATGTCATTGAGTGGCTGTTCAAGAACCGTTTTGTCCATCACCATAACCAACAGCCAGTCGGTATGTTCAATACTTTGCGCCATCAATACTTTGGCCTGACCATCAATATCAACAAAGAGTGGTAATTGAGAATTTGCCGCCTCTGATATGCTTTGAATGGTCAGTTGTGAGGCCATTTCTTGGGTAGGTTTTAAAATAAGCTCTTGATTGGGATGGGCAACAATTAGCCCCTTGGTATTCACCAAAATAGCATTGCCCTTCCCGGGAACCTCAATAGCTAAGACGTCCTTGATCAATTTACCCAAAGCTAAATTGGAAGCGGCGACGCCAATCAGTTGGCCATTTTGACGGACAGGTTCTGCCAATGTCACCACTAAGGTTTGCATGGTAACGCTGACGTAGGGGGCGGTTGTGATCGGTTTACCCGCGACTTTGGCTTCTTTATACCAACCACGCTCACGAGGATCATAACCATTTTGGTTACGCGATCCGTCATTGCGGATCATATCGCCCTGTTCATTACCGTAATAACTCAGCCCAAATTCACCAGACTCCAAGGTTTGGCGTAGGTGAGGAACAATGTCTAATTGTGGATTACGCTCGATTTCGTTTTTTAATCCTAGCAGCGTTTTTTGTTTACCATTAAACCAGTCACCAATCCCTTTTGCATGAGCCTGTAATGTATTACGCGCTTCACTCTCAATCGCTCTCCAGCTGTCGGTTTTAAAGGTTTGATAGCCAACCATAACCAATGCAGCGGCTGTCAATGTAATAGCAGCAACCACAGAGAACACCATTTTTCTCTTTAAACTCAATTGCATTGCAATGCTCCTTGAAGCTTGTTCACCAAAGTAATGGGCTTGAGAGTATTACAACTATGGATTATTACTTTGCCTAAGTTCCCAATACTTGACACTCGTGCAATAGAACGGCACGTGAATGTGCGCTAAATCAAACTTAGTCAGCCGAATAAAAGCAAAATTATCTTTTGAGCGAGAAGCGCACTACGCCAAAAACTTAGCGCAGTGCTGGAAGTATTTAGAGAACGCGGACGCGTGAGAAGTCAGTATGGCTTAATGTTGATGGGTGATTACATACTCGGCAAAAACCTTGCTTTTCCATTTTGTAATGAGGTTCACCTTGTATAATGAGCGCAAAAAACTTTTGAACACCTTGCCACGTTGAACAAGGTTCTGACTGACAGCGCTTCATCACGACTTTATGTGGTGTCTCTTTACGACAACAGGTGCAATAAGCTTTTGACATGGTCCAATAATCCCTACAATTTGCATCATTATTGATAATTGACACATTTTGCGCCTACAGGTTCATTTTTCTCAAACTTTAGTGTGTGTTTCGTGAGCTATCTTCAAAAAACGTCCATCCCAATCTCCTTATTTTCTGCTAAGCACACTACACAATCTAACCTGTACAAAAAAGCCCCTCAGAAAGGGGCTAGTTATTGAACAACGGTATGAATGTCAATCTAGTTCAACCAGCTGCTTTTTAAAGGTCACGTGCTGTGCTCTCACGCTCTCTTCGGGTTCAGCTGTCGCTAAGCTCACCACAACGATCGCAAGTACAGAGAAAATGATCCCAGGAACAATTTCATACACATCAAACCAACCGCCAGACAGTTGTTTCCAAACCACAATTGTCACGCCACCAACAATAATGCCGGCTAGTGCACCATTGCGGTTCATTCGAGACCAATAAAGGCTCAATACCACTGCAGGGCCAAATGCGGCGCCAAAGCCCGCCCATGCATACGAAACTAAGCCGAGCACGGAACTATCTGGTGTCATGGCCAGCACTAACGCAACGATAGAAATTAGAATCACTGCAAAGCGGCCAACACGAACTATCTCCTCCGACGTTGCATCTTGCTTGATGACTTGCTTATAAAAATCTTCCGCTAACGCAGAGGAAGAAACTAATAATTGCGAGTCAGCGGTACTCATAATTGCCGCAAGAATAGCCGCAAGCAAAATACCTGCAATAACTGGATGGAAAATCGCATTCACTAGCAGCATGAAGATTTTTTCACCATCTGCCAGCTCCAGCGAACCTGTGTTCGTCACATAAACAAGCCCAACTAAGCCAACCAACAAGGCTCCCGCCATGGATAAACCGGTCCAAATGACCGCAATACGACGTGCAGTGGTGAGATCTTTATTTGAGCGGGAAGCTTTAAAACGCGCCAAAATATGGGGTTGACCAAAATAACCAAGCCCCCATGCCATTAATGAGATAATGGCAACGCCCGTTAACGGCTCACCTTTCACATCATGCCACAGCGTCAGTAGCTCTGGGTTTATTGCGGATAGATCTTGACTCAGTTGACCCAAACCACCGTTGATTGCCGCGATGGGCACAATCATTAATGCCGCGGCCATCAATAGGCCTTGCACTAAGTCAGTCCAAGAAACGGCTAAAAATCCACCAAACAGTGTGTAGGAGACCACACAAATGGTGCCAATAATAACTGCGGTTGAATAATCTAAACCAAATACCGTTTCAAATAGTTTACCGCCAGCCACAAGGCCAGAACTGGTATAAAAGAGGAAGAACAGCAAAATAAAGAAGGCTGAAATGGTTTGAATCAGTTTAGATTTATCATTAAAACGGCGTGATAAAAATTCAGGTAATGTTAATGAATCTGTCGTGATGCTATAAGTGCGCAAGCGCTTAGCATTCACTAACCAGTTAGCCCATGTGCCCAATAATAAGCCACCCGCTAGCCAGAAAGCCTCAATACCAGCGGCGTACGCGTAACCAGGTAAACCGAGCAATAACCAACCGCTCATATCAGATGCACCCGCCGATAAAGCCGCAGGCCAAGGGCCCAGTGATCGCCCTCCTAAGAAATAATCTGCGGAGTTCTTCGTTCGAAGGTATGCAACCACACCAATAGCCAGCATCAAAATAAGATACAGGATAAAGGTGGTTGTAATAGCAAAGCTATTTTCCATTGTGTTTGTCCTCTTTAAAAGATCGCCTTCCATGTCCTCTTCCGAAGAAGAGGATAAAACAGAAAGGATTAATGGGTTTCGCTACCAAGCTCAAGCAAGGTCGCATTACCACCCACTGCTGTTATATTTATTGTGCGAGTACGCTCGGTAATAAAGCGCAACGATAAGTGAGGATCATGAGCCACGGGGATCGCGCTCAAGTCCGTTTCAGAAACTAGGCTGACAATCGCACCATTACGATCAGCTAGCTGACGGTTGAGGCTACGCTCAACCGAAGTGTTCCCAACGTAACCTACACTTCGAACGTCCGACGCCATCAACGGATGATAAGCATCAAAAGACGTAAACTGAATGAGATTAGTAGGGAGTGTTGACTGCTCAAATGCCGCTTGCAGTGTTCGAATCAACATCGCATCGTCACTACATAAGACGACGCTATTGCCTGCCACAAGAGCGGCACAAAGCTGAGCTGCCACCGCCTGTTGCGCTTTATCACTGTGTTCACCTTGGATGATCACAGCCACGCCCCGACCTGCGGTGTATAGCTCATTGGTTTCTCCAGTAGGACCGATCAATTGATGCGAATGCGCCAACAGCGCCGATGCCTGATGAAGATGGTAAGAAATCACTGTTGCCAGTTGTGGCATAGCGCTTTCTAGTAGATTTTTAAATGAAAGTAAGCACTCACATTTAGAATCAAAATCGGTGATATTCCAATTTTCCCATGCTGAAAAAGCGTCAGAAAAACGTGTTACTTGATGAACCATGCTAATTCTCCTGAGCCTTTATTACTGAGAAAATTCAGTTTGAGTAAAACGGTATAAGTAATGTGGGCCACCTGCCTTTGGTCCGGTACCAGAAAGCCCCTGCCCACCAAATGGTTGCACGCCCACCACCGCACCCACTTGATCACGGTTGATGTAACAGTTACCTACTCGGGCGTGTTTTTCTATCCAACGATACGTCGTTTCATTGCGGCTATGGATCCCCATGGTTAAACCAAAACCAGTTTGATTAATTTGCTGCACGACATCGGCCAGCTCACGCGATTTAAAACGCACGATATGTAAGATCGGCCCAAATTGTTCTTCGGTTAAGCAGTGAATATCTGAAATTTCAAAAGCCGCTGGCGGTACAAAATCGCCGTGTTGGCACTCCGAACTGAGTTCTAATTGCGCAACTTTGGTCTGTGTCTTGGTCATCTGTTCAATGTGAGAGAGCAACTTTTGTTTGGCTTTTTCATCAATAACAGGGCCGACATCGGTACTGTGGAGGTAAGGAAGACCAATCTTGAGCTCATTCATCGCACCATGAATCAAGCTGATGATGCGATCGGCAATATCCTGTTGAACAAATAGCACTCGTAATGCAGAGCAGCGCTGCCCGGCCGAAGCAAAGGCAGAACGAATCACATCTCTGACCACTTGCTCGGGTAAAGCCGTACTATCAACGATCATCGCATTTTGCCCACCCGTTTCTGCAATCAACGGCACTGGCGCGGCGTCACGTTGAGCAAGAGCTTGATTGATACGTTGCGCGGTCGCTGTTGATCCAGTGAACGCGACACCTGCAATGGCAGGGTGAGAAGTCAGCGCACTGCCAATTTCTGCACCACGTCCGGGTAACAATTGGATAACGCCAGCAGGAAAGCCAGCTTCCAACATCAGTTCCACGGCACGCGAAGCAATCAAACTGGTTTGTTCTGCGGGTTTGGCAACGACCGTATTACCCGCAACTAACGCTGCCGTGATTTGCCCAAGAAAAATCGCAAGAGGGAAGTTCCATGGGCTAATACACACGAAAACACCACGACCTTCACGACTCACTTTACGCTTTTCATTATCAAAACTCGTCACTTCAAAGGGTGTTAACGCGGAAACTTGTTTGGCGTAATAGCGACAAAAATCTACCGCTTCGCGGACTTCATCAATGCTATCGTGAATGGTTTTCCCTGCTTCGTGATGACAAATGGCGACCAGTTCAGCCAAGTTCTCTTCGAGTAAATCAGCAAGTTTATCAAGTTTGCCCGCGCGAACACTGTGCTCTTCTTGCTTCCAAGCAGCAAAGGATTGCTCCGCTATTGAGATAGCTTCGGAAACATGATCAAGGTTGGCAAATACCACTTGTCCAACATGCTTCCTACGGTCATACGGCGCAGTCACAACTTCCAGCGATGCCCCTACCTTGATCATGCTTTCGAACTGAGCAACACCATTGATGATAGGAGAAGCATGCCACTGTTTACTGAGCCAACATTCTACTTTCGCTTCAAAAGGCGTTGCCTCACTTTCAATATCAATATTGACACCATAGGAATTAACGCGCTCGGCAAAGATATGCGGTGGCAAAGGGATTTTGGTATTTGGTAAAGAATCAAACGAGAGCAACATATCGACGGGATGTTGCGTTAACGTATCAATAGGACAACGAGCATCAACTAAACGATGCACAAACGAACTGTTCGCACCATTTTCAAGCAATCTACGAACTAAATAAGGCAGTAAGTCTTTATGACTACCTACTGGAGCATAAATTCGCACCGATTGTTGATAGGCTTTCATTGCATGATGATAAAGAGCATCACCCATGCCATGCAGACGCTGGAACTCAAAATCTTTGTGTTGTGACATCACCGCAATCGCGGTCACGGTTTGTGCATTATGACTGGCAAATTGAGGGAAAATATGACCACGAACACCCTCGCTTAAAAGAAAACGAGCGCAAGCCAAATAGGCTACATCAGTAGCTTCTTTACGTGTGTATACCGGATAGTTGCTGTAGCCACTTTGCTGAGACCACTTCACTTCGCTATCCCAATACGCCCCTTTGACTAAACGCAGTGGGATCACATCACCTTGCTGTTTCGCCAACCCATTAAGCCAAACTAAAACGGGTAAAGCGCGCTTAGAGTAAGCTTGTACAACTAAACCAAATTTCCCCCACCCTTTCACGGGCTCACTGCGATATATCTTTTCAAATAGCTTTAATGACAGCTCTAAACGGTCTGCTTCTTCTGCATCAATAGTGATCGCCACATCCAGCTCGATAGCACGGGCTAAAAGCTGTAGCAGTGTGCTATAAAGCTCGCTCAGCACGCGCTCTTGATTAGCCACCTCATAACGCGGATGCAATGCAGAAAGCTTGATTGATACGGACGGTGCCGGGCTGGTTGATAAGCCATATTTCTCGCGGCCAACCGCCTCAATCGCCATCAAATAATCTTTGAAATATTTATTGGCATCGGCCGTGGTTAACGCCGCTTCACCGAGCATATCAAATGAATAGGTATAGCCTTTATCACGCATAGGACGGCCATTTTTTTGTGCTTCTTCAATGGTTCGGCCTAGCACAAATTGGTGGCCCATCACCTTCATCGCTTGGTGCATAGCCTTACGAATCACTGGCTCAGAAAGCTTATTCACTAGACGATTAACCGCCTGCGTTGGACTAGTCGTATCCACATCAGCAAGGCCAATCACTTTACCAGTCAGCATCAACCCCCACGTGGACGCATTGACAAAGACAGAGTCAGAATTTTTCAGATGAGATTTCCAATCCGCAACGCTGAGGCGATCTTTAATAAAAGCATCCGCGGTTTCCGCATCGGGAATGCGCATCAGAGCTTCAGCCAAACACATCAACAAAATACCTTCTTGCGTATCTAAACTGTACTCAAGTAATAAGGCATCGATCATTTGCACCGCTTTTTTGTCGGCTCGGATCGCTTCGATTAACTGGGTTGTTTTATTTAATATCGCCGATTTTTCTGATTCTGTAGCTGTTGCCAGCGGTAATAACTGCTTCAGCCATTGAGATTCGTCCACCATATAAAGTGGAGAGATCAGCGACCACAGCTTATCAAGCGGTTGCTCGATAAAATCTGCATTCAACACATCTGTTGCTGTAAACATGCGTTTTCCTCAATCTCACTCCCGAAAAAGGTCGGGTTTCCTGCAATGGCTGGCAGTGTATTTTGAGCGCGAGAAGAATACTTGTCAAAAACTCCGAGTTTTTTGCTAAAAACTCTGGCTATTAACAAAATAAAAACACAATCACATCAATTGACATCATGCACAAAGCAGAAAATAGCAACATTGTTTCCAAAATTTAACCAAAGATGCACGTGTTGCCGATAGGTCAAGGCAAGCAATATAAAAATGATGTGGGAATTACAAACAAAAAAGAGGCAGGGATATAAAGAATTAGCGACGACACAATTTTCGGTATTGCGATGGAGAAATACCTTGCAAGCGAGTAAATGAATGAGTGAAGGTACTTTGTCCAGAAAAGCCTGTTAATTCCGCAATTTGACCAAAACTCAAACAACCTTGCTCAATCAAATCTTTTGCCATATCAATTCGTTTACCTAACAAATATTGATGAGGCGTGATCCCCATTTGCTCTTTGAACAACATATGAAATTGGCTTTCACCTAAATAAACGCGGCCCGCTAATTGAGCGACTGAAATTTTACGACCAAGGTGCAGATCGATATAACGATCAATCGCTTCAAGATCAAAACGAGATTCTTTGCGATGCGTTTCAAATACAGAAATATGGCGTTGCAGTAATGCCATAACGGTGTCATTGCAGGCACGGCTCAACAGTAAATCATCAGGACTCGATTGCATCTCTTTAACTAGCAATTGGATCAGCTTTTGGATTTGCCCATCCAGCTGAAAGTAAATATCCGCATTCGACAACTCATTCATTTTTTGTAGAAGCAAAGGGTCATCTCCACAGGAGATTGGAAGGTTAAGCACTAAGATATCCGACTGCCCAACGACACCACCAAACGCATGGCCAGTTCCAGAGGTAACGACACAACCTTGCCCCGGCCCCACCAAATTGCCTACACCCTGTACTTCAAACTCAGCTTGGCCTTTTAATCCGATAACGACTTGGGTATAACTATGATCATGACACTCCATGTACGAGGGTAATGTCACTAACTCTGCCGGCCTAGGCGACAAAACTTTGTCATTTTGTTGATAGTTAGATAGCTTAGCCGAAGAAAAGTCACTCATATTGCTGCATCATGGTTGAGGTTAGAAGCTGATGTTATAACAAAACTATCAGGAGCGAAAACAAAGCTGTATTTTTTTAAAAATTAAACATCAAAGTGCATATGAAGCTTAAGCTTAGGGGTGAAATGAGATCGATTTTTCAAAACGGAACAATGATCAAGTGCACATAAATTACGGTCAATGTGTGTTCAATCCCAAAACCCCTAAATAGATCGAAAATAGAGACTTGCATATTTCGCTATTAGGCTCAAAATGAAGATGCACAATTATAAAATTTACAAAATCAGTCACCTAGTAATAGATTTAAGTGAATTTTGCTATTGTTCGGAATAAATTTTGCATTATGAATACAGCTTATCCATTAAAGCTGTCAAAAGTTTGTCTTTCCCACTTTTGTGGTTAAACGTTAATTTGTTGCAGGGACCTATGATCACACGTCGCATCCCAGCGCTATTGCTTGCGCTAAGCCCTTTTTGGGTATCTGCATCGGTGTACGCGGAAGAAGTTATTCAGGTAGATCCTGTCACCGCTATCGATGAAAAAATGACTACTAAACAGACGGAAATCGACGCGATTTCTGCAGAATACGAAGCAGAGGGAGCCAAGCTTCAACAACTTAAAAATGAACATGTTCGTATTAAACGAGAAAGTGAAGAACTTGATGCTAAACGCAATCGAGCCAAGTCTGCTTTGGACAAACAATATAGCCGTCTTTTAGATGATCCAGACACAGATTTAGCCTCGTTTCAAAAGAAGTACCAAGAAACATGGGCATCAGTGAAGCAGAACCAAGCTGAAGGCCTTGAGAATAATCAAGCGATGACCGAAGTTGAAATGCGCTTGTCTCAAATCAAACAGAAGCAAGCTCGTCTCAGTAATGAGTATGCGAACCTCGAAGAGTCGCGCATTGAAGCTAGGGTCAAACGTCTCGAAGCCGAACTGCGTGAAAGTAGTGTTCTTGAAACTGGCTATAAAACCACCTGTTCAACGACAATGACACTCGGTGAGTGTTCAAATCAGGGACAGCACCTTACCAAACAAAAAGCGGTAAAAACGTTTCGGGCCAAGTTGCTTGATGACCTAACCGAATCGGTCATTGCCAAGCAAAATCTGAAAGGCGTGGAACTTAATATCCATGTACAAGATAGCCAAATTATTCGCAGTGGTTTTGAAGGCAACAACGAATACTTCACCCAAATGCAAGCTCAGCTTCAAGCGAAACCAGAAGCGGTGGCTGCGTGTAAACTGCTTAACGTGTCAACTCGATACTGTTTGAAAGGCGGCGTGTCTGAAGGTACGCAAAAAAATGACAAACAGTGGGCAAATGTGACCGTAAGGTCGGATCAATACAACGATGCCGTAACCATCAACGGTATTAACTACGGCAGTACACCTGTTGAGATTGTTTTGCCCAATGGCCGCCACCAAGTTACCGTCTCTAAAGATGGCTACGAAACCTACAACCGGGTATTAACAATTAACGGCAATGATACGGTTTGGATAAAGCTAAGACCGAATAAAGAGGGTTAATTACCTCAAAAAAACTCTGTTTTTCTGTCGTAATTCACAAAGATGCGGTTAAAACGCCATTTTGTCATTAAGTTATTGAAAGATGACTTCAGACAAAATGGTGTTTTCGTTTAGAATAGACACAATGAACTAATAACTTAACTGAAGTAGATAATAATGCGACAAGGTTTACCCGCTCTCTTATTAGCACTTTCGCCTTGCTTAGTGGCAACATCGACGATGGCAGAAGGAACGCCTTCCTCAGTAATTGCCATTGATGATGCGTTGTTTACTAAACAGTCCGAATTACAGGCAGCCCAGAAGGCCACCCATGAACAACAAGTGGTTGTGAACAACCACAACAGTGAGTTAGACAGGCTAACAAAGCAAGCCCAACTCTTTGATAAGGCACTTGCAAAAGCAAAAACTGACTTAGAACGCGATTACATGAAAATGATTGATGATCCTGAACTGGACATCATGCCTTCACAAAATGCCTACCAAGCAGCTTGGGCTAATGTAAAGCAGAATCAAAAAAACCGTTTAGAAGCTGAGCAAAAACGCCAAGAGTCAGAAGCACTGCTGGCACAAAAAAGGGCCGAGCAGAACACGGTCAGCAAAAATATCAATGAGCTAGAACAGCATAAATTACGCGCGCGAGTTGAGCGCTTAAGAGATGAACTCAAACAGAGTAGCACCGAGAAAGTTAGCTTTACTAACGCTTGTAGTGCCGATATGACATTGGCTCAATGCTCGAAACAGACCACTGACTTAGCGCTCCAGAAAGCGGTAAACCAGTATCAAACCAAGTTAATAGAGGCCACAAGTGAGGCCAAGCTCGTCCAACAACATTTGGCCAATGTCTCTTTTAATATTCATGTACTGCGCCATAAAACCGTAGATTCAGGTTTCTACAATGGCAATAAGTACAAAGCCGTACTAGATGTTCAACTTGATGCAAGACCGGATGAAAACACACCATGTCGGTTGTTGAATGTCGAATCACAATACTGTTTCGCTCCAGGCGAATACTCAGCCAATACAGAAAAACAGAAAGAAATTGCTTGGGTTACCCTATCGATTCGCTCGAACCAATACAGTGATAAAGTCTCTATCGATAATGTGAACTATGGCAGTACTCCCGTCGAAGTGATGCTTCCAGTGGGACCGCACATGATTACGATTGAGAAAGAAGGGTATTACTCATTTAATCAAGAGCTGAAAATCACCTCAGATCATACATTAAGAGCGAACCTACGAGAAAAAGACAACCTACTTAAACCTGGACATAAATTTGCTGATTCCCTCAAAGGGGATATTAAAGCTCCTGAGTTAGTCACTTTGATCTCAGGCGAATATTTGATTGGCGAGCACGCATCGAAACAAGTTTTCCTTGATCATGCTTTCGCAATTGGTTCAACCCCCGTAACTGTGGGTCAATTTGAAACCTTTGTGAATCAAACCACCTACCAAACTGATGCTGAGCTACAAAAACTGTGCACAGCAGTCGCCGAATCTGAAATTACTCCGATTGCAGGTAGCTATTGGCGCGACCCTGGTTTTAAGCAGTTGAGCAACTCGCCAGTGGTGTGTATTAGCCAAAATGATGCGAAGGCCTACACTCGCTGGCTAAGTAAGGAAACTGGCTATAAATACCGTTTGCCGACAGAAGAAGAGTGGGAAATTGCCGCTCGCGCTGGTACACAAACAGACTATTGGTGGGGAGATGATTTCGGAACTGGGAAAGCGAATACTGGCTGGAGTGGTACACCTTGGTCAAATAAAAGTACCTCTCCTGTGAAGTCTTTCGCTCCCAATGGCCTAGGCCTTTATGATGTTGTCGGTAACGTGTGGGAATGGACAAATGACTCAAGAGGTCAAGCAAAAGGTGGAGCATGGAGCTTCTCCCCTGCAACAGCGGCGGCTTATGGTAATTTGTTTATTGCTCCTGCTACTTCTGCAAATTATGTTGGCTTCAGGGTCATTAGGGAACTTTAGGTAAGCTGAACTAGCTCAGCCATTTATATAACAAAGGGGGGAATTCCCCCCTTTGTTATTGCACTCTCGTCGTCTAAAGTGGTGTTGAATATCAAACACGTTTGATATTTGATATCCATGTGGTATCCCTATGAATTTGCAACACCCTCGCAGCATTCATAGAACCTCTTCTGCACGTCGACAAGAAGCAATTCTTGTATTTATGCCAGCCCTTCTTCAGGCTGGCTTTTTTTATGTTCAAATGCCGCTATGGATTACAACCCGCCATGCCATTGGTATTATATCAATATCATTGTTAGGAGAACCCGCTATGGTCAATTTCCTCAGCGCAGAACAAATTTCATTGTTTCAACAGCTTCCGGGATATTGGGGTTGCAAAGATCTTAATTCGGTTTTTGTTTACGCAAACAATGCTTATGGCAAATTAATTGGTGTTAGTGATGCAAAACAGTGCATTGGATTAACTGACTTTGAAATGCCAAGCCCGACAACCGCTTGCGCCGCAGAATTCCAGCAACAAGATCGATGTGTAATCTCCACAAAAAAACCGTTAAAAGTGCTGGATATCCACCCCTATGCTGACGGTTCTTGGCGCGCTCATATTTTCACTAAAACCCCATGGTTCAACGCACAAGGTGAGGTTCAAGGTACAATTTTTTTCGGGCAAGAGCTAACTGATACCGCTATTTTGGAAGTAGGCCATTGGATATGCCGAGCAACAGGTTTAACGACCACACAGCATTCCACAGGTGTTCTAGAACCCATTTCCGGGCCCCTAACCACAAGAGAATCTGAAGTTCTTTTTCTTCTGCTTTACGGAAAAAAGCCCAAACACATTGCTCGGGTGATGAAGATTTCGATAAAAACAGTGGAAGGCTATGAAGCAAAATTGCGACATAAATTTGCAGCCCACAGTAAAGAGCAACTTATCGATATGGCTCTAGACCAAGGTTATGGCTCAAGCATCCCCAAGACCTTGCTCAAAACGCAATTATCCGTGGTACTCAATAGTGAATGCCCCATATAGATGAGGCATTCATTGCGACTGACTTTTAACAAGCAGGCCTTATGGCGCTAAACGTTCAGCGTCCCACTGTTGATCGTGTTGCGTAAACAAGAAGCGATCATGCAAACGATGCTCACCACCTTGCCAAAATTCTATCGATTCAACTTTAACGCGATATCCTCCCCAAAAACTCGGAACTGGGATCTCACCTTGTTCAAATTTCTTTTTTAACTCCAAGTATTTACCTTCCAAAATACCACGAGCTGAGATACGGCTGCTCTGGCGGCTCGCTATCGCGGCAATTTGGCTATCTTTAGGACGAGAAGTAAAATATTTCATGTTTTCAAAAGCCGACAATTTTTCAGCCGTTCCTGTGATGTGCACTTGTCTCTCTAATGGGTGCCAAGGAAAGTGCAAGCTGACTTTATTGTTGTGTTCAATATGCTGTGCTTTGCGACTGCCTAAATTGGTGTAGAAAACAAAACTGTCTTTTTCGACATTTTTTAATAGCACTATACGTTGGAAAGGTTGTCCATTTTCATCAACCGTTGCCACTGTCATCGCTGTGGGATCGGTAAGACCGGCATCAATGGCCTGTTGCAGCCAAAGGTTAAACTGCTCAATGGGATTTGAAAGCAAATCTTTGCGTCTTAAACCGCCTTTTATGTATTCGCGGCGGATGTCTGAAAGTTCCATCTCTGCTCCTTATGAAATTTTTGACGATTGTGCGCCTATCATCGTCATAACTCAAGAGTGCTAAGGTTCAACAAAATCAGTAATTCACAGCTAAACTCTGTAGAACGTACGCAATAGGAAGTACAATCAATTCAAATGGTGAATAGTAATCTCATGATGAGTGGCAAATCCTTAACATTTTGCTAGACAAGTAATAAAATCAAGCAACTATACCCAAACAACTTACAGTTGTAGCCTCCCTCTACAGCTTTAAGTAGAAAAGGGAAATACACTACGATTAGGCGCAAAGGATAAGCGATGAGCAACAAGAGTTATAACAAACTCTCTTCGACAGAATTGGAGTACGTAGACGACAAAACGGCGGCTCTGCTACTGAACACGCCCAACAGTGCACGTGTGATGCTCTGGGTTATGGTCTGTTTTTTCCTCTTAGCCATCGTCTGGGCCTCATGGGCACAGGTCGACAAAGTGACAGTTGGACAAGGCAAAGTCGTTCCGTCATCGCAAGTTCAAGTGGTTCAAAACTTGGAAGGAGGCTTAGTCAAACAGATATTGGTTCGCGAAGGTGAACGAGTGCAAAAAGGCCAACAACTGTTATTGATTGATGACACTCGTTTCCGCTCAGACTACCGCGAACGTGAACAACAAGTCGCTAACCTTACCGCCAGTGTTCTACAGCTATCCGCTTCCATTACTAGCGTGATGATTAACGAAGAAATTGATGATGACAACTGGCAAAATAGCGTCAAAATTGACTATAACAAACTCGCCTTTCCACCGCTGTTAACAGACAACCAACCCGATTTAGTTAATAGACAAAGGGCCGCCTACCGGCAAGATCTTAATAACTTACGCAACCAACTTTCTCTTTTAGATCAACAAGTCAAACAGAAACTACAAGAGTTGGTTGAAATACAAGCGCGCGTGAAAAATTTACGCCAAAGTTATGATTTTGCGAATAAAGAGCTTGAGATCACTAGACCTTTAGCAGACGAAGGTGTCGTGCCACGAATTGAGCTGCTGAAACTACAGCGCCAAGTAAACGATACTCGCCGTGAAATGACCACCAGCGAGCTTAACATCCCAGTATTAAAATCAGCGATTCGCGAAGCGGTGCTCAACCGTATTGATGCGGCTCAAAAGTTTCGCTCACAGCAGCAAGACAAACTGAACGAAGCCCAAGATAGACTTTCAGCAATCACAGAATCAGCCGTTGGGCTTGAAGATAAGGTAAATCGCACTGTTGTGCTATCGCCTGTGACAGGAACGATTAAGACGCTTTACGTCAACACCGTTGGCGGTGTTATCCAGCCCGGTATGGATATTGTTGAAGTAATCCCAACAGAGGATACCTTGCTTGTTGAAGCGCAAATTGCCCCACAAGACATCGCCTTCTTAAGACCAGAGTTGCCCGCCATCGTAAAATTCAGCGCCTATGATTTCACCAAATATGGCGGCTTGGAAGGGACACTTGAGCATATCAGTGCCGACACAACTCAAGATGAAGAAGGCAAAAGCTATTATTTAGTCCGAGTAAGGACCAATCAAACCAGCTTAGGGCATGATGCTAACCTGCCTATCATCTCAGGAATGACGGCCTCTGTTGATATTATTACGGGTAAACGAACCGTGATGGATTATCTACTAAAGCCCATACTCAGTGCACAAAAAAATGCGCTAAGAGAATAAGGTTCACTTATGCTTTTTAATATATTCATGATTGACGGTTTTTGATGAAGTTTTGGCTGCCACTGGTTTTATTGCTATTTATGCCCTCATCCCCCCAAGCGCTCAACACCAAAGAGCAGCAGTGGGTCGATGCGGTCGCGCTTACCTATGGCACAAGAGCGGGAAAACGCGTCGAAACATGGCGCAAAGAAATTGCCAAGCACCAAAATGCTCCCGAACGTGACAAATTGACCGAAATAAATCGATTTTTCAATCAGCTGTACTTTGTTAATGATATCGATTTATGGGGGAAAAATGACTACTGGGCGACACCACTTGAGTTTCTAGGAAGCAACGCAGGGGATTGCGAAGATTTCACAATTGCGAAGTACTTCTCCCTGCTTGAACTGGGTATCGATGATAAAAAGTTGCGCCTCGTGTATGTTAAAGCCATTGAATTAAATCAGTTTCATATGGTTCTTGCGTACTATTCAACACCCAATGCCGAGCCCTTAATTTTAGACAATATAAACCCTGAGATTAAGCCAGCATCAACACGCCGTGATCTGTTACCGATCTACAGCTTTAACGGTAAAAATTTATGGCTAATGAAATCCAAAAATGGCCAGCTTGCAGGAGACTCTTCACGATTAAGTCTTTGGAATGACTTACGTGAACGGGAACGCTCGCTAAAATTGAATAAACCAATTGTAAGTTACGATGAGTAAGTAATATGACGCTATATAAACAACTTGTCGCGGGAATGATTGCCGTCTTCATTATGCTGATGACTTCAGTCTTTATTATTGAATTCAATACGACCCGCAACAACTTAGAGCAGCAGCAGCGCTCTGAAGTCAACAACACCATCAACACCGTCGGTTTGGCGCTGGCACCTTATTTGGAGAAGAAAGATAAGATTGCGGTTGAGTCGGTTATCAATGCCTTGTTTGATGGCAGCTCTTACTCAGTCGTACGATTGATTTTTCTAGACGATGACGAAGAGATTCTGCGATCTTACCCTGTAAAACCCAATAACGTTCCGCAATGGTTTACCAATTTACACCTGTTTGCACCGATCCATGATCAACGCGTTGTAACCAGTGGTTGGATGCAGCTTGCTGAAGTCGAAATTGTCAGCCACCCTGGCGAGGCCTATGCGCAATTATGGAAGGCGCTGATTCGGCTACTTATCGCATTTAGCGCTATTTTTGTGATTGGCCTTGCCGCCATCGCTTTCATTCTGAAGCGCGCTTTACGCCCGCTACAGATGATTGTCGAAAAAATGGAGCAAGTCGCACGCAACCATTTTGGTGAACCGCTACCGCGGCCAGCGACCAAAGATCTGATTTATGTAGTTGATGGTATCAATAGCATGTCAGCGCAGGTTGAAAAAGCGTTCAAAGCTCAGGCGCAAGAAGCGCAGCAACTGCGTGAGCGTGCTTATATTGACCCAGTTTCTCAACTTGGCAACCGCGCCTATTACATGAGTCAACTCAGTAGTTGGCTATCAGAAAGTGCCATAGGTGGCGCTGCTATTTTGCAAGCAGAGTTTATTAAAGAGCTTTACGAAGAAAAGGGTTATGAAGCAGGCGATGGTATGGTGCGCCATTTGGCTGAGCATCTAAAAGTGTCGATTACTTCACCTGATGTGACTCTGGCACGCATTTCTACCGAAGAGTTTGGCTTTATTTTGCCCAACATGGAAGAGAGTGAACTCAAAATCATCGCCGATAGTATTATGAATTTTGTGCAAGACACTCTAGCCGACCCGACTGGCATGGCATCAGCCAAAGTCTCTTTAGGTGTTGTTCATAATAAAGAACCAAAATCTTCAACGCAGTTACTTTCCTTGCTCGACAACGCGTTAGCCATTGCAACTGCAAATCCAGAGCTGATTTACGGCTTTGTCAGCAGTGAAACCAAACAAACTGTGATGGGTAAACAGCAATGGAAAGCATTGGTTGAAGAAGCTATCCATAACGATTGGTTCAGTTTCCGTTTGCAGTCAGCCAATAATAGCTGGGGACAAACTTTCCACCGCGAAGTTTTTTCAGCGATTGAGCACGATGGTAAACGCTACAGCGCTAACCAATACTTATTTGCACTCGACCAACTCAATGCCAGCCATATTTTTGATGAATATGTTATTGAAACGATGATTCGCAAGCTCGAAACGGGAGAGATAGCCGAACCATTAGCCATTAATATCGCTCAAAGCAGCCTTTCTCAACCCAGTTTTATTCGTTGGGTCACTCAGACTCTGGCGAAGCATCGCTCTATCTGTGAGAACCTACACTTTGAAATACCGGAAAACGCATTCCTCAACGCCCCTCACCATACGGCGCTATTTTGTAATGCCATAAGAGCAGCCGGCGCAGACTTTGGTGTCGATAACTATGGCCGGAATTTCCAATCATTAGACTACATCAACGAGTACCGTCCAAAATACGTGAAACTCGATTATCTATTTACTCACCATCTCGACGATGAAAAGCAAAAATTCACCTTAACGTCGATTTCTCGCACAGCACACAATTTAGGAATCACCACAATTGCGTCAAGGGTAGAAACGCAAACTCAACTTGATTTCCTTTCCGAGCATTTTATAGAAGTCTTCCAAGGCTTTATTGTGGATAAATAAAAAAGGTCAGATGTAATGCAAGACACGCTACTCAATTCGCTTATCTATGTGAGTCGTTATTATGGATTGGCGAATTCCCCAGAAGCACTGATCAACGGCCTACCTTTATCAGATGGGAAACTGACGCCTTTTCTCTTTCCTCGAGCAGCCGAAAGAGCGGGGTTAATCGCCAAGGAAAATCGCTCAGCATTGGAGCAAATCCCAAAATTGGTTTTCCCCGTTATCTTAATTTTAAAAGGCGGTGAAGCCTGTGTGCTCAGCAGCATCAACGAAGCGAATCAAGAAGCTGAGGTCGTCACTGCGGAGTCTGGTCTAATCCCCGTAGCTATTCCCTTAGAGGAACTGACTGAACGCTATATTGGCCGCTACTTCATGGTGAAAAAACAGTTTCGCTATGACGAGCGCTCACCAGAAATATTAAAGACCCGTGATGGCCACTGGTTTTGGGGTACGTTATGGCAGTCAAAGCACATTTATCGCGATGTGTTGATCGCTTCCATTTTAATCAATTTGTTTGCCATTGCGGCACCAATGTTCAGCCGTTTAGTGTATGACAAAGTCGTGCCTAACCTTGCGTTTGAAACCTTGTGGGTATTAGCGAGCGGGATTTTTGTGATCTTCTTATTCGATCTGCTCCTCAAACTACTTCGCAGTTATTTTATTGATGTGGCGGGCAAAAAATCTGACATTCTGATCTCTTCCAAGCTCTTTAGTAAAGTGATGGGGATCAGAATGGAGTCTCGTCCTCCTTCTGTCGGCGCGTTTGCGCGACATTTACAAGAGTTCGAATCCATACGAGAATTCTTTACCTCAGCAACCATCTCATCATTGATTGACCTGCCATTTGCACTGCTCTTTTTAGTGCTGATCTGGCTAATGGCAGGCAGCTTAGTGCTGGTACCTATCGCTGGTGTACTGATCATTGCTATCTATTCTCTGCTCATCCAAGCACCTCTACGACGGGCGATTGAAGAGGGCTCTCGACTGGCATCACAAAAATACGCCAACCTGATTGAAAGTTTAGCTGGACTTGAAACGGTGAAACTCTTTGGCGCTCAAAGTCAGTTTCAATATCGCTGGGAAGAAGCGGTCGCGCACATGGCGAACTGGAACATTAAAAGCCGTAGAATTACTGATGGTATTCAAAATACTGCCGGCTTTGTTCAGCAAGCCGCGAACGTTGGCATGATCATCTTAGGCGTCTATCTGATATCCAACGGCGATTTAACCATGGGTGGGCTCATCGCCGCAACCATGCTCAGCGGCCGTGCGATTGGCCCAATGGTGCAACTATCATTACTTTCAACACGCTACAACCAAGCCAAATCGTCCTTAAAAATCATTGAACAAGTGATGCAAATGCCCGATGAGCAAGAAGAAGGTAAACGCTATATTCATCGTCCGATTGTGCAAGGTAAAATTGAGCTAGACAAAATCACTTTTCACTACCCTAATGCGCCTGTTGCATCAATACGTGACTTAAGTATAACGATTCATCCGGGTGAAAAAGTAGCGATCATAGGCCGCATCGGCTCAGGGAAGACCACCTTAGAGCGCCTTATTATGGGGTTATATCAACCGACCGAGGGGAATGTTCGCATTGATGACACTGATATCGCGCAACTGCATCACATTGATGTGAGACGTAATATTGGTTGCGTACCTCAAGACAGCAACCTATTTTACGGTTCAATTCGCGATAACATCACGCTCGGGCGTCCCTTAGTTGATGATAGAGATGTGATGGATGCCGCCAACCGAGCGGGAGTTACCGCGTTCACACAGCAAGACCCCGCGGGGTTAGAACGACAAGTGGGTGAAGGCGGCTTGTTGTTGTCTGGTGGTCAGAGGCAAGCGGTAGCCATTGCTCGTGCATTGCTCGGACGCCCACCCGTTTTGCTACTTGATGAGCCCACCAGCGCCATGGACAATCGCTCTGAAATGCACATCAAACATCAACTGTCTCAATTGACACCAAGTGAGACGTTAATATTAATTACTCATAAAACGTCAATGCTCGATGTGGTTGATCGCGTCATTGTGATGGAGAAAGGCTGTGTCATTGCCGATGGTCCTAAATCGATGGTGTTAAACGATCTCAAACAGGGCAAAGTGAGATCAGTGCAATAGCCACCTTACTAGAAATAGCATAATATGCAAAAAACGAGGCAAAATGCCTCGTTTTTTGCTTAGCACTCTGAGATAAGAATGTTAGATCCCTCCGACATCTTCATCTTCAAGCATCGAAGCACATTTAATCTCATACTGGTTAAATGAGAAGATACTAGCGCCATGAGCCCGCTTGGTGATGATCCGCTCATCATCAAATTGCACCGAAACATGGGTATAAACTTTATTTTTGACTTCGATCGTATTCATTTCGAGCAATTGCTCAAACTCCTCTCCCAGCATATCCAACGCCAATTTTGCTTTTTCTAAACGATCATTAGTCTGTTTCTTAAATTCATCAATTTTTAGCAATTCCTCTTCCGAGCGTTCCGCTTTAGGCTTTTTCTTAAATTCAATTTCACGGCGGATCACTTCCATCGTCGCTTCTTGCGCTTGTTTATAATGCTCTTTGTGTTTCGCGACCCGTTCTTTATACACAGCATAACGAGCAAAAGCCTGCACAGCCGTGGCGGTATCGCCTTCAACGCCTAGATTGAAGCAAACGATCTTACCACCAACTTTCGCGTGGCCACCGCTGAGCGTGCCTTGCTTCTCTTTACTATCTAATACTTTTAGATCATTGCCACAGCGTAATTCATTGCTCATACTGTGAACCGCTAAATTGATGTCATCTGCCGCTTGCAGTTCGCTAAATTGAGCATAGTTAGCCGTGATAGAGCCTCCTGATTTGATAATGCACGTTCTTGCTTCATCATCAAACACCGTATGGCCAATAATGCCTTTACCAACATCAATATTACCTTGGGCTTGAACATCAGCAGACTCAACAAACCCACCGATGGTGATTGAGCCCGTCGCTCTCACGATCATCCCAGGCTCGACATCACCCGTGATGACAACACATCCTTTAAATTTCACGTGGCCAGTCGCTACACTGACGTTGTTTAAACATAAAGCGTTATCGACATCAACCGTTTTACTTTTCAGGATAGGCATGCCCGCTTGACTGGCCAGTAGCACATTCGGATCATTGGGTGAGATGTAAGACCCCTTTCCTGCAACTAAGGCTGAGTCTTTACCTGGTTTAGGATCCAGCACTTTTCCCTGCACGGTATAGCCTGGCGTTCCTTTGGTTGCAGGAATTCGACGCATCACTTCATCATCTTGACCAACAGTGATGGTTTCACCTAAGTTGCGCATATCAATTTTATTCTGTCCTTGCTTTTTGGTCGGAGCTAACACGCGCTTGCTGACATCCTCAACCAAAGGAACAAATTGTGCGTCTTTACCTTGAATGGGTTCACGCCCCTGCGCAACAGGTTGAGTGTATACTTCCCCTGGCTTCAAGGTATTACTTACCATTAACACTTTCTTTAAAGCCAGTTTGTTGATGCCTTTTGTCACATGGGAATGAGCCAATGCATACACCAACTCACTACCGCGCAATGCTCTGCCACCATATGCACCCGTCACGACCATGCTGGCTAACATATCTCGATCACTAAATTCAATCTCAACCGAAGCGTTCTTTTTCTCTGCAATGGTGATTCCAGAGAATGCTTCACCCTTACCCTCTTTTGCACAGTTGATAAAGCGGGTAACTTCAGTTTCATTTAAGAAAAATGTCGATGCAGATAACTCAAACAATGCTTCTTTCAAGCCTGCTTGGTCAAAATTTTTGTCGATGGACTCCGTCCCAGGCAACTGGGCAATGACTTGTTTTTTGTCCTCTGAAAGCGAAATTAAGCGTTTCCACATACTACTTAACCCATATGGTTAGATTCCGTTCGTATGGCAGTGTATACAATTTACAGTATGGACTAAATCTTTAGGCAACCAAATTAAGGGCTACATCACTTAGTCACGACGAAACGAACTATATAACCTAAAAATAAACGAAAGAATGAGTTACGCAGAATTTTACAGTGTAAATAATCTGTTCAGTATTAAGACAATATCGGAAAATCATGTTTACTGTTAAAGGCGTAAGTCACCTTAACAGTGCAACCATCTTTTGAATATTCCAATGACTCACACAATTTAGAGACCAAAATAATCCCTCGACCGTGTGTACAGTTGCCGTCTGCAACCGTATGTTGGTAGTCAAAGCCTTCGCCATTATGCTCAAGTGAAAAGCTCAATTGTCCCACCGTTGGGTCATAATCAATGTCTAGTTTAATCCATAACGATTCATCTAACTCATCCATACACTCTTCACGTCGTTGGTAAAAAGTGAGAAATCCATCTGGGTCATCTTTTAGTGAAGAATTAAGTTTTAATAACCCATGCTCAATGGCATTAGCAAACAGTTCTGACAATACAGAGCAAACGAGGTCAAGATGCTCGCCACCACTGATAAAACCGCGAACAATGTTACGCATCTCGACCATAATTGAAATCTTTTTAAGAATTGAAGCAGGAAAAAAGAGATGGCTTTGCATTGGTATATGGCTAAGAAACTGTTTTTTTTGCGACGCTAATATTTCATTATTATTGGTAATTGGAAATGTCATTGAAAGAATTGAGAGGTCATCACCATGGCCACGATTGGAAAACTGGCATACTTCATCGTACAAATCTGAAATCTGAGTCTTACCGTTCCGTTGCAAAACTTGTTCGAGTCGCAACTGGCCAAATTGTTCCCCGTTTTCATTCATCGCTTCGGTAATACCGTCGGTATAACAGAGGATAGTTTGGTTAGGTTTTAATTTGAGATGAACTAAATTTACTTCAAATTCATCAGCATCCAGAACTCCCAGCGGCATATGTGTGGAAACGAGACGACGAACGATGTTGCTCTCTTCATCCAGTAAGTAACCATCAGGCAAACCACCTCCCCACCACGAAACCTCAAAGCCGTTGGCTCGTATCTCAAATACACTGGCCGCAAGCATCATGCCAACAGGCAAAAACTTTACTAGCGCACTATTAAGTTCTGCGACCATTTCGCCAAGCGACATCCCTTTTTCAGCCATTGAAAAAAAAGTACGCGTAGCAGGGATCGTTGAAATCGCGGCAGGTAATCCATGCCCAGTGGCATCGGCGATCATGATGTAGACGCCACCATAGGGCCGGTTCGCAACAATGATGAGATCACCATTAAAAATGGTCGAAGGTGTGGAGATATAACTGATGCCATAGATATTGCTGACTTTTGCACTCATCTCCTCCATTAAGTTGGTGAAAATAGATTCGGCGATGGCGTAGTCATATTGTACTTGTTCGTTGAAATAATTGAGTTTATCTCGCTGTTGAGTGACTTCATTATGCATTTTCACAATACGGTAATGAGCCTGAACTTTAGCGAGCAGGACGCTTCGTTCTACTGGTTTAAGAATAAAATCATCGCCCAGCGATAAGCAACGTTCAAACGAATCATGATCATCAAGCACGGTCAAAAATATAATGGGGATATGGTGATTTGGAAAAGAGTCGCGGATCTCTTTTGCGGTGGTGAAACCATCTTTAACTGGCATCATCACATCCAACAAAATAACGTCGGGTAAGACGTCCATGACGAGCATCGCCTCAACAGCATCAGCACCATTTTCGAAGGTATCTATGTGCTCAACAATAGGCGATAAAATAAACCGACAGAGCTCTCTATTTGATTTATGGTCATCAACAATCGTTACGCGCATCGGCTCACTCCTTAAGCATTATTCGATACTAAATTTTTTATCAAATCGAGAAATCAGTAAGATTTTCCTTATTTGGGGTAAGGTATTGGTAATTCGGATCATGCCATCACTTTGCTCAAGATATTTCTGCATATTGAGCAGCATGCCAAGACCAGCACTGTCAATATAGTCCACCTTGCGTAAATCAATGGTGAATCTAAAACCTCGATAGGGTGAATAACTATTACGAAATTCTTTAACTAAGTTAAAGCCAAAAGCACCATCAATCGCGATAGTAATGTGTTTCGCATTGCTATCTATTTCAGTTTCTATACTCATCGTACTCCCTCCTAGAAAAGCTCGACTTCGCCTTCGTCCATATTAGTTTGGATTGCGGCGGGACCACTTCGATTGTGCAGGCGCTCTGTCAATTGGTGAAGTTGTTCTGCCCATGCTGCTTTAGTCATGCTTTGTGTTAGTAAAGCGTTCAATAGCTCATTTGCTTCTTGCAAATAATCAATAGACGCATGCGCATAATCACTTTGTTGAACCACAATGTCAGCAAATTGAAGGGCACGGACGCCATTACTCACTTGCTGGGTTAATTCTTGTCCTAATTCTTGAATTTTTTGCACTTCTTGCTCTATTTCTATATTCACTTGTTGGACACCACGTAGCATGTGGTCCACTTTCTCTTTCGACTCAATCACGTGAGTCATATCTATCGATGCCATTTCGCCAACGGTTTTGTTTGCTCTTTGTACTGTTTGTTGAGCAACATTAATTTCTGATTCAATTTGAGTATTCAGCGTTCTTGCTTTAACCGACAAGTCGCGCACCTCTTGAGCCACGACCGCGAAGCCTCGCCCTGCCTCGCCCGCTCGCGCCGCTTCAATCGCCGCATTCAGCGCCAATAAGTTGGTCTGTTCCGATAGGCTTCTCACTTGATTTAACAGTTTAAATACCATATCCAATTTTTCTGACATGTCGTGAATGCTGTGTACCGCTGAAATACTTTTCTCCGAAATATCAATCAGAATTTGTACAAAGCCATCAATAATCGCCTCAGTCTTTGGTAGTACGGTGGTGAGATCATATTCGCTGCCTTGGTTTGCCAATAAGTTATTGACCAAGGTACTTGAAACGTGACTCTGTTTTTGGCTGATATCTTGCAAGCCAAAAAATGCGTTATTTAATGTCTCTACTGAACCTTCAATCACGGTGTGCTGCATGGTTAAAGGGCTACTCACTTTAGGTAGCGTCTCTTTGAACAGTTTTT
The DNA here is from genome assembly GCF_963874485.1 of Vibrio sp. V15_P4S5T153. NCBI lineage: Bacteria > Pseudomonadati > Pseudomonadota > Gammaproteobacteria > Vibrionales > Vibrionaceae > Vibrio > Vibrio sp. V15_P4S5T153. The sequence continues at coordinate 397,719 of NZ_CAWNHR010000018.1, read as the reverse complement.
CAATACTCTGTAGATGTTGCTGCGTTTCAAGAGTGGACTCTTCTTCAACCTTATTTTGGTTGGCTTTAGCTTTGTTTTGTTCACTAAAATTCATAGACAATACTAGCCAAGGTATTGCTGCCGCAAAAATCATTAGCCCCATGCTCCATAAATTAGGGGAGTGAAGCATGACGGCAAAAAGGGCCATTAGCTGCAAAACTAAAGCTAAAATATATTTTGCTTTTGGTGTCACTGTTTTATTTATCATCACCCATTCCTTGCTTATCTATGTTGAGCTTATTTAATGAGACAACACTAGCGATAGAGTTCATCACAAATCCATTGTGGTATGGCATTTAACGCTTTGATATTCTGTGTTGCGCCAATCTCTACTGCCGCTTTGGGCATTCCCCACACCACTGATGTTTTTTCGTCTTGAGCTAAAGTCAATGCGCCACGCAACTTCATTTTGAGCATGCCTTGCGCTCCATCTTTACCCATCCCGGTTAAGAGGATACCGATGGCTTTGTCTCCCACATTTTCAGCAACCGTATCAAACATCACATCTACTGAAGGTTTATGACGATTGACCGCAGGTCTATCGTCAACTTGACAGTAAAGGTGAGTGCCTTTTTTTATCACCATCAGATGCTTATCTCCGGGAGCAACATAAGCGCATCCATTCACTAAAGGCGCTTGATTAGCGGACAACTCTCTCACCTCTACGGCGCTACAAAGATTCAAACGCTCTGCAAAGGGGCGAGTAAACATCGCACTGATATGTTGAGTGATCACGATCGGTGGCAACCCTGCTGGTAAAACAGAGAATATGCTTTTTAATGCTTCTGTTCCGCCCGTTGAGGCTCCAATCGCGATCAACTGATAACGCGCCTCTTGGTGGCTAGCCGCTATCAGTTCGACCTGATTAACCGCCGCAGAATGATGCGATTGAACGACATTTGCCCCTGCCGCCATTTTTATTTTGTCGTTCACCAGTTCCCTATAACTTGCCATTTCAGCCGTGTTTTCGACCGACGGTTTAGGGAAGTAATCCACTGCACCAAGCTCTAATGCTTCTAACGTGGCTTGAGCGCCATGCTGGGTCAAGGTTGAAATCATCACTACCGGCATAGGGCGTAACCGCATAATATTTTTTAAAAATTGCACGCCATTCATTTTTGGCATTTCAATATCTAGCGTTAGCACATCAGGGTTGTGCTGCTTGATAAGCTCTCGGGCTTGGTAAGGATCTTGTGCCATTGCGACGACGTCTAACATAGGGTCAGCATTAATCAGCTCGCAGAGCAGTGCTCTAAAAACGGGAGAATCATCGACAATCAGCACTTTGATTTTTTTCATTTAAATAGCTCCACATCATCACTCTCTTTATGCGCTTTACGATCCAACTGTGTGGCATAAACCTTTTCTTGAAAACTTAACCGGCTCACTTCGGTCAATGGAATTCTTTTTAGCCACACTTTACCTGTCATGGGTTCGAAAATGACTTTTCTCGGTTCGTCCCCCCCCAAGTCACTGGCTTCGACAATAAGCCTTTCTTGCTCAACATAGTTTTTGATGAAATCTATGTTTTTCTGGCCAATCATGGCTTTAAAACCCAGCATTTGTGCTCCACCAAAGAGTTTTACTCGTAAGCGCTGACGCTCAGCCCCCATTTTGATCAACTGATTAATCAGTAGCTCCATCGCATAGCAACCATAACGAGAGGCGGTTGAAGCAATATCATCAGGATGCCAGTGATCAATTTGTGAATGCTGATCAAAAGGCAATAAAAAATGGTTCATCCCTCCAACTTTGGCCGCTTGGTCCCACATACAGGCGGTAACGCAAGAACCTAAACCGGTACAAATGACCTCTTGTCGCATCGTACAGTACAACCCACCGGGCAAAACCTTTACCCAATCCACTTTTTGTTGGGGATGATAAAATCGGCTGAAATTCCGATTGTCGGTTGCCAAATGCATCGCCAACAAGGTCATTCATTGTTCCTCATTTTTTCACGTAAATGGTGTGGCCGAGATGATGAAAAACATCAGCACAGCGCCCCACACTTTCTGAATGACCCAAAAATAAAATCCCATTCGGTTTCAACCATTCATAGAACCTTTCGAGCAAAGCCTCCTGAGTGGGTTTATCAAAGTAGATCATCACATTTCGGCACGAAATGAGGTCTAAATTCTTAGGTAACGTCCAAGGAGATAATAAATTCAGTTGCTGAAAATGGACAAAACGTTGTAATTGACTGGCGATTTTTATTTTTCCCTGTTTGATACCGCGCCCTTTTACAAAGCACTTTTTAAGATAGTGCTGTGGAATAGTAACCACAGCCTCATCGGTATAAATGCCCGCTTGCGCATGTGCCAAAACCTGTGTGTCTAAATCTGTTGCGTAGATATCAACATTGTCTGCGAAATCAAATAAACCGCTGCTGTATAGCGACGCAATAAAACTGTATGGCTCTTCACCACTAGAGCAGCCAGCAGACCAAATTTTAGGATGACGCACGCCCTGTGATCGCCACTCATCGAGCAGTACTTTTTCTAAAAACTCAAAGTGGTGGTACTCGCGAAAAAACTGGGTTTTGTTAGTCGTTAACGCATTGATAAAGTGGATCCGCTCTTGCTCATTATGCTCAATAAGCTCCTTGTAATCACAGAAACGCTGAATCCCCCGTCGACGCATCTGACGGCTCAAACGGCCGTAAACCATCGCTCGCTTAGCATCCGACAAGTAAATGCCAGCCGTTTTGTGCATAAACCACTGGATGAATTTGAAATCCTTTGCGGTGAGTTCAAATTCTTGGTCATTGTTCATCATGATTGGATGGCTATCTGTTAGAACTCTTCCCATTCATCTCCATCCTCATTGAGGTTGAGCCCAGAATTGGCAACGTTATTGGTGGCTTTAATGCCTGCCACTTTCTTGACCTTGGGTTTGGGTTTGGGTTGATGGGCGGAGATGGGTGTTCTTTTGGGCTCGAACGTTTTGATGTTGTCATCGGTGGTGAAATAGCTCATCAAGCTAATCAGCTCTTTCCCTTCATCTTTCAACGATTGGCTGGCCGCAGAGGTTTGTTCAACAAGAGAGGCATTTTGCTGCGTCATCTCATCCATGGCTGTAATTGCACGATTGATTTCGTCAATGCCCGTCGATTGTTCAATGCTTGATGATGCAATTTGGGCGATGAGATCAGATACTTTTGCTACAGCGTCCACAATCTCATTCAATGTTGCTCCTGACTCATCAACTAAACGCGATCCCTCTTCTACTTTCTCAACACTATCTTTAATCAGCCCTTTAATCTCTTTCGCCGCTGCTGCGCTGCGCTGCGCAAGGTTTCGAACCTCTCCAGCAACAACAGCAAATCCACGCCCTTGTTCTCCGGCTCTTGCCGCTTCTACCGCTGCGTTCAAAGCCAATAAATTGGTTTGAAAGGCTATCTCGTCTATCACTCCAATAATATCGGCAATCTTCTTACTCGAACGATTAATTTCCGACATGGCCGAGATCGCTTGCCCCACCACTTCACCACCTTTACTGGCTTTTTTGGCAGCATCACTCGCTAGATCGTTCGCACCTTTGGCGTTATCTGCATTTTGGCGCACGGTCGCTGTCATCTCTTCCATACTCGCGGCCGTTTCTTCTAAATTGGATGCTTGAGCTTCCACCCGTTGGCTCAAATCATTATTGCCTTGCGCGATTTCTGTTGACGCCGTAGCCACTCTGGCAGAAGAAATGGTGATTTTTTCAACCATATCGCGCAGGTTAGCAATCGAGGTATTGACCGCATTTTGCAGTTGACCAAACTCACCTTGGCTACCCTCTTCCATCTTGGTATTCAAATCGCCATCCGCCACTTTGCTCATGACGTCAATACACTGAGCCAGCGGTGAAACTAAGGTATCAAGCAAGTTATTAATCCCCTCGCCCAACTCCCGCATAAATCCGCTGTACACGGTGGTATCAATTCGTTCATTCAACTGCCCTGCGATCGCTTTTTGAATGAGGCTCTCTACTTGGTATTGACCATCTTGTTGTTCGGTAATATCGATCCATTGCAATGCAGGGCCAATGTATTCCCCTTTGTGATTGTGCATCGCAATACAAGTTAAATTAAATTGCAGCGCCCCCACTTTGATGTTGGATGAAAATGGCAAACGATCAGGGTTGGCAATAATGCTACGTTGATGGCCCGGGTTTTTATGAAAGATATCGATATTTTGTCCGACCAGATTATTGACGTCAAAGCTTGTTAATACTGTCCTCAACTCACTTTCTCTTGTACGCATCAACTTGGTCAATGAAGGGTTTAAGTATTGAATAATACCCTCTTTATCGGCCATCATTAGGTTGGTTGTCATCCCCTCGACTGCCGAAGCTAAGCGGCCTATTTCTTGCTCTTTTGCAATCTCTTGAGTGACATCACGCCACTCTAATGTGTTCCCGATATAAATACCGTCTTCATCAATAATGGCGCCAACATTAAGCTCGATCTTCACTCCTTTAATAGTAATCATGGTAGTGAAAGGCAAGTTGGCTGGATTCGACAACATTTGGCGTTGATGCTGTGGATTGACGTGAAAACCATCGATGCAGTAGCCAATCAATGACGACTCTTCAGCTTTAAAATCAGGCCAGACACTTTGAAAAAGCACTTCATGCTGCTTGAGTAGAATCAATGACTGCTTATTGAGATAGGTGATTTGAAAATCTCGGTTAATCATCATCAATGCGGTTTTTGCTGCATTAAGAGCAGAAAGAAGCTGCTGATTGGAGAGCCCTTCATTCTCATCGACCAATGGATCTTCTATCTGCTCAACAAATTTTTTTGGTTCTGGTTTGCGGTTCCAAAATGCCATGAGTATTCCCTCACAAAATAGCGTCTTCTACGAATGTCTGATTTAACCCAGGTACATCAAAAAGGGTCTCGATATTAATTAGGATCAAATGACCGTTAGCCACACTAGCAATTCCCTTCATAAATTGTGGTTCAACCGTGGTGGATAAGGCTGGTACAGGTTTTATCTCTTCAGCGGCTAAGTCATACACTTCTGAAACACCATCGACAATAATGCCGAGCGGATTGCGTTGCGCGTCATTCAAAACGATAACAACTGTCGTGGCCCCAATCTGTGCAGGTGGCAGACGAAAACGAATTCGAAGATCAACAATCGGTACATACTCACCACGGATATTGAGTAAGCCAACTAAGTAATCCGGTGCATTGGGTACAGAGCGCACATCACTCCAGCCGCGAACTTCTCGGACCTCAAGGATTGGCACAGCGTACTCATCGTTATCCAGCACGAAACTAAGAAACTCTTGTTTAGACATCAGGGTTCCTCACTCAGTATTCGGTGCATATCAAGGAGCCCTTGGGTATCGAGCAGTGACATGACCTCTTCGCCAACATTGAGCAAACCGAGCGAATACGCAGCGGCAGGTGTTTCCCCCACGGCAGGAAACAGCACATTATCTCCCTGGCCAATCACATCACTCACTGCATCAACGACTAAGCCCATAATACGAGGCCGCTCTTGTTGCAGGCTACGAAGTACCAACACCACAGTCGTGGGAAAGTAGCCACAAGCCTCCATACCAAATCGAAGGCGCAGATCGATAATAGGCACAATCATGCCGCGTAAATTAATCACACCTTTAACAAAGCTAGGCGCTCGAGGAATAGGCGTAGGTGGCTCCCATACTCGAATCTCTTCAACATCTTGAATTGCTACCCCGTACAACTCATTCGCTAACCGGAAACTCAGAAAATCGGCCTCACAGCTTCTTTCTTCATAAACAGCATTCAAAACACTCTGTGTTTGATTCTCTTGTTGATGATTTGGTGAATAATCATATTCCATGGCTCTTCCCTGTCACCTTCACTAAGCGGCAATAATCTTGGGAGATAAACTTGAACGTCGATTCGAGTACGTGGAGATTAACCCTTGAATATCTAAAATGAGCGAAACGGAACCATCTCCCAAAATCGTAGCTCCTGATATGCCTGCCACTTTGCAGTAATTTGACTCTAAGCTCTTTATAACCACTTGCTGCTGGTCTAGCAGCTCGTCAATCAATAAGCCAACGCGACACCCAGCGGCTTCAACAAAGCAGAGTATTCTATCGGGCAAAGCACCACTTGATCCCATTTCCAGTTCATCTTGCAGACGTAAGATAGGAATGTTTTCGTCACGAAGCCGGTACAGCTCAACCCCACCGGCGGCATACTTCACATTAGCTAAGTTGATTTGGATAGATTCGATAATGGTGAGCAGTGGGATGATGTAAACTTCCCCGCCTACTTTGATCAATTGCCCATCGAGGATGGCTAAAGTGAGTGGTAAACAGATAGTGAAATGGCTGCCTTTACCTAACGTGGATTCGACATCAATATGCCCACCCAACTCTTCGATATTACGTTTTACAACATCCATACCGACGCCACGACCTGAAATATCAGACACTTGTTCTGCTGTTGAAAACCCTGCGGCAAAAATAAGGTTAAGGATCTGTTTGTCGGTGATATCTTCACGCCGTGTATCTTTAGGTAATACACCTTTTTCTAGCGCCTTTTGAAATATTCTTTCACAGTTGATCCCCGCGCCATCATCTTTCACTTCGATCACTATCGAGCCACCTTGATGATAAGCATGTAGTTCAATGGTGCCGATTTCTGGTTTGCCTTGTTCAAGGCGAATGTGTGGCTGCTCAATTCCGTGGTCAATACTATTTCTGACTAAATGAACCAATGGATCAACAATACGTTCAAGGACGGTTTTATCGAGCTCGGTGTGCTCGCCAATGATGTTCAGTTCTACTTTTTTTTCAAGTCGGCCGCACAAGTCTCGCACAAGGCGAGGAAAGCGGCTAAAAGCAAAGCTCATCGGCAGCATGCGAATATTGAGCACATTTTCTTGTAAATCTTTACTGTTTTGCAAAAGCTGAACTAGGCCTGCTTGCAACTTTTCTAATTTATCCATGGTGAAATCGTTACCGATTTCGGTCAGCATTGATTGGGTGATAACAAGTTCCCCAACCAAATTAATCAGGCTGTCGACTTTCTCAATATCGACGCGAATAGAGCTTACGCTGGATTCTGCTTTCGCCACTTTGGGTGCAGCAGCGGGCGTAGACTCTATTGATTTTATGAGATCTACTTGCTCTGCAGATGCGGTAGGGGGAACAGCGTTCGCATGAAACGTAGGTGGCACCTCGGCCGAAGATTCCTCGCTCTCGCTGATCATACCTTGGGTCGTCGATTCTTGTACTAAAGGTTCAACAATTAAGTCACATTCATCTTCAACCCATTCAAAAATTTCGCGAATATCACTCTCTTGCACTTGGCTACTGAGGAAAATAGTCCAGCTTAAATAACAAAGCTCAGCCTCTATTTCCGCCAATTCGGGAAGGTGTTCAAGCTGAGCTTCCGCCCTGCACTGATCATCCAGTTCATAAAGCTCTCGCAGCAACCGAAGTGGATCATTACCACTGAAATAAAGTTCTCTATGCGGAGTAAAAACGACTTTCCAACCTAAGTGGTTCTCGTTGTCAGAAGCCTTTAAGAGCGATGACGTCTGTTCATCTTCGGCGTCAAGCGAGTGATGGTCTGCTAGTTCATGATCAACCGTTGAATTGTCGGCAAGTAAAGCATGCAGTGACTGGCTGACTCTCTGCTGAAGCTCACTATCAACCTCATCATGGCTCTCATGCCCCGCGAGCATATTGCGAATGCAATCACCGCTTTTCAGTAAAATGTCCACACTTTGAGCGGTGAGAGTTGATTTTTCGTTACGGACGAGGTCAAGATACGCTTCGACAGAGTGGGTAAATTCACTGATATCCAGTAAACTAAAGGTCGCCGCGCCACCTTTAATCGAATGGGCAGCCCGAAAAATGGTATTAATAGTCTCTTTCTCAACCTGATTAGGGTCAAGATTAAGCAGTACATTTTCAAGCACTTCAAGATTTTCACGACACTCTTCGTAAAACATCTTGCGCAACAGTTCCATGTCTAAAGCCATAGCTCTTCCTGCCAGTTAACGTCGTTTAACGAATGAAGCTTTTAATAAAATACGGTGTTCTATATGACCCGTTTTAGTGTTTTCAATAGCGTCTCAGGGTTGAACGGTTTGACCAACCATCCTGTAGCTCCAGCGAGTTTTCCTTCTTGTTTCTTTTCCATACTCGTTTCGGTGGTTAGCATCAAAATAGGAATAAACTTATATTGAGCATTACCACGTATCGCTTTAACTAACTCAAAACCACCCATCACTGGCATGTTGACGTCCGAAATAACAACATCAAATTTGGTTTGTTGTGCCTTACGTAATGCATCACTTCCATCAATAGCAGTTTCAACGTCATAGCCTGCATCTTTCAATGTATGGCTTAGCATTTGACGAATTGAAACCGAATCATCAACCGCGAGGATCTTTGTCATAGCCCCTTCCTTGCAAAATCTCATTACTCTGCGAACAAGCTTTCTAAAGCCAGTAGCGCAATACCTTCATTGAGCGTGTTTGTTGCGTTAACTAAAGTGATCTCAATTCCAGCTCGCTCTGCTGTCATAAACAAAGAAGCAAGCAGTTGCAGACCGGCAGCATCCACGCTATTAACTCGTGATGCATCTATCGTTAAAGGAGGAGTTAGGCTTAGCCATTGAAGATAATTTGCTTTGGAATCTAGTACCGTTGAAATTTCCAAAGACTCCGCCAACAAAAAATCCATATCTCATCCTTACGTACTATTTATATTCTATTTTTTAGGAGAACACCTGACTTTGAGTGTAGGAGGGAATACTCATTAAGCAAATGATTGAACACGTTAGGAACAAAAATAAAAACCTCACAATAAGGGGGACCGTATGGTTAACTCATTAATATAATTTGGATTTTTTATTCTGTGACTAGAACAAAAAATCCTACTCTTAAGACGTAAGTAGTAGGACTTTTTTGTCATATGACAAGCACAGTACATCTGGAGAAAGTGTCTGCTCTTACATTATTCACGCTTTACAGTGTAAATTGGCTGCAGTTCATTGCGTTGAATGATCCACTTTACAGTGTAAATCATCTAATAGTCGATTGAGGTCATGACGGAGGGTAGCCTCAATCATTTTCCGTCCAGTGAGGTTTAATTGACTGGCACACTCTTGCCAACTTTTCCTTTGCAATACTTTGACAATAAGTACATCAGATAATCGTGATAGAGCAGCTTTATCCAATGAAGTAATTAGCCGATGAATCCATACACTCACACTCTCATAATCCGCACCGCCTTGTGCGTAACAACGCAGCAATGAATAAGGTAGGAAATTAACTTCATTTGAATCCGCGCATGCGACACGATCTCGGACCAATGACAAGGTGGTCCGAACCAAAGCCGGCTCTAAACTTTGTAAAGAATCAGATAGAGAGAAAATGAAATGCTGTTCGAAAATCTGTTCTGCCCGAGTTAACCAATCCAATTTTTTCGCTTGAACCATGATTAAGGAAAAACAGCCACTCGCACTGTCTCTGTGGCTCCCTAGTTTTATCGGAACAAATTGGTTCTTAGCCCAAAAAGCCATTAAATCGCTCGTTACGCCAAAACTCGTCGCTAAATAGTCGGCATCATTTTCCAGCATGCACGCTTCAATCAAGCGGCTGCCCAACCCTTGATTTTGTAATTCGGGATGAACTGCAATACGCATGATGCGCTGACAAACACTCTGCGCAGCCTGCGTAATACCAACTTGATTAGCTAAGCAAACAGGAACTAGATGACCTTTAGGACGTCGCTTTCCTCGTTGGATTTCTTCCACTAAAGCGTTACAAAGCCCACCTTCACGTACTGTCAGCAAACAACCGACACAAACCTCGCCTACCATTGCAGCAACTAGCTGAACTTTATCGTCCGCTAAAAAATGAAATAGATCGTTCGGTGATGTCTGGTAATGAGCATTCACTAATAACGAAAAAATAGCGGCTAAGCGTGTCGGGTTGGCAATGAGTTGAGCCTTATCCAGATGCTCAATGTTAAGTGTCGCTAACTGTTCTGATGTCATCGTCGGCAATGTAGCTAAATCATAACGAAGGAGGAAAGTATCGTAATGCCACGCTTCTAACGGATCACCCTGACGCCAACGGATCGGCTGATCTAAATGGAGAGTTCGAGTCCCAGCTCGATGGTGTGCTAACCAAGTTTGAAACTTAAGCGTGAACCCTCTCCCACACCCTTCGTAGCCATGAATGGTGGTAGAGAAGACCGCACGATGATAGTGTTCAACCCAGTTTTTTAACATTGATAAAGGCAGCGCGGCCGCTTCATCTACCAATAGGAGATCACACTGTGGCCGATGTAAAATCAGCTCATCCGGTGCCACAAACGTCAATGACGAGTTTTGCCAAGTAAGGGATTGTCTGGTGACGCGAGCGCCTGCTAAACCTTTAGCCGCATGTTCAAATATCGGCGCTACGGCATGGATTGAGGGTGCCGTGACCACAATATCTAATGAACGAGACGCCATCAATTTAGCCGCAGCAATACCAAGCGCGCTGCTTTTCCCTCGTCCCCGATCGGCAGTGAGAACCAATGGTCGCTTGCGATGCCCATCCATCACACGAAGAATTGCTGAAACCGCATCAACTTGCTGTTCATAAATCGGTAATTGAGAACTGACTCGTGGATAAACGGGTAAAGGAAGGCAAGGTTGATTCTGTTCTATAACAACAAGCTGTTCGAACGCTCGCGTTAACCAGCGCTCAGCAAAAGAGTCATTACGCTGAGGGGCTTCAATGATCAACAGTAACCCACCACCGACCAGTGAACCCAGCGCAGCACTGAAACTGTTCGCATCAAAACCATGGTGATTGTCACAAATAAGTAAATGGCATTCTTGACCAAGAAACTGCTGCCCTTTGTTGAAGGGGGCATAACGAACGCATGGTAACGGTTCTCCGCCTAACTGAAATATGGCTTGCCCCTCATTTTTTGCGAGAAAATGCATAAGCACGTGTTGTTGCCATTGAGGCTCACCACGGATTAAGAGCCCCATACGCCATAGGCTATTCTCAGCCTGCACCATCAAATCATCTAAATAAGCCGCTATCATGTTCATATTTACGCCACCTCGCTGAAACGCAATGGTAGCACAGCCGCTATAATCACTGTGCGTCGTTAAAAATATTTTTCTTTACGACAAATTATATTTGCTTTAATCGTGACCATTTTTAACTAATTATTCACCTACACCCCAGTACACTTCTGGGCTATTTAAGGAATTCAAATGCAATGAAAACTTTCATCAAAGGATTGGTTTTGGCAGCAGCTCTAACTTCTTCACACGTAAGCGCAGACAACAAAACACTCAACGTTTATGCATGGGGAGGATATCTTCCAGAAAAATCCCTCAAGCAGTTTGAGCAGCAGGAAGGGGTAACGATTAACTATTCGACCTTTGAAAATAACGAGTCAATGTATACCAAGCTCAAGTTGCTCAAAGGTGGCGGTTATGATGTGGTTTTTGCCTCAGCGTATTTCATTGAAAAAATGGGACGTGAAGGGTTACTAACCGAGCTGGATCATGCACAAATCCCGAACATGAAAGATGCCATGCCTTCACTACTCGGCCAAGCACACGATCCCAAAAATAGTTATTCCCTGCCCTATATTTGGGGGATCACTGGCCTCAGCTATAACGAAGCATTAGTACCAGAAGGTGTCTCTCGCTGGGCTGATTTGTGGGATAAGAAATATAGCCAACAAGTGATGTTGATTGACGATATTCGCGATGTCTTTGGTATGGCGCTGATCTTAAATGGCTTCAGTATTAATACAAAAAATGAAAAAGAGATTGAAAAAGCCTACCAATCATTGGTCGCGTTAAAAGATAATGTACTGTTGTATAACTCTGATGCGCCACATGTGCCTTATGTCTCAGGTGAAGCAGCGTTAGGGATGCAATGGAACGGGAATGCCTACCAAGGCCAAGTTGAGATGCCAGAGCTAAAATTTGTAATGCCGGAAGAAGGCGCAGTCTTGTGGATGGATAACTTTACTATTCCATCAGGCAGCAACAACAAAGCGTTGGCGCATAAATTCATCAACTTCATGTATCAAGCAGAGAACCAAGCTGAGATTGTCAATAGCTTAGGCTATGCATCGGCAACAAAAAGTGGACGAGCGTTGCTTCCAGCAGAGCTTCGCGACAATCCAACGATTTTTCCAGCCGATGAAGATATGGCTAAAGGGGAATTCATTAATGATGTTGGGCCTGAAGCACTCGCTATCTACGAAAAATACTGGCAGCGTTTAAGAAATCAATAGATTCGAACTGAATAGACTTAGTTACTAAAAAACCCGCCGTGGCGGGTTTTTATTCTTTACATGATGGATGCTTAATCAAGCTTAGATTGGATAAAATCTAATATTTCTTGCACCGTAGCATCATCCACCTTTTTCAAATTAAGCGCTAAATTACTGCCTTTACGACTGTAACTTACGCGGCCTTTGATCAGATCAATTTTTACATGCTCAGTGCGCTTAGGTGGCAACAACTCTTGTATCCAAGACTCTATTGTCTCTGTGACTTCTTTCGTCAATCGGGCAACACCTTGTACGCTACTACGCTGCCAAACAAATCCATCTTCAGATTGACACTTTTCCAACAAATTTGCTTGCTGCTTTGCATCGAGTTCATTAAATTGTTTATGTAATTTAACTATGGTTGGACGACCTAATTCAACCACATTTGGATAAGCTTGCAATAGCTCAAGTGGCAAAGCCGCTGCTTTTAGAGCACCACTTACTAGGGCCTCACTGCACTGAAATATCTTGGCTAAAGCTTTTTGGTCTTCCGCTTCACCGTTATCCAGCTTCGCTTGCATCTCTTTACCCTTCTCATAAAGAGAAAGCGGCTTGTGCGCGTTTGCCACATCCGAAAGAAACTTCGCATGTTCCGAGTTTATGTCTTCAGCGACATAAACCAAAAATTCTTTACCCGCCAAGATACAAGACATTCGACGACGGCTGCCATCAAGGACTTCAATTTTGCCCCCAGCGGTTTTACGACCAACCGCAGGATATTGCTGACCACGCTCGCGTAATGTACTCAATACATCAGATAGAGCATGCTCATTCAGAAAAGCTTGTTCACGCGCATTCTGCGTAAAAACAATCGTCTTTTCCGCTACTTGATCAGCGGGAATCCTGACCAGTTCGAAAGTGACTAACTCTTCTCCCGCAACCGCCAATTCGATGATTTGCGCTTGTTCTTTCGCTGCCGTTTGGGCTTCTTGCGGGGTGGTTGCACGTCGCTTATTCGCTTTACCAAACAGTTTCGCATTTAGTTCAGACGTTTTAATTGCCATGTTTTACTTACCCCTGATTTAGTGATGACCAATGACTGTGAAGCACTCGCTCAAGCTCCAGTGCACTTTTTTGCACAGCGTCTTGCGCAGTCGCTAGCGTCTTTTTACCACCTTCAAAATCGCTGGTGGTGAGATCAAAAACGGTGCTGTAGGTGTCAGCACAGGTTTCAAATGCTCGGCTACGCGGAATCGTCGCCATCATGACTTGATCACCCAACAGGTAATTCATTTCCGTTAATACCGAGACTTGCTTTTTATTATCATCTTCAAACATCGTCGGCATCAAACGTACAAATTCTAACCCTTTCCAATCTTCTGGAAACATTTCATAAACCGTAGGAAGGTGTTGAAAGAAATTGACGGTTGACGCCCAATCTAATCGCTTAGCCGCGCACGGGATCAGTAATGCATTGGAAGCATACATTGCATTCCATACCAATGGATCAACGTGTGGGCCAGTATCAATCATAATGATGTCAAAATCATCGCCAATCTTATCGATAAGTTTCTCTTTCAGCAGTCGAACAATATCAAGCGATTGGTTTTGCGAAAGATACTGCCACGCTTCTGCGTTAAACATTGCATCTTCAGGAAATGCAGAGATGGTTTTTAAATTAGGATATTGGGTTGGCAACATCACGTTCTTATGTAAGAACGCCTTGTCCACTTCAGTGTCTTCAGGCACGTTGTCTAACATAATATCAACGGCAGAATAGATATTACTGTGCTCTGATAAACTTATTTGCGGGTTGAGAAATAACCGTAATGAACCTTGCGGATCTAAGTCAATCAAGCAGATACGGTAACGCTGATCCAAATTCAGGGCGAGGCACGCGGCTAGATGGACAGCCGTCATTGATTTACCTGTCCCCCCCTTTTGGTTCTGAACATTGATGACCCAAGGCTTATGATCACCATGCTTTTTTCTTTGGTGGAACTTAGGCACACCAGCGGCATCCATGAGCATGTGGGCTTCCGCTAAAGAAATTGAATAGTGATTTGCATTGTTTTTAGTAAATTGATGGCCAGCTTGTTCCATTTTGGAAATGGCATCATCTAGCTTACGGCGTGTTAAGCCTGAACGAGTTTCCATTAGCGCTTTTGACATCGCTGGGAAATGGTCATCACTACGTTCTTCTAAAACAATTTCAATTCGGTCAGCTTGCACCTGTTGAGTTTGCTCGGCGAGCTGGTAGAGATTCGCTATGGTTTGTTCTCTTTTCATTGCCAAATTCCATAATAAGTACCTAACGCAGATTGTACAGCAAACAATTTAATACTCAACAAAAAGGTGAACATTCACTTTTAGATTAATATCACAATAAATAGAAAAACATATCGGAATTTAATGAATTGACCTCATTATGGTTATCATTTTTCCTTAAATAATGGGTAACTTAGTCCATTATTTATTTGAACATTAAAAATATTACAACGTAACTTATTTACATTGTAAATGAGCTTAAAATACCCGGAACGATTAGAGAAGCAGCATAATTTACGGTATGTGTCATTTGGAATGATGTTCCCCCGGCAGATCAATTAAATAATCGTACAACATGAATAATAATAACTAGAGCGATAGGGCAGGGGAAACTTATCCTTTTAGTCAGGGAAACAGGACGCATGATCAAGGCTAACATGATGATCATGCGTCCGAAGAGATCCCTCGCCACAGGAACAATGATCAAGAGGAATTGGCGCCTTCCTTATCGGCAAATAATCAGAAAACAAATGGATCTTCATCGGATCAATGATCAAGTGTGATTTAAGCTCGGAAGCATGTAAAAATAGCGCATAATTACGGGTGATTGCAGATGGAGTAGGGGCTGAGCAAGATACCTAGTACATAACAAGTCAAATTTAAAACACACCAAATAACAAAACCTTCTTCAATACGCTCTTGATCATGCTTTCGACACACTCTCACTCCTTATAATAGAAGCCGTTAAAAGAGTTATTTGTCATTTCAATTCGTGTTTATGCCAAAATCGACTTTGAAAGAACATTTAATGCACTTCCTTGATCATCTTTCCAAAGAAAAACCAAGCCCATATTCTTCATCTAGCTCAAATAAAATAATCACTTCAACTCATCATGTGGATAAGTTGTGCATGAGCCATGATCATGCTTTAAGAAAGTGTTTGATCATTGATTCAGTCGTCTGATGATCATCGTTCGGAATGTGATTGATCATGCTTTCTTCTCTACAATGATCATGTTTTCAGTTTTCTATGATCATGCTTCTGAAGGGGATTTTTTTTTATCCCTATAAAACAATCAATTAGGCTGTTCATTAAGGCCTGATCATTAGATCATATAAGCAATATAGATCAGAATAATCAAAAAGATCAGTTATTTAAAAGCAATAAGTTTTTCTTTATTTATGATCTCTTTTTCTTTATTCTATTGGAACTATAGCGATATTACGGCTAGTGTGATACGGATCTAATAATGAACGCAGACGAAAAAATATTGATCAAAGCACCAAGGAGCCACAAAGATGGGCATCTTTTTGAAGTTTCAGAAACTGCTGTTGATTGGGTTGATCAATACCAACATTTTAAAGGTGTTACCAAAAGTATCGTTGAACTTCTTAACCTGATCTCATTAAGAGGTTTCCGCAGCCAAGATGGGTTAGTCTCAACAACAGAGTTAATTGAAGCAACCGATGGCCAATTGACCAGAGCGGCTATTCAGCAACGGCTGCGTGCTGCAGTAAGTATTGGTTTATTTAAACAGATCCCGGTGAGATTTGAAGAAGGTTTAGCCGGCAAGACAATGCTGCATAAATTTGTTAACCCAAATAAGCTCATCTCTGTGCTTGGTTCAACCAGTCTGGTAACTGAATCAGTAAAACAGACAGAAAAACGCAAGCGTTCAAAAGCGCTGGCTCAAACTCAGGTCAATAAGCGTTTGTTGACAGAACATGGGCTAAATATTCCACCAGCGATGAAAGACGAAGCGGATCAGTTTGTGGTTTCACCCACCAATTGGGCTGGGATCATTGATCAAGCATTAGCTCCACCGAGAACTCGTAAAAGCTACCAGAAATCAATGGTATCGATTTCTGGTACCCGTGCGATCATTGAAACTCGTTCTTCCAAAAATATCATGACAGTGGATGATCTAATGACACTGTTTGCATTGTTCACCTTAACGGTGCAATACCACGATCATCACCAAGAAGATTACCAACTTAATACCAAACACACACCGAATAAAACCCCATTGTACATTACTGACATTTTGTCGCTTCGCGGTAAAAAAGATAGTGGCCCAGCAAGAGATTCTATTCGCGATAGTATTGATCGGATTGAATTTACAGACTTCCAACTGCATGAGTTAACCGGCCGTTGGCTGAGTGAAAACATGCCAGAAGGATTTAAGAGTGATCGTTTTCGGTTCCTAGCAAGAACGATCACCGCTTCTGAAGAAGCGCCAACGGAAGGGGCTGATGGTGAAATTAGGATCAAACCTAATTTGTACATTTTGGTGTGGGAACCTTCATTCTACGAAGAGTTACTCACTCGCGATTACTTTTTCTTGTTTCCACCAGAGATCCTAAAGCAACATACGTTGGTCTTCCAACTCTACTCCTATTTCCGCAGTCGCATGTCGCGTCGCCATACCGACAGCATGCTACTGAGTGAATTGAACCAAAAGTTGGCCCGTAATATCGAATGGCGTCGTTTTTCGATGGATCTTGTCCGTGAGCTAAAACGATTATCGGAAGGAAAGGGCAGCGATTCGTTATTTGTCGTGAATCTTTGGGGCTATCATTTGACGGTCACCACACTGGTGGATAAAGAAAAAGTGATGGATTACCAAGTCGACATTAAGTGCGATGTGGAAGAAGTCCTGCGCTACTCGCGCGCTCGTACCACCAATGCAGGCAAACGCAACATGGCTCCAACGTTACCTAACCCACTGCGCAATGAGATGGTTTCTAAGCAAAAACTAGAAGAGCTTTCTGAGATCATTGATGGTGAATTTGAACCGATTCAACGTAAAGCACCGTCTCCAAAGGGTAAGCTGGGACGAAGAGTCAAGCAGCGCAAACACCTAGTAGAGATCAATGCCGATGAAATTACGATTACCTTATCTAAATATACCTCTCCAGAGGCCCTAGAACGCAGTATAACGGCGTTATCAGCAATGACTGGACACCCACCATCCTCTATCAAGGAAGAGTGTACAGAGCTGATTGATAAGCTGGATTGGCTGAGGGTTGGAAATGAGGCGATCTCTTATGAGACGTTAAGTAAATTGATCGAGCTCTATAACACGAAAAACGAGAATAAACATTTATCGATCGAACGTTTGATCTCGGGTCTCGCAGTACGCCGCAAAGTGTGTAAGCAAGTGTACGAGGGGCATTTAGATGAATCCGTATTCCGGGCACTTGATGAAGTCGCTATTGGTATTTAAAAGGTATTTAAAACCAATTTACAACACAACCTTGACACGTAGCTGACATTTTGTTTTAGAAGGTTCGTTAGTATAGAAAACGAATAGACAACCTTTTGTCCTATCTGATGAATTAATAGATTGGCTCATATATGTTTTTAGCGAGTTATATAACTCGCTATTTTTTTATCTGTTGATCCCTGCAATCAATTAATACCCTCGCTTTATACCTTGATCATTGTTCCACGCGTAGTATGCAAGAAATCGAACATGAGCATCAATTAAACTTCGGGATAAGGCCTCATCAACGTGCTGTTGATTGAGATGCTCCAAACTCAGTACCATCAACTGCTGCATCCGTTTTATACACCAAGATTTTAACTCAAGTTCACTACTCGGCTCCGAGACACAACGCTGAAAACGAGCGTAAGCAAGCTGCAGATATTGGAAGGCAAGCTCACCGTCAATAAGCTTGTAGTACTCATATTGGCGCAGGCAAGCATCAAGCCAACAAGCAATTGCTTTACTTTGATCATCACTCAGATCCGGCCCCCAGATCTCTTGTGGAGCATTAAGGATCAGAGGTTGTAATTGAGCCACCTGATCATAGCGCTTGTTCAGATGCCATTGATGGATCTCAGTTAACCAGTCGTGAAGCTTACACATCGCGTCTTACCTACAACTTTAAATGCATTAACTACAGTCTGGTGTATTTCAAGCTTATTTGCCAAACAGAAATGGGGAACCATGAGCTAAAAATCAGCACATTGAAAGAGCGTGGGGTAGGGGGGCTGCGACAGTATGCAACAGAATAAAATGAGCGCTAAAACGCTTGAATTCATGTATGCAATATTTAAATCTAGCCTCGTCTAGCAAGGTTGGCAAAGTAATATTAATAGTTTTAAAAATAAGGTTTCTAAACCATCGCCAAAATCACAATATGGACGAAATATGCTTAACAAATCAAATATCGTTTGCTACAGATTACATGTCCCTTACGTGGTTTGTTCGGAGGTAACAATGTCCATAAATTCTATTGACCATGACGAAATGACTGATATTGCAAATAAGTGGGACTTCACGGAAGAAGTAGAAACTCAAAAACCAGTTAAAAACCTTAAATCAGCCGAAGCTCGCCGTCGTATTGAAGCATTAAGAGAGATTCGAGAAAGTGGTTTAACCATTGAAGAAGCGAAGGAGCTAGGCATACTTCACTGACGAGTTCTCACCATTAATCCCCTAAGGGTGGCGCATAGCCACCCTTTATATTTTCCAATTTTCTTGATTTCATACCGATAAATTGCACATTTATGCTCTTAATTTTCCTATGTCCTATGCTATATTTCGTGCCACGTATTTACCGATCTAGGCTAACTCATGTCCTTCAACCTATCTTTACTTGCCGCTGAAGAGAAAAACAAAGTAGAGCTCGATAAACAAGCTTCCTTTCTTGTTTGGAAACTCAAGCAAGGAAAAGCAGGGCCTGAAGCGATCACTCAGCAGCAGTCTAAAATTGCCAGTGAGGCCGAAAGAGAGTGGTTTTTACAATCGGTGAACAAATACAAAAGAGTGATGGGTGTTGCGTAGCATTCATGTCTTTGCTAAGTGGAAAATTGAAATGATCCCACTTTTTGCTAAAATCCCTCGCGTTAAATTGAATTAGAGAGATCATCCCTATGGGAAGAAGTTTTGAAGTGCGCAAAGCCTCAATGGCGAAAACTCAAGGCGCAAAAATTAAAGTCTATTCCAAATACGGTAAAGAAATTTACATGTGTGCGAAAAATGGTGGTTCGGACCCAGACATGAACTTGTCTTTGCGCCACCTGATCACAAAAGCGAAGAAAGACCAAGTTCCAGGCCACGTTATTGATAAAGCGCTAGATAAAGCCAGTGGTGGTGGTGGTGAAGACTACCAACCTGCTCGTTACGAAGGTTTTGGCCCTGGCGGCGCAAGTGTTATCGTTGACTGCTTAACAGATAACGGCAACCGTACGTTCCAAGATGTGCGTCAATGCTTTGTTAAAACGGGTGCGAAAATTGGTACTCCAGGTACCGTATCACATATGTTTGATCACCAAGCGGTATTTCAGTTCAAAGGGGATGATGAAGATTCTATCCTTGAAGCACTGATGATGGATGATGTCGATGTGACGGATGTTGAACTGGAAGATGGTGTGATCACTGTATTTGCACCTAACACTGAATTCTTCAAAGTGAAAACATCGCTAAATAATCAGTTCCCTGATTTGACTATCGATGTGGAAGAAATCACGTTCGTTCCACAAACACACACACCGGTCACGGGCGAAGAGGCGGAGAAATTCCAGAAGTTCCTCGACATGCTAGATGACTGTGATGATGTACAGCAGGTTTACCATAACGCTGAGCTGTAATAGAGCGAATTAATGAGAAGCCGAGTGATTGACTCGGCTTTTTTTTATCTGTGCATTGCTAACCGTGGTCTTATTCATAGAGAATGACGCAAGGATACATACAGCCCACACTCAGTTACGTGTGTTCGTCCGTTTGGGCTGCTGGGTAATAATAAAAGGAGAAGTTAATGAAAGTCAGTTTTATTGGATTAGGGGTTATGGGATACCCTATGGCTGGGCATCTAAAAAACGCAGGATTTGATGTTAGCGTCTACAACCGCACTCAAGCTAAAGCGCAGCAGTGGGCGCAGCAGTATCATGGGTATGCAGCGCAAACAGTCGCAGAGTGCGTGCAAGATGCCGATGTGGTTTTAACCTGCGTTGGCAATGATGATGATGTCCGTAGCATGACGACCAGTGACGGCGGCGCGATAGGGGCGATGAAACGCGGCGCAATTTTGGTTGATCACACCACCACATCGGCACTGTTAGCCGAAGAGCTGGCGTCTGCGACTCATAAAGCGGGCATTCGCTTTATGGATGCTCCTGTTTCTGGTGGCCAAGCAGGGGCTGAAAATGGTGTGCTAACCATTATGTGTGGTGGAGATGCCGAACTGTTTGAGCAGCTGCAACCCGTATTTCGTGCTTATGGCAAGTCATCGGTGCTGATGGGGAAAGCAGGGCAAGGACAACGCGCAAAAATGGTCAATCAAATTTGCATTGCTGGCGTATTAAATGGCCTGTCGGAAGGATTGATCTTAGCGGAAAAGTCAGGGTTAGATATTGGCGTTTTGGTTGATTGTTTGAAAAATGGAGCCGCAGGTTCATGGCAGATGGAAAACCGCGCTGTGAATATGTCAATAGGTAAATTTGATTACGGCTTTGCCATTGATTGGATGATCAAAGACTTGGGCTTTTGTTTGGATGAAGCGCAACGAAACGATCTAAAATTGCCGATGACAGAAAAAACTTATCATGCTTACCAAGCCTTGTCTGAGCAAGGTGAGGGAAGAATGGATACTTCTATCCTTATCAAAGCCGTTAATTCATAAATATCACAGCTCAGAGATAGACTCAATTGGCCCTATTTAGGGCCATTTACACTGTAAACCTATAAATCGATTCCTATTTATCTTCTGGCCCCGCATACCTACAGTGTCTATCTGTGTGCCTCTTTTCGAAAAACAATTGTATAAAACCATGATTGCCTACCGATTAGGGAGGACAAATGTCCTTCATTTTTGTTTGCTGTGCGTGACAGTGCTGGATGAATCGTCAACTAATTACATTTACTGAAAAATCTTAAAATTTGGTTTTTAGTTTCAATAAAATCACATAAAACCAGTTTAATATGCTGTTAATTCGGTGTTTTCATGGTTTTCAATCCAAGCCAAGTCCCTTGATTATAGTGATTATGACCAAGGTCTCAAAATGATCATAATGATTAATAGGAGTAGGATTCGCGACATTATTATTTTTATATAAGTGAAAAAGCAGTGAAAGACACTAAGGAAATGGCTCATTTTAGTCATGTTCAGATTTCCAATTGGACTAAACACGACACCTATTGGCTACTCAGTTTATTTGGTACGGCCGTTGGGGCTGGCATTCTATTTTTGCCAATCAACATTGGGTTAGGTGGTTTCTGGCCATTAGTGTTAATGGTCTTACTCGCTTTTCCGATGACTTATCTCTCTCATCGTGGTCTTGCTCGTTTTGTTCTCTCATCGCGCCGTCCTAATGCCGATTTTACCGACGTTGTTGAAGAACACTTTGGCCAAAGGGCTGGTCGCTTGATCTCTTTGCTGTATTTCCTCTCTATTTTCCCAATCTTACTGATTTACGGTGTCGGTCTAACTAACACTGTTGATAGCTTTTTGGTTAATCAAGCGCAGATGGTCGCTCCCCCTCGAGTGCTACTTTCTGGTGGCTTAGTCTTTGCGTTAATTGCCATTATGCTGGGTGGCGAGAAGATCATGTTGCGCGCTTTTGCTGTTATGGTTTATCCATTGGCGGCTATTTTATTATGTCTTTCGCTCTATTTGATCCCGTATTGGTCAGTGCCGTCATTAGCATTGCCGCAAACGAGTGATTTCTTACACACAGTGTGGCTAGCCATTCCTGTCGTGGTGTTTTCTTTTAGCCACGCAGCGGCGATCTCAAGTTTTGCCAATGTTCAACGTCGTCATTATGGCGCGCTAGCGGATAAAAAATCAGAGCAGATTCTGCGTTACACCAGTCTTGTATTAATTTTGTTTGTCTTGCTGTTCGTGTTTTCTTGCGTATTGGCTTTATCACCAGAGGCATTGCAAGAAGCAAAAGTGCAAAATATTTCAGTGCTGACTTACCTTGCCAATGTCACAGATAATCCCTTTATCGCCACTCTAGGCCCTTTAGTGGCGTTTATTGCCATTACCTCTTCCTTTTTAGGGCATTTCCTTGGTGCGCGAGAAAGCCTGACTGGGTTGCTGTGTAAAAACTTTGGCCTGTCAGTGCATCTTGCTGGGCGACTCACCATTGCGATTTTGTTTGTCACGATTTGGATTGTCGCGATACTCAACCCCAGCATTCTGGGAATGATGGAAGCGTTTTCAGGCCCCGTGATCGCTATGATTCTGTTTATTATGCCGATGATTGCTGTATTCAAAGTGCCATCGCTGGCGAAGTATCAACAGCAGATGAGTACACCCTTTGTCATGGCAATAGGGTTATTGGCGGTATCGGCATTGCTTTATAATTTGCTCAATTAAATCAACCATTGGCTCCGTCACTGGAGCCAAATCAATTACTTGATTTGAGCTTTTGTTATTTGAGGTTGTGCATTATTGAGCGTTGATGCTACCTCCAGAATATCTTGCCACTCATTGTAAGCTGATTGGTACCAAACTTGCTCCAGAATGACCGCTTGTGAATCTTGTGCTTTGGTAAGGTTAGAAACGACGTTGTTGGTTTCATTGTATAAACTGAGCACCGTGGTTTGTAGTGTATCTAAGGATCGGCTGATCGCCGCACAATCGTTGTTAACTTGATCGACACTTAGCAATAGGGCATTGAGAGACGCGATTTGTTGTTGATCTTGAGAGAGCGTTTGTTGATCGTGGTTGATGGTATTTAAAGATGATTGGATATCGCTTTGCAGGCTAGATATTTCACTTTGTGCTTCTACAATAGAGCTAACACCAAACCCTGCCAATATCAAAGAACCTCCCAGTGTAAACGGAGCAAGCACCACGCCAAAAATCGTTTCAAATATCCCTTTCTTACGCTGCGATTGAGCATTCGCAATGGCGGTTTTAAATGCTGCTATCTGTTGTTTCATTAGATCAATTTGGGCGTTGGTGGCGATAATTTCTGCTTGGATGGAAACTTCTTCTTGCTGGATCTGTGCAATAGTTTGTTGCAATGTGTTATGAGCATCTTCCACTTGGCGAGCCCAAGAATTCAATCCCTCATCATAACGTTTTATATTTGATGTAAGACTTTGAATCGGATTTTGTAATGTTAAGATTAATGAAGTTAGCTGCTTTAGTTGAGCGGTGTCAAAACGGGTTTCTAGTGCTTTGAATAACGTTAAAATTTGAACATTAGAATCTTTGAATGTATTCGCAATGGAAAGAACACTGTCCATAATGTCATTTGAAAAATATAAATTACCACTCAAACGCCATTGCCGTACCAGTTTTTGCACCGCATTTAAATTTTGTTCTACCTGAGCATACCAATGTTCTGCATTGCCTTGATCAATATAAGTTTCAACAACGCCTTGGCATGCAGAATTTAGTAACACCATAGCGCTAATAGATGCAGAAATGTCGGTTTGAAGTTGCTCGCTGGCTGATTGATTCATGATGGTCCTCGAAAAAGAATAAAAGGGGGCGTAACCCCCCTTTAGTAATGTTTAAGCTGCTTGTTTTACTGCAGGTGCTAACTCTTTCGTTTCGATAGCTATTTTTGCGCTAGCTAGCTGTTTAGCAAGTTCAACCGCATCATCCCATTCGTTTTTCGCTGCGTCAGACATCACTTTTTCCATAATAATGCTCTGCATGGATGCACCATTATTAAGCTTGGTTACTACATCATCTAACTCGTTGCCAAAGACAGTCCACGTCGTTTCAAAATCAGATAATACTGATGTCGATGTTTCAATCGCTGAAACGACGGCGCTACTGGCATTGGAAAGCCCCTGTAAAGCGATAATCTGTTGTTGATCTTCAGCTTTTTGCTTTTGTTCTTGCGCGATGCTGTCGTAGTCATCATCAATTTGATTTTGTAATACGCCCCACGTAACACCACCAGCAATAATCGATGCCGCGCCAACGGCTGCGATACCGCCGGAGACTACAGCTGCGGTGCCAGCGGTTGCGACGGTAAGCGCAACGCCTGCGACGAGCATAAAGATGCCAACACCAACCGCAACTTGTGCATAGACTAGATCTTTATTCAGTTTCTCAATGGCTGCACGATTGTTGTCTATTGCGTTATTCATACTTTCAATATCTGTTTGTAAATCGATAATTGTTTTTTGAATATTGGTCGCACCATTGACTAAGTCATCATGTGCTGCTTGCATTTTCACCCCCCAATCAGAGAGTTCCTTATTCATCCCTTTGACTGTGGCTTCGATACCGCTGACTTGAGAAGATAGGGCGGTCATAATCTGTGAAGCTTGCTGAACCGTTGTATTGTCTTTGCCACTTGCTGTTGGATCCGCTTTATATAACTCATGAATGGCATCGATTGATGCTTGGAAAGTGGCGTCAAAATTAATTACGCTGGAGGGAATCGATGCTGATACTTGTGGTCCCAAATCGTCAATCCATTGCTTAGCAACCAATTTTGCTGAGTCTAATTTTTTACTCAGGTCATCAAACCAATCTGGTTTTACCGTAGGTGGCGTAAACTGTGTGTTTAAAATGGCATGGCACTGCGCTGTGATGACTGTGGTTGCCAAAAATGCAGATTGAGTGGTTTGCTGTGTTGGGTTCAACTGAGTAACTTGTTGTGACATTGTGTATCTCCTTTACTGTTCTTGAATGGTGTTATTTAGCGTGTTGACTAAAACGGGTTTTCCAATGTTTGGCGGTAAACTAATGAGTTGCACAAATTCTGAAATAGTTTTCCATGAGGCTGAAGCAATCTTGATGGTTTGCAAATCAGTCAATAGGGCAGGGTCTGAACCGCTTTGTAAGGCGTTGATCAGTTCGTTTACCTTGTCTAATTCGTCTTGCCATAACAATGAAAGTGCTGGCAAGTTATCATCAATCTTTAGGAATTCTTCGCTCATGTTGCTGAGGGTTTGAATAATGGCTTTAGTAATGGCAGCCGCTTGTGCTTCTTCACTGGCTAGTGTTTGTAATTGAGTGAGTTTGTCTAAATCTTGTTGTACCTCTTTCGCGCTCGATATTGTGCTGTATGCACTGTAACCAACCGTGAATAGCGCACCAGCAAAGGAAAGGAATGGCACAGACGTCGTTGCTCCCATTACGACACCGTAGGAAATAGTGACCATACTTTGTATGTAAGCTTTTCCTGCTCTTAATTGGGCCGCCGTGACATTGGCTCCTAAACTGGCAATGGATTGCGATAGAGAGCCTATCTCTGTTGCAATGCGTACCATTGCTTGTTCTTCGCTCGCAAGTTCATTCCAGCCATCTTGAATGCTGGATGCGAGCAGCTCCTCTGCATTTTTCGCTTGGCTGTAAGATTTCGTGAAAACTTGCTGAGCTTCATTTGTTAACGTGATATTTTGCTTTAACGTTTTTTGCAATAATTGTAAGCATTCAATCCATTGCTTCGTACTTGTTATCGCCTTACTGTTTTGTGCGCAGGCATCGAACGTGGTCTGATAATTAATAAACGATGTAATAATTTGCGCAAAAATTTTAGGCTTTTGCTGCATAAACTCATTCATTACCGCTCTTAAGATCTCAGTCCTGCTTCGAACTTCTACGAGCCAGTTTGGATCTTTTGCTACATGGCCAATAAAGAGAGAGTTGCACGTTGCATCGTAGTTACTAATACCTAAAAAATCAGTATATACGTCGGTCAGCATATTTAATGCGGTATCAACATTTGGGCTTAACATGAGTTCGCCCTCTACAGTGAAATAACGAGGAAAGGATCAAACGTTAATCTTGCACCATCAATAGACAAGGTCGCATTGTATTGTTGTGTGCTGGCTTGTCCTTGCGCTTCAACTCGGCCTTCCCAGAATTCATCACCGCTTAGTCCTTGCTTAGTGGGTATACAAACTCTGTCATTTATCATTTGCCCATTAAACTCGACAATATCAACTTCATTGTCTGGTGAAATAGCGACAACTCGCCAGCATAATAATTGACCGTCTTTACAGGCTGTTTTTAACTCAGCTTGGCCTTCATTACCCGAGCCCATATATTTATTTGTATCAATGAGATAAATGTTACTTTGCAGATCTCGACTTGCCAGCGCTGCTGCTGCATCTACGACCATGAGTATTTCTACTTTTTTCATACAATGTTCCTTATTTAGATGGAGTTATTGAACTTCGAGATAAGGTGAAAAATTCATTGTTATTCCGTTTATTGAAAGAGAAATGGTATATAGATAACGCCCAGTATCCCCGCGAGTCTGAACTCTGCCTTCCCACGCGTCATTAACAGGGCTTGGTAAGCAAGCTTTTTGATCAATCATGTCACCAGAGAATCCCGTTATATTGACTTCGTCATCTGGCGAAATGGCGCAGCTACGCCAGCAAATAAACTGACCATCTTGAGATACCGTGTGGAGTTGGCACGTTCCTTCATCCCAAGAACCAAGCCATTGGTTACTATCAATTAAGTAAACGTTATCCATTAAGCTCGTGGTTGCTAATGCTCCGGCACAATCAACCACGATAAGTATTTCTATTTTTTTCATTCAATACCTACTGACGTTTATTTATGGATCCACAGAATATCACTGTACTGATTTAACCATTTCGAATGGTTTTTTGGGTTATATCTATTAAATCTTATTGATATTAGTGTTGATATTTACATGTTTATAATCTTTATGTGGATAAATATAGTTAGTGATTTCAGTTAATCAAGGTTGCATAACTAATATGTACATATCAGTATGTACATAAAATAATTTTATAATGATATTCATGGATAGATCTTAAGTTTAATTTCATTTTTGTTATTTATTAAGCACTTAATTTGCTGGCTTAATCATGTTTTTGTGTGAGATATTGAAAGGGATAATAAACGCTCATTTACTTGATGAAATTTTTATTTCAGGGTTAAATGATGATTTCAACAATGCTGGTTATTTTTACTAATAGTATTAAGTAACTTATCAACATTTATTGTTGATTGTTTTAGTGTAAGTAAAAATATATTTTTATTTTCACTTAACTTTTTAATAGGTAGGTGGTATGTCTGTGAGATAAATGAGGTCATCTACAATATTAATTATAGATAATTTCATTTTTGGCATTAACACTATGTTTAATCTAGCTAATAATATTGATTAAATTATTAGCTAGAATGACTTAACGCTAAGCGATGAGATCGTTTTTCCAGCTTTGAGCGATGAAATCAATGAATTGGCGAACCAATGGGGTTTGATAGCTACGAGAAAGATACACAGCCCATAGTGCGCTGCTTGGGCTGTGAAACTCTGGCAAAACGTGTACTAGTGTTCCTGAGGCGATAAAGACATTTGCAAGATCGCATGGTAGCCGTACGATGCCTTTGTGATGTAGGGCAGCACGGCATAAAATTTCCATATCATTAGCGCGGATGTTGCCATTCACGGTGACAGAGAGCTGTTCATTGTCTTTAACCACATCCCACTTGTTATTACTCATGTGCACAAAGCAGTTGTGCTGGGTTAAGTCATTGGGTGTATTGATAGGAGGGTGTTGGTTGAGATAGCTAGGGGAAGCGCATATGACGGTGCCGACGCTCATTAAACGGCGAGCGATGAGCGTATCATCCGGCTGTTGGGTAAAACGCAGGGCAATATCCACGCGTTCATCGACCAGTTGTGAAAGGCGATCTGAAGCGACAATGTCAATTAACACATTGGGGTGTCGTTGCGTGAAGTCTTCAACAACGGCCAATAACATGTTTTGAGCAAGGCCTATCGGCGCGGCAATGCGAATGGTACCGTTTAAGAGTTGTGACTGTTCCAACGCCCGTGTTTCAAGTTCGGCAGTTTGGTGCAAAATTTGTTCGCAACGGATTAAAGCCTCTTCACCGGCGGTGGTTAGGCTGACTTTGCGTGTCGTGCGGTGCAGTAACCTCTGCTTTAACCAATCCTCAACTTCTTGGACATGACGTGACACTTGTAATCGACTTAAGCTCAAGTTGTCTGCGGCTTTGGTAAAACTGGCAGTATTTGCCACTTCGATAAAACTGCGCATGGCGGTTAGTCTGTCCATGGTAGGCCTTTATTAGATACGAATATTGATACAATCTACATCATTTTTGGGTGTTTTTCCTCCTTCGTTTAACTACTAGACTACAATTGTTGTCGAGAAACAGAAACCGAATGAGGAAATAAATTATGAAAATTGCAGTATTAGGCGCATCAGGTTGGATTGGTAGTCACATTGTCAATGAAGCAAAAGCACGGGGCCACGAGGTGATCGCGTTAGTGCGTGATTCAAGTAAAGTTGATGCTGAAGGTGTTAGCGTTCAACTATTTGACTTACAACAGCCTTTGTCAAAAATTAGCGCTGCGTTAGCTGGTGTTGATGTCGTGATCGCTTCTATCGGCGGACGTGCAGCTGGCAACCACGATATTGTTGCAGCTACAGCGCAAAAACTGCTGTCAGATCTACCGCAAGTGGGTGTGGATCGCCTACTGTGGGTTGGTGGTGCGGGTTCATTGGAAGTCGCTCCCGGTATCAAATTGGTGACCGTAGAAGGTTTCCCTGAAGAGTACAAAGGGGAAGCATTAGCGCAAGGCGAAGCGTTGGATCTCTTCCGTGCGAGTACAAGCAAGGTTAATTGGACATTTGTTAGCCCGGCCGCTGAGATTTTTCCGGGTGAGAAACAAGGTGCTTACCGTGTGGGCGGTGACGCTCTATTGTCTGATGCTGAAGGTAACAGCAAAATCTCAGTCAGTGACTATGCCCTCGCGATGATCGATGAGTTAGAAAGTGCCGCTCACCCTCGTCAACGTATTGGTGTTGCTTACTGATACCAGACCGATAGATCCATTTGGCTATTCTCATGATCGAAAATTGCTGATAACGTGAACGAAGTAATGCTCTCTATGGGCATTACTTTTCTTTGTTTCGCTTATAGGCATTTTAATGGAAATGTTCAGTAGTACGGCGCTTATCGCCATGTTTCTTATTTTCTTGGGTTCATTTGTGCAAACGGCGATTGGTTTTGGTTTAGCGATCGTCGCAGCGCCCTTGCTGTTCTTGATCTCCGCCGATTACGTTCCTGCCCCCATTTGTATCGTGGCGCTGTTTATTTCTATCTTGAACGCCTTAAAGCATCGCTCGAACATTGAGCTCGGCGGTTTAAAAATGGCGCTGATTGGTCGCGTTCCCGGTTCAATTGCGGGCGGTATCCTTCTGGTTTTAGTCTCGACGGATGTACTGGCGTTATGGCTTGGTTTATTGGTGTTATTTGCCGTGGCTGTTAGTTTATTGCCGTATCGCATCGAACCTACCCCGATAAAAATGGGTATTGCGGGTTTTTTCTCCGGCTTCTTTGGAACTAGTTCCGCGATTGGTGGGCCGCCGATGGCGTTGATCCTACAGCATCAAGAAGCGAATCAGTTGCGTGGCAATCTTTCTGCATTTTTTGTGTTTAGCTCGATTATCTCTTTGAGCATTCAAATACCGGCAGGTTTTCTGACGTTGCATCATTTATGGATAACGATTCCGCTTATCCCCTCAGCTTGGTTGGGCTATAAGTTGGCGATGATGACCACGCAATCACTGCCCAAAGATAACATCCGTTTCGCCGCGTTGCTGCTTTGTACGATAAGCGGCGTTACGGCGGTATGGCATGGTTTAGCTTAGCGTTAATCTTCCGTTCAGGTCATGCAATGATACTGAAAGGGTTTATGGGTCTATTTTATACGGAGTAGCAGTGATGAGAACAATCGGCAATATTATTTGGTTTTTACTGGGCGGAGTGTTTATGGGGCTCGCTTGGTGGTTTTTTGGTCTCCTTGCCTTTATCAGCATTATTGGCATTCCATGGGGGCGTGCTTGCTTTGTTATCGGTAACTTTTCGTTTTTTCCTTTTGGACAAGAGGCTATTTCCCGTGATGAATTGACCAATCAGCAAGATATTGGTACCAGCCCATTTGGCTTAATCGGCAATGTGATTTGGTTTGTTTTCGCAGGTTTTTGGTTAGCCGTTGGTCATATTTTATCGGCGGTGGCGTGTTTTATTACCATTATTGGCATCCCTTTCGCACTACAGCATTTGAAACTCGCGGTTATTTCTTTGGCTCCGATTGGTAAAACCATCGTCCCGAAAGAAGAGGCGGCTAGAGCTCGCTATTCTTCTTATCGTTAATATAGGTTTTATTTTTTGCTCCTTTTCTCTCGTGTTGCTCTCTCAGTGACGAGGGGAAGGGGGCATCTTGCCAACGCGATTAATACGCTTTAATCCCAAACTCTCGCAGTTTTCTAGGCAGAATGTCATCTAAATGCGCAATGTCTTGCGGATGAATATTAATCAGAGCAAAGCCGTGATCGTAGTAAATCGCTTGAGTTTGTAAGCGCGTTTTTTCGTCGGTTGCGCCACTATCTGAACCCCAATATTGTAAATAGACTTTCCCTGTTGGCAGATAAAAATCGCACATCACATCAGCTTCTATCGGCAACTGACGCTCATAAGCGTGGACGACGCCCGCCAAATAGAGCCAATTATCGATCAATAATTCGCCGGTTGAGCGAACATAGTGGCCGTCTAAGGTGCGATGTTTTGCCTCAAATTTTTGGCGAAAGTGGGACAATGATTTATCGGTCGATTGGCTGTGAGCCTCTTGCCCTAAAAATTCGACAATGGATTGTTTCAGACGTTTATGGCGAGTCACCGTATCATGCCAAACAACAAAGAATTGCTCAGAAGATTTATCTTCACGTTGCTGAGCGCCAGCTCTGAGCCCAGCCTCCGTTACTTGCCAACCTTTTTCTGTTTTAGATATCCAGCCTAACTCACTCAATAGTTGATTTATTTTTTTTGGGTTGAGCCTGAAATGATCGCCAAGTTGAGTGGCACTTAACGTTTTCCCGTTGGTGGCTTGTGTGTCGACGAGCAAGTTTTCCGGCCAGACAATAAATTGGCCATATTGCGTGTGCTGGGCGTATTCGCCGCCAAATTTTGCTCCCAGTTCTGTTAATACCCACTTGTTGTCGAAGCGGTTAATGTACCCTGCTTTTTGGAGGTTACTGAATAGTTGTTTAGCGTCTGTATTACGCAATTTAGCCAGTGCCGAGGTTGAATGTTTTTCTACCATCGTTCTCTCCTATCTCTCTTGAAATCGATCCAACAGATTGATATCCCTACCTTACTTGAATTTTTAATAAATGACAGTGTGAGAGCATGAGATCGTTTTTAAAAAACGGAGTGGTTTGAGTGAATAATGCTTTTATTAGTATCTTAAATTGAATCAGTGAAGTTCATTATTGGATCTATTTGTTCTAAATAAAAAACAATAAGATGTTATTACTTCGAACAATGAATGAAAGGTAAACACAATGACAATTTCAAAACCGTTGATAACGGGTTTTTTGCTAGCAAGCACTTCTTTCTCAAGCTTAGCCGCATTGACGTTTCAAACGTACAACCCAGGGGAAAATGGAGTCTTTCCAGTTAGCTCAACACTGATCAGTGGTGAGAAACAAGCGATTTTAATTGATGCTCAGTTTGGTACAAAAGATGGCCAAGCTTTAGTAGACATGATTAAGCAGTCAGGTAAAGAACTTAAGGCCATCTATATTAGCGCTGGTGATCCTGATTATTATTTTGGTCTGGAACCGTTGGTTTCGGCGTTTCCTAACGTTGATGTTTTAGCAAGCCAAGCGATTGTTGAGCATATCAAGTCGACGAAAGACGCTAAGCTACAGTTTTGGGGCCCGATACTAGGAGAGAGTGCGCCAAATAAAATTATTGTCCCTAAGATTTTTGACCACAGCGAGTTTTCATTAGAAGGTGAGAAGATCGAAGTGAAAGAGCTTAATACACACCAAGCTTACTTATGGGTGCCTTCTGAGAAAACGATTGTCGGTGGTGTAGCGGTTGTCTCTGGTATGCATGTTTGGACGGCTGATAGCCAAACCCCGAAAGCGCGTGGTGAGTGGGTTCAAGCTTTAGAGAAAATGCAGATGCTTCAGCCAAAGAAAGTCATTCCTGGACATTATTTTGCTGATATACCGCAGGGTGTCGAAGCCGTAAAATTTACTAAAACCTACTTGGCGAAATTCGAACAGGCTATTTCAACCTCGAAAGACTCGGTACAAGTAGTATCTAAAATGGTCGCAGCTTATCCAGCGCTTCCAGGTAAAGAGGACCTTGAATTAAGTGCGCAAGTGAATATGGGTGAGCGTACTTGGTAACAGTATCAACGCGAGTTATTGGCTCGCGTTTTCTACTCCAGACGGTTTGGCTTCAACATTACCTGTTTTTACCCATACGTTACTCAATTTATACATGGCGCAGACACTGCATGTGAGCACTTCTCCTTTGCCATGGATCACAAGCACGATATCTTCTCGTTTTTCTTTCGAGTTATTGCGTAGCTGGATCGTCAGTTGATTACCATCCACGCTGTAAGCGCGAGACCAGTGCTGAGTTTCAGATTCAGCACGTACAACACCCTCTTCGAAAATCAATAAGTCATCATTGAACTGGTTGTCATAAGTCCCTTTGAACTCATAAGTTTCACGGTTTAACCAACGTTCAAGGTCATCTTGAAAACAGCCTTGCAAAGTGGCTGTAAGGACGAGAATACTGATTGATTTTGCCGTAGATCTTATCATGTTGCTGCAACCTCTATTGTTGTTCGCTCAAGTTTTAATAAGCTCGCTTTACGGTTTAAGCCCCCCGCATAGCCAGTGAGTTTACCACTTTTTCCGATCACTCTATGGCAAGGAACGATGATCGAAATTGGATTTCTACCATTGGCCAAGCCGACAGCCCTTACGGCTTTGGGGTTACCGATCGCCTCTGCAATCTGTTGGTAGTTCCAAGTTTCGCCATAAGGTATCTTGCATAATGCTTGCCACACAGATTGTTGGAACTCGGTGCCTTTTGCCGCTAAAGGTAAAGTAAATATAGTCCGTTTCCCGGAAAAGTACTCATCTAACTGTTTGATAGTATTGATGAGTATAGTGCAGTGTTCGGATTTTACCCCTAACTCTGTTGGCATGGTGGTTTCGGTTTCAAACCAAGCCCCCAATAAACCTTGCTCGCAGGCTTGCAATGTCATGATTCCTAAGGGGCTGTGATAGTGGGTGAAGCTATTCATATTAGTAATTCCAACAGTGAAAGGTGGCGTAACTTCCCCAAGGTGAAACCTTGTCTGCGTTCAGCTCAGGAAAATGGCTTAAGGCCTTCTTAACCACCAAATCAGTGTCTAGAAAGCAATCTGAATCGGACTGACCTCTTAACCTAGCGTAGTTTACGGTCCACGGCCCAATACCTTTTAGTGAAAGCCAAGCATCCACATCGGCTTCAGGGTGTTGGCACATGAATTGAGCAAAGCGTGTTAAGGTCTCTTTTCGGCTGTGTGGCATCTTTAAAAAGTGCAAATCAAGCTGTGCGATTTGTTCCGGGCTTGGAAAGTAACTGCTCGTATTTTGAGCTGGGTTTACCGCATCGACTAATCGATTGAGCTGGCCAATGGCTGCTTTTATCGAAACTTGTTGACCTAAAATAGCTCTGACTCCCGCCTCCCAACAATTCCAAACGCCGGGAATGCGGATTCCTGAACGAGTGACTAAACCCGGAGCGCAGTCTTCCAAATAGGCCTCGATGTGGCTGATGTCGGCTTCGAGGTCAAATAGGCGGCGTAGTTTTGCCACCAAGTAACGCAGTTTGGTGATGTCTTGCAACTCGAATTCAACCTCTAAATGGGTCGCAGAGGTTAAGCTGGCACGAAACCAGCCGGTCGTATTGTGTATGTTGAAGGTGCGTTGATAATGATTGTTACTGACCTGTTCAATGGCGTTTACTGCACGTAATCGATAGAAATCTAGCATATGTTGCCAATCGAAAGGGCCGCGAAAAGAGAGTGTTAATAGGTTTTTTGTCATCAATACTGTTTTAGATTGCCGCACTTGGCTGGGGGTCAGTTGCAACGTTTTGATAAACGCATCGTTAAAGCGGCGGGTACTGTTGAATCCACAAGCGAATCCTATATCGGTAATGGACAGAGCACTGGAATGCAACAACTGCTTAGCAAACATCAACTGATGGTACTGAGCATATTGTTTCGGTGACACTCCTAAATGAGTTTGAAACAGTTGTCGTAGATAGCGGTCACTGATCCCCAAACGTTCGGCAAATTGAGCCAGATTGCTCGATTGTAATTCACCTTGCTCAATAAGCTTGATTGCACGCAAAAAGGTGGTTTCAACCCCTTTCCATGCCCAAGAATGAGGTGCACTGTCTGGGCGGCAACGCAGGCATGGCCGATAACCCGCTTGTAGAGCCAGTGCGGAGTTGGCGAAGTATTCAACATTCTTTTCTTTTGGCAGGGTTGCCGGACATATTGGGCGACAAAAGATGTTGGTTGTTTTGACGGCAACGAAAAATCGTCCATCAAATCGCGGATCACGGCTAGTGCGAGCCTGTTGGCATTGTTCTTTATCGAGTTCCATCCATGGTGTCATTTGGTATAACGAGCCTTATGCAGTTTTTATAAGCTAAGTGTATGCATGAATTCTGTCGATACTAGCCATTTTCGGAACTGGATGGCTTTTCCTGAGGCTTCTCTTGAAAAAGGATATTCATAACGCTGTATTCAATACCCGCTACAGCGTTATGAATTTGTTGGGTCAGTCGAGAATGACCTCGCCCGCTTGTTGTAATGAGTAAGCACTACTAGGGTTGATGTTTTTGACTAACTTTTCCACTTGCATAATGGCTTCTATCGATGAGCTGTTTTTCCGGTAGCTGAGGAAGATGGGACGCTGCCAATCTTCCACATTGCCAATTCGATACAATTGGCCAGAGTGGATAAAAGGTTCAACAAGTGAGGTAGGAAGGTAAGCGCTTCCCCCTTTTTCTAAAATGAAATCAAGTGCGATACGAGCGGTCGAGGTGCGCAAATAGGGGGTTGGCGTCTTCGGATGTCGCTCAGCATGCTCGGAGGCGAAACGGCTTCCCCAATCGACGTACACGTATTTATTATCAAAGGCGGTTTCCAGTGTGTCAGGACGCGTCGAAACCAACACCAGTACTAAATCTGCGACTTTTTTGCAGTTTAGCTCTTCGGCTTTAATTGGGTCAAAGGCAAACGCCATATCTAAGGTACGCTCCAGCAGGCTGCGGTTGAGCTGCTCGCGCCCCATAACTTCCGCCATAAAGCCATAACCGCTAAAAGCATCAGTCACAACGCTTAAACAGTTTTGTAGATGAGCATCCCAAACGTTGGGCGTTCCCCCTAATGTCAGCTGTAAAGCTCGGCCATTTTCCAAAGAGAGCTCAAACTTGGCTTGTTGCAAGGTTGCCACCATCACTTCGGCATAGCCAACGAGTCGTTCTCCTGCCGATGTGAGCTTTATGTTGTTGCGATCACGCGTAAACAGTTGAGCATCAAAATAATTTTCTAATTGCTTGATGCGTGCACTGACGGCGGCTTGGGTCAAATAAAGGTTTTCAGCTGCTCGCCCAAAATGACGTACTTTGGCGAGTTCGAGAAAAGTGCGAAAAACTTTTACATCCATATTAAATCCTCTGAAATTACCCCGTCAGATTAACAAGGAAGTGCAATTATGACGATAAAAAATTTTTGTTTTTCTTTTCGGAGATTTACGCCTAATTTTCGCGTGATCTATCGCTACATGGTAGTAGCGCCATTCACATGAGGTTGATATGTCTGAGACTGAATTCCGTCACGGAAAAAAACGTTTTTACGACAATACAAAGTTTCCACGAGGCTTTGCTAAGTCTGGTGATTTTACTCTTGCAGAAGAAGAACTTCTCGCCATTTATGGTGGTACCATGCTTGGTCTTGAATCTGGTGAACTCACGCCAGAGAATGCCGAAGAAGCTCATTTTGTTAAGGCGATTGAAAACCCAGGTAAAGCGAAATCTAAGTTAGAGCGTGTCTGGTTAAAATACACTCAACTTGCTCGCGGTCGTAAGCGTTTCCATACGTTGAACGGTCGCAATAAACCTGAAAGTGGTGACGACTATAATGATGAAGAAGTTAGCTTAACGGAAGAAGATTAATCTGTATCTCTAATGCAGGATCTTAAGCCGTAATTTGGTCAGCTTTCTCATTTATCTCTTCAGCCTTATTGTCTCAATAGGGCTGACAAACTCGCTCGCATCGCCTTTCATATAAGAGATCTCTGTGCAAAAGAGTGTGACTCAATCAAGATGAGAAAAATGCTTTCGCTCAAAGCCCTAGTATTGATGACTCACTCGGGCTTTGCATTATCGCCACTCTGCTCATGTGGTCGCGCTTAGCCAATCCATGAGCTGAGTCAACACCGCTACTTAGCCAAAATGGCTACTTTTTGCAAAAAGCTGTCGCGTAGATGCTCTTGGTCATAATCGAGATGGTAGGTATTGTGGAAGCCAACTTTTAGCTCCACACCATTTCCTCGCATGTAAATGTTATAGCCGTCATAGTCTGAAAAAGCTTCGATACCTTCATAGATTTTCCCGAATTCAGTCGGTGTACCATGCGCCATTACTGTTTCATAAGCATGGAGAATTTTCGCGGGTTCAAGTTCGTTTTTCATGGCATTTGCTCCTTTCTTGCTTGTTACTCCAAGTATGGGTAATGAATGCACGCTTCGCCAGATAGTGGAGTGATAGCGACTCAAACTTTACTTAATTTTATAGATGAATTTTTATCTCATTTGGTTATAGCATGTGCCGTATTAGTTAAGCGTACCTGTAGAAATTGCTACAAATTTAAGCGCATTTCTGGTTGAGATTTGAAGAAAGAGCGAAAATTTGACCTAAAACAATGGCAGTTACCTAATACTTATTTTATAATGCGAATTAATGTTCTATTACACCATAATATTCCAATAACTAGGGGCCAATCATGAGACTTATCCCGTTAAAACAGGCTGCACAAGTCGGCAAGTGGGCAGCAGCACACATCGTAAAACGTATCAACGCATTCAACCCAACGGCAGACCGTCCTTTTGTATTGGGTTTACCTACTGGTGGTACACCATTGACGACTTATAATGCACTGATTGAAATGCATAAAGCAGGCGAGGTGAGCTTTAAGCATGTCGTGACATTTAATATGGATGAATACATTGGTATTCCTG
The DNA here is from genome assembly GCF_963874485.1 of Vibrio sp. V15_P4S5T153. NCBI lineage: Bacteria > Pseudomonadati > Pseudomonadota > Gammaproteobacteria > Vibrionales > Vibrionaceae > Vibrio > Vibrio sp. V15_P4S5T153. Next base: position 360,121 of record NZ_CAWNHR010000018.1, on the reverse strand, counting down.
AAAATCATCCGGAGTCATACCGCTCATTTATGTATAACAATTTCTTCAATCATGTTGATATTCAAGAAGAAAATATCAACTTACTGAATGGCAACGCACCAGATGTTGATGCAGAATGTAAGCGCTATGAAGACAAAATTAAATCATACGGCCGCATTAATCTATTTATGGGCGGTGTGGGTAATGATGGGCACATCGCGTTTAACGAGCCTGCTTCTTCACTTTCGTCGCGCACTCGCATTAAGACACTGACAGAAGATACGCGCATTGCAAACTCTCGATTCTTTGATGGTGATATCAACCAAGTTCCTAAATACGCGCTAACGATTGGTGTAGGCACACTGCTAGATTCAGAAGAGATCATGATTTTGGTGACAGGCCACAATAAGGCGCTGGCTTTGCAAGCGGCCGTGGAAGGAAGCGTCAACCATTTGTGGACAGTCTCCGCACTACAACTTCACGCGAAATCAGTGATTGTATGTGATGAACCATCGACTCAAGAACTAAAAGTGAAAACCGTAAAATACTTTGCGGAATTAGAAGCAAAAAATATCGAAGGTTTCTAAGTCTCTCCCTGCTGGGAAAGGACATTCATAAACAAAAGGCCTGCTAACATCAGCAGGCCTTTTTACACTTTGTAGCAAATGGGACTTTCTATCAAATGGGGAAGTGCGAACGAAATCGGTAGTTGAATTAACCTTCAGCAGCGATTTTCGCTTCTTTTAATTCAACTACTTGTTTCTCCGGGGCAGGGTAGGTTACTCCATTAAAGCGCCCACCTTGTTCAATGCTCAAGTCGTCGCTATAAATAGACCCTGTGACGCTCCCTTTGCTTAAAATTTCAATTTTAGTCGCGTGACATGTGCCTTGGAACTCGCCATTAATGATGATGTGGCCTGCGTACAGTTCACCATTAACCGTGCCTGTTTCACTAATGACGATGGTTTTATCAACGTGCAATTGACCTTCTACCGACCCGTCAATTTGAATGTCGCTTTCTAACCTGAGTTCCCCACTAATGGAACAGCCTTTTGCGATGAGAGTTGTAGCTGAGTGCTGACTCTTAGCTCGACTTTGTTTACTAAAGATTCCCATCGGATACCTCTTACCTTACTAAATATCGTTTCAAAATCATTCACGCCCCAATCAACAAAAGGTCTTGGATCTAATGAACGGCCGACAAATCGAATTTCATAGTGCAAATGTGGGCCAGAAGATAACCCACTGTTTCCAGAATAAGCAATTAAGTCGCCCTTCTGTACAAAATCGCCCCCTTTCACGGCAAATTTTTGCAAATGAGAATAGGAGCTGGTAAATCCATAAGAGTGCTGTAAGCGTAAAAAATTGCCTGACCCTTTATCACTGGCGCGAGTGACTTCGGCAACGCCATCGGCTGGTGCATAAATTGGCGTGCCTATGTTAACCGCAAAATCTTGCCCGCGGTGAATTTTGACGTTGCCAGTGACAGGATGAATACGCTCACCGTATCCTGACGAAATTCTCGCATTATGCACAGGTGCACCGCTGGGTATTTGGGTCAGCATCACCATTCTAACTGAAGAAGTGATAGCAGCGGTGTCTAAACGTGATTCTAATTCCGCTCCGCTTTCATCCATCCCCAATACTTTTTCAAGATCGCCGAGCCTGTCTGAAACAACCTGCATCTTTTCTTCTCGTTCGAGCAGGTCATTCTCTAAGCTGCTTTTTAGCTCCTTTAAAGAGGTGACTTCTTCGGTCAGTGACATCGACTGGCTCTCTAACTCTTGTTGCTTAAGTTTAGCAAAATCAACTTCATCAAGAAGGTAATAGATAACGCCGCCAGTGGCGAGAATGCTGGCAACCAGCACATAGCCAAAACCTTTTAAAAAATGTCGGAACCATTTACCGAGATGAAAGTGCTTCGTCCCATGGATGGATGAAACGGAAACAACCACTCTTTCTTTCATGAATTCGTTCACAGCGTCTATGGTTAACAGTACAGCCGATTCTAACAGGGAATGCTCAGGGTCAAAACATTTTGCGTTGTAAGGCTATACTCGTCCCACCTCTTATTGTTCGGTTTGTGAATTGGAGCGTATCCTTGGCCTGCTTTTAGAAGAAGATCCGATGTTGTTAGTAAAAAAAGCCATATTAATGTATGAGCTCATATTAATATGGTTTTGTGTATATAAGTTACAAAATAGACAATATGGAAGTGGTGGCTTTATTTTGATTAGTGAAATAAAGATGTAATTGTGATGCTCATCACTTTTGGTTCTTTAATTTTTAATAATTAAAGTGAAAGTGTGATTTTAATCTCTTTTTTATTAAAAGTTAAAATTCAAAAAGTATGATGTTGATCGTTTAAATCTTGTTGACAAGTTGTATTTTTGTTTTTTGTTGTAAATTTACATGTCAATTTAATGACCATGATCACGAAGAAATGATTTGTAAGCTAGGATTTATGAGGGGCTGATCACGAAAAACCCGTCGTCAGTTCCAGAATGAAATTGTGTGGTAAATTGATTGTGTACTAAGCAATCAACGGTTTTTCGCAGAACCGTTACAACAACAATATTCATCAGAACATCGAACGGGGAATCCACATGATATCACCAGATGCAAAGATCAAGATACAAAATTTTGGTCGCTTCTTATCTAACATGGTTATGCCAAACATTGGCGCGTTTATCGCGTGGGGCTTTATAACCGCACTATTTATCCCAACAGGTTGGCTACCGAATGAAACGTTAGCATCTATGGTTGGGCCGATGATTACTTACTTATTACCACTGCTGATTGGTTACACGGGTGGTAAATTGGTTGGTGGAGAACGTGGCGCTGTTGTCGGTGCCATCACCACAATGGGTGTGATTGTCGGAACAGATATCCCCATGTTCATGGGAGCCATGATGGTTGGCCCTATGGGTGGTTGGGCGATCAAAACCTTTGACCAACGTGTTGAAGGTAAAGTAAAAAGCGGTTTTGAGATGTTGGTAAACAACTTCTCGGCAGGCATTATTGGTATGCTTGGCGCAATCTTGGCGTTTTACCTTATTGGGCCATTTGTCAAAGTGCTCTCTGGTGGTTTAGCGGCAGGCGTAAACTTCCTAGTTTCAGCACACCTTTTACCACTCACCTCTATTTTTGTTGAACCCGCGAAGATCTTGTTCCTTAACAACGCGATTAACCACGGTATTTTCTCACCGTTAGGTATTCAACAAGCCAGTGAAATGGGGCAGTCAATCTTCTTCTTAATTGAAGCAAACCCTGGCCCTGGTCTCGGTATTTTGTTGGCTTACATGGTGTTTGGTAAAGGTACAGCACGTCAAACAGCTGGTGGCGCTTCCATCATTCACTTCTTCGGCGGCATCCATGAGATTTATTTCCCATACATACTGATGAATCCACGTCTGATTCTTGCAGCGATTGCTGGTGGTATGACAGGGGTGTTCATTTTGACTCTCTTCAATGCAGGTATTGTTTCTCCAGCGTCTCCTGGCTCTATCTTTGCAGTACTACTGATGACACAGAAAGGATCGATTGTTGGCGTATTATGCTCAATATTTGGTGCGGCAGGTGTGTCCTTTACCGTTGCGTCATTATTGATGAAAGCACAGAGCAGCACCGAGGAAGAAGGTGATGAAGCGGCGTTAGAAAAAGCCACATCACAAATGAAAGAGATGAAATCGAGCGCAAAGGGCAATGTGACGGCGGCTTCTCAAAAAAGCAATATTGATTTAGCCAACGTGAAAAGCATTATTGTTGCTTGCGATGCGGGTATGGGTTCAAGCGCAATGGGCGCAAGCATGCTGCGTAAAAAAATCAAAGATGCGGGCTTAGCGATTCACGTCACTAACCTTGCCATCAATAGTTTGCCGGAGAACGCAGAAATCGTGATTACTCATAAAGACCTGACTGGCCGCGCACGCACACATGCACCCAGTGCACAGCATATTTCACTGAGCAACTTTTTAGACAGTGAAATGTACAACCAGCTTGTGACTAAGCTTTTGGCAGCTCAACGCCCTAAGGCGGCGAATGATAGCGATGTGGTTAAAGTATCCATCCTCGCTGCGAATGACGACAGCTTTGAAATTCAAAAACCGTCCGTTTTTCAAATCCAAAAAGAAAACATTCACTTAGGTTTGAATGCCGCTAATAAAGAAGAAGCCATTCGTTTCGCTGGCAATAAGTTAGTTGAGCTTGGCTATGCGGAGCCTGAGTATGTTGATGCCATGTTTGAACGTGAGAAAATGGTATCCACTTATCTTGGAGAATCGATTGCCGTTCCTCATGGCACCGTCGCCGCCAAAGACCGTGTGATTAAAACGGGTATTGTGATTTGCCAATATCCTGCTGGTGTGCAGTTTACGGACGACCAAGATGGCGTCGCGAAACTGGTTATCGGTATTGCCGCCAAAAATGATGAACATATTCAAGTTATTACCACCATTACCAACGCACTCGATGAGCCTGATGCTATCGAGAAGCTCACCTCAACCAGAGACGTGAGCGATATCTTGGCCATCCTATCGGGTAACCAAGCAGCGTAACGCTTTTGCTCCTGAGGCAAAACGAGGTCGGCTGTTCCCCTATACTGCTGACCTCACCTCAATTGAAGTATTAAGCGCTCTTTTCTCTTTTAGATAAGTTTTTGGTAGGTAAGATTATGAAAAATGCAGTACATTTTGGCGCGGGTAACATTGGTCGTGGTTTTATTGGTAAATTATTGGCCGATGCAGACATTGAAGTGACTTTTGCCGATGTCAATGAACCTTTGGTCGATCAATTGAGTCATCGTCAAGAATACAAAGTAAAGGTAGTGGGTTCTGAGTGCAAAATTGATACTGTCACTCATGTCACTGCGGTGAATTCAGCCAGTAATGATGTGATTGATCGCATTGTAAAAACGGATTTAGTTACTACAGCTGTCGGCCCTGCAGTGCTTGATATCATTGCGAAAACGATCGCCAAAGGCATCACCAAAAGATTTGAAGCGGGCAATGAACAGCCACTCAATGTGATCGCTTGTGAAAACATGGTGCGCGGTACAACACACCTGAAAGGCGAAGTGTATAAATATCTAGACCCATCGCTGCATGCTAAAACCGATGAGTTAATTGGTTTTGTCGATTCCGCGGTGGATCGCATTGTGCCACCTGTCGAAGCCGCGAACGATGACCCGTTGGCCGTGACGGTTGAAAGTTTCAGCGAATGGATTGTTGATGAACAGCAATTTAAAGGTGAGATCCCCAACATTGAAGGGATGGAAAAAACCAATAATCTGATGGCTTTTGTTGAGCGTAAACTTTTCACCTTAAATACTGGGCACTGCATTACCGCCTATTTGGGTTGTTTGAGTGGTCATAAGACGATTCGTGAAGCAATTGAAGATCCTGCAATTCGTCAGCAAGTGAAGCAAGCCATGCATGAAAGCGGTGAAGTACTCATTCGTCGTTACGGTTTTGACCCTGAATTGCACGCCGCTTATATCGAAAAAATATTGAGCCGCTTTGCCAACCCATATTTGGTGGATGAAGTGGATCGCGTTGGTCGTCAGCCAATACGAAAATTAGGCCCCAATGATAGATTAATCAAGCCATTACTCGGTACAATCGAGTACGGTGTTGAAAACAAAATGCTATTGAAAGGGATTGCGGCGGCCCTTAAGTATACCAACGACAGCGATCCTCAAGCGGTCGAGCTTCAAACATCATTGAACCAATATGGCGTATGTAAAACACTGGCCCATTACACAGGGTTAGATGAGCAGAGCGAGCAGGTTAAGCAAATTGAAGCGATCTACAAACAGCTTTAATCACATAAATACTTTGGAGGGCGCTAATGCCCTCCCTTTATAACAACAATTAGTACAGCGTATGGCAGATAGAATTAACGAAAGCGATATAATTGAACGACTGAATAGTGCCCATTCGGTGCGCGGATTCTTTATTACGACGGTTGAAGTGTTCAGTGAGGCGATTGATGCATTAATGCAACGCATTTTTCGCAAAGATAACTTCGCTGTCCAATCAGTAGTTGGCCCTCTATTGCAAGATTCTGGACCACTCGGCAACTTGTCTGTCAGGCTAAAACTGCTGTTTGGTCTTGGGGTATTACCTGATGATGTTTACCACGATATTGAAGATATCATCAAACTGCGTAATCAACTCAACAGTGATGGTGCTGAATACGAGTTCACCGACCCGAAAATTTTGGTGCCGATAAAAAAGCTCCATTTGGTGGCCAAAATGGGCATGGTGCAGTTGGAAGTATTGGAACCGGATGGCGACATTGAACTGGATTTTTACCAGCTTCAACTTCAGCGTCAGCAACAAATCATCAAATCCGGGCTCTCATTGGCGATTGTCGAAATTTGCAATGAACTGAACAAAGAGAGCCCATTTTAGCCTCATCCCAGACAGGCAAGGATTGCCTTTTCACTGGGTTCTACACCTCCCTTTTTTATCTTCTTGTGTTAGCCTAACCTTCATCTAACGAAAAGAGATTTGATGATGAAAATTGGCATTATTGGTCTAGGTGATATCGCGCAAAAGGCGTATCTTCCGGTCATCACACAGCGCCCAGATTTAGAATTGGTATTTTGTACTCGTAATCCAGCTCTTGTTACGCAGCTAGCGCAGCGTTACCGCATTTCAGAGAATTGCACGGATTATCGAGAGCTACTTGGCTATAACGTTGATGCGGTTATGATCCATGCGGCGACCTCGGCTCACCCTCAAATCGCCCAATTTTTCCTTGAACACGGAATTCCAACCTTTGTTGATAAGCCGCTAGCCGACAGCGCAAGCGCCTGTGAAATGTTGTATGAGCTTGCAGAAAAGCATCGTCAACCCTTGTATGTGGGGTTTAATCGCCGACATATTCCGCTCTATAACCAACACCTAAATGCAGTGCAAACTAGTAATAGAAACGACTTACGTTCGCTTCGTTGGGAAAAGCACCGCTATGATCTGCCCGGTGATGTGCGCACCTTTATCTTTGATGATTTTATCCATCCGCTAGACAGCGTAAACGTGAATGCTAAAGCCACATTGGATTATGCTTATATTACCTACCAGCAGCATCAAGGTCAGTTATCCCGCTTGGATGTTCAATGGCAACACGGCGAAAGTTTGCTGCATGCCTCAATGAATCGCCAGTTCGGCATAACCGCTGAGCGAGTCAGCGCGAGCTTTGTGAATGAAGGTTTTGAGTTTGATTCGTTTACACAAGGAAAACGTTGGCATCAAGGGCAAGAGCAAGCCCTTAGTTTAAAAGATTGGACGCCAATGCTTGCCAGTAAAGGCTTTAGCGCCATGATTGACGATTGGATTGGCGTGATAAATAGTGGAAAGCTGGCTTCAGAAGTGGTGGCACGCAACTTGGCCTCGCACCAGCTGGCAGAGGCGCTGTGTCATTATATTGCGAAGCAAATTCGTTAAAACAAAGCGTGATTGAGTAGTAAATGGACACCAATACTTGCGGCGTAGCCTGTTGCAATAATCGGTGTCCATTTTAGATGGCCTACAAAGGTGTATTTGCCGTGTGCAGCGCCCATCAGAGCCACTCCAGCGGCTGAGCCAATCGAGAGTAAACTGCCGCCGACGCCCGCTGTTAATGTGACGAGCAGCCAGTTTCCGGTGGACATATCGGGTTCCATCGTCAGTACTGCAAACATGACGGGAATGTTATCGACAATTGCCGAAAGAAAACCAATCATCACGTTTGCCCATATGGGGTTCCATTGGCTATACATCACTTCCGAGATCAAGCCTAAATAACCCAGTAAGCTTAGCCCTCCTACGCACATGACCACCCCGTAGAAAAACAGTAGCGTATCCCATTCGGCGTGTGAAACTCGCTTAAAGACATCGAATGGCACCACCGAGCCAATACGTTTTAGGGCGGCCTCGTCATTATTTGCAATCGCAATTACGGTTTTTTTGGCCAGCGAAGTAGGTAAGGTTTTCCTGAGGAAATAGCCAAAAAATTGTAAGTAAGCGAGCCCCATCATCATACCTATAACGGGTGGAAAGCGCACCACAGCATGGAATGCTACGGCGGTAGCAATGGTTAACATGAAAAGTACGACAATACGGCGGGCTCCACGTTTAAGCTCGACATGTTCATGTAGGGTGGTTGGCTTTTCCTTGGGCAGGAAAAATGACATCAGCAATGCAGGAACAAGGTAGTTGATCACAGAAGGGAGAAACAGAGAAAGGAACTGTGAAAATGGCACATGGCCCGCTTGCCAAACCATTAAGGTGGTGATGTCTCCAAAAGGGCTAAAAGCGCCTCCGGCGTTAGCCGCTACGACGATATTAATACAAGCAATGTTGATAAAACGTGGGTTGTTTCCTGCCACTTTTAGTACGACAGCGCACATCAACAGCGCGGTGGTTAGGTTATCGGCAATTGGCGAGATGAAAAATGCAAGTAGCCCCGTGATCCAAAAAAGAGCACGAAAATCAAAACCTTTTCCCACCATCCACGCTTGTAATGCATCAAATAATCGCCGCTCTTCCATTGCACTGATGTAGGTCATCGCGACTAACAGAAACAGCAATAATTCGGCGTATTCCAGCAAGTTATGCTCTAGCGCGTTTTTGGCAATCTCGGTTAATTCATACTGCTGATAAACATAACCAATCATGGCCCAAATTAAACCAGCTGCAAGTAACACAGGTTTAGACTTTCGTAGCTTAAGGTACTCCTCCATCATGACCAAAGTGTATGCCAGAGTAAAAATGACTAAAGAGGCATAACCAATCGTTGAGTGTGTTAGATCTAACGAATCGATATCGTTAGAGGAAGCGAGAGCGACTGAAGGAAAGAGTAAAGTGCAGAACAAAAGAAGCCATGTGCGTCGAGGTATCATTGTGTTCACTCCTAGAAAGTTAGGCTGATAAAATTCTAGATCTATTGAAGATAGTTCGGTGTGAGATAGCTCTGATCTACTTGATTTTTAATCTTATTCTTGACCTGTAAAGCGAATAAAGAAAAACCCTGTAGCAATAGCGACAGGGTTTGATTTTGATGAGTGGAAGTGAAGAAAGTTAGGCTTGAGCTTTTGCTAAATGGACTTCTTCTTCTTTCACGCCAGCTTGTGGATCATTAAAGCGAGCTTCATCTAACGCGCCTTCTGTTTTCGCCACAATAAGAGTCACACAGCTATCACCAGTAATATTGACTGCGGTGCGGATCATATCTAATAAGCGGTCAACACCCATAATCAAAGCAATACCTTCTAGTGGCAAGCCGACTTGGTTTAGCACCATCGCTAGCATGACAAGACCAACACCCGGAACGCCTGCTGTACCAACAGAGGCTAGTGTTGCCGTGAGGATGACCATCACGTAGTCACCCATGGTTAGGTCGATATTGAACGCTTGGGCAATAAATGCTGTCGCAACGCCTTGCATGATCGCTGTGCCATCCATGTTAACGGTCGCACCTAGCGGAATGGTGAAAGAAGCTATCTTGTTATCAACCCCTAAGCGGTTTTTAGCCGTTTCCATGGTGACGGGTATAGTCGCATTGGAAGAGGCTGTAGAGAAAGCGAACATAATGGCATCTTCCATTTTACGGAAGAAGGTGATTGGACTTAAACCAGTAAAGCCTTTCAACATCAAACTATAGGTGACAAAACCGTGTAGCAGCAGGGTAACCGTCAGTACTACGAAGTATTCTGCGAGGTTCAAAATGGCACTTAAACCAAGGCTGGTGAACAGTTTTGCCATCAGGAAAAATACGCCGTATGGAGCAAGGTTCATCAACAAGGCGACTAGTTTCATAATAACTTCGTTCAAGTCATTAAAAACGCCCGCAATACGCTCGCCCGGTTTACCCGCGGCACTGATGGCTATGCCAAATAGTACTGCAAAGACGATGACCTGCAGTGTTTTACCTTCTGCCATCGCGCTGATTGGGTTGGTCGGGAACATATCAATAAACACTTGGCCCAAAGAAGGGGCTTGCGCAGATTGGAATGAGCTTGCTGCGGTTAAATCGGCTCCGGACCCCGGTTGAAACACAGTGCCCATTGTCAGTGCCAGTGTGATGGCAATCGCAGTGGTTGCGATGTAAAAGGCTAGGGTTTTACCGCCCATGCGGCCAAGTGTGGTGAGATCTTTCAGTGAGCTCGTACCACAAACGAGAGAAACAAACACGAGGGGTACAACTAACATTTTTAAGCTGGCGATAAAGATTTTTCCGCCAACATCGAATAAGCCGTTAACGATATACGCGTCAACAAATCCGTTTTCAGCAAATAGGGCTCGAATGGCAAAGCCAGTCAAAATACCCGCTACCATACCTAAAATAACACGGCCGGTAAGCGACATCGGTTTTTTGGTATTCATTGTGAACACTCCTTTATTTTATGCACTTCGACATCATTTCAAAGCGTGCCGCAGGTTAGCAGGGCTGAGTGCAAATCAAAAAGTAAAATAATGTTAACGGTTAATTGCTGTGATCTTTATCACTTAAAATCGCCCATCCTTTACGTTTTAATAACCTATTTTTGGTTTTAAATTTTTATTTTTTATCATTTGGCAACACATGAGTCTTTTGTGTTAACAAATATCACTATTCTCATCTAATGGTAATTCGCTAGTTTTCATTCAATTTTAAGCTCGTTTGGTTGCATATTTACCCATTAAGGTTGCTTTATATGAATAGGGTCTCAACGGCACTTTTATGTAGCATAAAAAGAAGGGCATGCAACACAAGTAGAGAAAGGAAGGAAAGTGATACTAAGTTGAATGTTATCGACTGAAAATCTTAACGTTTGAAGGAGGCTTGGCCTCCTTCAATGAAACGGTATGCTGGCCTTAGGCATAGATTATGCGAGCTTTTTATTTAACCAGTTATCAAGTGCCAATTTGCCAGCACCAGAGAAAACCAACGATACACTGGCTGCAAGCAGCGCAAGGCCAAACTCATAACCGTTATTAGCCATGAATAAGCCGTTACCTAAGTGTACAGAAGCGATTGCGACGATCATCGTAATAGAAAGAAGCAAGGCGGCAGGGCGAGTTAGTAAGCCAAGTAAAATGAATAGGCCCCCAAAGAATTCACCACTACCCGCTAAAAATGCCATCAGCACACCTGGGTTTAAGCCAATTGAAGCCATCCATTGACCTGTGCCTTCTAATCCATATCCTCCAAACCAGCCAAAGAGTTTCTGCGCACCGTGCGCCATAAAAATGATGCCAATTGGGAAACGAAGCGCAAGCGCAGAAAATCCAGAAGTTGATGTGGTTAGTTGTTTCAATAGTGCTTTCATTAAAGTGTCCTCAGATTCATTAAAAGGTAGTAGGTGCTCAGCGGCTTCCTAGCTGTTGGAGCCAGTGTAGAGTGATTCGTAACCTGAGATAACTCACTCCGTTTGATGATTAAGTTCGAAAAAATTGAACAAGATTTATCTAGTACTTTTCTTAGCGTGGGGAATGTTGTGACCTTCTATCTATGATGAATCATGCCGATTGATCGTTTGATATCCTCTTCTTATTTGAAGCTGCAGCGGTGTTGGTACGTTCGCTCACTTCATCAAATCGTTTATCTATGCTCATGGGGGAAACTTACTTTCCAACCTACCTGCAACTTCAAGTTGTGTAGTTATACACAATATTATCATTTATACGGACACTAATAGAATTCGGATTGACCTGTATTTCATAGTAGTGTCTTTTTAAAGGAGCAGATAATGAATTAAAAAACGAAGAAGGTTACTAAAATAAACGGGCTACCTTTGGGTCGTTAGCTATATCTTTCTTTACAATGTCATCCATCATCTGTTTTCTCTTTCCCATGGTTTATAAAAAGTGCAAATATTAAAATAATGGAATAAGTGTCAAGAAATAATAAGATTTATGTCCGAATAGATAAATATCTTATTGTTTGGTCATTAGGGTAAATAGTGAATTACGTTTTGATAAAATACCAAATTAGTTGGTTTACAGTTCCAGCAAAGTGCTCAGCCATAGATTAAAGAGCTTCGAGAATGAAGGCTTTTTCCTTCCCATTGAAAGCTGTAGCGATGTTGACTACATTTTTAGCTATTGCTATGTGGTGCTCACTTACCACATCGACCTGCAACTTCAAGTTGTTTAGTCATAGACAGCCTAAACTGTATTTTTGCGCTTTTAAGTGCCTTTTTCATAAGACTCGTCGTTATCAAGAGTACCACCTTCTTTAATTTTCTCTGTTTATTGCCATCAAACAATAATAACTAATTTATTAATTACGGATTATTGTTTTTCTTTTGGCTTGATATTTTATTTAGCGCATTGCATTCATTTTTTTGAAAATTAGATCATCATTCAAATCTATAAAGTTTGATTATATTTAACATTAACTTTATTGACTTAAGATCACGTTATTTAATTGTATTCATACATCTTATGTATCTATATATATGCCACATCTAATTGTCGGAGATATAAAGTTTGAAAGTTAAGGTAATGACCATTTTGTTATTAGCAATATTCGGTCTCATTGTTGGTAAATATTACATTAGCCATAGTTCATTAACATTAGTGCCTGCCCAAAAAGCACCGAATAATAACGAGGATACAGATTTTAAAGCCGCAACAGTTGCTGATGAGCGTCAGCTGATGAAGCCACCACGAGAAGATGCATCGAACGCTGGAGATGCTCGTTCTGCTCTGAATTCAGAGCCTATCACTGAAGAACGCATGCTTGCGGCGCAAACCGTTGATGAAGTATGGCACGACATCAACCCAAGCCCAGCGTTGCAAGCCATTAGGCCGAAAAGTGATGCAGTGACGGAAATCAAAGCGATCGAAATCGAAAATATTGAACAATTCCGAGTTCTGGCAACGGGCGATGCTGTCACGGTCACTATGCCTGATAACCAGCCAGTCAATATCCAAGTAACTTCATCAGAAATTCAGAATGAAGGCGTCCGGACTTGGTCTGGGCAGTTTGAACTCGACGGGGAAGTTTACCCGGCCACATTCACTTTCGGCAAAACGGCAATACTTGGTTTTATTGGTCATCCCAGTGGTCAAGTGAAGCTTGAAGGCAACGGCAGTGAAGCATGGGTTTACCGAGTACCACCGAATCATGGCTATGACGAAACCTCGACCAGCCATTGATACCTAAAACGCACGGCTTTGTGTGTTAATAAAATAAATAATGTAGGAGTTTTCTATGAAAATAGCGTCATTGGCATTAGCCGTGGTGTTAGCAACACATGCGTTACCGAGTAGTGCAACCACTGAAATTGATATTCTAGGTGTTTATACACCCGGCACGGCTGAGTGGTTTCAGCAAGATCACGTGGCTCAAATCCAGCACCGATTTAACGTGGGAAATGAAATTCTGCGTCAAAGTGGTCTGGACATCAAAGTCAACTTAATTGGCACGAAAGAAGTAAAATACGATACGCAAAGAGGGCTGAAAAAATCGCAAGAGCAGGCGCTTGATGCGATTACTCCCGGCAATAAACAAGATCCGGCGTTTGCCGATATTGAGCAATATCGTAAGCAGGTTGGCGCGGATATGGTGGCGCTGTTTCGTAATCTAGATATTAAAAATTCTCCTGATTATGAAGATAAAGGCAATGGTACTTACATGCTAAGCTGTGGTCTAGCATGGATAATCCCTGCCGCGTATTGGAACAATAGTGCGCGTTATGCGCAATCTAGAATGTACAGTCATAGCTATTTGAATGAGTGTGGCGATGATACGTTTATTCACGAATTAGGCCACAATTTGGGCTTGAACCATGCTCATGAACAGTACAATGGCGAACCCCATCTTTCAAATGGTACAGAGCAAGATGCGTATGGTTATGGGGTTCAAGGCCAATTTGCGACGACCATGGCCTATGGTTTCTTATTTGGTATTCATAGCCGTTCTTACACATTCTCTAACCCAAGCAAAGTGTGTAAAGGTCAAGCATGTGGTGTCACTGACTACGCGAACTCGGTGCGAGCGATTGGCCTGAGCGCACCACACATTGCGGCGATTTATGCACGTCCAGATGGGAGTAATGACGGAGGAACGTCACCCACTGAACCGACTTCGCCCCAACAAGCCATCTATGATTTACAAGGGCCTTTTGCCATTCCCGATCATGCACAAGGAGAGTTAGCACTTCCGATTAATGTGACTTATCAAGGAAATGCGGAAACGGCCACTGTTCAACTTGATATTGAACACCCATTTGTGGGTGATGTTTCAGTCAAGTTGTATGCACCTGATGGTGGCTATTGGAACTTAAAATCGTATAACCAGTATGATCGCAACACGGCTTATCGTGTTCGCTTTACACTCAGCGGAATGCAACAAATGAACGTGCAAGGCCAGTGGCGTTTAGTCGTGGCGGATCACTATCAAGGTTTAACGGGTGTATTAAATTCGGCACGCTTATCCTTTGAATAAAGGTTTGCTGTGATGTTGACCCTGCACCTATGTGCAGGGTTTTTAATTACTGGCCAAATTGGGTGGCTTTGAATTGATTCAGCAATCGATGGATCACATAGGTTGTAAGTAATGTGGCGACAATAGCAAACAAAATACTGCCGACTCGGTACAGGGCACTGAAAATTAAATCATTGCCCGGCGTCAAATATTGACCAAACAAGATCCCCAAGGTAGTCAATGAGCCAAAGCCGACCCCTGAACCGCTGGATTCTTTTACATGCCAGTAGCTAAAGAGCATCGCACCTATCCACAGCAGCGGAGTAACAAATAAAAGCTGACCTGACCAATCGTAGAGCAGCAGTTGGACCGCAATACCGAAAGTGACACCAAGCAGAGTACCCATCGCGCGTTTGCGTGCGTAGCCTAGCGCTCCGTTCCAATGCATCGGGAAAAGTAGCAACAAAGTTGTGGCTTGCGCGGACATTGAATCTTGCAGATCGAATATTTGAAACACAACGAAAGAGAGTGTGGCAATGGTTGCGCCCATGAGCGCTTCATGGCGCATACGATGTGACTCTTTGGCCACGCTTGCATGAGCGGGAGGTTGCCTTTTCTGTGCGTCGGGAATACAGAATGTCACCAGATAAGCGACCATTACCGAAAGCAAATTCGCGATAAAGTTGCTAGTAATCAGATCGTTAAGATCAGTTGTGGGGTAGCTTGCAAAGTGCAGCATGATGCTCAAGCTCAATACGCTGTTCGCTCCAAATAAGAATAAGCTGCCTTTCGACATACAAGCAAATTTGCAGAGAAACAGTACAAAAGCCATCATCGTCATCAGTGCCGGATGAGCGCCAAACAGCCCCCCGAGAATGGCTACTTCTAAGCCACAAACGACGGCGGAAGCGAGCAGTTGCTTTGCGGCGTGCGCATTCATGACGGGCACCATGCCCAGTAACAGCATCGGTGTTACGGTAAAAAATACCCCGTAGTTCCAACCCAGTAGTTTACAAAAGGTAAAACCAAGCGTCGCACCTGTTGCTATTCTGACGCATTGGCGAAAGTCATTTTCAGATAATGGATGATCCCAAAGTCGCATTTTTTACTCCGCTTAATAGACGTAGTGCAGAGTGCTCAGAAACTGAATTTGCATTTTTGCCAGCCAAGCAAACGGGCCACTTTCTGGTAGCAACTGTACCGTCGCACGAGCACCGGAAGGCAATGTTGACATCGTTTCATCGAGCGAAAGGTGCACACGCATGCGTTGTGCATCACGCACCCAGCGATTAGATTCTGTTGGAGTGGCTAAACGCCCATTCGCATCAAACTGACCAGTGCTTACCCCAGCATCCAGGCTACGAATACGCGCGGTAAAGACTTCGCCGGGTTTGCTATCAAAAGCAACTAGGGCGCGGCTATTGTCTGGGAAATGGCGTAAGCTTTTTTCTCTAAAATCAGCAATCACGTCTACATCCGTCGCTACCAACGCAACTAACGGCATACCTGCTGCGGCGTAGGTGCCCGTTTCAAGCTGTAAGTTGGTAATGACACCATCTTGCTCTGCTAGCGTTTGTGTGTAGGCAAGGTTTAGCTTGGCCTGCGCCAATTGGTTCAAAGCGGCGCGAATGCTGACATTACTCTCGTCACTATTACCTCGACTGACGTGCAATTCTTGCAGGTGAGCTTGCGCTGCAACCAAATTGGCTTTCGCGGCGGTAGCGCCACTTTGTGCATCGTCTTTAAGTTGCTGAGAAGTCCCATTGCGTGCAAACAGAGTGTTTAATCGGTTAGCTTCGCGCAACTTTTGATCGGCAACGATACGGCTTGCCGTGACATTAGCTTCTGCGGCTGCAATCGATGCATCCAATTGAGCGTTACCTTGTACCGCACGTTCATAATTGAGTTGGGCCTGCTCTACCGCCAGTTGATAGGGTTGTGGGTCGATGGTGAAAAGTGCTTCACCCTTGTGTACGGTTTGATTATTAGTGACAAAAACATCACTGATTTGACCATTAACTCGGGGAGATATTTTGGTCACAGTCCGCGTTGCCATGGCTTGCGGTGTTAAAGGCATAGCCAAATCGGCCACCAAAAAATAGGCAAAGAGCGCCACAAAAGCAACGATGGAATATTTGATCCAAAGTGCAAATTTTTGATCAGGTGTCATAAGTAATTATTGTTCCTTTGAAGGTGTTGCTATCGGTTTGCTGAGCGTATCTAGAGCGTTGTGTGAGATTTGTTCGAGCGTAAGAGTCAGTTGGTGCAATTGTTGATCGTCAATATTACCCAGTAAGTTTTGGCGAACTTGCAAAATACGGGTTTCCATCTGCTTGATAAGAGCACGCCCGTTACTCGTCAAACTGACGATTCGAGCGCGCTTATCGTTGTGACAGCAGTGACGTTCGATCAGCGATTGTTCTTCGAGCTGCTTTAAAGTTCGCATTAAAGAAGCCAGTTCTATTTCTAACGCTTCGGCTAAGGTTTTTTGACTGACGTTGTCACCGAGACGCTGTAATTTCCACAATGCGGTCCAACGAGGATGGGTAAGGCCCAAGGGTGAGAGTTCTCGGTCCGCCACCATTTTCCATAAGCGTGAGAGACGAGCAAACTGCTCAGCGAGTGATAATTCTTTCAGGGTGTGTGTGTTTTCAATCATAACGAGTCACATATTACTTAGCGTGCTAAGTAATATAGTTTAGTTAGCGCGCTAAGTAAATAGCTAATGACGAAGGCTGACATTTTCATACAAACTCAGGACAGCACCTCTCAATGAAACACTGTACATTATTTTCAATGAGCGACTCCCCAATGTTTGAGGCTGTCCTAGCTGCTGAAATTCTGGTCCATACTATGATAATTGAAAATAAACTCGACTACCTGTTTAGCCTGTCTGAACTCTCCGAAACGATTTACCCCAATACCAAAGGCTGGTCTAAAATCAGGAAGAATATCCGTTTTTGTTTATGGGGTGTGACCAATGCCTATGCTCTAAAGAGTATGCTGAGGCTGTTTTCGTGCTCCGAGTTAGCGGAGGTATTGAAGCAATGCCCACAGTTTTTGGAAAAACCATTAAAACCTTATCTCTGCGTCAATTGGTCTGCCAAAGAGCGTACATGGCACATTAATCAACATTTTATCTACTTAGTTGAACAGTTTGGCTTTAATGCTGCGAAGTTTTTCTCAGAATCAGGCTTCTCTATTTTTGATTTTTACGACAAAAATGGGGCGAGTTATTCATTAAGCCTGTGCAGTGGAGAGATAAGAGAAGGCTCGTTGGGGCTGCAACTGACGGATGAAAAAGGGCAGAAAATTTACTCGATCAGTTTCAATGTTTCTGATCAAGGGCGCAGTATTTACATTGGTTCACTACAAGGTCCAAGCAGTGGTGTGACCGATCGTAATCAAATCATTAAAGATTTGACGCGCACGACTCACGGCTTAAGAACTAAAGCACTGATGGTTGAAATGATCATGACGCTAGCGCGTATTTTAGGGGTTGAGAACCTGTATGCGATTTCTAACCGCGGCCATATGTATCAAGCGTTGCGTTATATTGGATCAAAGCGCAAATCAGTAAGCTTTGATTACGATGAACTGTGGACAGAGTACGAAGCAGAGAAAATGAGCAAATATTTGTACCGTTTGCCAACCACGCCAAACCGTAAAGGTGTTGAGACGCTAAATCGCAATAAACGCCGTCTATATACTAAACGTTATGAGTGGTTAGCCGAGGTGGAAACAGCCATGTCGGGCCGTATTGAACAGTTGAAACTTATGCCCAAGCATTTCGTGGTTTGATGGATCCACAAAATTAGAGGCTGATGTTATGGTTCAAAACGTCACTGTAGGCAACGCTTCAAACTCAGGTTTCGCAAAATAGTAGCCTTGCATGAGTTCAATGCCGAGTCGTTTTAGCCATAACATTTCTTGTTGAGTTTCAATACCTTCAGCGAGTGGACAAATCCCTAGTTCAATGAGCATTGCAACAGTATGACGGACGATTGCTTGCTTCGTGATGTCTTGATCGATATTACGCAGCAGTGACATATCTAATTTTACTATTTTAGTTTGGAAGTTAACCAATAGCCCAAGCCCGGCGTAGCCTGCACCGAAATCATCAATCGCGGTAGTAAATCCTAGGTTGGAGTAATAAGCGACGATCCGTTTTATGTGCGCTGTGTCTACGATTTTTTCCACCTCAGTAAATTCAAACATGATCCGTTCTGTCGGGAAACCGAACTGCTTTGCTGCCTCTAATGTGGTGCGGATACAGCGCTCTGGTTGGTAAACGGCATTAGGTAAAAAATTAATGCTCAAAATACCTGACAGTTTTAGTTTAGCCGCGAGTTTAATCGCTTTGATTCGACAAAGTTGGTCAAAGCGGTATCGGTTGTCATCACTGACTTGTTCAATGATGGAGTAAGCCGATTCATTATTCAGACCTCGTACGAGTGCTTCGTAGCCAAAGATGGTGTTATCTGCAACGTTAACTATGGGTTGGAAAGCCATGGTGAAGTCAAAAGGCAAGCTTTGTTTTTCTGAGCATTGCTGGCAAATACGTTGGTCCATATGGACTTGCTGTTGTTGCATAATCACTCACTGATATTTAATCGAATAGCATGATTATAGTTACTTGCAGCGTGCTCACCAAATTGCATAAATCAAAACGTGACCAGTAAGCCGACGAACTACAGCTCTTCAATATGGTGTAAATAGTATTGAGCTTGATCTAAGATTGCTTGTTGAGTGGCGTTTTCAGTGTTATCCCAATTTTTATAAATCATGCCTATCCTTGGATTTTTGGCTAACCGTTCACGATGAGTGAGCATGAACTGCCAATATAAACTATTGAATGGACATGAATTTAGACCACTACGGCTCTTTACTTGGTAGTGACAATCTTTGCAGTAATCACTCATTTTATTGATGTAAGAGCCGCTTGCGGCATAAGGCTTGGTGGCAACAATTCCTCCATCAGCAAACAGAGCCATACCTCGGGTATTGGGCATTTCTACCCATTGCAATGCATCAATATAAATACCTAAGTACCAGTCATCCACCTCATCCGGCTCGCAACCTGATAGGAGTGCAAAATTACCCGTGATCATCAAACGTTGGATATGATGTGCGTAGGAAAATTCCAGTGATTGAGTTACGGCTTGTTTAACACAATGCATACGAGTATCCCCTGTCCAATAATAGTGAGGAAGAGGTCGTTGAG
Organism: Vibrio sp. V15_P4S5T153; assembly: GCF_963874485.1. Taxonomy (NCBI): domain Bacteria; kingdom Pseudomonadati; phylum Pseudomonadota; class Gammaproteobacteria; order Vibrionales; family Vibrionaceae; genus Vibrio; species Vibrio sp. V15_P4S5T153. Next base: position 340,521 of record NZ_CAWNHR010000018.1, on the reverse strand, counting down.
CGTCAAGGGCGTTGTGCTTGGCGTATTGGGGCATGTTCGCCCAATAAATGCCTCGAATGTACTCACGCCAGCCCAAAATTTGCCTAATGAATCCTTCGATTTGTGCTAAATCCATCGTATTGTCATTCTCAAATCGCATGAGTGCACTTTGAATGACTTCTGCAGGCGATAGTAGTTTGCAGTTGAGTGCAAAAGAGAGCCGGCTATGGTAGAGGCTCCAACGATGTGGGCTCTTTGCCGTCATTGCATCTTGAAAGCGACCAAACAGCGGCAAGCCGTACTGACAAAAGTGGGCCAATAATGACAGCGCTTGTGAGCGGTTAATCGGCCATAACAATGAAGGAGTATACAGGCCGAAAACGTGAATATTATGGTGCTGTAAACGGTTATAAATTGCACTGACATCGTTTTGAAAGCTAAGTGGTTTGGGTAGGTTTTCTATGTCTTGCGCGCTGAGCTTATTGCGATTTTGGTGATCAAAATTCCAACGCCCACCCAAAGGCGTTTGATGATCATCTTGCAGAAGAATACCGAATCGCTTACGCATTTTGCGATAAAACGGCTCCATAATAGTGGTTTTGTTGGTGTTAAAATGCTGAGTGATCTCGTCAAAAGGCAATAAAAAGTGTTCAGTATCAAAACAAGTCACTTGTGTATGAGAGAGGTTTAGCTCCTGCAACTGTTGCCAAACTCGGTATTCATCAGGTCGCTGATAGTGAAAATATTCTGCGTTGATCTGATGACACAGATCACTAATCAATGGTGGTAGCTGCAAATAATCGGCAGTTTCATCAAGGGTCAAGTAGAGAACCTGGTGTCCCTCACTTTGCAATAATTCGGCAAAAGCTTCCATCGCGGCAAAAAAGGCGCAGATTTTTTGAATGTGATGTTTTACATAGCCTGTTTCTTGTTTAAGTTCAGCTATCACGTACAGTACGGAATCATCCGTTTTGTTAAACCAAGAGTGCTTGATGTTGAGCTGATCGCCTAGGATCAAGCGTAAGGTTTTGTACGTTCGCATGCTGTATACCGTTGAGATTGGTTATCGAACATCTTCTACGTTCCAATCAAAAAATCGATCATTGTTGCCGAATAACAAGCGCTGTCTTTCTGTTGCGCTTTGAGAGCCAATTAAGAACAAACAGAGCGATAACGTGAATGTGAGTAGGCTAACATCAATTGAGCGGCTTTATTGCCGAAGGATGAATGATCATTTCTTCTAAACCGCCGCCGTTATGTACTTGAGTGAACCCTTGCTCGAGTAAATAGGCCATGGCTTGGCCCGATCGATTGCCGCTGCGGCAGTAAACCACAATCGGTTGTTGTTTATCGATGTGAGAAAAAGCACTGCTAACAGTATCAAGTGGGTAGTTTAGCGCACCTTCAATATGGCCAGCTGCAAATTCTGCTGCGGTTCGAACATCGACTAAAAGCGCGCCATTTTCAATCCATTGCCATGCTATCGTTGAGCGCTCTGATGCCAATGCATCTGAGGTATTGGAGATCAGGCCTACACACAATAACGCTTTGGTCATCAGTGACTTTAACATGTTAGTTTCCTTCTTTTGGCTTAAAAATTAGTCTTCAAATGTGAATGGCGTTAATCAAGGGATTTCTTAAATCTCAACGACGCGACGATAATCCCACCGACGGTAAAGCTTAACATCCATAATGCATCTCGCCATAGATCCATGAGGTTAGCACCGCGCAACACAATCCCACGGATCATGCGCATAAAGTGAGTCGCAGGCAACGCTTCAGAAATCCACTGCGCTGCGACTGGCATGCCTTCGTAGGGAAACATAAATCCAGAAAGTAAAATCGAAGGCAGTAAAATAAAAACAGTCATTTGCATAGCTTGCAGTTGAGTGGAAGCAATGGTTGAAATCACCAAACCTAAGGTCAAACTGGCGGCGATAAACAGCAGCGTACCGAAGAGAATTTGGCTGATCGCACCATTAATGGGCACGTCAAAAATAAAATGCCCTAAGCCCAAGATGATGAAGACCTGAATTAATCCGACAAAAATATAGGGCACAATTTTGGCGACCATAAGCTCAATAGAGTGAATTGGCGTTGTGATCAGCAGTTCTAAATTGCCGCGCTCTTTTTCTCGCACAATCGCGGCACTGGTGAAGAGGATCATCGTCATGGTTAAAATGACCCCCAGTAAACCGGGTACGATATTAACCGCAGAGCGGCGAGTGGGGTTATAAAACAGCGTGACTTCAAAGGTTTTGACGGTAGCTGGACGAATGTCAAAGTCAAAATCGGTCAGCGGCATGGATTGCAGACCTAAAATGGAGGCACTGATCATCGTATCGGAGCCATCAACAATCCACTGACCTAACACGCGTTTTTGCACCGCGCGCTGGGTGAGATCTTTTGGCAGGATCAGCGCTGCTCTCACGTTACCTTGTTCAATCGCATGTTCAGCTTGCTCTGCTGTGGCAAAAGTGTGTTTGACGCTCACAACCTGTGTGGCTTTGACTGACTCTACAATTAACCGTCCGAGGGTACTTTCACTTTGATCAACGATGGCGATCGGAATATTGCGTACGTCAGTATTGATGGCAAAGCCAAATAGCAACAGCTGGATCAGTGGGATCATCACTACCATGCCGAACGTAATTCTGTCTCGCGAGAGTTGGCGTATCTCTTTCACCATCACCGCTTTCATTCGAAACAGTGCTTTCATTGACGCCCCTTGCCAGTCACAGTGACAAAGACATCTTCCAAACTTGGGCGAGCTAGATTCATCTCAGCTTCAGCCAGTTCAGGGAAGGTTGTTTTTAGCCACGCGATAGGTTGTGTGACTTGTTGATGAATAAGGATCCGCAAGCGGATGCCAAGTTGCGCAGCAGAGCGAACCTCCGCCCGAGCCATGACTTTTTCTTTTAATTGGCGCAAATTATGGGCTCGGACTTCGACAATGTTGACGCCCATCGTGTTCATTAAGGTTTCTGGCTCACCATCTGCACGAATTAAACCCGATTCCATGATGGCTAAACGGTGGCAGCGTTCCGCTTCATCCATGTAGTGAGTGGTGATCAAAATGGTGGTGCCTTGGTCTGAAAGATCGAACAATTGTTCCCAAAATTCCCGTCTATTTTCAGGATCGACCGCCGACGTTGGTTCATCCAAAAACAGCAGTTCAGGTTTATGCATCGTGGCGGCTGCTAGTGACAAGCGCTGCTTTTGGCCGCCACTCATCCCACTTACGCGTTGTTTTCGGCGCTGATCAAGCCCATAAGTGCACAACTGTTCATTGAGTCGTTGTGCCAATGCTTTGCGCGGCATACCAAAAATTTGTCCAATAAATTGTAGGTTTTCCTCGACGGTTAAATCATCGTATAACGAAAATTTTTGTGTCATATAACCAATTTTTAGGCGCAATTGCTCGGATTGTTTTGGGATCGCTAACCCCAGCACATCAACACAGCCAGAGGTAGGGCTTAATAAACCCGTGAGTACGCGAATTGTGGTCGATTTGCCACAACCATTTGGGCCGAGAAAACCGTAAATGGTTCCTTTGGGGACACTCAGATTGATGCCTTCAATCGCAGTGAAATCACCAAATTTTTTGACCACATTACGGGCGTGAATGGCGAGTTCAGTCACTATTTTTGCCTCGCTAAATCGACTTGCGCCGGAATGCCAGAAGGGAGCGATTGCGCGGATTCGGGCAGATCCACTTCGGCTAGATACATTAAGCGGGCGCGTTCATTTTCGGTCAGTGCGTAGTAAGGCGTGAAAGAGGGTTCCGTTGCCACCCAACGCACAGTGCCTTGCAGCGGCTCTTTTATACCGTCGATATGCACTGGAAACTGTGCGCCCGGCACGACCGCTAAACGATGTGGTGCGGGAACGTAGACACGAGCATAAGGGATGCGGCTGGCTTGGATGATAGCGACAATGCCGTTGTTTGGGACGCGCTCACCCAAGTTGTATGGGAGGTTATCCAAAATTCCATCGCGGGTGGCGACAATGGTTAACTCGTCGAGCTTTTGCTGTTGCAGTGAGATGTCGGCTTTGGCGGCGGTCAGCGCCGCTTGCGCTTGTTCGATATCTTCAGGGCGAGTGCCAGCGGTGAGTTTAGCAAACTCTTCTTTTGCAGAATCGAGTTCGGCGCGAGCGGCATCACGCGTGGCGGTGGCGCTGTCTTTTTCTGATTGGCTGAGGAGCTTTTTACCAACCAGTTCTTCCACACGTTTGAAGTTTTGCAACGCCTCTGTCAGTTTGGCTTGCGCGCGATTGACTTTGGCTTGTGCGGCCGCCGTGTCTTCTTGGCGTTCACCATTGCTCAGTTTGAGCAAATACGCTTGCGCTTTGGCCGCCTCTGCGAGTGCATGGGCCAGCACCGCCTGCTGATTTCTGGTATCCAGTCGAACCAATACTTCGCCAGCATGCACTGCGCTGCCTTCCGCGACAGGAAGCGCGCGAATGATCTCATTGGCGGTGGCGGAAAAAGTGATGCGGTCTCGCTCTAAAGTGCCCAATGCTTGCGCGCTATTTTCCGGCGAGCAAGCATTGAGAGTTGACAGTAAAAGAGAGATAAAGGCAATGCGGTGTTTCATGCTCATGGCGAGAGGCTCGGTTAACTTATTGTCTTCATACTAGAAGTTTACCGCCAGCGCCTCAAGCTACATGGTTCATCAAAAGTAGAGGATGTGATTAGCCCCACTTTAATATCGGCCATTGTTGGGGCTGCGCGTATTGGATGAGGCGCGTGCATGGGTTGACCAAATAGGTGAAATCGGCGTGTAGACACAAAGGTAAATCATTGATCGAGTCAGTGAAAAAATGCACTTGACCCACGTATTGTGGGCGCTCAGCTAGCCATTCATTTAAGCGAGTGACTTTACCGTCTCGGTAGGTGGGTGTTCCCAAAATATGCGTGGTGTAATGGTTGTTCTCTATGACCATATCGATACCCATCGCCTCTGCAACGCCTATTTTACGGGCGACAGCTTTAACCAAAAAACTGACCGACGCCGAAATAATGAGCATTTGAATACGCTCGTCCGTTAACTGTTTAATGAGTGCTTTGGCTTGAGGAAATAGCCTAGGTACGATGCGTGTAGCGACACAATCGTCTGCCAAGCGCTGGACTTGCTCTGTGGGCAGGGTGAGCAACGGTTGCATCGCAAAATCGAGGTAATCTTCCATGTCCATTTCACCGCTGGCATAGCGTGACATGATCAGCCTATCTTGCGCGACAAAATCCGGGTCGCTCGCTATGCCCTTATCGGCCAAATATTCGCTCCAAATCATTGCGCAGTCGCCGTCAATCAATGTGTCGTCCATATCAAAAACGTATAGAGGTGTTGGCATCTATTTAGGCTCTCACAGGTTGTATTTCGTTAAGGTTAAACAGTAATTCTAGCTGACTGCCAGTGGCAAATAATCGCTCTGACGAACGATTGAGTAAATCGACCGTGAGCTCGCAGCCTCGCACATCCACATGGTAGCGAATCACGTTACCCAGTAATTGGTGATGCTTGATGGTGCCATGTTGCGGCGCAGAAACATGGGCACCATAGCTCCGCCCAGCTTCCTTGACGTAGATGGATTCGGGACGAATAGCCACTTTCCAAGCCGTGTCTATATTAAACAACTGCTTGGCGGTGGCCGCCTCTACTAAATTGTAATGGCCCATAAAACCAGCCACAAACTCATTGGCTGGCTGAGTATAAATGCTTTCTGGGGAGCCTTGCTGAACGATTTCACCTTGGTGCATTAAAAAAATACGATCAGAGAGAATCATCGCCTCTTCTTGATCATGGGTTACAAATACGGTGGTGAGATTGAGCTCTTTTTGAATATCACGGATCTGCTGGCGCAAGTGTTTGCGAATTTTGGCATCCAGTGCTGAAAGGGGTTCATCAAGTAGCAAAATACGCGGCTTGACCACTAAGGCGCGAGCTAAAGCGACGCGTTGGCGCTGCCCACCCGAGAGCTGGTTGGGATAGTGTTTTTCTTTCCCTATCAGCGAAACCAGTTCGACCACTTTTTGTACTTCGCGCGCGATGTAAGCTCTGTCTTGCCCTTGCATTTTGAGGCCAAAAGCGATGTTTTCAGCCACCGTCATATTTGGAAACAGAGCGTAGGATTGAAACACCATGCCAATGCCGCGTTGCTGTGGTGTTTGGTTAGTGATGTTTTCACCGTTGACCCAAATTTCGCCGTCATCGACGGGATTTAAGCCAGCCAAACTACGTAATAGGGTCGATTTCCCGCAGCCGCTCGGACCAAGTAGCGTGACAAATTCCCCTTGCTCAATGGAAAATTCAATCCCTTCAAAAACGGTATTGTTGCCAAAACGTTTGGTGAGGTTGGCGACGTGGACGTAATCAGAGCGAGAGGTTGTGTGGGTCGTGGAATTCATTGAGTGGATCCTCGGCTAAAACGACTGGCGAGCCAAGTCAGTAAAAAGATAAATAGGAAGTAAGTCATCACTAACGCGGAGGTGAAGTGACCACTAGTCTGACGCATGTTGTAGAGATAAATCTGCAAGGTTTCATAGCGCGTGCCGACCAGAATGTTCGCAAATACAAACTCGCCAAGTAGAAAAGAGAAGGATAGAAATAGCGAAGCCATCAACCCTTTTCTAATGTTTGGCAGTACGATCAGTAAAAAAGCACGGCTGGTGCTTGCGCCGAGCAGGTGCGCGGCGTCCATGAGATCGTGCAGATGGATCGCCTCAAAACTGTTGGCAATTGCACGGTACATAAACGGCAGCGCAATGGTGAAATAAGTGCCAATCAAAATCCAAGGTGTACCCACAATTGGAAATTGGCTATCGGCGTACAGTTGCAGTAATCCAACTGAAGAGACCACAGGCGGTACCGCAAAAGGGATTAAAATCAGCAGGTTCATTACTTTATCGAGACGAGGGAAATAGTAAAACACCACGAAGATCGCCGGAATAATCAAAACCGCGCTGAGTGTCAGAGAAGCGATGCCAATCAGCAATGAGCGGCCAAATGCATCGAGAAAGCGAGGGTCGGTCAGCAGTTTGAGATACCAGTCAAAGGTGAAGCCATCGGGTAAAATCGTTGCGCCCCAGCGTGAAGAAAAGGAATAAACCAAGGTGGCCAAAATGGGCAGCAACATCACTCCCACGATGGAACAGACCACGCTTTTATGAAAGGTGATTTTATCAAGGGTAGGATTAGCGTTTTGCATGGGTGTTCCTTGCGCTATAGCTTTTCGCAATTAGCCACTGATTGATCACAGTAATGAAGGCTAAAATTAGCATCAATACCACGGAAATGGCTGCGGCTAAATTGGGCTCTAAGAACAGATCTCCCGCCACTAAACTGGCAATGCGTACCGTAATGACGTTGTAGTTGCCGGATGTGAGTGCGTAGACGCTGGCATATGCGCCCATCGCATTGGCGATTAGGATAATCAAGGTGCCGAGTAGGGCTGGTGAAAGCACAGGCAAGGCGATTTTCTGCCAATATTGCCATCCGTTGGCACCCAGAGTGGACGCCGCCGCTTGCCAGTCATCACTGAGCCCATCAAATGCAGGATAGAGCAGCAGCACGCCAAGAGGGATCTGAAAGTAGATATACATCGCCAGCAGCCCCCATTTGCCATATAGGTTGAACTCTTCAATCAAACCGTATTGCTTTAGCAGCAAAGTCAGTGCGCCGTTGACCCCAAGAATAATAATGAAAGCGAATGCCAAAGGGACGCCCGCAAAATTACTGCTCATATTGGTAAAGGCGATCACACCATCGCGCAGCTTGCCATCGACTCGGCGTAAGGAGGCGACCAACATTGCCGCAATCGCAAGGCCAGCGACGCTGGACCATATGGCGAGCCACAAACTATTGCCCAGCCCTTGTAAAATAAAGGATGAGCTGAAGATTTCGCGATAATGGTCCAGTGACCATTGATCGTCAGAGATAAAGCTGTTGAACAGAACCCACAGCATGGGGGCGAGCTGAAATAAGTAGAAAAACAGCGCAAAAGGAGTAAGCCATAACGCAGGTTTGAGTTTGCGTGCCCAGTGCGTTGATTGGCTCAGCACGGCGCTAGGCTTGCTAATAACTTGGCTACTGATCATGCTAAGCACTCCGCAGAAAAGGGCTTATTGTGATCAAGATTAAGCAGTTGGCAGCATAGGCCGCAGAGCTCAGTTTGTTTGATCTCACAAGCTTGGTGCGAAAATTGATCGCCCAATACAAACAGCGGGACGTTGCGCTCTTCGGTTAATCTTCCGCCGTGTGACTTGTCATTGTTCATGCCGTGATCGCTGGTCACCATCACTTGGTAACCATCGTTTAGCCAGCTTTCTAAAAAGTGAGATAACAGCGCATCGGCCATGCGTGCACTATTACGATACTGTCCTGAATCAAGGCCAAACTTATGCCCAGCATCATCGATATTCATTGGATGGATCAGTAAAAAATCAGGCTGATGAGTACGACGTAAGTGTTCGGCGTCTAAAAACAGTGCTTCATCGGGATAGTGATCCCAGTGATAAAAACAGCCATGCTGAATATTGAGTGTTTTATCACAGGTAAAACGATCGCGCGTTGCATCAAAAGGCGCGCGGTTATAGAGCTCGCTGACCCAATGATACGCCGCTGCGGCTGTTGTCAGCCCTTGCTCTTTTGCCAAACTGAAGATGGATTGATGATGTGAAAGGCGCACAATGTGGTTATGAACAATGCCGCTTTCGACAGGCTTTACGCCAGTGAGTAGACATTCATACAAAGGACGCGATAACGAAGGTAATTCACATTGTAGGGAGTATAAGGTTGCTCTTTGCTGCTCAATTAAGCCGTTTAAGTAGCCCATGCAATCACGGGCTACGGAATAATTGAGTCCATCAAGAACAACAAGGATCACCTTATTGTTCATGGTTGCCTCTTACTGCTGGTGGATAATGACATTTTCTTGCCATTGACGTGGCAATTGGCGAGCTGATTTTTCCCAAGCATTAAAGTCGCTAATTGGGCTCACGTTCTGGTATTGATCGTTAGCAATCAATTTGCTTTGTACCGCAGCAGGCAGTGCAACGTTGCTGCGGATCGGGCGAGCATAGCCTTGTGCAAGGTTGATCTGGCCTTGATCGCTAAAGATGTATTCACGTGCTAGCTTGGCCGCGTTTGGGTTTTTGGCGTATTTATTGATGATGGTGGTGTAGCCGGAAATCACAGAACCATCTTGCGGAATGTTAACGCTAAAGCGGTTACGGTCAATTTGGTCACGGTAACTTAGGGCGTTGAAATCCCACAATACGGCCACTTCAACTTCACCTTTTTCTAGGTTAGCGATACTTGGGTCTGTAAATGATAAGCGACCTTGCTTGGCGAGTTTGGCAAAAAATTCGATTGCCGGATCGAGGTTCTTTTCACTGCCACCATGAGCAAAAGCAGCGGCTAGTACGGCATTATTTGCTTGCGCGGCAACACCGACATTACCAATACTGATTTTGTAATCGCCTTTGAGCAAATCGTTCCACGTTTTTGGCGCATTCTTGACTAGATTATTGTTCGAGATAAATGAAATGGTGCCCGTATAAGCCAGAGCCCAGTGGCCATCTTTATCTTTGGCCCAGTCAGGGATGTCATTCCAAGTGCTCGGTTTGTACGCTTGAGTTACGCCTTTTTTCACCGCCACACGAGCAAATGCAAAGCCAACATCACCGATATCGGCGGTCGCATTTTTCTTTTCGGCTTCAAACTTGGCAATTTCTTGCGCTGAGCTCATATCCGTATCTTGGTGTTTTAGGCCATAAATCTTACCTAAATTGCTCCACGTGTCTTGCCAGTTAGCCCAACTGCCGGGCATACCAACACTGTACACTCGGCCTTCTTGTTTCGCTGCGTTGATCAAAGATTGTAAATCAGCCTCTTTAGCAAAAGCCGAAGTTGAAAGAGTCAGCGCAAGTGCTGTGGCAGCCGCTGCGCGGGTAAATAAGGTTTTCATTGTCGCTATCCTTCTGGACTAGGTCAGTAAGTTCGATTTTTATCCTAGGGAAGAACTGTGACGTTTTCGGTGTAGTTATTTGACATTTTTGATGATTTTCTATTGCACTTTTATTTCAAATTCAATCAATTAGCCTGTCATAAATCTGTTATCTGCCTTAAGTAGCCTAAAAGACGTTTATTCACTTTGTATAATATTGGACTAGGTCACGCATGAGATTTCGCAGCGCTTTGCCAGTGGCAAATGCTCCTTTAGAAAAGACCCAACTTGGTAACATTAAAGGCACCCTTCGTGAGCAAATTTGCAGTGGGATGCTGAGCGACAGACAAAAACTGCCATCTGAACGTGAATTGAGTGAATTGTTTAATACAACGCGCATTACAATTAAAGACGCTTTGGTTTCACTGGAAACCGAAGGGTTGATTTACCGAGAAGAGCGGCGTGGCTGGTTTGTCTCTCCGGCGCGAATTCATTATAACCCGCTATCGCGTTGCCACTTCCACCAGATGATCCGCGAGCAGCACCGAATCGCAGAAACTAAGCTAGTTGCGGTACGCAGCGTGATGGCTTCTCGTGAGTATGCAAGAGCGATGGATATTGACCGAATTACGCCCATTCATATTATTGAACGGTTGCGCTCGATTGACGGGCGAGCGGTACTGTTTGTCGAAAACTGCCTGATTGCGCAGTGGTTTCCAAAGATATTAGAGGAAAATTTAACCGCTTCGTTAACGCATCTCTATCAGCAAAAATACGGTTACATCACCACGCGTTCTCGTTTTGAAGTAATCCCTACGGCTGCACCTCTTCATGTGGCAAAAGCGCTTAACTTAGCTGCTGGCCAATCTGTAATGAAAATTTGTCGAGTTAATTACAAACAAGATGGCGAGATCATGGACTGTGAATTTGAGTACTGGCGGCCAGATTCAGTCCTGATCCGTATCGACAGTTGTGATGGAGAATGAATAGCTTTAGACTCGGCGCAACCTTTTTCACCCTGCTAGTCGTTTATGAATTTTTCTAAGCTTAACTTAAGCGCCCCTTTGATGGCTGCGCTGCCTGCGTCGCGACACACGGCGACCAAAATCCAACAATTGGCTATTCCAGCCGTACTTTCTGGGCAAGATGTGCTTGCCTTCGCGCAGACGGGCAGTGGTAAAACGTTAGCTTATGGTTTGCCTTTACTGCAACGGATTGAAGTTAATACTCTTGAAATTCAATCCGTTGTCATTGTTCCTACCCGTGAATTAGCACAACAAGTCAGCCAAGAGCTGAGTACCGTGGCAAGCAAAATGGGTATTAGCTTATGCACTTTATGCGGGGGAGTGGCCCAAGAAGAGCAGCTTGCGCAGTTGGCCAAATTACCGCATTTAATCGTCGCGACACCGGGCCGCTTGCTTGATTTACTCACACAGCAACTGATCTCATTGGAGTCGATGCACTGTGTGGTGTTAGATGAAGCTGACAGACTGTTAGAGATGGGGTTTTGGCCGGATGTACAACGCCTGCTCAGTTTTATGCCCCAAACCAAACAAACGTTGTTGTTTTCCGCCACACTCGCCGCCGATCTCGAACAGGTGGCATTGGCCGTGTTAAATAACCCGGTAAAGATAGAGGCGAATCAAGCCAATCAAGTGGTGGAAGAAATTGAAGAGCAGCTCTACCTTGTGAATAAGGGCAGTAAAGCACAAGCATTAATTGCTCTGATTAAGCAGCGTGCTGGGCAGCAAGTATTAGTATTCATTAGCGCCCGTGATAGTGCTGACGCGGTCGCGAAAAAATTACTCAAAGCGGGTATTCGTGCGGCAGCTTTGCATGGTGAAAAAGATCAAGTTATTCGCGAGCAAACGTTAGCCGATTTCAAAGCGAATCAAGTGGATGTACTGGTGGCCACCGATTTACTGGCGCGTGGTATTCACATTGACGCGCTGCCAGTGGTGATCAATTTTGATTTACCGCCTAGTGCGCCAGTTTATATTCACCGCGTTGGCCGCACAGCGCGTGCTGGTCAAGGTGGTGTGGCGATTTCACTGGTCTGCCATGGTGAAAGCCAAGCGCTGGAGGCTATCCGCAGCTTAACGCAGCGCGCTTTACCTCTGCAGGCGTTGACCGATTTTCCAGTGACAGACCAACCTACTAGCGGTGAACCGAAGCGCAAACCGCGCGATAAGCAAGCCAACCGCCGCAGTGCTCAAAAGCGCAGCGTGAAGCAGTTTCAACAGAAAACAAGCCATTAAGTAGCTCAATATACGCATGCTATTGTGCGTTTTGATGGAGTAAGGAAACTAAGTGACTCAGGAAATTTATGCATTTATCACGATTGAAATGGCATATTAATCGAGTTTATGTGTAAATTTTCAGCAGCTTATTGTGAACAACCTATCATTATTGGATTAAATCAAGAAAATGCAGTATTCAGTTTCATGAGATTATATTCACAATTTTAGAATCATTTCTAGGATAAATATTCTTTAATCCACGTTATTAACACGATTTTGGATAATTAGTCGTTAATCAATCATTATCAATATAAGCGATGACTTTCTAGTCAAATAATATTTTAATGTATGTCACATTTACTGAAATTTTTTTAACTTACCATTTCGCCACTTTGATTGTTTTATCAAAAACACTTATTAAATATAAATACGTATTTCTACTAATAATAGGATAAATTTCGATATGGCTGCCGATATTGTAAAGGTTTCAAGAAACACAGAAAATGCACCTATATGTGCTGTCTCTACACAAACTGTCGCTTTTTCTCATTATAATAATATTTCAGCACAACTACCGATAGATCCTAAAACAGGTGAAATTGTTATTGGTTGTATAAATGACCAAACAAAGCAATGTCTGAATAATATACAGTCTATCGTAGAAAGTATTGGTCACGTTATGGATGATGTGGTCAAAATTAATATTTTTGTAAAGAATATTTCAGATATTGATGCCATCAAAAAAGTATACCCCACTTTTTTTCAGGGGCCGCTTCCTACAGTGACCATAGCGGCGGTTGCGGCTTTACCTGTCAGTGATGCTTTAGTGCAAATTGATGCTCTTATTTCAAACGGTGAAGGCACTGCTCCACAAGCGCCTTGTGAGCTCATCAAAGTGTCAAGGAATACTGAGCATGCACCTCAAGGTCTATACTCTCAAACCGCGGCCTTCTCTCATTATAATAACCTCTCGGCTCAATTGCCGATTGAACCCAAAACGGGAGAAATAGTACAAGGTGGTATTAAAGAACAGAGTCAACAGTGTTTGAATAATATTAATGCTATCTTAGAAAGTATTGGTCATACGATGGCTGATATCGTTAAAACAACGATATTTCTTAAAAATATATCTGATGCAGAAGCCATCAATGAAGTCTGTGGGCAATTTTTCCCAAGTTATGTGCCTGCGCGAAGCCTAGTTAGTGTTGCTGACTTGCCTATGAATGCATTGGTGCAAATTGATGTTGTTGTGTCACATGGTGATGGTACACCGCCACAGCTTCCTGAAGATACTCGCTTACTTGTGATTGAAGCAAATAATACCGTGAATGCACCTGAAGTCGACTATTCCCACTCTGTTGCTTTTTCTCATTATAATCATATTTCAGGTCAGTTACCTTTATCTCCAAAAAATAATGAAGTTGTTGCTGGTGGAATAAAAGAACAAGTTAAGCAGTGTTTAGAAAATATAAAGAATATTGTAGAGAGTGTTGAGCATGTTATGGATGATATTGTTAAAGTCAATATTCAAATAAAAAATATGGATGACATTAATATTGTCAATGAAGTTTACACAACCTTCTTTAACCATGAGCTACCTGCGAGAACCGTGATTGGTGTTTCAGAACTGCCTATGGATGCGTTAATACAAATTGATGCTGTAGTTTCTAATTGTGAAGGTACACCACCTAAATATTAACGAATATTTCTTATTGACTAAAGAAGGGGGTATCAATGATACCCCCTTGTTACTTGTTAGCTATCTGTAATTGCAATACCAATATCACGCTGTTTAGTTATGGCAATCGAAATCAAACAGGCGGCGTATGAAAAACCGATCAATTACTGTTTTTTAGGGCCGTTAAAACGTGATGTAGTGAGGGGACCACTTGGTGTCCAAGCGCCAAAACCTCTTCACTGGGTTCGACGAGATCAGGAATTTGGTAGGTGATCATATTCGCACTCACGGCGGATCGCACGCCGTTATTAGAATCTTCAAAGGCTAAGCATTGGGTCGGTTCAGCGCCAAGACGTTGCGCAGCGAGTAGATAAATCTCAGGATCGGGTTTGCCATGTGTCACTTCACAACCGGTTGTGAACGAGTCAAAATATTGCTCAAGGCCTGAAAGGCGCAGCTTAATTTGTGCCACGTCTTTTTGGGTTGATGTTGCGACAGCAGTAGGAACACGATTGGCTTTTAACCATTGTAATAACTCGATAACCCCTTCTTTCACTGGGATCGCCTGGTGTTTCACCACGGCATCGTAACGTTTACGCCACTCCGTATGTAATACCGGATAGTCTAATTCTGGCCCGTAGCCTGCGCGCAGTGCTTGTTCAATGCCTGCCGCATTGCGACCAATAGCCGAGAGATAAACCTCTTTTAAAAATGGGACGCCAACTGCGTGGCAAGCTTGTTCGAATATCGTAAGGCAGACACGTTCCGTGTCGAGTAACAGTCCATCCATATCAAAAATGGCAGCTTGAAATTTCATAAGTACAACTTTAGGCGAGTGAAATGGAGTGGGCTATTTTCACATAAGTCGACCTATGGAGGCGATCTTTTTCCTGCACTTTTTCTTTTTCTCATACTTCAATAAAATCAGCCAATTATAAGCGCTAGTTTGTTAGCAATGAGTTATGCTTAATGTGAAAACCTTGTTGCGAGAAGAGGGGGGAAGCAATTTGAATAGTGCATTTGTACAACAGTGGATGCCGGGTTTACACCAACTGAAAGACTATGAAACTCGCTGGTTGATGGATGACGTACGTGCGGCGCTTTCTGTGGTTGCGGTTGCACTGCCTGTCGCGATAGCGTACGCGCAGCTCACTGGAGTAAGCGCGATTGTCGGCTTATATTCCTGCGTATTGCCGATGTTGGTTTACGCGATTTTTGGCACGTCTAGGCAGTTGATCTTAGGCCCAGACGCGGCAACTTGCGCAGTGATTGCGGCGGTAGTGACACCGCTGGCGATGGGCGATCCTCTCAAACACTGGCAGTTGGTCATGACAATGACGGCAATGACTGGTGTATGGTGTTTGCTGGCCAGTCGTTTCAAACTCGGTATTTTAGCCGATTTTCTCTCTCGCCCTATTTTACTTGGGTTGTTAAACGGTGTTGCTCTGACCATTATCGTGGGTCAATTTGCTAAAGTGTTTGGGCTGAAATATGAGCAGCAATATCTACTAGAGCGTATCGTGGAAGCGCCATCCTTACTGATTGATTTGCATTGGCAAACCTTATTGATAAGTGCGCTGACAGTGGTGGTTTATTTTCTGTGTAAGCGTGTCAGGCCCAATTGGCCAGCAGCGATGTTGGCTATCATCGCTGCTGCATTTTGGGTGTGGTTTTTTGGCGCTGAACATCTTGGCGTTAAAGTCGTTGGTTTAATCCAAGGTGGGTTACCGATATTCCAAACCCCTCTATTTGATCTAGGGGTGAGCCGTGAATTAGTCATGCCCGCTTTGAACTTAGCGATGGTGAGCTTTGTCAGTATGATGCTCACTGCGCGCAGTTTTGCGGCAAAAAATGGTTACGATATTGACGCCGACAAAGAGTTTCGCGCGCTTGGCTTAGCTAATATCGCTTCTGCATTTTCACAAGGTTTTGCCATCAGTGGGGCGGATTCACGTACGGCGGTGAATGACGCTAATGGTGGAAAATCGCAATTAGTTTCGATTATTGCAGCGATTGTGATTGGATTTGTCGCGATTGTGGCGTATCAGCCACTGCAATACATTCCGATTGCTGCATTGGGAGTTGTGTTGATTATCGCGTCTATCTCGTTGTTGGATCTGAAAGGGATTTGGAGTTTACACAAGCGTGATAAAGACGCCTTCTATTTGGCAAGCTTAACCTTCATCGCTGTATTGGTCATTGGCGTTATCCCAGGCATCACTCTTGCGGTATTACTGGGTCTGTTCCAGTTCTTACGCACCGTGATGCGGCCAAGTGATCAAACATTGGGTTTGGATGATAAAGGCACGATTCGCACGATTGATACGTCAGCGAAGGCGAAACCAATACCGGGTTTGGTGATTTATCGTTTCAACTCTCCGCTGACTTATTTCAATGCGCCTTACTTTAAACGTCGTATTTTATTTCACACTGAATCGGCGGGCATGAGTGTGGGGTGCGTGATTATTGATGCGGTGTCGAGTTTTACCCATTTAGATTTAAGCGTCATGGCGATGTTATCGGACGTGCAAAGCATTCTGAAAAAACGAGGCATTCGTTTAGTGCTAGCGGGGCGTAAACGCAGTTTGAGAAAATGGTGTGAAATCGCTGGAATTTCAACGGGTGATGGCGGCGTGGTGATTCGTGCGGACATGTATTTAGCCATTAAGCTAAGTGGATGTTACCAACACGCTGTAGAAGAAGGGCAAGTTCCGCCAGTACAAAAAGAGCCGCAAAAGGATATTGAAGGTGAAATTGCGGCTGCTATTTAAAATGAGGTTGGCTCGTTAATAATATTGGTTCTCGTTAATAAAAGATAAAGAGCTCTTGAGTATCGAAAAGATGTAAGAAATCCCATTCAATCATGATGCTTTCCTTTTTATGTGATGAGAGCGAGTGCTCGGCCTTTTGCTAAACGGTTGGTGCCTGTTTGGATAAGCATAGGTGAGCGTTATGCATTAGGCAAAATGGTACGGGTTATTAATCTAATATAGGTAGCCTATGGGCATGGTGGTTTTCGACGCTAGGCGTAGCGTGTCGGCAGGTAAACAGTTCGCTGTACTTGAGCGGCCAGTTTTCGATGAAACTGCAGCATTGCACCTTCACTGCATGGCTGCCAAGTTAAGGCCTTGCCGACCACACCGTGATGTTGGAAGGCGTTGAGCCGAATGCTGACGTTCGCAGGCAACTGGTTAATCAGATGCGCCACTTCGGTAATTTCAGTCTCTAAATCACTTTTGTCCGGTATATGCAGCAGTCGCACTTCGTGCAGTTTATTCCGTTTAGCGAGGTGGAAAATAGTGCGTATCACTCTATGGTTACTGCGTTCGGTTAGCCACCGATGCGTTTCCTCTTGCCAAGCTTTTAAATCGATCATTGCGCCATCCAAATAGGGCGATATTTTGTCCCATCCCGATTCTGATAGTGAGCCATTACTATCAATAAAACAGCTGAGATGTTTCAGTTCTTCATCACGTTTGATGGCTTTGAAAAGAGCGATGATACACGGAAGTTGTAGGGTTGCTTCCCCTCCTGAAATGGTAATACCGGCTAAGAAATAATGATTTCGGCGGATAAGTTCCACGAGTTGTTCAACACTGTAGTGATGAATTTTGGGGTTTGATTGGTGCATGCAGTGCTCAATACAGCGATCGCAGTGAGTGCATTTATTCGCTAGCCATTCGACTTGCTGGTCAGCATTGAGGCGCAGTGCTTGCGATGGGCAGGTTGTTACACAATCACCGCAATGGTGACAGTGACGAATCGTATGTGGGTTATGGCAAGACAAGCAATTGAAGTTGCAACCTTGCATAAAAATGACCAGTCGGTTGCCCGGGCCATCAACGCAGGAGAAAGTCAGCACTCGGCTGACTTTTGCTCGGAGCGGCTGTTTTCCACTCACCATTAGTTGACAGAGTTTGGTTGATAAGCCGATTGCATTTCATGGCTAACCACGCGTGCTTTTCGCTTGAGTACGGCCGTGTTTTTGGCCGCTTCTGCCCCAAGAAATGTGGTGTTGGTGCGTGATCCGCGCTGCTCAAATTGCGCTATTTCAGACAATTTCACCATGTAACCCGTAATGCGAACTAAATCGTTCGAAGCCACGTTGGCCGTAAATTCGCGATAGCCAGAGTGGAGGGCTCCTTTACATAGGTTGAACATCGCCTCTGGGTTGGCCTTTATGGTTTCATCCAGAGTTAAAATATCGCTGATACCAGAGGTGTAATATTGATGATGTCCAGCCGTTGCTTGTACATATTCAATCGGGTTGGGTTCGGTGCCATAAGGGATGCGCACGCCCGGAGTGACATCAAGATCAAGGCTAATACCACCTTGCGCGTGTAGTAAAGCACGACCGTTGAAGCCATATTTGACCGGTGAGTTCTGTACAATGTTGGCCAGCTTGGCGGAAATGGCGACACCTAATTGGTTGGCGATATTATCATGGCCATAACGGGCGTTACTCTGCTCTTTTTCTAGTAGTAGATTAACGGCTTCGGCCATGCCATAAATGCCAAACATCGGTGCAAAACGAGATTCTTCAATCAAACCTTCTTGAGTCAGAAAACCTTCAAAAAAGTGAGATTGTTGGTGCAGATGATCAGCTCGAACGTCCATCAGCTCGATCATATATTGGCTGTAAGTGGGCAGAATCTGATCTAAGAATGTTTGGCGGTCACTGGCTTTCTTCGCGGCCTCTTTTAAATTCATTCTGACTAAAGTATTGCAACCACCCGCTAAAGGAAGCGAGTTGTAGCAACTGACAATACCAAAACCTTGCTCGCCATAGGCGGTAGCATGAATCGGATAGTTGGCGATGTGCGGTTTACTGCATTGACAGATATTATCGGTCGCTTGGCGCAGTAAATCGTCAGGGGTGATGGAAGGGTCATACATGAAGGTAAGGTTGGGAGCGATCTGTTTCAGTTCAGCATCGACACGTAAAATAGTACGACAAATAATATTGTCGCTCGGGCCGATGTTGGCGTGCATGAAAGCATCGGGCAGAGTGCGATCAAGCATGATCCAAAACAGCTTCAGTTTTTGATAAATCGACGCTTCGCTCAGTTCGCCCACATAGGGCAATAACACGCTATCTAATTGCCCCAAATAGACAGGAATAGAGGTCACTGAAGGCACGTGATGGTACAAAATGGTCAGCATATTGAGTGCTTCATCAAAATTACTGGCAGGCGAAAGCTCTAAATACTCACTGCCTTGTGCTAAAAATTTTGCGTAGTCAGGCAACACGTAACGTGGTTTAAAAGGTGCATGGCCCTCAAACATATCGCAGATAATGCCTTGTTCCATTGCACGAGCCAACTCAGGAGAGAGTTTCAGATAGGGCAAGCTTGCTTCGGCCTCTAGCGCAAGGAAGTGTGACTTTTGTTTGGGCGAGAGGTGTGCGTCAGTGACGATGGCTTGGAAGCGTTGCTGTGTATCGAGTGAATGGCCCATAAATTAAACCCTTATATTGTTGTGGTTTAATCCTAATGTGCTTGGTTACTTTTCACTATTGATAATACATCAAGTAGTCATTTCCATAATGGAAATAAAAACGCCACTTCGACGATAACGAAGTGGCGTCATCAGGAACCTAAGGTTAGGCGTATTGCGCTTCGATTTGGTTCGATTTTAGATAAGCAGGGTGAGTGGCGAGCTGCTTTAAGTAACGTTCAATATTCGGGAAGTGAGTAATCGCTCCGTTGGTCAGTAATATTTCAGCAATGAATGACATCATGAAATCAGCGCCAGTGAGTTGGTCGGCCACTAAGTAGCGTTTATCCGCTAAACACTGGTCAAAATAACTCATCACTTTGGTCGTTTCGCTTTCTGCATAGCCACCAAGGAAATTGGTTTGGCAGCCATCTTTGGCAACAAACATCTTTAATAGCAGCGGCAATATGGCAGAGCTTTCCGCAAAGTGGAGCCATTGCTGGTATTGCACATATTCCACGCTGCCACGCTGAGGCGCAAAGTGTTGGCCGTATTTTTCTATCAAGTAATCGGTAATGGCGCCAGATTCAGCAATCACCAAGCCATTGTCTTCAATCACAGGTGACTTACCTAACGGATGCACGCTTTTTAGCTCGGGCGGTGCTAGAAAGGTCACGCTATCACGTTGATATGGAACCACTTGATACTCAACCCCGAGCTCTTCAAGTAACCAGATAATGCGCTTAGAGCGTGATTTATTAAGGTGATGAAGTTTGATCATTATGCGGTCCTTATTAAAGTGGTTGGTTGATTTGGATAACCAGTTTGCCAAAGTTTTTGCCTTCCAATAGACCAATAAAGGCTTGTGGTGCGTTTTCTAAACCGTCAATCAGTTGCTCGCGGTATTTCACTTTCCCTTCGCTTAGCCATTGAGTCATGTCAGTAGCAAATTCGTTATAGCGATGGCCGTAGTCATCAAAAATAATGAAACCTTGCATGCGAATTCGTTTGGTAAGCAAGGTGCCCATCAGCATAGAGAGACGATCAGGTCCTTCAGGCAGCGACGTTGCATTGTATTGAGAAATCAAACCACACAGCGGAACTCGCGCTGCTGTGTTAAGCAGAGGTAAAACCGCATCAAATACTTTGCCACCGACATTTTCGTAGTAAACGTCAATCCCTTGAGCACATGTTTTAGCCAATTGCTCTGCAAAATCGTCAGCTTTGTGATCAATACATTCATCAAAACCTAATACTTCTTTAGCGTAACGACATTTTTCCTCACCGCCAGCAATGCCGACCACGCGGCAGCCTTTGATTTTAGCAATTTGACCAACCGTTGCCCCTACTGGGCCAGTGGCGGCGGCGACTACCACAGTTTCACCTTGCTTCGGTTGGCCGATGTCTAGCAAACCCATATAAGCGGTAAAACCGGGCATTCCCATGATGCCTAGTGCGTATGAGGGTGAGGTTGGATTTTTACCGAGTTTGAGTAAACCTTCGCCGTTAGAAATAGCGTAATCCTGCCATCCGGTATAAGCGAGTACCCACTCACCTTGCTCAAATTTTGGGTGGTTTGATACTTCCACTTGACACACGCTCCCGCCTACCATGACATCATCAATTGCGACAGGATCGGCGTACGATTTAGCGTCACTCATGCGGCCGCGCATGTAGGGGTCAAGTGAAAGATAAACACTACGCAGCAACACTTCACCAGCGGCAGGTGTTGGTTTAGGCGCATGTTCTAAGCGAAAGTTAGCAGGTGTTGGTGCACCGACAGGGCGTGAAGCGAGTACAATGCGGCGGTTAGTTTGTTCAGTCATTGGAGAGTCCTTTATTATTTTAAATTAGACCAGTCGTCTAGTCTGGATTTCAAAAAAACCGCTATCGAAATAGCGGGGTAAATCTTAACTAGGGCACTGGCCTTGCAAAATGTGTTCGGTGCTCGTAAGCGCTTGTGCAAGCCCTTGGTTATCTTGACGCAGTTTACTGAGCAAACTTGCGCCGAGCCAAAGGTTATAAAGCAATTCTGCGGTTTGCTGGCTGTGTTGTACGTGAATGGAGCCGTCGTCGATCCCTTGCTGGATACATTTTCCGACCGCCTCAATAATGCTATCTGCACCTTTAAGTAAAGCAATACGCATCGCATCAGACAAGTCTGAAACTTCAGCGCTTAATTTCACCACCAAGCAGCGCTGTGCGTTACATAAGCCATTGCTCTGCTCATACCAACATTGCCAATAATGCATCAAGTGTTGATAGGCGTTTCCTTCTTCTTGGTCAAAAAGGGCATTAATCCGTACTAAATAGTGCTGAAAATAGTCCGTAATCAGTGCCTCGCCAAATTGCTCTTTTGACTTAAAATAATGATAGAAAGAGCCTTTGGGCACATCAGCGGTTTTTAATAATTCAGACAAGCCTACGCTGGTGAAGCCTTTGGTTACGACAAGTTGGTAACCGACCTCAAGGATGTGTTGGCGAGTATCATGGGTTTTTGTATTCATGGACGGCACTATAATTAAAATTAGACCAGTCGTCTAGTTTTGTTTGCCCATATTGTCTTTGTGCTACTGGCTATGGTTGCTGAATGACAGAAATGGACACTTCTTCCTTGAAGTGTCGCACTATTATTTATCTTTTAATGAGTTAGGGATGAGACTATTTTTCTGTTTTTAGCGTATCAGAATCAGGTGCCCAAACGATACTTTTCCCATTGCTGAGTTCAGCTTGAATACTCAAGGCTGGTATTATTTGCTTATCCTCTTTTTTATATGGCTGCGTAGAGAAATTAGCAGTAATTTTACTGCCATCACCAAAGGTTGTTTGTTGTACCATCCCTTGTTCATCAAGCCATTTAAAATCGACTAAAGGTTGGTTCCACACTACTTCATGGATTGGTGTAAACCCTTGTTGATAGCGGCGTAATGCGTTGACTCGAGCGCTGTTAGGCGTCGCTTCATCACGGCTAAGGTGAATCATCGCTGGGGTGTTATACAGCATGGCGATTAAATCTCGCTCCGCTTGCACGTTTGATAACTTCAAACTATCGCTGTGCCAGTGGTGACTGTTGATCACCTCATCATGGAACACGGTTTGATAGAGAGGAATACGGTATTGTGGTGCAAATAACAGTGTTTTGTACGGCTCTTTGACTTGCGCGGGTTTGAAGAAAAAATCGGGCTTATTGTCTGGAAACCATGCCCCAAGAAAATAAGGTGATTGACGGTTAGTTTTCATATCCGGATCTGTCCAGCCAAATCCTACCGTTTCTAAACCATGAGCAAAGGCGAGCCCTTGTGTCGTCAGGCTGTTACCATCTTCAGAGCCGAGAACCACATTCTGTTCATTGGCTATCCAGCGCATGCGTTGATTAAATGCCTCCAGCATCGCGCTTTCTTTCATTCCTTGGCCCTCTTGGTATGAGTAATCTTCACGGGCCATTCCGGTCCCATCCACATCAAGAAACAGGCTGTTAAAGCGGCCATATTTTAAAATCGCCTCAATGCGTTGCTGCGCAAATCCTAATTGGCAGGCAGGGTTAAGGTAAAAGCCGTTGCCACGAAATCCTTTTTGTTTTTTGCCGTCGGCGTTTTCTATCGCACATTGCTCACGCATCGAATCCGGTAGCTGCGCGGTAAGCCAACCATCGTTGATGCCTTTTGCTATGGCGGTATTGTAGGAGTCGTACACCCCAACTAAGTAGCCAGCTTGTTTTGCTTGGTCAACCACTTGTGGCTGGTAAAAGGCGGGCATCCAATTATCCAAACCTAACCATAAGTGTTGCAAACCAGCTGAGCTGAGTGCGTCGATCATGGAAGTCGATAGCCCCTGTCCCCAAGTGCTGGCATCACGTAGAAACGGTAGTTTCTGCTCTGCGAGCCATGCTTTTCGTGCCTGAGCGGCTTGATACTGGCTGGCGATCCCAGCCTCGTTATTTGAGGGCGACTCTTTGATCCAAGAGTTCAGCCCATTATTCACCTCTTCAATCAGCAAACGTTTATGATAGCGGCTTAAGAAATCTTTGCCCTTGATGAGCGGTTTGAGCTCTTTGAGCGCTTCGTTTGATGCTACCCACTGGGGCTGCTCAAAATACCAAGTTTTCAATGCCCAGAAGTCGCTAACATCTTGCTCAGAGAGTAAGTCTCTACCAAACAGATAGACATGGCTTGCGCCGATAAGCTCTTTTATGGCCGGATTTTGCTGCGCTTTCTGTTCGAGCGTTTGCGATAGTCCATTCTCTTTTCGCCACTGACGATAACGTTTTGCGCCATCTAACGGCGAGTTGCCAATAGAGATTTCCACCTCAAAAGGCTCATCTTTGTTGAGTACAGTAAAAGCGTGCGTGGCTTGCATGTCTAACTTGTTTTGCTTGGCATTAAAATTGAGTTTGTTGTTGGTGGCGGTATTGAGTTGGTAGCTCACATACTGCTCATTGCCAGCTTCCACACTCCAAAATGGCATTTTGAGATCTTGCGTGGTATTGCTGGCAGAGCGTTCCGCTATGAGGTAGTTCACCCACTGTGGGTTATCAGTTGGAATGCGCATTCCTTCACTAAAAGGAAGAATGAGCGTTTTGCTTTGCTGCTCAGGCAGTTCAAACCACTGTACGGTTAACGGTTTAGCACGAGAGATCTTACTCTCAGCGCTCGCGGTAATCGACAGCTTCAATGTTTGTTGTAAATTGGCCTCAACCTTTAACTGGCTAGGAACAAGCAGCCAAGAGGCGTGATGTTGATTATCTTGTTGCAGTTGGCTGACTTTCTGTGGCTGGCCGTTAACGGTTAGCTGGCCTTGGTTAATGGTTAGCTGGGCATTTTGCTGCCAATCAATAGCAAAATTTTGTGGCTCTATTTGCACGGTTTGGTTTTGATTATGCAGTGTAATTGACGCCGGTTGTGATTGGCTAGCCAACGCCAAAAGTGGCGTACAAGTGATCAATAAAGAACAAAGTGGTTTATACATGGTTTGTCATTTCCAGTGTGTCTCGGTGTGTTGATTACATAAGAAATCGACAAATCAATTGTCACTCTGATGTCTTCATTGAGCCTGATTTGGCAGAGTCAAACGTTGTATATATTCCACTTTGATTGCTCCTTGATACTCGATAGTTTTGATCAGAGTACTGAGCCATTTAGCCGAGCTGGGGGATGAGCTTGGTTTGTCCAATAATTGCTGAGTATTACTCATAGCTACCATATCTTGCTGCTTGATTAACTGAAATTGGTCGTCAAACCATTGCCAAGCAAGGCTTGTTGGGGGGCAGTTTGTCAATGCTGTGGGGGACTCAAGCGCTAGTGGGTAGCCACCGTTGGGAGAGGCGGATTGCAACCATGTGGAGCCAAAAGGCATGGTAAGAACTAACCAATAGTGTTGTTTGTCGAGTGTCAGTCGATAAACGCCATCTTGCGGAGCAAAGAGCAGTTCTGGGCTTTCTAATTCTATGTAAGGGGCTGATGACGTTACTTGGCTCTGTGAGATGAGCAAGCCATTGTCAGGGCCAAGAAGTTCAACCTGGCTAGGCAGCTTCGCTCCCTCCATTGATAATTTGAACTGGTAACCTTGCTGCATCACGTTGGTTTTTTTTTGTATCGAGACTTTGATCAGCGCCGCATTTGGTACCACATCGCTTAAGAGCTGTTGGCCACATTGGGTTTGTTCAATAATGGCATGCTTGACGCTTGCCCAGTGTGGCGTGGCAATGGTTTGGTTATTGAGTGCGAAGACCAACTCTTGCCAGGCAAGCTGTGGCTGATGGTTCGCTAAAGCGCGATAGGTTGATTGCAGTGGTGTGGTCATAAACCAATCATCACTCACGGCGTGGCTTGGACTAACGACGAACAGTGCAAACAGCCAAAGGTTACGCATTGGACACCTCGACTAAACGATACCCAACGCCACGAACGGTTTCGATATTGAGTGAGGGTAACTGCTGCCTTAGCTGTAAAACATGATTATCGACGGTTCGAGTTGAGGGAAAGGCTTGGTAGCCCCACACTTTATTGAGTAGTTCATCACGGTGAAAAACACGTCCTTGGTTTTGAACCAGCAGCAGTAATAGCTGAAACTGTTTCGGTTTTAGCGTCATCAACTGCTCACCTAAGGTAACGCTGCGCTTTGAGAGATCAATGGCAATGTCAGCGTAGGAAAGCAAGCTTTCTCCTAATGGTCGCAGTTGCGCTTGAATTCGCGCCAGTAATTCTTGTTGCGAAAATGGCTTGGTGACGTAGTCTTTTGCCCCCGCCATCAGACCTGCTATTTTTTGCTCAACCTCGATTTTGGCCGTCAGGATGATCACTGGCACGGCTTTGGCCATTAGCCATTGAGGCAGATGATCCAAGCTGTCTCCTTGAGCCAGTTGTCTATCTAAAATCACCAAATCGGCGCGAAACCATGCTTTTTTGACTTGTGAGAGCTGCTGTACCCACAAACAATCAAAACCTTGCTGTAGCAAGTAATCATGCAAACCTTGCCCGAGTAGAGGATCATCTTCGACCAATAACAGTGTGTTCATAATGGTAATTCCAATTGGCAGCGAGTGGGGTGGGCTTTACACGTCAGTTTGCCGCCCATTTTAAGCATCAAATGGCTCACAAGACGGAGCCCAATCCCCATATTGGAAGTCGTGCGAGAACGGGAAAATAGCCGTTTTAGACGAGAGGGAAACTCGCCTTCATCGCTAACGCAAAGCCGCAGTCGAGTGTCAGTCACGCTGGCCGTTATTGAGATTGTTCCTTGACCATGCTGCTTGGCATTACGGATCAAGTTATCCAAACAAATCCCAAGCCAGTAATACGGCAGTGTGAGCTCGATATCTTGTGTCAGTTCATAGCTGAGTTCGTGTTTCGCTACGCAGTGATCTAACCAATCTGAGAGATAAGCGGTTTGACATTGAAACGGCTCATTTGGGTCGCTACTCAAAAATCCTTTACTGGTCTGAGCAAGCTGAGCTAAACGTTGGTGATCGGCCAGTAAGCGGCCGAATGTATCTTGGGCCAGCTCTGGCAGAGTATCAAATTGCTGGCGAAACTGCTCAACGGTCAAGCCAAGACTGGTGATAGGGGTGCGTAGTTCATGCGTCAGCAACTGTAAAATAAAGCGTTTTTCTTTGGCTTGTTGGCGGCGTAACCAGAGCGTCCTACTCAGCGTTGCTGCGAGCAACAGCAGTAATATGACCGATAACCACAGTGAGATATTGGGTTTTTCTTGGCTAGAGACACACAGATTACTGTAGCGTAATTGGCAACTCTGAGTAGCCGCTGTGATGGCCGACAATACCAATTGCTGATCGAGCGCGACTTTTTTCCATTGCAATGCGCTCAGTACGCGAATACCGAAATCGCCACTGATCCATAGCCGTTGTTGACGGTCAATATAAGCGCGATAACCGCTGACCAAGGCATCTCGCCCTGCCGTTTCTAAATCGGTAAAAAAGGTGTACAGCGGATGCTGAGGGTCAGAGAGAGTCGTGTAGGGCTGTAGCTCGGCGCTTTGCTCGGCTGTTATGTTATGAGTAGAAAAAGCTAAGTATCGCTCTGCGTAGCTCCCACCTGCAGGATGCAGAAACGGAGCAGTCTTAAACCAACGGATGGGCAATTCATCGCCTTGGCATAAAGCGAGTTCAAACGACGCTGCTTTTTGCAATTCAGGGCGTGATGCCAAGGTTTTTGATAAACCGGGCGACAGTGCGCACTGTGAGGCTATCGCTTTGAGATCGGTTATGGTTTGCCATGAATAACGGGAAAAATCAGGATAGGCGCTGGCGCTGAGCAGAAGATCGACAGGGTATGAGTTAATACTTTGCGATGGCAAGGCTCGCGCAGCCGATAGCGATTCGGCTTGGCGTAGAAAATGCTGCCAACGATCTTGCAGCGTTTGCTCTTGCCCGTGTGCTAGGTTTGATTGCCCTAGCACTGCGGTGAGTGTGATCAAAAGGTACAGCAGCCGTGTTCTCAACGTTAAGCACTTAGAAAAAGGTTCGCATTCACGAAATTATAGCTGTGCTAAGTCAGGATTTGTCACCTCAATGTCACTAAAGCGGAATGTCGATCAAAACTCGGCATCCACCGTGAATGTCATCCTTTGCTTGGTATAAGGATGATCAAAGCTCAGCGACTCAGCATGTAGATGTAAACGCGCTCCTTTCGTGCCATAAAGATCGTCGCCAACGATGGGCAGGTTGAGTCCTTCCACATGAGCGCAATGCACGCGCAATTGGTGGGTTCGTCCTGTTTTGGGGTAGAGGTAGACTTTACTGAATCCATCTTGGCATTCAATTAATTGCCAGTGAGTGTCAGCGGGTTTGCCATGTTCAAAACAGACCAATTGACGCGGCCTGTCATCTAAATCGCCTCGCAGCGGTAAGCGAATGTCACCATGCGATTGCTGTAATTCACCAGCGAGTAAGGCAAGGTAGCGTTTTTCAACGCCGCGAGTAATAAATTGCTTCTGCAGGCTTTTATTGGCTCGGCGGGTGAGAGCAAACACCAATAAACCTGAAGTAGACATATCGAGGCGGTGGATCACAAAAAGCCCTTCATCTGAGCTAAACATTTGTTGCAGACGAGTATAAACCGAGTCCTGAATGTTGACTCCGGGAACGGATAGAAACTCGGCAGGTTTGTTGACGACAATAATGGCTTCATCCTGATAGATGATGTCGATCTCTTTGCCTTGCGCTGGGTTATGCAATAGCGGGTTATCATCGAGCTTCAGCCCATCAAGCATGTGAGCCAAAATCGGTTGGCACTTGTTTTGACAAGCAGGATAGAATTTCTTGTGTTGACGAATTTCAGATTTTGGTGACGCTCCCCACCAGAATTCGGCGAGTGAAATCGGTGTCATCTGATGTTGAAACGCGTAGTGCAGCAATTTTGGTGCGGCGCATTCTCCAGATCCTGCTGGTGGAACAGGGTTAGCCGTAAGACGGAAAATCTCCCCCAGAGATTTTTCAGTGCCGTATTGATTGAGAAATCGATAGTGAGAAAAAAGTCGTTGCTGCAACGCATTAGAGAGATTTTTACGCTGCTCTTTTAACGCATCAATCTTTTCTTGAAATGCGTCTATTTGCGCTTGTAGTTCGTTGAGGTTGACGTCCCATTTTCGTTTTAATTGCTTGAGGAACGTTTTTTCAGCCACACTTTGTTTGGCGAGACAATCTAAGGTTTCACGCAATTGTTGGGCATCATTTGATTGTTCGGCAAGGATGCGTTGCTGTTTACGCTGTTCACGACCTTGAATCATCAGTTGGCGATGCGCTTCTAATTCATCTTGCGCCTGCTGTTGGGCCGTGGCCCATTGCCGCTGAAGTAGCGCACGCTGTGGATCGCACTCCAATTGTTCAACTTGCTGATTAATTTGATTGATCGGCACGCTGCCTTCCAAGAAAAAACCATCGTTAGTGAGCATGTCAAATATAGGCGGCACAAAATGCGGCAGCAGGTTTTGCTCAGCTAACTTCCCCGAGAATGCAGACAGGTACCCTAGCTCTCCACTTTGTTTACGCACCACTAAAACGCCAAACATTTTCCCGATAGCTTCCGGATGCTGGTTTAGCACGCCGTGATTATCGAGCCCAAAATTATGTTGCCAATTCTGCTGGTTCAGCAGGTGTTGTTGCAGCTGGCTTGCCGCTAATTCGCTTAGCGGATGCGGCTCGTAACAAAATGGGAAAGTAAAGCGCTCAGGCAGAGAGTAGCCTTCAATAGGTTTTTTAAAGGCAGTAAAACAGGGCGCTGGTGTTGGCATTTTCTCTGGCTCGCAGTGGATGGTGGTGGAGAACGCAGAATTGTACTGATTTGACCTAGAAATGCCAGTTTCTGGTTGAACGGCGATGATGATACGATTAATTAATGTAACTAGCTTATTAATATCATTAATATAGCTTAGTGAATCCCAAAGAAATAAGTTAACAGTGTCGATTTAACCTGATGCTATGCGTTTATTTAAAACATATAGAATGATTGGAGGATTAATTCATTTTATTTCTATGCAAAACAATGTCAGCTTTATGTTAGTTTTTTGTCATTAATTCTATTTGTGGTGATTGGTTCCTGATTCTATTTAATTTAATGAGTGTATTGTTTTTAATTTTGATGGGTAAAGGCTGAGTATTGATTATCATATAGGCAATATTATGCCCGCTCGGGCAATTTGTTGCTCGGTTGGGCAATTTTTTGCCCGCTCGGGCTGTGGGGCTTTATTCTTAAGTAAGCGTAATTGAAGGGAATGATTTTTGCTTACGTGTTTATGGATAAATGGTTAGTCAGTTAAGGAAATATAATGAGTCAGAGTATTGTAGTGGGTAATATGGAAACGGTTCATGATGGATTTCTGCCAACGTCTATCATTGTGTGTTCCGCAAGCGTCAAGTTTGGAAGTCGCGTCAATGTGGATTAATAAAACATATGCCATTTTAGCGCTCTCCTTATTTCCTTCGATGGTGTTACATGCTGAGCAAGAAACGTCTGCAGCAGAAGTGTATGAAGTAGGAAATATGTCTCCAGAAAAAGCGTTTGCTACCGGACGACTGCTTCGAGCGCAATACAAAAATATGGAATCGCGACCATACCTCCAGTACGCGGCAGACAACGACAATTCGGATGCCGCCTTTCTCTACGCGATGGAGCTTTCGAACTACAAAACGACCATTAGAACGCCTCCTGAAGCGCGTGAATATCTGCTTAAAGCCGCAGAATTAGGCAATCGTCGCGCCATGAAACATCTTTATACTGATGCCAAGTGGTTAAGAGATCGCGATGTGCAGTATTGGAAAAGCCAGTATTACGATAGTTTGATTCGTTTAGGACGAGATGATCCTGCACAAGCCACTTACGAGCTTGCCCAGTTTTACAAAGGTATGGATAACGAGATGTATAGCTACTATCTCGATAAAGCGGTCAGTTTTAATCATCCACGAGCATTGATGGATAAAGCAAAGCAAGTTCAAGCGGGTGGAGGCCTGTTTTTAATGCCTGGAGAAAGGGAGACCAAGGTGAGAGAGCTCTATCTCGCGGCTGCGAAGACAAACTATATCCCTGCGATGAGACGCTACATCGGTATTTTAGAGAGCAAAGGCCGTTTTGAAGATGCCTATCAATGGCGACTGATGGCGTTAGAGCAAGGTGATATTACCTCTTTGGCAACGGTAGTTAAGATTCTGCTCGGCGATAGCGCATCCTATCATTTTGTGACTCCCGATCGGATCAAAGCGCAAGCCTATTTAGATTTATATCTCTCTGCTGCTGGTACTGAACGTATGCAGTCGCTCTACTCAATATTGGAATTAGAGGAAGAAAGCCTTGCTGGTAAGATGAGTGAGGAAGAAAAAGCACAAGCTAATGGCATATTTGTTAACTATAAGAATAGTCTGAATTTTTATTATCATGATGTCTTTTGGGATATTAATTAGTTAAATTATACAGTATTAGAAACGGCATATTTTTTTGGGTGAAGATCATGTTTTTGTGATTTTTTATATTTAAAATGCTCCTATATGAATAGAATGTGCCGAGAATTTTAAATCCCCATGAAAATATCGATAAATCTGATGGGGTAGTTTAGGGAAGAATTTAATAGCTAATGCTAATTAATGGGATTTATTGTTTAAATGCTCATTAAAATCTACCAGATAATAAATATTAAGAGACTTGAGTTCTATTAGAACTTAAGTCCAATAGATTTAACTTTAATTTTTACAACGTTATGTAACCCTCGGCCTGAGTAAGTGGTAACTAAGTTTAGCTACGCTCTTGTCCGTAATTTTGACAATGATTGGCATAGGTATTGGAGACGTAATATGTCTAAAGAAGGAAGTGTAGCTCCTAAAGAGCGGATTAATATTAAGTATATTCCAGCAACGGGAGATGCACAGGCTGAAGTTGAGTTACCGCTAAAAACTCTGGTGGTGGGTGATTTTAAAGGCCATACCGAAGAGACCCCACTTGAAGAGAGACAAACCGTTTCAGTGGACAAGAACAACTTTGAAGCGGTTATGCGTGAAAGCGATTTGAAACTGACCACTACAGTGCGCAATAAACTGAGTGGCGATGAAAATGCTGAGCTTCCTGTTGAGCTTAGTTTCAAATCTCTTGCTGACTTCGAACCGGATTCAGTGGCAGCACAAGTTCCAGAATTAAATAAATTGGTTGAGCTACGCCAAGCTCTTGTGGCCTTAAAAGGTCCTTTGGGCAATATTCCCGCATTTAGAGAGCGTCTACAAGAGCTACTAAATTCGGAAGAATCGCGTGAAAAACTTCTATCTGAGCTAAGCCTAGTGAGCGGCAAAGAAGAAGAGCCTCAAGCATAAGGCTTGATCAACCCAACTTTTTATTTAATCAAATTTAGGAACGAAATTGATGTCTACTACTGAAGCTGTCTTAGAGAGACAAAGTGCCACCCAAGGCAGTTTACTTGATGAAATCATGGCACAAACGCGCATTGCACCGACTGAAGAAGGGTATGATGTTGCGAAGAAAGGGGTTGCTGCGTTTATTGAGAATCTCATCGGTTCGAATCAAACGGAAGAGCCGGTTAACAAATCACTCGTTGATCAAATGCTGGTTGAGCTTGATAAGAAAATCAGTGCTCAAATGGATGAGATTTTGCACGAAGAGCGTTTCCAGCAGATGGAATCGTCATGGCGTGGTTTGAAACTGTTTATTGACCGTACCGATTTTCGTGAAAACAACAAGGTTGATTTGTTGCATGTAACGAAAGGCGAGTTGCTTGAAGACTTTGAATTTGCACCAGAAACGACGCAATCTGGTCTTTATAAGCACGTTTATTCTTCTGGTTATGGCCAATTTGGTGGTGAGCCGACTGGCGCTATCATCGGTAACTTTGCTTTCACGCCATCAACCCCTGACATGAAGCTACTGCAATACATGGGTGCACTTGGTGCGATGGCTCATGCTCCATTCATTTCTAGTGTAGGCCCTGAGTTTTTTGGTATCGATTCTTTTGAAGAGCTACCAAATATCAAGGATCTTAAGTCAACATTTGAAAGCCCTAAATACACTAAATGGCGTTCTCTACGTGAATCAGAAGATGCGCGTTACCTTGGCTTGACTGCGCCTCGTTTCTTATTGCGCGTACCTTATGATCCAACAGAAAACCCAATTAAATCATTTAATTATGTGGAAAGTGTCAGCGCTTCACACGAACACTATCTATGGGGTAACACCGCGTTTGCTTTCGCTACTCGTTTAACCGATAGCTTTGCCAAGTACCGTTGGTGTCCAAACATCATTGGCCCACAAAGTGGCGGTGCGGTTGAAGATCTGCCAGTGCATGTGTTTGAATCGATGGGTGCACTGCAAAGTAAGATCCCAACTGAAGTGTTGGTCACTGACCGTAAAGAGTTTGAATTAGCAGAAGAAGGTTTCATTGCTTTAACCATGCGTAAAGGCAGTGATAACGCCGCATTCTTCTCTGCAAACTCGATCCAAAAGCCAAAAATATTCCCGAATACCAAAGAAGGCAAAGAAGCGGAAACCAATTACAAGTTGGGTACGCAACTGCCATATATGATGATCATCAATCGCCTTGCACACTACGTCAAAGTGCTACAGCGTGAGCAAATTGGTGCTTGGAAAGAGCGTCAAGATCTTGAACGTGAGCTTAATGGCTGGATCAAACAGTACGTGGCTGACCAAGAAAATCCACCAGCAGACGTACGTAGTCGTCGTCCTCTTCGTGCTGCAAAAATCGAAGTCATGGATGTTGAAGGTGAACCAGGTTGGTATCAGGTCTCTCTCTCTGTTCGTCCTCACTTTAAGTACATGGGCGCGAACTTTGAATTGTCATTGGTTGGTCGATTAGATCAAGCATAACCATGACTTATATTGCACCTGAAGAGAGTGCATTTGGTGTCGGCTTCTTTGAACGTTTAGAAGCTGGCACCAAGCCTATGTCTTTGACTCAAGGGCCAAATGCATGGGATGTGCTCCAATCAATCAAACGCAATGTTTCCAATATTTTGAATACTCGCATGGGTGAGGCACAAAGTGCTCCAACGTTAGGTTTAGTGGATTTTAACGATGCAACGTTAGAAACCTTAGACTTATCGCTGCGGATTAAGCTTGCGATACAAAGCTGCTTAGATGTGTATGAGCCCCGTTTACGAAATATTGTGATTCGATCCGAGTCGGACGTGTTTAGCCCTTTGATGCTGCGCTTCCATATTGTGGCCGAAATAAACAGTGATGCGTTACATGAGAAAGTGCAGTTCAACCTGCTACTGGATCAAAACCGAAAGTACCGAGTGTATTAGAAAATTATGGCTCAAGATAAGTACTTCAGAGAAGAGCTTGCTTTCCTTAAAGAACAAGGAAAGCATTTCACTGAAATTCATCCTCAACTCTCTCGCTTTTTACACGGTAAAACGACGGATCCTGATGTCGAACGTTTATTGGAAGGCTTCGCCTTTCTCACCGCTCGCTTGCGCGAAAAAGTTGAAGATGAATTTCCTGAGCTAACGCACTCCATCATCAACATGCTATGGCCAAACTACTTACGTCCTGTGCCAAGCATGAGTATTGTCTCGTTCACACCGGATAAAAGTGTCAGTGATAAGCAGCAAATCGCTCGTGGCACTCAGCTCGATAGCAAGCCTGTTTTCGGCACCAAATGCCACTTTAGAACCTGTCGTGACGTGCAGATTTACCCACTGAAATGTACTGACGTCACTGCGCAACACACTAGAGAAGCGACCATCATCGAAGTGTCGCTTAATATGTTGGGTGAGATAAGCGTCGGTGATGCGCATCTTGATGATCTGCGCTTTTACTTAGGTGGTGATAAATACAGCTCACAAATGCTCTATCTATGGCTCAACCACTACCTTGATAAGATTTCTGTTGAAGTCGCGGGGGTAGAATTTACGCTGCCGCGCAATAGCTTCCAAACGGTCGGATTTGATAGCGAGCAGTCGCTTTTGCCCTATCCTTCCAATGTGTATGAAGGTTATCGCGTTTTGCAGGAATACTTGTCGTTTCCTGAAGCATTTCATTTTGTTGACATTACCCGTCTGGCTAGCGTAGTGCCGAAATCAGTGCATGGTGCGTTCAAACTGAAAATCAGTTTTTCGAAAACCTTGCCAGCGGACGTTCGAGTGCGTCAGGATAATTTCCAGTTGTACTGCACCCCTGTCATTAATTTGTTTGAACATGATGCCGATCCGATCGATTTAACGGGCAAGCGTTCAGAGTATCGCATTATTCCCTCTAGTCGTTACCCTTCTCACTATGAAGTGTTCAGCGTTGACGGCGTGTTCGGTTGGCAAGACAAAACTCAAGCCAGTCAACGAATTCGGGGTGAAAAACGTGTCTATTCAGCATTTGAAAGTTTTCAGCATGAAGTGGAGCGGGTTCGAAATCGTGAAGCGCTCTACTACCGTACACGAGTGAGAGACAGTATCCGTGGCGATGGATTTGATAATTTCATCTCTTTCATTCGCGGAGATGAAACGCAATCCATGCATGTCGATGAAGCCATCTCGCTCAAACTCACCTGCACCAATCGCTTATTACCGCTCGAACTCGGTGTCGGTGACATTTGTGAGCCGACAGACAGCTCGCCCCCCTTTGCCACTTTCAGCAATATTACCGTGCCTTCACAATCTCTGCGCCCAGTACTGGATGGCAGTCTATTGTGGGTATTGATTTCTAACTTATCGCTGAATTATTTATCGCTGCTGTCCAAAGATGCCTTAAGCAGTGTGTTGCGAGCTTACGATTTCAGAGCCTTGGTGGATCGCCAAGCGGAGCGTGTTGCGCGTTTGCGTCTTGAAGGGATCCAAAAAATTGAGTCGCAACCCGTGGATAAAATATTGCGCGGTTTGCCAGTGCGAGGGCTGCAATCGACGATTCATATTGATCAAAACTGTTTTGGTTCAGAAGGGGAGCTTTACCTCTTTGGCACAGTGCTTAGCCACTTTTTTGCCCTCTATGCCAGCATCAATTCGTTTCATGAGCTGATCGTTATTAACGCGTCCAATCAAGAGAAGTACACATGGGGAACACAGACAGGAATGCAGCCATTGATCTAGATATGGCTGCGGCGGCTGTGCCGGAGCCTCTACTGGGTTTACCAAGCGATGTACGAACGTACAACTTCTACCAGTTGGTGGAACTGCTGCAAAAACTTAATGCGTTTAATCCTGAATCAGAAGATTGGGAGCGGACATGCCAGTTGGTATTCAGTGCCAACCCCAGTTTAGGTTTTGCACCAGCGGACGTAACGGATTTACGTGAGTTCGCGGATGAGCGCCTGATCTTACAAACCAATTTTTTTGGATTAACTGGGGCACAGTCACCGTTGCCTGGTTTTATTTTGCAGCAATTGGTCGAAGAAGATCCCGGTGGTTTCAAGCGGCCCTTTTTAGATTTTTTCAATAACCGGTTGATTAACCTTGTGTATCGCGTATGGCGAAAGTATCGCTATTACGTCCGTTTTCAAGCGGGTGCGCAGGATCAATTTTCATCACAGCTGTTCGCTTTAGTCGGTTTGGGTGATGCGGACTTGCGCGGCGAAACACCGATAAATTGGTGCAAGATGCTGGCTTATGCGGGCACTTTGGCTGGCCGAAGTCGTTCACCGCAAGTGGTGTCTGGCATCATCGCGCACTGCTTTGATCTACAAGAAGTCAGTATTCGCCAGTGGGTTCGACGCAAAGTCCGGATAGAGCCTTATCAGCAGTTTTGCTTAGGTAAGCAGAATGGTGAGCTTGGGATCAACAGCATGTTGGGTGAGTCAGTGATGGACTGTAATGGTAAGTTTGTTATCTGTATCAAAAACTTAACTCGAGAACGATTTGCCGATTTTTTGCCATCAGGCAAAGAACATCAACCGCTGTGTAAGTTGGTGGAGTTTATTTTACGAGAGCAGATGGCTTACGACCTTGAGCTGACCATGCACGAGAGCGAGGCTCCGGTGATGAGTTTATGTCATGACAGTGGTGTGGCTTTGGGTTGGTCATCATTTTTAGGGCGCGATTTGGCGGACAAAAGCGTGCTTATACAAGTAAGGCAATAGCGATATGCAGAAGAAGCAAACGCTTTCAATGGTAGTGACGAATGTGCAACTACTGGAATCAGGATTATCCGCACAAGCGATGTTTAATGTGCAAGGCGGTGTGATTGGCTCTGCAAGTGATGCGCATTGGCAGCTTCGTGACGGTAAAGGGAAAATTCAAAATCATCACTGCGCCATCCGTGTGATTGATGGTGCGTTTTGCATTCAAGATCTGGTTGGTAATACCTATGTTAATGGTTCCCATAAGCCGTTAGGACAAGGTGCTTCGGCTAAGTTGGAGCATAAAGATGAAGTGTCCATTGGCCCTTACCAAATTCGTGTCATTTTTGGTCAAGTGGGTGAAGACGATTCTCTGATTAATGGCTCTTTGGATCAGCTGTTTGCTAAAGAGGGGCTCGATCTACTCAAAGATGGTCCATCGGATGATATCAGCCGCGACGAGGATGAACCAGAGCCGAGTTCAATGGACCCTATCGCCGCTTTAGATGATTTATTGCAAGGCATTAAACAAGAAGAGTCGTTGCTTGAAGAGACGGAAAAACCACTCGCACAAGCACAACATTCATTAGTGCCAGAATACGATAGCCAGCAGTCGCAACTGCAGTTTACGCCTCAAGCTGACAGCGAGTATGAGATGACGTCATCGATTCGATTAAAGAAAATTCTCGGTTTTGGCAAAACCTCCACCGATTTACCACCTATTCCGGCTGTTGAGCACCATGAGACTGCGCAACCACCGACTCATTTGAACATTAATAACAGCATTTACAACGTACCTGAGGGCTTAGCGATGGACGATAAAGTATTAGATCTACTTGAGGAAGAAGTGGCGAGAAGCTACCACCCTCACTCAGAGCAACACAACAGCTCGTCAAACAATGCATCACACTTATTGACCGGCCCTATGCTCACCGGGCTAGGTGTTGACGTTGGCAATAGCCACGATATGGCGAAAATGCACATGCTTTCAGAAGAGCTTGGGCAATCGTTGCAAGCGTGTGTGCAAGGTTTGCTTGAGCTTCACCAGCAAGTGAGTGAAGGGCGTTTTGGTATGATGAATCGTAACTTGCAACCGATTGAAGATAACCCACTTCGCTTGGGGCTATCATACGAAGAAACCATTCGTACTCTGTATGATGCTGATAAAAGTGTGGTGCACTTGTCTGCCCCAGCGGCGATTGCCGAAAGCCTAAAAAATGTGCGCGACCATAACGAAGCAATGCAGCACGCCACTAGCGAAGCCCTAAATCAGATTCTTAATGCCTTTTCTCCTCAAGTGCTACTGCGCCGTTTCCAACATTACAAGCGCAATAGTGATGCACAGAATCACTCTTCAGATGCTTGGGCGTGGGAGATGTATTGCCACTACTACCAAGAGCTCACTTCTAATCGCCAAAAAGGATTTGAGAAACTGTTTTGGGAAATTTTCGAGCAGTCTTACGACAAGAAAATTCGTGAAAAACAGCTGGAGCTATAACGGTGAACAAGCGGTCTTTTGTCCTGCTGATGCTACTGACGGTATTAACCGCCTGTAGCTCATCAGAAAAGTATGAGCCAGCCACACAGCCGACCAAGGTAACGTTCAGTCTCGTTAGTGATGAAGGTACTAACCCCAATATTTGGGGTGAAGCGTCGCCGATAGAGGTTCAAGTGTTTGAGCTCAAAGATGATTCGATGTTTATGTCTGCCGATTATGACCAAGTAAAAGCAGACTACAAAAAAGCGTTACGCAGCAATTTTATCGCCAATTACGATTATGTAATGACACCAGGCCAGTTTAAGTTTGTGAACGCGTTCGAGATTGATGAAGGCACGAACTACATTGGGGTCATGGCGCATTTTGCTGAACCTGAGCTGAGTGAATGGAAAAAGGCCGTCAAAGTGCTTAACAAAGGTAGGGAATATCATCTTTTGATGTATTTCAAAGACTACGATGTAAAACTGGAAAGGGTGGAATAACAAGATGTTTGCGCGTAATCGTGTCATTTGGAATGAAGGTCTATTCATTAAACCGCAGCATTTCCAGCAGCAGCAACGCTATTTTGAATATCATATTGATGAACGCATCTCATCAGTCAGTGGCTACCTTTACGGAGTATCAGAGTTATCACTTAACCCTGAATATCTCTCTTTTGGTCGTATCGCGATCGAACGTGCGGTCGGCATTATGCCTGATGGAACCGTTTTCCGTATTCCTCAGGAAGATGTGCTGCCCGATGCGCTTGAGATTGCCGATGCTTCGCTTGCAAACCAGTTGGTCTATTTAGCGGTGCCACTTCGCAGTGAATCGTTAATGGAGATTAACTGGCCTGAAGAGCGTGGAACCGGGCGTTATTTAAGCAATCGTCTAGAAGTGCGTGATGTGCATACCGTGCGCGGTGACACCACGACACTAGATGTCTCACCTGTTCGTGTGCAGTTGATGCTTGAAAAAGAAGACAGAAGCTCTTATGCCTCAATTGCGATCGCTCGTATTTTAGAAAAACGTCCTGAT
The DNA here is from genome assembly GCF_963874485.1 of Vibrio sp. V15_P4S5T153. Lineage (NCBI taxonomy): Bacteria > Pseudomonadati > Pseudomonadota > Gammaproteobacteria > Vibrionales > Vibrionaceae > Vibrio > Vibrio sp. V15_P4S5T153. The sequence goes on along the minus strand of NZ_CAWNHR010000018.1, from coordinate 301,712 downwards.
GGCAGTGTCGTGCTCGATCCGGATTTTATTCCGTGCCATCTTAATGTTGCGAGCAATGCGGCTTTGCACCGTTTTATTAACGAAATCTCTGGGTTAATGCGCGAACGTGCCAAAAACATTGCTCAGCGTATCAGTTCTCCCTCTCAAGGCGGGGTCGCGGATGTGTCTGATTTTATGTTGTTGCAAGCCCTGAATCGTCTACAACCCCAGATGCAACACTTGGCAGAGCTACGCAGTTTGCACCCGGAACGTTTATTTGAGTGCCTGTCATGCGTATGTGGAGAATTGGCTACATTTACCGATGAAAGTCGTTTACCACCGAGCATCCCGAGCTACAACCATGAAATGCCGACCCACTCTTTTGGGCCGCTGATCCGCAACTTAAGACAGAGCCTAAGTATCGTGCTTGAGCCTAGAGCGGTCTCGATTCAGTTGGATAAACGTAAATACGGCCTGATGGTTGCCCCAATCCACGACCCTCAACTGGTTGAAAGCGCAGAATTCATCATCGCAGTGAAAGCACGCATGCCATTAGATGAACTGCGTCGTCTCTTTACTCAACAGACCAAAGTATCGTCAGTGGAGAAAATCCGCGAGCTCATTTCACTGCAATTACCGGGCATTCCAATTACACCGTTACCAGTGGCACCAAGGCAGTTGCCTTACCACGCCGGTTATACCTATTACCAATTGGATAAAACCAGCTCAGCATGGTCGATGTTAGGTCGCTCAAGTGGTTTTGCTTTCCATGTCGCGGGTGCGTTTGAAGATCTTGACCTGCAATTCTGGGCGATTAGGAGCTGATGATGGCCATTGATAAAAAAAACACCCAATACAGCGGTCTGCTTTTTGACAGCGTCGAGCAGATCAACCACGACCAAGATTACTGGTTTCAACTGCGTGGTGATAACCCTAATGTTTTGATTGATGCTGCTACCCCTCTGTTTGGTTTGTCGCTGCGAGTACGTAGCTTGTCAGAGTGCGACAACATTGAGCAGATCTACAAACAGACGGTGGAAGAGATTAAAGCGATTGAAATCGAGCTTGCCGAGCAAGGGTTTGAGCATGCGATTTTGATGGCTTATCGCTACATTCTGTGTGCGTTTTTGGATGAAGCCGTCATGGGAACCGAGTGGGGTGCATCTAGTGTGTGGGCTGAACATTCTATGCTGTCTCGTTTCCACAGTGAGACTTGGGGCGGCGAAAAAGTGTTTACCATCTTAAGCCGCTTGGAAGGTGAACCTAAACGTTATCGCGCGTTGCTAGAGTTTATCTATCAATGCCTAGTGTTAGGTTTTGAAGGTAAATACCGTGTGATGGAAAGCGGCCACAACGAGCGTGAAAAGGTGATCAGTCGTTTACATGACACCGTCAGTTCGTTGGATGAAAACGAGCCGAAGGAACTGACCTCCGCCACCGACCATGTGGTGAAATCAAAATATAAGTTAAGCAGGCAGTTACCGGTTTGGTCAGTACTGCTTGGTTTTGTCATTATTTGGGTCGGTGTGTTTTTAGGCTATTCCTATTTACTGCACAGCCAATCGGCAGACGTATTAAACCAATTGAACCAAATACTCTAATTATAAAAGGCTAGGTGATTGTAGTGATCCGTATTGAATTACCCACATTAATTTCAAAACTCAATGAACAGAGTAAGCTAGCCCTAGAGCAAGCCGCTTCATTATGTATTGAACGTCAGCACCCAGAAGTGACCTATGAGCATTTCCTGCATGTGCTGTTAGAGAACCCACTTTCGGATGTGCGTGTGATAGCTAAGCACGCTAACTTAGATGTGGAAACCGTAAAACAAGCCATCAGTGCCAGTTACGCTCGTGAGCAAGTGTTAGATACCTATCCAGCATTCTCGCCACTGTTGGTTGAGCTATTGCAGGAAGCTTGGTTGCTTTCTACCACTGAGCTGAATCAGAATCAGCTTCGTTCAGGTGTGGTGTTTTTAGCCGCATTGATGCGCGCTGATCGTTACCTACCACTTAAACTAATCCGTCTTTTTGAACACATCAACAAAGAGAGCCTAAACAAAGGGTTTGATACGCTGTTGCAAGACTCTTCCGAGTCGGCGGTTGAAAAAAGCAAAGCGGGTTCTCAAGCTCCTGCCGCGCTGGATGCAGCGTCATCTTCGCCACTGCATAAATACTGCACCAATGTCACGGCGCAAGCGCGTAACGGCGAACTGGACCCAGTATTGTGTCGTGAAAACGAACTCAATTTGATGATCGACATCTTGTGTCGTCGTCGTAAAAACAACCCCATCGTTGTGGGAGACGCTGGTGTCGGTAAAAGCGCCATGATTGAAGGACTTGCATTGCGCGTCGTTGCGGGCAATGTGCCGACACAGCTGCAAAATGTAGAGTTGTGCTCACTCGATCTAGGCTTGTTGCAAGCGGGTGCTTCAGTCAAAGGTGAATTTGAAAAACGTCTTAAAGGCGTGATTGACGCGATCAAAACCTCGCCTAAACCGATCATTTTGTTTATCGATGAAGCGCACACTTTAATTGGTTCTGGCAACCAAGAGGGTGGTAGTGATGCGGCCAACTTGCTCAAGCCAGCTCTTGCGCGAGGCGAGCTCAGTACTGTCGCAGCCACCACATGGAAAGAGTACAAAAAGTATTTTGAAAAAGATCCTGCGCTGACTCGTCGTTTCCAGTTAGTGAAATTAGAAGAGCCGAGCATCAGCCAAGCAGTAGATATTCTGCGCGGCTTGAATCGTGTTTACGAAAAAGCCCATAACGTATTGATTACTGATGATGCATTGAAAGCCGCCGCCGAGCTTTCAGCGCGTTACATTTCAGGTAGACAACTGCCGGATAAAGCGATTGATGTGTTGGATACTGCTTGCGCGCGTATTGCAATTAATATCACCACACCGCCGAAGCGCTTAGCGCAACTAGAGACCGCTTGCCATCAACGTCAACTTGAAATTGATATGCTTGAGCGTGCTCAATATTTAGGTCAAGTGGTTGATTCGCATCGCTTGGATGAGCTATGTAGCCAAGAAATGGCCGATGAAGCTGAAAAAGCGGCCTTGACTCAAAGCTGGCAAGAGCAAAAAGCGATCATTGAGCGCATTATTACCCTACGCGATCAGCTCTTAGATGGCTCTGAGGATCATGGCGAGCAGACCCAAGTTGAGCGTGATGAGTTACTTGTTCAATTGCAGGCGCAATATCGAGCGTTAGAAGAGATCCCTCATAATGATCGCCTCATGCATCCACAAGTCGATGCTCAGCAAATAGCGGAAGTAATTGCGGATTGGACGGGCGTGCCCGTTGACCAAATGAACAGCGATGAGCTGCATAAAATCACCCACCTAACGGCTATTTTAGGTGAGGCAATCAAAGGGCAAGATACTGCGATTGAGCGTGTTCACCGTAACTTATTAACGGCGCGCGCGGATTTGCGCCGTCCGGGGCGTCCAAAAGGTTCCTTCCTACTCGTGGGTCCAAGTGGCGTTGGTAAAACCGAAACGGTAGTCCAACTGGCGCAACAACTTTATGGTGGTAAACAATTTTTAACCACTATCAACATGTCGGAATATCAAGAAAAGCATACTGTTTCACGCCTGATTGGTTCGCCTCCGGGTTATGTTGGTTATGGTGAGGGTGGCATTCTTACCGAAGCGATTCGTAAAATGCCGTACTCTGTGGTGCTGTTAGATGAAGTTGAAAAAGCGCACCCAGAAGTGCTCAATATTTTCTACCAAGCCTTTGATAAAGGTGAGCTGGCCGATGGTGAAGGTCGAGTGATCGACTGCCAAAACATCGTCTTCTTCCTCACCTCGAATTTAGGTTACCAAACCATAGTCGATTACGCGCAGCAGCCTCAGTTGCTTGATGAGCAGCTTTACCCAGAACTTGCGGCTTTCTTCAAACCCGCCTTACTGGCTCGTATGGAGATTATTCCGTATCTACCGCTCAGCAAAGAAGTGCTAGAGCAGATTGTACGTGGCAAGTTAACCCGCCTTGAGCAGCTCTTTAAACAGCGTTATGCCGCTGACGTGGTGATTGAAGATAGCTTGATCGAAGAGATCTTAAGCCGTGCAACGCGCTCTGAAAATGGGGCTCGTATGCTGGAAGCGATCATCGAAGGTCAATTACTACCACCGATTTCATTAGCTTTGTTAAATAAACTGGCTGATAAACAACCAGTGCAACGCATCTATTTAGCGGCGGAAGAGGGTGAGTTTATTGGAGAGGTTGAGTGATCATGAGTCACTGGTTAGCTTACGCAACCGAGCTTGTTGTCGCGAGAAAGCCTAGCCAATTGGCCGCATTGTTTGTAGAAACGCTGCGCCGAGAGCTAAGGCTCGATACTTGCTTGTTACTGGTTCCCAGTTCAGACGGCCGTACCTTAGTGCCACAGGATAACCCGCTGAATTTAAGCTGGTCGGTCACCGATTTTGATTGTCCGTTTGCCCATGTATTGCAATCGGCCAAATCGATGCACTTAACCGCTGATGAATTGGTTTTTTGGCAATCTAATCGCCTGTTTAGTCAACTCACTAGCCGGGTCGGCATGTTAGATAGCGTGGTTGTACACCCGTTACCGAATGGGGATACACAAGTTCAGTCTATTTTGCTGTTGATTGGTGAAACCCATACCTTGGAAGGCCTATTTGAGCAGCCAGATTTTATCAAGTATGTGGATGTGTTTTGCCATCAGTGGTCGTTGCTTAATGAGATGCAACGGGAAGAACAAAATCGACAAAACTTATCGGAATCCTTGTCTGACGTCCAGCGAGACAACGCTCGTCGCTCATTAATTGCGAGCCTCTCTGAAACCTTAATCGGTAACAGTTTGGCGATGAAAAAATTAAGAGAGCAGATCATCAACGCCGCGCCATCACAGCTTTCAGTGATGGTGCAAGGTGAAACAGGGACAGGTAAAGAGTTGGTCGCGCAAGCGGTGCACCAACTCTCGCCCCGTAAACAAGCGCCATTTGTTGCTATTAACTGCGCGGCTATCCCTGAAAACTTATTGGAAAGTGAACTGTTCGGCTACTGCAAAGGGGCGTTTTCCGGCGCGGATAGCGATAAACAAGGGTTGATTGCGCAAGCCGATGGCGGAACCCTGTTTTTGGATGAAATCGGTGATATGCCCTTGAGCCTGCAAGCCAAATTACTGCGGGTGTTGGAATCTCGATCTTTTCGGCCGATTGGCGGTAAAAACGAACAATCTTCTGATTTTCGTTTGGTTTCAGCAACGCATGTCAATCTCCTCGAACAAGTGCGTAATAAATCGTTTCGTCAGGATCTTTATTACCGCTTATTTCAGTACCCGATCACTTTGCCACGCCTTGCGGCAAGGATGGATGACATTGAACGGCTTAGCCAACATTTTGTGCGCAGCTTTAATCAGCAGCATGCAACCAACATTCGGGGTGTGCACTATAAAGCGATCGATTGCCTAAAACGTTATGACTTTCCCGGTAATGTGCGTGAACTCAAGCACCTTATTGAATTTGGTTGTGCGCAAACATTGGATGGCACACAGGTGGAGGAGTCCTGCTTTACACAACGTTTAGCATACACTAAAGCCGAACAGCAGCCAGAGACTGAACGACATGGGCATAAGGTCGCTAAAGCTGAGTCAGGTGTCAGCCGAGTGGTGGATGATTTAAAACAAGCGGTGAATGAATTTGAGTCTCGTATTATCCGTGAGCGCCTCCAATATTTTGCTGGTGACAGGGCCAAAGCGGCCCAAAGCCTCGGTATTCCCAAGCGGACCTTGGCCTATAAATGCCAAAAATTGGAGATTAAAACACCATGAATAAACGGTTGTTTAGGCTCACAGTTTGCCTCTCTATGACGCTGTATTTTCCCATGGCAAATGCGGAAAATGACGCTGTAGCACAAGCAGAGCAATGCACTACGATCACATCTCGGTTAGAGCGATTGAGCTGTTTTGACCACCTGTTTAAAACGCCTTCTGACGTGGTGATGCCTCAAGCGGCAACGCCCAATGCGCCGCTATCTTGGCAACGCGCCTTTGATAGCATCAGCCAGTATCAAGACGGGGAAGCAAGTCACTTAACCGTGGAAGGTGACGATGATAAAGGTAATGCGTGGATTACTTTGGTTGCGTTAAATCAAAATACAAAGTTTGACGATAACGCTAAACCTGTGCTGCTGATGAGCTGTATCGACAATTTGAGTCGAGTGGAATTGGCGTTTCCTAGCGCGATTGATGATCCTCGCATCCAAGTTTCGATTGCTAATATGCAGGCACAATCTTGGCGTAGTGACGATTTAGGTTTGCTCTTTTCCTCAGGCAGAGGCATGCCAGCGATTGAGATGATGAAAGCGATGGCGCGAGAAAATCGCCTTGTGCTGCGTTCAAACTCTCCTTTTGTTGATGGATTGCAGTTTGATGCGAGCGAGCTTTCGCAATCATTAACGGCACTAAAAACACGCTGTGGTTGGTAAGGAGTTCCAATGGAGTTAACCGATTATCGCCGCTGTATTACTCAGCCTATTCAAGCCGATAACCCTGTGGGTGAGCGGCTGATTGATGATCCACTGTTTGATTTTGTTGAAGATCAAATGATGAAAGTGGGGTCACTCTCCCACGCTAGCGTGCAATGGGATGAAGTCGAACACAGTACGCTCAAACTGCTCAGCGAAAAAAGTAAAGATCTCAAATTATTGATCTACCTGTTGCAGTGTCTGCATAACCAAGTCACACCGCTACGTTTCACCACGTCGCTGCAGCTGCTGAGCGATTTCATGTCCCTTTACTGGGAAGATTGCTTCCCTGCGCCAGGCAAAAGAGGCAGTTTGCCACGTCGCAAATTCTTCAGCCAGATTGTGCAGCGGTTAGCCTTAGTCATCGACAAGTTAGATTTCGCACAATTTGATGGACCAGATCGTGATGAGTTAAACACCGCGATCGACGCGCTACAGCAAGCGACTACTCAAGCCGGACTGATGTCTGAAAGCGTTGAAAGTCTAGTGGCTAAAGTTCAAGTCCAACTGCGCCGTGCAACAGAACGTGAGCAAGCGACTCAACATGTGCAAGAGACTCCGGCGGTTGAACGTAAAACCACCACCCAGAGCGCCATCTCAGTCGACAGTTCAAGTGACAAAGCCACTAAGCAGACCTTACTAAAGGTGGCTGAGTTTTTGTCTGAACAAGAGTTCGGCATTGCCTTGGCAATACGAGTCAGGCGTTTTGCCGTGTGGTCAAGTATTACCTCATTACCTGAGCACGACGTCAGCGGTGAAACACTGTTACGGGCGATGGCGCAAGAACGAATCAAAGAGTATCACGACCAAATGCGTAGCCCAGATTTAGCCTTATGGCGCAAGGTAGAGCAGAGTTTGACCATGGCACCTTACTGGTTTGAAGGGCAAATGATGAGCTATCAAATCGCGCAAAGTTTAGGCCAAAAGGCGTGGAGTGAAGCCATTTTGAGTGAAAGCCAGCAGTTTGTGGCACGTCTACCTGCGCTGCTCGAGTTGAAATTCAAAGGAGGCGAGCCTTTTGTCAATGCGAGCGTAAAAGAGTGGCTACTCAGCCAGCAGCAAAGTAGCGCCCAAGGCCAAGTAGCAGGTGATTGGCAAGACAAACGCAAAGAGGCGTTTAGCTTAGCGAAAGAGGGAGGCATTGCGGTGGCGCTCTCTATGCTCAACGATGGTCTGGTCAGCGCCAGTGAGCCAAGGGATAAATTCTATTGGCGGTTATTATCGGCTGATTTGTTAAATAGCAATAATTTAGATGCGATGGCGAAAGAACAGTACCAAACGTTACATGCTCAGGTTAGCACCATGAGCGTTACCGATTGGGAACCCTCATTAGTTGAGCAATTAGAACAATACACAACGTCAGAGTAAACGAAGGACACAAACCCATGTGGAAATTTATTGTTGGGATCGCAAGAAAGTTAACACCGGGCATTGCCGCGGCGATGCCTATTTTGCTATTTAGCACATTCATTTTATTGAATGTTGCGATTTGGTGGGCAGGCCCTTGGCTAGAGATCGCGGGGAATAAGCCACTTGAATCGATAACCGCTCGCGCAGTGGCAAGTAGCTTGTTCACTTTAGGTGCATTGGCCGTTTGGGGCGTGTGGCAGTGGCGAAAATTGCAAGGTTTTAAAGCCGAGCAAAAGCGTGAAGATCAGCTTCGCCAAGATCCAATTAAAGCCTATGAAGAGCGCCAAGAGGTTGAGCTGAACCAAGTGATGGTCAGCATGAAAGAGAACCTCAATAAACGTAATTATCTTTATGCGTTGCCATGGTATTTAGTGCTCGGTTTGGAAAATGCCGGTAAAACCAGCCTCATCAACCGCTCTGGGCAAAACTTTGTTTTTTCTTCGGTAATGCGAGCCTCGGGTCAAAAAAGTGAAAACCCGTATTCGTTTGATTGGTGGATTGGCGATGAATCGGTATTGATCGATCCAGATGGAGAGCTACTGACACAAGGTAACCACAGCAATGATAACGATGGTGCGATGGAGCGCCGTTTATGGCTTCATTTTGTTAATTGGTTGGAGAGAACGCGTAGCCGTCGTCCACTCAACGGTATCGTTTTAGCGTTAGACGTTTCTCACTTAGCAACCGCAACTGCAACCGAGCGTAAAGCTTACGCCAATTTATTGCGTGCTCGTTTACGTGAATTGATGGAGACGTTATCCACGCGTCTACCCGTCTATATTGCATTGACGAAATTGGATTTATTACACGGTTTTGAACCTTTCTTTAAACATTACTCGCGCAGTCAGCGTGAAGATGTGCTGGGCTTTACCTTTTCGCTCGACTCTATTGATGACTTGGATAACTGGCTCAACGAGTTTTCAAAAGACTACAGTCAGTTTGTTGAGCGCATTAATGATGTACTGCCGCACGCCGTTTCTGTGCCGATGGATTTGGAAGAGCGCAATGCTATTTATAGCTTCACGCGTCAAATTTCTGGTTTAAAAGAGATCTTATTACAATTTTTCAACGATGCATTGGCCAGTGATCAGTTCTCTACGTCGGCTTTGGTGCGTGGTGCGTATTTCACTTCTGTGTATCAACAGGGCGTACCCACAAACGCATTTGATGATGCCGCTTCACGTCGTTACGGGCTAGATCATGCCATTAATAAAGCGCAGCAAGCCAAAAACTCAACGGTTTATTTCACACAAAAACTGTTTAATAACATCGTCTATCCTGAAGCTGGGCTTGCCTCAGATAATTTTCGTGTTGCGAAGCAAAAACGGCGCTTGATTGGTTTGTCAGTAGTGGCCGGCTCTATTGCAACTGTGTTATTAGTTGGCACTTGGCATCGTTATTACCTTAGTAACGTGAAGCACTCTGATGCTGTGTTAGCGAAAGTAAACGAGTACAAAAACGAGTTCCCCTCTAATCTTTATTTAGCCTCTCAGCAAGATGTTCTCGTGCCGCTCAATAAAATTCGTGAAGCGACATTGGAGTTTGGTTTCTTCCGTGATAAACCACAGTACATTTCCGATTTTGGTTTGTACCAAGGCCACACGATTGGTCCAATGGTTGAAGCTACCTATTTGAATTTATTGGAAAACCGCTTTTTACCTCTGCTCATGGCGGATGTTGTTGTGCAGCTTAACCAAGCCAACACAGATGAAGAGAAGCTGGCCGTACTGCGTGTTTATCGCATGATGGTAGATAAAAGCGGCCGCTATAAGGATTATGTACTCGATTATTTCTCCAAATACTGGCAGCAAGAGTTCGCTGGGCAACGCGTGATCCAAGAAGAGCTGTTGGGGCATTTAGACTACGCTATGTTACACACGGATTTAGCGGGTGATCGCGCGCGCGGTAATCGCAATGCAGAGTCGGTGATGAAGCCTTATGATCAGGTGGTGGCGAAAGTGCAGTCTGATCTTGGTTCTATGCCTAACGATCAACGTGTTTACCGTAATTTGAAGTTGAATGCACAAACGGTTCTTGGCCCCTCGATCAATTTACGCAACTTGATTGGCCCCGTCTTTGATGTGGTTTTTGAAGAGCGAGTGGTCAACAGCAGCTCGCTGTATATTCCGCAAATGCTCACCAAAAAAGGGTTTGAAGATTACTTCATGCCGCAATCAGAATCCGTTTCTGAGCTGGCCTTGATCGACAGTTGGGTACTAGGGCAATCCAAATCGGCTCAATTTAGCGAAGCGGATAAGCATGACCTCCGTAACAAAATCCGTAGCTTGTATGTGGCGGACTACACCAATATCTGGCGTGCGGCTCTTAATGAAATCAGCGTTAAGTATTTTAGCGACATCAATGACGCGGTGTCAGTATTAGAAAACTTTACTGGCAACATTGAACCGATGCAGCGTTTGCTTCGCACTTTAGAAAGCAATACTCAAATGTATGCCAGTGTGCCTAAAGATGAAGCCGCGCAAAAAGAGCTGTTAAAAAATCCAAAATATAAAGTTGCTTCGCAGATTGATGCGCCCTTTGCTGAACTAAACGCTATGCTCAAGCCAGTCGGTGATAAGCCAGCGTACATCAATGAAGTGTTAGTGGCGGTGGAAGAGTTACAAAACTACCTAAAATCTATTCAAGAAGCGCCAGATGTTGGTATGGCTGCGCTTGATGCCACCAAAGCACGCGTAAAATTAGTGAACGCTGATCCAATTTACACGGTGAAACGTATTGCATCAGGTTTGCCTAAACCGCTCGATACTATGGTGTCTAAACTGGCGGATGAGAGTTGGTATGTTGTCAAACAAGAAGCGATTAAGCACCTTGAAGTTCGTTGGCATGATGATGTTTACAAAACCTTTGAAGAGAAATTGGCTGGGCGCTATCCATTTAATGAGTCTTCCAACAAAGACAGTTCTCTTTCTGATTTTGAAGCATTTTTTGCGCCCAACGGCACATTAGACAACTTCTACAACAACCAGCTAAGAATGTTTGTGGAAGAAAATATTGCGGTCAATGATGACGATAACGCGCAGTCGATTATTCGCAAAGACGTTCTAGAACAGCTCAAGCAGGCGAAGAAAATTCAGCAAGCTTTCTTTAACCGCAAAGGGGTCTTAGACGTTAGTTTCTCGGTTGAACCGCTACGCTTGAGCAACAACAAACGCCGCAGTGTGCTGAATGTTGACGGTCAATATCTCGCTTATAGTCACGGCCCAAGAGACAGTGTCGAGTTGATTTGGCCAAATACGCTGCGTGATTCTGCGATCTCTAAAGTAACGTTAGTGCCGACTAAAAATAATATGTCGCCACGAAGTATTAATATCCAAGGTCCGTGGGCATTTTTCCGCTTGCTTGAACAAGGTGATGTGGTGGGTGCTAGTTCCACGTCGGTTGACTTTAAGTTTGCAGTTGACGGTGGTGAGATGATTTATCGACTCAATTCAGAGGCAGATATTAACCCATTCACCGAGCGGTTATTTAAGTCATTCAAACTCTCGAAAACCCTTTACTAAAATAATAGTGAGGAGCGATTGGTCATCGCTCCTCAACTCACTTAGGACGCTGTAGTCATGTCCAATATTGTATTTATCGACCACGCTCGTTTTCATTTGATAGATGATGCTGCCGCTGTTCGTCACATTGATGCCTACCAAAAGGTGAGAGATGAGATCAATCGTCGTAACAACCCATTATCAGGTGGTCCAGACTGGGCTGTGGTGAAAGTTTCTTGTGAAACATTAGCAAAAGGCCCGGGGATTGACCTTTTGCTGTGCGGTTATTACACCGTAGCCTGTTTAAAAATGCAGGGCTTAGCAGGATACGCCAATGGTGTTGAACTGCTGTGCTGCTGCTTAAGTAATTTGCCAAAACCGGACGTAAAATCGGCGAAAATGCGCAAGGAAGTGCTCGATTGGGTTAATGCTCGTGTCGTGCGGGAGTTAAAAGATCTGCGTCCGAATCATGAAGCGCTGCGTGATCTATACCGCTGTGAGCGCTTTTGTGAGCGTATGCATGCCATTTTAGAGCTGCAACAGCCGGACTATGTGGTCGATTTCGAAGGGGTAGGTTTTGCTATTTTTGAACATATTGATCGTTTAGAAACGCAATATCATTCGCTGCTAAAGCGCCATACCCAAACGGAACAGGTTGAGCAGGTGCGTAATCAAAAGCGCTCACGTATTACGCATGTGGCCGCTTTTATATCCGGTGTTCTTGGTGTTGTGATGGTGTATGGGGCCGTCACTTATTTGCCGTTTTTCAACTCAATATCTTATGCAACCAACCTAAGGTTACCTGCTTTACATACGCCAGAGCAGGTCAATGCGTTTCAACAGGCCAACTCGCCAGCCAAGCTTGAACAGTTGTCAAATGAGATTGTGCCATTGTACCGAGAGGCGATTGAGCAAAAAATGGCGCGCTCTTTTGAATCGGCTCGTGTTGAAGCCCAGCAAGTGTTGGATGCGTTATTGCAACTTTATCCCCAAACCGAATCGGTGCTGGAGGTTGATCAAGCGTTTGCCGATGCTCAGCGTGAAGCTCTGCAACAAACTGAGCGCTTTATGGAGCGTTTTAGTGAAACGCGAACCAAGATGGCTAACATCGCGCTGCTCGCGCAAAAAGGAAAATTAACCGAACTGCAAAGACAAACCAAATCGCTGGAGGAGTTCGCTATTAGTCTGTCACCTATTTATGGGAGAGCTGCATATGTCGAAGAGTTGCTCAAAAAAGGTGATGTTGTACAGGCTGAACAGGAGTTTATGATTCTGAAGCAGCGGCTTAATAATTTGAGCTGGAAAATGGCCGAGCTCGACAAGCAGTTTGAGCATTTGACTGTGACACATAATCAGGAAGCTCAGGCTCAATAAGCTGAGCAACAATTGGTTATTGAAGGGCAACTTTTTGCTCATATCAGGCAGTTTGTTGCCTTTGTCAATCGAGCTGTTTATAAGTTCATGAATATAAAAGAAAAATATCTGGCACTGCACTTGCTGTACTAGTGTTATTTTGCGATGAAAGAGTGGAAGGGAAAAAGATGGCAAGGTTAAGTTTTAGGCTCACCGTGGAGGGTTTGGCAGACGACACGTTAGTGGTGCGTGAATACCAAGGCGTGGAATCGCTGTCTGATAGCGCGCAAGCGGGCCTACGTTGCTACGGTTTTCGCTATGAGATAAAACTGGCCAGTCGCCAATCTGGCTTAACAGCGTTGGAGCTGGTGGACAAAACCGCTCAGCTTGAGATACTGCGTGATGACCTTGTCGTGCAGCGCGTGCACGGCATTGTGCGCCAGTTCAGTAAAGGCGATATTGGCCATCATCACACCTTTTACTCACTGACCTTAGTCCCGGCATTAGAGCGGTTATCACTGCGCCAAAACAGCCGCATCTTCCAGCTCAAAACCGTTCCCGAAATCCTCTCCATCGTACTGCAAGAAATGGGCATTAACGACTACGCCTTCTCGCTGAAACGTGAGTGTGCGCAGCGTGAATTCTGCGTGCAGTACCGTGAGACGGATATCGACTTCTTGCACCGCTTAGCCGCCGAAGAAGGCTTGGTGTATCACTTCATTCATGAAGAAGGGAAACACACCCTCTTTTTCAGTGACGACAGCCAAAGCCTGACGAAGCGAGAAACGCCTATCCCTTACAACGTCCTTGCGGGTGGCGTGATGGAGAGCCCTTATGTGTCGCAATTAACGCAACACAGCCAAACCGAAGTGAGCCACAGCGCGCTGCAAGATTACAGCTTTAAAAAGCCGAGCTACTCGTTTGCTCAGCAAGCGCAAGGGCGCGAGATGGATTACCAGCAAGCGACCTACGAACACTTTGATGCACCGGGTCGCTTTAAAGACGACGTCAGCGGCAAAGCCTTTAATCAAATTCGCTTAGAGTACCTACGACGAGAAGCGCGTACTGCGACCGGAAAAAGTAACCATCCTGGCCTGCAAGCGGGCACAAAGTTCGACTTACAAGAGCATCTTGACGACAGCGCGAACCGCGACTGGGTTGTAGTGCAAGTGCATCACCAAGGGCGTCAGCCACAAGCATTAGAAGAAGAGGGCGGCAGTGGCGCGACCACGTACAGCAACCAATTCACGCTCATTCCTGCTGATGTCACGTGGCGTGCGACACCGCAAGCCAAACCTCAAGTGGATGGCCCTTGCATGGCATTGGTGGTGGGGCCTGATGGCGAAGAAATCTTCTGTGACGAACATGGCCGCGTCAAACTGCATTTCCCGTGGGACAGATATTCCAACGGCGATGAACACAGCTCATGCTGGGTGCGCGTCTCACAAGGTTGGGCTGGCAGCCAATATGGCATGATAGCCATTCCGCGCATTGGTCATGAAGTCATCGTCTCGTTTCTTAACGGCGACCCAGACCAACCGATAGTGACAGGCCGTACCTACCATGCGACCAACAAAGCGCCGTACACATTGCCGGATAACAAAACCAAAACCGTGCTGCGCAGTGAAACGCACCAAGGGCAAGGGTTTAACGAGCTGAGTTTTGAAGACCAAGCAGCGCAAGAGAAAATCTACCTACACGCGCAAAAAGACTTAGACGCCTTGGTGCTCAATGACGCCACGGCGCACATCAAGCACGACCAGCACCTCACGGTGGATAACGACCAGCTTACGCACGTTAAACATAACCACCACCTCACGGTAGAGGGCGAAAGCCGCGATAACATAACCAAAGATAACAGTGTAGAGATTAGCGGGTCAGTACAGCATAAAGTGGCCAAACTGACCGCGATACAGACAGGACGCGAAATCAGTCTTAAAGCGGGAGCTAAAATCGTTGTAGAAGCTGGGGCTGAAGTGACTTTAAAAGCGGGTGGCAGCTTTGTCAAAGTGGATGCCGGTGGCGTGCACATCGTTGGTCCTGCGATTAACCTCAATGCTGGCGGAAGTGCGGGCAGCGGTAGCGCTTATGGTGGGCAATCAGCCATGTTGGCAACCCCACTACTTGATATGAAAGCTCCAGCCGAATTGCAAGCGAGTGCAATTAACGCGACCATGCAAAGCGGCCAAGCGAATGTGATCACTCATTTTGAGGCTGCCGCAGTACAATCCGCTGCGCAGAAATCATCTGCATCATCAGAAAAGCAGTCAGAAGCGAAGGTGGCAGAAAAGAGCGCTCAGGAAGAGAGCCCAAAAGAGGGTGCACAAAACGAAGATAAAGCATCACTGCTACAATCGGATGTGTTGAAAGCTTCAGAAGAGCTGGAAAAGTTAGCGAAGAAACAAGCCAGCGCTTTCAGAAAAGGCAACAATGGCGAAGAAGTGAGCTTGATTCAGCAAGCGTTAATCAAAATGAAATTTGATTTGCAAGCCGATGGTGATTTCGGTAATAAAACCAAAACGGCCATCGAACAGTTCCAAAAAAGTTATCAACCCAGCCATCAAACGCATCCGTTATACAGCATTGGCCCCATTGATGGCCTTGTTGGTCAAGGCACACTGCTTGCATTGGATGAAGCGTTGATGGATGGGTGGGAGTCAAAACCGCAGTGTAAATTGATGATCAATTTTGACTTCATTAAAGAACTTGAAGGAGTAAAAAAGAAAGGATATGTTCCTGATGTCGAAAATAGTAATAGTGGTGTCACTATTGCTTCAGGATTTGATTTGGGAGCACGCTCAAAATCAGATTTAATTGCTTTAGGTCTCCCTGCTTCTTTGGTAGATAAGCTTACACCTTATCTTGGTTATAAAAAGAGTGAAGCTGAAGCTATTTTGATTAAGAATCCTCTTATGGTTAACGATTTTGAATTAGAAATTCTAGTATCAAAAGTAAAAAAATCAGAGACAAAACGTATTGTTGATTTATACAATCGAATATCCAAGACGACAAAGTTTGAATGTTTACCGTGGCAGGCTCAAACTGTCATTGCTTCATTGTCATACCAATATGGTTATTTACCATCAGAGACAGAAAATTTCTGGAAGCAAGCCATCGAACAAAATTGGGTAGAAATGTATGATAACTTAATGAAATTTGGTGATAAATATCCCACGCGCAGAAAAAAAGAAGCAAAATTAATAGGAGAAATAAAATGAAAAAATCACTGGTGTTTCTTTTTTGTATAATAACATCCTATGCTCATGCATTTTCAAGCAATGAAATATATAAATCCTTAGATATAACATCGTTTAATAGCTCGCTTATGCAGAAAATATCTGAGAATCAGCGCTATTTTCCACAGTTGGATTTACCTAAACCGAAGATATCAAATGAATCAATTCTGATTGAAAGTGATTATTGGAAATATGAGATTAAGTTTCTTAAAGAAACCAGTAGTGGAATACATATTTGTTTTATAGATAAAGCAAAGTGGGGCAGCTATGATACTCAAACTCCGATGATTATACGTAAGTATGCTAATGAATACGTAGCAATAAAAATGGTTAGTGATGTATGTGAAGATTTCGCTAAATAGATTTTTGTAGAACATCATGTTTTTATTTGCAATCTCCCATAGCAACCTAGCTCTGGGGACTCCCTTCTCACAGCACACAATATTTAGCGTAAGAACCAGCCTCATTCGCTGTCCAATCACCTTTTGGCTTGTCTTTCATATCTTCACACCACGCGTCGCTGCCAATTTGTGATTGGAAGACACAGTGCTTTGCATAATCCACCGCCTGCCCGGCGTTCCATTCGCCTTTTGGTTTCTCTTTCATATCTTGACACCATGCTTCGCTGCCTACTTCTGAGCAGGCGGCGAGTGAGAATGCAGTAAACAATACCAAGGCTATTTTTTTCATGTTTGAGTTCCAAATGGATGCGATTTTTGTTCGGAGTGACTATACCGAAAATCACGGTCTCAGTGTTAATCCTATGCTAAAAATGGGCATCTAATGACAAATAACTCAGTGATAGTCCTCACTCTTTTTTACTCCTCAGCTCACTAATCAACGATCAAAATCACATTACCTATTTTCGCATCGTGCAAATTATTTTTGCTACGCTAGGATTCATCGAAACGTTTCGATGAGATTTTCTTGAACGATTCAAGAGTGATAGAAAGGTGTCAAAAAGCGAAACATAAAGCCTAACGTGAAGGTATAACAATGAAAAAAAGTACCCTATTAAATTCAGAACTCTCTTACTTGGTGGCTACTTTAGGGCATACCGACGAAATCACAATTTGTGATGCCGGTCTGCCCATTCCTGATGAAGTGCAGCGTATTGATTTAGCATTAACTCACGGTATTCCCGGTTTTATTGACACGGTCCGCGTGATTCTTTCTGAATCTCAAATTGAAGGTGTGATCATTGCTGAAGAGTTTGCACAAGTAAGCCCTGAGCATCACAAAGCACTGCTTGCTGAGCTGAAAGCGGAAGAGGAGTTATGCGAGAAAGCGATTGCTGTCACTTACCTCTCTCATCAAGATTTTAAAGAGCGCACTATGCGCAGCCGCGCCGTGGTAAGAACAGGCGAATGCACGCCGTATGCGAATGTTATTTTTCAAGCAGGCGTCGTGTTTTAAGCCGCGATTGAGGATCCACTATGACTCAAGCAATTTTAGCGCTCAGTGAGATTGAAAAAGCGTTCCCCGGCGTGAAAGCGCTCGATAAAGCTAGCCTCAATGTTTACCCCGGCCGCGTGATGGCGTTGATGGGCGAAAACGGCGCGGGTAAATCAACCTTAATGAAAGTGTTGACGGGTATCTATTCATTGGATGCGGGTTCTATCACTTACCAAGGAAAACCAGCCGCCTTTAAAGGCCCACGAGATTCACAACAAGCGGGCATCAGCATTATTCACCAAGAGTTGAATTTGATTCCGGAATTAACTATTGCTGAAAACATTTTTCTAGGCAGAGAGATAACCGGTGCGATGGGGCGAATTTTATGGAATGAAATGTACCAAGCAGCCGACAAACTACTGGCCCGTTTAAACGTTAAACACAGCTCCAAGACCTTGTTGGGTGACTTAAGCCTTGGTGAGCAACAGATGGTTGAGATTGCAAAAGCGCTCTCATTTGAGTCGAAAGTAATCATCATGGATGAACCGACGGATGCGCTGACGGATACCGAAACTGAATCGTTATTTAATGTGATTAACGAGCTACGCGAACAAGGTTGCGGCATTGTTTATATCTCACATCGGTTGAAAGAAATTTTTGAAATTTGTGACGACATTACCGTGTTACGTGATGGCAAATTCATTGGCCAGTGCAAAGTGTCTGACACCAATGAAGATGGCCTGATTGAGATGATGGTCGGCCGGAAATTAGAAGAGCAGTATCCACGTATTGAGGTAAAGCACGGCGACACTTGCCTTGAGGTGATCGGCTTGACGGGCTCAGGTGTGCATGACATTAATTTTACGCTCAAACGAGGTGAAATCCTCGGTGTATCGGGTTTGATGGGCGCAGGGCGCACTGAATTAATGAAAGTGATTTACGGCGCGCTGCCCAGTGAGCGAGGCGTGATTAACCTTGAGAACAAAACCATCAACCCAGTCAGCCCACAAGATGGCCTTGCAAACGGTATCGCGTATATTTCAGAAGATCGCAAAGGGGACGGTTTGGTTCTTGGCCTGTCGGTGAAAGAGAACATGTCACTGTGTGCGTTGAATAAATTTAGCAAAGGTGTACAGATTCAACACAGTGATGAAGTCATCGCAGTGGAAGATTTTATTCGCCTATTCAACATCAAAACGCCATCTCGTGATCAAATCATTGGCAATTTGTCCGGTGGCAATCAGCAAAAAGTAGCGATTGCGAAAGGGTTGATGACACGTCCCAAAGTCTTGATTTTGGATGAACCCACACGCGGGGTTGACGTGGGAGCCAAAAAAGAGATTTACCAATTGATTAACCAATTTAAAGCCGAAGGGATGAGCATTATTTTGGTTTCGTCAGAGATGCCAGAAGTGCTAGGGATGAGTGACCGAATTTTGGTGATGCATGAAGGTCGAATCAGCGGCGAATTCAGTGCCAAACAAGCCAACCAAGAGATTCTACTCGCCTGTGCGGTAGGCAAAAAGATCAATGAGGAAGCAGCATGAGCAGTAACAGCATGAGTAATTCAACCCAAACTAACCGCAGAAAATGGATCAGTAAAGAGTGGCTCATTGAGCAAAAATCACTGATTGCTTTGCTTTTTTTAGTGGTCGTTGTCTCTTTTTTAAACCCCAATTTCTTCACGGTTGACAACATACTGAACATTTTGCGCCAAACCTCAGTCAACGCCATTATCGCTGTGGGGATGACCTTGGTTATTCTAACGGCAGGTATCGATTTGAGTGTTGGCTCGGTACTGGCGTTGTGCGGCGCTTTTGCTGCAACCATGATTGGTCTTGAGATTCCTGTCATTATCGCAGTCCCTACAGCGTTACTTTCTGGCGCGGCACTGGGTGCGATTAGCGGCATCATTATCGCCAAAGGTAAAGTGCAGGCGTTTATTGCCACCTTAGTCACTATGACCTTATTGCGTGGTGTGACCATGGTGTATACCGATGGGCGTCCAATTTCGACAGGTTTTACCGATACTGCAGATGCTTTTGCTTGGTTTGGTACAGGTTACGCATTGGGTATTCCCGTTCCGGTGTGGATGATGGTGGTGGTCTTTGCTGCGGTTTGGTACTTACTTAACCATACACGTTTTGGCCGCTATGTTTACGCGCTAGGTGGCAATGAGTCTGCGACTCGATTGTCAGGTATTAATGTGGATCGCGTGAAAATTGGTGTGTACGCCATCTGCGGTCTATTGGCTGCGCTGGCTGGCATCATCGTCACGTCTCGCCTCTCTTCTGCGCAACCGACTGCTGGTATGGGTTATGAGCTGGATGCCATCGCTGCCGTCGTACTTGGTGGTACCAGCTTGATGGGTGGTAAAGGACGCATTATGGGCACGTTAATTGGGGCGCTGATCATCGGCTTTCTTAATAACGCGCTGAACCTGCTTGATGTCTCTTCTTACTACCAAATGATTGCGAAAGCCGTGGTTATTTTGCTCGCGGTACTCGTGGATAACAAAAATAAGTAACACGATAGAAAACCTCCGTTTTAAAGCGAGCCATATTAGTTTTAAAACGGCCCCTACAAAAAGGACTATAAAGATGAAAAAACTTGCAACTTTAATCTCTGCTGCTCTACTTTCCACCACTGTCTCTGTGGCTGCGCATGCGCAAGACACCATGGCGATTGTACTATCCACTCTGAACAACCCATTTTTTGTCACCATGAAAGATGGCGCAGAAGCGAAAGCGAAAGAGCTAGGCTACAACCTGATCGTCTTGGATTCACAAAATGATCCAAGCAAAGAGCTATCAAACGTAGAAGACTTAACCGTTCGTGGCGTTAAAGCGATTTTGATCAACCCAACCGATTCTGATGCCGTCTCTAACGCCATTCGTATGGCCAACCGCGCTAAAGTGCCAGTGTTGACACTGGATCGCGGTGCAAGCCGTGGTGATGTTGTGAGCCACATCGCTTCTGATAACGTAGTCGGTGGTGAAATGGCCGGTCACTTTATCGTCGAAAAAATCGGTGCAAAAGCCAAAGTCATTCAACTGGAAGGGATTGCCGGCACATCGGCCGCTCGTGAGCGTGGAGAAGGTTTCATGAACGCGGTGAAAGGCAGTGAAATGGAACTGCTTGCTAGTCAGCCTGCTGATTTTGACCGCACTAAAGGTTTGAATGTAATGGAAAACCTGCTAGCGGCAAACCCAGATGTTCAAGCCGTATTTGCCCAAAATGATGAAATGGCATTGGGTGCACTTCGCGCCGTTCAAGCATCAGGCAAAGAGGTGATGATCATCGGTTTTGATGGTACCGACGATGGTATCGCGGCGGTAGAACGCGGCCAACTTGCTGCGACTGTTGCTCAACAACCAGACATGATCGGTGCACTTGGCATTGAAACGGCCGATAAAATGCTAAAAGGCGAACAAGTGGATGAGTACATTCCGGTTCCTCTAAAAATCATCAGTAAATAATCTTTGCTGTAGGTAGCTCTTTACTGGCTCGTAGAGAGCTACCTCTTCTCTATAACCCCTCAGCCATTAATAACCAGTAATCAGGCTCGATAGGTTTGTTTTTTCAGGTGAAGCCACAAAAGCCAAACCTCTCCAGCTCTATTTCAAACATGTTCACTCATGAACAAAGGACAAATTATGAATCAGTTAGTGGTATTAGGTAGTGTTAACGCTGACCATGTTTTGCAAGTGCCTTCATTTCCTCGCCCGGGCGAGACGCTGCATGGTCGTCATTATCAAGTTATTCCCGGTGGTAAAGGGGCCAACCAAGCTGTAGCGGCCGCGCGATTAAAAGCGGACATCGGTTTTATTGCCTGCGTGGGTGACGATGCATTCGGTATCAATATTCGTGAGAATTTTAAGCTCGATGGTATCAACATTGCGGGAGTTAAAATGCAGCCCAATTGTCCGACGGGCATTGCGATGATCCAAGTCTCGGATAGCGGAGAAAACAGCATCTGTATTTCGGCAGAGGCGAATGACAAGCTGACGGCTGATGCCATTGAAGCGGATTTAGCCGCCATTGGCGCGGCCAAATATTTATTGATGCAATTAGAGACGCCAATCGATGGCATTATTAAAGCTGCGCAAATCGCCAAACAAAATCGTACCAATGTGATTTTAAACCCAGCGCCTGCCCGAGATCTGCCTGATACTCTGCTAGAATGTGTCGATGTGATCACACCAAACGAAACGGAAGCGCAGCGCTTAACGGGGATCACGGTTGATGATGATCACACGGCGCAATTAGCGGCCAATGAACTGCATAAAAAAGGGATTGAAATCGTCTTGATCACCTTAGGTGCAAAAGGCGTTTGGCTAAGCCAAAATGGGCGTGGTCAACTGATTGCTGGTTTTAAAGTCGATGTGACAGACACCACCGCGGCAGGTGATACGTTTAACGGTGCTTTGGTCACGGGTTTGTTGGAAGATATGCCTTTAGAATCAGCCATTAAATTTGCACATGCTGCGGCAGCCATTTCTGTTACCCGTTTTGGCGCGCAAACCTCAATACCCACCCGAGTAGAAGTGGACGCGTTTCTCGCTCAGCATCAATAGAATAGGAAAAACAGACATGGCGACAATGAAAGATATTGCAAGATTAGCCGGCGTATCCACGTCTACCGTCAGCCATGTCATTAATAAATCTCGCTATGTGAGCGATGAAATCGCTGAGCGTGTCAATAAAGCCGCGCAAGATCTGAACTATGCCCCGTCAGCATTGGCTCGTAGTCTCAAAATGAACCGAACGCGCACCATTGGTATGTTAGTGACCACTTCGACTAACCCCTTTTTTGGCGAAGTGGTCAAAGGGGTAGAGCGCAGTTGCTATCACAAAGGTTATAACCTTATTTTGTGTAATACCGAAGGGGATAGCCAGCGGATGCAAGCCTCTATCAACACGCTGCTGCAAAAGCGCGTTGATGGCTTACTTTTGATGTGCTCCACCTTAGAAGGTGAGCGGATTGACGTTTTTGAACGCTACCCAGATATCCCTGTCGTGGTGATGGATTGGGGCCCAATGCTCTTTCCTAGCGATAAAATACAAGATAACTCTTTGCGTGGCGGTTATATTGCGGCGAACTATTTGATTGAGTGCGGTCATAAAGAAATCGGTTGTATTACCGGGCCATTGATTCGACATCAAGCTCAAATGCGTTATGAAGGCTATAAGCGCGCTGTCTTGGAAGCAGGTTTGGACATTCACCCTAATTGGATTGTGGAATCCGATTTTGAATGTGAAGGTGGCTACGAAGCGTTCAATAAAATGTTAGCTAAAGGGCCATTGCCGAGTGCGATTTTTGTCTCTAATGACATGATGGCAATGGGGGTGATTAATGCAGCTAATGAAAAAGGGATCCGCATTCCTGAAGATCTTTCGCTGATGGGGTATGACGATATTCACATCGCCCGTTTTATGTCGCCAGCTCTAACCACTATTCATCAACCCAAATATCGTTTAGGTAAAGCAGCAGTTGACACCTTACTTGCCCGTTTAGAAAACGAAGCGCTCGAACCGCAAATTGTCCAATTAGAGCCGACTTTAGTGGTGCGTAAAAGCATCAAAATGATGAACAAGTAGATGGAAAAATCCCTCTCTTTAGTCAAGAGAGGGATGAGGCACTAATTACTGAGTCATATTTTTCCAGAAATCAGCCCATTGTTGTGGTCGATTATAGAAATGGCTAACAGATACGGTTCGCCATTGCCCCTCTGCTTCATACACAATCGAGGGAAAACCAGAAAGCTGATATTGCGCCATTAAGCTTTGCGTCTGCTCTAACTGCTCTGGTAACTGAGCTTTAGCTTGCTCCATCGCTTGTTCCCATTGATTTAGCTCTAGGTCAAGCGATTGAGCTAACAGTGCCAATGTTTCAGTATCGGCCACAGGCAAACCTTGCTGGTAGTGCGCTTGTTGAATGCTTTTGAGCATAACACTTGGCGATACACCGAGTAATTGCGCTGCAATAATGGCTTGAGCAGTAACGTATGAGTCCAATATCATGGTTTCGCCACTTTTGATTTTGGCGATGTAACCTTCCCCAAATACGGCTCCTGTTTGCTGAGCAATGCGCTGATCAGCTTGCAGTACATGTTGGCGAAAACTATCTGAAAGAGGCGATCGCTCGATCATTCCACCCGGATGAAGGTGCAGTTTTACTCCGCTCATTTCATTCAACTGCTGAATCAGAGAGGTTGCTCCGTAACACCAGCCACACATTGGGTCGAAAATATAGTGGACGTTTACCATTTCATCTCACCCATGTGAACTTTGGCACCAATTTCTAAAGCCATTGGTAGGCCAGCATTAGGGTAAAGGTTTTGCATGGTTTGAATTAACTGAGCGCTGTCTTTGCTGTTTGCTTTGGCTTTAGCAAAATCCATAAGATATTGCTGTGCAAATTCAATTGAAGAAGCATCAAGCGCTGTTCCAGAAGTCATATGCCCCGGGATCACTACGTTTGGTTTGAGTGCTTTCATTTGATCAAGTTGTTGCGCCCAAGCTTGGCGGCTCGCATCACTTTGTGCATCGGCCATCCATAAATGAACATTTCCGTATACCGCGACGTTACCTAAAATCGCTTTATTGGCTGGTATCCATAAATAAGGACGATGCGCTAATGCTCCATCCGCATCGCGAATTTCAATAGTTTGCCCATCAATGGTTAAGGTTTTGCCATTATAAGCCGTTGGTAGTATCGGTTTTACAGGGGCATTTTCACCCATTTTTGGAGCCCAAAATGCCAGTTTACCTTCGAGTTTTTCTGCAATCGTTGCACGTACGCCAGGAGTCGTCAGCACTTTCGCTTGTGGAAACATGTCATGCAGTACTTCAGCGCCAAAGTAGTAATCAGGGTCAGCTTGGCTAATAAAAATCGTGGTTAGGTTTTTGCCAGAGTCGAGTACTTTTGCTGCAATACGGAGTGCGTCGGCTTTAGTAAAGCCAGTGTCAACCACCATCGCTTCTGTTTCGCCATAAACCAAAGTGGAGTTGACATGGAAGCTATTGCCATCTGCATTGTAGACGTCAAGTGTCAAAGGTTGTTGTGCTGCAAACGCGGTGCTGCTGATGAGTGTGGTTGCGGTAAGTAGAGTCAGTGTTTTCATGATTATTTATCCAAAGAGTATGTTATCGGTTCGGGAGCTATCATACGAATTAGACTTGTTCGGATATATAGCTAATAATTGACATCATTGTTTCTTAATTAGAACTAATCATGGACAAACTCACAGCAGCTCAGGTCTTTTTAGATATAGCGATTACCCAAAGTTTTACGGCGACAGCGGAACGGCTGGATATTTCTCGTCCTATGGTGACTCGGCATGTTGAAACCATGGAAACTTGGTTACAAGCTCGGTTATTAAACCGAACCACACGAAAAGTATCGCTCACATCAGCAGGAGTTCAATGCCTAGACGCGATAAAATTATGGGTCGAGCAAGCGCAGCAATTGGAACATCAGTTGATGGATCAACAGTCGTTATCTGGAAAAATTCGGATTGCGACCAGCATGTCGTTTGGCTTTTCTCAACTGATCCCGGCCGTTAAACCTTTTTTGAATACGCATCCAAATATCGAAATTGATATTGATGTACAGGATAAAACCGCAGATTTGATTGCAGAGCGAATTGATTTAGCGATCCGTATTGCAGCCGATCCCGATCCTTCTTTAATCGGGCGCCCTATCGCTCAATGTGATTCTATATTGGTTGCCTCTCCTGACTATCTCATGCGCTGTGAGCCAATACTCACACCAAGCGATCTCGCACAGCATCGTTGTCTTGGATACAAAAATTTTGAGCGACATATTTGGCATCTAAAACAAGATGGTAAGCATCAATCGGTGGAGGTGCCATGCCAGCTAACTGCGAATGAAGCCACCACTTTGTTACATGCGGCTATCCACGGGATGGGCGTTGCTTTACAGCCGACTTATCTAGCCAAGGGTGCGTTAGAAAGGGGGGACTTACAGCAGGTGTTAGCGCATTGGCAACCGAAGAAAATGGACATTTACGCTTTATATCCTTCTCGGCGTCATTTATCACCCGCTGTCAGAGCTTTGATTGATCACTTAAAGGAGTATTTCATGAATCATGATTGGCAAACGATATGCCTATAGGTGAGGTAGAGAGGAGTGATAAGCAGAGCGTGTTGCCACACTCTGCTTATGGATTATGCTACTGCGCCTTGTTTCTGCGCTTGTTGCACTAATGCCTGACGTTGAGCTTCCATAGCAGATTGAACTTCATTTTCCCTATGAGTGTCTTCTTCCACAGCCTGTGGGACAAGTACATAGAACTTATTGATGGTCATCTTTGGATCTCATGTAGTTTTGGAAACAAAAAAATAGAGGATGTTAACCTAGTTAACATCCTCCATGACGGTCAAATTATAGGCGTAGATGAAGGGGCTTAGCTAGTCCTTTTTTCATCGTAAGCCGAATTTTTTATACGTCGTAAGTGGTAGACGCCGTATTTCCGCCTGTACCAGTCCAGTTTGTGTGGAAGAATTCACCACGTGGACGGTCAGTACGCTCATAAGTGTGAGCACCAAAGTAATCACGTTGGGCTTGCAGTAAATTAGCCGGTAAGCGAGCGGTGGTGTAGCCATCTAAGAAAGTGAGCGCGGAGGTCATACATGGCATTGGAATGCCGACTTCCATTGATTTGGCCGCTACTTTACGCCAAGCCGCTAGGCAGTTATCCAAAATGCCCTTGAAGTAGGCATCTGAACCTAAGAAGGCGATTTCTGGGTTAGCTTCGAACGCATCACGAATGTTGCTCAGGAATGCGGAGCGGATGATACAACCACCACGCCACATCAATGCCACGTTACCGTAGTTAAGATTCCAACCATTCTCGTTAGACGCTTGGCGCATTAGCATAAAGCCTTGTGCGTAAGAGATGATCTTAGACGCAAGTAGCGCTTGACGAAGTGCGTCAACCCACTCTTGTTTATCACCTTCGATTTGCATATTGCTCTTACCAAACAGTGCTTCGGCAGCAACGCGTTGATCTTTCAATGCTGAAAGGCAACGAGAGAAAACTGACTCAGTGATGAGCGTCAGCGGAATACCCATATCGAGTGCGTTAATGCCCGTCCATTTACCTGTGCCTTTTTGGCCAGCAGTATCGAGGATTTTCTCAACCAGAGCTTCACCATCTTCGTCTTTGTAGCCTAAGATATCAGCGGTGATTTCCACTAGGTAGCTATCGAGCTCGGTCTTATTCCAATTAGCAAACACTTTTTGCATTTCATCATGGTTTAAACCCAAGCCGTCTTTCATAAACTGATAAGCTTCGGTAATTAGCTGCATATCGCCATATTCGATACCGTTGTGTACCATTTTAACGAAGTGACCCGCGCCGTCGTTACCCACCCAATCACAGCAAGGTTCACCAGCTTCGGTTTTTGCTGAGATACCTTGGAAAATTGGCTTCACGGCTTGCCAAGCTTCAGGTGCGCCACCTGGCATGATAGATGGGCCAAAACGTGCCCCTTCTTCGCCGCCAGAAACGCCTGTACCGATAAAGTGAATACCTTTTTCACGCAGTGCTGCAACACGGCGGTTGGTGTCTGGGAAGTTCGTGTTACCACCATCGATAATGATGTCGCCTTTATCGAGTAACGGAACCAGTTGGTCGATGAAATCATCCACGACTTGGCCCGCACGCACCATCAGCATCACTTTGCGAGGTGTCGCCAGTTTGTCGACTAACTCTTGCAGTGAATAAGCACCAATAATATTGGTGTCTTTCGCTGGACCTGCTAGGAATTCATCGACTTTTGCCGCGGTACGGTTGTGAGCTACCACTTTAAAACCGTGGTCGTTCATATTTAGGATAAGGTTTTGGCCCATCACTGCTAGGCCGATTACACCGATATCACCTTTCATTTATTTCTCTCCTTCACGCAATCTTTGTTGCGGCATCTGAATCTAAAAACCACTCTGTTTCGCCAGTTGTTGATTTAACTTTGGCAGCCGGATAAGGAAGATCCTCGGCTTTCGTGGTGTGAATTTCGTGTACGATCTCGGCTTTACCTGCGCCAAGAACGAGGTAGCTAATGCGTTTTGCAGCTTCCAACACTTTCGCTGTTTTAGATACACGAAGTTGGCCTGATTCCGGATGCGTTGCCACTAAAGATAAATTCTCATCCTCGTAGTCGGTCACATTAGGGAACAGGGATGCCGTATGGCCATCTGCGCCAACACCGAGCAAAATCCAATCAAAAACAGGAGTACCGTTGACGGATGGAATGACTTTGGCCATCTCATCGGCAAAGCGCTTAGCTTCGGTTTGTGGATCATCTTCGCCGCGAATACGGTGAATATTTTGAGGTGGAATGTTCACTTGGCTAAACAGCAGTGTATTGGCTTCACCAAAGTTGCTTTCGGCATCGTCAGGAGCGACACAGCGTTCATCACCCCACCAGAAATGCAGGTTTTGCCATGCAATCGCCTGTGCATAAGGTTCACTGGCCAATAATTTGAACAGCATTTTGGGTGTGCTGCCACCGGAAAGGGAGATATGAACTGGCTGACCTTGCTCGCTATAGCGTTGCATTTCATTGGCGAGCGTTTCAACCACCTGTTCTGGGGTTTGAAAAATTTTATGATTGATCATAATTCGCAGTAATCCGTATCGGTCAAGTTTTTACACGGGAAGCGCCACGCGCGGCCATCGCTGTGTAGCAGTAAATCAGACTCTTTCGGCCCCCACGTGCCACAGGCATAGCCAAACAGCGATTGAGGGTCTTGTTTAAAATCCAAAATAGGTTGCACGAACTTCCAACACGCTTCTACGGCATCGGTACGCGCAAATAAAGTTGCATCACCGTTGAGCGCATCCAAAAGGAGCCGTTCATAAGCGGTCAACATCTTGGTTTCTTCCAGTGATGTGTAATGGAAGTTCATAGAGACTTCTTTGGCTTTAAAGCCCGCACCTGGCTCCTTCAAACCAAAGCTCATTTGAATGCCTTCATCGGGCTGAATGCGGATGATGAGCTTGTTTTCAGGGGCATTTTGCCCAAAAACAGGGTGTGGCGTACGCTTAAAGTGAATGACCACTTCGGTGACGCGCGTTGGTAAACGTTTACCTGAACGCACATAAAATGGCACGCCATTCCAGCGCCAGTTATTGATAAACATTTTCAAACCGACATAGGTTTCAGTGCGCGAATCTGCCGCCACACCATGTTCATCACGGTAACTGGGTAAAAACTGGCCACGAACTTCCGATTCCGTATATTGCCCCAGTACGAGGTTGTGGCGTAGGTCATCATCAGAAAGCGGTTGCAGGCTTTGCAGCACTTTATTGACTTCGTTACGAATTGAATCGGCATTAATGGCGGCTGGTGGTTCCATGCTAACCATAGCTAACACTTGCAGTAAATGGTTTTGGAACATATCACGCACCGCACCAGAACCGTCGTAATAGCCACCGCGTTCTTCGACGCCCAAAAATTCTGCGCCTGTAATTTCGACATAGTCAATGAAATTGCGGTTCCACAAAGGTTCGAACATCCCGTTAGCAAAACGGAAAACCAACAGGTTTTGTACCGTCTCTTTGCCTAAATAATGGTCGATACGGTAGATCTGGTGTTCTTGGAAATGGCGATGAATTTCGATATCAAGGCTTTGAGCCGATGCGAGGTCATAACCAAACGGTTTTTCGATGATCAAACGCTTCCAACCTTGCGCTTCGCTATTTAATCCATGCGCTGCGAGATTGGCCGGGATGACGCCATAAAGGCTCGGCGGCGTCGCGAGATAGAACAGAGTGTTGCGTTGCGTGAATTGGTATTGCTCAGCCAAAGAGTCAAGACGCGTGGCGAGCTGCGCGTATTCTGCAACATCTGAAGTATTGATCGCTTGATAATGCAAGTGCTCGCAAAAGGCGTCGAGAATATCTGGGACGGTCTTTTCCATTTCCTGAAGAGAGCGCTTTAATTTTTCACGGTATGACTCATCGCTGTATTGGGTTCGGCTGACACCCAGAATAGCAAAGGATTTCGGCAGTTGATCACTGGCGAACAAGTGATACAGAGCAGGTATAAGCTTGCGATAGGTTAAGTCGCCTGAAGCACCAAAAATCACAATACTGCTGTTTTCAGGTATTACCATCATCTTTCCCTTAAAAACGAGGTATTTAGCATGCGCCAACGGTAGCAGCGTCATGCAAAAATAGAAAATAGGCTCTAACTATAATGTCGATAGTTAAAACCAATGCGCTCCTCCAAAAGTGCAGAACGCAGTCTAGGGATCGCCCCTAGACTCGGGTGCGTATTGTCTACGACAATTTGACATACATCAACTATTGATAACGCAATCGATTAAATTCTCATGCCATCTCGACACATTTTCAGGGTGAGAGGTTAGGTTCCGCCTAAGTCTCATCCCCTGACCACAGCACGTTACTTATAGCGGCTGTGAATGATGCTAGGTGGTCAGTCTTATCCGGAATGGTAACTCTATGGTGATTATTCAGTTGAACAATGACAGTTTGACGACGGAACTTGAGCCTGTACTTGGTTATAACGTTTGAGTTGGTTGAAATAGTGGTGCGCTTTTTGTACGTGTTCGAACTCCAACATCCAAGTCGCGCTGCGCTGCGCTGAACAAAAAGCACCCATATGTTTGAGCAAGTCATCGCTTTGTTTGGTGAGTACGTTGGCAAGGCGGTTAACCAAGGCATTGGGCTCAATCGCAGTAAACTGCAGCAGAGCATAAGATTGATTTAAGACATCAAAGGCTTGTTTATGCTGACCCAAGTGGTTGAAAATTTCAGATTGGGAAACAGCGGCATCACATAGCCCAGAGATCAAGCACACCAACTGGCAAGGTTTTGTTTGCCCACAGTTTAGCGCTGATTGAATATGGCTTGGCATATGATGCAGTACATCTTCAAGCAAACGGTGTGCTTGTGGCCAATGCCCTTGCGCTAATAGTTGTTCAGCCTTGAGATAGCTTGCCCAGCACTGTTGTAAGTCCATACTCAATTCTCCAGAATGACGACGTTTACTTATTTAAATGCAATTTATTATCAAATGCAAATAATTGTTATTTGCAATTCTAAGTGTGATGATTGTTTATTATTTGTTCGGTTAAACGCGAATAAGGTGTAACTCGCTAAAATATAAATGAATTGCTTCTACACTTAGGTCAAACTACAACAAGAATCCAAAAGCTAAGGAGCGGAGTGATGGCGATTCAACGATTGAATGCAGAGCAGCTCTACCACGTTGCCCAGTTAGAAAAACTCCCTTGTAAATCAACTAAGGAGTTAGACCCAGTTGATGAGATTGTGGGGCAAGAACGGGCGCAAAAAGCGGTCGAATTTGCAATGTCGATCAAAGAGAAGGGTTACAACATCTACGCTATTGGCCGTAATGGGTTGGGCAAACGTACGATGATTTTGCGCTATTTAAACCGCCATCAGCATGATGTCGATGCGTTGTTTGATTGGTGTTATGTGGCCAATTTCAGCGATATTCGAACCCCAAAAGTGCTGAAGTTACCTTCGGGTATTGGGGTTAAACTCAAGCAAGACATTGAAAAGTTAATGAATAAGTTGGTCAATGCGATCCCGTTAGCTTTTGATAACGAGATTTACTTTGCTCGTGCCGATAAACTGAAAAATCAGATGGCACAAAAACAGCAAAGTGAATTGGATAGCATCAGTAAAGAAGCCAAAGATAAAGGCATTAGCTTAACCATCACCACTCAAGGCGACTATCAATTTGTTGCGATGAACGGTGAAGAGATGCACACCGAAGAGTCCTTTGACGCCTTGTCTAAAAAAGAGCAAGAGCACTTTAGCCATACCATTGATG
The DNA here is from genome assembly GCF_963874485.1 of Vibrio sp. V15_P4S5T153. Lineage (NCBI taxonomy): Bacteria > Pseudomonadati > Pseudomonadota > Gammaproteobacteria > Vibrionales > Vibrionaceae > Vibrio > Vibrio sp. V15_P4S5T153. Next base: position 270,482 of record NZ_CAWNHR010000018.1, on the reverse strand, counting down.
AGCTAGAAATCAGCCTACGCAATATGGTACGTCAACTGACCGAATGGGAAGACTCCTACAGTGAGAAGATCAAAAAGCTCAATGATGAAGTAACGCTTGGCGTGATTACCCACTTTATTAAGCAGCTTAAGCAAGATTATTCTGGCTACCCAGACATCAAAACGTATCTCACGGAGTTACAAAAAGACATCGTCGATAATGCGGACATTTTTTTAGATGAAGACAGTGAGCAAGGCGAAGTCGCGACAGCTTCTTTAGATAAGCGTCTGCCGCGTCGCTACAAAGTCAATGTGCTGGTCAGCCAGCCTTCAGACAAGCTACCGATCGTGGTAGAAGAGAACCCGAACTACCACTCTCTATTTGGTTATATCGAAACGGCGACTTTTAAAGGCACAGTATTTACCGATTTTTCGTTGATTCGAGCGGGTAGTTTACATAAAGCCAATGGTGGTGTGTTGTTGATGGATGCGGTGAAAGTGCTTGAACAGCCCTATGTTTGGGACGGTTTAAAGCGCGCGCTGCGTTCACGCCAAATGAGTTTTACCTCTTTGGAAAAAGAGGTCACGCTAACAGGGACGGTTTCACTTGACCCAGAGCCTATCCCGCTAAATGTGAAAATCATCCTATTTGGTGATTACCACACCTATCAGCTGCTGACTCATTACGATCCTGAATTTAGCGAATTGTTCCGAGTAACGGCCGATTTTGAAGATGAGATGAAACGTACGCCCGATACCGAGCTACATTACGCGCGTTTTATTTCGAGCATAGTGCACGACAACAATATGCTGCATTGCGACCGTAAAGCGATTGCACGCATCATTGAACACAGTTCACGTACAACGGGCGATCAAGGCAAACTGTCACTTCATTCGGCGCATATTGCCAATTTGCTACGCGAATCTAACTATGTGGCGAAGCAGGCGAATTCAAACATGATCCGCCAGAATCATGTCGAAGAGGCGCTCAGCAACCAAGAGATGCGTGTGAGCCGCCTGCAAGACAGTGTGATGGAGTCGTATGTTAACGGTACAACGCTAATCCAAACGCAAGGCATGGCGGTCGGGCAGGTGAATGCGCTGTCGGTATTGAGCACCAGCGATCATATGTTTGGTGCGCCAAACCGTATTACCGCCACCACTTCCTATGGCGATGGTGACATTATCGATATCGAGCGCAGTGTCGATCTGGGTGGCAGCATCCACTCTAAAGGTGTGATGATTTTATCCGCGTATCTCTCTTCGGTATTTGGCCGTACGGCGCGCGTACCACTCACCACGACCATCACATTTGAGCAATCTTACGGTGGTGTGGATGGTGATAGTGCCAGCATGGCCGAATTCTGTGCGATTGTGTCTGCGTTTTCTAAACGGCCTAATCGCCAAGATATTGCGATCACAGGTTCGATGAACCAATTTGGTGAATCGCAGCCGATTGGTGGTGTGAATGAGAAAATTGAAGGTTTCTTTGATGTGTGTGCAATCAAAGGGCGCACCAGCCAGCAAGGTGTCATCATTCCTCGTTCAAACATGCACAATCTGATGTTACGCGCTGACGTTGTTAAAGCGGTCGAGAAAGGGGAGTTCAATATCTGGGCTATTGAACATGTCACTGAAGCGGTTGAGCTCTTTACTGGCAAACCCGCAGGCGAAGCAACAGAAGATGGCAGCTACCCGGTTGATACCATCTTCGGTTTAGCCCAAGCCAAACTGAATGCGCTTAGAAAATAGCCTTATCGAAGAATAAGTTCTTCAGTACTAACCACCTCAATGACCACCTAGCAAGTGGTCATTTTTCTTCATAAATCATCATAATTTAACTTATATTGTCTTATTGGTATCTAGTCATTGTTTTGACGACCATATGCTCATAACTATATGAATTGCATTATATTATTTCATGGACAAAAATGTGAATTTTGTCTATTGTTTGCTCTTGTTTAGTCCGTGGGATTAGTCCCAAGGCATGGATGCGAATGTTATTTTAATCGAGGCTTTTAAATGCATTTTTCACTGAAAAATTTGTCAATTCGCGTACAAGTTTTATTACCCGTTTTGTTAACCACTTTCGCTTTACTTATTGCACTGTGGATAACCAAAAGTAATCTCCAAAATGAACAAATCAAAGTGTCGAACAGTACTGATCGGCTCGTTGAATATAAAGATGCTCTTGCCAGTGTAGACGATACTGTTTATCCGCTGCGTATTAGTGCGGTATACGCTATTTATGATCCCGCTCGTCGCGCCACATTCTTAGCTGAGTTAAAAAATGGCCTGGAAGAAGTAGAGCGCAATTTGAGCAAAATGCGACAAGATGAGCTTTATCGGAGCGATGTTGAGGTAGTTCATAAAAGCATCGAACATTACGTTGATATGTCGACGAAAATGGTGGAATTTTTTAACCGTCGCGATCAAGGGATGACCTCTGAAGCTGAATACACAGCATTTATTGCGCAATTTCGTCAAAGTGGTGAGCAAATGGTCAATGCGATAAATGATCTTTCGCAGCAAGTGAACCAACAAGCGACGCAGTCATTGGCTCAAAGCGACAAAGACAACATTCGCGTTATGAACACGGCTATGGTCACTGTTCTGTCTGTACTTTCGCTCTCTCTTGCGATGGCTTGGATCCTTTCGAATATGATTGTGGCCCCGATTCAGAAGCTGCAAGCTGTAATGCGTGAATTAGCGCAGGGGAACTTAACCATTCGCGCTGATGCGGATGGCGAGAATGAAATCTCAAAGCTGGGTAAAGATGTCAATACGACTACCTCTCAGTTACATGCTACGGTAGATCATTTGAACCGTATTAGTGAAGAAGTGGCGTCAGCTTCAACCGAGCTGGCTGCGGTGATGACGCAAGCAGAGTCAAATGCACAACAAGAGTTGAGTGAAATTGAACAAGTTGCTTCTGCGGTGAATGAACTTGCGAGCACAGCAAACAACGTGAGTGATAACGCAACGGTCGCTGATTCAACCGCTCGCGAAGCGGATGAACTTGCTAAATCAGGCTTAGCTATTTTTAAAGAGAGCGCCCAAGCGAGCTTACAAATGTCAGAAGCGCTGAATCATGCTGCGAGCGTAGTTCTGCGTCTAAAAGAGCAATCAGAGCAGATCAACGATGTCGTTGAAGTGATCCGAGGTGTCTCTGAGCAAACCAACTTATTGGCACTGAATGCGGCTATTGAAGCGGCACGTGCAGGTGAGACTGGTCGTGGTTTTGCGGTCGTGGCTGATGAAGTTCGCATGCTTGCTGCACGTACTGAGAGTTCAACTAAAGAGATTCGAGTTATCATTGAAGAGCTGCAAAGCCAATCGATTCTTGCAAACGATAGCATGCAAACCAGCATTGAGATGCTTGCGCGTAACGGTGAGTTAACGCAACGAGCAAATGATGCACTCGTTGGGATCACGGAATCGGTTTCAGACATCAATGATTCAAATACCCAAGTGGCGACTGCGGCAGAAGAGCAGTCGCAAGTCACGCAAGATATTAACCGTAACGTGGTTAATATGTCTGAGCTTGTAAATCAAAACGTAACGGGTATCAGCCAGAGCGCCAGTGCCAGTGCCGAACTGTCACAATTGGCCGAGAAGCAAAAAGCGCAGCTCGCCTTCTTCAAACTATAAATCGACTACTATTTCCTAGTCTCAACCGCATAACTCGAAAGGTTATGCGGTTTTTTTATGAATCAAAGAATATCTAACCATCCGAAATAACTAGGTTTTTTGGGGTTATCTGTTTGTTTTTATGATTCGATCTCCCTCGTATAAAAACACTATCTTTATTAACATTATCTTCATATATTGACCCAATAAGAACTAGAAATGTGATGCTCATCGTGTGAACGCATGGTCAAGTGGCTGAAAGTAAGGAGTGTTTTTATGGCGAAAGAGGAAAGCTTATTTCGTTTAGAAAGGGTAAAAAGGTTTAATTTTTCAGTGTGGACGGTATTAACCGGAACATTGATTGCTCGTACCAGTTTTTTCATGGCATGGCCATTTTTGATCGTGTTTCTTTACCAAGATTATGGTGCATCGCCGATTGAAGTGGGTGGAATGCTGGCGACCTCTGCTGTTGTAGGAGCAATTACTGGGCTGTATTCAGGGTATCTTTCCGACAAATTTGGTCGCAAGTGGGTGATGGTTCTTGGCAGTGTGATGGCTGCATTTGCCTACAGTGGCATTGGTGTGGCTGATCAAATCTGGCAGTTTTACGTGCTTATCGTCCTTACTGGTTTAATGCGACCAATGATTGAAGCGCCGGGCAAAGCAGTGATTGGTGATAACTTGCCGAATTTGAAAGATCGCGAGCTGGCGCTCAACATCCGCTATTTCCTACTCAATCTAGGTGGTGCCATTGGGCCACTGCTTGGGATTACGTTTGGGCTTTCTCACCCACAAACTCTCTTTTTCTTTACCGGCGGCACGTATTTATTGTTTGGCTTTTGGCTGCTGCTCGGTATTGAACGTAAAGGGCGCTACACCAAACCCGATCGCTCTGGTTTGCCTAATTTTTCTTCGACGCTAAGAGTGATCAGTAAAGATAATATTTTTGTGAAGTTGATGGTGGCGAACTTCATCATGATGTTCATCTATGGGCAGGTAGAATCGTCTATTCCACAAGTGATTGTACGCACCAGTGCCGCCGATGCAGCGCAAATTGTCGCAGGGTTAGTGCTGGTAAATACCATGACCATTATCATCTTCCAGTTCCCAATGTTGAAGTGGTTGGAAAACGTCCCGCTGTTTGTACGAACTCGGATCGGCATGTTATTGATGGGGCTTGCGCAACTCGGCTTTCTGTTTACCCCCGCAGATTTACCGATTGGTTGGGCGCTCGCTTGCTTTGTTTTGAGTATGGGCGAAGTCATTGCTTTTCCAACCTTAAACGTACAAATAGACCGCATGGCTCCCGCCCATTTGCGTGGTTCTTACTTTGGTGCCGCCGCGCTTTACTCGTTAGGTTTTGCGATTGCGCCACTAGTTGGGGGGGCGGTGATTGGATACCTCAATTCAAACTGGCTGTTTGGTCTTTGCTTTGTGCTGTGCTTAGTGATGATTTGGCTTTACTGGCTCGCAGAGCATCAGCCCGATACGGTCGAGCGTGAACCCATTACTCAAGCTTAATTTGCTCTTTTTGTAAGGCTCTCATCGAGAGCCTTAACATCGCTATTTTTTTATCGCTACGCCAACTTCCAGCTTATCTAACCATTCCAAAAATCGTTGAACATCATCGCCCCGAAAAATAGCGCCATGTTGCGGACACATCATCTCAATATCCAGCTGGCTGACTCGCTCAATCCAATCACTTTTGGCGCGGTTAGATGGCATCCAACGTTGATGAAAATAAGTCATTTTTGGAATATGGCTTTGAAAATCTTCTACAAAAAAAGAGGCGTTAGGGCTGTCGAGCGCGGCACCAATATCGCCAGACATCAATATTTTTGCATCAGGGTCGTAAACCGAAAAGTTACCAGAAGAGTGCATGTAATGTGCTGGGATAAAGTGCAGGTCGTGACCTGATAAGGACACTTTTCCACCTTCATCTTTGATGGGGGAGAATTGAATTGACTCCATACCAAAATGGCGGATAAAACCTTCCCACAACCAAGGTGAATGTAATGTTGCACTGGGCAGTGCTTTATCCCATAAACCGAGGGAAGAGATGATATCCGGATCTTGGTGAGAGGCAAAAAGATGCTTGATATGTTCAATCGGCACTTCTTTCACGACGCAACCGAGCATCGCCGAAAATAGTTCAATGCCACCGGGATCTAGCAATATCGCTTGATCACGATTGACTATCATATATTGGTTGGTATCAATGATTTTTTCTGGTTTGTTTGGATCGCGAGCAAACATCACCCAGCGATGATGGCCGCGTTCAAATAGTATTTTTGATTGCATAGTTCACCTGAGAAAAGAGAGAGAATGTTTTGAGCGATAGCATGACGTGAGCTTGAATTTCTTTTGCCAGTTCAGCGACGTTATTCGCAATGCTTTGCAGTTGGGCTTGATATCGCTCATCTGCTTGAGAGGCTTCCACGCTCAGCATGATCGAGATGATTTGTGCAATGCGCAGGTTGTCATACAAGGTTTGCAATAACTCGTGCAGGTTTTGAGCTTCAGAGTAGAAACTGTGACTGAGTTTGCTATATTCCTCTTGGTTTTGATGATGTACGATATCCAAACTGTGTAAATGCCGAGCGTTATGCGCTTGTATATACACATTTTCAAAACGTTCAAGCGCAGCGCGTGCACGAGTCCTTGCAGTTGCGAGTTGGCTGATACGCTGCGCCTTCAAGTTGATGGTGTGCGACGCCTCTAGCGTGACGCGGACTAAATCATCAATCGAATCAGTAATTGGCCGAAAACCTGCGGCACTTTCGCCCGCACGCAGAGCCAGAGCTCTGGCATTGCTGGCGACAAGCAGTAATTTTTTTGCAATGAGTACGCTTTGGTTTAGCTCTGCTGCCACTTCCGCCGCAATTACGAAAACCGGTTTGTTGTCCATAGTTATCGAAAATATTCATCAACTTAACGTGTGTTAACTATAGACCAGATTCATATTTTTGAGACTAGATTGCTCGTTTTGGCTCTGTGTTACCTAAACTCAATGGTTTTTCTGCTGCTCAACTTGCCGAAGTGCACGTTGGTACATCGCCCACGCGGCAAGGCCTGCGAGGATGTTACCGACCAACGCCCCGATAAACAGGCCATGCAGTGCCGCTATTTGAGCGCCAACCCATAGACAGGGCAAGAAGAACACAAACAGGCGCAGCGCGGAAATGGTTAAGGCGGTGTATGATTTTGCCAACGCATTAGAAACCGAGACCATTAACATGCAGATACCAAGCGGCCCTAAACTGATTGGCACAATCATTAAGTGCCAGTGCAAAATGGATTCGACACTTTGTTCGCTGGTCATCAGCGCTGCAAGGTGGCCGGATAATAGATAGGTCACTACGGCGATGATGAGCTGAAACCCAAGAATAAATTGGCACGCAACACGAACCAATTTTCGAATGTCTTGCAATTGGCCTGCACCAAGCAAACGGCCCACCATCGGTGGCATCGACATAGTTAATGCCAATATTGCGACCATCGCAAAAAACTCAAAACGAGATCCTAACGCCCATGCCGCGACAGCTGCGGTGCCGAAACTGGCCAATAGCTTGGTTGCCAGCATCGAAGAAAGCGGTGGAAGAAGCTGGCTTATCATGGCCGGCCCCATGATATGGCTGATAGAGCGAATACTTTTCCCTACATCCAAATCTGACCAATCAAACAGCATCCAGTGCCTTTTCGACACCTTGGGCGCAACCACGAATACACCAATCCCAAAGGCTAGAATGGTCGCCAGCGCTGCGCCTTCAATACCCAAATCAAAAGTGAAGATAAAAATAGGGTCTAAAATCAGGTTTAAAATGCTGGTGACCATCATCATAGTACCCGGCAACATGGTATTACCATTAGCTCGACACAGACTGTATAAAAAGTACAGCACCGCACCCACCCAAGCACTGATTAACCAATAAATCCAGTAGCTGTCGACGATCTGATACACAGATTCAGGAGCGCTGAGTAGCGCTAAGATAGGGTGACGCAGTAAATAGATAATGACTGAAAACAGAGCAACCCCAATGCTGCCAATAGCGACGACCAACCCACCAAGCTGCTTCGCGTAGCGAATTTGGTTCGCACCCAATGCGCGAGCAATCACCGCTGTGGTCGCAATGCCAAGCCCAACCTGAAGGCCAATAATGATCATCTGAATGGGTAATGTAAACCCTTGCGCGGCAAGGGGTAACACGCCAAGTTGGCCGATAAACGCACTATCGACCAGTTGGAAGCTCATGAGGGACAGCACACCAAACATCATCGGCCAAGTCATTTGCAAGAGTTGGCGCGTGAGTGACGGTGGAGATAACGGGGTGGTGTTTGACATTGCTCGGCTCAACTATATGGGTAGAGGTTTTAATATGTGGCCTCTGCGGTGAAAAACAAGCTCAGAATGGTTTGTACGTTATGTGCGTTGAGTATGTTAACAGCTATACGTGAAGAGAGCGACGTTCATCCCCATCGAGTTGTTCCGTGCAATGACATGAAAATCATCATATTGATGAAATGTTTCATAAAATCCTAACCATTTGGTGAATACTTGAGCGTTAATCTCGTGATGAACTCGTCCTATTTCTATGAAATGAAACCGATTTCATTTCTGTTTTGTGAATCAATTTGCGTTTAATGTATTGATGGTGTTAATAAAAAATAACAATAACGGTCTTCCTCAGTTTCATCGCCAAAAGCAGTCGAGCGCGCTGTGAAGCGACACCTAATTTTCACTTGTTTCATTTTTTAAACTGACCACAGAACAAAAACAAACCAAGTGATTAATAGGACTTAACATGAAAAATTATAAGCTTCTACCTCTATCCCTAGCTGTGGCTGCCGTACTCTCTTCTGCTCCTTCTTTTGCCAACGATCCAATGCCAAATCCTGAGGTGTTGGATCAAGATCAACAACCACTGGTGCTGACACCAGATATAAACGTTCCCGCGGGTATCGTATTTTCTGGTTATGCTCGTTATGGCGCAGCCTACCAAAATGGCGATGTCAAACTGGTTGAAACCAATGGCCGTTTAAACGGTAACTCAACAGGCCGTTTAGGAAACGAAGGTAACGGTGGTGAGTTCCAATTTGGTAAAGGATTCGTCAGTGACAGCGGTGCTATTTGGGATGTGGTGGTGATGTTCAACCATTGGGGTGATGAGGTGGGTGTGCCTAAAGCTTACGCTGGCGGAACCAACATTTTTGAAAGCCAACCTGAACTTTACGTATGGGCTGGTCGAGACTTTCACCAACGTATTTCAACGAATTTGAACGACTATTTTTGGATGACGCATGATGGGCAAGGTGGTGGTTTCTACAACCTTAATCTAGGAGGTATTAAATTCGACGCCAGTGTCGTCAGTGCAACGGGGGCTTCTCCTAGCGATCATCCAGATGGTAATTACGCATTGACCACCAAAATCCACGGCATTCAATTTTCTGATACAACCAATCTCAGCATTTATGCTAACTATGGCTTTGATGACAATTCGGATCCAACGGCCAAAAAACTCAACGCGTTTCAAGTGGCGGGTGAATTGAAGTTTGGGGATGACCGTTTGGTGGTGCGTTATGCTGATAACGCCAAAGACAGTGTTTTTTGGAAAACGGAGAATCAATCAGCGTTGTTGGTGAGCTTTGATGGGAGTAAGACACTGGGAGACAATGCGGCGATTGAATACCTAGCGGCTTATCAAGCCTACGAAGATGGTGCATACAAACAGTATGACCGTACTAACTACAACGTGTTGGTTCGCCCGATGTATTTTTGGGATGAGACCAACTCAACGTGGTTAGAAGCTGGCTATGATGTTGTAGATTTTGACAACATTGACGCCACCAACTCTTCTTGGAAAGTGACACTATCGCAGAACATTTCGTTTGGTAAAGGTGCAGGCGCTCGACCAATGCTCCGTTTCTATGCCACTTTGGGTGATGCCGATAACGAAACTGTGATCGACAAAGACGGCCTATTTAAAGCCGCAAGTAACCCAGATACGGTAACGATTGGCGCGATGTGGGAAGCGTGGTGGTAACCCCATATTTGATCATTAACTGTCCATTCTTTTTTCACGGCTCGCTCGATGCCTGCCGTGGTTTTTAACCTCCAGCGATACACTTACGCTTTCGGGCCACATTAGTGGCCCTTTTTTATTTACGGTAATCGGCCACCATCTTTTTCTCTCTTCCGATTGCCATGAAACAGTTTCATGGCTGCCTGGGAAACTGCTGTGGCTTTCAATGTTTAGATAATTGTCATTTGTGTGCCTAGTTCGATGTGATTTCTCTCACGCTAAAGCGAGGGGATATCTTGAATACTAGCTCATGAAAGCGGTTTCTTGTTGGTTTTGTCAGTAATGTTGTGAGGCGAGAGTGGCGACAATTAAAGATGTGTCTGAACATGCAGGTGTATCGCAAGCGACGGTGTCGCGGGTGATTAATGGAACTAGCCGTGTTAGCCACGATAAAAAACTCAGAGTCGAAAAGGCGATTAAAGATCTTGGTTACCGCCCCAATTCTATTGCTCAAGCACTGGCCTCAAGCCGTACGGGGAGCATCGGCATCATAGTACCGGAATTAGGGGGCCCTTTTTATTCAAGCATTTTGCATAACATTGAAGAGCAACTGCGTAAGTTTGGCTACCACGTCGTCGTGACGGCAGGCTCGAACACAGAGCAAGGACAAAAAGAGTCGGTGCAATTTCTGCTAGGTCGCCGAGTCGATGCATTAATTCTTCATACTCAACATCTAACCGATGACTACTTGATTGAATTGGATCAACAAGGGGTTCATTTGGTGCTAGTGAACCGTTTTATTCCTGAAATGGCCAGCAGCTGTATTGACATTGATAACGAGATAGGTGGCTTTTTGGCGACACAGTATTTACTCAGTCAGGGTCATCAACGAATTGCTTGTATTACTGGGCCATTGGATAAATCTGATGCGCGAGGTCGTCTGCAAGGCTACCGAAAAGCGTTGGAAGAGGCTGGGCTTGACTATGAAGAATCACTCGTGTCTGAAGCTGGTTTTACCGAAGAATCCGGCGTCAAAGCGATGCGCAAATTACTGATGCGTCACTGTGAATTTAGCGCCGTATTTGCTTCAAACGATCATATGGCATTTGGTGCATTTGAAGAGTTGCGCCGTGTCGGGTTGCAAATACCACAACACATATCCTTGGTTGGATTTGACGATATTTTATTCGCGCGTTACCTCACCCCAGCGTTAACGACCGTGAATTTCCCTCTTGAACAGATGAGCTTAGAAGCGGTTCAGCTCGTTATTCAAAAGCTGCACAAAAACAAACGCGACGTGAACTTCAAATTATCCCCTTCGTTGGTGATACGAGACTCCGTCAAAAATTTACTCAACACCCTATAAACCTAACAATAAAGATATTAAGGATGAATCATGAAATTTAAGACCTTAGTGCTATCAAGCGCCGTGGCTTTAGGATTTTCTTCGCTTACATATGCTGCCGACCACACCATCCGTTTAGACGGTTTCCCCGACTTTGATAGCAGTTTGAAAGTCTTATTGCCGGACTTTGAACAAAAGAGTGGTATCAAGGTTGACTATTTAATGAACAACCACGGCGACCACCACACCAAGCTGACGACGAACCTCGCCACAGGATCCGGAGCGGGGGATGTGATTGTGGTTGATGTAGAGAAAATTGGTCCCTTTGTTGCCTCCGGTGGCTTAGTCAATTTGTCGGAAAAATATGGCGCGGACAAATTCCAAGACCATTTCGCACCTTATGCTTGGGCACAAGGCAAGGGTGGTGATGGCAATATGTATGGCATTCCTGTCGACCTTGGCCCAGGCGTGATGTACTACCGAACCGATGTGTTTGAAAAGGCGGGGATTGACATCAATCAAGCGATAAAAGATTGGGACTCCTACATCAAAGCCGGTGAAATATTGAAGAAACAAAACGTACAGCTGATTGCATCCGCCGCTGATGTAGCACAAGCGATCATTTTTACCACGGTTCCTGACGGCGAAGGATTGTATTTTGATAGTAAGGGAAATTCAGTCGTCACTTCCGAACGTTTTGTACATGCATTTGAAGTGGCAAAAACGATTCGTGAAAAAGGGCTAGATGGCCGAATTTTGGCATGGTCTAACGAATGGTATGAAGGTTTCCGTAACGGTACTTTTGCCACTCAGCTTTCTGGTGCGTGGTTACTCGGACATCTGAAAAACTGGATTGCGCCAGATACAGCAGGCAAATGGGCCGTATCAAACCTTCCTGATGGTATTTACGGCAGTTGGGGCGGTTCATTTCTCTCAATCCCTACTCAGTCAAAACATCAAGATGAAGCGTGGAAGCTGATTGAGTACATGACAACCAACCGTGATGTGCAGCTTAAAGCGTTCGAAACGATTGCCGCGTTCCCCTCTAATGTCACGACTTACGATGACCCAATGTTCAATGAAGAAATTGAATTTCTAGGTGGTCAAAAAGCGCGTTTGTTGTTTGCGAATGTGGCAAAAAACATCAAACCAGTCGCGCCTGCGAAAGGCGACCATGTGGCTCGTTCTATCATCTTAGAAAATGCACTGATGGAAGTGTTGGATGAAGGCAAAGACATCAAAGCCGCACTGAAAGATGCAGAACGTTTGATTCAGCGTCGTACCCGTAATATGCAATAGCACGGTCATCATTAAAAAGAACCGCCAGCGGTGCTGGTGGTTCACTAAGCGTAAGTTATAGAAGGCATGATGTTATGCCTAAGAGGTCGTTATTATGAATCACGTTACGAGCAACGCTGTGCAAGCGCCATCGGGTCGACGTTTTTTTTCTCACCTGAGTTTGAAAGCGCTTACACCGTACGGGTTTCTATTGCCGTTTTTGATTATTTTTTCTGTTTTTGGAGTTTTTCCTCTCCTGTTTTCTGTCTATCTCTCTTTTCATGCGTGGAACCCCGTCGAAGGGGTTGCCGCCATGAATTATGTGGGATTTGATAACTACCAAGTTGCATTGACCGACCCTTGGTTGTGGCGTTCATTAAGCAATACATTGTGGTTGGCGATAACCTCGGGCGTCGCTCAACATTTAGTGGCTATTCCAGTGGCCTATATTTTGGTTTCATTGGGCGATCGGCTGCGTCATTGGCTGACATCCGCTTATTTTTTACCATTCATTACTTCAACGGTGGCGGCGTCGCTCATCTTCTTCAATATGTATTCACCCAATTCGGGCATCATCAACCAAAGCTTAATTGCTTTAGCTGATAGCAGTGTCTTTGGCTGGGCATTTTCTTGGCTTAATGAGTATCAACCTATCCGTTGGTTAGATGATGCCAACATGATCAAACCCTCGATTGCCATCATGGTTTTTTGGAAATACACCGGTTTTAACATCGTGTTGTACACCACAGGTTTAATGACCATTCCCAAAGAAATTTTAGAGGCCGCGCGGATGGATGGCGCCAACGCCTTTCGCCGTTTTTGGAATATCTCACTGCCGATGATTCGCCCTTTCGTTTTCTTTGCCGTCACCATGACCATCATTGGCAACTTACAACTGTTTGAAGAACCGTTTGTATTAACGCGCGGCACCGGAGGCGTAGGCCAAGCGGGCTTAACCATCTCAATGTATCTCTACAAAGTGGGTTGGGAGTGGCTAGAGATGGGCACGGCATCCGCTATTTCTTGGCTGCTGTTTGCGCTGATTGCAACTTGTACTGCGATTCAGTTTTTCTTCTTTGGTAAAAAAGGGTTGGGGGAGTAATAGCATGTCAATCCACGCTTTAAAACTCAGTGATCGCAGCATTGAACTCATCACTAAAGTAATGATGGCGCTACTGGCGGTTGTATTGATTGTCTCGGCGTTGATCACTGTTTTCCCATTTTTGTGGTCGGCGCTGCTGTCAACGCGCGATCGTACGGAAATCTTCGGTTCAGGCATCAGCTTTGCCATTGGGGATAGCTTAGCCATTAACTATGCAAAGCTGTTGCAGATTATGCCGTTTTGGCAGGCGATGTTTAACTCTATCTACATTGCCTTTTTAGGCACCACTATCTCACTGTTGTTTTGCAGTATGGGCGGTTACGCGTTTGCTGTGTTTCAGTTCAAAGGTAAGAACGCGCTATTTGGCATGTTGGTGGCTTCCATGATGATCCCACCCGTCTTGAGCTTGATCCCCTATTTTATGATCGTGAAATTTCTGGGTTTGATGGATAACCACATGGCGGTTTGGCTGCCGTTTACCACCACTCCATTTGGGATTTTTCTAATGCGCCAACACGTGATGGCCTCTATTCCTAAAGAGTTATTAGAAGCGGCCAAACTCGATGGCGCGGGAGAGTTTCGTACTTACTGGAGCGTTGTTTTGCCGTTGATGAAACCAGCGTTGGCAACACTGGCGATTGTACAGTTTGTCTTTTTCTGGAACAGCTTTATGAACCCGTTAGTGGTGCTCACATCGCCAGAAAACTACGTCATTACTCAGGCGTTACGTAGCGTGCAAGGCATTCCAAATACGCCTTGGGGTGCGGTGATGCTTGGCACCACCATTTCTATATTGCCGTTGGTGACTATCTATCTCTTTGCGTCCAAACAGATGATAAGCGGCTTAACATCCGGTGCAGTAAAAGGCTAATTGGCCTTTAATCCCTCATTTTAGTTACTCATGCTGGCGTGGTTTTGTTGAAAGAAGGCGCAGTGTGAAGGAGAAAAATTATGGCAAAAGTTGAATTTAAGAACATTAAGAAGTCGTTTGGTCATGTGGATGTTGTTAGGCATTTTGATTTCACGGTGAATGATGGTGAGTTTGTGGTATTTCTTGGCCCATCGGGTTGCGGAAAATCAACCACATTACGCATGTTGGCGGGGCTGGAGTCGATTACGGCCGGTGATATTTACGTTGGTGACAAGTGGATGAATAACGTAGATGCCAAAGATAGAGACTTAGCGATGGTGTTCCAAAGTTATGCGCTTTACCCACATATGAGCGTGTATGAAAACATCGCGTTTGCATTGAAGTTAAAAGGCATGCCAAAAACTGAAATCGATAAGGAAGTGCGTAAAGCGGCAAAAATGTTAGAGCTTGACCCGCTCCTTGATCGTAAGCCTAAAGAGTTATCCGGCGGTCAACGCCAACGCGTGGCGATGGGGCGTGCCATGGTGCGTACGCCAAAAGTGTTCTTGTTTGATGAGCCACTTTCTAACTTAGATGCCAAACTTCGTGGTGTGATGCGCGAAGAGATCAAGCAGTTACATCGTCAGCTTAAAACTACCACTATTTATGTTACGCATGATCAAATTGAGGCCATGACGCTCGCTGATCGCATTGTGATCCTCAAAGATGGTTATGTTGCGCAAGTCGGTACGCCAACAGAGGTGTTTCAACGCCCGGCGAACAAATTTGTGGCGCAGTTTATTGGTAACCCTTCGATGAACATGCTTGATGCACAACTTATCCAGCAAAATGGCGAATGGCTTATCCAACTGGGTGACATATTTATCCCGCTTCCCGAGCGATTTAAAGCGCATGCGTCTAAAAACCTCGCACTGCATGTCGGTATTCGTCCCACCGATATTCACTTACGCGCAGAACAAGTTAACCATGAACGCGTCTTGCCAATTGCCGTTACGCTCAAAGATAAAGAGTTGCTCGGTGCGAGTATTTTGTTGAAAACCCATGTTGCAGGCCAGCCTTTGATGGTGGAAACCCAAGCGGCAGAGGTAGAGGTGACGAAGGTTACACTCTATCTCGACCTAGATGCGATTCATATTTTTGATGCGCTGAGTGAAAACTCATTGGCCAGTTTTTAATGGTGAACAAGACGATGACAATAATAAAGCAAGCCCCTTATTTCGACGTTTGGCCCAAAATAGAATCAGCAATCAAAGCTGACCCTGAAATTGAACAGCAAGTAGCAAGAATCGTAGGGTTGATGACCTTAGAAGAAAAAATTGGCCAGATTATCCAACCAGAAATCCGCGATATTACGCCGCAAGAAATCATCGATTATAAGATTGGTACGGTACTCAATGGTGGTGGCTCTTGGCCAAACAGCAATAAACATGCACCAGCCAGTGAATGGGTAGCGAAAGCAGATGAATACTGGTTTGCCGCAGAAAAAGCTTATCAAGGTCGCCCATTTCATATTCCGTTTATGTGGGGGACTGACGCAGTACACGGCCACAATAACGTCTTTGGTGCAACCGTATTTCCGCACAACATTGGGTTGGGGTGCGCGCGCAATTCTGCCTTAATTCGCAAAATTGGCCGTATTACCGCGCTGGAAATCGCCGCGACGGGTATTGATTGGACCTTTGCACCAACCGTAGCCACCCCTCGTGATTTGCGTTGGGGGCGCTGCTATGAAGGTTACTCTGAAGACCCCGAAGTGACTTATGTTTATGCCAGCGAAATGGTCGCAGGTTTGCAAGGTGACGCCATTGACTTACAAGGTGAGCATCATGTGATCTCAAATGTCAAACATTGGGTGGGTGATGGCGGCACAGTGAATGGTGTTGATCGTGGCAGCAATACTTACAGTGAAGATCTGCTGCGTAACGTGCATGCCATGGGCTATTTCAGTGGCCTTAATGCCGGTGCGCAAGTGGTGATGTCTTCATTTAATTCGTGGGATAACCAAGCGAACTACGATCACGCGCCGCACATTTCAGGTGATTACAACCTCAAAATTCATGGCAGTAAGTATCTACTCACTGATGTTTTGAAAGATCAAATGGGCTTTGATGGATTAGTTGTAACCGATTGGCATGGTCATTCTGAAGTCAGTAAATGTACCGATGGTAATGCGACTTACGCTATCAATGCGGGTAATGATATTTTAATGATCCCTATTCGTGAGCATTGGCAATCAGCCTATCGTCAAGCGGTGAGCGATGCCAAAAGTGGAGTACTGAGCCAGAGCCGAATTGATGATGCTGTGACGCGTATTTTACGGGTGAAAATGCGCGCGGGTTTATGGAAAAAACCGCATCCTTCAGCGCGAGCTTTGGCTGGTCAGCAGTCACTGATTGGTTGCTCTGAACATCGTGCTATCGCTCGCCAAGCCGTGCAGCAATCGATGGTACTGTTGAAAAATAACAAGGGTATTTTACCGCTCAAACGTGGGTGCAAGGTTGTGTTAACGGGCAGCGGTGCGAATGATTTGCAAAAGCAAGCGGGCGGGTGGAACCTCACTTGGCAAGGGGATGAAAATAACTTAGCCGATTTCCCCGGAGCCACCACAGTGAAAATGGCGTTAGAAGCCGAATTGGGCATAGATAATGTTTGCTACGATCCAGAATTAACGGGTGATTGGCAAGCGGGTGATATTGCGGTTGTGGTGTTTGGTGAAGATCCTTATTCTGAAATGATGGGTGATATCAAAGCGTGGCAATCTTTGGAGTTTTCAACCTTGAAACGTCGCTACCGAGCAGATAGCGAAAAAATCAAAGCATTTCATAAGCGCGGCGTAAAAGTGGTATCGATTTTCTTTAGCGGTCGTCCACTGTTTGTCAATGAAGAAATATCCTTGTCTGATGCTTTTGTTGCGGCATTTTTACCCGGCAGCGAAGGACGTGGCATTACTGATGTTTTAGTGGCTAAAGAGAATGGTGAAGTTAATATCGACTTCTCTGGTACCTTGTCATTCAGTTGGCCCAATAAAAAGCGCAGCACCTGTGTGAACCGTATTCCTCCTCATATTCCCAACTATGTCGTGCCTGAATGTGAGCAGTCTCCTGTTGGGGAACATGCTCCTTTATTTGAATACGGTTATGGGCTTAATTACGCTGAAAAAAAACAAACTCGAGATTTGGATAACCTTGATTTAGATATCGACTCAGAAGAAGCAAAATGGCAAGCAACACGTGCAGAGCATCTGTATGGCATTATGGCGACGATAGGCGATTATCAACTTAAAGTGTCGGATGCTGAACATTGGATGGGCGTGGATGTCTCACGCAACAACGTGATGAAACTCGGTGCTGTCCGAACTAAGCCGTATAACTACCAGCAGCAGCAAGACGCCGTTGAGGTAGAAATTCTGGGGGGTGGAGCAATGGTTTATGCGCAAACGGGGCTAGGGCAAGCGGAAGATTTCAGCCATTACGATAATGCGCATGGTGTGGTCAGTTTTGAGATTAAAGTGCTCAGAGCGGCAACAGAACCTGTTTATTTGGCACTGCAACGCGCCGTTGTTCCTGGATGTTTGGGGGATATTGATAACGTGGTTAAAGTGGACGTCAGCCACTACTTTTCCACCATCAATGATAGCTTTACGCGCGTGAACATTGCTTGTTCACATTTCTCCGAGCAGGGATTAAGTTTTACTCATCTCGACACGCCCTTCTCATTATTTACTAATGGTGAGTGTCAATTTGTGATCGCCAATATATGTTGGGATACACAGTAACAAGAAACGATAGACTCCTTCTCCGTGTGGAGAAGGAGTGCTTCTAAAGGGCCAAATATTGCCATGAGAAAATCAAAGAAAGCACCCACTGTTTATGATGTCGCTAAGCTTGCCGGGGTTTCGGCAAGCACTGTCTCTCGTTTTTTGAATCGCACAACTTACGTATCGGATGAAAAAAGCCAAAATATTGAACGTGCAATTAAAACCCTTGGCTACAAACCTAGTTACCCAACCAGTCATCTAGGCAATAAGCGTTCGATGACTATTGGTGTATTGGTGCAGCACGCAGAGAGCCCTCACACCAGTCGAATTCTGAATGACATGGAGAAGGTATTAATGACCCAAGGGTATTCACTGGTGATTGCCACAGGTCAGTGGCAGAAAAACTTGGAAGCACATGCACTGGAGTATCTTGCCAGAAGCAATGTCGATGGAATGATCATAGTGACAGGCAGTTTAAAAAGCGATCAAATCCTCAAATATGCTCAATCGATTCCCATCATTGCTGTCGGCCACCAAATTGTTAGTAATAATGTACGTTGCATTAATGTGGACAATGTACTCGGTGGTTATATTGCCACCTTGCACCTATTGCAATTAGGGCACGTGAACATTGCTCATATAAAAGGGCTCGCTAATCAGCCTGATTCAACCGCACGTTTCACTGGCTACCAAAAAGCGCTTCGTGAAGCGGGAATTAAGCCTATGCCTAAACTCATTAAACAAGGTGACTTTAGCTCTGAATGTGGGTATGAAAAGACGGTTGAACTGTTGCAGTCGAAAGTCCATTTCTCGGCTATTTTTGCTGCTAATGATCAAACGGCTTATGGTGCCATTAAGGCGTTAACTGACCACGGAGTGCGAGTACCAGATGATGTTTCAGTGATTGGTTTTGATGACTTACCTGTCTCTCAGTATTTCACTCCGGCCCTAACGACATTACGCCAACCAATTGAAGAGATCGGTGCGGTGTGCGCGCATTCCATTCTCAACTTGCTCAGTGGTGAAAGGCACGATGCTAGGTTACCCCCTATCGATTTAATTGTGCGAGAGTCCACAAAGTCTATCTACCGTTAATAAAAAGCCCTCGTTAGAGGGCTAGTATGAGATGAAATTATAACCGTCGGAATTGGCGAACTAATGTGCCTTGAGAGCTAAGGTTTACCACTAAATCCTCACATTCATCTCGTGTATCACTGGCCAAAATATTGGTCGCAACACAGACATCACTGATCGATTGAACACTTGAATTCATATCTTCAGTCACGCGTGCCATCTCTTCTACGGCGGTGGCAATTTGTTCATTTCTATCCGTAATATCAATCACTTGTGTAAGTAGCATATTGAGTTTATCGCCAGAGACATTAGCACTATTAACACATAATTTAGATAACTGTGCGCCTTCATGCATCGCATCGACAGCTTGGTGGGTGCTGGTTTGAATCAGCGCAATGACATTTTGGATCTCTTTAGTGGACTCATGGCTGCGTTGTGCCAAGGTGCGAACTTCGTCGGCGACGACCGCAAATCCACGGCCTTGCTCGCCAGCCCGAGCAGCTTCAATAGCGGCGTTAAGTGCAAGCAGGTTGGTTTGCTCAGCGACAGATTGGATCACAATTAACACTTGGCCAATGGTTTTTCCGTGGTCTGCCAATTGTGTGACAACCGATGAAGCGCTGTCTAGTTGGGTTGCGAGCTGTTGCATTGCATTCAATGTATCTTTTACCGAATCCATACCTTCTTCGGCGGCCAATTTTGCTTTCTCTGTTGCGTCTGATGCACTTTGCGCATTTTGTGCAATTTCATTCGCGGTAGAGTGCATTTCATTGATCGCGGCGGCAACTTGTTCTGTTTCTCGTGTTTGACCTTCTAAATTGGTCGCAGTTGTTTTGCAGTTTTTTGAAGATGAATTGGCCGCTTCACCAATTTGTTGGTTTGAATCTTGAATGCGTCCCACCACAGCATTGAGTTCGGATTGGCGCATTTTTAACGCAAGTTTGATTTCAGAAATGTCATCAATATGGCCGTTATACACCAATTCCATTAGTGGGTTATCAAATATCTTGCGTGCTTCGGCACTGAGCGATTCCAAACGGCGAGTTAAATAATAACCTGCAACCATGGACAGTAATAACATCAATACTAAGCCTATTCCCGGAAGAAGAGTATCAGCCACAAAACTGATGCCTGCAATGGGGACTAAAGCGGTGGCCAAACGTTGCCACAGGCGAGTCCGAGGCAGCTTTAACTGCCTGGGTGTTTTGCCTGCTTTAAGCTGCGCGTAGATTTTTTCTGCGTTGGTGATGTGTTCTCGACTTGGACATAAACGTACCGACTGAAATTCAACCGTTTTACCATTTTCGACTATCGGAGAAGCAAACGCATCAACCCAATAATGATCGCCATTTTTACATCTATTTTTGACGATACCCATCCAAGATTGGCCGCGTTTTAAATGCTCCCACATATCTTTAAACGCTTCTGCTGGCATGTCTGGGTGACGAACTAGGTTGTGAGGCTGGTTGATAAGCTCTTCTAATGAGTAGCCCGCCACTTCACAAAACTCTTTACTGGCATAAGTGATATGGCTGCTTGGTTTAGTGACCGATAATAAGTTATAGCTAGGTGGAAACTTGACTTCTTTTTGTGTGACAGGTTGGTTGGTACGCATGATTACCTCGAATTAAATAAGTTAAAAACAAATTAAGCCAAGTTTCTCTAGCGTTAGATGAGGGTGTTATTTATTATTTTTGTTTCCACTGTTATAGATTCGAATCGCTAAGAACGCAATAGAATTAACCAATATAGAATACCTAATTGGTATCATTACTTTTGATATGGATATATGGCCGATTTATAACGTAAATATGACTTACGGCTTGACCTTACGAGTAAGCTTGCCACAATGTGCGCATGCAATAACTGTAGGGAAAACAGTATGATATTTTATTCTTTTGGGCGGCTAAAACCCATCGCGTTACTCTTAACTTCTTTACTTTCATCAACTTCTTTCGCTGCTATCAGTGACGCGCCTGTGGTTGGCGGGCTGTTCAATTCGGCGCAAATATTGAAAAATCAAATGGCGTCGTCTTTAAGCTATTCAACGCGCTTTGCCCGTGATTCGACCTTATTTACCATCGCCGGGGTAACACTCGATAGCTATATCCTTATGTTGCCTTTAGATGCAAAAACAAAAGCTCGCGTTATTGCACAAATTTCTAACCCAACTTACGCCATCCCACTGGGCTACTTTTTATATCAATATTATGATCGTTATACGGGGTTAGAAAATGATGATGTATTTAAACAGTATTTAAGTACTGTTTATGACGCAAAGGTCTTAAAGGGATTCGAGCATAGCCTCTACCATTATGGGGAAGAGGTGGTGAGTGAACAAAAAGAGAATATTAAAGATCAAGGGCATCATGAAGGGATTAAAGTGGATGCCCAATTTATTGCGGCCATGGTGACTGTGTATGATGCCTTGGTTGAAATTGGTGAGTGGCAACAGCTTGAGAGATTGCCGGATCACTATCAATATCTGACGTCAAGTGAACCCGATCGATTGCTGATTAATAAAATCCAACCGATAGTGATCCAAATCATTAGTCAGGCTTCTAATGGGATGGATGAAGGAGAGATGAAGCAAGCCCTTTTTGGGGTATTAGAAGATGCAAAGCCAGAAAATACGGCACGAGTGAACAACAAAGCAGAGGCAATCACGGTTACTTTGATTGATTTTGTGCGTATGAACGTATTAAAAGGCTACCGCCAATTTGTCTATCAGCAAGAGCGAGAACAAGCACTAAATTCCTGGTTACAAAAAGCATTTGATGATGATCCTCTAGCATTGATTGCGTTTCTCCGCTCTCAGCAACAACGTCGTATGGCAGTGCAGATCACCGTGGATGGTTTGCAACAAGGGCTGATCGAAGGTTTGGTTGACCCGAGTAAGCCATTTATCCGCAAAGCTCACCAAGATCACAACAATCGATTGAGCACTAAGCCCTCTTCAATGGAGGTGGTTCAACCCGAACATCAGCAGCAAGTACGTTTCATGCAGATATTGGCTGAGCAGCCTTATCACGATCCACATTACTTGCCGTTTTTTAAACGCTTGTATCGTGATCATCGCACTTCTATTACTCAAGTGGGCATTTCATCAACACCAACGATCAGTGTGCGTAATTTACCGATCATAAAAACAGGAGCTAAGGTGTCCGGCCAAGGCGGTACTGGCATACCCAATTTCCACTTTGTTGATCGCCCAACCGACCGTGCTTATTACTTTTTTGGTAATGATGCACTGCAGCTTGATCGCTTACTGGTTAAAAACCAAGTACAAACGATGTTTGATCGCCTCGCTTACCTCAACACCCTCAACTGCAATGCGCAATACGATTGGAATGCTCACACCACTTATGATGGTTTAGTGAATTTAGGGGCGGGTGAGGCACTACGTGATTTTGGTGAAAAGCGGTGTGTGCGTGAGCTGAAAGAGCGCGCGATTGTCGAACGTGAACTTCAACAGTTGCGAGCGACATTAGTTGAAGAGGTCACGCGCTATCAGCAGATAAGCAAGTGGGATTTTTATACTCGCTGGACTCGCCATCAAGTGCTTGCTAACCAGTTGAAACAACTTGCACAAAAAGAATTGAAAGGAATGCCCGACTATACGCTGATTTATAATCCATGGCCGGATCATTTTGCTCATTTTAGCGGCCCATTCAGCGATGAAGTCATCATGCCAACTGGGGAACTAAACCGCCTCGATTACTGGCTAGCGCAAATAGAAGCAACCTATCAAGACGCGGGAGTATATGACCGCACGTTATGGGGCATGGCTGGCGATCATGGTTTAGCTCCTGTTTATTTCTCCCTCAATCCAGAAAAACAGATCTTTGAACCGCTAGCGTCGCAACTGGGAATAAAACTCAAGGTGAAGAAAATCTCATCGGATGAGGGAGAAGGGCCAAAAATGACGAATGCGATTAACGCGCCGTCAAACAAAGGGATTGATGTGGTCGTCGCTTCCACTGCGGGTGGAAATTTTATGATGGATTTCTTTAATGCAGAAGCTGGATGGGAAGTTCAACCGGTTTATCAAGAGCTGATCCGTTGGCAACCGATCCATTCTAAGTCAGGGCAGCAGGTTGATGTGATCGATGAAACCGTAGCGCGACTTGCTGAAAGCCTAGATTATTTAGTCGTGAGAGAAAAACCATGTGATTTAACAGGTTGTTCTGTACGGTTGGTTGGCGAGCGGCAAGGTAAACGAGTGGATGAATGGATTGAAAAAAAGGGTGATAAACTGCGCTATTTTGCTAAATCGGAACAGCCATTGCTGCTTGGCGTTCAGCAGCTAAATGCTTATTTGTCGCCTCCTTCATCTGACGAGCTAGAACATTATGCACAACTCGTCGAACGTTGCGTTTATCACGCTAAAGCGAATCAAGCTGAGACGTGGTGCTCAAGTGCGCAGTGGCGAGAGTTAACACGTTTTACGCCCCGTCCAGATTCGGTTAATCAGCTCGCTGCTATTTATGAAGACGACCGTGCGGGCACCATTAACCTATTTCCTAAAGAGGGCGTTGGCTTTAATACTAAAGTTCCGGGGCGTCATGCGGGTGAAAGCTATCTAGAAAAAGATGCTTTTATCGGTTTTTGGGGGAGTCCGATTGGCAATCAAGCCACGCCGCTCGGTTCAGTCGAAAATGGCTCACTTGCGCCCACTCTTTATCACTATTTAACGGGAGACGAAGTTAAAGTTGGTGAAGATGGGTGGGGTTATCCATCGGTTCTTAAACAGTTGGATATTCGCTAGCGAGACTTAACCGTTATGACTGCCAATGAAATAAGTGAGCGTTAGGCTCTATTGAGTGAAGAACGTTCGCTTGTTTCATTGGCTTCGATTGCAGCCTTAAGTGGCAGGTTGATCAGCACGTTTAAACTTCAAACGATTTTTCACATCTCGGCTATCGAGAATACGTTGGCTGTGGTCAATATCGAGCTTGGATTTTGCCAATCGATCATACAGCAGCACATTGACGCTCGCGGCCAAATTCATGCAACCAATCGTTGGGATGTATACAACCTCGCTGGCTTGGTTAACTATCTCTTGTGGAATAGAACCATCTTCAGGGCCAAACACATACAGCGCTTTTTCCGGGTGAATAAACTCGGGCAGTGGTGTGGCCCCTTCTGCCAGTTCAACACAGACGATTTTCATCTCACTTGGCAAGTCCTGCGTGATCTCTACCATCGCGGTGAGCGGGATTTTACTTTGAATGTTTTTTGTGTCGGTTTGAAATTTCACTGCGCGATCATAACGCTCACCACTGTAGCGAACCGCGCACGCTTGGTAGCAACCTGCCGCGCGCATCACACCACCTACGTTGGTTGGGCTTTTAGGGTTACACAAACCAATGATCACTGACATTTCACGTTCCACAAAAAATCCTCTCACAATTTGGGGCGGGCAGTATAACGCTAAAATTTGCCTTGAAAGAAAAAATATCGATAAATCGTTCAATAGTTTTTATATTTTTCGTGACCTTTCTTGGAGTACTCAAACTGTCGTATTTCTTACATCAATATTTCATAGGGGGATGGCTTAATTTATTTTTTCACAGTTAAAGGATGAAAACGTGAAGATTATTAATAAAGTCATGCTATTTGGGTTGTCTCTTGCTGCTCATGCGGCATTGGCGGACACCGATATTTATTTAACCAATAACTCTGCGCTGCCAATGTCTATTGCCGTGAAACAGACCGGATCTGATCAGTTGCAACAAGGCAGTGAATGGCAGCAACACAGTGAAACGCTAGGCTCGTGGGAAACTAAAATGGTGCTCAGCTTTAACCGCTGGCAAGGGGTGAAATCTGGCAAAACGTACCAATTTGAAACCATGGTGACTTTACCGCAAGGGCAGGTTTTCTCTTTACAGCAGAAGATGGAAGGTCATTGGTATAACTCAAGCATTGAGCATGGGGTACAAGCACGAGATGTTCCTCTTCAGTGGCAAAATGATCGTGCGGTTCACCGTTATTACTCAACGCAGTTGATTGAACGTCCAACCGAGCTTGCGTTTAAATCCGTCAGCACCACTCGTTACGACGACATTTATTACACCATTACGCCAACGAATACAGAAGAAACACCCGATGCTGAGACCTTAAAAGTGATGACCTATAACGTTTGGGCGTTACCTGTGATTGCTTCAAATATTGCCGAGCGTTTTGCTATCATCCCTCAGCACATCAAAGGATATGATGCCGTAATGCTGCAAGAAGTGTTTGCTGCGGGGCGTGATGCCTTTCTTCGAGAGCTGGCAAAAGAGTATCCGTACCAAACGAAAATGCTCGATAAGTCTGGGGTGAATATCCATGACGGTGGAGTGATCATCGTCAGCCGCTACCCAATTGTTAACCAAGGACAATATGTTTTCCCTGATTGCTCGGGAACTGACTGTTTTGCTGATAAAGGGGTGAATTATGCTGAAATCATCAAAAATGGTCAGGCGTATCATCTGTTTGCAACGCATACTGCCGCGTTTGATACCGATACCGCTCGCGATTATCGTCAACGTCAGTTCAGACAGATGCGCAGTTTTGCGCAATCGTTCTCTATTCCCAGCACAGAAATGGTGATTTATGGCGGTGATTTTAACGTGAATAAACGTAAATTTGCCGATGACTATCAAAACATGCTCGCTAATCTTGCGTCAACCGAACCTAGCTACGCAGGCTATACCGAATCAACGTTTGATCCGCGTATCAATGATTTTGCAGGAGAACCCTTATCCGGTGGTGAAAACGTGGAGTACCTCGATTATGTGGTGGTAAGCCAAGAGTTTGCACAACCAAGCGAACAACAAAATCGCAATACTGTGCTGGTGCCAAGAACCACGGACGAGCGTTTATGGCAGCATTACAATTTATCGGATCACTTTCCGGTTAAAGCTGAGATCCGCTAGATGCGTTGGGTTAGGTTATTGATCTGCGTTGCCTTAGCCGGCAGCGCAAGTTATTGGTGGGTGAAGAGGGATGAGTTTCCCACTATCCAAACACCACCCAATAGAATTGAGGTTGCATTGCCGGGCACGGTGCGTTTGCCAGAGCAAAGTGGCGTTGCTTTGGTGGCTAATCGCGATCATCAAACCCATGAAGAGTGGACACTCGTTGGTGAAACGCTGCAAACAGAAATAGGCAAAGCGCTGAGAGAGAGAATAGAGCAGTTTTGGCAACAGTGTCGTCAGCAAAATGTGTGTGCTGCGCGGCTACAACAATTACAAGCGCAGTTGCCCCATGAACGCTATGAGCTGGTTGCACTCTATTGGCAAAAACAGGCGCAACGTGACGCGTTGCTTGGAATGGAACTCATCAGTCAGGATACGGAATTAGGTGACAAAATGGCTTATGTAAAATCGATTGATCAACAAGTATGGGGGCGACAAGCGGATATCTTGTTTGCTGATCAGTACGCTTATGATGATTTTGTACAGCAACCCAATGACTACGAAGGTATTGCTTCGGTAGAAGAGGCGTTGCAGAGCATTGAACAGCGGCTTGCACAGCATCAATATCAATGGGATACATTCTCATTAAACACAGGTAATGCACGCTATGAACAAGCGATTCGGCTGATCCCTCAACATTTATCGTTAGAACAGCGCTTAGAAGTACAACAAGGTTTGGCCGAACTTTACTTAAATGAACATGAGCGCAGTGAGGTGGCCCATCGTCAAATCGAGCAACAAGCGCAGGCTGCTCAAGTCATTGACTACCAGCAAGCGTTAGCGCAGTTAGAAAAGACGCTCTCAAGCCAGAGAAAGACAGCCTATGTTACCCTTTCGACAGAAGAGTGGGTGCGTTACGCGGCAAAGCAGCGTTATGAGTTTAGAAAAGCATTTTTTGCTCGTTAGGATGAATAAGATAACCATAGCGCTCTTTATTCACTCGCCATGAACCGTTAAACTCACCAGAAAATAACTGACTTGGATTGATCATGGCAACCTTATCTCTACAAGAGCAAATGCTAAAAGCGGGTTTAGTCAACGCCAAAAAACTCAGCAAAGCGAAAAAGAGCTCTAAAAAATCGCGCGTGCAAGCACGTGAAGTGAAAGCGGCAGTAGAAGCGAATAAAGTCGAGCAACAAGAGCGCGACAAGGCACTAAATAAACAGCAAAAAGAGCAGTTGTTGAGCAAAGAAATTCGCGCTCAAGTAAAACAACTGATTGAGATGAATAAGCTGGATCTAAAACACGGTGAAATCAAATACAACTTTGTTGATGGTAAGTTGGTGAAGTCACTTTATGTCGATTCACTGGTTCGTGATCAACTGAGCAAAGGAATCCTGGCTATCGCGCGTTATGAAGAGGGCTATGCTGTCATCCCGGGTGTGGTAGCGGATAAAATCTTCATGCGTGATGAAGAGAGCATTATCGAAAATAAAACTGCCGATGAATCTCTACCTGCTGAAGATGATCCGTACGCGGATTTCGTAGTCCCCGATGATTTGATGTGGTAATTCCTTCCAGCTCTCCTTCTCAACGGAGGAGGGCTCTCGTTCTCCCTTCCTACCTCTACTTTCCACTTAGCCTATTTCCCCCAATGGTTTCGGTACTAATAGACAGAGTTTGTTTACAATGTTTGATAATCAAACTAAATTTAAATCAAATATTTTGATCATCAAACTAAGTGAGTGGGATTTTGCAGTTTACTACCGAGCATCGTCATAACTTTATCGCTAGCGCAGACCAAAATGAGAAACGCACGTTTTACGTTCTTTTGCTCACGCTTGTCACCATGGTAGCGGAGATCATTTCTGGTACTATTTTCGGTTCGATGGCTTTACTTGCCGATGGTTGGCATATGGGTACTCATGCGGCTGCTTTCTGCATTACGCTGTTTGCTTACCGTTATGCTAGAAAGCATGCACACAGTGAGAAGTTCTCATTTGGTACAGGTAAAGTGAGTGTGTTGGGAGGCTACACCAGTGCGATTGCATTAGGTATTGTGGCGTTGCTGATGGTGGTGGAATCGGTTCATCGTTTATTCAATCCCGAAGCGATTCAATTTAATGAAGCGATTATTGTCGCCATCATTGGCTTGCTGGTGAACTTAGTGAGCATGCTATTGTTGCATGATAACCATCACCACCATCATAGTGACCATGACCATGACCATGACCATGACCATGACTATGACCATGACCATCACCATCACGATCACAATTTACGAGCGGCCTATTTGCATGTTCTTGCCGATGCCTTGACTTCTCTTCTGGCGATTGTGGCGCTCTTGTTTGGAAAATATTATGGCTGGAACTGGTTAGATTCTGTTGTAGGCATCGTCGGCGCTGCCGTGATTGCTAAGTGGACAATAGCTCTTATCAAGCAGACTAGCCCCATTTTATTAGATGAAAGCATCGAGCAACCCTATCGGCGTTTAATTGAAGAAGAGCTAGCCGCATTTGCGGTGATTAAAGATCTCCATATTTGGAAAATCAGTGGTCATCACTACTCAGCTGCGATTATCTTAGAATCTCATGTTGATAAAACCGTGGCAGAATATAAACAAATACTGGCGAAGTTTGATAAAATCCACCACCTTACCCTTGAAGTTCACCCGATGGCATGATGAGTAATATCGAAAAACTGAATCAACAATTAACGGAATTTTACGACAAGATGTCCTCATGGGAGCAATCTGTGGTGCGAGACACCGGCTACTCTCTGGCGCAGATCCACACCATCGAGGTGTTAGGTATTCATGGCGCGCTGAGAATGAAAGAGTTAGCGCAAAAGCTCGGTATCACAACTGGTACGCTCACCGTTCAAATAGAGAAGTTAGTGAATGCTAAGTTGATTGAACGCGGCGCGCACCCAGATGACAGAAGATCGATTGTCGTGACTTTAACCGCGGAAGGTCAGAAAATTCATCGCCAGCATAATCAGTTGCATGTGGAGTTAGTGAAAGATCTGACGAGATACTTGGATGCAAACGAAGAAGCAGTATTACTCAACAGCTTGCTAAAAATGAACCAAGAGTTTTAAGCTATGACCAACCACTTGCGACTTGCAAGTGGTTGGTCAGCTAATTTTCTGTTTTATTCTACCTGTAATGTTACATCA
The DNA here is from genome assembly GCF_963874485.1 of Vibrio sp. V15_P4S5T153. NCBI lineage: Bacteria > Pseudomonadati > Pseudomonadota > Gammaproteobacteria > Vibrionales > Vibrionaceae > Vibrio > Vibrio sp. V15_P4S5T153. Next base: position 241,348 of record NZ_CAWNHR010000018.1, on the reverse strand, counting down.
GAAAAATTCGAGTATGCATCGATCATGATATGCAGATCCTCAGAATTTGGCTCTGCTAAGCATTGCTCATTACTTCCTGATTGGTAAGGCCGACAATCAAAGACTCTTTTGGTCGGTGGATTGCCTGAAAGGGTATAGAGATCGGCATCGCCTTGCCCAGAGGTTATCGAAATTTTTACCGCTGCTTGGCGTTCTGATGCAGGTAAAATGAATCGTTTTTGTTGGCCTTTGCTCAAGGTGATGCCAGTAATGCTTTGCCCACGTTGGATGACGCCATCTTGCGGAGGTGGAGTGCCTCCTTTTTTCCCTACGGGCAACTGGTTATCAAAAAATGGTGCAACTTGAGGCCAGATTTTGCTGATTTTGACCCCTTGGTTTTCACATCCCCCAAAGTGGTGTAGTGCAATGACTTTATGGCTCTCAGAGGCCAATACAGGTGAACCAGAAGAGCCGCCAATAGTGTCACAAAAATACCCTGTGTCGGTATTGGCACCGCGACCATTGGTAGAGGCTATATCAATTTGGCACATGCCAGAGCCATTTTGATCGCTTTCTATCGCCAACTCTTTGGGGTTACCCGCGCCGTGTTGTGGAATATAAATACCCGTGCCGTAGCTGGGCTCTGAATTGTCTAAGCCTAAGTAACTAAATTGTCCTAGCTGCTCGAAATTAGCCACCGTGAATAATGTGTAGTCCAAGGTATAATCGGTGCTTAATAACTGATCGCCGATGACTTTTACTGTGGTATCCAAGCTACCGCCGCAAGTCGTGCGTTGGTAATTAAACCATACTTCAGTATTTTTTAGTTCAGAGGCTGTTGATACACAGTGGTTATTGGTGATCATGTGATTATTGGGCCCGACACGCCAAGCCGTGCATAAACTACGACCATCAATCAGTAGCCTTGCTACGGCGCTACTCCACGCCACTTTTTCAGGGTGTGAGTCGATCCAACAAGCAACATCTTTTCTTTCATTGATGCCACAGGTTGAAAACAACCCAGAATTATCAGCGGCTAGGTTCGGTTGTGGTAACGTGGCACTTTCATTCCCAGCCATAAAATAGTCAATCGAGATTTGTGCTTGGTCAGGGTGTTCGCCGGTTTTCCACTCCACGATAACGCTATCCCCATTAATTGAGCGGGCAAATAAAGGCCCGTTCTCTGAACTGTTGTAGGTGATACTTTCATTGCTGTGTGGAGAGCGTAGTGTGACGGTTCCCCCTTTGCTGAGTTGAAACTTATCAAAGTGGACCTTAATAAAGCTGGCTCCCGGCGAATGGATTGGATAGTGAGTGGTTAGAGATTGGTGGGTTGTTAAAGAATGCGGATGGATTACTTTATCCGCAATGGTGGGGAGTGATTCTTTTTCTATTGAAGCAGTCGCTTGAGTAGAACTCAACACCACTGCTGCTATTAAGCCAAGTAGACGTATTGATAATTGCATTTTGATCTCCTCTATGTGGCAATAAATGCCTCATAAAGCATATGAGCCTATGAGAGTATTGGCTCAAAAATAGTCTCGATATGTGTGTAAACTTAATTGTGCGTAATATTATCAATAGCAGTCCTCTCCAGTAGTATCTCGATAATGGTAGAGGAATGGGGTCAACAAAAAGTATCACTGTTCAATCTTTAAAGCGTTAAAATGATACTTTCTGTCGGATGTTGCATGGGTGATGCTGCTAGACTTGTTCATGAACTTATTCATAGGAGAAAACAATGAACTCGACGATTTTTAGCTCGGCCATCGTCACCACGACGTTAACCACCAGCTTATTATTTGCAGGGATGGCAAATGCTTTGCAACTCAGTAGCCGTGATATCCAAGAAGGCCACCCGATGGCAAAAACCTTTGAATTTTCAGGCTGGGGTTGTTCTGGGGAGAATCTTTCGCCGCACTTAATTTGGACTGATGCACCACAAGGAACCAAAAGTTTTGCTATTACGGCTTTTGATCCAGATGCTCCGACAGGAAGTGGCTTTTGGCATTGGATTGCGCTGGATATTCCAGCGACAGTGAGTGAGCTAGCACGTGGGGTTGAAGTCAAAAAACTCGGTGCAATAGAAACACGTATCGATTATGGCAGTGTTGGTTTTGGTGGTGCTTGTCCGCCAGAAGGGCACGGAATGCACCGTTACCAGTTTACGGTATGGGCTCTCCCGACGGAAAAACTCAATTTGGCGGCCGATGTATCACCTGCGGTGGTTGGTTTTACCCTCAATAGTTTGGCGTTAGAAAAAGCGACGCTGACCGCAACCTATACACGCTAATTCATGGGGGAGTGATGAATCACCAATACCAAGTCACCACCTTTCGAGCCGCTCAGCAACAAAGGCTGAGAAATGTGAGGATTCACTCTCCAAGCTTGATTCAGATCCAATCTGGCAGTAAAAAACTGTTTCATAAGGAAGAGGCGATTAATCTATCGAGCGCTTCGTTATTATTGTGTGAGGCCTCAGCTTCGCTCAGTTTCGAAAATTTACCAGAGCACGGTTACTTCTCGTCAAGGCTGTTCAGTTTCACCTACCGCCCGCCCGAGGCGATGCTTGCGTTAAGCGCAAGTTATGATCGCCCAGTTATGTGGCCTGTGATTTCAACCAGCTCCTCATTGAAAAGTTCGCTCAATGCGCTCGCCTCGTTCGATCTTTCGTTAATCAGCCAAGAAACCCAAGCCTATCTACTGATGGTGTTATACCAACAATTGGCTGAGCAAGGTGCACTGCATTGGCTCTTTGAGAGTAATTCTCTACCCTTTGAGCAGAAGCTGAGAAACTACCTCGCCCAGTCACCAGAAGAAGAACATCCACTTGAGCGGGTAGCAACGCACTTTGCTATGAGCCGCGCGACCTTAATTCGACGCTTAAAGCAACATGGCACCCGTTACCGTGAGGTTTTGGCTGAAGTGCGTGTGAATCACGCGCTGAACTTAATGCAAAGTGGCCAACGAAATATAGCGATATTGGCGCAGTGTTGCGGCTACCAATCGGAACAGCGATTTAATCAACGTTTTCGCAGTCAGTTTGGTTTAAGCCCCAAAGCGTATTTACAAACTCTTGGTATACGAGGTAAAGGTACGCCAGATAAAGAGACAAAAAAACAGCCCATTTTATCCAATGAGCTATTTTAAGATTGAGGGTAGATCAAAGCGGTTTAGACACTTCATCAACCAAATACAAAATGGATTGATATGGAATACCGCTGTGGTGTGATAGGCCAATTTCACAGGTACGGCTATTACTGAATCCGCGTTCGCAGTGAGCAGGGACTTGCTCTTTGAGCGGATGAACGGCCGCAGCATTCAGTTCTGGCGTGGTAAAGCCTTTATCGCCCGCCCAGCCGCAGCATTGAATATGCTCTGGCACAATCACTGTGCTGACGCAGGTTTGGGTCAATTTGAGCATGTCGGCTTCCAACCCCATTTTGCGCGCACTACAGGTGATATGCAGCATCACAGTTTCTTCTTTGACTTTGATCGCTAAAGAATCCAGCAGATACTTATTGACAAAACCGACGGGTTCTAAGATCTCCAGTGGTTTGGTAAATTGTTCAATACTGCGTTTTGCACACGGGCTGGTATCCATCAATACCGGATATCGCCCTTGTTGGCTAGCTTGCCATAACGCGGCTTCTAACTGCTGCGCTTTTGACTGCGCAAGCTCATTCATTCCCTTGCTGTCATAGGGCATGCCACAACATTGGCTGTTGAGCTCATTAGGTAGAATCACCTCATATCCTGCTTTGTTAAGCAGCGATAAGGTCACTTCGGTTAATGGCCGCTGATCGCCCGCGCTGTTCTGCTGGCCCATATTTCGGCTCGCACAAGAGGGCAGATAGACAACTTTTTTCTCACGGCGCGGCAGGTTTTCTACTGCAATGGCTAAGTTCTGATGATTGGCTTGCGGCAGTTGTGGATACCAAATAGGCGTTTTGCCTTTGCTGAGTTTACGCAAGCCGTTGGTTGCGCCGCCGACTAACTTCTCGCCCAGCCATTTGCTAGCCAATTGGTTGGCACTGAGGCCGATTTTAGCCACGGCTGTGGTGGCGGCAAAGTGATCCGCTGTCCATGTAGCAATGGGGATGAATTTTTGGTATTTCGCGGTGCGCAGCTTTTTCACTAAATCGCCAGTGTTGATGCCAACAGGGCAGCGCTCAGCGCATAAGCCAGTTGCGGCGCAGGTGTCTAATCCTTGGTATTCAAAGACTTTTTCAAGCTCAGAAGCTTCTACCGTTTCACCTTGCGCGCGTCGACGTTGTAGCTCGCGGTACAAGACGATTCGTTGACGGGGCGAGAGTGATAGCGTGCGAGACGGACAAACAGGTTCGCAAAACCCGCATTCGATGCAGCGATCGACCAAGGCATCAGCCGCTGGCATCGGCTTTAGGTTAGCTAAGTGGGAACGCGGATCATCGTTGATTATAACGCCGGGGTTGAGCAAGCCTTGTGGGTCAAACAGGGTTTTGATTTGTTGCATTAAGGCGTAACCGTCTTTGCCCCATTCCAACTCCACATACGGTGCCATGTTACGGCCCGTGCCGTGCTCGGCTTTGAGTGAGCCTTGATATTTCACGGCCACCAGCTCGGCCACTTCATCCATAAATGCGCCGTAGCGGTCGATCTCGCTTTGGCTATCAAAGCCTTGTGTAAAGACAAAATGCAAGTTGCCTTCCAGAGCGTGGCCGAAGATGATGGCTTCGTGATAGTGGTAGCGATCAAACAAAGCCTGCAAGTCGCGCACACCATTGGCAAGGCTTTCTACCGGAAACGCCACATCTTCAATGATGACAGTTGTCCCCACTTCGCGCACCGCGCCCACGGCAGGGAACATCCCTTTGCGAATGCCCCATAAGGTTGCCACCGTCTTGGCATCAGAGGTGAATGGTACGGATTCGATGATCTGGTAGTCGCTTAGTGCTGCCATCACGGCGCTGCATTGCGAATGAAGGGCCGCGTGATCGCTGGCGTGAGACTCAATTAGCAGCGCCGCGGCTTCTAGATCCAATTGCGCAATAAATGCGGGCATGCCAGCTTTGTCAGCGACAGAGCGCATCGCGCGTCCATCCATCATTTCCACTGCCGCAACTGGGGTTTTGGACAGGGTCGTAACCGCTTGGCTAGCCTGCTCAATATCAGCAAAGACAAGCAACGCCGAGGCTTTGTGCGCGTGCTCAATGACGGTGTTGTAGGTGATGTCGGCAATAAAACCGAGTGTGCCTTCCGACCCAATCATCAAATGTTCAATAATTTCAATCGGATCAGAGTAATCAACGAGAGCATTTAGGGCGTAGCCAGTGGTGTTTTTTAGGCGATATTTGTGCTGAATAAGCTTTGATAGTGTGTGATTTTGCGCCGTTTGTGCATGAAGTTGAGCAATACCTTCAATCAATTCGGGTTTAGCGATTTTGAATGCAGCGATGCTTTCTGGGTTTGCGGTGTCGAGCACGGAACCGTCTGCAAAGACGATCTTCATACTATCGACAGTGCGGTAAGAGTTTTGCGCAGTGCCGCAGCACATACCACTGGCGTTATTGGCGGCGATTCCACCAATTTTGCAGGTGTTGATTGAGGCTGGATCTGGGCCGATTTTGCGTTGAAAAGGGGCAAGGTATTTGTTGGCATCGGCTCCGATGACCCCCGGTTGTAGGGTGATTTTTTTACCCTCATCGTGAATGCGATGGCCTCGCCAGTCATCGGTTAAGGCGATCAAAACCGAATCAGAAACTGCCTGACCAGATAAACTGGTGCCAGCGGCGCGAAACGTGCAGTGAACGCCAAGCTCGCGGCAGCTTTTAATGGCAAAAATGACCTCATCAAGGCTTTGTAAGCGCAGCACAATTTTCGGCACCAAGCGATAGAAACTGGCATCAGTGCCATAAGCAAGGCGTTTTGCCTGCTGCGTGATGATGCGCTCAGGGTCGATGCGCGTAGCGAGTTGCGTTTCCAGTTGACGATAGGTGGCGTCTGAAAGAGTGCTGGCCATCATTGTTTCCCATTTTAAATTGAGGTTGTGGATAGGTTAACGTGCGGCTACCGTTGGTTTGTCATCATGAGATTAAAGTTTGACTAACGAGTCTCGTGACAAATCGGCAATGGTTTTCGCTCCGGTTAAGGTCATGGCAACGCGCATCTCTTTTTCATATAAATCGAGCAAATTTTCAACGCCGCTTTGACCTTGCGCCGCCAATGCATAAACAAACGAGCGACCCAGCAGCGTACAGTCCGCGCCCAGAGCCAGCATGCGTACCACATCAAGCCCAGTGCGAATCCCCGAATCGACCAGAATTTTCAGGTCGCCCTTCACCGCATCAGCAATCGCAGGTAAGGCTTTGGCGGTTGACAATACCCCATCAAGCTGGCGACCACCGTGGTTGGATACGATAATGCCATCAGCGCCAAATCGCACCGCGTCTTTGGCATCTTCTGTATCTAGAATGCCTTTAATGATCATCGGGCCGTCCCAAAAGTCGCGGATCCACTCTAAATCTTTCCATGAAATGGAAGGATCAAAATTTTCACCAAGCCAACCAATGTAGTCTTCCAATTTAGTCGGCGTGCCACGGTAGGCAGAAATATTGCCTAAATCGTGTGGCTTGCCGAGCAAGCCGACATCCCACGCCCAGCTTGGGTGTTTCATCGCTTGAAACACTCGGCGCATCGCCGCATTAGGGCCGCTCATGCCAGAATGCATATCGCGGTAACGCGCGCCGGGAACGGGCATATCCACGGTAAACACGAGGTTTTTTACCCCCGCGGCTTTGGCGCGCTCCAACACGTTTTTCATAAAACCGCGATCTTTGAGCACGTAGAGTTGAAACCAAATTGGTCGAGCCAGCGCCGCTGATACTTCTTCGATCGGGCAAACCGATACGGTAGACAGTGTAAAAGGAATACCTTTATTTTCAGCCGCGCGCGCTGCTTGCACTTCGCCGCGCCGCGCGTACATACCAGTTAAACCTACAGGGGCAAGGGCAATCGGCATTGCAAGCTGTTCGCCAAACAGTTGTGTTTCTAAACTGAGCTCTGACATGTCATTAAGCACGCGTTGGCGCAGTGCGATGTCAGCTAAATCCGCGGTATTGCGTGTGAGCGTGTGCTCACCGTATGAGCCACCATCAATATAATGAAACAGAAAAGGAGGCAATTTCGCTTTCGCGGCAGCGCGATAGTCGGTGGAGGCTGAAATAATCATAGATTGAATCCTAATTTGTACAGAGCTGCCGCCTAGCGAGCTCTGCATTTATTACACAAGATTAATGGTTATAAAAACCAAGTTGATACCAAATCACATCACCAAACTTAGGGTTGCTGGGTCATTAGTACGTCGGTCATATTAAAGCCGTAAATCACCACTAAACCGATAAGGCCAGTCATCACAAGGTAGTAGAAAGTCGGGATAATGGTTTTGCGCAGCGTGGCTCCTTCACGGCCCAATAAACCGACCGTTGCTGATGCCGCGACGACGTTGTGAATCGCAATCATATTGCCCGCCGCTGCGCCAACAGCTTGTAGCGCAATGATCATCACACTGGAAATAGAGAGTGTTTGCGCCACTTCAAACTGGAACTGACTGAACATCATGTTCGACACCGTATTTGAGCCTGCGATGAACGCCCCAAGTGCGCCAACGGTGGCACTTAATGCAGGGAAGGCATCACCGACTAAACCCGCGGCAAAATTGGCGGTAGTGACAGGCATGCTCGCAAGCTCTGCGCCATTGACGCCAGAGTTAATAAAAATGCGCACCATAGGGATAGTAAATACCAACACAAAGCCCGCGCCGATCAGCGTTTTGCTTGATTCACCGAATGCTTTGATGAGCGGTGTCGCACTGCGTGACTGCAATATTACTGCCAGTAACGCGACAAAAACCAAGATGCCACCGGGAAGATAAAGCGGTTGAATGGCCGTGCTGATGCCTGTTTCAGCCAGAATGTTGTTAAAGGATAGGCTCACTCCAGCCAGCAGTGACTTAAATTCGCTGCTCACACGGCTTGCCACAAGGATAACCGCGAGCAGAACATAGGGAGTCCATGCCAATGCAAGGCCCATCGGTTTAGCTTTGATCTCCTCAATATCAATTTTTAATGAGCCTAACCACTCTGCGGGCCACGATTTCTCTTCTGGAAAATCCCATTGTGATTTTGGTACTAAAAAGCCTTTTTTCGCGGCCGTGACAACCAGTGCCAAGCTGATCAAGCCACCGATTAATGAGGGAAATTCTGGGCCAAGAAAGACGCCCGTTAGCGCGTAAGGCACAGTAAAAGCCAAGCCAGAGAAAATCGCAAAAGGCAAAATATCTAACCCTTCGGTCCAGCTTTTGTTTTTACCGAAAAAGCGCGTCAACATCATCGCCATTAATACTGGCATCAATGTACCGACTATCGCATGGGTGATGGCGACACTGGCGGTGATTTGCTGTAAATACACATCCCAACTTGAACCGTTGCTGATCAGCGTTTCGGTGATGTTGTGCGTATCTAACCCCTTGTTTACCCCAACAATAATCGGCGTACCCACTGCGCCGAAAGAGACAGGAGTGGATTGGATCATCATCCCCATCAATACGGCAGCCAACGCCGGAAAGCCAATCGCAACCAGCAACGGAGCCGCGATAGCCGCCGGTGTACCAAAACCAGAAGCGCCTTCAATAAAAGAGCCAAAACACCACGCAATGATAATGGCTTGCACACGGCGATCGGCCGAAACATCCGTAAAACCGTTACGAATGGTGGTGATAGCACCAGTGTGTTTTAAGGTGTTGAGTAGGAAGATTGCGCCAAACACAATCCAGAGCACGGAAATCGTGATACCGAACCCTTGCAAAACAGAAGCGAGCACGCGGTTTGCCGACATATCCCAAAAGGTGAGGGCGATGGCCACAGTTAATGCAAAAGCCACGGGCATCGCCTTTTTCGCAGGCCAGTTGAGCCCGACTAAAAGAATTGCTGCCACCACAATGGGGGAGAAGGCCACTAGTGCCAGTAAGGTTTCGTTCATTGGATACTTCCTCGTAAAGTGTGCTCTTCGTTCTATCTCTAAATAGTAGGATAGTTGAGGAGCAGACATCCTGTAGGGGCTACAGACCTTTCGGCCACGTCGGGTAGCTAAATTATTATATTTGTGATGTTTTTGTTAATTTGGGGTAAATTTACTCCTTTATTTTTTATGGATATAGGGAAATAATGAAAATAATTAATTCCAAAATTGACATAATAAAATGCGAGCAGACGACCTAATATTGTTTTCACAAGTGATGGAACTGGGGAGTTTTAGTAAGGTAGCAGAACAGAATAGCCTTACAAATTCGGTAGTTAGTAAAAGAATGGCGCGTTTGGAAGAAGAGCTAGGCGTGCAGCTATTATACCGAACAACGCGTAAATTAACCCTGACCGAAGCAGGCAAGGCACTGTTACAGGGTGCGAAAAATGTGAAGCTTGCCACTCAAGAAGCCGTCGATGCGGTGGCTGGGTTTGGTGAAAATGTCAGCGGCCACATCAAAATGTCGGTACCCACCATATCAGGCGATCTAATATTGGCCGACGCGGTTGCGGAATTTTGCAATTTACACCCCGGCTTAACGGTGGACATGTCGCTTGATAACCGTTTTGTTGATTTAGTGGAAGGAGGTTTTGACCTAGTGATCCGCACTGGTTATTTGGAAGATTCAAGCTTAATTGCGCGGCATATTTTAGACTCACAGTGGGTTGTGTGCGCTTCTCCCTCTTATATTGCGAAAAATGGAAAACCGTTAAAACCGGAAGATTTAGTCAACCACAACTGCTTTCAATACGCCTACCAAACCACAGGCGCGAGCGAGTGGGAATTTAAAGGCCGCAAAGGAAACTACATTGTCACAGTCTCGGGTTGCTTTTCTACGGATAACGCCACGGCATTGAGAAAAGCGGCTTTAGGCGGCCACGGCATTGCTTATGTACCGCGCTGTTTGGTTTATCATGATTTTCGTAACGGCCAGCTAGTGGATATTTTCCCGGAACAAGTGGGCAAAAAATTGGGTATATACGCCGTGTATCCCTTTACTCGCCAACCCCCGAATAAAGTCCGCTTGCTGATAGAGCACATCCGCGCCCGCTATTTGACTATTTCACACTATTTTTGAGTATCAACTTATGTTTATGGCTACTTTTCATATTGACCTAAGTGCTTGTCCTGAAATCTGTCTAGCGCGTCTCTATTGGATCGTGCGCCTTCAGGGCTGGTGAACATCCCATTGACATAAAAGAGTTGAAGTTTATCTACGTTATCAACACATTGGCCTTGAGCGGAAGAAACTAAAGACATCATCGTACTCAACAGTACCAAATTTGGTATATAGTTTTTCATCTAGTTTGACTCGCTATTCAATGTTTGAGGACATGGGTTCTCAGGCAAAACCAAAGCATCAAAGTCATAGTCCATGGCTTTAAATAAGCGTTCTTTACCCAAACGGTAATAGAGTGCGCGATAAATTGAGTTGGCGTACAGTTGTGCTGGGGTTTCGTCGATCCTGCCTTCCGATTGCAATTGCTGAGCACATTTCTCGAAAGCAACGATACTGTTGTATTTGGTAGTTGCGTCTTCTTTAGAGATCTCAATCGTCTCTGCCTCTTCGAGTCCCAATGTATGGAGGTCGGCATATTCTAGACTGACCGCCAGAGCCAGTTGGACAATGTCAGGGTGTTCATATTTTTCAAGCACCGATGCTTTGTAACTGTCTCTGATGCCATCGTTATCGCTATCCACACCATGAATAGTGTCTGGTGATTTAGGGTTTACGTTGGGATCTGGATCTTCAACGGGCGTTGAAGGTTCAAGGTTAAAGTCTTCGAGTAATCGCCATGTGCTGGATTCGCTTGGGTATTCGCCCTTAACCCACCACTTGGCTAGGTACACATCACCGTTGTAATTGACGACAGAGCCTCCCACATAGGCTTGTTCATGTGCATACATCGCTACATTCGTACTATCAAGATGTATCCAGCCATCCCATGAAATGTTGTTCACCTCGGGCGCTGTACCTTGGCTCCAATGAGACGCAACGAATGACTCACCGTTATGGTTGACAATGTCGCTGGTACTGTATGCAGTGTCTTTGTCCCACGGCACGGACGCGAGCGCACTGGTTGATAGACTCAATCCTATGGTTAACGCAACTAACTGCTTGTTCATAATTCTTCCTTAAAAGTGATTTAAATGCCTTCTTTACAAGATGAGTAGCTACTAACAGAGTCCAACGGTTGTTCGTATTCATCAAATAGAAAAATGGTGTCGCCGGAGTTGTTGGGCGTTACCCCGGATGGAATGGTGATGGTCAATTCACTGCGTGATGGTAGGCTGGCTTCAAGTACACTCGTGCTCTGACTTGCATCTGGTAGGAGCGAACCAACCATCGTTATTAACGGAATGTATAAACCCAATAATCGCATGGAGTACCTCACAATCTAAGATGGCGGATACTTTATGCAAACTGGTTTATCTAGCCTTAAAATGAACGTAATATTGCGAGTAATCTTGAATTATATCTTTTTTACAAATCAGTCAGTTACTTTGCGATTGTTAATCCACTCTAAGTGAGAGGCCTTTGGTGTTTTTATCGTCATTAAAACGTTCGTGTAACTGGGTGTCTAAACGGATGACTACCCGAGAACACAGTGTATTGATATTCGTGATGCAACTAATTTATCCTTGCCACTAGACTTAGACAGAAATTAATTGGAGCAAATTTCGGCTGCATCAAGTGTAACTAAAATGTCAGCCAGCACGGAAAATGGTTTGGGTACTGGCTGAATTTTCGTGGTTAAACGATTTTAGGTTGGCCGTCGGAAGCGGTAGCGCCACCATCGACGGGTAAATTGACACCATTGATAAATGATGCATCGTCACTGGCTAAAAAGGCCACTGCGGCGGCAATTTCGCTCGGTTCTGCGGCGCGTCCTAGTGCGATGCGCTCGTTAAATTTATCTCTAATCTCTTGCGACCAACCATTGGTCATATTGGTTTTAACTAAGCTTGGGCACACGGCGTTAATTCGCACGCCAGCGGCACCGTGGTCTAACGCCATGGCGCGAGTGAGGTTGACTACCGCGCCTTTACTGGCGCAGTAAAATGCGGCACCCCAGTCGCCACCTAAGCCAGAGACTGAAGCGGTGTTGACTATGGTCCCCTGCGTTTTTAGCAGTTCAGGTAAGGCAAATTTAGAGCAATACACGACGCCATCAATATTCACCGCTGATATTTTCTTCCAATCTTCAACGCTGCTTTCTAAGACGGAGCCGGGGATGTGGATGCCCGCATTGTTGACTAAAATGTCGAGCTTACCGAAGCGTGATACGGCGTTATCGATCATAGCTTTTACTTTTTTAGGATCGGAGACGTCAATCACTTGCGCCGCGACGCGTGTTGAGTCAAAAGCTTCGATGGCGGTGGCGAGCTGCTCTTCATTCCAGTCGGCCAGTACCACATTGGCCCCTTCATCATATAAACGCTGTGCTATCGCAAAGCCGATGCCGTTGGCGGCACCCGTGACTAAAGCGACTTTATGGGTTAAACCATTCATATTGTTTCTCCTTCGATATGCTCAAAAATTGGATCTCGATTTTCTTGTGTTCTGGGTAGCATCAACTTGTAGTTGTCGCTGTAATCAACGGGGATAGCGATGACAGCAGGTCCTTGAGTTTCCATGGCTTGATGCAACATAGGCATCAGTTGATGACGTTCGGTCACGGCAAAGCCTTGCGCGCCAAATGATTCGGCATACGCTTTAAAGTCTATTGGGCCAAATTTTATTCCGGACGGGCGTTGATACTTTTTCATCTCTTGTATCTCGACCATGTTGTAGGCGTTATCGACCCAGATGATATGTACAATGTTGCATTTTAGGCGGACGGCCGTTTCTAGCTCCATGCTTGATTGCATGAAGCCGCCATCACCAGAAACAGACACCACTTTGGTACTGGGTTTAAGCAGGTTTGCACCAATCGCCCAAGGTAGGGCAACGCCCATGGTTTGCTGACCATTTGAGATCAGCATTTGACGGGCGCGAAAACAGCTTAAATAGCGCGCAATCCAGATATGGAAGCTGCCCATATCCAGACATAAGGTGGTGTCTGGGGTAATAATGGATTGCATCGCTTTGATTAAGGTTAATGGATGAAACCCATGCTGAGATTGACGAGTAGGGTAGGATTTTATTATCTGCCGCTGTTGTGCCACTTCCTCTAAAATCGATAAGGCTTTGGGAGAGAGGCGTGCGAAATTGGTGACACAATCGGTCATATCATCCAGTGATTGAACGATATTGCCGACAATTTCCACACAAGGTTGGTAGTTGAGCTGATACTCTGCTGGTTCAATGTCTAAGTGGATGATTGGGGACTGTTTTGCGTTCCAAAGCTCTGGGTCGTACTCGATGGGGTTAAAACCAATAGTGATAATCAGGTCAGCATCTTGCAGCAATACATCTCCGGGCTGATTGTTAAATAAACCTACGCGGCCAGCGAAATGGTGATAATAGTTAATATCAACTGCCCCAGCGGCTTGATAGGTTCCGACTACAGGCAGTTGAGTGGTGCGCAAAAAACGGCTGATGGCTTGAGCATTTTCAGCGCGACTGGCGTGTAAGCCAAGTAATACGACGCAGCGCTGTGACCGCTCGATTCGGGTAATGGCTTCTTCGATCGCTTCTGGGCTGGCTTGGCTTGAATGAACATTACGTGATGGAACAATAATATCGGTGAGAGTGTGGTCGGATAACACATCTTGGGGAATGCTAACGAAACACGCCCCCGGCCGGCCTGATTCTGCTGTGCGAAAGGCATTGGCCATCACTTCGCTGGCGGCATCAACATGTTGAATTTCTGCACTGGATTTTGTGATAGAGCGGAAAATACTGACGGTATCCATACTCTGGTGCGTTTGCTTTTGTTGATCTGCTCGTTTGACCGCGCCGCCGATAGCGACCAGCGGGTCACCTTCTGAATTGGCAGTGGCAACCCCTGAAACCAAGTTGCCACAGCCCGGGCCTGAGGTCACCATGGTGACTCCAGCTTTGCCGGTTAAACGGCCGATGACGCCGGCCATAAAGGCCGCATTGGCTTCGTGACGCACTGGGATCATTTGAATATTGGTGTCTTCAATGGCGTCAAATAACCGATCAATTTTGGCCCCCGGAATGCCAAAAATATAGCGGACACCCAAAGATTCCAGCTGTTGAGCGATTAATTGAGCGCCATTTCTAGTGGTAGGTTTTGTATTCATTTTTATACCCTTATTGTTGACTGACGTTGACACTTCTTCACGAAGTGGTGGTGCTATCTGGCGGCTTTTTCCAATTCTTTTTCTCCTGTTCAGCGCTATTTTTCCGCTTTTTCAATCGCGGTTCGGATGTCATTGGGTGCTAGGTTGGCTTTAAGGAAATCTAGCGAAGTTGGGGTATCAATTACCAAGCGCGATACTTTGCCAATTTGTAAAAAGCCCGACGAAATAGAGTAGTCCTGTATGTGGCCGCCGCCTTTTCTATCTTCGGTAATGAAATGTTCGTGATACCCCGGAACGTTAATACCTGTGGTGTACTGCGGGCTTCTAAAACCGGCGATAACGCCTTGTTTGAAGGTGAAATTAAATGTGGGCTGCTCTTTTACAACATCCAACATTGGGCGAAATGGGCGAGTTTGACGCGGCACGGTACGCGTTCTGACAAACTGATATAAACCGTCAATGCGTACTGCGCAGAAAATATTGTCACTGGGTACTAGCTCATCAATCAGATGATGAACGTCAGCACGAGACATTTTAGAGGTGATAGGAACTTCGACATCAGGAGTGAAAAAAGTCATGACGGCGAAGGGGGTTTGCTGCGCTAAGTGTGCGGGGTTAGCCGAACCATCGGCTTTTAATTGGAAAACTTCTTTATCAAACGCAATGAGCTCACCGTCTAATTGATTGAATGTGCCCAAGCCAAAATCGCCATGTTGCAGCAGTTGTTCAACCGTTGTTGCGCCTTCATAAACGCCAGCAATCAACGCACTCATCAACGAAGTTTGGTAAATCTCTCCATCCCCCGTTACATGATGATATTCAGCAAACTCTTTTGCTACATCGAGAGAACAAGCACAAAGCGGAGTGTAGAATCCACGCATGAGAATAACCATTTATGCAATAAAGTGTATATTTAGATTGACTTCTCCACGTGGCTAAATCCAATATAAATAAGATTTATTTCTATATGGAAAAGATATGGAGTTTCGCTATCTCAAGTATTTTGTGGCGGTGGCACAAACTCGCCATTTCACACGAGCGGCTGAAGTGTTAGGTATTGCTCAACCACCGTTGAGCCAGCAGATAAAGAAATTGGAGCATGAGCTCGATACGCTGTTATTCAAGCGGTTACCACGTGGTGTAGAGCTGACCGAGGCTGGGCAAATGTTTTATGTTGATGCGGTCACCATCTTAAATGATGTGGATCGAGCGAAGGCGAAAGTAAAACAGCTGGCGCGTGGAGAAAAAAATGAAGTGCGGATGGGCTTTGCTACTTCGGTTGCGATGAATACCCAAATATTATCCCGAGTGCGGGAGATAAGGGACAGTTTTTCAAACGTGAATCTCACCGCGGTTGAGCAAGCGATGCCAGAGTTGGTTGAGCAGTTGAAAGCTAAGCAGTTGGATATAGCATTGGTGCGTTTACCTTGTTATGCCAGTGAGTCTTTAAAGCGGGTGGTTTTATTTGAAGAGCCTTTTGTCGCGGTGATCCCTTTAGGGCATCCCTTGGCTGGAAAAGATCGCCTTACTTTAGTTCAGTTAAAAAATGAGCACGTTTTGTTGTTTCCTCGTGAAACGGGGCCAGCATTGCATGATGGTATGAAAGCGCTGTTTGACGATGTGGGTATCCGTGTCGATCAACGTTTTTCGGCTCCACAGTTGAGGTCGATGGTTGCAATGGCTCAAGCGGGATTTGGCGTAGCTGTTGTACCCCAATCACTGGCTGAACATATCGATGATTCTGCCGTGATCACTTCTATCGAGGAGATGCCTTTTAACAGCCAAATTGCGGTGCTTTGGGAAGCCAGTAACTTAAATAAGCATGTGCTTAAGGTGGTGAAGGCATTAAGTCACCAAAAATAACATCCCCAGCATGATGATACTGGGGATGAAGCGTGTCAGAGTGGTAAGGTTAATCACGCTTACTTAGCGAGTTGAATGCAAAAACTCCACTGCTTTATCGGGATAGTCCGTAAATAAACCATCCACTTTTACAGTGTTGTAGAACACATCGAGCATCCCATCAAAGCTGTCGGCATAAGGTGCAATGCGATCGGGTTCTGCGCGGAAGGTATAAGGATGAACGACTAATCCGGCGGTTTTAGCGGCTTTCATCAATGGCTTGATGATGATGTTTTCTTTGGTTGAAGCGTCGTCAACCAACATAGGTTTCCACGGGCCAATGCCATCGGCGTAGGTGGCGACTTGCTTCATGCCGTTTGCTTCGAACATCCAATCATAGCTGTATGGCTGTGCTTGGTCGCCATCATAGATCATGGTCTCATTCCAATCGGTGTAGGCCATCAATTGAACCAGTTTGAGGTCCATTTTCATTGCTGGAAGCAGTTCATCATTAATGCGTTTTAGCTCGATAGGATCAAAACATTGCAGATAAACGTTTGACTCTTGACTGTCGTAACCATATTCCTTCAGCATTTTCAGTACCGCTTTACTGATGTCTTTACCTTCATGGCGGTGGAACCAAGGCGCTTTGATTTCTGGATAAATACCAATATCGTAACCGAGCGTTTTGTTCAGCCCTTGGATCAGCTCGATCTCTTCCGCTAAGGTTGGGACGGTGAAGTCTGATTTCCAAAGAGGGAAACGGTTGGGGAAACCAGCGGTTTTATTGCCTTTGTCATCGATATTAAAACCTTCAGTTACGCGCAGGCTTTTGATCTCTGCCAGCGTAAAATCGATGGCGTAATAGCGGCCATCACCACGTGCGCGGTCAGGGAAACGCTCGGCAACGTCAGTGACGCGGTCAAGATAGTGATCGTGCAGAACCACCAATTGGTCATCCTTGGTCATCACGACATCTTGTTCAATAAAATCAGGCTTCATGCCGTAAGCAAGCGCTTTGGCTTCAAGGGTATGTTCAGGCAGATAACCGGAAGCGCCGCGATGGGCTATCACCAATGGTTCTGCTTGAACCCACGCCGAGCTGGCTAAAGTAGCCATGGAAAGTGCGAGTAGTGTCAGTTTCATATTGTTATCCTTAAAAATTCCCCCTGACGTTGCAGGGGGAGAGTTTTGATTCAAAGTGAACAGTGCGTAACGCAAATTCAACACATTTAGGTGTCAGATTTATGATGGCGTTGACGCTTTTTCTTCCGCAAGTCTGTCTTTTTCTTTATGGTGAGCACGCTCGCCAATGTAGGCATACAGCAGACAAAGGATAGAAATACCGCATGAAGCGACTAGGATCATAAAGCCGCCATCCCAACCAAAGTGGTCAACGGTGTAACCCAATACCGCATTTGCCGCTACTGCGCCGCCGAGATAACCAAACAAACCTGTTAAACCTGCTGCGGTACCTGCTGCTTTTTTCGGAGCCAGTTCCAGTGCGTACAAACCAATCAGCATTACTGGGCCATAAATTAAGAAACCAATTGCAACAAGAGCTGCCATATCGATCCCTGGGTTACCCGCAGGGTTGAACCAGTAAATCAGTACTGCAAAGGTAACAAGAACCATGAATAAGATGCCCGCAGGTGCACGACGGCCTTTGAATACTTTATCGGATATCCAACCACACAATAGCGTTCCCGGAATACCTGCCCACTCATACAAGAAGTACGCCCAAGAAGATTTATCAACGGTAAACTCTTTAGCTTCTTTCAAATAAACAGGAGCCCAGTCCAATACGCCATAACGAATGAGATATACAAAAGCGTTGGCAATAGCGATAGACCACAGCAATTTGTTAGAGAAAACGTACTTAAAGAAGATTTCCTTCGCGGTCATCTCATTCTCATGAGATTTATCGTAGTCGTCTGGGTAGTCATCTTTATACTCTTCAATCGGTGGTAAACCACAAGATTGCGGCGTATCGCGCAGCGTCATCCAAATGAAAATGGCAACTAAGGTCGCAAAAAAGGCAGGAACGTAAAATGCGGCGCGCCAGTCATCGTTAAATGCCCAAAGACCAAACAAGAAAAGGGGACCAATTAAGCCACCGCCGACGTTGTGGGCTACGTTCCATACAGAAACAATTTCCCCACGTTCTTTACGTGACCACCAGTGAACCATGGTACGGCCACAAGCAGGCCAGCCCATACCTTGGAACCAACCGTTTAAGAACAGCAAAATAAACATCGCAGTAATGCTGCCTGTTGCCCACGGCATAAAACCGAAACAGAACATCACTAACGCAGACATTAAAAGGCCTGCACTTAAAAAGTAGCGTGGGTTAGAGCGGTCAGAAACGCTCCCCATTAAGAATTTAGATAGGCCATAAGCAATCGATACGGCGGCAAGAGCTACCCCGAGATCACCGCGGCTAAAACCTTGGTCAATCAAATAAGGCATCGCCAAACTAAAGTTCTTACGAACAAGGTAGTAGCCTGCGTAGCCGAAGAAAATACTGATGAATAACTGCCAGCGCAAGCGGCTATAAGTGCTATCGAGCCGCTCAGTAGCGAGCCTCTCGATATGCGCTTGGGGTTTAAAGATACCAAACATAGTTGACCTCATTAATGTAGTGCGATGGTTCTAAAGCTCGAACGATAAAAAATGTTTCATTCGAAAGAGAACGGCATTGTCGTGTGCAACTAAATGTATTTCTGTGACAAATGTTACAAGGGAATTAATTTGTGCATAAAAACAAATGATTAGTTTTCATTTTTTCATGGTTAGTGCCATTAAATTGAGATGTAATCGTTTTCATTTTTGTTCGCGAGATGTTTGTTTTTGGTTGTTTTGTCGTCAATTAAATCGCAGATAAGGAAAGTTGGCAAAAATTGTTAAACCATGAAGTCACTCGAAACTCACTGTGAGTTCAATGATTCATATCCTTTTTGATTGGAAAGAGAGTGGCAAAATAAGCAAATAGTCCAGCATTCCTACCCAGATTTGACACTGTCTATTGATAATTCTTGCTAGCTTTGATTGGCAATTCATGTGTTACAGAGTGTCGTTCTGTGGCATTGATGCTAATAATACAAAAAGGAAGAATGATGAATAATTTTAATAAAGTCAGTGTATTGGGTTTGCTTTCATTGAGCGGATTGCTTTCTGCTCATGCACAAGCTCATGGTTGGGTCGAATTTCCGAGCGCGCGGCAAAATACCTGTTACTTAGATGGTGGTTTTTGGAGTAATACGATCCCTAATGCAGCATGCCAAGCGGCTTTTGATCAGTCTGGAGCTTATCCTTTTGTACAACGCAATGAAGTGGCGGCCAATGTGGCAAATTATCGTGACATGGCTCATGTTCAAGCTGTTGTTCGCGACGGCTTGTTGTGCTCCGCAGGTAGCAACGCGAAAGCAGGGCTAGATGTTGCTTCACCTCATTGGCAAAAAACGGCCGTGAATTTAGACGCTAATCAACAAATCGAATTAGTCTTTAATGCTACCGCGCCACATAACCCCTCTTATTGGGAGTTTTATCTCTCTAAACCGACTTATACCGGTGAGGCCCCATTAACTTGGGATGATCTGGATCTTATTGATACCAAAGGTAATATCACAGTGGGGACGGATAAAAAATATCGCATCAAGATTACCCTGCCCGCCGATAGAAGTGGTGATGCTGTGCTTTATACTCGCTGGCAACGTATTGATGCCGCGGGCGAAGGTTTTTATAACTGCAGTGATATTAGTTTTAGCGGTGGTGGATCAAACCCAACGGATCCGACAGACCCATCAGAACCTGCGCAGAATCTCAGCGATCTTGGTGGTTATCTTTCACAAGGTTTCGGTCCTGTTGAATCTGGCGATACGGTTCGTTTGCGTACCTTCGATGCCAATGGCAATGAAACGACCGATATCAGCTTAGCGATTTCAGCCAATAATACAGCAACGTGGCCAGTGGAAATGGCGGGTCAGTTTAACCAAGTGAAAAAAGGGGGATGGTTTATTGGTATTTGGCACCAAGAAATGAATCACTATATGTACGATAGCCAGAATGTATATGCTAACCGTGTGTTTGCTCCAAACGCGACTTACAGTTATCAGCTTTCTTTGCTAAAAGAGGAAACGCCACTGCCACCTGTCCCCGATAATGCTTGGAATGCGACTAAAATTTATACGTCCGGTGATGTCGTTATGCACAAGCAGCAAACTTGGACCGCGCAGTGGTGGACAAAAAATGAAGAGCCCGGAACTACGGGTGAATGGGGTGTATGGCGATAGTATTAAATAGCTATAGTATCGAGGAGTAAAAAGAGGCCATGGCCTCTTTTTACTCTCTAACTCTGGTTTAATCATGGCTTATGAGATGAGGTTATTCACACAATTTGCCTTGTTTTGCTGGTTGGGTTAACGAGTAATCACCTTCTAAACTGCGATAGATTATCGCATTCCAAATGCTGCCATCCGCCATTTCAAACTCAATGGCATAATTCACCCCGTTAACCACTTGTGAACGGACATCGATAATGTCTTTTAATTGTGCATTGCTCTCCATTTGTGCTAAAGCGCTCTTCAACGCTTCTTTAGCTTCGTCGGTAATTTCTGTCGCTTGCCAACCTCCCGGCATCAACTCGCTTGCACAGATGGGTGACGGTACGGCATCTGTTTCCGTCACCATCACGGTGGGCTCTAGAGCCTTAGTACTTTCTGTTTGTGTTTGTTGATCACACCCCGCTAACGCGAGCAAACCAAATAGAGGTAAAAGAAATCGTTTCATTGAGTTGTCCTTTGTTTTTAGAAAAGCAGAAAGGGTTAATCTGAGGAGTTCATATTAACAATTGTGGTGTGAGGAGTCCGTCAAGCTCTGTTAGGTGCGTGATAAATTATGATGATTTATTCTGACAATAAAACGTTATTACTATTTCTTACCAATATTGTCAGTTTTTAACCATAAATAACAAAGCCATTTCAACGTTAGGCTAGGTGTGATGCACATAAAAAACGCATTACATGACTGTGTGTTTTTATGTCTAGAAAAGTGATCAAGGTTGCAGAGTTGTAAGCTGATCGGCGATAAATTTTACAAATTGATTTCCATCAAAAAAGTGTGGTTTTTATGTGCTACTGTGCGCGCAAATAAAAACTATTACCTCGCCCTACAAAAAGGAAATCACAATGAAAAAAACACTTTGCGGCCTTGCCGTGCTTTCTGCTCTTGTTTCTACGAATGTTTTTGCCCACAAAGAAGGTGACTTTCTTGTGCGTGCCGGTCTTGCCGCTGTGGTGCCCAATGATAGCAGCGATGGTATTTTAGGCTCAAATGAAGAGCTTGCTGTGGACTCAAACGTTCAGCTTGGCTTAACAATAGGCTATATGATCACCGACAATATTAGCTTTGAAGTGTTAGCGGCTACACCTTTTAGCCATACTATTTCAACCAATCTTTTGAACTTAGGTGACATTGCTGAAACAAAACATCTACCGCCAACTTTTATGTTGCAATACTACTTTGGTGAAGCGTCATCGAAATTTCGTCCTTATGTTGGAGCGGGCATTAACTACACCATGTTCTTCGATGAAGGTTTTAACAGTACGGGAAGTGGTGCAACCTTAACGGATCTCAAACTCAAAGATTCTTGGGGTTTAGCGGCCAATGCTGGTTTTGATTATATGCTCAACGAACAGTGGTTTTTGAATGCGTCAGTTTGGTATGCCGATATTGAAACTGAAGCGACTTATAAGTTTGGCGGCATTGAGCAAAAAACCGATGTGACCATTGATCCTTGGGTATTTATGATAGGCGCTGGTTATAAGTTTTAGTGGTAGCAAGGTGATTAATAGAAGGCAGCGAGCGCTGCCTTTTTCAATTTCAAGCAAAAATTATATTGATAGTTATGTGCACTATTAAATGTACACATAATTATCATTTATGTTTATCTCCTTAATATACAAGTTAATTATTGTAATAAATTTTCGAGTTATTTTGGCTATTGTCTTTTTTGTGACCATTTTATTTGACGCTCGTTTTGCACTATTTTTCCGTGCTACTGGCGAGGTTGGTTTTCTTGATCCATTTTCAATGAGCGAATCATTCGCAGTCACGTCGCTGGTGGTTGATTGGATGTAAGTCGTCAGCGGATGCTAATAATAACTCTCTAGGATTGAGAAATGAAAAAAGTACAACGTCAAATGAAGTGGCTATTCCTCGCAGCCTCTATCAGCGCAGCACTACCAGTATCAGCCGCGAAAATGGTGCAGGTTGATGATCCAAGTCTACTAGAACAAGCTTTATCCATGCAGGCTCGCAGTATTGTGCCAACACAAAATGGCTTTCAGATGGTAAAAAGCGTCACTCTACCTAATGGTAAAGTCAAAGTCCGTTACCAGCAGATGTATCATGGTTTACCGGTCTTTAATACGTCAGTCGTAGCAACGCAAACTGAGAAAGGTATCGGCCAAGTTTACGGCATGATGGCGCAGCAAATTGATTCTGATGTGGTAAGTACTTCACCACAAGTTGAACAAAAGCAGGCGGTTAGTATTGCACTTACGCATTACCAACAACAAAACCCATCACTGACGAGTGCGGATCTTGTTACAGAAAACGAGCGCGCTCAATTGATGGTGCGTTTGGACGAAAACCAAATGGCTCAAATGGTTTATTTAGTCGACTTCTTTGTTGCAACCAATGAGCCTGCACGGCCATTTTTCTTTATTGATGCGAACTCTGGTGACGTATTACAAACTTGGGAAGGGTTAAACCATGCAGAGGCGACGGGTACTGGACCTGGTGGAAATCAGAAGACAGGTTTTTATCAGTACGGAACAGATTTCCCAGGGTTAGTGATAAATAAAGTAGGCAACACCTGTAGCATGGTGAATAGCGCTGTAAAAACCGTGGATATGAAGCATGCGACATCGGGTGGTTCAACGTTCAGCTATTCATGTACCGACGCGAGTAATTACAACGATTACAAAGCGATTAATGGCGCTTATTCACCGCTTAATGACGCACACTACTTTGGTAAAGTGGTGTTCGATATGTACAAAGACTGGATGAACACCACCCCATTAACCTTCCAGCTAACTATGCGTGTGCATTATGACAGCAACTATGAAAACGCCTTCTGGAACGGATCGTCCATGACCTTTGGTGATGGCCAAAATACATTTTATCCATTAGTGGATATCAACGTCAGCGCGCATGAAGTGAGCCACGGCTTTACCGAGCAGAACTCAGGGCTTGTTTACCAAAATATGTCTGGTGGTATCAATGAAGCGTTCTCTGATATTGCTGGGGAAGCAGCTGAATTTTATATGAAAGGCAGCGTTGACTGGGTGGTCGGGAGCGACATTTTCAAATCTTCCGGTGGCTTACGTTATTTTGATCAACCGTCAAAAGATGGCCGTTCTATCGATCACGCTTCTCAATACTACAATGGATTAAATGTTCACTATTCAAGTGGTGTGTTTAATCGCGCGTATTATTTGCTAGCCAACAAAGCCAATTGGTCGGTTCGTAAAGGTTTTGAAGTGTTCACCGTCGCTAACCAGTTATATTGGACAGCAAACAGTACCTTTGACCAAGGTGGATGTGGCGTCGCAAAAGCGGCACAAGACTTAGGTTATAACAAAGCGGATGTGGTTGATGCCTTTAACCAAGTGGGCGTAAATGCTAGCTGTGGCGTAGTGCCTCCAACGGGGAATGTGCTAGAAAAAGGCAAACCAGTAATAGGGTTACAAGGTACGCGAAGCTCCGAAGCCTTCTATACCTTTACGGTCGCAAGCTCAACCAGCGCTAAAGTTTCGATCAGTTTGGGCTCAGGTGATGCTGATTTGTATGTCAAAGCCGGCAGCAAACCAACCACGTCTTCGTGGGATTGTCGCCCTTACAAATCGGGTAACAATGAACAGTGCACAATTTCTGCAACACCAGGAACCACCTACCATGTGATGCTCAAAGGCTATAGTAACTACAGTGGTGTAACGTTAAGACTGGATTAATTATCTTTATTGATTAAATTTAAAGGGGCACGAGTCAGTGCCCCTTTGTTATGTAGGAGTGTATTCAACGATAGGTTGTTCAACAACCACGGTGTTTGTTTCTAGTCTTTTCTTGCCAGCTTCTCCACCTCCACAAATTCGCCTTGTCTTAAGCATCGAAACACCGATTTGTTGTTATGGCTTGCTATCGATATAACCACAGCACTTTTGTTATATGTAGTGTGAAAATGTCGTTAGATAAATTGATGGACGCAATTGCCGATCAAGGTTGGTACATATGGGATGACTTTTTAACACCAGAGCAAACCAAAAACCTACGAGCGTGTACGCCACCGCAGTTACAAGTGGCGCGAATTGGCAGGCACGATGCCTTGCAATTAGAGGTTGAAATACGCAACGATAAAATCCAGTGGATTGAAAACAGCATGGGTTTGCCTGTGCAAGACTATTTGCAACGTATGGAGCAAATTCGGCAAGAGGTTAACCGCCACTTTTTTCTTGGGCTATTTGAATATGAAGCTCATTTTGCCAAATATGAAATAGGAGCATTCTACCAAAAACACCTCGACGCCTTTACAGGCAACGCCAGCCGCAAACTGACGACGGTATTTTATATGAATGATCGGTGGTGTGGTGCTGATGCAGGTGAGTTGGTTATTTACGATGTTCAAGATCAGTATCTCGCGACGGTTGCGCCGATAGCGGGGCGTTTACTGGTCTTTTTATCCGAACGTTTTCCGCATGAAGTACAACCTACCAATGCTGAGCGTTTCAGCATCGCTGGGTGGTTTCGCATTAATGGCGTGACAGGCAACAAGCTCGATATTGCCAGTTAACGCAAAAAAGCTAATAAGTAAGCGTGGCTTGTGTGCTGCCACGCTCTTTTATCAGTCAAATTTGATCAGGGTAAAATGAGGATGTGAGCTTAATGCCTCCATCATCAATAAGGCATTGGTTTCAATTAAGTGTTCACTTTGTTCATTTTTCAACACAATGCACTCTTGTTGGTGTTCATTGCGCAGAGTGTCCATCGCGGTGCCTGAATAGGTAATACCATTTTTTAAGGTGAGCTTGACGGGCAAATGAAACAAACACGCGAGCTCAATGTAATCATATTGACTGCAAGTGACCATTATTCACTCCTATGACGTTACGCGGGCTTATTAAGATACGCGTTTTGCAAAATGTACATGCGCTTTACGTCACGATATTGGCCATTAATAAAGAATTCTTCAACTAAGTGCCCTTCTTCAACAAAGCCGGCTTTTTGGTATAAATGGATGGCTTTTTCGTTTTCCGTCGACACATGCAGGTAGATTTTGTGTAGGTTCAAAATGGTGAAAGAGTAGTCTAATGCTTTGTTGATCAAGGTTTGTGCAAACCCTTTTCCTTGGTGCTCTGGCGTGATGATGATCTGAAACTCGCCACTGCGGTGAATGTAATCAATTTCAATTAATTCAACGAGACCGATCAGTTCCTTATCTCGGTTCTCAACCACAAACCGACGCTCGGCGTTATCGTGAATGTGCTTGTTGTACAGCTCTTCCAGCTCATCAAAAGATTCATAAGGTTCTTCAAACCAGTAAGACATAATGTTGCGGTTGTTATTGAGATCATGGATAAAGCGTAAGTCACCGCGCTCTAACGCTCTTAATGATAATTGATTATTCATAGCAAACCTTCATTGAACTAAGGCATTCATCTTATGCCGACTTTGTTGCAATACAAGTGGTTAGTCAGCAATTTTTTAAAATGCGTACGCTTACGTCTTGTGATCTGATGCCGCGAGATGAATCAGTTCGGTCAGTTTGTTTATGCTTTCCTGCCATGCCATGTTGTCTTCAAAGTTCGCTACACTGAAACGGATACAGTGTTGGAATTGTCCCTGCGTTGCAAAAAGATGCCCCGGCAGGAGGCTGATTTTGTTTTGCAGGCCACGTTGATAAAGCTCAAAACTATCGATGAATGACGGAAGTGTCAGCCAGCATAAAAATGAACCTTCAGGTCGGCTTAATTGAAACTGCCCTTGCAGCGACGGGTAGTGATTGAGCGAGGTGGTGAGCAATTTGGCAAAGCGCTGCTGGTTCAGTTGGTAAGTGCGGCGCATTTTGGCTAGATGTTGACGGTACTTACCACTTTCGAGAAATTCCGCTACGGCTGATTGGATTAAATTCAAGCTGCCCATATTCTCGCTGAGCAGTATCTTTTCTATTTTCGCTTGATACTTTCCAGCGATGATCCAACCGATCCTCAGCCGTGAATCCAAGGTTTTGGAGAGCGAATTGATGTAAATAACGCGGCCTTTGCCATCCAGCATCTTCAAGCAAGGTATCGGTTTTTGAAAATACAGGCCACCAAACACATCATCTTCAATAATTGGTGTATCACCACTGACAGCCAAAAGCTGTTTACGTTTTTCCAGAGGCATTTGTGAACCGGTTGGGTTGTTAAAATTAGGCGTGACGAGAATCGCCTTAATCGGCCATTGAGATAGCGCTTGTTCGAGGGCGCTGATGTCGATGCCTTCGACACTATGGCTGGGGATCTCCACCACTTTTAAGCCTAATGATTCAAGCAACAGCAGCGTGCCAAAATAACAAGGTGACTCAACGGCCACAATGTCTTCGCGCTTGGTTAATGCACGAAATGCGAGGCTGATGGCCTGCTGACCGCCATGCGTAATGGCGATTTCTTGTGCTTTGATTTGTAGGCCCAAATCTTGCGATATTTTTAGCAGTTGTTTGACTAAATGGCTATTACCTGGCGGTAGCTGATAGTGGCTAGGAATGTGCGTTTGCTGGCGGCTGTGGCGGCCAATTTCTGCATACAAACTACGAATCGCGGCGCTTTGCGTATTAGGATGCGCTGAACCTGCGGGCATGTGATGTTTCACTGTGGGTTGAACCAAAATTGATTTAGATAAAGAGAGCAGGTCAATGCTATTGGGTTGTGGCAGCGGAATCTCCAAAGGGGTTACAGCACCTTGGACTCGATAGCCTGAACGAGGCTGAGAGTAGACGACATTCATCGCTTCTAACTCTTGATAAGCACGAATAACGGTATTTTTGCTGACAGACAGTTGTTCGCATAGCTGGCGAATGGAAGGCATTTTATCGTGTGCGTGGAATAAACCATCGTCGATGGTCTGCTTAAGATGACGTTTTACCTCAGTATATTTAGGTTCAGTATATTTAGGATCCGTGTTTTTAAGCTTACTTTTCATTCTGTACCCACTAAATTATTCAAATCTGTGCCTTTTGCGAATAACTGTACCCAAATAAAGTAGCAGCATAGAATCGATTGTGGCTAGGAATTTTGTGATGTTTGTAAGAATGATCCCGTTCTTGTTTGTCGTGCTATGGGCATCTGGTTTCGTTGGCGCAAGGTTTGGCTTAATGTATGCGGAACCTGCCACGCTGCTCACGCTGCGCATGGTGGCGAACGTGGTGCTTTTTATTGGTTTGCTGTTATTGCTCAAAAGGCGCATTCCGCGTGGTCGCCATTTGTGGCATTCCTGTATAACGGGCGTGTTGATTCATGGTTGCTATTTGGGCGGAACCTACCAAGCGATTTCTTGGGGAATGCCAGCAGGTTTAAGTGCTCTGCTGGTGGGGACGCAACCCATTTTGACTGCGCTGCTGCTGGTTTTTATGAGTACAGAGCGCTTTAATCTGGCGCAGTGGTTAGGGTTAGCTCTTGGGTTTTCTGGGATAAGTCTCGTCTTGATGGGTAACATTGAGTGGCAATCGGAAGTACACAAATGGCCTGCAATTAGTTTGTGTTTGTTATCTCTGCTCGGCATCACGCTCGGCACCTTATATCAGAAAAAATTTTGCCAAGGTGTGGATATGATTGGCAGCGCTACCGTGCAATATGTGGCTGCGTTATGCCTATTTTTACCTTGGGCTTGGAGCTTTGAAACCATGCAAGTGCAATGGACACCGACCTTTATCATGACACTGGTATGGCTGGTTGTGGTGCTGTCATGTGTCTCTATTTTATTGCTGTTGTATATGGTTGAACACGGTGCGGCCTCAAGTGTGGCTTCAGTGTTTTATCTTGTACCGCCAACCACCGCCATTCAAGCATGGCTTGCTTTTGATGAATCATTGGATGGGTTTGGTGTTGCGGGCTTCTGCCTTGCCGTTACGGCTGTTTATCTGGTGGTGAAAAAGCCGAATCTGCTGAGAAAATTGGCGAAACCGGTATTTGAGCGTTCATAAAATTCACCCCTATAAATCGAACTTAGAATGGGGTGCTCTGCTGGTGGTCGGGTAATAAATGGATAATTTCTGACTCGCGGCGGCACCTAATGACTTTGCCAATTTTTTCAGATTGATCTTAAGCGATGCACTCAAAAATGCGCTGCCCTTCCTCTGTTTTCCTAAAATATTTTACTGTGTCATCTAGTTTTAAACTAAGTGAAACACAACTGTCATATTTGCGTCCTAAAGTGAGTTTCGTTCAATACACAACGGCAATAAAGCCTCTTAAGGATATTTGTGATGAAAAAGACAGTAATCGGTGCAATCGCTCTTTTAGGTGCATTGGCAGTTAACCCAGTTTTTGCAAAAGAAACCATTTCTGCTGTTGGCTCTAGCAGCGTAACGCCATTGATGGAAGTTTTCTCTGAAACATATATGAAGAAAAACGCGGACGTGTTTATTGAGGTTCAAGGCCCAGGTTCTTCTGCCGGTATTAAAGCCGCTAAGAACGGCAGTGCGGATATTGGTATGTCTTCACGTGGCCTAAAAAGCTCAGAAAAAGAAGCATCATTAGTTGAAGAAAAGATCGCGCTTGATGGTATAGCGGTGGTTGTGCATCCAAGCAATAAAGTAAAAGGGTTGAGTGCTGAACAAGTCTCTGCTGTTTACCGAGGCGAGATCACGAATTGGAAAGATGTCGGTGGTGAAGACAAACCTATCGTTGCAATTACTCGCGATACCGCATCAGGGACTCGTGGTGCATTCGAAGAGATTATGAAACTGACAAAAAAAATCTCAGACAAGACGGTATCTGCTATCTCTCAACGAGCTCAAGTAGCTAACGGTAACGGCAGTTTGAAAACTATGGTTGCGTCTAACCCTTATTCCATCGGTTACATCTCTCTTGGCACCGTTGATAACACGGTTCATGCCTTAGCGGTAGACGGTACTGATGCATCGGTAGATAACGTGAAAAATGGTTCATACAAAGTGGCTCGTCCTTTCCTTGTACTGTACAAAAAAGGCCAACCATCCGCTCAAACGCAACAGTTCCTTGATTGGATGCTAACGCCTGAAGCTCAAAAACTCGTTGCAGAACATCACTATATCGCAGTGAACTAATAGACTCTCCCATTCGACTTGAAGGTGCAGCGACGTTGTTTCGTTCAGCCCAAACACATGCTTTATCCATGTGGATGGGAATTCACTGACTTGCTGTTTAGCCGCCACTTCAAGTTGTTTGGGGAAATAACTTTAAAAGTTTGCTTAGCCCATCGTTGGGGCTGAGCCTTTTCTATCCACGTCGATTCCATCGAATAGTGAGATTGATACTATGACCATCGCAACAAATAGTGAAAAGCTTATGAACAACGTTTCTACGCAAGCTTCCAAACGTGCACTTCGTGCTAAAAAGCGTGTGGACTGGAAAGAGCGCATTTTCCACGGGTTGTTTCTTACCAGTGCCATTATTGGCATTGTGTCTCTTGCCATCATTGCCTACTTCATTTTCCGCGAAAGTATTCCCGCATTTCAAGAAGTGGGTATCTCGGGTATCGTCCTTGGACAAGATTGGTTGCCGCCAGCTCTGTATGGTGTGGCAACTATGATTGTCGCTTCTGTGATTTCAACGTTTGGTGCGGTTATCGTTGGTGTGCCTGTGGGCGTACTCACCGCTATCTTTATTGCCGAAGTCGCACCAAAACGTGTCGCGAATATCATTCGCCCAGCCGTTGAATTGCTCGCTGGTATTCCTTCCGTGGTCTATGGTTTCTTTGGTCTTGTGATTATTGTTCCTTTGATTCAGGACATTTTCCAAGTTCCTGCGGGCAATACCATTCTCGCGGGCATTATTGTGCTTGGTGTCATGATCTTACCGACGGTGATTACCGTGTCCGAGACTTCTATTCGCGCAGTCCCTCATGCGTACAAAGAAGGTTCTTTGGCATTAGGTGCATCCAGTATTTTTACCATCTTCAAATTACTGGTACCGGCAGCTCGTTCCGGAATTATGACCGGCGTCATCTTAGGAATTGGGCGCGCGCTCGGTGAAACCATGGCCATTATTATGGTGATGGGCAACGCGCCAGCGATGCCTGAAGGTATTTTAGACTCAGCACGCACGCTGACAGCCAATATTGCGATTGAAATGTCTTACGCAAGTGGTGTTCATGCCAGTGCGCTTTATGCAACAGGCGTTGTGCTATTGGCATTCATCATGATCTTGAATGCCACATTGCTCTATTTAAACCGTGAGAGAGCGAGGTAATAGTGATGGATACAGTAAAACTAAAACGTGCCCGCCAGCTAAAAGATAACGTATTGAAAATATCTATTTGGATTGCGGCCGCTGTAACAGTCGGCTTCCTATTTTGGATTATCTGGTACATCCTTTCTAACGGGCTACAACACGTAGATTGGAATTTCGTTACTGACGATTACACCCGTACTGGCAATGAACACGGGATCTTCCCGATGATCATATCGACGATTTATATGGTGATCGCTTCTATTTCGGTGGCCGCCCCGTTGGGTATTATGACGGCGATTTATCTTACCGAATACGCCAAAATCGGTAGCCGCTTGGTGAAAGTGATCCGCTTTTGTACCGAATCTTTGGCGGGGATCCCCTCCATTATCTTTGGTCTATTTGGCATGACCTTCTTTGTGGTGATTCTAGGCTTAGGCTTCTCTATTTTGTCGGGTGCGCTAACGCTCAGCATTTTGATTTTGCCTGTGATCATTCGGACCACAGAAGAAGCGTTGATGGCCGTTCCTCAAACTTATCGCGAAGGTTCTTATGGTCTTGGAGCCTCAAAAATATACACCATTTGGCGTCTGATTTTGCCAAGTGCAATGCCCGGCATCCTCACGTCAATTATTTTGAGTATTGGTCGTGTTATTGGTGAGTCGGCTCCTGTGTTTTTAACCGCAGGAATGGTGGCACGTATTCCTGATTCATTGCTCGATTCAGGCCGCACCCTAACCGTTCACCTTTACAAGCTCACAACAGAGCTGTTCACGGTTGAAGAGTGGAATCAAGCCTACGGCACAGCAACCGTGCTGATTGTGGTTGTGCTACTGATCAACATGGTGACGAAGCTAATCGCAAGACGATTTAATACCGCTTCTTATTAAGCAGAGCGTTGGGCGCGATTTACAGAATTTTGAGAGATAACAAGAATGAACAAATTTAATATTGAAAACCTAGACCTTTTTTATGGCGATAACCAAGCGCTAAAATCAATCAACCTGCCTATTCCAACTCGTCAAGTGACAGCGCTGATTGGCCCTTCTGGCTGCGGAAAATCGACTTTATTACGCTGTTTGAACCGAATGAATGACCTCATTGAAGGCGTGACTATCACCGGTAAATTGGCGATGGATGGGCAAGATATTTACGGCAATATTGATGTTGCAGATCTGCGTATCAAAGTGGGAATGGTGTTCCAAAAGCCAAATCCGTTCCCAATGAGTATTTATGAAAACGTGGCGTATGGGTTACGCGCACAAGGGATTAAAGATAAAAAGCACATCGATGAAGTGGTTGAGCGCTCATTGCGCGGCGCGGCGTTGTGGAATGAAGTAAAAGATCGCTTGAAGTCGCATGCGTTTGGTCTCTCTGGTGGTCAACAACAGCGTTTGTGCATCGCACGTACGATAGCGATGGAGCCGGATGTGATTTTGATGGATGAACCAACGTCCGCCCTTGACCCGATTGCAACACACAAAATTGAAGAATTGATGGAAGAGCTGAAAAAGAATTACACCATCGTTATTGTCACGCACTCAATGCAGCAAGCGCGTCGTATTTCTGATCGCACGGCGTTTTTCTTAATGGGGGAATTGGTTGAACACAATGATACACAAGTGATTTTCAACAATCCTAAAGATGATAGAACCATGGGATATGTCAATGGCGATTTCGGCTAATCACTTATTGCAGCGACTAACCTGAAATAATAGCGGACTCATTATAACTATAAAGCGATGGTAACTTTGCCCCTCATACAGAGGGGCTTTTTTGTAGAAACTTCATGGCATACATATTCTTATCCGCAATATGTATTAATTGATTAATATTGGCTGAATCTTTAGGAAAAGAGGCAATACCGATACTGGTTGAAAGCTTTGCTCCCACTCCATTATCCACGAAGAAATTCTCTTTAAAACACGCTTTAATGTGGCGTTGCATAATGCTCAGTTCCATCGCATCTACGCTATGGATGATCAGGGCAAACTCATCACCCCCCATACGAAATACCGAATAATCAAAGGTTGGAATCGAATGTGTTAAGCGAAACGCTACTTGCTGCAACACACTGTCCCCTGCTTTATGACCATTTTGGTCGTTAATGGGCTTAAAGCCATTTAAGTCGAGAAGAAAGAGAGAGAAGGGGTTGTTGGTAGAAATTTGATTCAGCTCTTCAAACATAGCAAGGCGGTTTGCAAGCCCAGTTAGAGGGTCAGTTAATGCTAAGGTACGCTGAGCAACCGCTTCTTTATGAAAAATATAGCTAACTAAGCCAATGCAACCCAGCATCAAGAACATCAGCAGAAATTGTACCTGTGTTAGCCTATTTGCTTTTTCTTTTTGCTCGAGATAGATAGGGCTTTGCAGTTGAAAGTTTTGGTTTACATAGCCGATAATCTGGTCGTAAATCAAGCGAGCATGTTTTTCAAATACAGCCAATGATTTTTGATCTTTAACGGCCAGCAATAAGCTTTCTAATATTTTGAAATCATCAAAGTTGTTCTTAAAGAAATGCTGGGAATCCGTTCTCCCCATAAAATTATCCGATTCCTTACTCGTTAGAATCAAGTCAAAACGGCTCCAAATCAGCTCATACTGCAGCCAAGTATGCGCTCTCTTCTCCTTTGACTCTAGGTAATAAGGAATCGAAGCAACAAGCTCAGAATACTCCTTGGTGAGCTGGAATAAATACCAAGTTGCATAGTTACGTTGGTCGGTATAGGAGTTGGCTAAAGAGCGTGTGGTCGAAAGTATATACAAATTAGCGACGATCAAGGCGACTGACAGGACAATCAACAGTGTTTTTGCTCGGTATAGCAAGGGGTGTAAAGTGCTGTATTTTTTAAAATTCATTATTTACCGTGAATCAATAGTTTTTCTAACTGCCACACCATCTGGGTGTAATAAATGTCATTGTCTATTTGTGGATATTTATCTAGATTGTAGATCAGCCAAAACGGCCCCTTGTTTCTTATTTTCATTTCATCGCTATTCATGTGATAAGCAATAATGGGTTCATAGCGAGTTAAGTTTTCAATTGCAATATTAGCGGCGTAATCATTAATGGCCAAAAATGATACAGACGAAACCTGTCCAACTTGCAAATGATTAATTAAATCAATAACTTTAAAACCAGTGAAAGTATTTTCTTTTGGTAACCAAGGAAGCTGAGTCGTGAAGGTTTCACGAGGCAGTATCTCTGCCAATTGTGCAAGAGAATAAGTAACCCGATCTTGGTTTGGGAGGGTAATAGTTAAGCTTGCAGCATGGACAAATAAGCTGAAAAAAATAAGTGGTAAAGCGGTTATCCATCTCATCATAAACTACCTTATTTACTTCTGCTTTTTTCTTAGAGCATAGGCTAAAAGTATAAGGTGATAATTTAATCAATGAAATTATTTTCTATTTATATTTCTGTTAATTTGGTCGAATCAATCTTTAGTTTAGAACAAAAAAATCCCCACATAAGTGGGGACTTGCATATTGAAATGTTATTAGTGCCGTTACTGCCGCATTGTTTACTAAAAAATGAGATGTGCTACACCAGCTATCACTGGCAGTGTAATGAGCGTACGCAGAATAAATATGACAAACAGCTCAAGGATGTTGACAGGAATTTTGCTGCCTAACATTAATGCACCCACTTCAGACATATAGATCAACTGAGTCACTGACATGGCCGCAATCACGAAACGTGTCATTTCATTATCAATGGAAGCTGCAAGAATCGCGGGAATAAACATATCCGCAAAGCCGACCACAATGGTTTGAGATGCTTGAACAGCCTCAGGTACACCAAGTAATTCTAGAAAAGGAATAAACGGTTGGCCCAATACAGAAAATACAGAGGTGTATTCTGCAACAATCAGAGCCAGAGTACCCAAGCCCATCACGACAGGTAGCACACCAAACACCATATCAACAGCGTTACGCATGCCTTCAGCGAAGATCGATTTTGCAGATTTAACTTGGCTTGCTTTCGCCAGTGCTAATTCCATCCCCCATGAGAACGAGGTATGGCCGCTTGGAACTGCATCGGCATCTTTAGCTGGAGAGGTACCATCAATATAAGTGTTCTTTTTGAAACTTAATGGTGGCAGGCGAGGAATGATGATCGCTGCAACAAAGCCTGCAAGGCAAATGGTGCCATAAAAAGGTAGGAACAGATGCTCTAGCTTAACTTGCGCAATAACGACTAAGCTGAAGGTAATTGAAACGGCAGAAAACGTTGTACCAACAATAGCGGCTTCACGCTGTGTGTAGAATTTGCTTTCGTACTGTTTGCTGGTCAGCAAAATACCGACACTACCGTCGCCCAACCAAGAAGCCATGCAGTCGATTGCGCTACGGCCTGGAAGGTTGAAAACTGGACGCATGATTCTGCTTAATAAACTACCAAATAGCTCCAGTAGCCCGAAGTTAAGCAGTAAAGGCAGCAAAAGCCCTGCAAAAATAAATACAGAAAATAAAGTGGGTAATAAACCCTCAAGAACCATACCGCCAGTGTTTTCTTCCCAGATAGCCTTAGGGCCGATTTGGAAAAACGTCATGATGACGGCGATACCACCAAATACACGGACGGCTAACCAAAGAGCCGATGGATTAAAAAGCCCATTTAAGAAAGGACTCTTTGTAATGAATGCAGGTTGAAAAATTTTACATAAAATGGAAGCTGCAGACATAAAGGCGATGATCACTGTCACTATTGCAACAAGGTAATCGCCCAAAATAGCTTGGATAGATTTAGCAAGGACGGCAACTGGAATGGTTAAGTCACCTTGGTAGCTAATTGGCGCCATAAACAAAAATAGACCAATTAACGAAGGGATGAAAAACATCCAAAAGCTACTTTGTGTTGGTGCTACAGGAGCTTCAATAGTTTGAGCGTTATCTTGCATGTCGTGTCTCGTATTACTGCGGGTCAATAGTCACCAACTGGTGGCATAAAAATGCACTAAATAGCTCTATTTAGTCATTGCAGGCAAGAATATCTATTTTTAAGATGGCTTGCAATACTATTCATTAATCAAGGTTAAGTATTCAAACAAAAGAGCTGTTATTCTCAGATAACATGGTCATTTGTTTTGTTATTGTTGCATTGGTTAATAATCTGTTGGTGATTGAGGCGTGCGTTTTAAAAAGAATTAAGGAGGGCTGAGGAAAATTGGGCGGTTAAGGTAAGAGGGACGGGTCAGTCAAAGGCCTTTAACCGCAGGCTAAAGGCCAAAAATGTATAGGTCCAATGAGCTTTATTGAGCTGTACTGATATTCAAACGTTGTAGGCTAACGCTGAGCGCATCATCGAATTGACTAAAGAAATTATCTTCACCGACCAAATCAACAATCCCCGCTTTTTTCAGTTTCATTGCAACACGAGTATTTGCACCAGAGATCAACACTTGCACATTCTTTTTATGGAAGTTTTCGATCATTTCCTCAATGGATTGCAGGCCAGTAATGTCCATAAATGGAACCCATTTAAGGCGAATAATTAAAATTTCTGGCTGCTCTTGAATGCTGCTCATCACACGCTCAAAGGTTTCAGCCGCAGCAAAGAAAAATGGGCCTTCTAAGGCATAAACGGCGAGTTCTCTTGGTAACTGAGTTTGCCCATGACGAAGCAGCTCAGCACTGAGCTCATGGTGTGTACTGGCTTTTACCTCAACACTAGATGCCATACGTTTTACAAAGTGAAGGGTAGCGATGATCACCCCGATATTGACGGCGACAACTAAGTCAGCAAACACGGTTAATCCAAAGGTTAGCAACAAAATAACCACATCGGCTTTGGGTGCACGTTTAACCAATTTAATAAAGTGGGGAACTTCACTCATGTTCCATGCTACGACGAACAAAATCGCACTGAGTACTGCCAGCGGAATATTGACGGCTAATGGTGCAAGTGCAATAAGGATAATGACCAGAGTGAGCGAGTGCACCACGCCCGAAAGTGGGCTTGTCCCCCCGTTGCGTATATTGGTTGCAGTACGTGCAATGGCGCCTGTTGCTGCAATACCACCGAAGAGAGGAGCAACGATATTAGCGATACCTTGGCCGACTAATTCTTGGTTTGAGTTGTGTTTGGTGCCCGCCATACCATCGGCGACCACCGCAGAAAGCAATGATTCAATCGCACCTAGCATGGCAATCGCAAAAGCAGGGCCAATCAATAGAATAATTTGAGAGAAACTAACTTCTGGAAGCGAAAACTCTGGCAATCCTTGAGGTATGCCTCCAAAAGCCGATCCAATCGTGCGGATCCCTTCAAAGCCAACAAAATATTGCAACACGGTAACGGTGATGAGAGCAAGCAGCGGCCCTGGTACTTTCGAGAGCTTAGGGATCTTAGGACCGAAGATAACCAGCGCGAGTGAAAATAACGCAAGGCCTGTTGTGGCCCAATCCATCTGCGGAAAGGCATGGAAAATAGACACTAATTTTTGATGAAAATGCTCACCTTCGATCTTGGGGAGGCCGAAGAACTCTTGCCATTGCCCAACCCAGATGATGACACCGATACCGCTGGTGAAGCCGACGATTACGGGGTCAGGAATATAGCGGATGATGCTACCGAGTTTTGCGACCCCCAGAACCAATAGAATCACACCGGCCATCATAGTGGCTATCTGC
This sequence comes from Vibrio sp. V15_P4S5T153, assembly GCF_963874485.1. NCBI lineage: Bacteria > Pseudomonadati > Pseudomonadota > Gammaproteobacteria > Vibrionales > Vibrionaceae > Vibrio > Vibrio sp. V15_P4S5T153. The sequence goes on along the minus strand of NZ_CAWNHR010000018.1, from coordinate 204,152 downwards.
AACCCGCTGACCCCATACTGGCTCACAATTCCAGCGAGTATCACGATGAAAGCACCCGTTGGGCCAGCTATCTGCACTCGCGAGCCGCCAAACAGTGAAACGATAACGCCTGCAATAATGGCGGTGTATATCCCTTGCTCCGGTTTCACGCCAGAAGCAATAGCGAATGCCATCGCCAGTGGCAGAGCGACAACCCCTACAATCAAACCTGCACTGATATTATTTAGCCACTGTTTTGGTCGTAGCAGACCGGCTTTATAGGATTCATATACGGCAAACATAATTGATAACCTTATTGAAAATAGGGGAAAATAGAAAGCGCGGTGGATTCTACGCTCATTTAAAATGCTGTAAAGAGGGGGGAATATTCAACTGAGGTTATAAATATAGTGGTTCGGCGGCGGAATTTTTACTATTTAGAGTTGTGGATGTGAGTCTATTTTCTTATGATTCACTAGGTAGGATGTTTTTTATACAGAGATGGAGTTTGTGATGATCAATAAACGTTTTTTTAAAACAAAAGAAGAAGTCGAAGTGACCTTTGAAGTGGACGTCCCAGATACGGCTGGCAATGTTGCGATAGTAGCGGACTTTCTTGACTGGCAACCAGAACCGATGAAAAAGGTGGCGAAAAGTAATAGTTTTAAATTTAAAACCCGTTTACCTAAAGATGCTGAATTTCAATTTCGTTACTTGTTGGATGACCAACAATGGGTTAACGATCCTAGCGCTGACCAGTACATTGCCAATGGTTTTGGCGAAGAAAATAGCCTAGTGACGACTTATCAATAGGTTGTTGATAAATCTTGTGAAAGCGTGAAATATGATTAGGACAGTACTCATTTTTACGTGTAATTGTTGATTTATTATAAGGCACTCCGGTGCCTTTTTTGACCATAGAATCACACGATATAGGTGACTTTTGAAACAGAAAGTCTTAATCTTGAGGCTCTTTTGACTTAATCCACAGGATAGATAGTGCTTCCTCGTTCTCTCATTCTGCGCTTTTCTGAGCTTTCACTTCCAAAAAAAGCGTCGATTATTGGCCTACCGATTGTCGCGGCCATCGCATTTTCCTCGTCTATTCAGGATAGCTCCTTACAGCGCCAAATTGAGCTCTCTATTACCGAAACTCAAATTGTTCAGTCGATTTTATCTGATGCTATTGAGGTAAAAAATCTTCCGGATTTTGAATATGAGATTAAATCTGGTGACAATTTAAGTACTATCTTTAATCAACTTGGCTTTGGTTACCAAGACTTGATGAAGATTATGGAAACCGATTTAAACTACCTCGCATTGGATACGTTAAAACCTGGCAACATCCTCAGGTTTTGGAAAGCGCAAAATGGAAATGCGCTTTCCAAAATGGAGCTAGAATTTAGCCTAGTCGAGCGCGCGGTATATTCACGTTTAGATGATGGTACCTATGAGTTTCAAGATGTTAAAATACCGGGTGTATGGAAAGAGTTCGCCATGGTTGGCGAGATCCAAGGCAGTTTTTCTCAGTCGGTCAATTCGATAGGGTTAGGCAGCGCTGAGATAGAACAGATCGTCTCTTTACTTAAAGATAAACTCAATTTCTCTCGTGATCTTAGGGTTGGCGATCGATTTGAAGTGGTTCAATCTCGTCAATTTGTCGGTGAGAAATTGACGGGCAATCGTGAAATCCAAGCGATTAAAATCTACAGTCGAGGCAAAGACGTTTCTGCTTATTTACACCGTGATGGGCAGTACTATGACAAAAATGGCGATAGTTTACAGCGCGCATTTCAACGCTATCCGACGACAAATAAACGCATTACCTCTAACTTTGATGCGCATCGCCTGCACCCAGTCACAAAAAGAGTGGCTCCGCACAATGGTACTGATTTTGGTGTACCAGTCGGTACTCCGGTATTCTCGACTGGCGATGGTACGGTGATCATGACGCGTAAGCACCCTTATGCGGGTAATTACGTGGTGATACAACATGGCAGTACTTACAAAACACGCTATTTGCATTTGAGTAAAATTTTAGTGCGTAAAGGTCAGAAAGTATCGCGAGGTGAGCGGATCGGTTTATCTGGACAATCGGGCCGAGTCACTGGGCCTCATCTGCATTATGAGCTGATGGTTCGAGATCGCGCAGTGAATGCCATGACCGCCAACATACCAATGGCAAACTCAGTGCCTAAAAAAGAGATGGCGGGGTTTGTTGCAAGGCGTAATGAACTCGATTCTATGCTTCAGCAGCAAGAACTGCGGTATGCCACCAGTGAGTCTTCGGCTGACCAAGAGTCTTAATGTGATAGCATAATGGATATTAGTAATCCCTCACTTTCAGAGTGAGGGTTTTTTATGCGCGCCGTACATGGCTCATGTTGTTCCAGTGAGTCACGATAGAGTGCGGTGTTTCTGGCTTTGAAAAATAGTAACCTTGGATCTGTTCACAGCCCATAGCATAGAGTTTTTCTAGAGCTTCTTGGTTCTCCACCCCTTCTGCGACGAGATCAACTCGAAGTTGATTTGCCAATTGAATAATCAACCAAACTACGCGCTCCGCTGTTTCGTTACACACCATGTTTTTGATAAAAGTGGCATCAATTTTAATGCAATCGATGGGGTAGCTATGGATGTAATTCAAGCTCGAATAGCCAGTGCCAAAGTCATCAAGCGCGATGGTAAAACCAAGTAGTCTGAGCTTATCTAAGATGTATCTAACTTCACTGGTTTGTGAAAGTAGTACTGTTTCGGTGAGCTCAATTGTGAATTCATTAGGCTCAAAGCCGTATTGAGTAATGGTTTGCATTAAGTGTTCGAGATAGCGCTTGGAGTTGATCAGTTCATGTGCCGAACAGTTAAGTCCTAATTTTACCTTGTAGCCTAAGCCCTCCTCTAGCTCAACTTTTGCTAGGCATGCCAGCTCAACAATGCGTTCTCCTAATTCCACAATTAAACCTGACTGCTCAGCAGTATCGATAAACTCAATCGGTGAAATCGCACCCAGAGTTTCGCTATTCCAGCGAGTGAGAATCTCAAAATAGTTCCACTGTTCTTGGTGACGACTGACGATCGGTTGCGCCACCACAAATAGCTCACTATTTTTACTGGTTAACTTATTGAGTTCACGGCGTAGAGCTTCTGTGATTTGGGTTTGACGATGGTATTGGTCACTCAGATGGGTATCATAGCAACGGATATTACTACCGCGAGTTTGCTTACACTCTTTGAGTGCTAAACAGGCATTGAGTATCAGTTGATCGGCCGTGATTGTCTCTTGAGTTTTCCTTGAAATGCCAATGCTTAAGCTAATTTTAATGCGATGTGATGCATCGACATAACCTGTATTTAGCTTATCCAATATGCAGCGGCAGATTTGCAACGGATCATTAGAGAAGGTGATAAACGCATATTCATCCCCTGCGATTCGAAATGCCAAATTCTCTTCCGGAACGCTTTGAATGATGGCATTAGCCACAAACTTAATGATTTGGTCGCCAATATAGTGCCCATATAAGTCATTGATCGATTTAAAATTATCGATGTCTAAATAAGCAAGAGTAAACGGCTCATTGGTTGTTTCAACTAAGCGTTCTAATTTGTCAGCTAGATAACTGCGGTTCATTAAATCAGTCAGGTTGTCGTGAGAAACTTCATAGCTAAGTTGATTAACCAAGCTGTCAGAGCGTTCGCTCAACCACTTATTGCGCAGGCTGTGAACGACTATGTTCGCAATGATTCGGTGGTAGCCAATCACGAATTCCTCATCTTCGATGGGAGAATAGAAGGTAGACACGAGCATTCCGAGTATTTCGCCATTCTTGGCACGTAGTGGAATACCGATATAGGCATCAATCTTATTTTCAATTAGAAACTTGTCATCAGGAAAAATTTTGATCACTTGTGATGGAAACAGACAGTATTCCTGTTTTGATTTCCACACTTGCTCACACGGTGTTCCCCTGAGCGGATAACCCGTGTCGTTGTTGTCTGGCGCCTCACCAGCATGAGATAAGGTGTGAGCTCTGTAATGCCATTTGTCTAACTCGACGATGCATGTACAGCAGGTTTGAAAATGTGTATGCAGCACCAATGTGGCTCGATCATGTAACTCAGAGCCATCGAGCAGCATGAGCTCGTTAATGGTGTTTAGACTAACTGCATCCCTAGCCAATGATGTTTTAGTCATATGTCGTACTCTGTTTTTTTAGAATATGCACTTAGTGACTATGGTCGACATTGCGCAGTTTTGCCACTCGCAATGATGGGTACTTGAGACGCAAAAAAATAAAATATTGGTTATTCAGCGGCTTAGTTGCAGAGTTTTATGAGTACTTTTTTGTCTAGGATAAATTTGCTCTGGTGGACAATTTTGTGATGGAAATAGACGTAATCCCCAATTTAGTTACCTAGCTTCATTCGTTAATTTTTCTTTTAAGTAGTTGAGAAATAAATGAGTTCGAGTGTGTTGATAATCAAGTTTAGGGTAATAAGCGTAAACCGTTGCTTGATCAACGGTGATATCGGGTAGCAAACGTACCAGATTGCCCAAACGTAGCTCTTCTTTGACCATCACGTCGTTGGTGACAATCACTCCCATGCCATTTTTGCCTGCATAGAAAAGTGCTTCTGGATTGGTTGTCGCGAAATTACCTGATAACGATAGGCGTTTGCCCGTTGAGGTTTTTAATTCGCGCGTTGTGTGTTCTCCCCAAATCAAGACATTGTGCTGTTGAAGCTGTTCGGCAGATTTGGGCATACCATATTTTTCAATATAGTTAGGAGAAGCATAAAAGCCGGCCCTATGTTCAAATAGGGGTGAGGCTTTAAAACTGAGGGAGTTGAGTTGGTCAATTTCTCGGCTGATGAATAAATCAAGGTGAAGTTCGGGCAATTGCCCCGGAGTTGTTGTGGTCAGTTGGATTCGAATGTCAGGGTAGCGCTGTAGAAATTCATCTAAATACTGCACCAAAAATTTTGAGCCCACAGAGAGTGTCGCCCCAATTTTTAGCAGGCCAGCGGGAGTTTGGCTGACAGATCGTGTTTCATCAACCACCGATTGCCAACTTTCAAGTTGTGCTTTTGCTCGCTCATAAAAGAGAGCACCCGCTTCGGTTTGTGTCACCGTTCGTGTGGTGCGCTTAAGTAACTGCACGCCAATTTTCTCTTCCAGCCAATGTACTCGTTTACTGATGGCTGAGCTGGTGGTATTGAGCTTACGTGCCGCGCCGTTAAAGCTGCCTTCTTCAACCACTCGCATGTATGTTTTAACATTTTGTATCCAATCCATCGTTACCCTACTCATTCCTCATTGGAACTAATTCATTTCCTGAGTGCTTTATTATCAAATCTGAGTTGCCAATATATACTGAAAACGTATTTTGACACCACATCTACCGACGATAAGAGCTCACTTAGCAATCCATGAAAACTCTCGCTAGCACACCATTTAAAAAGACGCCGATGTTATTGGCGATGATGATCATTGCCACGGGCCAAGTTGGGGTGAGCATCTATTTACCTGCACTGCCGCTGATCAGCCGAGACTTAATGGTTGACCAAGCCAGTATTCAATGGCTCGTCACGCTCTTTTTAGTGGCGTTTGGGATGTCACAGCTTTTTTACGGGCCATTGTCTGATGCGGTTGGTAGACGCCCGACATTTTTACTCGGGCAGGGGATCTATTTGGCCGGTACAGTATTGTGTGTCTGTTTTTCGGATAATTTTCATGCGTTGGCTGCTGGTCGCCTACTGCAAGGGCTTGGCGCGGGAAGTGCTTCTGTTCTTGGCCGCAGTGTGCTGCGTGACAGTTATGATGGTCTGCAATTAACAAAGGCGCTTTCTTACATCGCCATCACCGCCTCAATTATGCCAATTATTGCCCCCGTACTCGGTGGGTGGCTTGCCTTTCATTTAAGTTGGCAGTCCGTGTTTGTGTTCGTATTAGTGTATATCTGTACCATTTTTATTTTAGGTTGGTGGATATTGCCAGAAACGTTGCCATACGCGAAACATCGGTTTCAACCTAAGGCCGTATTGCATAACTACTTGCTACTCTTGAAAAATTCCCAAGTGCTGACCAGCGCCAGTTACAACTGGATCAGCTATTTATCTAGCTTAGTGACTCTGTCTGTGCTGCCTTTTCTCTTGCAAAACAAGCTGGGGTTAACGGCCGCCGATTATGGAACCGTAATGATCGTCCCTTCCGCGGGTTTGATGATAGGCAGTGTTGCCGTTAACTTACTCAATGATCGTTTTTCATCCCAACGTTTACTTGCTTTGGCGATTGTCATTATGGCTTTTGCCGGTATTTGGTTACTGATAACCCCGATGAGCGTGTTCAATTTAGTGTGGGGATTTACTTGGTTAACGGTTGCGCAAGGTATCTCATTTCCATTATCCACCAGCATGCTGCTCGGGCCACACAAAACTCAAGCGGGCTCCGTTGCGGCTTTATCCGGCTCCATTCAAATGTGTTTAGCTGGATTCTTAGGAGGATACTTGGTGGAAAGATGGATCACGAGTCAGATGTCGCTAGGCTGGTTCTATTTAGCAACCAGTTGCGCTATGTTTTTGGTGTTGTGTTCTTCCTATCGCTTACGTCAAACCAAATTCGCTTAATGCTGTTTATACCCTTCCGGTTTGAAGCGGTTTAAGTCTAGTGGTGCATTTACATCGTACATGTCGGCACAAGAGAAATAATTTGAGGTATAATCTCGGCGACATTAATTCGACGGAAAAATCAATGCAACAAGATGAATTTCAAGCATTAGTCAAAAGCTTGTGCGAGCAAAAAACACTTCCTCAAGCGTTAGATATGCTGAAAGTATTTGAAGATCAAGATATTGCTGAAGCAGCCTTATCGTTAGTGGGTCAGTTTGCTTTAGCCGAAGTGGATGGGGAGCAACGCATTTACCACGTCGTGTTGCAAGAAAACGAGCAAGGTGAAGAAGAAGAGTTTGTCGAACACATTATGAATGAAGGCGATGACGTTATTAAGTTTGTTGCTTGGTTTTTTGAAACCATGTTTGAAGTTAAGCAGAAAGAAACTTACTTGGCTGCTGGTAAAACCTATAAGCAGCCTAAACGCGGTTAACTGAAAATTAATTACTTTATTTTGTGACTTAAGTCTTGTTTTTGTTCTTTTTTGGACTAATATACACCTCGTCAGGTAAATAAATTACATGTTGAGGTGATTCATGGGTTATGAATTAGGTGGTGCTTACGTTGGTCAACTGATCGCAAAAAAAGCGATGTATGATGCAATGCATGGCAAACCACAAGCAAAGAAAAAGTCTTTCATTAAAACGCTAGTGAAGAAATTCAGCAAATAGTGAATGCCTAAGAATTAAAAAGCCCTAGCTTGGTAACAAGCTGGGGCTTTGCTTTATTTACTGGGGTAAAAATGACTGTGCAAATTCGTCCACCATTCGTCCACAAAGAGCCCGTATACCATTACTGACTAAAGAGTCGGCGGTTTCTGAGGCGTCAGTACTTTTTCTTCTAAAGTAACCAGATACTCTGGGGGGGCACTACTGACTTTTTTTGGTTAGCCAATCTTCCAATTTATCACACCCGCCGATATAGCGGCTTTCTAGCCAAATTTGTGGCACGGTGACGGGCGTTTTTTGACCAATGATGGCTTTAACTTCTGGGATCATCCGGTACAGCGCCGCACTTTCTTTGACTACATCATGATAGGTGTATTGAATCCCCGCTTCATCCAGCAATTTCTTTGCTTTGACGCAGTATGGGCAAGTGGCTTTTCCATACACAATATTGCCAGTTAACTCGTCACGTTGTGCCCACTCTTTGATCACCGATTGAACCAAAACACCTCGATTTAACGCTTCTCCTTGGCTGATCACTTTACCTTCAACGACCAATATTGGGGCGTGCCATGCGCCCAATTTCAAGGGTTCCCACCAGTACGATAGCCAGTCTTTGACTTCTAACTCGATGGGAATGCCCTCCAGTTCATTATTGAAGGTGTCAGTCAAAATGTCCTTGGTGAGCGTACACTCGCCGCAAGGGATGGTGACTTTAAATGGACCCCAACTTCCGGCCCATCGGTATAGTGTGATTTTTATCGGTTTTGCCATCGTGTTTTCCTCAAGAAGCATTGCTTAGAGAATAGGAAAGAGTTGAGTGACTTTTTATTTCAACGAGAAGATTTTTTTGTTTCCCAGTGAGTAATAAAGGCCACTGAAGCGATAATGATGGCAGCGCCAAGCCATAATCGCCCGGGTGGTGCCCAGCCAAACACTAACCAACCCGCCAAAACATTCAGTGGCAGCTTCGCGTGATCAAAAGGTTGCACAAAAGACGCATCTGCCACCGCATAGGCTTTAACGATCGCCCATTGAGCCAGTGCTGTCATCGCACCCGCAAAAAGCAATATGAGCCATAGAGTGCTCCCTTGAGGTGTTTGCCAATCTGGTAAAGCGAGCAGTAGATTGAACGGTGTGATCAGTACCAAAAGGTAGACCACCATAGTAGACGGTGAGTCATGGGCAGACAGTTTTTTCACCATCAAAGAGTAACAAGCCCAAAAAAATGCCGCGCCAACAGGCAGCAACGATGCCCAGTTGAAATCGTCAGCCCAAGGTTCAAGGATGATCATCGCCCCGACAAAGCCAGTTAATGTTGCTCCCCAGCGCGCTGTACCCACTTTCTCTTTTAAAAAAAGGCCTGAGCCAATCGTGGCAAACAGAGGAGAGGTCATCAGCAGTGCAATACCTTGCCAAATGGGTACGGGATAGGCGAGTGCCCATAACCAGAGTTGTATGCCAATCACAGATAAAAACACACGGAAAATATGCATGCTTAAATGCTCGGTGCGCAGCGAGTAGCGGATCCCTAACGTTGATAAATACGGCAAAATAACGACTAACGCGATGGCATATTGAACCAGCGCCACCGTGGTAGATGACAGGCCATAATTGATACTGGCGACTTGAGCAAGGCTATTGACTATCGCAAAGGCGAGGCCTGCGATTAGCATCCAACTTGCCCCTTGGATTGGGTGGTGAAGTATTTTGGTCATAGAGAAAAGGGTTATAGAAAAAGTCGTTGAATCATACTGACTTATCAGCGTTAAACCAATCTCTGAAATGAATGGAGTGGTTCAATAAATTTGAGCAAGTGTTATCCCTGCTGATTTCCACTTGTCTGAAACGCCAAACATTTTGCGTATGGGCTGTGGTGATGGGATAAAAAAAGCCCCCTAAAAAGAGGGCGAAAGAACATGAACGGCCAGTGCTCTGCCTTAGCACTGAAAAGAAGCACAAACGCTGCCATGCATTTGTACTTATTACATAGCAGGTTGTGTGCCAAATTTAACTTATTGAAAAATAATGAAATTATATCATTGGCTCTATAAGGGATGGTCTAGCCTAGTGCAATGTGTTTCATTGTGGTGCAATGCCGTCAAATAAAAAAGGCCAAGCGAGTGCTTGGCCAAAAGGATGATATCCTTAGGGAGTATATGCGTTCGTATGATTGAAATTAGAAGTTGTAACGTAGGCCTAGGCGAATAGAGTCTTTTGCATCATACGCAGTGCTGAGGTCTTTTTTATCTAGGTTGTTTATTTTGTAGGCAACGTAAGTGTAGATTGATTTATTGAAATCATAACGCCCTGTCAACTCAGCAAAATCACTTTTCGTCGTTGTGACGTTTGCAGTTTCATTTTCCGTTTTTTGATACACACCAATCAAGCGGAAGTTACTTGTGATTTTGTATTGCGCAGCAAATTCAATCCCGTTGAATTCACTCTTTGCTTTATCGTCCAAATCCCCTTGTGTATAGGTCAGGCCTAAGTACAAATCGTCCAACGTGTAATTCACACCGGCAATAATTTGATTCGCTGCACCTTGGCCTGTGCCATTATCGTTGCTTGCGTAGCCCAAGCCTAAACCAAGGCCGATAGGTAAGTTATAAATTGCAGAAAGACCAAAGCCATCGGTGTCTTTTTCTTCGCCTGCAATAAAGCTTGCTTTCACATTGAGGGCATCAAATGTAGCTGCGTAGAGGAAGGTGTTGTTGATTTGCTCATTACCTGCGTTGATGAACTCTTTTTGAGCGCCAGTATAAGTACCGATGTCTGACATTTGAGAAATTTGCACGCCAGCTGTATCTTGGCGGCCGACAGAAATAGCACCAAAATCAGCTTGTAAACCTGCAAATAGGTAACGTTGGTTGAAATCAGAATTCTTATCGTTGCTGGCGGAGGAATTAACCGTTTGCTCTGCTTCATAGGTTGCAAAACCTTTCAAAGAGTCAGAGATTTCTGTTGAACCTGTAATGTTCAAACGCGCACGGCTTTTGTTTTTCATCGTACCTTCAATTTCTTTGCCTTTGTCATCACCACCGAAATCGCCACGAAATTCTGCACGTCCACCAACTTTAAGCTCATTTCCATCCGCTTTGTAAACGGTCGCAGCAAAAGAAGAACCTGATACCAATGCTGTAAGAATTGCGGTTGCGATTGTTGCTTTGTTCATTTTATTTACCTTATCCATAATCAATGAGCTTCAGTGCTCGAACGGTTTGATGTGAGTAAAGTAGATGTTTTAAATGAATGTTTAATTACTGATTCATGATGTTTACATGTTGTTTTTATTGATGATTTATTAAAAAGAATGTTATGTAGTGATGTTCAAAATAGTCAAGGTACCATGAATTTTGAGTCGAAGATCTTACTTTTATCTAATGAAGATGCAAATCCATTCACTCGCGCTGTAGATGAGGTAAACTCGACGATCTTAGTCATCTCAAGGAAGAGTATATGTATTCGGTTCGTTTGGATAAACAGAAGATAACCCCGTCTAAAGTGTTGTGTGTTGGTCGGAACTATATTGAACATATTCAAGAGCTTAATAACACAATGCCAGAACAAATGGTGGTGTTTAATAAACCTAACACGAGCATCACAACCACTCTATCCTCGTTTCACCAAGAGACGCTTCACTATGAAGCTGAAATTTGTTTTTTGATCAAAAAAGGTCAATATAGCGCGGTTGGTTTGGGGTTAGATCTGACTAAGCGGGTACTGCAATCTCAGCTTAAAGCAAAAGGTTTACCTTGGGAGAGGGCGAAAGCATTTGATGGTTCAGCAGTACTTAGCCGATTTGTGCCACTGCATGGTATCGACACCAATAAGTTGCAGTTAGAGCTATTCATCAACTGTGTTCGGGTTCAGTGCGGTGGTGTAAACCAAATGATCTATTCACCCGCCATCATTTTAGAAGAGCTGAAATCTTACACATCGCTGCTTGATGGTGACGTTGTGATGACCGGAACGCCACAAGGAGTTGGAGAAGTGCATTGTGGCGATCTCTTTTTAGGGCGTCTTAAATGTGGAGAGCAGACTTTAATCGAGATTGAATGGCTAGCGCAATAAAACTGATTTGCGCTATTCGGGCTGCGGTTATTATCAGTATTCACCGCAGCCTCTGTCTTTAATGGGCTAAGAGCGTTAAATTTAGCAAAAAGAAAGTCGCCATGCTGATGATCGTGGTCAGCAGGACATTCTTGGTTTTCCATGCAATCAGTCCCGCTAATGCTGCGGCCCACAAGTAGGGATTATGGCGATCAAGCCAAAGTGTTTGATCTGGCAGGAACACAATCGGAGCCCAAATAGCAGTTAATACAGCAGGGCTAGAATAAGTGAGTAAGCGCTGGATAACTGGGTTGAGACGCAGCGGTAATTTAGGCTCTAAGAACAGATAACGGCTCATAAAGACCAAAGCGGTCATGGCGAGGATAGAAAGCAGAATCATCGTTGGTTCCTCCTGCTCGAACAGAGTAAAACTTCAGAAACATAACCTGCACACATTGCGCCAATGCTTGCTAGCATTAAGCTACCTTCAACTTGCCAAAGAGTCAGGCTTACCGATAACACTAGGGCACTGATGACAGCAACGAGTATCGGTATGTTTTTAATGTTCGGAATGACAATGGCGATAAAAGTAGCCGCGACTGCAAATTCCAACCCCAACTCGTTTAAAGCGGGGATGTAGCTGCCCGCAATAATGCCGGCCAGTGTGGCCAAATTCCAAACTAAATAGAAGCTTAAACCCGCACCAAGCGCGTACCAACGGTTAAACTGTTTTTCATTTTGTTGTCCGCAGACCGCAAACAGCTCATCAGTGAGCAGAAAACCCAGAATTAAACGCCAACGTGTCGGGAGTGGGCTGATTTTGCTGCGCATGGAAACGCTGTAGAGAAAATGGCGAGAAGTGATGAAAAATGTGGTGATCAGCAGAGTCAACAGCCCTGCACCTGTTTTAAACATCCCCGTGGCGACGAGTTGCGCTGAGCCTGCAAATAAAACCGCAGAGAGTGCTTGGCTCTCTAATACGGTCAGGCCACTTTCAATCGCAAATGATCCTGCCAATAAGCCCCATGGTAAAACGGCAATACTCAGCGGTAGCATGGCCAGTGCGCCTTGCCCAAAGAGGCGACCTCGAGGTTCTAAATGTATGTGGTTCAATAGTGTGCTATCCATAGTAATTCCTTTGCTGGAAGTGATGAATCTATCAAGCCACAAGGTTGGGTCAAGCGATTGTACAAAATTGCGCTTGCTATTTGGCTAAGAACTGTTTTGGCGTTAAGCCCATTGCACGCTTAAAGTGGCGATGTAGATGACTTTGGTCATGAAACCCAGATTCTTGCGCAGCATCTGAAATGGGATGACCACTTCTCAATAGTGTTTTAGCATAACGCAACCGCGCTTGAATTTGATAGGCATGCGGTGGGAAGCCATACATTTTTTGAAATGAACGAACCAAATGATAGGGGCTAACTCCAGCTAGTTTTGATAAATCTTCTAATGAGACATCGGCCTGAGGAAAGTCATCTAAGAATTCTTTAACCGTATAGAGCGACTGCTGAATTTTAGTTTTAGGTAGTGAGATAGGAGGACTTTTGGCATGACGTGCTACCAGTTTGGTTAGGGTCGCGTACACTAATGTTTCGCGTAATAGACGGTTACTCGACTGCTCTAACGTATCAAAAACTAAACGAAATTGGTTTGCTAATTCAGGATCGTAGACTACGGGTTCTGGAAAATAAGGAGCGCATGAGTTAAAGGAACCTAACTCTTGAAGCACGGTACTAAATTGTTCTGGAAGTGGGTACATGGCTTTATAGGCCCAACCACCTTTTACAGCAGAATGGCCATTATGGACTTCTTCGGCATTAACCAAAATAATGCTGTCTTGTGGAGCAATATGATGACCACCGGTGCGGTAAAATCGTTGAGCACCGCGTTCAATAACTCCTACCGTGTACCCTTCGTGGCTGTGGCGCGAAAAGTTTTGTGTTTCGTATTGTGCATCGAGAAGCTCAATTCCGCCAAGTTCATTAGCGATATGAAACTTGGCTAGTTCTCTCTTTTTGCTTTTCTGCTTGGGCATTTCATATCCTACCTTTTTGCAACAACCAGTGTAGCCGATTTATTCAGAATGGTTTTGTACAAAATTGCGCATATCAGTGTTATCCACTGAAGGCAAAAGAGTGTCGCGATAGTGCGCAACCTAAACAGATGAAATAAAAATGCCGCCAACAATGAACTGAAGACGGCCTGTTATTTCGCTGTGCTTGTCCAGCAATGAGCGCTACAAGCTGTGTTGGTGTTCTGCGATGAGCATCGCCATTTGCTCGTCGGCTTTTTTCTCGGCGCTGGCGAAATCTTCTTCTGCTTCGAAGGCTCCGACGACCTCGTAATAGCATTTCAATTTAGGCTCAGTGCCCGACGGGCGCACAATCACTCTCGCTCCGCCTTCCAAGTGATAGGTCAATACATCGCTAGCAGGAAGTTGAATCGCTTGCGTTGTTCCATCGGCAATATAACGTGTTAGTGATTTGAGATCGTCGGTCATGAGCACTTTTCTACCGGCAATTTCCGTTGGCGGTGTGGCGCGAAGCTTGTCACCGATAGGCGGTGAGTTAGGGTCTAACTTAATGCTACGTTGTGCATTAATGTAAAAACCGTGCTGGCGGTAAATGGTTTCGAGTTGATCCCAAATAGTCTTACCTTGGCTGTATAATTCGGCCGCTAGTTGTGCAAATGCCACCATGGCCGAAAGGCCATCTTTATCCCAAACGGTTTGCCCTATGGTGTAACCCAATGCTTCTTCATAGGCGAATAAGAACTGCTGTTCATCGCTTTGTTGTTGCATCGCCACGTTGGTCAACCATTTAAAGCCAGTCAAGGTTTGGTAGTATTTTGCACCTTTCGCCTGCGCAATATTTCCGAGTAAACTGGATGAGACGATGGTGTTGCCAACCAACTGCTTTGAGGCATCGGTTTTGGAGAGCAAATAGTCCCCAAATAGTGTGCCAACTTGATCGCCAGTCAGCATTTGGTATTGACCATCCGCTCGTTGTACGGCAACGGCAAATCGGTCGGCATCTGGGTCGTTGGCGCAGGCCAGTTGTGCATTTTGGGCATGGGCTAACGCGATAACCATATCCATCGCCCCCGGCTCTTCAGGGTTCGGGAAGTTGACGGTCGGGAAACGGCCATCCGGCTCTCGTTGTTCCTTTACACTGATGACATGGGTAAACCCAGCGTCATGCAGCAAAGTTTCAGCCATCTCAGCGCCGACACCATGCATCGCGGTATACGCAATGGTAAGGCATTGCGGATCAGTGTGGTGGTTTAACAATGGGCTTTGATTGAGGGTACGGCGGTAAGTTTGGTAATACTCTTCTGTTAGCCATTGCAAAAGGCCTTGTTGGTGCGCGTTGTCTAACGGCATCAGAGAAATAGCTCGCATTGCCGCTAAGTCGATTTCTGCTGCAATACCTGAATCGTGAGGCGGGATAATCTGTGCACCATTTTCCCAGTACACCTTAAAGCCATTGTATTCGGGTGGGTTGTGACTGGCGGTGACTACGACTGCGGCGGCGGCATTAAAGTGTTTTACCCCAAAAGCGACTACTGGGGTCGGTGCCACTTTATGCGTGAGATACACTTTGATCCCCAGCGCGGCGAGTACTGAGGCGGTATCGTGTGCAAATTGCTGAGAATCTGGCCGGCCATCATAGCCAATCACCACCCCACGTGTTTTGGCATTGCTGACTTGTTGAATGAGGTAGTGCCCTAAACCCGTCGCCGTTTCTTGAATTACCAGGCGGTTCATACGATTAGGGCCGCATCCCACCATGCCGCGTAAACCTGCGGTGCCGAACTCAAGGCGTGATTGAAAGCGAGCTTTTATCTCATCTAACTGATGCTGATCGACTAGTGCTTGTAGTTCTTGGCGAGTTTTAGGATCGGGATCTTTTTCTAACCATTCGGAAACGTGTTGCATCATGGTTTCACCTTCTTACATTCATGTTGAATTGATCTTAACTGATATTCATTCTCAATAATGGGGGCGCAATCGCTAAACATCGTTCTTATTTTGTTTCTCATCACGTGTTGCTTCTCTTTGATTGGTTGCGCAACTGACGCTGACAAATTCAGTGTTATCTAGTTAGAGTGATGAAGCGAGAGATGGCGTAAACTGCGTAGCTCGAGCCGCCTAAACAGTAAAGAGAGGCTTAAACATAAACCCAAGTATGCACCGCCCACTAACAACCATATTTCAAAAATAAGCCCAGAAGAGTTAGCGATTTCTGTGCCAACAAACGTCATTTCTTGAATTGAAATTAGCGATACAATCGAAGAATCTTTGACCAAAGAAATCGCTTGCCCAGCTAAAGCCGGCGTGATCGCCGCCAATACTTGAGGGGCAATGACGTATCGGTATTTTACCCATCGAGACAGCCCTAAAGAGTGCGCTGCTTCCCACTGACCTTGAGCTATTCCGCCCAAACCTGAACGAACAACTTCAGCGATGTAGGCCGATGAAAGCATCCCAATACACACAATTCCAGAGAACAAATTTTCCCATAGATGAGAAGGACCAAACAGCCAATGCTGAATGACATTGGTTGGCTCATGGTGTTCCCGTAGTAGGTTTTCTAGGCCCAACAACGGGATCAGTTGATTGGAGACAAAAAAATAAAAAATGAACACGAAAACCAGCGGCGGAATGTTCCTAACTAATTGCACAAAAGCGTTAGCCGGAATTCTGAACCACGAAAACTGAGAGTGGCGTGCTACGCCAAGCAGTGTGCCTAACACAAGGGCCAGCACCATCGCCCAGACACTTAAGCGCAAAGTGGCGAGCAAACCTTGAAAGAAATAAGGGATGTCGCCATTGCTGGTGGGAGTGAAAATCAGAGCAAAAGCTTCTCGCCAACGCCAATTATAATTCACCCCAAGCTCGGCTCGGTGTGTTAACCAAATAACAAAGCCTAACAGTACTACGAGTAACGCATAATCGAGCTTATTGAGCGATAATCGTAACCATGGTTTAAGGCTCCGTTTTTCATACAGCATGGTTTTTGTTCTATTCACATCCGCCCCTCAGGCTATTGCCCTGAGACGATTTGGTTTTGCCAATCTAGTGTTGAGAACCAATATTCGTAGCGTTCACTCAACCAGCCGTCATTGGTTCGTTCAATAATCCATTGATCAAAAAAGGCTTTTTTGTCCTCTTCACCTAAGCGAACGGCAAACGCTTCGTTTCCTTTGGACAACCGTTCATTGAAAGGAATGAACAGTTTGTCACTGTGTTTCACTGTTTCATGTTCAGGTTTAGGGCTTGACGCAATCACGGCATGTGCTTGGCCGTTTAATACTTCTTGAAAGGCTTGTGCATCGTCATCAAATTGCAGAATTTTGGCTTTGGGGAAGGTTTCACGAGCGACTTGAACGGTAAATGCTCCGCGTCGCGCTGCGATAGTCACTCGACGAGAATTGAAGTCTTCTATTGTAGAAAATCCTTTAGCGAGGGACTGATTAGCGGCAAGTTGTACTCCTGAATGTGAATAGGGAGCAGTGAACAGGACGCTTTTCGAGCGTTCTGGCGTGATAGACATGCCGCCGATAATAACATCAAATTTTTGTGCTAAGAGTGCTGGAATAATGCCATCCCACGCGGTAGGTACAAATTCCACTTTCCAACCTGAATCTTCAGCAAGACGTTTGGCAACATCAATTTCAAAGCCAATTAGGTCGCCTTGCTTGTCGCGCATTGCCCAAGGCACAAACGTAGACATACCCACACGCAATGTGCCTCGTTCAGTGATTTTATCAAGGCTAGGCGTTTCACTGGCAAAGGCGGGTATGGAAATGGTTATCCCTAGTAACATGGTCAACCCGAGCGATAGAGCGGCGATAGCCTTCAATCCAGCGCGTTGCCACGCTTTTGGTGCAGATTGCTGCATGATGTTCTCCTTTTAAGGATGATTATTGAGCGCGCCATTGCGCCCCGAGTTTGTGTTCTAACCATGCTGAAAACCCTGATAAAGAAAGAGTTAACAGTAAATAAATTGCAGCGACGGTAAACCATATTTCAAATGGCATCGCCGTTTCTGAGACAATATTTCTACCTTGAGTGGTTAAGTCAAAAATAGCCATCACACTGACGATAGACGAGTTTTTAATTAATGACACGACTTCATTGGTCAGTGGAGGTAATGTACGTTGGATAAGTTGCGGTAAGATCACATCAACATAGGTATAAAAACGAGAAAGCCCTAATGTTCGTGCCGCTTCAAACTGTCCCTTCGGAATGCTGTTTAAACCACCACGAAACACTTCGGCAGTATAAGCGCCTTGAAACAGTGCCAAAGCTAAAATGGCAGTAGAGAAGCGATCTAAGCCCAGCACTGGGCCAAACACAAAATAGAGCAGGTATATCTGCACCAGTAGCGGCGTGTTGCGGATAAGCTCAATATAAATATTGGCCAACCAACGCCCTACCACTGAATTGGAAAGCTTCAACAAAGCGGTTGTTAAGCCAATGACCAGCGTAAAAAATAGGCTGACCGTTGAGATTTGCACCGTGACGGCTAACCCTTCGAGCAGTTCCGCGGGCCACCATTCACCTTCGTCGTAAAAAGCAATGAAATCAGGCACACGATGCCATTGCCACTGGTAACCCATAGCATGTGCGCCAGAATCAAGTAGCCATACCATCCCCGCAAGCAATAGAACTATCTGTACTAGAGCGGAGAAGATCGGTTTTATCAGTACTTTTATCATCAATGGCTCAATATTTGGTTGAGAAACTGTTGAGTTCTTGGGTGTTTTGGCTGACGAAATATCTCTTCCGGCGTAGCGATCTCGAGAATTCTTCCTTCATCCATAAAAATGACGCGATCCGCTACTTTTCGGGCAAAACCCATTTCATGAGTGACGCACATCATGGTGATGCCATCTTGAGCAAGATCTACCATGACATCCAGCACCTCCTGGATGGTTTCAGGATCGAGAGCTGAAGTGGGTTCATCAAACAATAAAATTTCTGGTTGCATACAGAGTGAGCGTGCAATGGCAACACGCTGTTGCTGACCGCCAGATAATTGCACCGGATATTTGTCAGCTTGGTCAAGAATATTCACTCGCTGTAAAAAATGGCTCGCTCTTTGTCTTGCGGCTTGCTTACTCAATTTCAGTGTACGAATTGGAGCTAAAATAAGGTTTTCAATCACCGTCAAGTGAGGGAAAAGGTTGAAATGCTGGAAAACCATACCGATTTTTCCCGCAGGCTGTGTGATGTCGGAATGGTTAGAGTTCAGGGTGATCTTGCCCGCGGTGATAGCTTCTAACCCATTGACCGTTCGGATTAATGTTGATTTTCCTGAGCCTGAAGGGCCACAAACGACTAAGATTTCCCCTCGACGAACCTGAAGAGTAATGTTTTTCAAAGCGTGAAAATTATTGTACCACTTGTTTACTTTTTCAAACTCTATCGCATTCATGGTTGAATATCTTGTTGCTATTTTGTTATCACCTACCTTAGCAATATCAACGAGATAATGCACCTACGAAGCTCATATTAGCGTTAACTTTTGGGTTCCAGCACAAGAGTGTAACTATTTTTTTACGCAATGATTGTTTTGTAAAAAAGTAGCTAATATTGCCTTTTGTTGAAAATAATGATTGAAGTTGTGGTTTTTAGTAGATAAGTTACAGGGGAGAGCCGAAAGCAAGGCTGCGTATAGATCCAACCTGTCCGTTGTTCGGTAGGCAGTAGAAAAGAATAAGGAAGAAGTAAGCAATGTTTCAGACTGATGATGTAAAAATTAAACGAGTTAAAGAGTTATTACCCCCTGTTGCGGTTCTAGAGAAGTTTCCAGCAACAGAAGTTGCTTCTTCAATCACATTTCAGGCTCGTGAAGCCATTCACAATATTCTACAAGATAAAGATGACCGTTTATTGGTGATCATTGGCCCATGTTCAATTCATGATCCTCAAGCGGCTGTTGAATATGGAAAACGTCTTAAAGTGTTACGTGATGAACTAGGTGATCGCCTTGAAATTGTCATGCGTGTCTATTTTGAAAAACCTCGTACAACCGTCGGATGGAAAGGGCTCATTAACGACCCTTATTTAAATGATACCTATAAAATTAACGATGGTTTACGCATGGCGCGTAAGTTACTGCTTGATTTGACCGATATGGGGATGCCGACAGCGAGCGAATTTTTGGATATGATCACACCGCAGTATGTGGCTGACCTTATCAGTTGGGGTGCTATTGGTGCTCGTACAACAGAATCTCAAGTTCACCGTGAGCTCGCATCGGGTCTATCTTGTCCGGTTGGGTTCAAAAATGGGACAGATGGCAATATCAAAATCGCTTCTGATGCGATTCGCTCTGCCAGTGCATCGCACCATTTCTTGTCGGTCACTAAGTATGGTCATTCGGCCATCATTCAAACGGCAGGCAACCCTGATTGCCATATCATTCTACGAGGTGGTAAAGAGCCAAACTACAACGCTCAACATGTCGCGGCTATCAAGCAGGAACTAGAAATCTCCGGTTTACCACAAAAAGTGATGATTGACTTTAGCCACGCAAACAGCTCTAAACAGTACCAGCGTCAACTTGTGGTATCACAAGATGTGAGCGAGCAGATTGCATCGGGTGAACATGCTATTTTTGGTGTGATGATTGAGTCTCATCTCGTTGAAGGACGTCAGGATCTCGTGGATGGTTGTGCGGCCACTTATGGTCAATCGATTACGGATGCATGTATTGGCTGGGATGACACTGAAGTGGTATTGCGTCAGTTGGCTGGTGCGGTAGAGGCGCGTCGCGCACGCTAAATATGGCATCACTCTATAATATAAAGTATCAACAGAGCTCCCGATTCGGGGGCTTTTCTATTTAGACTCAGCTCTGATCGCGTCACTTTAAGCGCTATGGTTGTGAAAAGTGCTCAGATAATGCTGAACGACGATTTTTGCTTGGGTCGCCGTTTTCATCGTTTTCTACCGTGCTTTCATAGCCTTGTTTGATAAAGCGTTGTAAAGGCATTACAGGTTCAATGCGCTTGAGTTGAGGGGAGTTTGTTGTCCCAGCAAGTTGGTAAATGGTCACGCCACTACCAGTGTTAATCACAATTTTATCCCCATCATATTCAAACTGAGTGCTGACTAAGCGATTATTTCGAAACACGCCATTTGAATTGAGAGTTAGAACCTCAGTGCTATAACTGGGTGTACCGATTTCGATCCATGAACCATAGACATTTTTGGGGCTTGTATACTCTTGATAGCTCACTAAAAGTAAAGTGGCAAAACTAGCTGCGATAGTGAACAGCACTATCCAAAAAAGACTTTTTAATACCCACTTTTTTTTCATAGGGTGACCTGAAGAGGCTTTATTTGCATGCGTGAAACCCTTAACTGCCATTCCCACTCCATAACGTAAGCAATCAGCGACTAGTATCGGTAAGGCTAACCAATTAAAACAAGGTTAGAGAGTGGAATATGTCGTGTGGTTTAGCAAATGTCACACTGGAAAATATGATCTTTTTTCCAAAACTAGTACTAATGGATGACAAGATGAAAATTGCATCATGAATTTTGTTGACTTACCGATCAGTATAGGTCGCGTTTCACTATTTGTTTAATCCCAATTGCTACTTGTGTATTTTTACGATTTCAGATAAAACGGCTTACAAACGTGTTATTCACCATATTTTGGTGGTTTATTTTACAAGGAAGAGAAATGATCAAAGAAAACACATACTTCGATGGGGCTGTTAAATCTTTAGGTTTTGCTCACCAAAGTGGTGACAGTTCGGTGGGCGTAATGGCTCCTGGCGAATACACCTTTGGCACGGCCGCTCCTGAGCGTATGACAGTCATCAAAGGTTCGTTAACGATAAAGTGTTTAGGGGATGAACACTGGTCTACATTTAAAGCGAATGAATCTTTTGAAGTCGCTGAGAATTCGTCCTTTGATTTGAAAGTTGCCGAAGCAACAGCTTATTTGTGCGAATATTTGTAGTTGAAATAGGGCTTAAAAGCCCTATTTCTTATTGAGCTGTTAAGCCAAATTTTGCATAGATGGCTTCGATCCTTCCACTTTTTACCATTTCAGACAGAGCGTCTTGTAATGCATCCGCTTGTGGATGGCTTTTAGGCATACCGTAATAGTTGCCGATAGTGTTTGGATAGTAGTAGGTTGCTACTTGGTAGTTACTAAAATTGATTGTTTTTAATTCCACTTCTAGCGCAGGTAAATCCAATACGATAACGGTATCTATTCTCTTTGCCTCTAGCATTCTTGCTAGGTTGAAGTCATCATTAACAACCGTTCTATTTATCTCTTTGTCTTGATCAAACGCTTCGAAATAAGCGGTACCTCTTTTCACACCGACATTCAGCTCTCGTAAATCTTGATAATTGTTGATTGCTGGCCCATCACTGCGAGTGACAAAAACAATATTCCGTGTTTGCTCACTTATAGGACCGATAAAGCGAACAAATGCTTCTCTGTCTGTTGTTCGTATGACACGTGGAACAATGTCAACAGTACCATTTTCTAAAGTAGCAAGGCTGCGAGGAAATGGAATGTTTCGCCACTCGATATCGAAGCCTATATTTTTTGCTGCTTCTTCAATGATTTCCTTTAATGGGCCGCTGATTTTTTGACCATCTGGACTGATCACCATTTCTGGTGGTCGATGCCTAAAATCAGCTTTAAGGGTGTTAGCAAAAAGCGTTGAGCTGATCAGCACTGCTGCCAATGAAATGAGAATATTTCTAGTCAATACCCACATATTTCGTGCCTCTCGTCAAATTTACTACTTGAGTATAGGCAAACTTTCTGAGAACCCCAAAATGACACTTAAGATCAGCCGGATGACTACCCTATGATTAATACTGTTCAAACACACCTGAGTTGTAGTCTTTAATTGCTTGTTCTATCTCAGAAAATGAGTTCATTACAAACGGCCCATAATGCACGACAGGTTCATCAATGGGTTGCCCCATTAGCAACAATACTCCGCTCGTATCATTGGCTGTTAATGTTAAGAACTCACCTTTTGAGAGCAACGCTAGCTCGCCTTGCTCCAACACTTTACTGCCTAGCTGTGCATTGCCTTTGTAGGTAAATGCCATGACATTAAAGTGATTCGGAGTGACGATCTCTAATTTGCTACCCGGTGTTGCTTGCCAGTCGGCCACACTCAATTTAACGCCCGTTTTTGTTAATGGGCCTGTTACTATCTGGTTGCCACAAGTGACATCACCCGCGAGTACTCTCAGCAGGCCAGTCTCTTGGGAGTGGTATTCGGTAATGGTTTCGGGTTGAAAGTCGTGGTATTGCGCTGGCGCCATTTTTTGGCTAGCAGGCTGATTGATCCAAATCTGAAAACCGTGCAACTGACCTTCAGTCATGATTGGCATCTCGCTGTGAATAACACCTCTTCCTGCGGCCATCCATTGGGCACCTCCAGAGCGTAATTCACCGACATTACCCATATGATCTTGATGTTGGAAATGCCCATTTAGCATATAAGTGAGAGTTTCGATTCCTCGGTGTGGATGAGGAGGGAATCCGCCAATATAATCGGCTTTTTGATCAGATTTAAATTCATCGAGCATTAAAAATGGTGAAAAATTAGCATTATTAAAGCCAGCAACGCGGCTAATTTTTACGCCATCTCCATCCGAAGTGGGTTGTGCGGGGATTATCTGTTTTATTTCACGTTGCGTTAGCATAATGATTCTCCTTGTCGGTATAACATCAGTCTAAGACAAGGTGCTGATAAAGAAGAGCGCTGTGTTTTGAAGGTCTTCGTCGAGAAATTCGAACATATCTTGAGGGGGGCTATAATTAAAGTAGCTTGGATCACGAGGAGGATGCCCAATGTCTATGTTGCCCAAACATGAAGATCAGAATCCGCATTATGATCCCAAAGAGGATTTTACGCTTGAGCAGATGCACCGATTTACCAAGGTGGCTAATCAAGCGCAGAAAAATCGCGATACGCTTGAACAGCTCAGTGATAAAGACGTTTCCATTGTTGAAGCAGCAAGGCGTGCGGCAATGAGGCCAGTGATTCACCCTAAACCAAATAAACCTAATACAGCACGCTACGCCGCATGGATGGTGGTGGTATGTGCAGTAGGTTTGTGGATTATGTATATGACTCGCTAGCTTTCTTTATTGGTGTCACTGTTGCTGAATGGGTTGCAGTAGATGCTTCAGTATGGTCAAGTGAAATATGTTGGTAATACTGATATTGATTTTTGCCGTTATGTTTTGCTGCGTACATCGCTTTGTCTGCGCACCGAGTCAGCTCGGCCAAGTTATCAGCATCAGAAGGAAACAAAGCAGCGCCGATGCTGACGGTGAGGTTATTGATCATTTCTGAACCTTGATATTTATCCTCAAACAGATAACAAATCCGGTTGAGAACGCCATCCAAATCCTTAACCGTTTTGATATCGTAAAGTAGTAGCACGAACTCATCTCCGGCAAATCTCGCGATGGAGTAATCGTGTTTATCGGTCTTCCGGTCTTTATTTCGGACGTTGTTTTTTAAACGGTTGGCGAAATATTGTAAGACTCGATCCCCGACCTCATGTCCGTAGCTGTCATTAATGGACTTGAAATTATCAATGTCTAGAAAAACGAGTGCGGTGATGGTCTTTTTATCAGTCTGCTGGGAGAGCTTTTCACGTGCCCAAGTTTCGAAACTCCAACGATTGGCGAGCCCAGTCAGTTGGTCGGTGTAGGCAAGGTCTTCAATTCCCTCTTGATAAAGATGCTGGATATAGCAAACCGCTTTGTTGTAATAGTAAGAGGAAATATGACACATGCAACAGAGTGCGATGAGACTGAGAAAAAACCGATCTATGGGGAGATATTGAGGAAGAATATCGGCACCGGAGAGTTGTACTGAGACGCCAATTAGCATAAAGAAACTACAGCTAAAAACTAAGCCTATTCGAAAGTCATTAATGAAGATCACCGCCGCAATAATTGGAAACAACCACAGCACATTGCCGACCATATGCTGTCCATATAGTAGTAATATGACCCCTTTTGTTAACAAGATGGCACTGAGGAATAAATCGGCATAGGAGGTGTTATCTGAGTGATGGTAGAAATAAAGGTAATTAGAGGCAATGGCGATCAAGCATAATAAATTAAAAGTGCTCAGGTAATATTGCTGTTCAAGAAAATGAAGAATGCCATAAAAGGCGAAAAGTAGCACAGACACAAACGAGCATAAGGCAACGACCCTACGCTTGCGTGACGCTCGCATATTGGCCATCTCTTCTAAATGTCTACCTACCAGTTCAGTCATACTCGATCTCGATGCTATCCTAAAGTATTAGATACCGAGTTAAGTCTAGAATAAATAACAGAGTTTTGCGGACGAAGTGCATGGAGTCAGTTAAAAAATACAATGGCTAATCATTTGGCGTTTTCGTTAAGTCATTAGGCTATTAATAATCGGTGATCAATTGTCTTATAACTTATTGTATTATCAGCATGTTTTGTCGATTATTTTAACGTTGTTCAAATAAGCCATTATTTAAGCCATTATTTTTTATAAAAAAATGAATATAAGCAAATGTGGATATAGCAAAAAAATCTAAGCCGTCCTGTAGTTACATTACAAATTTAGTTACATCGCAAATTCTTTTTTGATCCAACTTCTTAACACTAAGATACTCTCTTGTTTCAGTTGCTCTTTGGCACAAACGAAGTAGTAGTCTTGATAGGGATTAGTCACTGCGGAACCGAGTTCTTGTAGTAGGCCTAACTTGATGTCATCTTTTACAAAGAGGCGATGGGTAACGAAAATACCTAATTGGCGGATAGTTGCTTGTACGGCTTGTGCTGAAGAAACAAATGATAGGTTTTTGCGACTTTCTGGCATGCTAAGTTGATAAGCATCGCACCAAATTTGCCAGTCTTTTTTGCGGCGCTCGTTCACAGCGATAATCGCTGGGTGGCATTTAAGTATGGATGAAAGCGTCTGCTTATCACCTTGCTTTATGAGGTCAGGTTTTATGAGTTCAGGGCTGCATACCAGCACTAGTTCATCTTCGGCAAGTTTCTCACAATAGTAGTCTTGCCACTCATCTTGTTTACCATGAACAATCGCGATATCAACGTTCTCTGATGTTAGAGAAAAAGTGCCTGTTAAACTCGATATTCTCACGTCTATATGTGGCGCATGCTCTTGAAAGCGGTTAACTCGTGGTATCCACCAGTGCAGCGCTAATGAGTTGACCATGTTGAGTGTCAGTCGGTTATGGCGTTCATCTCTCATAAGCACTTCAGTTGCTTCAACGATTTGCTCCAAAGCAGGCGCAATTCTCCGATAGTATTTTTGACCAGCATTATTGAGTACGACGTGACGCCCAACGCGATTGAATAGCGGCTGGTTTAGCTGGTTCTCTAATGCTTTTATTGATTGACTGATGGCTGAATGACTAACATTAAGGTGCTTTGCTGCATCTGTCATGCTGCCTGTTTCTGCTACGGCAATAAATGAGTAGAGTGACTTGAGCGGAGGTAGTTTTCGCATTGGTAAGTTTCTCTTACAGGTTTGGTTAATATTACTCGTTATTTTTCCTTTCGTCATTGTTCTATGATGGCTGTACTAGAGGAGAGTTGTATGAACCCACGAATTTTGGCTCCATTATTTATGTTGTCCTCCACATTTAGCTTGTCATTGACAGGGCTACTGTCTAAGTTTCTTGCACATGAGATACCGCTACAAAGTCTCAGTTTTCTCCGATTTTTACTCCCCGCGCTCATATTGTTGGGAGTAATGAGCTTAACTCATTTCCGTTTTCCTCCCAAAGGTATGAAACGGGCTCTGTGGGTTCGCTCAGTATGTATTGCAGGCTGTCAGCTCTGTTTTATTTACTCACTTCAGCATCTTTCTTTGGTGGAAAGTGTTGTATTGTTTAGCACTGGTCCACTGTTTATTCCTTTGTTAGAAAAATTAATATTTGGTGTAGTGATGAAAGCAGGCACGGTTATGAGCTTGGCCATTACATTTATCGGGGTGTTACTGCTGGCTGGCGATGTTTCGGGCATCCATTTACGGATGGAGTTATTGGTCGGTTTACTTGCGGGAGCGCTGAATGCGGGATCGCAGTTAAGCTTATATCGAGCGACGAAAAGTAATATGCGATCTATTGATATCAATGCTTGGACGTTTGTGTGTGCATCAATCTTATTACTGCCTTTGTTATTTCTTCCTACCGTAGACGCGAATGTACTTCAACAAACCTGGGGCAGCTTGCAGCAGTTAGCTGTGGTTATTGCCTTGAGCGGAGTCTCTATATTAGTCATCAACACTCAAATTTTTCGAGCCAAAGCCTACCGTCTGGCACACTCTGGCTCGCAGCTCGCTCCGTTAATTTTTACCAATTTGCTTTTTACCGCTTTATGGCAACAGTTGTTTTTTAATGTGCAGTACTTGCCAACACAAATGGTAGGATTGGGCTTGATTGTGATGGCAACTTTTACCGGAATTCTTATCCCGAAGCTATTTAAATCCTCAGTATCGTCAAACCAGCTTAAATCAGCTTAACCCGCTTATTGCTACTGTCTGATGAGCCCATAAGGCAGGCTAGAAAATACCTTAGGATTATTTTTCACTGTGGGCGCTTGGTTGGTTTTCTGCCAGTCAAGTAACATAATGGCAAGTACATTGCGGTGCTCTCCGTCGGCAAGGTCAAACACACCTGAGGTAGAGGGGATCATCCCTTTCTTTTTATCAATCGCTTGTTGAATTGCGAGACGAGTTTTTTCTACAACAGGATCCTTTTCTAAACCTGCGAGTAGAAAAGTGATTCCAACTTCAGCAACCACATCTTCCTTCGCTCTTAGCAAAATGGTATCGATATTATTGCGAAAGTAGTCGAAGATCCATTGATGCTGCTGCTCTTTAATGGGATTTTGATAGTATTCCGAATCGGCAAAAATAATGTGTGTCATGCCATACAGCTTATTGCCATATTGTTGCGCGGAGAGTGCTTTATCAGCAGAATCTGGGTATGTTTTCCTAAAGCTATCAATGAATGGTTGTACGACATCTTGTTCACCTAACTGGCGTAACCAATAGACTTGGTTAGCAAGTTGTGCGGCCCACGCTTTAATCATTTCTTCATCAGTGGCGTACTTAGTAAAATCATAACGGCGGATCACTTGGCGCAAAAGCTGATCTTCTTTATGTTTCAAACCATATTCGTTGGCACGGGCCATAGAGCCTAATAGGTCGACGCCTAAGTAGAGGTATTCTGGCATATGTTTAGTGGCGATATAGCGTAATTGGCTGCGTTCATCTTCGTCATCGAGGTATCCAGCCAAACGTTGCTCAGAGTAGAGAAAAACCTGTTCAGCAGTTGAAACTTCTGCGGAAAATTGATT
The DNA here is from genome assembly GCF_963874485.1 of Vibrio sp. V15_P4S5T153. NCBI lineage: Bacteria > Pseudomonadati > Pseudomonadota > Gammaproteobacteria > Vibrionales > Vibrionaceae > Vibrio > Vibrio sp. V15_P4S5T153. The sequence goes on along the minus strand of NZ_CAWNHR010000018.1, from coordinate 176,398 downwards.
AAGTCGGCTTGCTACGCGAGCAAGATCACTCCACACCGCTGCTGAATATTTAGGATCTAGAGTTTGGCGATACATCCGTAACCCATAGTGCCCCTCTTTGAATGCCGGCAATGTGAAAAGTTGCTCTTCATAGGTTTGACGAATAAGCTCCGCAGATTCAGAAAAAGTGTTATTCGTTGTTGACGCCGGCTCTGCATAGCCAGAGGCAGGCAACCACAATGTAATAGCTAATCCCAGAAATAGGCCACTCTTTTTTAATAACATGATGAAAACACACCTCTAAGCTAATATTCATAATAACATTAGCATTTAATGGATTTATTATTGTTGGTGATGTGTCAAGTGTGCGTAAAATGACCGCTTTGAGCCGTCGTTAGGATAATGCGTTTAGCTGATTGTGCTTTTTACGCTATGCAAATTGATGGATTAAAATATTGCTATGTTAGCAAAAAGCTACGAGTTCATTTGGTTATATCAACAAATTTGTAATTAATTTGGGTATTCCCCCATTAATTACGTTAATCTTAAGTAAGAAGCACTATTCTAAATAGAGCAAGTAAAACCATACACATGTAGTGATCGCTACAGGCTAGTGAGGGAGAGTTGCATGAGACATATCTCAGGCAAACAGTGGTCTGTCAATTTGCTTCTCGTTGCCTTCATCATTTTTTGTGGAGGGTTGATCGAAATTATCAATTTCAATCAACGAAGTTTTATCCGAGATAATCTTCAAACCAGAGCAAAGGAAGAGCTTTCGATTATTCGAGCTCAGTTAGAAGCTGCCATTTTGTCTGACATCTATGTAGCAAATGGGTTAACCAGTTTAATTGCGATTAACGCCCATTCTCAGTTCGAAGATTGGGAAAAGATTGCGGCTAATATTTTACATGAAGGTAGACATTTGCGCGTGATTGGGCTTGCGCCTGATGATGTGATTCGTTACACCTATCCATTGAGCGGAAATCACAAAACGATAGGCTTAGATTACCGTACCGTTCCCAAACAATGGGCCACGATCTTAAAAGCAAGGGAGATCCAAGAGATCTTCATTGCAGGCCCTGTGAACCTAGTTCAAGGTGGGCGAGGCCTTGTTGCTCGGATTCCTATATTTACTGACCCTCCTGATAACCAACAATATTGGGGAGTATGCAGTGTCGTGATCGATTTAGATTCGTTATTACTTTCCACTGGCGTTGAACGTTTTACTCACCGCTTTAATTTGGCGATACGTGGGGTAGACAGTACTGGTTCGGAAGGCGAGGTATTTTTTGGTGAACAAGAGGTGTTCACAAAAGCTTTTGCAAAACAAAGTGTTCATTTTCCCTATGGCGGCTGGGAAATTGCTGTTGCGCAGAAAAGCGATGTTTTAGGTCAAGTGCCTTGGTATCAGGTTCACATTGTACGGCTGTTAGGTTATCCGATCTTAATCTTGTTGGTTGCGGCGTTTATTACGATATATCGCTTGTACTCTATTGCTAATGAAAGAGCACTTCATGATGAATTAACTCAGCTTCCTAACCGTCGGTACTTCATGTATACGCTTGATCGATATTTTGAGCAGGCTATAAAAATGGACCAATCGGCTGGTTTTGTCATCCTCAACATTGATATTGATAAGTTCAAATCGATCAATGACACCTATGGGCATGCGGCGGGTGACAAGGTGTTGATTGCTTGTGCGGAGCGAGTGAAAAGCGTATTGCGTTCTTCGGATTTAGTTGCACGTATTGGCGGTGATGAGTTTCTGGTTTTGCTGTCTCGAGTATCGGACAACGATGATATTGAGCGGATCAGTCTCAAAATAAAAAGTGCGTTGTGTAATGCGCCAGTCATTTATGAGCAGCACTTAATTAACCTACATGTCAGTGTAGGCGCAGCCGCATTTAGCCCAGAATTTGATAATGTGGATGCGATGTTGAAACTGGCTGATGAGCGGATGTATCAAGAAAAGAGGCAGCAGTACTACTAAATTATTTATTCAGATTTGCATTTTGAAATTTAATTGCAAAATGCAAATTTATTATGCGACACGTTGTAATGAAACCGCTCATAAAGTAGACAGATAAGGTGTTTTTTGGCAGTTTTAAAGTTGGCATGCATCCTGCTATATAGTAAGTGACCCTTCTAAGCCGAGGGTCACCTAGCCAACTGACGTTGTTAGTGAACCTTATTTTTGTTCACACTTATTAATAGCCAATCATACTTTTTGTGATT
>NZ_CAWNHR010000018.1:0-173700 GCF_963874485.1 Vibrio sp. V15_P4S5T153 | reverse complement strand
GTGCAGGGATGCCCCCTTATAGGGGGCTATAAACCAAAGCCGCCTTCTAAGAAGGCGGATTTTTACTTTTACGCTCTGCAACTAGCCAGCACATTTCTCATAGCAGCTTGGTTTTCTTGGACAGACAGCACCGCGTGAGCAGATTAAGCGCGCATTATTTTCAATTCCGCGTTCAATCCAATTGATATTAAGAATTTTAGCAATAGTCGTGAGATCTTTTTTAATATGTCTTGGAATAAGAGAGCTTCCGCCGTTGCTGACGCATAACGCTTTGAGCTCCTCAGCAATTGAGTGAGCATCCCCACCTTGTGCATTGATGGCTGGATTCAAATCTATTCCTGCGCATAGCACTCGATTATTGCCTGCTGGATCGATCATATTGACGGATTCACAGCAATATATTCTCGGCTCATCACCTACATTCAAAATCGAAATTTGCGCAGAGCTGCCACTTTGCGGCTCTGAAAGACGTCTAAACACGGCCCAATGCTGGCAAGGGTCATTCACTTTACGCATATTCCCCCACGGTAGAGGGATCCCATTGCCACGATAAACCGCTTTTAATTTGCCTTCACCATAAGCATCGAAATAGTGCCAATGCGGATAGGGTGACACGACCGTCATGCGTCTCATCGCAACAGAAGGAGAAACCCCTGCTTTCAAATGTACATCGATTTCGTAGCCGCTGCGATCAAGAAGTTGTCGATAAGGCACTTTGGGGCACAGTAGTGCGCCAGCAAAAAAACTCGATTCAAAATCTCGCCATGCCTGAAGGATATCTTGGGAATTTAATTCGCAGGTGGCGGTGGCATCAGGCGTTTCTTCCCAACTGTTTGTGTGGCCAACCGTTAAGACACTTTTTAGTCCCTCTTTGCTGTGCAGAATATTGTGGCCAATATACACCGCGAGGTCGTACTTTAGGCGAGTTGGGTACTCACGTAGAATTTCATTGAGGTAGATCGTGCATGGTGGTTCAAAAAAAGAGGTAATAAGTTGTTTGGCGCTAACACCAAGCTCATCAACAACATCTTGCGGGGTTCTCGTGACCCAGCGGATAACCAAACCAAGGCTTTTGGCGATGTCGATAAGATCTTCAACAGCTAAGTTTAAGCGTTTTAAACCCACTTCTTCTGCCGCTCGCTCAAGATCTGGGAAGTGGTTTTGTAAACTCTCTTGGTGAGCACGGATCAATAGATGAGCAAACTGTTTGCCAGTGATCCCGGTTTGGGAAAGCATCTCTGGGATCGCGATTTGTAAAATATCATTTGAGAATAAAAAGCTAGGTTCAAGAGCCATACCGCTGATCCCACCTCTGTTACCCTTGTCAGGAGTAATATCCGTTTGACCTGGTTCATCATCTAAAAACCAAGCGGGATCTTTTTGGAAAACTTGGGCAATGACCTCCAACATATCAACACTAGGCACCCGTTTTCCACGCTCAATCATCGAAAGGTATGAAACGGAGGGGGCGTATTCTGGGTTGATACGAATACAGCGTGCCGATAAGTCTTCCATCGTTAGGTGATTACGCTTTCTTAAGTTTCTGACTTTTGTCCCTAAGAAATGTGACTGACGAACTAAGCTTTTTGATAAGGCCATTTTGTAAAATTCACACTGTAAAATTTTTGTTGTGAAATTGTAGTAAAAAATTGGTTAATCTACCAAGTAAGCAAGGTCACAAATTTGCACAAAGGTTAAACGCAAGTTTGGAATAATTGCTCTAGAACACAAAATGTTGAGTTACCTATAAGGAAAAGACGATGAATATGCTGACATTCGATAAAACAGAAATCCAAAAACTAGATAAACCCTTTATCGCTGAAGCCGTCTTCGCCGTCGAGACTATCAGTGCTAATCAACAAAATGAAAAGCAGAGTAGAGCGAAGCAACTACTCGATAGATTGTTCCCTTTGGCGACGGGCTCTCATCAAGATGTGACCAGTTATGTGATCGATTACCGACATGTGTTGGCTTATTTCAAGGATGGGCGTCATAGTGGTTTGAAGCACCCCAAACATTTTGTTGCCTTCAATGGTGAAAAGGAGTCACCATGTTCGATCTTGTTCCGTGATGGAAGTGGTAGCCATGTTGAAGTGATGTTAGGCTGCACTAAAGGGACTGGGCGCGTTGAACTGATAGAGATTAATGATATTCAGTTAGAAACGTGTACCACATTTACCCAATCGGTGGAAGAAATGCCCAGCGCCGCAATGCGCCACTGGGTAAGCCTAGTCAAAGGTGATGAAAAGGGTAAGCCTCAAGCTTGTAGTGAAGATAAGGAGTACACCGCAAAAGATGGTGAAGACTATTACTTAAACTACAGTTTTAACCTTGCTTAGGTTATAGATGCGTATTGGGATTAAATGGGGCGTTGTGCCCCTTTTACTTTTCTATCCATAAATTGAGGTTTATGGAAATTGTGATTGCTTTTCAGCTACCCATAAGAGGTTGAAGCGATTAAAGTGGCATAACACGGTTGCGGCCTAATTGTTTTGCTTCATAGAGCAGTTTATCGGTTCTTTCTATCAAAGACTCGGACGTATCACCTAGTTGTAACTCTGTCACACCAAAAGAGGCGGTAATATTACCAACTTGGTTTCCTGAGCGGCGATCCTTCACGCTCATTTTTTCTATCGAACGGCGCAGTGATTCTGCAAACTGTCTGGCAATGCGCAGTGTTTTATTTGGAACAATTAAAACAAACTCTTCGCCGCCAAATCGGTAGGCGGTAATGCCATCTCGACAGCTACTCTGAAGCTTTTTAGCGATGCCTTTGATGACGGTGTCACCAAATAGGTGGCCGTAATTGTCATTAAAAGATTTGAAGTGATCGATATCTAATAAGATCAGGCTTATTGGTTGCTGCGCGCTTATTAGGGTAAAGAGATCATCATTGAACGAACGGCGGTTATATAAACCGGACAATCCATCGAATAAAGCCTCTTTTTGCACCTCGGCAAGCTGCTCTTTCAGTCGATGAATTTCTTTACTGGCACTATTAAGTTGACCATTTAAAAACTGAGTTGAATGGCGAATATCTCGCGATTCAGTGACCAATTGGCGAACCACTTTCATCACCTCTTCGATCGATAAATCATCGTTTTCGACTCGTTCTAATTCACTAAAACTTTTATCAATCACTCTGGCAAATTCGCTGGTATCGGTTAGGGTATCTGACATTGAACTTGCGACTTCATTGACTAACACTTCAATATTGTTGCGTAGCGTGCTTAAACTGGTTTCAGAGCGCGATGCGACATAGCTGTTATAGAGTTGAGAGCTTGCCGCGGGAGGACAAAGGCCAAAGTTTTCCAATACAGAATCGAGTTCTCGATTGAGTTGAGGTATGGCATTGTCAACATAGGTATACCAAAGTGCATAGTTAGCAGGTGTCGCCGCCACATGATTTTTCATCATCAACGGTACTGCTTTTTTTAAATTGGCTGTAGATCTCTTAAAGTCGTCGCTGGTCATTATCGTAAAATTAATAGACAGTCACAGATATTCATACCGCTAAGATTAGCGGATATCCCAAAGTTATGCGCTAAAAAAATGCAACTAAAGTTTGAAGTTGAATTTTTATTTACGGTGAACAATCGATTCTTGATGTAGATCAAACACAATAGACAGACATAGTAGGGGGTTTTTTATATATTGAATCGCTGAATGATTAAAATAAGTTGGTTACTGAATCAAGGAGTAATAGATGGAGATGTATGATATTGAATCGTTTTTGGATATTTTACCTCAGGTAGAAAGTAGCTATCCGTTTGGTCCTGACGCGTTGGTTTTCAAAATTCGCGGTAAAATGTTTGCTTATACTTCTCAGTCGAGAGAAGAGCCGTTTGTGACATTGAAGTGCACTCCCGAAGATGGTGAAGTTCTGACCAGTGCCTTTTCCGCTATTCGTCCTGGTTATCATATGAATAAAAGACACTGGATCTCCGTTAAGTTAAACGGAGATGTGGACCAGATGATGTTACAGGAATTATGTGAACGCTCTTATCAGCTTGTAGTGAGTAAACTGAAAAAATCAGATAGAGAAGCGCTTCAGGCTCTGTTTATGCAAGCAAAACTTGATTAAGCGGTATCCTTACGTTGTTCCAGTTTTTTTGCGCCACGCAGCATCGCTTCTATCAATTCTGTCGCGTTAAATTTTTCCAAAGCTTCGTGGGCTCCGACTTGGTGAGCTCTATCCAAACAGATCTCACTGGAAAGCGAGGTGTGAAGAATACAATAAGCATGGCTCAGCATTGGATCATTTTGAACCTCAAAGGCCAGTTCATATCCATCAAGGCCCGGCATTTCAATATCACTGACCAGCAAATCGATCGCACGTTGATGTTGAGCGTCTTGACGCATCAGCTCAATGGCATCAAGCCCATTTTTACAGATTTGGTAAGGGATGTTGATACTGTCTAAGGCATCTGACAATTGTTTACGTGCAATAGATGAATCATCCACCAGTAAAATACGCAGTGCTTTTAATCGTTCACGTTCAATATCAGTCAGCATCGGGATCTTAGTTGATTCATACTGTGGATAAATTTTTGAAAGTAATAATTCGACGTCAAGTAACTGCACAATCTGTTTTTGATAGCGGGTTATGCCAGTGACAAAAACGTCTTTTCCCGCCACTGCAGGTGAAGACTCGATTGTTCGCCAGTCACACTCGATGATTTTTTCAATGCTACGTACCATAAACGCAACTACGGTTCGCAGGCAGTCCGTCACGATTAAGTAGCATTGTTTATATTCGCTAGGTTGAATTGCTCTAAAGCCAATGGCGGCAGCCATATCAATGACAGGTACCGTCAAGTTACGGATAGTCACCGTTCCGATCACATGGTGATGAGAATATGGGATTTGTGTCATTGGCATGTAAGGGACAATCTCTCGTACTTTCAGAGTCCCGATAGCAAAAAGCTGTTTCTGAGTGTTCAATGTGAACATCAACATGCCTTGGGATTGGTTTGCCTTACTGGGGGTTTTAGCCATAACACCTTACTCAACGTTGTTTCTTATGCTTAATACTAAACGATCTCTTACTGACGGCAATGCGTTAAATGCAAATAAACAGTATAACCGTATGTTTATTGATCTTTTGCACTCTTACATTGGGGTTGGACTCTTGAAAAGCATCCGTTACACTATTTGCAGTAGCAAATTTATTGAGAAAAATGATGGCAAGAACGGCAGCGGCTCTTCACATTTTAGTGAAGCATAAAGAACAAGCTGAAGATATTATCGCTCAGTTAAAAAAGGGAGCGAAATTTCAAACATTAGCCAGAAAATATTCTACCTGCCCTTCGGGTAAAAAAGGGGGCGATCTGGGTGAGTTTCGTCAGGGGCAGATGGTCCCTCAATTTGATAAAATCTGTTTCACTGGAGAGGTACTGACACCTCATTTGGTGAAAACCAAGTTTGGTTGGCATGTTGTAAAAGTTCTATATCGGACCTAGCCTCAATAGGGTGATTTTCTCATCAACGTTGATTTTTAAAGTAATAACCAATGAGCAGTGAATGCCACGCTTTTTCTCAAAACCAGAAGTGCGTGGTGCTTTTCATTCGTCAGGAATGACACTCGATTCTTTATCTTTTTATTCCATTACCTTTTATAGAATGGCCTACTACACCCAAACCACTTCAAGTAGTAAGGTATATAAATAAAACAGTCATTTGTTCTCATAAATAAGAATGCACAATAACTTCATGAATTAAATGGATTTATTCATTAGGTTTTTTATTAAAATGAGAGCGGGTTATTTTGAGATATTGACTTATAGTCGCTTAACGTTAGTTTTATCAAGTGAGCGGTATGATCTAGGAGTTTAAAATGAGTGAAGAAAAAAAAATTAACGTTCGATTGCTTTCTGATGTTTGTATGCAGTCTCGCTTACTTAAAGATTCGCTAGAGTCAAAGTTGCCGATTAGTATTGATATCTCTCCGCTTTGCGATACGTGGATGAATGATAACAGTCTATCATCCTATAAAATTCAATTGGTTATTATCGACTATTCTCGCGTTGATGAAAATAATTTTGCTGATTACTCAGCATTTAAACGCTTATCCTGCCCTGATGCAAAAGAAGTGCTTATTAATTGCCCGCTAGATATTGAACCTAAAATGCTCTTTAAATGGCAGAATCTTGTGGGTGTATTTTATACCAATGATCAGCTTGAATCTTTAGTTAAGGGCATGGAAAAAGTGCTTGATGATGAAATGTGGTTTAATCGAAAATTGGCTCAGGAATATATACAGCATTATCGTGCAGGTAATTCATCTATTACCTCTCAAGCTTATGCTAAATTAACGAAAAGAGAGCAGCAAATAATTAAGCTACTTGGCTGTGGTGCATCTAATATGCAAATTGCAGATGAGTTGTTTGTAAGTGAAAATACAGTAAAAACACATTTACATAATGTATTTAAAAAGATAAATGCTAAAAATAGACTTCAGGCATTATTATGGGCAAAAGATAATATTGGTATTGAAGAGTTTAATTAAATTTTATTTATTTTTAAATAAGACAGCCCCTATCAAAGGGGCTGTCTTATTTTCTTAACTGAATTTCTTTTTATTCGGCTTCGATGCCTTTTTCTTTGTAAAGGCGGCGGCATGCACGTCCATCGCTGTGGAAGAGATGGCAGCGATGCCCTGGAATACCAATTGTCAATGTATCACCTGTTTCAACGCCCAAAGTATCAGGCTGGCGGTAAATTACATCAGAATCAGAGCCTTTCAAGTTCATGTAGACTTGTGTTTCATTGCCGAGTTTCTCAACCATCATCACTTTGCCTTCAATTTTCGCGTCACCATCTTCAGCGCTCAGCAAGTGCTCTGGACGCACACCTAATGACATACGCTCGCCGCGAGTGATCGTGGTGCCATCGACCAAAATCCAAAATGAGGTTCCATTAGAGAGTTGAACTTTCACGCGTTCGGCTTCGACATCTTCGATGAATACGCTCATGAAGTTCATTTTAGGAGAACCGATGAAGCCTGCGACGAAACGATTTTCTGGGTAATGATACAACTCAAGTGGTTTGCCTACTTGTGATACGAAACCAGCATCCAAGACCACGATTTTGTCAGCCATTGTCATTGCTTCGACTTGATCATGGGTAACGTAAATCATAGTACAGCCCAATTTGCGTTGCAGTTTGGTTATCTCTGAACGCATCTGTACGCGCAGCGCTGCATCTAGGTTAGACAGCGGCTCATCAAGCAAAAAGACATTCGGTTGTGAGACTAAAGTACGCCCAATCGCGACACGCTGACGTTGGCCACCTGAAAGAGACTTAGGTTGACGTTCGAGCAAATGGCTGAGCTGGAGAATATCGGCGGCGTGCTCAACACGTTGCTCGATCTCCTTTTTATCGGCTTTGGCCAACTTTAGGCCAAAAGACATGTTGTCGAAAAGATTAAGGTGCGGGTAGAGCGCATAGGATTGAAATACCATGCCGACGCCACGTTTAGAAGGTTCAACATCATTCATTCGCTTATCGCCAATAAACAAGTCACCCGAGGTGATATCTTCTAGGCCTGCTATGCAACGCAGTAGGGTGGATTTCCCACAACCTGACGGACCGACAAAGACGACAAATTCGCCTTCTTGAATTTCTAAGTCAACATTTTTAGAAATTAATACATCACCGTATGCTTTACATACATTTTTTAACGTGACACTCGCCATAGAGCTCGTCCTCGATCAATATTTTTTATAAATCACTGCCCATCATTATATGAGTTTTCTTGCAGGCAATGACAGCAGGAATTGGGTAAGGTGGTTAATAATGTAAGAAAAAGGGTGATGTCTTCAAATTAAGGGAGTTTGAAGAAAGCATCACCCATCCATGCCAATGATTTAGTTCACTTCCCCTGCACATTGAGCGTCTCCCCCGTTATAAAATCAATTACCACGAACGCTCATTTATGACAGCAAACCAATCTAGCGATGTAAGCCAGTAAACGATGAGTTACTGGAAAAGGCTCTTACTATCCACTCTGGGATGACTGTATTTTGTGTGATGTGTGTGTTTGATACATCCTCCTAATTGAGTTTTTTATAGGGGGGAGTAGCGATGGATGCGATGGAGGAGGGGTTTAAGGGCTGAGTTAGATCCAGTTCAAATAATTAATGGCTGTTAAGTGGAAGCATGTCACAAAAAGGTATTTTTTTGTGATTGAGCTCTCTAACCTTGAGCGATGATGATCACGAAAATAGTCCATAATATCGAGGGCGTAGGGCGTAGGAGGATGAGTCAAGTTAGGTTTTCTCTGATTATATATGACGAAATACGGCGAAACCTGTTGGTGAGCCCTACAACACAAAAATAAAAAGGATATGAACATGAAAAACGCCCTAAGCACAGTCGCGCTAAGTACTCTAGTTGCTCTTGGTTCGTTTGGTGCACATGCTGCTATTGAAGAAGGACAACTCACCATTTGGATTAATGGTGATAAAGGCTATAACGGTTTGGCTGAAGTGGGTAAGAAATTTGAGGCGGACACGGGTATCAAAGTGACCGTGGCTCACCCTGACGCACTTCAAGATAAATTCCCACAAACCGCAGCAACGGGTGATGGACCTGATATTGTGTTCTGGGCTCATGACCGTTTTGGTGGTTATGCAGAAGCTGGCTTGCTGGCTGAAATTAAACCTTCAAAAGCGATTCAAGAGGGAATCGTGGATTTTGCCTGGGATGCGGTGAAATACAACGGTAAAATCATCGGCTACCCAGTCGCGGTAGAATCCTTGTCTCTCATCTATAATAAAGATCTTGTGCCAAACCCACCGAAAAGCTGGGAAGAAGTGGAAGCGTTGAACGCCAAACTTAAGAAAGAGGGCAAAACGGCCATCATGTGGAACTTGAAAGAACCGTATTTCACATGGCCTCTTATGGCGGCTGATGGCGGTTACGCATTCAAATACACGATTGATGGCTATGATGTGAAAGATGCGGGTATCGCGAATAAAGGCGTAAAAGACGCGATGAACTTCGTGAAAGGCTTAGTGGACAAAGGCGTGATCTCTCCTGATATGGACTACTCTGTTTCTGAAGCTGCGTTTAACCAAGGTAAAACGGCAATGACGATCAACGGTCCGTGGGCTTGGGGCAACATTGAAAAATCAGGCATTAACTACGGTGTGACGACATTACCGAAATTTAACGGGCAATCTTCCAAGCCGTTCGTGGGCGTATTGACGGCTGGTATCAGCACCGCTTCTCCAAATAAAGATCTCGCGATTGAGTTTATCGAAAACTACTTACTCACCAATGATGGTCTGCGCATGGTCAATAATGATAAACCTCTTGGCGCGGTGGCTCTTAACTCTTTCCAACGTGAGCTTGATGCAGATACACGCATCGCCGCGACAATGGATAACGCAATGAATGGCGAAATTATGCCGAACATCCCTCAGATGAATGCATTTTGGGGCAGCGCGAAAAGTGCAATTATCAATATTGTAGATGGCCGCCAAACTGTCGATGCCGCACTGGCTGATGCAGAAAAACAAATGACTAAATAATTCGGTTTTGGTCCAGCCCTTAAGGAGAGGGTAACCTCTCCTTCATTTTACGTTTATATCGCTAGCAGGTTCTTCTATGCAGTCAGTTCAAGGTACAGATGTTTTGTCAGCACCCGAAACGGCACTTCCTTCCAGTAAAAATGTGCTCATTAAATGGGCATTATTAGGTACGGTTGGTATCGTTAACGGTTACGCCACTATTCTTATGTATTCTCGCGGTGAGCTCGCCTTTGCGCTGCTTACTCTCATTCTTACCGCTCTGGCCCTTTATATTTTCGGCAGTAAACATACTTACGCACACCGCTATATTTATCCGGGTATCGCGGGAATGATCTTATTCATCCTCTTTCCTTTGGCCTACACCGTTGGTCTGGCTTTTACTAACTACAGTGCTAAAAACCAACTCTCTTTAGAACGTGCACAAACCGTGCTGTTGGATCGAACTTATCAGGGCGGGGAAAGCTATCCTTTCACTCTATACAAAACGGAAAGTGGTTATCGAATTGCAATCGAAGATGGAGAGCAGACGCTCGCTACCGACGTGTTTTCCTTAAATGGCTTATCGGTGACCGATATGGACCTTCAACCTATTGAGGGTATTGAGGGCACCAAAGAGCCGATTAAAACCATTATTAACCACCGTGCTACGTTGAGCTCAATTGATCTGCATTTCCCTAGTGGTGAAGATGTACGCATGAGTGGCTTGCGCAAGTTTGCCGCCGTATCGCCGCTTTACACCATGCAAGATGATGGCGAAACGCTGGTCAATAATCAAACAGGCGAAATACTACGGCCGAATATGGATGTTGGCTTTTATCAACCAGTGGACGAAAGTGGTCAATTTATCGGTGCGACAGTATCGCCTGGTTTTGTGGTGAAAATTGGCACACATAACTTTGAGCGTGTATGGAAAGATGACGGTATTAAAGAGCCTTTCATCAATATCTTTATCTGGACGGTCGTTTTCTCTACCTTAACCGTGATTTTTACTCTCATGATTGGTTTGGTGCTAGCCAGTGTCGTGCAATGGGAAGAGCTTAAAGGCCGCGCCGTTTACCGAGTGCTATTAATCCTGCCTTATGCTGTTCCTGCCTTTATTTCTATTTTGATCTTCAAAGGCTTGTTCAACCAAAGCTTTGGTGAGATCAATATGGTGCTCAACAGTATTTTTGGCATTAGTCCTAGCTGGTTCTCAGATCCCTTTCTCGCTAAAAGTATGGTGCTGATCGTCAATACTTGGCTTGGTTTTCCTTACATGATGATTTTGTGTATGGGTCTTTTGAAAGCGATTCCAGAGGATTTATATGAAGCATCGGCGATTGATGGTGCAGGTTTTTTACACAACTTTACCCGTATCACATTGCCGCTCATGATCAAACCAATGACTCCGTTACTTATTGCGAGCTTTGCATTTAACTTTAACAACTTTGTGATGATTCAACTTCTGACACAAGGTGGCCCGAATATGATTGGTACTTCAGAGCCAGCCGGTTACACCGATTTACTCGTAAGCTATACCTATCGTATTGCGTTTGAAGGAGCTGGTGGTCAAGACTTCGGTTTGGCTAGTGCCATCGCAACCTTGATCTTCTTACTGGTTGGTGGGTTAGCACTACTCAACTTACGTTTTACGAAGCTGTCACAGAATTAAGGAGTAATCGTTATGGCGATGGTACAAGGTCAATCTCTCAAATATCGCTTATGGGCGACTCATGTTGCTCTGTGGGCATTTTTATCGCTGATCATTTTTCCACTATTGATGGTCATTGCGATTTCATTTCGTGAAGGGAACTTTGCCACGGGCAGTTTGATCCCAGATAATCCCTCTCTAGAACACTGGAAATTGGCATTAGGTTTTGCCGTCACTAATGCTGATGGATCTGTTACACCGCCGCCATTTCCGGTTCTGACTTGGTTATGGAATTCAGTGAAAGTAGCAGGCATTACTTCAGTGCTCATTGTGGCCCTATCGACAACATCTGCTTATGCCTTTGCGCGCATGCGTTTTAAAGGTAAAGACACCATCCTAAAAGCGATGATGATTTTTCAAATGTTCCCAGCGGTACTGGCACTGGTTGCGATGTATGCACTGTTTGACAAATTAGGTCAATACATCCCATTTCTTGGCTTAAATACGCATGGTGGTTTAATTTTCTCCTACCTAGGTGGTATCGCACTGCACGTATGGACGATCAAAGGCTATTTTGAAACGATAGATAACTCATTAGAAGAAGCGGCTGCTTTAGATGGAGCTACACCATGGCAAGCCTTTAGACTGGTGCTGCTACCACTCTCTGTGCCGATTCTTGCGGTTGTGTTTATTCTCTCGTTTATTGGGGTGGTTGGTGAAGTACCAGTGGCATCTTTGCTACTTTCTGATGTAAACTCATATACATTAGCGGTGGGTATGCAGCAATATCTTTATCCTCAGAACTATTTGTGGGGAGATTTTGCAGCAGCAGCAGTGTTGTCTGCTTTACCTATCACTATCGTATTTTTGCTTGCACAGCGCTGGTTAGTCGGAGGACTTACGGCCGGTGGTGTGAAAGGATAATAACGATAGGGCGACCGTGAGGTCGCCCATATTGTATTAGCTTAACGTATTTGGTTTGGCCGCCGATCAGTTAAGTAATATGCAAATCTGGCGTTACGCATAGCTGGCTGTTAGCTTTATTCCTTACTATCCAACAAACTAACAGTTTTTGTAACCAAGACCCGAGCATTGCTTGGGTTTTTTTATATCTGTATTAAAGGGTGCTATTGGTAACGCGCATGCAGTATATGATGAATTGAATGTCTCAAAAGTGAAATGGTGTTTGGATGCGACCCACATCTGAAATCTTTGTGTAACGTCGTAAAGGAAGGCTAAAAAATTAGAACTCACGGCTAGAAGGGGCGCAGCCTAAGTATTGCAAAAGGACATACAAACTCTCTTGTTGCAACGCAACGCGGCGAAACAGATCGGCGAAGGTATCATCTCCGCCAAAGCAGGCACGGATATAGTGGTTAATTTCTTGGGGCTGGTAGCCTTCAACGTAAAGCGTTCGGACCCAGTGATACTCAATTGACTTTGGGTCGACTAATGTTGATTCGCTCAAGGTAATCTCTCTGGGAGTCAAAGCCTTTTCCTATCATCGATGCAAAATTTCAGAGGGCTCGATTTAAGCAGATAAAGATGAAGAAAAAATGACAACTGAGCGCATCGTGGGTGGTTATTTTAAGTACTTAACGTGAGCTTCCATCTCTTCCCCTATCTCTTTACGCATGTTCATTAAGCGTATCGCTGATTGGCGTAGGGCAATATCTTCTGCTGTTTGCGGCACCCATTCGGGTATAGGGGTGGGCTTGCCTTGCCCATCGACAGCCACCATGATGACAATACAATGGGTAGTCAGCTGGTTTTTCAACTCTTTTGGATCGCTCGCTTGCACATCAATGGCAATATGCATTGAGCTCGTTCCCGTATAAATAACTTTTGCGCTGACTTCAACGAGGTTCCCTACGTGGATAGGAGCGACAAAGCGGATCCCTCCAGCATAAGCGGTGATGCAATATTTACCACTCCAGCCTGCAGAGCACGCATAGGCCGCTAGATCTATCCATTTCATGACAGCGCCACCGTGGACTTTACCACCAAAATTCACATCACCGGGCTCTGCTAAAAAACGCAAAGTTATTGCACGTTGGCCACTACTCATTGGGGAATCCTTGTTTTTTATTAACGGAATCATAAATAACAAAGCGTTAACCAAACTGCAATATTATTTTGAATGCAGCAGATATAAAAAATCCTCTTAGTTGCCTAAGAGGATTTTTAAAGCCGAGCGGTACGAGTTATTTACTTTATGTTGTACCTTATTAAGCCAACTGAGCGTTAGTTATTCAGTTGCGTTAATAATAGTTTAAACAGTATTTCGACGTAACTGTTCGATCGAACAGGTTCTATCTCTGATGAGATTGTTTAGCGTGATTTCTCCAATAACCTAAGGAGAAGTCACATGACTATTTCAATTTATTCACATACCTTTCAAAGTGTCCCTCAAGCTGATTATGTGTCATTGCTGAAGTTACGCTATAAAGTTTTTTCGCAACGCTTGCAGTGGGAGCTAAAAACAAATCGAGGGATGGAGACTGATGAGTACGACGTTCCAGAAGCACACTATTTGTATGCCAAAGAGGAACAGGGTCATTTAGTGGGGTGTTGGCGAATTTTGCCAACGACGTCGCGTTATATGCTTAAAGATACTTTTTCGGAATTACTCGGTGTGCAGCAAGCACCCAAAGCAAAGGAGATTTATGAGCTGAGTCGTTTTGCGGTCGATAAAGATCATTCGGCGCAATTGGGCGGCGTGAGTAATGTTACGCTGCAGATGTTTCAGTCGCTGTATCATCACGCCCAGCAATATCACATCAATGCCTATGTAACGGTCACATCGGCCAGTGTGGAAAAATTGATTAAGCGGATGGGGATCCCATGCGAAAGACTCGGTGATAAAAAAGTGCATCTTTTGGGAAGTACACGTTCTGTCGCTTTGCATATTCCAATGAATGAAGCATATCGTGCAAGTGTCAATGCATAAGCCTTATAAATAGGGATTGATATAGCCACCTAAAATAGCTTTAGTGATCGCTTGGTAGCGATTCGTCGCGCCAAGCTTTTTACAAGCATTACTGAAATGGAACTTCACGGTACGTTCTGACGTATTAATAATCGTGGCAATTTCCCATGCGCTTTTGCCTTCGGCCGCCCAAGCTAAGCATTGTACTTCACGTGCGGTGAGCACCGCTCTCGGTTTTGCGTCTTTATGGTAACGGGTGATGTTGCCAATATTATGAGCCAGTAACGGTACAATGAGCTGTGAAGTATGGATACTTTGTTGATTCAAATCGTAAGACTTGGTATCTGAGGTTGCAAAACTTATCATGCCAAATTCCCCCCTAAGCCCATGGATTGGAATGCTAAATCCCGCTTTGAGTCCATTGCAACGCGCCTCTTCGAAAATGACTCGTCCATCATCATTGACCCGCTTAGCGTCATCCCAGCGAATGGGCAAAAAATTGGTAATGCTGTATTTGACAATCGGATCGATATGCATGAAGCCGGATTCATCATATTGCTGTCGCCAGCTATTGGGGTAATTGTCCGTGACAAGCGTTTCACTGGTTTTTAACGTGGGTTGAAAAGAGAGGCCAAAGAGGAAAAATTCATGACCAATTAAGTTATTGAGCCCATTGAGTACATTTTCCAAATCATCGTGGCTAGTGATTTGTTGGTTCTCTTGGATCAGTCTCAGAATTTTGTACATAAGCCGAAAGTTCTAAATTGCGTCGTACTATATTGGCATTTATATCAAAAAAAACCGTAACAGTACGAGCAAATAATGAAATAGTTTATCTATTTGGCGGGAAAATCTAGTTCAAATGTCGGTTTGGCCTCAATCTATCTATACCACCTGAATGGTTACTTCATTTTCACGAGCGAATGCATCAATTTCTTCTGGTGGTTGAGCATTAGTAATGATCAAATCGACATCGGCAATTGTGCCTAGCTTCACCATGGCATTACGTCCGAATTTACTGTGGTCGACACCGAGATAAACACAGCGACTATTTTCGATGATCGCCCGTTTGACTCTCACTTCGTGATAATCGAAATCTAAAAGTGAGCCATCATAGTCAATGCCGCTAATCCCTAAAATACCGAAATCGAGACGAAATTGTGAAATGAAATCCAAAGTGGCTTCACCCGTCACGCCACCGTCTTTATTACGCACTTCACCGCCCGCTAAGATGACATTGAAATCTGGTTTGGCCATTAAAATCGTCGCCACGTTAATGTTGTTGGTGACAATGCGCAGATTTTCGTGATTGAGCATTAATGCCCGAGCGATAGCTTCAGGTGTCGTACCTATGTCGATAAAGAGCGTTGCGCCATCGGGAATGTGTTTGACTAGCTCGGCAGCCACTTTCTCTTTTTCTTGCTGATAAGTTACTTGGCGAGTGTGGTAAGAGGAGTTTTCAGAACTAGACGCGATGGTAGCGCCGCCGTGATTGCGTCGTAACTTATTGGCATCTGCAAGTTCGTTGAGATCTCGGCGGATGGTTTGTGGGCTAACATTGAATCGCTCGACTAAATCATCGGTACTCACAAATCCGTGTGTTTGAACTAATTCGATAATTTCTTGATGGCGTTTAACTGCTTTCACCTTAAATATCCTTATTCATTGAAGCTTAAATAGGTCAATACCTTGAATGCTTACTTTGCGTAAGGCACTACGACTTTGTGAGTGTACGGTTTAATCGACCAAATTCAATCATTAGTGAATGGGGTACGCGAGTATTTGCTCGTTTTAAGTGATAATTCACATTAAACGAACATTATAGGCCCTTTATGGAACATAGTTATGTTTCTTGGAATGTGGCACATTGATTCCGTCCAGCGAGCTTGGCTTTATAAAGTGCTTTGTCTGAGCGGCGATAAATTTCGAAAAAATCGGCATCGTTGCCCGCAATTTCAGAGATACCGCAACTGATACTAAAGTGTGTGCCGTTGTCAAAAAATGCGTATGCATAAAATTCTTTACGTAAACGATCTGCCATTTGAAAGGCCTCATGCACATTGGCCTTATGCAGAACAATCAGAAACTCTTCACCACCAATTCTGCCGCAGGCGTCGCCATGGCGTGTGTGCTTTCTCGCCATCTCTGCTAACTGCCAAATCACATCATCTCCTCGCTGGTGGCCATAGGTGTCGTTTACTAACTTGAAGTTGTCGATATCAATGGCAATACAACTTATCGGATAATGATCACGCTGAGCCAACGTAAATTCATTGCACGCTTCCCGCCACAGCTTGCGGCGATTGTAGAGCTGCGTTAAGTCATCGGTATTGGCCAGAGTGTGAAGCTGTTCTCGTAATTCGACAATATCGGTAATCTCAGTAGACACACCGATAAGGCCAATCACTTCACCGGTTTGTGTACTTAGAATCGGTTTCTTTATTGCGCGGTAGACGCGTACTTTGGCATCAAATTTTGCTTGCGCACGTTCTTCACTGGTGAAGGGCTGCTTGGTATCAAATACCATTTTATCGCTGTGTAAAATATCGGCGAGCAGTTCATCTTGAAAAAAATCGTGATCAGTTTTGCCTTTGAGTTCTTCCAAAGTTGTGCCGAACAGTTTTAGTGTTAGCTGATTTGCATACAGATACTCACCTTGGCGGTTTTTTACGAATACGTATGAACCGAGCTCGTTGAGAACAAGCTCATGCAAGGCAAACAAATTATTGCTATACACATCTTCGATGTTATCAAGAATCATTATCTGGCCACCAAATTTGCTAGGTTGCCTAACGGATCTGACGTAAAGGATCCCTCAATACATTTCATTTTTGTTTATTTTTATTCTTCTTCCATAAACATAGCTCGAATCGATGCTAGATGCTCAATTTTATGGTTGTATTGCGCCCTCGATAGCTGTTGTACGGCTTTTTGTCAGTTTTATTTGGGATAAAATAACCCCGGAAATTACCATCGTTCCACCTAAAAGATGGTAGTTTTGCACTGTTTCACCTAACAGGGTTGTGGCAAGCGAAACCGCCACCACAGGTAACAAATTCATAAACATCGCACTAGAGTCTGCACCAATTAAGTCGATCGCTTTTACCCACATCCACGGAGCCAATAAGGATGCAGCGACGGAAGCGTAAGCGATTAGGGGCAGTGAGCCTTCCGTGGGTAGGAGATGTTCACTGGTCAACCATAATGGTGTCAGCATTAAGACAGCAAACAACCCTTGCATATAAATAAGCGTCCAATTGCTTAGTGGCATTTTCCACCGTTTAAGTAACACACAATAAAGTGCGTAAACGGTTGCAGCCACCACCATTAACGCATCACCATGTGTAATATCTTGATGCAAGAAGAAGCTCATATCGCCTTGACCTAGCATAAAAGCAAGCCCTGCGAGAGAGAGGACTCCTCCGACAACACTCAAAGCTGAAATGCGCTTATGGAGCAGAGGAACGCTGATGAACACACTGAGCAGTGGTACCAGCGAAGTGATCAACGACATATTTGATGCAGTAGTCGTTAGCCCTGCGTAATAGCCAAGAGACTGATTCAGTACCATGCCTAACATGGCTAAAAAAGCCAGTTTAGTTAAATGGGGCTTGATGATTACCCATTGGCGGATCACGGTAGGTAAGCAAAAGGGGGTTAGCAACAGCATCGCGACAAACCAGCGATAAAAACTCATCGCACTTGGTTCAATGGTTTCTGCGGCGAGCTTGTTGATGATAGAGTTACCACCCCAAATTAGAACCGTGAATAGTGGAAGAAGATATACCATGTGAGCCTCGTCGCAAATTGTGCTTTGAAGTATAGTGTGGCAGGTCTCTATAATTATATATATCTCCAAAACGACATTGCGAGCGATAGGAAGACAAGTTTGAAAAAAGCGCCCAGAAATCTTCACCCTTCACTATCGATTGACAGTGCGCCATCGGATGTCTTTATGAATTTCGATGCGTTTTTGTCAAACACAGAAACGCGAACTCATAGCCATCCATGGGGACAAGTGCAGCTAATTTCCGGCGGGATTTTGGAAATGGAAGCGCAAGAAACGCGATTTCTCGCACCGCCTCATCTAGCGATTTGGGTTCCTGCGGGGGTGAAACACTGCAGCTATAATCGTAAGCCAATTGAATATTGTTCGCTCAATATTGATCGGGCTCTCACCCATGGTTTTCCCAAGCACACCAGTTTGATAAAAGTGACGCCCATCGTTTCTGCCATCATTGAGGATTTTCGATCGCGTGAAATCAGTGTGGCTCAAAACGCGCAAGATAAACGTTTAGTTCAAGTATTGCTCGATCAATTGGCAACGCAAGAAACGCAGCATCATTTTTTGCCTTCCACTAATCACAAATATTTAGCCCCGATTTTAGCGGCGGTAGAAGAAAACCCGACCGATGATACGACATTGGCTTTGTGGGCTGAAAAAGTACATACCACAGAGCGAACATTAGCGCGGCATTGCCAAACGGAACTAGGGATGAGTTTTACCGAATGGCGATTAAGAGTACGCTATCTCTATTCCATGGATTTACTGCGCACAGGGCATTCAGTGAAAGAGGTAGCATTAACTCTTGGCTACAACCAAGCCAGTCCTTTTATTACCATGTTTAAAAAATACTCCGGCCAAACGCCGGAACAGTATAAAAATCGCTTGTTATAATATTGCTTAAGCGTATGTAGGCACTTCATCCTGATCAAACTATAAAGAAGTGCCTTAGACTTAATTTGGTAATTTTTTACAACGTCTATTACTCATGAATCCATGACATAGGTGGTTGGGTGTTTTATCGTTTTAGCGGCACACGTAGTCCAAAGCGCCAACAATGGCGGCGACTTGTGCGTCATTACACTCTTGCGCTGTGACTTTTGGGCTATCTGGGTACACTTCGGTGGTGGTGCCGAAGTAGCAATTTGTGATGCCACCGCATAACCCTAACGCTTTCATGGGGTAGTTGATCACCCCTTCTTGAGTGATGGGAGAGCCGATGATCTCGCCTTTACTATCGGCTGGTGCAATGTGCGTGACTTTGCGTACCGATTCAATAATGGCTGCTTGGAATTCTGGCTGCGGATTTTCCGTATCGCCGACAGTATAAAACCCATCGGGAATCGTATCGGCTTCATATCTAATCCCATCGCGCGCTGCTAGTGCAGGGCGAAATTCGCTTTCATCACTGTCTGTAGTTTCATGCAAATCAATATGCACCAGCACGTCACCTAAGCTTGCGACCCAGCGCATTAAGCTTGCAGACTCTTCGGCTGGGCTATTGGCGTAAAATGAGCGATTAGGGTCAAGCGCTGATGGGTTCCAACGATTGATCGTTTCATAGCCCCAAGGGCTTACGCACGGGGCAACGGCAATGTTGAAATGAGATTGATACTGCTGTGCTTGAGTCGCTAAAAACTGCAACGCGCCGTGCACTCCGCTGGTTTCGTAACCGTGTACGCCACCTGTGATCAACACCGTTGGTTTGTCAGGGTTCCATGAGCGACTTTTTAAGGCAAATAATGGGTAGCGATCTTTGTCTATTGATAGTGCACCGTATTGCTCTATCTCAAAATCCGTTGCCAAAGCGTTAATTTTCGACACGACTTCTTGCTGATATTCTCGTTTAATCGTCGTTTGTGCGAGCCACGCTTCGCGTTCTGCTGCTTGCCAAGGTGTACCTGGCGTACCGATAGGATAAGTATAAACAGAGTACATGAGGGTTCCTTTCTGACTAGTTGTCCACAGAGTAAGAGGTGTTAGTGTCAAGAGCAATCAAAAATACCAAGCTGGATTTACCACAGCCCGTTAACAGGGTTCATTACCTCAACCTGTTTTTGGGGCAATGCAGGTTTGTTAGAGCAAGGAAATAGTCCAACTCTGGCCTGATAACTGAGGTAAATCATTGGCTAAACCGAACGGTCACATCTAAACTGCAACCAGACCAATGCAATTGAGTGAGAACACGATTGGAGAATAGTTTCCCCCTTTCTGAACTAATGATTTCGCTAACGACCGCCTTAGACATGACGGAAGGGCAACCACCGGAGCACTGCATTCGTTGCTGCTGGGTTGGTATGCATATTGGCATGCAATTAGAGCTCGATCAGGCTGAGCTGCATGATCTGTTTTTTACCTTGCTATTGAAAGATGCCGGCTGCAGTAGCAACGCCGCGAGAATTTGCGAGTTGTATGCCACCGATGATCTCGCTTTCAAACGGCGTTATAAAACCGTCGGAACCAGTCTATCGAGTGTGATTAACTTTATCGTCAAAAATACCGGTTCAGAGCAGAGTTGGGCAGAACGTATTTTAACTACCATCGACATTTTGAAAAATGGTAATGATTATGCACAAGAGCTTATTCAAACTCGTTGTACTCGTGGGGCTGATGTGGCGCGAGAGTTGCGATTTAGCGAAGTCGTCGCGCAGGGGATCCACTCACTGGATGAACATTGGAATGGTCAAGGGCGCCCTCAACAACTAAAAGGTGAAGCCATCCCCCTTTTCTCGCGGATTGCGTTATTAGCTCAAGTGTTTGACGTTTTTCAAATGGAACATGATTTGGACGAAGCAATACGCGAGGTTACAGAGCGTAGTGGTGTATGGTTTGACCCACAATTGGTTGAGATTATTGAGCAGTTGGTGGATAACCCGCACTTTGTGGCTAGCCTCAAAGCCCCTGATATCATCCAACGAGTGATGCATTTACCACCGGCACAAGCGCATCAGCCTTTGGATGAAGCGTATTTAGACTGTATCGTCACGGCATTTGGCAAGATTGTTGATGCAAAAAGCCCCTATACCGCAGGGCACAGTGAACGAGTGGCTGTGTATACTGATTTAATCGCACGACAATTAGCCATTTCGGAAACTGATCGATCTTGGTTGAGACGCGCGGCATTACTGCACGACATTGGTAAGTTAGGGGTCAGTAATGCCATTTTAGATAAACCCGGTAAGTTAGACGATATGGAGTGGAAAGCCGTTCAGGCGCATGCCGCGTTTACTGAACAAATCTTGCAGAAATTGTCGCCCTTTAAGACGTTGGCACGTATGGCAGGGGCACATCATGAGAAACTCGATGGTACTGGCTATCCGCGTGGTGTAAACGGTGATGAGATCAGCGTGATGACTCGAATCATCACGACGGCCGATATTTTTGATGCTCTCAGCGCGGAACGCCCTTATCGCTCCGCGATGCCAATTGATAAAGCACTTTTGATCATGCAAGAGAATCTACATACTGCCATTGATCCTGACTGCTTTGCCGCGTTACAGAGCGCTCTGGCTCAATTGCCAGCCGAATATACTCAGTCACTGAGCTAGTGTTCTTTACTGCTTTGCTACTTGAAGCGTCAGCACTGTTGGTGGGATTCTTATCGCTGTGTTTCCCTTCATCAGCGCTTGGTGTTACATTTTGTCACGCTTTGAATAATGAAAATGAATAAGAGAGAATTTGCATGGCAGGCGCGAGCTTACTTACCCTTCTTGATGATATTGCAACCGTGCTCGATGATGTGGCGTTGATGTCAAAAATGGCCGCGAAAAAAACGGCAGGCGTATTGGGGGATGACTTGGCGCTCAATGCTCAGCAGGTGTCTGGTGTTGCCGCTGAACGAGAGATCCCAGTGGTATGGGCAGTGGCTAAAGGCTCATTTCGCAACAAATTAATTTTGGTTCCCGCTGCCTTGCTGATGAGCTCATTAGCCCCTTGGTTGATAATGCCGCTCTTGTTAGTCGGTGGACTTTTTCTCTGCTTTGAAGGGGCAGAAAAAATCTTAGAAAAAGTGTTTCATACCAGTCATCACAGCACCGCTGACGCGGATGAGCGCATGCTCACTGACGTATCGATTGATGACTATGAAAAACGTAAAGTCGCTGGGGCGATTCGGACCGATTTTATTTTATCGGCCGAGATCATCGTGATTGCGTTGGGGACAGTGCAAGGCCATAGCATGGTGACACAAATTTTGGTGGTGAGTTTGATTGCAGTGGTCATGACCATCGGCGTTTATGGTTTGGTGGCAGGCATTGTGAAATTGGACGATTTAGGTTTCTACCTAGAGCGCACTTCAGATGGCGCAGGGCTGCGTGCTCGCTTTGGTAAAGGGTTGATCAGTTTCGCGCCTAAGCTCATGAAAGCATTAACTGTAGTGGGTACCGCCGCGATGTTTTTAGTGGGCGGTGGCATTGTGGTGCACAACATCCCTTTTATTCACCACGTGCTTGAACCTGTGATTGTAGCCGTTGCTGAACTCTCTTTATTAGCAGTAGTGATGCCAACCTTGCTTAATGGTTTCGTTGGTTTACTCGCCGGGCTGGCTGTGGTTGCAGTGTGGGGGATGGTGAGTAAATTGAAATCGTCCCATTAATTTTTTTTATGGTGATGATAACCATATTGAATGGTGATTTGCCCGCAGACGAATAGACTAGCGCTTTTCGTTTTTGGCAGTTCCCATTATGCAGTGTGCGTTTTTTGATCAACAGCTGTGCCGTTCTTGTACTCATTGCGCGGTTTCTTATTCAGAGCAGGTGAAGCGCAAAGATTTGGCACTAAAAGCGCTGTTTTCAACGCAGATGCCACAGCAGTGGCTAGAACCTGTCATAAGTGAAGAGACGGGTTTTCGTAACAAAGCGAAAATGGTGGCTCTTGGCGCGGCTCATGCACCGATTTTGGGTGTTGAATCCATGGTTGATGGGCTATCAACGCCCGTGTCGTTAGTGCAATGTGCTCTCTACCCACAAGAGACACAAGCGCTATTAACTTATCTACAAGATTGGATCCGTAGCTCGGGCATTCCTCCCTATAATAAAGCCAAGAAGAAAGGCGAACTCAAATACATATTGCTCACACGCAGCGAATATTCAGGTGAGTTTATGCTGCGTTTCGTACTGAGAAGCCGCGAAGCTTTAGGCCGAGTTGAGCAAAACCTCGCGCGGCTTCAGGCGCAGTTTCCAACCATTCGCGTCGTCTCAGTTAACCTTCAACCCATCCACATGGCGCGCCTAGAAGGTGAAGAAGAGATTTTTTTAACCGAGTGTGAGTATTTGATTGAGCAGTTTAATCAGGTGCCTATGGTTATCCGCCCGAAAAGTTTTTTCCAAACCAACCCGCATGTAGCGAAGCAGTTGTACGCGGCGGCGCGTGATTGGGTGAGAGAGATAAACCCAAGTCATATGTGGGATCTGTTTTGTGGCGTGGGCGGTTTTGCCCTACATTGTGCCAGTCCAACTACGGCAGTCACAGGAATTGAAATTGAACCAGAAGCGATCGCCAGTGCTAAACGCTCTGCCAAGACGATGGGCATTATCAATTTAGACTTTGCTGCGCTGGATTCTGCCCAATTCTCACAGGCTCAATCAATCGCGCCAGAGCTGGTGCTAGTCAACCCTCCGCGTCGTGGTTTAGGAGCTGAATTAGTTGAGCGATTGGTGGCTTTATCACCCAAACACATCATTTACTCAAGCTGTAACCCGCAAACGCTAATCACTGATATGCAAGGTATGGTGGGCTACTTACCCAAAAAACTGCAATGGTTTGATATGTTTCCACATACCGATCATAGCGAAGTGATGGTGCTATTAGAGCGTCAGCCTAAGCCGAGATAAGCGCTGTGTGGTGCAAAAATGATAAAGAGAGGGAAGCCGCGGCTTCCCTTTTTGATGCATTAATGGGCTATTTTACTGCCCACGCGACCGTTTCGCCGGCGCGGATCGGCACCACAATATCTGAGCCAAATGGCATACTTTCAGCAACTGGCCACTCTTCTTTGACCAAAGTAACGGTGTCGTTATTACGGGGTAGGCCGTAAAAATCAGGGCCATTGTGACTGGCAAACGCTTCAAGGTTGCCAATTTTACCAACTTGCTCAAACACCTCTGCGTATAACTCTAAGGCTGCGTGCGCTGTGTACGATCCAGCGCAGCCGCAAGCGGCTTCTTTTTTGCCTTTGGCATGAGGCGCAGAATCAGTACCCAAGAAAAATTTCTTATTGCCCGATGTCGCTGCCTGAATCAGCGCAAGCTGGTGGGTGTTGCGCTTAAGGATTGGCAAACAGTAAAAATGAGGACGAATGCCACCAGCAAGCATGTGATTGCGGTTATAAAGTAGATGATGCGCCGTGATCGTTGCCGCTACATTCTGGTTCGCATTTTTTACAAACTCGGCAGCATCGGCGGTGGTGATGTGTTCTAACACTATTTTCAGATTTGGGAAATCATTAACAATAGGAGCAAGCACTGTATCGAGGAAGGCTTTTTCTCGGTCAAAAATATCCACATCGTGAGCAGTTACTTCGCCATGAATCAGCAGCAGCATGCCAACCTCTTGCATCGCTTCTAATACTGGGTAAATATTTTGAGCGCAGGTTACGCCAGAATCTGAATTGGTGGTCGCCCCAGCCGGATAAAGTTTGGCTGCCACGACAGCGCCAGAAGCTTTGGCTTTGCGGATCTCATCAGGTGTCGTGTTATCGGTGAGATAAAGCGCCATGAGTGGCTTGAAAGAATCACGTGGTTTTTGCGCCATGATGCGCTGTTGGTACGCTAATGCTAATTCTGTGGTGGTGATCGGCGGGACCGTATTGGGCATGATCAGTGCGCGGCCGTTGTAGCGACTGATGTCTCGTACTGTATCGGCCAGCACATCACCATCACGTAAGTGAACATGCCAGTCGTCTGGACGAGTAATCGTTAATGTTTTCATTGGTTGCTCCCACCGGAAAATAAATTGATTGGAGCTTAAACGGGCTTCGCTTTTAATGTTCGCGCAATCGCTTACGTTTAAGCGACAGGATGATAGAGGAAACAGGGGTGAATTTCATCCTTTTATTTTCCATAGGGTTAGCCAGCTTTGGCGATTTCCATTATCATCGCGTTATAAAAATACCTTCAAAAAAGCATAAGGATAGGCCATGTCGTCAGCTCAACTCTCACAAATTAACGTCTACCCAGTCAAATCGATAGGTGGCCTCTCGCAGTCCACCGCTTGGGTTGAAAAACAGGGGCTGGCTTTTGATCGGCGCTTTATGATCGCGTTAGCTGATGGTTCAATGGTCACTGCACGTAAGTATCCAAATATGGTTAAGGTCAATTCAATACTGGTTGCGGATGGTTTGATCTTCACGGCGGTGAACCAATCTCCATTAAAACTGCGTTATGCAGATTTCAAAATGCAACCTTCCTCAGCGCAAGTGTGGGATGACAACTTTACCGCTTACACCACAACCGATGAAGCGGATGATTGGTTTAGCCAAGTGTTAGGCCAGCGTGTTGAGTTGCTGTTTACCGGAGAGCAATCAAACCGAATGCGTGAAAAAGTGGGTCACAATGTCAGTTTTGCTGATGGCTATCCAGTGCTGGTCATCAGCCAAGCTTCACTTGATGAACTTAATCGCCGCAGCCCTGAAGTGCACAGCATGGATCAATTTCGTACCAATCTAGTGGTACGAACCGATGAGCCTTTCGCTGAAGACAGCTGGAAACGGATCCGAATTGGTGAGGTAGAATTTGAAGCGGTAAAACCTTGCGAACGCTGTATTCTCACTACTGTTGATGTGAATAAAGGGGCTTTTCGTCCAACCAAAGAGCCGCTAAGAACCTTGTCACAATTTCGCGCTAACGAAAGAGGTGGGGTGTTTTTTGGGCAAAATTTAGTCGCAAAAAATGAGGGGATGATTCGAGTTGGCGACAGCGTTGAGGTGCTTGAGTACAAAGAGAAAGAGTTTTATCGAGATTTGGGCATGAGTCACCATGTGATGACCTGTGTTGAGCGTGAAGCGATTGCGCGTGATTTTGTCACGTTCTGGCTAGAGCCGAAAAAGGGTGAAATGCCAAATTATCAACCTGGGCAGCACCTACCAATCGAAGTTGTGATCGATGGCGAGAACGTGGCGCGCCGCTATACTTTGTCATCTAGCCCATCGCGCCCGGGTCGGTTAGCGATTTCAGTCAAACGTATTGATGGAGGTAGAGTTTCTAACTGGTTGCTTGATCACTTGCAGGTAGGAAGTACATTGACCACGCAATCACCGGATGGCTCGTTTCATCTGTCGACTCAGCACCAACAACCGTTGTTACTGTTGTCGGCTGGAAGTGGCGTGACGCCTATGTTATCGATGTTGCGCTATCTTGCCGATAATCAACAAATTCAAGATGTGGTCTTTTATCATCAATGCCGCAGCGTTGAGGATATTCCTTGCCGTGTTGAACTTGAAGCGCTTAAGCAGCGGAATCCGGGGTTGAAAGTCTTCATTTCTCTGACTCAAGCTCCCATCGATTGGTTGGGGCTGAAAGGTCGGCTCTCTTTATCCCATCTTAAGCAAATCCAACATGTGACTGCTCGCCAAGTGTTTGTGTGTGGGCCTGATGGTTTTATGCAGAAAGCAAAAAGCTTATTGTTGAAAAAAGGGCTTGCGGAAGAATCTTACCACCAAGAAGCGTTTGGTGTGGCGCACACTGTCGCAGCTGAGCTGAAAACGTTACAACTTAGCGTCAATGGCCATGTATTTGAGGGTAATAACCAAACGACCTTATTAGATCAAGCCGAAGCCGCTGGCATTGCGATTGCCAACAGTTGCCGAGCAGGGTTTTGTGGCGCGTGCAAGGTGACTGTGCAGTCGGGCAAAGTGCATCAACCTGACGTGCCAGCACTGCCTGAGCATGAACGTCATCTTGGTTTCGCTTTAGCGTGTTGTTGTATTCCTGAAACCGATATTGAGGTTGTAAACTAGTTTTCGCCTCACGCTGTTGCACTACAGTGACTTTGTCCAATAAAAATGCCTCTTGGGTCAGTGTTGACCGCAAGAGGCGTGACGTTGCTAGTGATTTTTATTCGAAATCGTTTCAGTCTCTTCAAAGTGACTCTCTTAAACCTAGTTGGCAAAATGCAGAAATACCAATTATTCGTTTTTATATAGTTAAATTAGTTTAAATTTGTGATGAAAATTCCATATTTTTTTTGTTTGTTTTCCATCCAATCTTGCCTGTGTTTGATGTTTTTTTAGAATAACTGTCGAATAAATGAGCGCTTGAACGTTTGCGTAAAAATATGTGATGAAACTCTCATTTTGTTCGCTATACTTTCCGCCCGGTTATGAGCCGGTGCTCAACCCATACAAGCCGTCACACGGAAATGTGAATGACCCCAAGGACTGGACCAGCTAAGTTCCTCTGCTTGTATAAGGTGATCTTGGATGAACAATATGTTCGCATACCCCTCTTTTTGTCACGCTTTTGTTGTACAAAAGGACAATGATTCCTCCTTTGCCAAGTTTTTTGGTTCTACCCTTATTTCCAAATTTCAAACTAGGTAAATACAATGAATATTCTTTTTGGCCTCGTCGGCATTTTAGCGCTGATCGCTTGCGCCTACCTGCTCTCTGAAAATCGATCTTTCATCAATTGGAAAACCGTATCACGTGCTTTATTGCTGCAAGTTGGTTTTGCCGCGCTGGTGCTCTACTTCCCATGGGGACAAAGCGCACTAGCCAGCATCAGCGGCGGTGTGTCCAGTTTGCTGGGTTTCGCCGATGCAGGAATCCGCTTTCTATTCGGTGATTTAGCTGATTCCGGATTTATTTTTGCTGTTCGTGTTCTGCCTATCATCATTTTCTTCAGCGCTCTTATCTCTGCCCTTTATTACCTTGGTATCATGCAAAAAGTCATCGAGTTTATCGGTGGTGGTATTCAAAAATTTTTAGGTACGAGCAAAGCAGAATCTCTGGTTGCTACGGGTAACATTTTCCTGTCACAAGGCGAATCACCACTGCTTGTGCGTCCCTTTTTGTCGCGCATGACACGTTCAGAACTGTTTGCCGTCATGGCCGGAGGTATGGCCTCTGTCGCAGGTAGTGTGTTGGGTGGCTATGCCGGTCTAGGTGTTGAGCTTAAATACCTTATTGCAGCCAGTTTTATGGCGGCACCCGGCAGTTTGATGATGGCAAAAATCATCGTACCAGAGCGCGATGTTCCACTTGATCAAACCAATATTGAGATGGATAAAGCGCAAGAAAGTAATGTGATTGACGCACTGGCGAGCGGGGCGATGAATGGCATGAAAGTGGCGGTGGCCGTCGGTACAATGCTGGTTGCATTTGTGAGCGTGATTGCGATGGTTAACACTGGGCTTGAAAGTTTCGGTGAGTTATTGGGTTTGAACGGCATTACCTTGCAACTGCTGTTCGGTTATCTATTTTCACCACTGGCTTGGTTGATTGGTGTACCAAGCCATGAAGTCTTGATGGCGGGATCTTACATTGGGCAAAAAGTGGTGATGAACGAATTTGTGGCTTTCATTGATTTTGTTGACCACAAAGCGCTGTTGTCGGAACACACCCAAGTTATTATTACTTTTGCTCTGTGCGGCTTTGCCAATATTGGTTCTATCGCGATCCAATTAGGCTCTATCGGGGTTATCGCTCCTGAACGCCGTGCAGAAGTCGCGAATTTAGGTATTAAAGCGGTGATTGCAGGTACGCTAGCTAACTTAATGAGTGCATGTCTAGCGGGCATTTTCATTCTGCTTTAAACGCACTGTTTGCTTCTCTCAATGCTCACTGCGGTGGGCATTTTTGATCCCTTTTTTGAATGATTGACACCTCAGTAATTGCTGAAAAGCTGATTTATAGCAAATTCCGTTTCTGATGAGCGCGTAGTATAGCTTGCAATTAACTGCGTATCCCAACATAGGCGATACGTTGACATGCTAACTTATTGAGTGCTTGCTATGGAAAATCTTGTTGAACGCTTTTTGCGTTATGTCTCTTTTGATACTCAATCTCACCCTGCCAGCCGCCGTTGCCCGAGTTCAGTAGGGCAAATGACGTTTGCCCATACACTGCATGAAGAATTAATCGCATTAGGCTTAACCGATGCTACGGTTGATGAACACGGCTATGTTATGGCGAAGTTGCAATCGAATGTTGATTACTCTGTTCCTGCGATTGGTTTTATTGCACATATGGATACCGCGCCAGACGCGTCAGGCAAACACGTTAAGCCGCAAATTGTGGAGAATTATCAAGGTGGAGACATTGCTTTAGGTAAAGGGGATGAGGTGCTGTCACCTATTCAATACCCGGATTTGCATCAACTGCATGGGTACAATCTGATCACGACTGACGGCACCACACTGCTTGGTGCCGATAATAAGGCAGGCATCGCTGAAATTATGACGGCCATTGAGAGGTTAATTGCCGACCCGAGCATCACACATGGTGATATTTGTATCGGTTTCACTCCCGATGAAGAGATCGGCCGGGGCGCGGACTTATTTGATGTGGAGAAGTTTGGCGCACAGTGGGCTTATACCATTGATGGTGGCCCGGTGGGTGAGTTGGAGTATGAGAATTTCAATGCAGCGAGCGCTGATGTTATTTGCTATGGCGTGAATGTTCATCCGGGGACCGCGAAAGATAAAATGGTGAATGCCATCAACATCGCCGCACAATTTCAGCTTATGATGCCAGCCGACCAAACCCCAGAGACCACGCAGGGCTATCAAGGCTTTTACCATTTAAAATCCGCAGAGATGAGTGTGGCTCGCTCAACCTTGGGTTACATTATTAGAGACTTTGAACGAGAAGGCTTGGAAGCTCGTAAAGCGTTTATGCAGCAGCAAGTGGACCAGTTAAATGCCCGTCTTGAGAAAGGACGAGTTGAGTTGGTTGTGACGGACAGCTATTTCAATATGAAAGAGATGGTCGAGCCTCATCCACAAGTCATTGAACTGGCTAAACAAGCCATGATTGCTTGTGATGTTGAACCGCTGATCAAACCTATTCGAGGTGGTACGGATGGTGCGAGGCTCTCATTCATGGGCCTGCCATGCCCTAATATTTTCACTGGCGGTTATAATTTTCATGGTATTCATGAGTTCATTACCATTGAAGGGATGGAACAAGCGGTAAACGTGATTGTAAAACTGGCTGAAAAGACAGCGTTGGCGAATCAACACTGATAACAAATTTTTCCTTTCGCCAATCTCAAAGGGAGTTTCTCTTTCAAAGCTATGACAGGGCGCATAATAATTGCGCCTTATGCCGACGTTAACTATTCACTCAGTTACAATACCTTTCGAAAATTCTAACACGATCTCAATCTGCTGCTCTTTAGTGGCGTAGATGTGTTGCTGATCATTATGCATAAAAATAAAAGAAGGGGATTGATATGGAGAAAGTGGTCGCGGTGTGGGACTTTCTTATCACTCATAAATTGGTTTTTAGTATTTTAATCATGACGTTGATTATTTTGACACGGCGAGTTGTGCTTTCTCAAATTCGTGGTGATGTGGCACTGATTACCGAAAAGCAGCGTAAATGGATGTCACGCACCAAGAATGGCACCTTTGCCTTTACTTTGGTCATCCTCTTCGTATTGTGGCAATCGGAGATCAACGAATTTGCACTGTCAGTGACTGCGATAGCGGTCGCCATTGTAGTCGCATCAAAAGAGATCATCTTGTGTTTTACGGGTTCAATTCAGCGAGCGAGCTCTCGCTCATTTCGTATCGGGGATTGGATTGAAGTCGGAAAACTGAGCGGTGAAGTGATCGAACACAACTTGATGGCAACCGTGATCCAAGAAATCGATTTGAATCATGGTCAATATCACTACACTGGAAAAACCGCGACCTTGCCAAACAGTATGTTCTTCTCGTTTCCGGTAAAAAACCTTAATTTTATGAAGCGTTATGTGTTTCATAACTTTTCGATAGTAGTGCCTGAATTTGTAAATTTATATCCTTTATTGCCGATTATGCATGAAAAAATTGAGAGCCACTTTGCCCACTTTATCGACGTTGCAAGGCGCTATAACAGCATGATTGAAAAACATGCGGGTGTAGATTTGCCCAGTGCTGAGCCGCACATTCAGATCAGCAGCGCAGCCGCAGGAGAGCAGGTCGTGCATTTCATGATTTTTTGCCCAACAGAGCGGGCCAACCATTTAGAGCAACTGATCCGCCAAGACTTTATGCAAGCGTATGAAAACGCATTTCCACGCACTTTAGTTGCAACAGAAGTGCTGCCGAGTGAAATGGGTAGCTAACCGCCGAATAATGAGCGCTCACACAGTATGGTGAGCGTCTTACCTGTAATTACTGTTTGGGTGAGAAAAGATATATTAGTGATGACAGTGAGATTAACGCTCAATTGCGTGTGTTTTTTTCACCGAAATCCCTAAGCGTTTTGAAAGCCTAGTGAGATTCGCGCGATCCACTTGCAATAATCTTCCCGCTTTTGCCCAATTGAAATCGGATTGGGTCAATGCTTCACTGATCAATTTACGCTGATATTCATCCGTTGCTTCTCGCAGCCCACGTTGCCACACCTTCGCTGTGACCTCTTTGCCGCTCAACGTACTTTGCGTGTTAACCAGAGGTAGGCTGAAATCTAACTCACCTATGTCGTAGCTGTTGACTGTGATTAACGCTTGTAAGCCTTGTCTAGCTCGTGCTTTCAGCGCTGCGCGGTTGATCACGTGTTCTAATTCGCGAACATTACCGGGCCATGAGTAGTTGAGTAACCCAGCCAGTGCGTTGGGATCGATTTTGAGCTGTGTGATACCGAGCTTGCGACGCGCTTGCTCTAAAAAATAACCTGCCAACAAGGTAACGTCACCATTTCGCTCTCTTAGCGGAGGGATATAAACAGGGTATACGCTGAGTCGATGGTAAAGATCGGCTCGGAATCTTCCCGCTTCCACCTCTTGCTTTAAATCTCGATTTGTCGCTGCCAATATCCGTACATCAATAGTTTGGACATGATCTTGTCCTACGGGCTGAATTTCATTGTTCTGCAATGCACGTAAAATCTTGCTTTGGGCAGCCAATGGCAGTTCACCGATTTCATCGAGAAATAAGGTTCCACCGTCGGCTAATGCAAACTTGCCTAAGCGATGCCGTTCTGCTCCAGTAAAGGCTCCTTTGACATGGCCAAATAGTTCACTTTCGACCAAGTTTTCTGGAATTGCGGCGCAGTTGACATAAATAAGGGGTTGGCGTTTACGCGCTGATAGTTGGTGCAGTGTTCGTGCGACCAGCTCTTTACCGACACCCGTTTCACCATGGATTAAAATGTTGAAATTAGAAGGGGCGACCACTTCCAAATCGGCTTTCATGGCCAGCATCGACGTACTTGAACCGATGATCTCTCCACCTTCTCTGTCCCATGCTTCTTCATTCAGCTCTTCTAAGCGTTGCTGTGATTGTTTGGCTTGTGCTTCAAGTTGAGAAAAGGTCAGTGCCATTTTCAAGGTAGAGGCCGCGATTGCCGACAACGCTTCTAGGCTGCGTTTGGGAATATGCTCAAACATGTTGGGATTAAGGCTATCAAGCGTCAAGATACCGAGTAGTTTGTCACCAAACAAAAGGGGCAGGCCCATACAAGAGTGCATGGGAAGGTCGCCATCATGATCCATTAATAAACCATCGAAAGGATCGGGTAGTGATGAATTCGCATCGAAAATAACCGGCCCATCAGCGTGGCAAATCTCACGAAAGCGGGGATGTTCATCAATTAAAAAGCGTCGGCCTAAGGTATCGCGAGTCAAGCCTTGCATCGCAAGGGGGATTAACAAATCACCTTGGCGTGAAAGCAGCATCACACAGTCGCATTGAATGGTTTTACGAATCGCATCAAGCAGGCGATTGAATCTATCTTGATCGTTCAAACCACTTGCGAGTCCTATGGTCATTTCAATCAAGGTAGAGATGGAAAAATCTTGCATGGTAAGCACTCAGGTGATGTTTTTGGATATTGTAGTGTCATAATGACATTTTTTGAAGTGTTATTTTGACCTGATCATTTAATGATTTTTTATTTTTTATTTAAAAATCAATAGATTAATGTTGGTATGCTTTGTGCTATACAAGCTTCAGTATCAGAGCGAATCTAATTCGCCATTTATAAAATCTGAGGAGAAAGCTCAATATGCTTAATAATCAACACATCGCCATTGTCAAAAGTACCATTCCTTTACTTGAATCTGCCGGGCCAGCGCTTACAGCTCATTTCTATCAGAGAATGTTTACTCACAATCCTGAGCTAAAAGAT
This sequence comes from Vibrio sp. V15_P4S5T153, assembly GCF_963874485.1. Lineage (NCBI taxonomy): Bacteria > Pseudomonadati > Pseudomonadota > Gammaproteobacteria > Vibrionales > Vibrionaceae > Vibrio > Vibrio sp. V15_P4S5T153. The sequence continues at coordinate 140,547 of NZ_CAWNHR010000018.1, read as the reverse complement.
ATTTTTAATATGACCCATCAACATACTGGTCGTCAGGGCGTTGCACTGTTTGAGGCGATTGCCGCGTATGCGAAAAATATTGAAAATCTCGCCGCATTAACCAGTGCAGTGGAACGTATTGCCCAAAAGCACACCAGCTTTAACATTCAGCCAGAGCACTATCAAATCGTCGGTCATCACCTTATTGAAACGTTGCGAGAGCTTGCTGCCGATGCCTTTACTCCTGACGTTGAAGCAGCATGGACGGCGGCTTATCTCTTTTTAGCGCAAGTCTTTATTGATAGAGAAGGGGAGTTGTACTTACAGCGTAAACAGGCGATCGGCGGTTGGGAAAACGCGCGTGAGTTTGTAGTGCAAGATAAAGTGAAAGAGTCTGAATTCGTCACTAGCTTTATCTTTGAGCCTGCTGATGGCAAAGCAGTATTAGATTATCAGGTAGGTCAGTATATTGGGATTGAGCTCAAGCCGGAAGGCGCGTCATACAGTGAAATTCGTCAATATTCCTTGTCACAAAAACCTAATGGAAAAAACTACCGCATTTCTGTGAAGCGTGAAGGCGTGGATACTGAACATCCTGGGACAGTCTCTAACTATTTACATGATTATGTTGAAAAAGGCAGTCGAGTGAAACTTTATGCGCCAGCGGGTGATTTTTTCTATGTTGAGAAGCTCGCTCCCGTTGTACTTATCTCTGCAGGTGTCGGGGCAACACCGATGCAAGCCATACTTCAACAGCTTGCGTCAGTAGGAAAAAAAGAGGTGACGTATCTGCATGCTTGCAACAATTTATCACAACACTCCTTTATTGATGAAACCGCGACATTAATGGCGGTGCATCCATCATGGCAGCAAGTGGTCTGGTATCTGGAAAGTGAGCTAGCACCAGCCAAGCAAGGTTCTATGATCTTGCATGAAGTTTGCGAGCAACTGCCGCTAACACAGGGGGATTTTTATATCTGTGGCCCCGTTGGTTTTATGCAGTTCATTGTTGAACAGCTTGAATTGCTTGGCGTAGCAAGAGAGCGTATCCATTACGAAGTCTTTGGTCCACACGCCTATTTATAAAGTATAAAGCGCTATCTAAATCTAGGCTCTTTTAAGGGCCTATACCCTTCCCATTTAAAGCTGCAGCGGTGTTGGTTACGTTCGCTTACCCCAATCACATAGTTTATCTATGCTCATGGGGATGAGTTCACTTGCCGTCTACCTGCAACTTCAAGTTGTTTGGGTATAAATACTGAAAAGTGGGCTGGGAATTAATGCTCACTTTTTATTTGTAGTGCTTGCCAAGTAATTTCATCGGAATGGCTATCGCTATCAATAAAAATAGAAGACCCACTAATCATCACTGAAATATCCATACCTCGGTTCAAGGAAGTAGAGAGTTTTTCAATCGCTGCAGCATCAAATCGAAATAGATCGACATTGAGGTGAGAGAACTTTCCCTTGTTTTGCTCCCACCAAACCTGTGATTTCGTGTTAAAGCTGTAGACTTTCACCTGCTTTGCAAGCCGTGTGGCTTTTTTAATGCGATCAGCATCGGGTTCGCCAACTTCAATCCAGAGCTGAATTTGGTCATCTAATGATTTTAGCCAGAGATCAGGTTCTTCAATGGAAGAAAGTCCTCTAGTGAATGTTAGCTCGGGTGAAGCATTAAGACAAAACGCCAAAATGCGCGCCATCATTCGTTCGTTGCTTTCTGAAGGATGCTGAGCAATGGTGAGATTTAAAGAGTCATAATGATCGCGATTAGTATCCGTCAGCGCAATACGGAACTTATAGATTGTCGGTTTAAGAGCCATTGGAAGAATGCCAAGAGGTAAAAACGAAAATAGCCAGCAAATTGCTGGCTATTAGAATACTTAGTAAAAATTATACTAGGCGGATGTTTTCAGCTTGAGGGCCTTTTTGACCTTGAGCTACTTCAAACTCTACCTTTTGACCTTCAGCAAGAGTGCGGAAACCGTCACCTTTAATTTGGCTGAAGTGTGCGAATACGTCTGGACCGTTTTCTTGTTGAATGAAACCGAAACCTTTAGTTTCGTTGAACCATTTTACTGTACCAGTAACTGTGTTAGCCATTTTTATACCCAAAATCAAAAAAAATTTTACAGCCGAATACGGCGCGGATAGCGTGGAAAAGTAGATTGCTATTGCGTACGACACGACGGGGGAGTTACAAGTAATCCAACGAGACGTATGTGTATACAAAGAACTGCTTTCTAGCTAGTGCAAAGTCTAGTTCAAACTTTTATCTTGTCAATCATAACTCGATAAAACTCGAAAAACTTTCTTAAAATTGTTAGGTTTTATGCTCTATGTTGCATTTTCTTATGATGAGGCTTGAAATTAACATTACTATTCTATTACCCATTGACATAGTTGAAGTTTTAGCCAGAGTTAGTGGTCAGATGAGTTCGATGGTTGAAGCCGTTTATTACTGGCCAACGTTCATTGAGTGAGGAGAAGGGTTAGGTTTACTTTCCTATTTAATGGCTCTCTTTTTGGGCTGAATGACTCTCCTCAAAACTGAGGAAATTTTTCCCTATCAAATAGCATCTTCAAGTTGTTTTGGCGACAACTCGGAACGTTGCGCTGTACACATCACAAATTTGCACTTTCAATGAAATATTTACTCGGTTAAATAATTGTTACAATTAGTTCCATTTTGAAGTGTTTTTTTGGGTAATGCCATGTCCCATCTGATTTTCGGGTTTTCTGTTGTTAACCACTGATTAACAATTGTTTTATTCTAAGCCAACAAGGAAAAATTGCTTGTTTTTTGAACTTGAAATTCTTATTTAATGGAGGAAAATGTATGTAAACTGAGTTTTCGAAAATGAATGGATACTTTCTCATAAAAAGAGAGGTTTACAACATGAAACTAATACTGATTTTAATGGCGTCTGTCTCGGCGGGTGTGGCCTCTGCTGATCACTTTCATTCATTTTTGCTTGGGCTTTACATCTCGTCACTCGCAGTAGGCAGTTGTTACTGGTTTGCGTTTCGAAGTACTAAAGTGCCGGAGTTTGCCCTTTTTCTTCTCATCTGTGGGCTTCTTGCTAAATTGACAGTGACCATTATCGGTGTTGCGTGGGGGATATCGGCGCAATTGATCACATCGCCTTTTATCTTTGCTTTGTCGTATCTCTTCTTCTCTATTGTCGTGACATACATCTGGTTCAGTTATCGAGATAAATTAACATCTGCAATCTCTAAAACAACGGCGCATCACGCGTAGCGCACTTAATACATAGCGTCTTTATGCGTAACTTACGCGTAAGATGGTTAATGTGATAGTGAACTAAATTATTTCTGTTAATGCAAAAGGGCTTCCTCACTGGGCCCTTTTGGTGCTTTTGCACTTTAGACTTTTGTCCAAGAGTGGCACTCATCTTTTCGATATACACTGTTGGCAATGATTATTTATCTCCTGAACAAGGAAGTACTATGGGCATCGGATTATTTTGGGCAGAGAAAGTTATCTTAATACTGGGCATCATTTTTATTCTGACGAGTATTGTGCGGTATGGTAAACGTAGCCATGACTGGAAAGGTGTCATCACGATGTTTTATCGTCGCATTCCCATGTCAATTGAGGAATATAAGTGGTACCGCTTGGGAGTGGCATTCATTGTTACCGCTATTGTGTTGCGGATTGCTGTACTGACCTTCTGGCCCTCACTATGAGGTTGAAATGAGCGAACATTGCTGTTTGCTAACCGATGTTTCGCTTGAGTGTGTAGCCTTTTATAATCCCTAAAACTTTTTAATTAATTTTTTGCGCAACTCGCATCTACGCGAGGTTTAGGTATACACTCTATTTATCGAATTAATAAATAGAAGGTGATTACATGTCTTTCCCCGTACTCATCTGTGATGACTCTGCACTGGCTCGGAAGCAGATGGCTCGTTCACTTCCCGCCTCTCTAAACGCCGATATTACTTTCGCAGTCCATGGTTTAGATGGCATCAAAAATCTTGAAGAGCATGATTTTAAATTAATGTTCCTCGATTTAACTATGCCTGAACTGGACGGCTACGGGACGCTAGAAGAGATGCAACGCAGAGGGATGACAACGCCTGTTGTTGTTGTTTCTGGTGATATACAGCCGAAAGCGAAAGAGCGAGTATTGGCGTTAGGGGCGCGTGCTTTTATTCAAAAGCCGATTGATAAGGACGTGTTAAATAGCGTACTACGAGAGTTAGTCGAACCGCCAACACAGCCTCGTATCGTTACGCCTATCTCTGTTGAACTACCTATCTTAAAACGTCGTGACATCTATATGGAAGTTGCGAACGTTTCGATTGGTCGAGCAGCTGATGCTCTGGCGCGGCACTTTGATGTATTTGTTCATTTACCGCTACCAAACGTCAATATTTTTGAAGTGAGTGAGCTACATATGGCACTTCGTGACTTGGCGGAAAATGATCAAGTTTCTGGTGTATGCCAAGGCTTTAGCGGTGAAGGCATTGCAGGTGAAGCACTGGTGCTCTTGAGTGATTCCAGTGTTTCTGACCTGAAAAAATTAATGAAAGTGCCAGCAGACAGTGAAGAGCTTGAAGAATTAGAACTGTTAATGGATGTATCAAACATATTAGTTGGTTCTTTTCTGAATGGATTAGGCGAGCAATCGGAGGTGCGTTTTTTTCAAAGCTCTCCAGTATTGCTTGGGCAACACATCTCCATTGACTCTGTGATCAATTCCACCGCTGGATCATTTAAAAAAACGATGACGTTTGAAGTGAGCTACAACATTGATCAAACGACGATCCGCTGTGACTTGCTCTTTATGTTTGTCGATGAGTCTCTTCCGTTGCTAGACAGTAAATTAGCGTACTTGATGGAGGATTTTTAACGATGAATCTCCCTGCAGAATTTGAACAGTTCCACTGGATGGTGGATATGGTGCAGAATGTCGATATGGGGCTGATCGTGATTAATCGTGATTACGAAGTGCAAGTGTGGAATGGATTCATGACACACCACAGCGGTATTCAAGGGCACGATGCGATTGGTAAAACCATTTTTGAACTGTTTCCTGAAATCCCCCAAGAGTGGTTTAAGCTCAAAACTAAACCTGTGTATGACTTAGGTTGTCGTAGTTTTATTACTTGGCAGCAGCGCCCATATCTCTTCAAATGTCGTAATGTTCGCCCTGTCACTCAGCAAGCCGAATATATGTACCAAAGCATTACTTTAAACCCGATGCGAACCACGACGGGTAAAATTAACTCATTGTTTTTATCAATACAGGATGCCACATCTGAAGCGTTAGCCTCTTTACAAATACGTTGATAGAATCAGGGTGTTGATGATTTCGAAGCCTCCTTTTGGTGTTTCATCAAGGAGGCTTCATATTATCGATGGGTTTAATTAATCAAGCGTTACAAGCTCATTTCCGCAACGTTGATTGTTTGCAAAGGCACGAATGTTATCCAAAGTTGTCTGAGCGATATTGTGTAGTGCATCTTCAGTCAAAAAGGCTTGATGTCCCGTAAATAGTACATTGTGGCAAGCCGATAGGCGTCTGAATACATCATCGACAATCACATCATTCGACTTATCTTGGAAGAAAAGATCCTTTTCATTGTCGTAAACATCTAAACCAAGAGCGCCGATACGACCTTGTTTCAGTGCTTCAATTGCTGCAACTGAATCGAGTAATTCACCTCGGCTGGTGTTTACAATCATCACGCCATCTTTCATTTGGGAAAATGCGTGACTGTTGAGTAAATGGTAGTTCTCTGGCGACATTGGGCAGTGAAGCGTAATCACATCACTTTGTTGGTAGATTTCCTCAAGGCTGCAGTAAGTTGCACCGAGTTCAATCGCCAGAGGGTTCTGATAAGGGTCGAAGCACAGTACATTCATTCCCAACCCTTTCAAAATGCGCATTGTGGCAATACCAATTTTTCCTGTGCCAACAACTCCCGCGGTTTTACCGAAGAAGTTAAACCCGACCAACCCCTCTAATGAGAAGTTAGCGTCTCGGGTACGTTGGTACGCCTTGTGAAAGCGGCGATTCAAACACATCATCATTCCTACCGTGTGCTCTGCCACCGATTCTGGTGAATATGCGGGCACTCGCACCACTTGAATACCCAGCTCTTTTGCGGCATCGAGATCGACTTTATCAAATCCGGCACAGCGCATTGCGATAAGCCTCGTCCCATTTTCATACAATTGGCTCAATACTGGGCGACTTAAGTCGTCATTCACAAAGGCACACACCACAGTGCATCCTTGGGCCATTTTAGCTGTGGTTGGGGTGAGTCGAAAATCGTGAAAGTGCAGCGAGAAGATTTTTGTATCACTGACCTCTGAGAAAGAACTCGCGTCATAAGATTTTGCGCTGAAAAATGCAATGTTGATCATGTTCTCTTCCTAATTAGACTTATAATTTTCACTATAAATACGCCTAATATCACAGAAAATAAACCACAAAATAACTATGTCTTTGGGATGGTAGGAGTTGCGGGGGGATGTCACTAAAATCGAAAACGGACGGATTAATGATAAACATTCACCACAATCTGTAAAAATCGCCGATAGAAATGTCTGAGTCACCTCTTTTGTGAGCGTGATTTCTCTCACGTTTTCGGCGCAATGCTGAACAAGGTAACGTTTGCTTATTGTATGAAAGCTTTCGCTAAAATGATGCGTTCTTTAATAACGTATTGAAAAATAAAAATTTACACGATGAGTATTTGAGAGAGATGGACTTGAGAAGTGTCGGATATGAAAGTTTCGAGATAGTACCACAAAAAAAATGCAAATATCAGACTTGCCGATAAGAAATCCGGGCCTATAATGCTGAAAACCGGAGCGTCTGCCAACGCTCCGGTTTTTTTGTGTCCAAAATGTACTGACGTCTGCCAACGAAGGTACTACGCACTCTGCAAAAGAGACACAAATGGTCAATTAATCAAGGAATTACATAATGCGTATCGAACAAGAACTTAAGTTAGGTTTTAAAGATGTCCTGTTTCGCCCTAAGCGTTCAACACTAAAAAGCCGTTCTCAAGTAAATTTAACCCGCGATTTTACATTCAAGCATAGTGGGCGTCAATGGTCCGGCGTGCCTGTTATTGCGGCGAATATGGACTCGGTAGGCAGTTTTGCTATGGCAAAATCACTTGCTGAACATGAGGTAATGACAGCGGTTCATAAACATTACTCAGTAGCTGATTGGGCTGAGTTTGTTAAAAACGCCGATGCATCAACACTTAAGCATGTGATGGTTTCAACTGGCACATCTGATGCTGATTTTCAAAAAACCAAAGATATCATGGCGCTTAGTGACGATCTGATTTTCATTTGTGTTGATATTGCTAACGGCTACTCTGAGCACTTGGTCGATTACGTACAACGCGTGCGTGCGCAATTTCCAGATAAAGTGATCTCAGCTGGTAATGTTGTCACCGGAGACATGTGCGAAGAGCTCATTCTAGCGGGTGCGGATATCGTAAAAGTTGGTATCGGCCCGGGTTCGGTTTGTACCACGCGCGTGAAAACAGGTGTTGGTTATCCTCAGCTTTCAGCCATTATTGAATGTGCCGATGCGGCGCACGGATTAGGCGGGTGTATCATTGGTGATGGTGGCTGCACATGCGCAGGTGACGTTTCTAAAGCCTTTGGTGGTGGCGCTGATTTTGTCATGCTTGGTGGCATGCTTGCAGGCCATGAAGAATCTGGCGGCGAAGTGTTTGAAAAAGATGGCGTGAGCTACATGAAGTTCTACGGCATGTCGTCACAGTCTGCAATGGCGAAGCACTCTGGCGGCGTTGCAAAATACCGCGCAGCGGAAGGCAAAACCGTATTGCTACCTTTCCGTGGCAGCGTTCACGACACCATCTCTGACATTCTTGGTGGTGTGCGTTCAACTTGTACTTATGTCGGTGCAGCTAAGTTAAAAGAGCTCACAAAGCGCACCACATTTATCCGTGTTCAAGAGCAAGAAAATAACGTGTTTGGCCGCGAGTAAACTGAGAAATTTGGTTGTATCGACATGTTTCAACATCAATAATTAATCTGAGCCGCTTTTGCGGCTCTTTTTTATACAAATGAGTTTGTTTCAATCAATAAGATTACCTATATATTCTATTTGATTCGGTTGGTTTTGATTTATACAACCAAACGTAATCTATACCACTTGACGATAAGGCGCGCTTAAATTGGTTGGTTACTGATGTACGGCCACCTAGTGCGATGCTGATACGATATTGAGCAATTGAGGATTAATGAATGTGGCCACTAATATACTAATACCGATTGCTGAGTGGTGGGCTAGTTACGACTAAACGCGACGATTTTATACCTAATTGCGTTAGCGATGGCATGCATATTCAGCAAAAATAGCCTCCATTTATGGAGCTTTATTATGTTGCTCTCGCATCACATGAGCCGGATGACGGCGCTGAAAAGCTTGTTGTTCAGTGAGCGAAATTGCGTCACCTTATCGATAACCAGTGCTATTCTATGCAGTGTCTTTGAGCTTATCTCTTGGATTTTTCTCTATTTAGCCGTCACTGCGATTTACCATAACGAATCGGCGACAGCTTATTTTCTAATGATGTGTTTGACGGTAATGGGTCGCTACGCCTTTTATGCATTAGCAGTATGGCAAGCACATTTAGCGGCCTATCACATTATTCAGAAAGTAAGGCAACACTTAGTGCGTGCGTTAGCCAAGATGAGAATGGATAAACTGCGCAGCTTGAGTCGGGGCGATATTGAAAAGCGCATCACCGATGAATGCCAGAGTCTTGAGCCGCTGATTGCTCACCATGGTACGGATATCATCAACGGACTTCTGATGCCCTTGTTTATGGTGGGATTGCTATTCTATATTGATTGGCGACTCGCCCTGATTGCTTTAATGCCACTGCCGTTGGCAATGACTGCACAAATTTGGATGATGCGTGGATTTGCTGAAAGACAGCAGAAATATAATCAAATCGTCGCTCATCTGCATCAAGCACAAATGGAATTTCTGCGCACCATAGGTGTAATGAAACTGTTTGCATTTGATGCGGATTCCTACCTTGAACTCAGCCGAACCTTACAATCTCATCATAAGATTGTGACGGGATACACTCAAACGATGGTTAGCGCTTGGGTGACATTCGTCACGCTGGCACAAATTTCGCTGATCTTGGTGTTGCCTGTTGCCATCATGCTCGCCAATACGGGCCAATTAACCCTCATTGATTTGGTGATGGTGGCATGCGTGAGTGTGGGATTGCTTAAACCGTGGTTAGACTTAACGCAAGTGTTTGCGCAAATTCAGCAATCGTTCATTGCCATAGACAGAATCCTTCCCTTATGCGGTGAGCCTGAGTCTCATCCTTTCCATTACCCCTCGTCTTTGATGCTTCTTGAGTGCCGTGACCTTGTTGTGGCTCGCGACCCAAAGGTTGCCGTATTGCAACAGGTGAATTTGAAAGCGTATCCCGGACAACGCATAACGATTGAGGGAGCGTCTGGGGTTGGGAAAAGCACACTACTTGCGTCGTTACTCGGTGAGTTGGAGCCTACTTCGGGTGCTTGGTACATCAATGGTCAGCCAATAACTGATATTGACGATGAGAGCCGTAGTCATTATCTCGCCTCGGTTGATCAGCGAGTGGTCTTTTTTTCTGGATCCTTACGCGATAATTTAATCTTAACGAAACGTCACGTTGAAGAGCATGAAATCTGGCAATTACTGACTTGGTTTGGGCTTAAACCGTTAGTGCAAAGCCTACCTCAGCAGCTCGATTGCCCAATTGGAGAAGCGTGCCGATTGTTCAGTGGTGGTGAAATGCAGCGTTTGGCGATTATCCGCGCCGCTGTCACTAAAGCACCGATCCTAATTTTGGATGAGGCAACGGCCCATTTGGATGCGCTTTCAGAGCAGAGCGTTTTTGAGGCGTTACGCCATTATGCACCAGCTCAGATTCAACTGATCATTAGCCACCGTGCTAGTCAGATTCAGCAGGTTGATCGCCGCTTGGTACTGTTGAACGGTCAACTAGAGGAGAAAGCTGATGAATAGTCTGAGGCGCTTAATTGAACATAGTGGTGCAAAGACACAGCACTTTTGGTTTGGTTTACTGGGCAAAGTCGCTACTGAGCTGATTGGGCTACTGGTCTGGATTATGTTATTTACCTTTCTGCTCTCTTCCGAGTCATTACCGTTCACTGTCATGTTATTGATAGCGCTGTCGTTGATCTTAGCGCAGTGGATAGTAGGCCAGAGTACCAAGCTCAGTTTTCTTGGTGCCTATCAAATCACCCATCAATTACGTCATCAGTTATTGACCGATATCCGTCTTCAACCCTTGGCGGCTTTGCGTGGTAAACGCTTAGGTGAAAAAGTAAAGTTACTCACTTCTGATCTCAAACAGTTTGAAGATATTTTCAGTCACCTGCTGACCGAGTTTGTCGCAACTTGGGTAACACCGATCGTCATGACGATTGTACTTGCACTGATTCAGCCTTGGTTAGCCGTGACTCTAGTGCTGATTTTTGGGTTAGCGTTTAGCGTATTAGTGCTCGTAGAACGGAGATTTAGCCATCAGGCAGACCACACACATCATACCAATGTGCAAAGTAGTAACTTGTTGCTCGAATACCTAGACTGTTTGCCGATGCTGCGCAGCTTTGGACAGAGTGGGCGATTGGCGGACCCACTCTGCCAGCAGATTGAAAAGCAAAAAGATCAGGGACTAGGATTAGAGTGGCTTGGTGGAAGTGGTGTATTGTTAGCAACGCTGATCTTAGAGCTTGGCCTCGTGATCAATTTAGTTTTGGCTGCGTGGTTGGTGGATCTCGATTGGTTGAATCGCTCACAATTTTTGGTTGCTGTGGTTGTCACCGTGGTCTCTATTCGTCCACTAGCGCGGATGACGGTGTATGCAGCCTTACTCCGCTATATGTTAAAAGCAGCATCACGTTTACATCAGCTTTCCCAGTTGCCGCAACAAACCTCACAGGGCGTAGAACCTAGCACTTTTGATTTATCACTCAAGGATATTCATCTTTGCTTAGACGGCCAGCCAGTACTCAATGGGGTTAACCTTGAGGTGGCGGAGGGTGAGCATATTGTGCTGGTGGGCAAAAGTGGTTCAGGTAAAAGTAGTTTACTCGATGTGTTGGCTGTGTTTCATATCCCCACACAAGGTTGCTTAACTATGGGAGGAAAAACCTTGGATGAAATAGGTACTGAGCACTGGTATCGACATATCGCCTATGTCACGCAAGAGGTTCAGCTCCTTGGCGGTAGCCTACGTGATAACTTGCTATTGGCCAAACCCGAAGCGAGTGAGCAAGTGTTGTGCGAGGCAGTAGAGGCGGCGGGTTTGAGTGAGTTAGTGGCTAAGTTGCCGCACGGACTAGATTCGCGGATTGGCGAAAATGGTAACCAAATCTCTGGCGGGGAGCGGCAGCGTTTGTCGATTGCGCGAGCGCTATTGCATGATGCGCCTATCTTACTGCTTGATGAATTTACCTCCGCACTGGATAGCCAAACTCAGGCCCAAGTGTTGCAAGCGCTTGAGATTCTTTGCCAAGGGAAAACGGTGATTTCCGTAGCGCATCGCCTGGAGACTATTCAGCAAGCTGATACTGTTTATTTGATGGAGGCAGGGCAATTGCGCAAGGTTGAGAAGGTTGAGCAGTATCAACAGGAGGTTACAACAGCCAACTCACAACTCTATAAACCACAACTCTGTAAAAAGAGCGAAATGGCTTAATGGAAAATGGTTCTTAAATCGAGCCAAGATATGTGCTCGGTTTATCCTTAACGATGTGAAGCTACCGCCATCTTGGCTGAGTTTTTTCGCCCCAATCACATGGTCTATTGCTGTGATTGGGGACTCACTCATTTACCGCTAGCCTGCGATTTCAAGTTGTTTGGCTATATCAACAATTAGCTGCTTTACTGTCTTCTCCATCGACGACTACCATGTCATCCTCGCCTATTTAACAAGAGCAGAAGGATGAAAGGCTGTTTCTGCGTGTTGGCGAATGAATGCATCCCCATGAGTCTCGACCGACTCGATGATTGGGGTGAACGAACGTAGCCAACACTGCTTCAGCTTCAGGTCGGAATGGTATTATAGCCAGTCTGAATATCCAGCATCCACGGTTTCCCACTGGGGCCTAAAATCGCTTTTTTATCTATTTTTCCGACGGCGGTTTTGGGTAGATGGCTGACGATGTGCAGTTCATCAGGAAGCTTAAATGAGGCGAGATTACGCTCTTTTAAAAACTGACGGAGTGCTTGTAATGTCAATCTAGAGTCTTTGGAGATAAGTGCGACACCGATCCGCTCGCCTAAATAAGAGTCGGGTACTGCAACCACTGCGACCTGCGCTACTTGAGGATGAGCTAATAAATGCTCTTCAATTTCATCCGTAGCAATACATTCCCCAGCTCGATTGACCACATCTTTAATCCGCCCGGTCACGGTGAGATATTGGTCGCTATCCATGCGCACTTTATCACCACTGCAATAAAAACCATCTGGAGTGAAAGCCTTTTGATTGTGTTCATTCGCTCGGTAGTAACCACGCAAGGTATAGGGGCCTCGCGTCAGCAATTCGCCTTCTTCTCCCTCGCCAACGGGATAACCTTGAGGGTCGACTACTCGAATTTCATCGAGTGCACAGACTGGACGACCTTGTCGAGACGCAATAATTTCAGGATGATCGCCCAAGCGAGTGCAACAGATAAGGCCTTCCGCCATACCAAATACTTGTTGTAGGGCATTAGGGAAGGCTTTTTGAATGGCTAAAGCATCAGTGTAGGCCAGTTTCGAGCCTCCAACTTGTATCAAGCGTAGGCTTGAAAGATCACTTTCTTCCCATTGTGTGGCTTCTGTCCATAATTGAGCTAAGGATGGCACCAAAGCGGTGGCGCTGATTTGGTGCTGTTCAATTAACTCAAAACAGTGGTCTGGCCCCGCGTGTTGGGTAAACACGACCTTTCCACCTTTGGCGAGCACCCCTAAAAAGCCCGGGCAGCCGAGTGTGAAATTGTGTGCAGCTGGCAGCACGGCAAGATAAACATCCCGCTCATTTATCTCACTTGCCTGACAGCAACAACGAATATTGAACAGGTAATCGTTGTGGGTGCGAGGGATAAGCTTGGGTAGTCCTGTCGTGCCACCAGATACCAGAAATAGGGCAGGGTGGCCTGGATTTATGGTAGGAGCTATCAGTGGTGAGTGAAGCTGAATATTATTAAGAGAATGGTGGTTACCGTGCTCACCAAACAGATAAACCTGCTGTAAGCCTTGGCAGTTGGCTATTAAGTTATTTGCCAACGCCGCACCTTGAATTTCTTCACTAATATACGCTTTGGCATCGCCGAGCTGAGCCAAGTGTTTGATTTCAGAAAGCCCATGAGCAGGCAGCGCCAAAATAGGTACTAAACCAGCTCGTAGAGTGGCAAAAAGAGCGATTGGCAAACGGCAAGTATTTGAGAGTTGGATCACCACGCGCTCACCCACTTGCATTCCATCGGTTATCAAACGATGCGCGATACCATCCGCAGCGTTTAGCAGTGCTTGATAAGTTAGCTGATGATGCTCATCTAGCACGGCAATCTGCTCACCGTATTGTTCAACACCTTGAGTTAATAGGCACCAAAGCGGTGCGTCTTCCCAAAGTCCTGCTTGCTGATAACGCATCGCTTGTGCGGTTTGGTAGCCGATAAAGCCTCGGAGTAAATCTGCTGTCATTGGCCGGTTTTTCATGCGACTGCCTCACTGATTAAGGAAGATGAGTTCTGTGCATCGCTGGTTTCAAGGACTAAATGATTGAGTACACAGGCCATTTTTTCACAAGTTTCTTCCCATTCTCGTTGAGGATTAGACAAACTGATAATGCCAGCTCCGGCTTGAAGCAGAGAAACAGAACCCGTTTTGTATCCCGCCCTTAACACCAAAGCCGCATCGAAAAATCCATTGCGGTCTGTAATGAATACGCTACCGCTGTACAGTTTTCTGGGTTGTTTCTCAAAACGAGCAATCGCGGCAACCGCCTCACGTTTAGGAATGCCAGAGGCAGTGATGGAAGGAAAGAGGACTCGGAATGCATCCCATGCGGATTTGTCTGTGGCGAGCTGACCTTTTACTCGCGATGCTAAATGTTGCACGCTACCTCTTTCTGATACGGTCATAAATTCAGACACATGAACGCTTGAGGGATCACAAACCTGTTCGAGCTCTTCGATAGCCAGCTTGACGGAAGCGGCATGTTCGGCAATTTCTTTAGGATCGTTAAGCAGTTCGTTCTTTAGCCTTGCTGCGTCGGTTTTATCTTGGGGTAGTAAGCGTGTTCCGGCCAAAGGTTGGGTGCTCAAGGTCCCCCGCTCATCGACTTCTAAGACTGTTTCTGGTGAGAAACCAAATGCTTGCATGTTATTTAGCTTGAGCATGAAAGAGCGAGCTGGCGTGTTGTTCATTCTACCGTTAATAAAGCTTTTGGTTATGTCGATATTAAACGGCAGTATGGCTGGCCGAGATAAAATCACTTTCTTGTATTGGTTGGCTTTGATTTCATTGACGGCTAAATCGACTGCCTGCTGATAGTGATGTTTCACTTCAATGCCACCAACAATATCCTGTTGAGAGCAGGGCTGCCCTTGCAGAGGCAATGGCGCAGGTAAGCATGATACCCGGGTAATGATGGCTTGAATTTGCGCAAGTACTGAGCTTTCAAAGGTACGGATGATAACGTGAGTGGCCGTAATGCGTAATTCGGTTTCGGCTACAAACAGTTCCAGCAGTGGATGTTGGCACTCTTGTTGTGGTAAATCGTGAGCGAAGCGACTGAATTCAAAATCAGCGCGGCCGAAGAGTCGCCAGTCCTCTCCACTCAGAGTTTGGGTTGCACGATGAATATATTGACACAGATGATGAGGGTTTACCTGTGCGACCTTTCCTTCAAAGTCACAAACTTCGCTTCTATGGTTGACGGTTAATTGCAGTCGTTTATTGATGCCGATCGCCCATTCATTCTCATGCTCATAGACCAGATATTCATGACAGAAAGAGGCCGAGGTCAGTTCGGCAACGAGTTGGAGTGGATGACATTGATGTTGCAATACCAAAGAATGTAAATATGCCGTATGAATGTTAGCCATGTTGTTCTCCAGAAACGTGAGAGTAATTTATTAAGGTTGTTGGTCGATGCTCCGACCTTGTTACTGTTGGTTCGCTAATCTTGCTGAGAAAGTGTTCAGGGGTTGCTGTGATGTAAAAGTGGTCGCCTGATATGGCTATCAGTGTTGGTTTGTCATCGATTGGCATCAACCATGGTTGCCATGCAGCGACTTCGGACTCCCAAGCTTCAGGGTCATGTTCGCCAAACACGAGTGTGCATGGGGTGTACTGTAGACATTTCGATGCTGTAACTTTTTGGTGGTAGTTAACTTGTTGGTGGTAGCACTCTGTGGCTAAAAAATCCGCTCTCAACATGGGTAGAAACAGCGGGAGTAGTTCAGGGTGCTGCTTGAGTATCGGACTGCCGCTGCCAATCGCGATCAGTTGGTCAATAAAGTCATCATCATTGAGTTGGCTCAATCGTCTTCGACTGCTTAAATGCGGGGCATGGCAGGCAGAAAGGATCAGATTTTTGATCGGTGATAGGGCTCCAAAACTGCTCTCAAATCGATGACATACTTCATAGGCCACTTGTGCCCCCATGCTATGTCCACAGAGTATTATTCGAGTCTCTTTAATGAAGGTTTGATCCGCTATCCAAGTCCTCAATCCCTCAGCAACATCCTCTGCTATTGCTTCAATACTCGTAAGGGGGCGCTCTCGCATTCGATGATCTCTGCCGGGGTAAGTGGCCAGCAGTACCAGCGTTTCTTTTGCTAGTGCATTGCAGTCAAGTGACATCCATGTTTTAAATGCACTTAAACTGCCTCCAGCAAAAGGACAAATAATCCATATTTCACGAGGTTGGGCACCATTCTGATAAAGTGTTTTGAACACCTGATTCATATCTCCACCTCTTTGGTCACTGCGCGATTGAATCGAAATGAAATTCGTGGTGGTGGAGTCATGGTCCTTTCTTGGGGTTGTCCACATAATGTGAGAATGTCTTCCCACAGTTGAGCAACCTTGAGTTGGTGACAGATAAGCAACAATGGCGCGGTGTCTTGCCCATCAATTAAACGGCAAAACTGCTCTAAAGTGTTGCATACCCCTTCAGGTCCGAATTCTTCAAACAGATCTTTAACGAGACAAGGTTGGTCGTAAAGTGTCTGCGTAGTCGGTTGATTGAGATAGTCTCCTTCAGCGAGGCTGACGACCTGATACAGGCTTTGCTGGTTATTCTGGTGCTTTTCGGCATGAAGCGCTGGTGTCCAATGTATCGGGCCATAGCTATCAACCATCGAAAGATAGCCAGATTCCCACCCTAACATAAGACGATGCATGGCGAGGCTGTGCATATCTGGATCTTGTGGATCCAGATAGTTTTGTAACTGCAACAGATAATCACCGTGAGGAGATTGAAGACTAATCAGATCAAAAAGGTGTTGTTTGCCTAATTTTATAGGTTGAATTTTGCCATCGCGGCCTAATGCCAACAGCAGTAAATCCAATGTTGAGTAAAGCAACTGCCGACTTGTCGTAATATTGCCGTAGCTGGCGGGCTGGCGCATTTGCAATGAGACTTGCTGTGCGCTTGAAATCATGGTTTGCCCCGCTTGAGACGAACTATAGAAACTGTTGACTCGGTATTGGACTCCACATTGCTCAGCAAGCGCATGATGCCGTTGTAATTCTTTCGCCGACACGGGATGCTCTTGCAAAACATGAATATGACGTTTGAGCAGCTCTTCGACCAATACGTTACCGCCCCCACCGATAACGGAGGCGCGAACAACCACGCAGGCAATAGCAATATCCTGAGGCAACTGTGACACCTTTTCATACAGTGGTATACCAAAGGCAGTGGCCAGATTCTTTGAACGCAGGCTACCTTGGGACAGAATCCCTGCCAGTTCGAGATCGGGATGAGATTCGATAAAGGCATTTAGGTACAGTTCACCAAATTTAGCCCCAACGATAATGACTTTCTTACGACTCTTCATTTTCTAGCTCTTTTACGTTTTGTTGGTGGAACGAATTTAATGAATGTGAACGGTGACCGAGCAGAGTAGAGATCTCGTGCGCCAGTGTTTTCACATGAGGTTGTTGTAATAGGGTGTAGTGATCTCCCTGCATGCGATGAATGATGGGATGACAGCAATCACTCCAGCCATGGCAGCGGCGTTTTGCCATCTCAGGATGTTGGTAGCGCATAAAATCAAGCTGTGAATGGTTTTGTGCGCTATAAAGTGTGACGGGGAGCGTCTCCAAATAAGGTGGCTGATAGTCGAGCATGGCACGCAAGTTTTGCTGATAGATTGCTAGCAACTCAGCAAGACTTGCACTGTCTAATAAGCCTGATCCTGTCTCTAAAAATGCCTTGGCAAGCTCTGCGCAAAATTGCGTCTCTGATTCGAAGTTCGAAATCACATGCTCTTTCAGCGCCGGGAATCGGCCAATACAATCTGCGTAGAAGTATTGGCGGATCGACGCCTCGGTTAATCGCTGATTTGGGTTTTGGCTTGGTTTATAACTATCAATCAAGATGCAGTGGCTGACCTCTTCGCCCTGTTCCATGAGTTGTCGAGCCATTTCAAAAGCCACTACTCCGCCAAATGACCAACCTGCCAGCTGGTAAGGGCCAGTTGGCTGTACGTGACGAATCATAGATAGATAGTGTGCGGCTAAAGCCACAATGTCGGTTTTTGGCGCAGATTTATCGTGCCGATCTGGGTAGGCAAGTCCATACAAAGTGATCTGGCTGAGCTCTTTAGCTAATGCTTGATAGCTCAATAAGTGTCCGCCAATCGGATGCACAATAAAGAGTGTACTGGTTCGGTTACTGCCGTTTGATGAGAGTTTTACCGGTGCATGATGGAGCGGTTGGGTTTGCTCTGTCAGCAAGGTGGCGAGGCGCTCAACCGTATCATGGGTTTGTAACTGCCCTGCGCTGAGAGCAAGGTTTAAACGGTGATTGATTTGGTTAAGTAAGCGTACGGCGATCAATGAATTTCCGCCTAGATCGAAAAAGCTCTGATTGGCGGGAATAGGGGCGAAATTAAGGCATTCAGACCAGATCTGAGCCAGAAGTTGTTCCTGCTGTGAGTGCGGCATGCGTAATTGATCTGCTGCAATATGGGCATCTGGGCGCGGTAGTGCAGAACGATCCACCTTACCGTTGGCCGTCAATGGAAGGTGCTCTAAGGTTATGATCTGGCTTGGACATAAGTACTGGGGCAACAGTCGGCGAGCATGATCCAGTAAAGCCTGATTATCACGTCGACTGTGGGGAGCGTACTGAATATAAGCCACTAAACGTGCACCATTTTGCGCGGTTCTGTCTGGCTGAACGATGGCATCTAGGATGTCTATTCCGCTCGCGTTGAGTGCACACTGACGTAGAGCATTTTCCACTTCACCAAGCTCAATACGATAACCGTTAATTTTAACTTGGTGATCGTTTCTGCCCAGAAACTCAATGTTACCATCCGGTAAATAGCGGCCTAAATCCCCCGTTTTATACAAGCGTTGGCCAAGCGTTGGATGTTCGATAAAAGCGAAGTCGGTCTTTTCTTGATCATGCCAATAGCCGCGAGCGAGACCACGTCCACCAATGTAAAGCTCTCCTGTAACCCAATCTGCACAAGGATTGAGCTGTTCATCGAGCACATAAAATTGTTGATGAGTGAGCGGTTTTCCATAGGGAATACTGCTGTGTGTGGTATAGCTTTTCTCAATCGGATAGCAGATAGACCAAATGGCGGCCTCGGTAGCACCACCTAAGCTGAGCAATTTAGCCTGAGGCGTAAGGGTATTCAGTCGGTCTGGTAAGTTGACGGGTATCCAGTCTCCACTCATCATGATTTGACGTAAATGGGGCAGCGGATTTGATCGATTTTCTAGTAAATCTACCAATAACTGTGCGAAGGCTGGCACACTATTCCACACCGTAATCGCTGACTGCTGAGCTAAATGCACCAGTGCTTCAGGATCTTGACTTGGCGATGTCTGTGGTATTACCAATCTTGCCCCACAGCTTAGGGTGGAGAAAATATCAAACACAGAGAGATCAAAATTGAGAGAGGAAATCGCCAATACTCGGTCACGATGATCGAGTGCAATACGCTGGTTAATATCGAGCAGGGTATTGACTACGGCACCATGCTCCATCATTACCCCTTTAGGTTGGCCCGTGGAGCCAGAGGTGAAAATGACGTAAGCCAGATCGGTCGGTTGGTTTGCCACTGGGATAAAATGCGCTTTGGCTTCTGTCATTAACGCAGGGAATAGAACTCGATAGTCATCGGTGCGGCAAGGCTCAGAGCTATCGCTGATAATGGTTGAGACTGCTCCTTGCTTAAGCAGAGCTTGGATACGAGGTTCAGGATAAGCGCCATCAATGGGCATATAAGCTTTCCCTGCCAACAGAATGGCGAGAACAGCGACTACCTGTTGCCATCCTTTGTTCATCACAACCGCCACTAATGGTGCATCATCTTGCTGTTCGATAAGCTGCGCAGCTAAGTGCTGAGCGGAAAACCAAAGTGTTTGATAAGTCAGTTCTAGTTCGCCTTGCTCAATCGCAATTCGCTGTGGGTGCTGTTCCACACCGAGCCTTACTAAATCGCACAATGTCGCCACACAAGCCGTAGTTTGGTTGTCTAAAACCAGTTTGACTTCACCTTGTGTCGCATTGACTTGATCACGCTTCTGCTGCTGTGCAGAGGGGAGTGCTAGGGCGAGAGGTTGTTGCCAGTCTCGGCTTGTAAGCGTTTCTAACGTGTGGGTATAAGCGGCAAACATGGCTTCAAAGACACCACTTTTTAAGTAGTTTTCTTGAATCGTCCATTTGATGATAACGCCGCCGCATGGTGACGGAATCAACATACTGTCAAGGTAAACATGGGGGGTTTGTGCACCAAAGGCATTGAGCTTGCCATAGGGTAATGGTCTATGTTGCCCAACCGATAAGGTGTCGTTAAACACCACTGGCATGCCTGCATTGAGATTATGATTATGACGGTTTTTTTCAGTTAACACCGATTGACCATCAAATAAGGAATGTGCCATATCATCGGCCATCTGCTGTTGAATTTGCTCAACAAACGCGAGCAATGAACCGGGTTGGGTTCTTACTTCAAGCATGGATGTGGTTGAAAGGTTGCCAATGACGTCGGCGGATTGAGGCAGCATAGCCGGACGGTTACTGTGCAGTATATTGATGGCAAAATGCTTCTGGGCACTCCAATGGCTGATCACAAGGCAAAATGTGGACAGCATACTCATTGACGGCAATAAATTATGGGCAAATGAGACGGCTTGGATCTGACTCCACTGTTCAGCACTGAGGTGGTGAGTGAGTACACTTTGTGCTAAATGCTCTGAGCGTTTATCCGCTAACGGCAGTGCTGGAGCTTCTGGTAGTGTCGGTACTCGGTCAAGCCAGTAAGCTTGAGCTTGTTGGTAAGGCTCTGACTGTTTGAGCTGTTCAAGCTCAAGGAGATAGTTGTCGATACTCATCGTTGGCAATGCTAATTCGATACTCAGATCGTCATACAGTGCAAACCATTGTTGAAATAGAGTATTGAGGCTTTTGCCATCAGCCACGACCAAATCGAGTACCAAATGTACCAAAGAGGTTTCGCCGTCTACCTGCAGGATGCTGATATCAAACAGAGGCCATTGATGTGTCGCTACACCGTGGGCGGCGATCTGCGTCCTTGCCTCATCAATCCAGCGTGTTTTTTGTGGTTCATCCCATGAGCTTAAGTCGAGAAACTGTGGTTGATACTCTGGTACTTGGCGATGAATATGATATTGACCTGCATCGATTTCACCGCGTAACTGGTCGTGTAATTGCACCAGTCGATTCCATGCTTGGGTAAGTCTCAGACGATCAAGATGCTTAATTTCAAGCTCTGCATAGAAATGGGCAACCCCATTTCCCAAGGAAAACAAGGCATTTTCACCAAGC
The DNA here is from genome assembly GCF_963874485.1 of Vibrio sp. V15_P4S5T153. Classification (NCBI taxonomy): domain Bacteria; kingdom Pseudomonadati; phylum Pseudomonadota; class Gammaproteobacteria; order Vibrionales; family Vibrionaceae; genus Vibrio; species Vibrio sp. V15_P4S5T153. The sequence goes on along the minus strand of NZ_CAWNHR010000018.1, from coordinate 119,478 downwards.
CAGTAGGCATTTTGTAGCGGTGTGAGTGGGTAATGTCGAACGCAAACGCCATTTTTCTGTTGTGTTGTATTATCTTGGGATTCAAGAGTTGTGTTTGGCTCAATAATGTCCGTTTCAACGGTTGTCGTTGCAGTAGACGGGGCACTCTCAAATTGGCAACAGAAGTCTTGGAATTTCGGATGCTCAAACAAGGATTGTAAGCTCGCTTGTTTGATTCCCGCATGTTGTAGTGCCACGATCATCTTTGTTGCCATTAAGCTATCACCACCGGCAAGGAAAAAATCGGTGTCGTGGTTAATCTCACCATGTAAAAACGTTTGCCATATACTTTTTATCTGCTCTATTTGTTGCTGATAGGACTCAGACTGACCTAAGGTCTGCGGACTATGTTGCGGACGTTTTTGGGTTACTATCAGATGTTGACGTAATGCTGATACCTCACTGTTGGGATAGCTCAACTGTGGCTCTAAACCTTGTTCCGCCAGCAGGGTAAGCCAAGCTGGTTGTGTCAGCATGCCACTTCCAGTGGATTGGCGAAAATCGTTGAATGCGTTGATTCCTTCAATAAACCCAACCGTCGCCAACTGCATTGGGCTGTGCTGATCGGTCGCCTCAATCAAAATCAAATAGCCATCATCGGCCAACAGAGCACGGAGACCTTGCAAACATTTTGCGAGATCGATGGCATCGTGCAGAACATTGACGGCCAAAATAACCTGATATCCACCATCCATTTTTAGTGCTTCATCAATGGGCTGATTAATATCAAATAGCCCATAGCTTACCTGTGGGTACTCAGACAATAGTTCGCGCGCTTCATGAAGGAACAGACGAGACACATCGGTAAACTGATAGTGGCGAATCGTTGAGGAGGCGAGGCTTAATACCTCTCGAGTGGTGGCTGCAGTGCCAGCCCCGACTTCAAGTATATTCAAACCTTGCGCCTGCTGTTGGCCAAGGGCATAAATGGCGCGCGCGGCACTTAAATTCAATATTTGCAGTGATGGATTACAACGGTAGAGGCTATCGGTGATCGCCGGGTCAGAAAATAGCAACTCGAGTGCAGAGTGGCGACCATTCAACAAAGCCGGGTGTTGCTTGAGGCAATCCTCAAGATAGGTATCCAAACGCTGACACCAAGCTTGTTGAGGCAAAGGTAATCGTGGTGCTTTGGGGAAATCGTCTTGGAAGCGATACTCTCCATCCTTCTCCGTCAGCACGCCCTCTCGGCATAACTGATCTAACCAAAGTTGGATAAGCTTATGATGTTTATCGGTCACTTTAAGTTGTTGAATAATTTGTGGTGCGCGATAGGCTTGCTCCGGCGAAGTAAATAACTGGTGATTGCGTAAGGTTGTCCAGATCCCACGCAGTGCACGATGCTCAAGCTGCGCCCACGCTTGCGTCACCTCTTGTACAATCTGTGGTGAAATTTCGGGGAGAGACATGTTGTGCCAATCAAGGGTGGATTCGGCGATGACGTGATCAGGCGGCAGAAGGGGGTGCAGAGGCTCTGGTTGAGTCAATGATCGCTCGAAAAACTGCGGGTCTGCCGCACACTGTTGCAGCAAGCTTAGATATTGGTTGAATAAGTTTTCCAACAGATCTGGCGCCAGTACGCCGGCCATGCAATACCAGTTGAACGCCAAATTACCTTCAATTTCCATGATTTGATGATCAAGCCAGACTTGTGGGGTTTGACTCAGAACATAAACCGGATCCCCTAGTAAATGGGTCATGGCTTGTTCGATATCCATGCCATCCATCGACATTCCCAGCATGCTAGTAAATACCACCGGAGTTAACGGCAGTGCCGCTTCTTGCTCACTGAGCTGACCGGAGGATTTCCAGTGTTTGGCTAGTTCGCGGATCACCTCAACCCCATTGACTTGACTATGGCCTAAGCGTTGCCAAAGTTTGCTTTGGGTTTGTAAGATACGCTGTTTCAAATCGGTGCTTGAGTCGTGTTGGAAATCCATTAGAAGGACTGAGGTGAAGTCACCAATCAGATCTTGGACGGCCTCATGAAAAGGCTGACGATTAAAGAACGTCATGTTCAACGTAAAATCAGGGCTTGCAGTCCAATTGGCCAAGGTATGCGCAAATAGGGTCAGCAGGCCAGCTGAAGGGGTTACCCCCCATTGTTGCCAAACCGATTTTAGCGTTTGCCATTCAGAGTCGCTAAGGCGGCCTTCTAAGGTAATAAATTCCGGAGCATGGTGTTGATAATCCGGGTTCAGTGGCAACTGAGGCGCTTTAGGCAGAGTTGGGATCGTTTGTTGCCAGTAGTGCCATGAGTTTTGCCACTCGGCGGAATGGCGTAACGTTTGCTCATGCATCACGTAGTCACGGAAAGTGATCGACAGAGGCTCCAAGTCTTTGCCTTGATAGGCGGTGGCTAAATCATCCATCATGATTTTGAAGCTTTGTACATCAAACTGCAGTAAGTCGAGGTTTAGGTGCAAACGCACTTTGTGCTCAGATAAACGGCTGAGTTGGACATCAAAGAGTGGCCAGACATCCGCAGCCCGTACCTGATGACGCATTTGTTGGCGTATTTGCTCAAGCTCAACGTGTTGTGCTTCTTCTGAGAGTGAACGTAAGTCTCTCTCTACAATCGGAAAATAGTCAACCTCAGCGTGAACAACTTGTTCTCCTGCATGATTGACTGTCATGCGCAGCATGTCGTGACGCTTGATTAAGGCATTCCAAGCGGCTGCAAATTGTTGTGGGTTAAACTCGGTAAGATCCTTATCCCACTCAAAGACGACGTGACAGGCAATACCGCCATATTGAACCCAGGGTTCACGACCAATCCAATACGCGTGTTGAATAGGCGTGAGTGGGAAGGGGGTATAGCGGTTGTGAGGATCGTTCACAAAGTGTGTGAGCATTGAATCTGATTCTGGTGCAGCAGGGACACGGGCGATCGCTTCCACCAAACCTGAAATGGTTAAGTTTTGGTAGGCTTGTTCGGCATCGATCTTGACTGCGAACTGTTTTTGAATAACCGCACTAAGCTCAAGAAATTGCAGAGAGTCTAAACCTAATTGCAGTAAATCTTGATCGACTCGGATTGGTGTATCGTCACTCATACCCAATTGGTAACGAAGTCGTTCGGTTAACCATTGACCTACATCACTCACTGTGGGACGCGTTAGCGGCTTGGGTGATACCAAGCAATCTATGGTATCTACTGTATCTATTGCCGTGTTCAATGGGTCAAGATAAGGCTGGAAATTAGCATGCTGAGGTTCGATATTCATTGCCAGTACGAAAGGAGCGCTACTGAGCAGACTCTGACTGATCTGCCACAAACCTTCTTGTACGTTTAAGGTATGCATACCTTCTTTGGCCAGTGTATCGAGAAGCGCTGAATCGGCGGTCATTCCTATGCTATCCCAAGCTCCCCATCCAATACTCATCATGCGGCAACGGCTGCTGCCCTGTTGGGCGAGAGCATAGCCATCTAAGAAGGCATTGGCTAACGCATAAGCACCTTGTCCAACCGCACCTAGTGAAGCTGCGGAGGATAAACCCAGTAAATATTGGGCTTCTTGTGCTTCAAGCCACTGGTGTAGTGCGACAAAAGCGTGGCATTTGGTTTGAATAAGTAGGGCAGATTGCTGAGGATCCCATTGATTGATAAGGCCTGTTAGCGATGTTCCCGCAGCATGAAACGCACCTATGATAGGTAAAGTCCGCGGCCAATCATTAAGCATTCGTTGCAGCTCCCCTTCTTGGCTCACATCGCAAAGCAAGGTCATCACCTGACAGCCGAATCTGGCTATGGTTTGGCAAAACTCAGGCCAATCGCTGGGTTCTCGTCGCCCAATCACCGCAATATGGCGGGCACCGGATTGTGCTAGCCATTTAATGATGTGTCGGCCTATGCCCCCCATACCTCCAGTGACAAGATGCCAACCTGAAGTCGTAAACCAAGAGGAAGGGATGAGGTCAGGCACGGTTTTGGCGTGCACCAATTGAGGTATCCAGTAGCTGTGGTTGCGATAAGCTATCTCAGTCGCTAGATGGAAAGGAGCAGAGTTTAAAGCCTGACTCAGAATCAGGGCTTGATGGTGATGATTCTCAACAGACGGCTCAATATCAAGTAGATAGATACCTTGCTGTTTGTGTTCCGCGCGAGCAACTCGCAGCAGAGACATCAGTGCCACTTTCTCGGCAGCAACACTTTGCGTTGCATCTGTCGCCATGGCTTGTGAGGTCAAAACATACAGCGTTGTAAAATCAGCGCTTAGTGATTGGATGACTTTTTCAGCGCACTCGACAAGCTCACCATCAGGCAATACGAACAGGCTGACAGTCTCATTGACACGGTAAATCTCCCCTTGACACTGTAGGGCTTGTTGGAGATCAGACTCACTAACGTTGAGCCTAGCTTGGCTCGCGGCGACTGGCAGCCACTGCCACTCATAGCGCTGATGGGGGCTTGGTAACAGCGAGTGTGGTTGAGAATCATCAAAGTTTGGGGTTTGAATCTGACCTATCCAAGCCCATTCTCCTGAAGTTAAGCATCCTCTTAATTGGTATTGGACTTGTCCCCAGAGTTGAGTCGTTCTGTGTACAACCAGTTGCGTTATTGTTTTAGGGTCAAGAGATGGCGCTGCAACAATCAACCAGTCGCTACGCTCTTCTTGTACGAAACTCGGCATATGCAGGGTGATGAGTTGATGCCAGTCTGTTTCTGTTGGTGTCATTACCCAATCTACATAGAACAACTGCGTTTGATTGCTGAATGGTATTGCTAGGTTTGGCTGAATCGAAGGAGTCAGTGGACTGAGCAAACGCTGTTTTATTTCTGCCACTTGCTTTTTTAGTTGCAGTGGCGAAGTGTGATAACAACGTAATACTTGCTTAAGGCGCGCCGGAGTCTCGCATAAGGCTCGGATATCGCTCAATTGCACTGTCGCTGGCTCTTGATTGGTGGCCAAAGCATCACGCAGCCATTGTGCAACCACGTCTGTGGTTGGCAAAGACACGGCGGTGAATTGATAACACTGATGCCCTTGTTGCAAGTAGCCGTGTTCAAGTAAAGAGTTTAAAAGTGTTGTGATCAGATCTCGATGTTTTGGTAGCAAACGTCCCCCTCGGATCAGATCGCGCAGGGTAAAACGAGGCTGAGCCGTACAAGAGTGAATCAAATCGCGGATCACACAACAGCGCAGCATCGGATAGAGAGCCGCGATTGTGGTGGGTGGCGGTACACTCAAGGTTTGCTTAGGCAGTGCAGTTTCGATTGTTTTGACATCGGAGGTTGGATACCAATATCTCTGTTCATCGAACACATACAGAGGCAATCGACAAGGTCGACCCTGCAGCGCGAATAGCGCGGACCACTTATTATTGCAGCCCGCGACAAAAAGAGCGGCTAAGAGTTCAGTTTCTAAACGCTGTGTAGGGATGCTAGGGTGAGAGGTACCTAGCCATACACAATCTGTTGACCATGTTTCACGTTGCCCCATGGCTGTGAGGTGTGCACTTGGCCCCATTTCGACCAACAGCTTAGCCTGCTTGGCTAAGGCTGACTCTATTGCACGCTGGAATTGTACAGTATCGCGGACATGACGGGTCCAATACTCAGCGTTGAACGATGCCGCATTATCGGCGACCTGTCCTGTGACACTAGAAATCAGAGGTATAGTACCTTGCTTTGCGGTTATGGGAGCCGCAAACTCATGAAACGACGCTAGGATTTCATCCAATAGGCGTGAATGTGCGGCGCAGGATACGTCTAACTTTTTATAACGAATGGCATGCTTATCAAGTTCCAGTATCGCGTTGTCGACATCCCGTTGATGGCCAGAATATACCCAATGCTGCGCGCCATTATGCGCGGCCAGATCGAGTTCGCGCAAAGCCGGTATCGTCTCTAATGTGTTTGGCTTAGCGAAAATCGCTAACATAGAGCCCGCTTGGCGTTGCGCACATAAGTGCATCAGCCGTCCTCGTTCGCTGACAAGCGCAATCGCTTGTTGGTGAGTGAGGTATCCTGACACCACACAAGCAGCAAATTCACCTACCGAATGGCCCATCACCATATCTGGCCTAAACCCTTTACTTTGCCAGTGAGCGGCCATCGCGATTTCAAAAGCGACAATCGCTAATTGTGCGTAGTCGGTACGTTGGAGTAATTCTGTGCGGTGACCGAATAACGCATCAGTAAGCCGTATTTCTAAGCTGCCGAGCGCATATTGTTGGCTCAGTTCGATGCTGTCACGAAATGCGGCGCTGCGGTGATATAACTCTTGTCCCATATTGGCCCATTGGCTGCCTTGGCCAGTAAAGCACCACACCACCTTGCCTGTTGCTGAAGGCTGGCCAACATGTAAATCACGGCCAGCTTGCCCTGTTAGCGCGAAATCACGTAGGGCCTGAATTGCCGCAGAATTGCAATCAATTGCCAGTCGATAGGGGAGATCTAATGCTCGCTTTAACATGGCGGAGTAAGCAATATCACTGTGGTGTGTTGGCTGTTCTAAGCGTGTGGCATATTCACCGGCCAGTTTACGTAGCGAGGTTTCACTATTGGCGGAGATCAGTAGTTTTGCATTTTCGGATCGAGGATTGAGGGGCGTAGTATCCGCCAGCTCAGGGGCCGATTGCACAATCATATGGCAGTTGGTACCACCGATACCAAAGGAAGAGACCGCCGCAGTGCGAGTTTCGTTCAGCCAATCAATGGTAGTGGTCGCAAGCTGGAAACCAGAACCTGTAAGCTCTAGAGCCGGGTTAGCTTGAGAAACGTTGAGTGAGGCCGGGATTTTGCGGCGCGATACCGATAACACCGTCTTGATTAAAGAGGCGATACCTGCCGCTGTGTCCAGATGCCCGAATCCGCTTTTTACTGAACCCAAAAAGCAGGGTTTGGCTTCAATGCTGCGTTGATAAGCTTGTTTGATGGCTCGAACTTCGATAGGGTCACCGAGTTTAGTGCCTGTACCATGAGCCTCGATCATCTCCACTTCATCGGGTAATACATCAGCCAAATGCAGGGCATCGGATAGTACTTGTGCTTGGCCTCTTACCGAGGGCGCGGTAAACCCCACTTTATCCTGACCATCGTTGTTGATAGCACTACCGCGTAACAACGCCAGAATAGTATCACCATCGCGTCGCGCATCCTCCCAGCGTTTGAGCACCACACAGCCTAGCCCGTGACCACCAAAAGTACCATTGGCATCAATATCAAAGGGGCGACACAGCCCATCTGGAGAAAAGATCATACCGGGTTGGTACAAGTAGCCTGAGCTTTGAGGAAATGACACCGCGACACCACCCGCAATCGCCATATCGCATTCCCCCGAACGCAGACTTTCGCAGGCGAGGTGGCAGGCGACCAAAGAGCTAGAACAAGCCGTTTGAACAGTAAACGCAGGACCCGTTAAGTTAAATTTATGGGCGACTCGCGTGGCAAGGTAATCTTTATCGTTACCCAATAAGGCTTGTAGCCCCTTGACTTGGCCAACTTGAGTGACATCAAAGTCGGCAAAAGAGGGGTAGGTACTGGTACGAATCGAGCCGAAGACACCAGTTTTCGATTGAATGGCGTTTGGTGCATACCCTGCATCTTCAAGCGCATGCCAAACTATCTGTAAAAATAGCCGCTGTTGGGGATCAATAGAGAGAGCTTCAGTGGGCGAATAACCAAACAAGCTTGCATCAAAGTAGTCTGGATTATCAATAATGGCACCGCTTGGTACGAAGTTCTCTTGCGCGGAGAGCGAAGTGGTTATTCCAGCCGTTTGTAGCTCTTGTTCCGAAAAATAGCTTTGCCCAGAAATACCATTCACCAAGTTGTGCCAAAATTGCTCCGCATTTGGTGCTTTCGGAAAGCGGCAAGCCAGTCCAATGACGGCGATGGGGTCACTGTTGCCAAAGCAAGGGTCGAGAGTGTTCATGGTTATCCTCGTAATTCAGTTGCAGGGTGATCAGTTTCGCCACCCTGTTGTGCATTTGATAGATTCTGTTCACGTCAATCGATGTGAGGGGATGACGTGGCTCGTTGACGACGGTTGGCTTTTCGATCGCTCACTCTTTGTTGCCTGCTTTTCAATGCTTCGTTTGAGCTATCGACCTTTTCCGCCTTCGATAACCAAGCCGCGATTAAAGCCGGAGAGGGGTAGGCAAAAAGGTCGGTAACCGATAGCGGCATCGCCAGTGAATGTAAGGCGGTGTGTAGTTGAACCAGTTGCAAAGAGTTAGCCCCCGCATCAAAGAAGTTTTCTCTTTCGCTGATCGGTACATTCACAATCTGCTGAAACTGTTCGCGAATGGTTAAAATGGTTACCGGGTCGCCGCCGACTGGGGGCAAGATCGCTTCGTGGTTATCAAGCTTGCTTGGGCTGGGAATCAATCGAGTTACCCCTTGCGGTGCGGGAACCAGCAAGTTTAATGGCTGTGACCAAGACTCTGGTTGAGTCGCCAGCGTTTGCAACAGAGAGAGGTACTGGCTGAACATCTGTTCCAGTAAGGGCTGAGGCAATAATTCCTCGACGGCATCCCAGTTGAGGCAGAGTTGTCCTGAGGACTCATAGACTTGGTGATCCAACCATACCTGAGGGGTTTGTGATAGACCTCCTACCGGTTTAAGCCAACCCGAATCAGAGAGGAAATCGCGCTCAGAAGTGCCCAAGGCGCTGGTAAACACCACCGGCATAGTGGCGCTGGTACGCTGCTGCTGACGAGCCAATTCACGCATCACCCACACCGCAGAAACTTGGCTGTGTTTGAGATCGTTGACTAGCTGGTGTTGTAGACGCTGCAGGCTCGCGAGCCAATGCTGATCAGGCTGCCATGCGAGCAGCAGTAGGGTGGTGAAATCGCCCATGATCTGCCCAATATTTGGATGGACATCAGGTCTATCAAATAAAGTGAGGTTGAGGGTGAGTGCTTGCTGATCGCTCCAAGCGGAGAGGACACTGGCATATGCATTGATCAAGAGAGCCGATGGTGTGACTTGGTGTCTGGCGGCCAGCTTTTTCAAAGCTTGCCACTCTTGTGGAGACAGTGAGCCTGCGGCACGAATAAACTTAGGCTTGTGAATCTGGTTTGGATCACTTTGCAGAGGCAAAGCCGGGGGCGCAGGCAGATCGGCCAAGCGCTGCAGCCAATATTTTTTCGCCGTTGAACGTGTTTGCTCGGTGACCGCTTGTTGCTGCCATTCAACATAATCTCTAAAGGTGATCGCAAGCTCTGGTAAAGCAAGGTCGGGATTGTGGTAGAGCGCTTGCAGCTCAGAAAAGAAGATCTGCATGCTCAAGCCATCGAGCATCATATTATCGAGATTGACAAAAATTCGCGCCTCGCCGTGGGAAGCGCTAACCGCCTCAACCGTAAACAGCGGCCATAGCGCACTATTTTTTACCTGATGGGCTAATGCATCACGCAGGGCATTGGCTTGAAAACCATCAATATCATCCAATAAATGACAAGTCAGCGTAAAAGCAGGAACCTGAATCAAAACCTGCTGTTGATGATCACGCACTACGGCACGGAGCATATCGTGGCGCTGGATTAAGCGATTCATCGCTTGGTTAAAGCGCTCAACATCCAGTTGTTCAGCTCGAAACTCAATAAAGAATTGAGAGCTTATTTCTCCAAGTGCAAACCCAGATTGACGACCAACCCAATAGGCTTGCTGCACTTCCGTCATTGGGAAAGGCAGAAAACGCCGGCTGGGCTGTGCGACTAAAGGAGCAAGCGGGCTTGATTCATCAGCCGTCATTTCAATTAAACTGGCGGCGAATTGTGACAAAGTGGGATGGCTAAACAGAGCGGTTAAATCCGCCTGGTAACCCTGTTTGCGTAATTCCCCCATACAACGCGTTGCCAGTAAACTATCCCCTCCGATCAGGAAGAAATCACTGTCAGCTTGTAAATCTGAGCGATGAAATAACGCCTGCCAGACTTGAGCGACGATTTGCTCTTTGGTGGTCCGTACGGGTTGAGATTGTTCTTGCTGACGGCTGGTATCACGAGTGGATTCCATTAACGCTTTTCTATCGACTTTGCCATTTGTCGTGAGTGGCAGAGATTCAACAAAGGTAAAGCGTTTAGGCACCATATAAGCCGGTAGTAGTGAACTGAGTTTGGCGGATAATTGGCTGCTATCAGGGCTGAGCAAGACACGTTGATTTCTGAGCACATAAAGTCGTTGCTCTGTGGCCAGTGCCTCATGTTGTAAGTACAGTTTGGCGAGCTCAAAGTGGGTTGCGAGCTGCTGGTCCGATAAAAGAGTCGGGGCCTGTTGTAAAACCTGAGCACTGATCAAACTGGCTTCAGGTAAGCTTGCCATCTCATTGACCAACAGCATGGCTTCCGGCTTGAGTAATCGGGTGCTGTGTTGCAAATAGTCAATAGGGTTGGTTTGGCGGTGCAACACATTATTGAGTAGCACTACGTCAGCTTGCCCAACAAGTGTATCCAGATGAGTCAGTGAACCATGTTGGATTGTGACATGGCTAAAACGTTGTAAACGTTGTGCGGCACGTTGGGTGAAGCTTAATGAAGAGTCTAAGGCATAGTAATACAACTTTTCAGGACCGAGCGCAGAACAGATATGCTGTGCCAACAAGCCACTGCGCGCTTCGGTTTCAATCAAGACGATTGGTCTGCACAGTTGCTCTGCCAAGCTCGATATCGCCTTGATTGTGTTTGACAGCAAGGCTTGAAACGCTGGCGTTTTGAAGAGCATCACCTCAGGCGCAAGATCTGTCTCCAGTATCACAAAAGGGTCTGCTTGGCCGGTGATGATTTGTTGCAGCAGTGGGCTGACTTGAGAAAAATTTATGCAAAGTGCGCTGGTCTTTGGTTGTGCACTAGATTGAGAGACGAGTTGATAGTAGTGTTCAGCGCCTTGTTGCTCGGTGGTGGCGTAACCTCTAGAGCACAGCAGTTGCCACCACTGCTTAAAGAGTTCTAAATAGGGTGCACAGACACCATAAGATTGGGCGAGTTTGGCTAAAGGTTGAGCTTGCAGGCTATTAGGCAGCGTCTGTAGTAAATGCCAAGATAAGAAATCCGCAACCTGAGATCCGGTGTCCTCAATGTCGGTATTAGGCTGCATTTCGAAAAGCGTTGCATAATCTTGTGGCAGCCGTGGGTCGGATTTTAATTGCGAGCAGAGCGTGGTTCCTTCGAGCACCACCACACATTCCAGTTGTTTATCTCGGCTGCCGGCGAGCTCAGTGGCCAGAGTGACGCCATGACGCACACCTTGAATACGATTCAAGGCTGCATCAATCTCTCCCAGCTCAATGCGATGGCCCCCCACTTTGACTTGGTTATCTTTGCGGCCAAGGAACTCAAGAGTGCCGTCAGGCCAATAACAGCCCATATCTCCTGTACGATACCAACGTTGGATTTGATGGCTATCTGGACAAACAGCATGAACAAATTGTGTTGCTGTTCGCGGTTCATCATTCCAGTAACCTTGAGCAACCCCAAGACCCCCAATCCAAAGTTCACCTTGCACCCAATCAGGGCAGTCTCGGCCAGCCTCATCCACCACTCGATAAGCTTGATTGGTCAATGGGTAGCCATAAGGGATGGATCGCCAGTGCGGTTCAACGTGATTAACCAGATATTCGTTTGACCAAATCGCCGCCTCCGTTGCGCCGCCCATGGCACTGAAGGTACCGAGCGGACGGAAAGAGCGGTAGCGGCCGGGTAGCGAGAGATCAATCCAATCACCAGAGAGCATCACTGTTCTCAGTTGTTGCGGTGTGTTGAATTTCATCCCCTCGCAAAAAGTGAGGAACATGTCGAACAGCGCAGGCACACTATTCCAAAGCGTGACACTATGCTGCGTGACCAGTGAATTCCAAGCCATAGGATCACGAGTTTGCTGCTCTTTAGGTAGCACTAAGGCTCCGCCGGCCGATAACACACCGAAAATGTCATAAACCGAGAGGTCAAAATGCAGTGCAGCAACGGCGAATATTCGATCGGTATGGCAAACACGATGACGTTGGTTGATATCAAGACAAGTATTGAGCGCAGATTGGTGGGAGACTACCACCCCTTTCGGTGTCCCAGTTGAGCCGGAAGTGTAGATAATATAAGCCGCTTGCTCGGGTTGACATGAGTATGGCGATGTCTCAAGAGCAATATCGCCATGGGTTTGCCAATCAATGTGAGTGGCTGAGCTCCATGCAAACTTTTGCGCGCAGGTCTCACAGCGCAGCACAATGCGTACATTAGCACTCTCTTCAATCGCTTGACGACGGCTAAGAGGCTGATTAGGGGCAATAGGGACATAAACACCACCGGCGTGCAAAATAGCCAAAACGGCAACGATTTGTCCAACCCCTTTTTCCATACTGATGGCGACATGCTCACCACTTTGCATTCCAGCGTTGAGCAGTGTCTGGGCTAGCTGTTTGGCTTGGCTTACCAGATCGTTATAACTTAGGATTTGTTCCGCAGCGATAAGGGCGGTGTTGCTTGGGTTGGCTTGCGCTTGCTCAAAAATTCGCTGATGCAGTAAACCCTGAGGCGGCTCACTAGAGGTCTGATTACGTTCAGCCCGGATTTGGCGTTGGCTGGTTGGAAGCAAGTCTGGTAAGGGTGACCGCCATGCTGCTTGTCCTTGTAGTGTATGCTCAACCAACTGAATAAAGGCGCTAAACAGCGTATCCAGTAGACCTTGCGCAAACAGTTCATCCACCCCATCCCATTGCAGTGCAATACCATCACCTTGCTTAGATGCAACAAAATCGAGCCACACTTGTGGAGTTTGTGAAATTCCCCAACCGAGTTCACCCAGTGGGCTATGGGTATCATCACCAAATAGTGAATGGTTAAGATTACTAGTGAATACGATAGGGGCTCCGTAAGGATGGCTACCATGGCGTTTTAACTCACGCAACACCTCAACGCCAGACACAAAACGGTGTTCATAAATCTCAGCAAAACGTTGTTGCTGGGTTTGGCAAAGCTCAGCCAGACTGGCTTGGTTAATCTCGGTCGGTAAGAGCAGAATGTTAGTAAAGTCCGCGAGCATCTGCTGGACATGCTGGTTAAATGGGTGACAGTCAAATAAGGTTAGGTTAAGCAACAACTGGCTTTGCCCACTCCAACGTGACAGTACTGCTGCAAACAAAGTGGCAAGAGTCATGGTCGGTGTGACCTGATTGGCGGCGCAGAGCGTTTGCAGTTGTTGCCACTGAGTTGGATTTAACCAATGTTTACGCCGATGGAAAGTCGGTTTTTTAACTAAGGATGGGTCCTGCACTAAGGGTAAGTTGGGCGCAGGGGGCTGCAGGGGGGATTGCGTTTGCCAAAAATCATTAGCCGCCTTCTTTTGCGCCGCAAACTCTTGCTGTTCCTGCTGCAAATAACTGCAAAAATCATAATCGGAAGTATGAGTAGGCAAGGTTTTGTTTTGTAAGAGTAGCGAGAGCTCATTGAAAAACAAGCTAAAGCTGGAAGCATCCATCACCAGCAGATCAATGCTGACATACAGACGCCGCCGCTCATGAGAGAGTAAGGCAATCTGAAAATCGAAGGTTTGCCCATGTTCTACATCCAACACTTGATGACTCAATTGTTCACGAAGCGTCAGCATGGCTTGTTCAGCGTCATCATCGGTTAAATGACGTAAGTCGTGCACCGTAATATGGTATGGGGCGCTAGGCGCTTTCCAGCATTGAGTACCATCATTTTGGAAATGCACACAGAGCATGGGATGGCGTAGACGTAATTGATTCAGTGCCTGTTCAAGCGCGGAGGTTTCAAGACCGACACTATTAAACTCCTGATACAGATGACAACCATTGCCACCTAAGGCTTGCTGCGGATCACGGCCAATATAATAAGCCAGTTGTACCGAGGTCATTGCAAAGGGTGTTCCCTCTCTCATAGTGGGTAACAAGTTGGGTTGGCGTTGTTCACTGACCGCGCCAGCATTACCTGTGAGATTACCCGCGAGCTTGCTTTGAATAAGCTCACCAATTTGTGCCAATGTTGGATTTTGGTATATTTCTTTTAAGGTGAGCTTGCATCCGGCTCTGCGGCATTGATTTACCATACGCATCATCAGCATTGAATCGACCCCCAGCTCAAACAGATTGTCTGTTGCACTGATCGTGTCAATGGAGAGGCCTAATGATTGGCAAATTGCCTCTCGAAAGGTGGATAAAATCAGGTGTTGTTCTGACATAAGACATCATACCCCGGCAAATTTTAGGCAAAACTCTCCCGCCTGATGAACCGTGTCATCATGCAGAAAGTTAATGGAATAGCCCGCGTTATCGCGGGCGAAGTTTAGAAATTAAGCGTGTTCAGAGACATGGTAAATATCCTTATTGCCTAGCCTTAGCTGGTAGGCGTGAAATTGATACAGTGTCAGTAGGGCGCAGAGAGTAACGGAGAATGTCAGCAGGTAATGAACTTGGTAACCAAATTGAGCAATCACCCAGCCACACAGCATCGCCATTAGTATCGCGATCAACATATCCATCGATTGGAAAAGAGAGAAATCAACGCCTGCTTGATTACCATAGGACCATTCCATCATTAGGGTATATAGAGCAACAAATTTGGCGGCAACCAGAACCGTATTGAGTACATACAGCCCCTCTAGGCCATAGGTTAGCGGTATAATGTGTGCTGCATAGAAAGTGAATCCACTATATATCAACGCCTCCAACCCAAGACAAAAGAGAACAATGCTGATGGCGCTCACTTTTTTCATCAACCAACCACTTAGCCCTATCCCGATAAATGCGGTGATAATACCGCCACCAGCAACCAACAGACCAAGTGCTTCCAGTTCAATACCTTGATCGTATAAAAAGGGCATCATCATCGATTGCACCCCCCGAGTGCCTAACTGGCAAAGCGCGACTAATCCTAAACCCAAAGTTACCTTGGGGTTAGTAAGGGCTGCTTTCAGAGATGGATGGTGCTCATGATGAAGGTTTTGCACTGTTTTCAGTTTGCCAAATAAAGAGGTAGTTGGTAGCGACATGAAAAGGAGCAACGCCATCAGCAGTAGAATGGCATTTTGCCAACTGACACTGGCAGTGAGGTAAATGAATAAGCCGCCACCAAACACGGCCCCTAGATAAGCACCACCCACTTGCATTACATTGCCAAAACGTCTTTGATCGGCAGGTAACGCATCAACCGCTAAGCCATCCGTGGTGATATCAGCAAAGGTTGAGAGTAAAGCCAACATGAGTACGCCAACAAATAACAGCGTTTGGTCACTGATCACGGCGTTAAATGAGAAGGCTCCTAAAACCAGTAGCATACCGGTTTGCGCCAAGCCAATCAGGTAAGCGTGACGGGTCAAAGTGATGCCCTGTTGTCGAATGCTCTCCACATAAGGTGCCCAAAGAAATTTCAGGGCCCACGGCAGCATAGCTAAGTAGAAAAGCCCAATCTGAGAGGTAGAGATACCTTCTGAACGTAGCACTGCAGGGAGACCCTGCAGTGTAAACATTCCAATCAGGCTTTGGGTGGTATAAACCCCCGCTAACAGACTGAGCAAGGAAGCTTTGCTCAGCGTGGAATGTTTGGCTGTTTGAAAACCCATCCTATTACCACTCAAGTTTGATGTTAAGTCCGACTTCACGGCCGACCCCGTAGTTACTCAAGGCTGCGCTGGCGTTTGGCATTGCGAACGAATAGGTTTTGTAATCTTGATCGGTCACATTATTGCTAAACAGGCGCATGGAAAGGTGTGGGTTTGCTTGGTACTGAATGGCTAAGTCGACTAAGGTGTAACCCGCTTGTGACAAGGTGTTTTTTTCATCGAAAAAGACGCTTGAGGTATAGCGAGCATTCGAGGAAAGGGAGACTGCGCCATTAAACCAAGCTTGTGGTAATACATAGTCTATCCCCGCTACCAGTGTGGTTTTAGGTGCGTACGGTAGCGTGTTCCCCTCAATATCTTGATTCCCCGATTTGAAGCTTGATTTACCGAAAGTACCGCCTAGATTCAAGGTTAAATCATCCGTGGGATAGAAAGCGAGCTGCAGCTCTAAGCCTCGGCTTTGCGCTTCCCCTAAAT
Source organism: Vibrio sp. V15_P4S5T153 (assembly GCF_963874485.1). Taxonomy (NCBI): domain Bacteria; kingdom Pseudomonadati; phylum Pseudomonadota; class Gammaproteobacteria; order Vibrionales; family Vibrionaceae; genus Vibrio; species Vibrio sp. V15_P4S5T153. The sequence goes on along the minus strand of NZ_CAWNHR010000018.1, from coordinate 103,439 downwards.
TACGCAGCACTTGGCTACCAGGAGTCCCAGTATAGAGTTGAATATCATCCGTTTCTATCCAATACAGAGCCCCGCTTAGATCAACCATGTTGTCAGCTAAGCGAGTACGCCAGCCCAACTCTCTATTAAGGGATTTCTCAGCGCTGTAGCCATTTTTATCGCCGCTACTGCGTGGCTGTAAACTGAAGCCTCCGGGACGATAGCCACTTGATATGGAAGTAAACACCCGAGAGTCCGGTGTGATTTGCCAACCTAAAGCGGCTTTGGGGGATAGGGTGTTTTCTGATTTATTTTGTGCGTAAGCATCAATCATCCAGGACGGATTACCACTGTAATCCGCACGAGTCGAAAGGTGAGTGGCACGCAGTCCTAAAGTGAGGTCAATCTGTTCATTGAGCGCATAAATGGCTTGGCCAAACAGAGCGTATTGAGTTGCTTCAACCTGATTTGTGACTTGGGAGCCTACGCCAGATTTTGCGTCGAAGTCGCGTTGTTCAAAATAAGCACCAAATAGCGTTGATAAGGCATCGCTGACTTGCGTATTGGCACGTAGCTCTTGGCTAAAAGTATTTTGGTCTTCTTGCCAAGCTCCTCCAATAAACTGGCGATAGATGTTACGGTTTTGATAAGCCGTAACACTGGTCAATTGAGTTTCACCTAAATCGTAACCCATTTGCAGCGCATAGCTGTTAACGATACGTTTGAGCTGAGGGATCGCTTGGCTCGTCATTTTTTGGTCAAATTCAGCTTGGGTGAGATACCACTCTTCATGGCTATCCAGATTGCTATTGGCGACTGATAAGGTCAGAGTGAACGGCGAGTTGTGTGGTAAATAGTGTAAGCGAGCTAACCCACTGAATTGTTGACTATTATTAGCATCTTTCTGCTGACTTGGTAGGTGTTCAATGTTGCCATTGTCTTTGATTACGCGCAGTGCGATATCGGCGGAAAGCGAGTCATTGAGTGAGAGAGCTGCCGAAGCATTGAGTTGCTCATTGAGGTTACTGTAGCTCGCGCTAGCAACGGTTGTGTTCTGTCCAACGGTTTTTTTTGTGATGATATTGATAATACCACCTTGAGCATTACCACCGTACAAAGTGCCTTGCGGGCCTCTTAGCAGTTCGACGCGCTCAACATTAACAAGTGGTTGAGTTAAAAAGGCGCTGTCTTGCAACACACCATCAACATACAAGCTAATAGTGGGGGAATAATAATCCGGTGAACTGATGCCACGAATCGTCGTGTTGGCATAAGTACGATTACCGCGAGTTTGGATCAATAGACCCGGGAACACTTTCTCCAAGTCTTGAACTTGATCGACTCCGGCTTGCTCAAGCTCTTCTCCTGTTTTAATCAAGACCGAACTGTCCATCTGTTCAAGAAGGGTCGACTGCTTGCTCGATTCTACCACCATGACATCATGGCCACTTTCGAGTGCGAAAGCGGTTGAAGTGAACATAGTTAAGGTCATCGCTAAAGTTAATGGTGAAAGTTTAAGGCTGTTCCTATGCATCGAATCTGTTTCCTGTGGTATCCATATTGAACTTATAGTGCCGATTCTGTCTTTTACCTGCTAACTGAATAAGGCATAAAAAGAGCGTGAATCGACGTTTATGATTGTTATTTTAAACAAGCTTGAATAGATCGGGTCGTCTATTTTTGAACTTAATTAAAATTAAGTATTTAATTTTGTTGGTTTTTATTTTTTTTCTGGTTTTGTTTTAGATGAGTTTCAAACAAATAACTGTCAAAGTGATAGCTGGTGGTGTTGGGCCAGAAATAGAGGATCGCGGTATGGCTCATGACGCTTTTTGGACCATCTTTTTAGGCGTGAGAGCACCCTGTTATGCTAGGTATTTGGATGGCGTGCAACCGAATTCTTTTTTAAAAGCGGCGGAAAAATGTCCATGATTGGAGTAACCCACCTCATGAGCAATATGCGAAATAGTGTAGATTTCTGCGCTGAGTAGTTCAGCCGCTTTTGTCATTCTTTGCTGAGTGATGTACTGATGAATGGTGGTATTTAGTTCTTTTCGAAACCCCTGTTTGAGAGAGGTCTCATTGGTTCCAATTCGCCGAGCCAGTTCGGTAATGGTGGGTGGCAAAGTGTACTCACTATCAAGAATCCCCATCGCTTTTTCTAGGAGATTGTGATTATCGCCTTGTTGTTGAGTGCTGTCATCGCAGACTAGATATCGGGCTGCATCACTGATGAATGAGTAGCAAAGCTGGCGTTGAATCGCGCTGTTTTGATTATGGGTCTCTGAAAGTTTTACGGCCATAAATTGCAACGCAGCAGAAGCTGTTCTGATTAGAAAAAACGGCTCTCGACGTCCTAACTTATCTGCTAGTGGCTCACTTATTTGCATGACGTTGATGTACTCAAGCAATAGAAGTCTTGGGACTTGCAGTGCAAATAACTGAGTGATTTGCGGCTGATAGCGACAGAAGCCATGACGTGTATCGGAATAACAAAGAGCAATAGTGTTGGCCGGAAAAATCTTTGCCGTATTTAAGCCATTAATTTGATAGTAAACCGCATTCCCTAAATTCAGCATGATCGTCACACTGTCGTATTCGGTTTTATCGGCTGTATCGAGTTGGGTAGGTGTTTCAAACCTTCCCTTAAATTGGCTCATCACCATGTCATCATTGATCACACAGCAACGTAACGAAAATTCGCAATGTTCATGCTTAAAAACGATATTGCCATTGGTTTGCATGGACTCTTCCAGTAAATCCAAATTAAATGGAACTCGATAGTAAGGCATAGTGAAATCACGTCCGATTGGTTTATGAGAAAAGTTATCATTATCATGATTATCTGTCTAGGGAGTGATTGATGATGGCTATTCAACTGTTCAACAAAAAAGCGTATTCAACAAAATGCGCATAAAAAAGGCACAAGATGACTTCACCAGCACGACTGCTGTTCTGTTAGGAAAGAGAAACCTTGACTGGTTTAAGCTTTATTTATCGATATTTTAGGGACGTTGACGATGTTTCCGATATTGTAGAGGGTTCTGCCCAAAGTGTTGTTTGAATAGTTTGCTAAAGTGAGAAGGGCTGGCATATCCCACTTGATAAGCGATGTCGATAATCGGACGATCGGTCTGTTCTAATGATTCAGCTGCTATTTTCATTCGTGTGTGTTGAAGAAGTTTGGAAAATGTCGTATTAAAAAGCACTTTAAAACCGCGTTTAAAGCTGGTTTCATTCGTGCCTACTTGTCGACAAAGCTCGTTTAAGCTCCAATTTTTTTCTGGTTCTGAAGCAATCATCGAGTGTGCTTTGCGTATCCGATTTAAGGTTCGACTGGAAAGGGATGAACACTCACTGTCTTTTTTGTTGCTTTTTATCATCTCAAGCTGGCTGAGTAGTTTGGCCAAACATTGATAAGCCTGTGAGACGGCATACAAGCTACCGGCACCCGTTTGGTTGGTTAAGCCAGTTTGCAACTGGTTAATAAATTGCTGAATTTCAACACTGGTATCAAAGACAAAACGGCGTTTTTCCGTTAAAGGATTAATACCATTGTCACGCAAACTCTCACTCATTTGCTGGTAAATAGTCGCGAGAAGTTGGCAGTCAAAGCGCATATCGGCAATCTCGACGTAACTCTCTGTTTCACTAATGAATACGTCGTTAAAGGTATTAACTGAGAAAATCAGTACACTTTTTCCGTTGTGTAAACTGATGGGCTCATTATCATGACTGTACCAAATGAGCTGCTCGCCTTTAATTACGGTCAGTAAACGTAGGCAGTATCGTTCAGAGTGAGTGGTCGGTTCATACGACGTACAGCCACCATATCCCGATAGCGTATGTATATTGCAGCCAAGGCATCCCCCAAAAGATTGACAGGCAAGCGGTTGTCGCGGAGTCGGCACGCTTGACTGATGGCTTAAGCAACGTTTCGGTAAGCGTATGGATGTGGAGTTTGGTTTTAAATCAACACGATTCATTTTAGATACCATTCAAAAATGCTTGGGTCGGATTTGCCCCTAGTGTTTCGTCTGTGTAATGAAAAGCGTGCCACGCAAAGAAGTCATGAGTTCTATCGAGATCTCTCATCGTTATTATTATTCGTTTTATAAAACTGAAAGTTATTTTGTGGCGTTTTATGATTACCGTCTGCTCAATTTGGAAGTGATTTTTCATGATTAGGAGTCTGAATTGAGTAGTGGACTGGCGTGACTATGCTGCAAGAGCGAACAAATTAAGGAACCATGTTTGTCCTCAATCTCTGCCGTCTTCTATACTATGGATAGAAGTGTCATTTTTTAGGGGAAGAAATGCCAAGTAAATTCAATACTCTGATAGGAGTTGTATTGCTTTCTCCTACCTTGACTTTCGCCAAGATCAATATGGCTGAAGTGAATGCCTATGCTTACGAAGGATTGGCGGATATGTGTGCCAATTCGCGCTCTCTCTCCAGAGATCAGCAGAAAGAGATGCAGGCTATCTACCTCAAGATCAAAAATCAGCGTAAAGAAAGCTTACCCGCCGATGATGATTTTGCCCATTATGCTGCGAAACAGTTGTGGGACATCCATAGTACCCCCCACTACGAAGAGTGTATTGCGCTGTTAAAAAGAAAATAATTGCCTAGCAAGAAAAAAGCCGCCAAAAAATAGGCGGCTAAAAGTGTGCAAGCAAAGGTGTTGTTCAAGTCGAACCTGTCTTTCGCTACAAACAATAGACTGAAAAGGTGCGGTGCTCAACCCTGTCGTTCATGAAATGAGATTTGCAACAAGGTGCATATGTAATTGTTGCATGTATAACTTGCATGGGTTCATTAGATATTCAGCTAGAACCACTTGGGATAGCTCAGGTCAAGGCTTGGCGAGTGTAGGTAGTAGACGGTTTATAATAGATTATGCGGTTTTAAAATGTCAGCCAGCACTGAAATGGTTTGGGTACTGGCTGAGTTTTATCTAGATGTTGGTATCTTCAATCACGTCAAATAACCGTTCCACTCTTTGCTGTATGAGCATTGGGTACAACGTCTTTATTTAACCAATGGCTGATTACTTGCTGTAACGCATTTAATGACGTCGGTTTCTCTAAACGACCGTCCATCAGCTTGCTAATCATTTCTAGCTCACGTTCGCCAGATTCACCTGACAGCGCAATGATCGGAACCTGCGGAGAATGCGCCTTAATGATTTGGCTGGCTTCAAAACCATTCATAACTGGCATTTGAATATCCATCAAAATCAAATCGATGGAATTCGCTTTAAAGATTTCTACTGCATTTTCACCGTTGTTTGCCTGCAAGTTGTTAACACCAAGTTGGTTCAGATACATTTGAACTAGTGAGCGTTGTACTTCTTTATCGTCAACGATGAGCACCGTGGGTGCTTTGTTATTGATTAGAAATGATTTATCGATTGGTTGTATATTGTCAACGGTTCTTTGCTCTGTATTAGGTTTAGGTTGTTGCCAACTTTTGAAATCAGGAGTACGAAGCGAGTCGGCTTGGGGAGCATTGGGTACCATAGGAAAGTATAAGTGGAATTCCGTAAACTCCCCCAGTTTCGATTTGCATTCAACTCGGCCGCCAAAAGAGCGCATGACACGCTGGCAATAGCCGAGCCCCAGACCGCTGCCTCCGCTTTTTTGATAAGAGAAAAAGTCATCGAAAATTTTATAAGAAATGGCGTCGTCAATCCCCGGGCCTGTATCTCTGAAGATTAAAATATTTTCATAAGTACCGATTTGAGTTGTGATCTCAATTTGGCTATTTGGGTAGGAATCAAAATAATAAATGGCGTTACGAATCAAGTTGAAAATAACAAAGTTGAATAAGGTTTCATTAAGTTTTGCTACGAAGTCATCTTGTTGTGGTAAGTGAATTCGCTCAATTATTTTCTCGTTCTCAAAGCCATATTGACTGACCGCCTGATCAACGGCTTTGTGGATCGACGTCATCGTAATCGGTTCGTGTTCAGGCGAACTATCGCTGACCTCGCGCAAGATAATATCAATCAACTGCCGCCCACGTTGAATAGCCGCTTGGCCGTTCTCAATATCCTGTTTAATTTGTTGTGCGGGCGCTTGACTATCAATATGTTGCTTTAAAATTTCAAAATGCAATTGTACTTGAGCGAGCGGGTTACGCATTTCATGCGCAATTGAATTCGCTAATGCACGACTTTGGCAGACACGTCTATCCGCTTCAATAATACTTTGTATTCGGGTTAGCAAGGTTTGAAGTGCAGCGATTTCTTCATTAGAAAACATCTGATTATTGATTTTGTGTGGCGAGATTAATAAATGTGTGACCAATTTGCTGTGGCCAAACAGTGGCATAACCAACGCTGTATTGTTTGAGCTCATTTTGTCATAAAGGGCTTTGATCGAGTTTTTTGCCGCGGTTTTGTTGTCTAATTTTTCAAACAATTCATCAAACACTAGTGCGGTTTGTTTGGATGAAAGGTAACGTTCGTAGACGGTTTCGTTATAGTTACTATTAACGAACTGCAGCTTATCATCGGCGATGTATAATAACTGGCCTAAACGGCGCATCGCATCATCAATTGACCGCTTGAAATCGTCTTCCAAAGCGAGAATTTGCTCTACAGGAGTCTGCTGATTGCCGTAAATGAGTAAAGAGGCATAACGGCTCAAGCGTTTGTAGAGTGGATTCCAAGTAATACCAATAAGTGCACAGAGTGGTATTGCAATCAGCCATTGGTTGCTGTCGGTGAGAGGGATGAAGATCGCGCCGAGCGGTATGAATAAAACCCCACATACTAACGCAGTATTGAGACACAGGTAAGCAAGGTATTTCACACTGTAGAAGCGTGAAGTGATAAGAGCATAGCCAACAAACATCATTTCGCTGATGGAGAGTGCCGGAGGTAGCCAAGAGAGTGAGAAATCTTGAAAGAAAAAGGTGATTCCTATGTGGATAACTAGTGTTGAAAGCATGTATACCAATATACCTGCAATAATATAATTGGTTTTGGCCAGTGCTAACTTACTACTATTGGTTCGCATCACGACCAAGTTGAATAACGTCAGTATCACTGAACATAGCATGGCATTAAAGAAGTAAGGCGTATGGGGCCCAAATTCAATGACAAACTCGCTCGGTCCGACAATATCAACATGTTTCACCGTGAGGTTAGATTGCAAGTTAATAAGTACGGAGTAGGCCGCTATACTAATAAATATCAGCCGTTGCCAAAGGTGTACTTTGCCTTTTCTTTGTTCGGCAGAGAGCTGACATGAGAAATAGTAGGCAAAAACAAATGCAAGGGATGCAGAAATATTGGCAATTTCTGCCATAAAGATTGCTCTATTTACACCAAGCTCAACTAGCCAATCAGTATGGAAATATGCATTACTTCCTATCCAAGCGATGATACACGAGGAATAAGCGATGTAGGAGGCGTGGTGTGTGCCAAAAATTACTTCATTTTTTTGTTTAAGACGATAGCAATAGTAAGTTAACCAAACGAGCACCATGGCTACTGCTGCGATAAGCGTTATCGCTTTGGGATAGAGAATTGGATCTAAGTTGAGGTTAAGCATACTCTTTCTCTTTCCTTTTGGTTAAATCGTACTTCCTACGCTGAGAAACTGCATGTCGATAGTCACGAAAATTGGTATCACTGAAAACCTTATCCATCCTTTCAATAATCCAGAATCCACGATAACTTTGTTTTCCGTTATTATTTAAGTCGTTATATCCAGAACAGAAATACGATTTTGGTTCGATAGTTTGATAAAAATTGAGTATGAAAGGTTGTTCGATAATGGTGAAACCAATTTTATACCCCATTTGATTTAGTATTTGGATGAGTTTTTTTTGAGCAAGGTAGAGAAAATAGAGCTTTTGTTGAGCGTTACCACTGACGGTTAAACGCAGCACTTCACAGACCGCTTGCGTACCAGTCAATTGTCGCCGAAATTGATGATCGAATTCTGGGAGAGAGTCGCATTTCGACAATGCTGGTTTGAAAAGCTGTAATTCCATCAAAACATCGTAACTATGATCGGGTAAACAGAATTGCCACTGTTCGTTACTGAATTGCTGTGCGTAACTAAGCCAAGTCTGATTTACTGACCAATCTTGTACCAACATGGAAGCGACCAGTGTGGGAGATGCTTCGTTATTAGGATGCTTGAGTAAAACAAAGTGCTTCCCTTTTTGTGATAAGGACAATAAAGGCAGCATCTCGTACCACTTTTCGCCTTTAATAAATAGCTCAAGATTGCTCAAGGTGATCGCATCTTTGATAGGCATTTTTTGCGGGTGACTGGGCGTTGTGACCCAAAGTTCAGAATCCTCTATCTGGTCGATCAAAAAACCACGGTAGGCACAGTCTTTAAGTGGCAGTTCGATACGATGAGGAGCATCCGCTTCGATAGGGAATAGTGTTTTTATAGCCGCAATTTCGCATTCACACCAGAAATCTAGCCAATGCGAATAACACTCGCTGACGGCTTGCTCAAGATGTGCTATCTCTTCATCTAATGTATTCGGATAGCGCCGGATGAGCTCTCGGTAGTCCATCAATTCAAACAGTATTGAGAAGCTTTTATTGTGATGTTCAGGAAATAGGTTGAGTAATTGGTTTTTGCGGTGCTCTGTAAGGGCGCGGAAAAGATCAGCTCGTTGCTGTGGTTGATAAGTATTGATGACGAACTCTACCAGAGCCCGCTGTTTTTTTTCAATAGGCAGACTGCTTGTCAGCCGTGAGCCTAAAGATGATATTATTTTCATAGAGTTAACCTAGCCTAGGTTTATTTAATTATTTTTTATTAGTTTTATTAGATAGGCTCCAGTAAATGAGACTTTGATTTAGGAGGGTATTTGGCGTCACGTCAGTTAGTAGCAGTAACCGCGATTTTATTTGTACCTAACATCCTAAGTACCAGTTGCATATCCGCAGCAAGTTTACTACTTGCACTTACCCTCCACAACAGCGTTTTATAATAAAAGCCTTCCGAAGAAGGCTTTATCTATATGGTTAATTTATCAATTATTATCGTATCAATAGCATCGGTACGCTTGATTCGGCTAAGAGCCGAGTGGTGTTACTGCCAACAAAAAACTGACGAAGTTTAGAGTGTCCAAACGCGCCCATGACGATCATGCCAAGTTGGTTTTGTTGTTGGTACTGAAGAATCGCCTTATGAACTTCGCCAGATAAGCACGCTTCCACAACGTGAATACCATTCGCACATAATTTCTCGGCGGCAGCTTTAAACGCGCTCGCTTTATCGTGGTTATCTTCCACCATCACCAAATGGCACTCCAGCCCTTTTAGCAGCGGTGTTTTAATCGCTTTATCCACTAATTTCTGGCTAATTTCACTGCCATCAAAGGCTAATAGATAGCTTTGTGGTGGCGTAAAATCACCCGTTGCCACTAAGGTGTGCGACTTCATTGTACGCACGATACTCTCTAATTGAGATCCAACGGCCATGGCGTCGTTTTGGTGCACTTCACCTGATTTACCGACCACCAATACACGAATTTCGTTTTCAAGATCAAGCAAAGTTTCTAACAGGTTGCCGTGCTTTTGCAGTTTACGCACATCTTGTAAACCTTGTTCATGAGCTTTGGTTTCTAGCTCATTGAGTAACGCTTTACCGTGCCTTAAGGCCAGTTTAGAACGCTTTTCGTCTAGTTCAATAAGCTCTTTCAATAGCTGTTCTCGGCTGCCTAAACCGATGTTACCAGATAACTCACTTTCGGTTTGATTGGCCGCTTTATCAAGTACGTGCAGTAAGGTTAACGGTGCTTGTAAGCTTTTGGCGGCCCACACGCTTAAATTGGCGACCGACTGTGAATAAATCGATCCATCGATGCAAGCAATAATATTGGTCATAATCTGTTCCTTAATGTCCGCCCATCAGCTTTTCAACTTCTTCTGGCTTACCATGCACGCCGAATTTATCGACAATCGTTGCTGTTGCTTCATTCATACCGATGATGTTTACATCGGTCCCTTCGCGTCGGAATTTGATAACAGCACGATCTAGCGAAGAAACCGAAGTAATATCCCAAAAGTGCGCTGCAGAGAGGTCGATAGTGACACGCTCTAAGACCTCTTTGAAGTCAAACGCGTTCATAAATTGATCTGACGAAGCAAAGAAGACTTGCCCAACAACACGATAGGTACGCTCTTCTCCATTTTCAGAGAGTTCACTTTTAACCACCATGAAGCGGCCAATTTTGTTAGCAAAGAAGAGAGAAGCAAGCAGCACGCCTACAGCGACACCGATCGCTAAGTTATGGGTTGCAACCACAACAACGACGGTCGCGATCATCACAATGCTGGTAGAAAGTGGGTGAGTTTTGAGATCCTTTACCGAACTCCAAGAGAAGGTCCCAATGGAAACCATGATCATTACTGCCACTAAAGCCGCCATCGGGATGAGCTTGAGCCAATCACTTAAAAACACCACCATAATGATCAGTAAAATACCGGCACAAAAAGTAGAGAGCCTGCCGCGTCCGCCAGATTTAATATTGATGATCGATTGACCAATCATCGCACAACCGGCCATGCCGCCAAGAAAGCCAGTGGCAATGTTGGCGATACCTTGGCCTTTACATTCGCGATTTTTATCACTGCTGGTATCGGTTAAATCGTCAACAATGGTTGCTGTCATCATTGATTCTAATAAACCGACAACGGCCAATCCGGCTGAATAAGGAAATATTATCCATAAGGTTTCAAGGTTGAGCGGAACATCTGGCCATAAAAATATCGGCAAAGTATCTGGTAATTCACCCATATCGCCCACAGTGCGAATATCAATGCCAAAGCTGATAGCAATCAGAGTTAAGGCGATAATGCACACTAATGGCGAAGGTAGCAATTTGCCAACCACAGGAACGTAGGGGAATAGGTAGATAATCGCCAGCCCACCGAGCGTCATGGCATAAACGTGCCATGTTACATTGGTCAGCTCTGGTAATTGCGCCATAAAAATCAGAATCGCCAGCGCGTTAACAAACCCCGTCACGACCGAACGTGATACAAAACGCATCAAATCGCCCAGTTTGAGGTAACCGGCCAGTATTTGTAGAACCCCGGTCAAAACAGTGGCTGCCAGTAGATATTGCAAGCCATGCTCTTTGACTAAAGTGACCATCAACAGCGCCATTGCTCCAGTGGCTGCTGAGATCATGCCGGGTCGTCCACCGACAATTGAAATGATCACGGCAATACTGAATGAAGCGTAAAGGCCGATTTTAGGGTCTACACCTGCGATGATAGAAAAGGCTATTGCCTCAGGAACTAATGCTAACGCAACGACAGTGCCAGCTAGAACATCCCCTCGCACATTGGAAAACCAATCGCGCTTAATATTTTGTAGCATACTTGATCTCTAAAAAATGAAATAAAAAGGTGAGTTGTGAGAGGTAAAGATCAATCTAGGGCGGCGTAAGCAGCATTCGCAACGTCTCTTAGTTGATTTTTAAAACGTGATCCTAATCATTGATGTGGTATAGGTCAACCAAACGATCGTTATTTGTATTGCAGTAATCATTTCTCCCGTTATCACGCTGCTTTTCAAGCGCCGCCCGTCGTGCACGAGGCTAGTTCTGGTGTTTGACTTCCACTCTTTTGCTCCTTACACTAAAACACATTCGATATTCCATATGTATTGTTTATGTGCCGCAGTTTATCTTTTTATAAATCCTTGTCTGAAGAAACGAGGCTTAAATCCTTGCTGTTGATGAAGCACAAAGGGCAGTTGTGTGTGTGTGATTTAATGAATGCGTTGCAATTAAGTCAGCCCAAAGTGTCTCGTCATTTAGCTGAACTGAGAAAAAATGAGCTAGTGATTGATGAACGTCGCGGCAAGTGGGTGTACTACCAAATCAATCCTGAGCTGGAAAGTTGGATGGTGCAGATATTGGACATCACGCTGAACCACAATACCGCATTGATTGCGCAAGAGCTAACGCGTATTGCTGGCCCATCTTGTCAAAATGAATGAAATTTTAGCGTTGCTATTTCGCCATGGCTGTAAGTAGAAAGTTGTGCGCGGCTCCCTTTTTAGACTGACCGAGAGATGTGATGTATGAGTGAATTACCTGTCTGCGCAGAAGCCTCTGCAGCCGAAAAAATGAGTCTTCTCGATCGCTATCTAACCTTGTGGATTTTCCTTGCGATGGGGCTCGGGGTAGCGATCGGTGTCTTCTTTCCGCAAGTGGCGCAATGGAATGAAAATATGTCGGTCGGTTCGACCAATATTCCGCTGGCGATCGGTTTGATTTTGATGATGTATCCACCACTGGCAAAAGTGAATTACAGCCTACTAGGTGAAGTGACTCGTGATAAACGCGCCATCACACTCTCTTTAGTGATGAACTGGATTGTCGGGCCTATCTTGATGTTTGCATTGGCGATCATTTTCTTACGCGATTATCCGGGTTATATGGTCGGACTGATCTTAATTGGTCTGGCGCGTTGCATCGCGATGGTATTGGTGTGGAATGATATCAGCGGTGGGAACAAAGAGTACGGCGCAGCGTTGGTGGCGCTCAACAGTGCATTTCAAATTGTCACTTACAGTTTTATGGCGTGGCTATTTATTACTGTTTTGCCGCCGTATTTTGGGCTCGAGAGCTTTGTGGTTGATATTACCATTCTCGATATCGCAGAAAGTGTGCTGATTTATCTCGGTATCCCATTTTTAGCTGGCTTTTTGAGCCGCAAATGGTTGGTGGCCGCGAAAGGTGAGCAATGGTACAACGAGGTATTTATTCCGCGTATTTCACCGATTACGCTGGTGGCACTACTAGCGACGATAGTTTTGATGTTTAGCCTGAAAGGCGAGATGATCATTGAACTGCCGATGGACGTGATACGCGTTGCCATCCCTTTAGTGATTTACTTCTTAGTGATGTTTTTTGTCAGCTTTTTCATTGGTAAAAAACTGGGCATTCCTTACGATCAAAATGCCTCAATTGCTTTTACCTCATCAGGCAACAACTTTGAACTGGCGATTGCGGTCTCCATTGCCGTGTTCGGTTTAAATTCCGATCAAGCATTTGCGGGTGTGATTGGGCCCTTGGTTGAAGTGCCGGTGTTGATTGCCTTGGTCAACGTCGCGCTGCGTATGAAAAAGAAATACTAGCGCTCTCTGAGTCCGAACTTCAGGATATTTTTCTCATTAAATTTCATAACCGTAGACTGTTTTAAAAATGTGAAATGTTTGTGAATGAGTTAGAAACGTCATCTATGTTCTGCTACGCACGAACTCTTGATCCCAATGTTGCGATGCATCGGGGTATGATAGGCGTATCAAAAATAGATCTATTGGGAAATCGATTGTAATCAAAATGCCACAAAAGCCCTGCAACATACCATCAGCTATTTTACTGCTCGCTTTAGCATTGTTCTCTAAAGTCAGCGGTAACTTTTCTATTGACAGCGATTTCTTTTTATATAATACATATGCATATCCGCATATACAGAGATAAGTAAAATGCTACCTCATCAGTTTTTTAAATTGCTGTCCGATGAAACGCGGGTGCGCTGTTTACTCATGATTGCACGTGAGCAACGAGTGTGTGTCGGCGAGTTGACACAAGCGTTAAATGAGAGCCAACCGAAAATTTCTCGCCATCTGGCTCTACTTCGTTCCAGTGGCGTGGTGGTTGATACAAGGCAAGGTCAATGGGTGTTTTATCGGTTATCGGACCAACTACCCGGATGGATGAAAAAACAAATTCAAGGGCTGGTGGAATCCAACTGCCTGAAAAAAGAATACCAACAAGATATGCAAAGGCTGGCAGAGATGGAATCTCGCCCAGAATGCTGTGTTTAGAAGGGATAAAAGGAAATAAAAATGTCTATTAAAGTCGGAATTAACGGATTTGGCCGCATTGGTCGTTTAGCATTAAGGGCGTCATTTGATTGGCCAGAGATCGAATTTGTGCAGATCAACGACGTTGCGGGTGACGCGGCGACCTTGGCTCATTTGCTCGAATTTGATTCAATACAAGGCCGTTGGCATCACCAAGTGACAAGCGACGGTAATGCGATCATTGCCAACGGTAAGGTTATTCGTACCTCACAACAAAAAGCGATCAGTGATGTGGATTGGTCTGGTTGTGATGTGGTCATCGAAGCTACGGGAAAACACCGCAAGTCTGAGTTTTTGAATCAGTATTTAGCACAAGGTGTCAAACGCGTGGTGGTATCGGCTCCTGTGAAAGAAGCGGGGATTGCCAATATCGTGGTTGGGGTCAATGACCACATCTTTGATCCACAAATACATCAGATTGTTACGGCCGCTTCTTGCACCACCAACTGCATTGCGCCTATCGTCAAAGTGATTCATGAGCAACTGGGTATTGAACACTCATCGTTTACGACCATTCACGACTTGACCAACACGCAAACCATTTTGGATGCACCGCATAAAGATCTACGTCGTGCGCGTGCTTGTGGTATGAGTTTGATCCCAACAACTACAGGTTCTGCGACAGCGATTGTGGAAATCTTCCCCGATCTGAAAGACAAAATTAACGGTCACGCGGTGCGTGTGCCGCTGGCCAATGCCTCGTTAACTGACATTATTTTTGATGTGAAACGCGATACCAGCGCGGAAGAAGTCAACGCGCTACTTAAAGCCGCTTCAGAAAATGAGCTCAAAGGCATTCTCGGTTTTGAAGCGCGGCCATTGGTATCGATTGATTATAAAGGCGACCAACGCTCAACGATTGTCGACGCACTCTCGACCATGGTGGTGGGCAAGCGCATGGTGAAAATTTACGCTTGGTATGATAACGAAATGGGTTACGCAACGCGTACCGCAGAATTAGTACGCAAAGTCGGTTTGGCATAAAGGAGCAAAGAAATGACACATCCTACATGGGAACTGCCCGTTACAGAAAACAGCGCTGGTTTGGTATTGACGCCTTGCCCGGGGACAAAAGATCTGCCTCTGGTTGAGAGTATTGAACAATTGAAGTCTCAAGGTGTTACCGTTGTGGTGACGGCTCTAAGTCATGAAGAGATGCAAGAGAAAGGCGTTGGTGACTTGCCTAAAGTGGTTGAGCACGCGGGGCTGCAATGGTTTCATGCCCCAATTGAAGATGATTGCGCGCCCGACCATCAGTTTCAAACGCATTGGCAAAGTATCTCCCCGTCACTTCATCAGGCGCTTGCCAAGGGAGATAAGATTGCCATGCATTGCATGGGTGGATCGGGTCGTACTGGTTTACTTGCTGCTCATTTATTGCTGGAGAAAGGTTGGGAACTGCAAAACATTATTACTCAAGTTCAATCATTAAGACCGGGTGCGTTTACCAAAGATGTACAAGTTGAGTACATCAAACAATTTGTTAATCAATAACAGTCCCAAAGAGCTGCCTTAGGCGGCTCTTTTGCAAAGAGAGTGATTATGCTGTCTCAACTCAAGCAAAACGTTCGCCAGTACATACTAGTGACTTTTAATTATTGGAATTTTACCGTCACTGACGGCGCGCTGCGTATGTTGGTGGTGTTGTATTTTTATGATTTGGGTTATTCGACCTTAGCGATTGCGTCTTTGTTTCTCTTTTATGAATTTTTTGGCGTGGTGACGAACCTGATTGGCGGTTGGCTTGGTGCGCGTTTAGGGCTGAATCGCACCATGAATATTGGCCTTGGCATGCAAATATTCGCGCTCTTGATGCTTGCTGTACCTGCTGCATGGTTAACCATTCCTTGGGTGATGGCGGCGCAGGCGTTATCGGGCATCGCAAAAGATCTCAATAAAATGAGTGCAAAAAGTGCGATCAAAACGTTAGTCCCTGAAAATGCACAAGGCGCACTCTACAAGTGGATAGCCATTCTTACGGGTTCAAAAAACGCTCTAAAAGGGGCCGGCTTTTTTCTCGGTGGCGTCTTGCTCTCTTGGATCGGCTTTCAATATGCGGTAGCGGCTATGGCGGCGGTATTGCTGTTGGTTTTTATCGGCAGTTTGCTTAGCTTGCAAGCCGATATTGGCAAAGCCAAAACCAAACCGAAATTTTCAGAGATTTTCTCCAAATCGCGCAGCGTGAATATTTTATCGGCGGCTCGCCTATTTTTATTTGGCGCGCGAGACGTTTGGTTTGTGATTGCCTTACCCATTTATCTGGGCAGCGTTTTTGGTTGGGATCACAGTGCCGTGGGCGGCTTTTTAGCGCTGTGGGTGATTGGCTACGGCGTGATCCAAGGGTTTGCTCCTAAAATAACGGGCAGTGCTTCAGACCAAGTGCCGGATGGGCGATCTGCGCTCGGTTGGGCGGCGCTACTGGCGCTGATTACTGGTTTGATCGCCTACAGCATTCAAGCGCAGTGGCATCCGGAAGTCGTGATCATCGCGGGGTTACTGCTTTTCGGCGCGGTCTTTGCGATTAACTCATCGCTGCATTCCTATTTGATCGTGAGCTATGCCAAGGGGGATGGTGTATCGCTTGATGTTGGTTTTTACTACATGGCAAACGCGATGGGGCGTTTAATCGGTACCGTGCTTTCCGGGTGGGTTTTCCAACTTTGGGGATTAGCGGCGTGTTTGTGGGTTTCGTTTGGTTTTCTGCTGCTGACCACTCTCATTTCATTGGGGCTCCCGAAAAGCAAAGCTGTGTTGACGAGCGAACCGTAGCTTCACCAGTAGATCACTATTCCAGTAGATGGAGATTGTGATAGAGTCCGTGCTTTATTGAATGAATTGAGTCAGTCACATGAGAGCTTTTGTTGTAAGGGCCCGCGCCGCTTCCACGGATAAACAGACTTTTTTAGCCTCTGTTGGGCAAGAAGCCCACACCGAAATTTTGGCCCACGTACTCATGAACGCTATTTTTACTGCGCAGTCGCATCGTGATGACGTGGTGGTCTACTTAGTGCTGGAAAGTACGCAAGATTTCTCGCGGACTTTATGCTTTGAGTCGAGCCAGTTGCACAATATCGGTGGCTTTCACGAGCAAGCCTTGCTGACCAAAATAGGCCACGCTTTAGACGTTTCCGTGGGTATGGGCAAAGAGCAAACCCGAGAGGTCGAGCAAGGACTCACGGTTGAAACCATCAGTTTTGAAAAGTTGGTGCAACGCCTTTCTGAAAGTTACCACTTGTATTTACTGGATAAAAAAGGCGAAAGTGTCCGTGAGCATCAATTTTCTGACGACAGCTGCTTTTTACTTACTGACCACATCCCGATGCCGAAAAAAAGTTGGAACAGTTTAAAGCGCCTTAATACACAGAAAATCAGCCTTGGGCCTCGAATGCTGTTTGCCTCGCAGTGCATTGTGCTGATCCAGAATGAGTTAGATATTCGCGGTCTTTAAAAAGTCTTTTTCAAACTCATTTTTACTTTTTTTATCTGTGCTTCTTTATCAATTGGGCTGTGCTGATCGGAGTGTAAAAACCGATCCGCATAGTCTTGATAAATCTCTTTTTCTAAAAAGAGTAAGTAAAGCTTCGGATCAATATGGCCTGTGGTGGCCATGGTGGTCATGATCGCGATCGATTCGCTGAGCGTTTTTGCCTTTTTATAGGGGCGATCGCTAGAGGTCAGTGCTTCAAACACATCGGCTATTGCCATCACTCGAGCGGGGATGGAAAGCTGCTCTTCACTTAAACCTCTTGGATAACCCGCGCCATCCATTCGTTCATGGTGGCTTCCCGCAATATCAGGAACGTTTTTCATATGTTCAGGATAAGGTAGCCGCTTGAGCATCATGATGGTTTGCACAATGTGATCATTAATCATAAAGCGTTCTTCGTTAGTGAGCGTGCCACGGCGAATGGACAAATTATAGAGCTCACCTCGGTTATAGCGCAGTTCTCCCGGTTGTAAAATAAAGTTTTCTTGCCACAGATCTTGTGGACGGCAACCGTTCACCCAGTGCAACTGGTGTACGGGTTTATCATCAAGCAAGCGCTCCATAGTGGGCAATGGTTTTGACTCTCCTGCACGTTGGTTCTCTATCCAAGAAGTACCGAATTGATCATCTAAGGTCCGTTTCCACTCTCTTTGCGCAATTCGCTCTAAGCGGGAAAGGTCATCATCGCTCATAAACTCACTGCCAATATTACATTGCGCGACGAAAGCAAATTCCTCATCGAGGATTTGTTGGTTCGTCAGCAACTGCTGCTTGAGATCTGGCTCGTTCTTGCCCTGCGCAACACCTTGCCAGTAGTCCGTTTCAGCTTGACATTTGAGCAGCTCAAAACGCATTCTAATTTCGTGAATTCTGTCGTAGATCGTTTCTAATTTGGTTGCTTTATCAATCACATATTCAGGCGTGGTCACTTTTCCACAATCATGCAACCAAGCGGCGAGAGTGAGCTCTTCCCACTCTTCATTGGTCATGGAAAATTGTGGGAAATAGGTGCGATCGTTTTCCGCCGCTTTAGTGATCATTTTTGTTAATTCAGGAACTCGCTGACAATGGCCGCCCGTGTAAGGGGATTTGGTATCAATGGCTGAGGCAATCAATTCAATAAACGAGTTGAGCATCTCCTTTTGCCGTTGCATTTTGTCGATATTGTCTTTAGCGATTTCGGCAAAACTGAGCAGCTCTCGTAAAAATGCATGTTTGTCTTGCTGATCGGGAGTGATGGCCCGTTCGTAGCCTAGGTTTAATACGCCAACCAACTGCTTGTCTCGGTTGAGCAGTGGAAAAAGATAAAGATCAGAATTATACAGCTCATCTTTATGCTTACGCATCGAATTATCGGTTTTAGATAAGTGAACCGTTTGGCCTTTGCGCAGTTCAGAAAGTAGCCACGGCATCTCTTGAGACAACTGATTGATATCAAGCTTAAAGGGAATGATGGCGTGGTTTGCTGCGGTGATAAATTGGTTATTTTCGTTGGCATAAGTGTAGAGTAAAATAGTTTCAGCTCGAGTGATCAAATAGCTTTGATGGGTAATCGTTTTGGCTAACACACCGAATTCTTGGTTGCTGGCGGTTTCGCGTAATAGTCGCAGCAAGTCGTGCAGTGTATGCTCCATGAGCTCTATCGATTGGGTTAAATTGGCAACTTCACGGATCCGGCTTTTTGGGTAGCGTGTCTTTTTAAATTCAAAGCGCGTGATGTTGTCGGTCAATTGCACTAGGTTACCTAAAGGGCTGGCGAGCCTTTGCGCCACAAAACCAACCACTGCAAAAGCGATAGCGAGCATGATTAACGCGACAAAAATCTGCTGATCTCGCATCGAGAGCAAATCTGCGATCAAATCGTCTTGCGGTACCGCTTCTGCCAGCAACAAGCGTACATTGTCGTTTAAAAGTACCGGCGTTAACGTCACCGACCACGTTGTGCCATTCATATTGACCGTTTCATACAAAGTTTGGCTGCTGACCCGATTCAATATTGGTGCAAAAGTACTTTGCTGCAGCTGCTGTGCAATCTGTGAGGGATCTTGTTGTAGCTCGAACTTAGTATTGTGTTGGGCGATTGGTCTAAATTGATTATCGAACAAAATGAGCTGAGCACTGTCAGAAAAACCTATCGTACTCATCTGTTTTGACAGTGAGTCCAGCGTGAAATCAGCGCCAAGCACACTCTTACCATCGGCCGATTTACGTGACAGTGTGACGCCACTCGTTTGTAGGAAGAAAAAGAAATAAGGTTCCGTTAAGCGTATCGCGCCATCTTGACTTGCCGAGGTAAACCAAGGACGCACGCGAGGATCAAATTTATTATTGTTATCTTGTTTGTCGAGCAGGCTTTTAAGGTTCTGGTCTAAATAGATAAAGCGGTTAGTGCCGTCAACTTGAGTGTAATGAGCCAATAGCTGAGCTTGCGCGGGGGCATCAAAACGCTGTTTGGCTTTATCAAAGCTCAGCGAGCGAAATGTAGTGCAAGCTCCGGCTTCGTCACAATAATAGAGCGCGACCAACTGTGGATTACGTTGGAAGGTCAGCCAAACGGTGGCGAGTTGGCGTGGGTCCGAGATGACTTTATCCGGTTGATCAATTACGTTACTAAAAGCTAAAAAATCGAGCGTGGTCAAGATAGGCGCTGCACTTTGTTTAAATGCTGATTCCAGTTTTTTGCTGTTTTCGCTACTTAATCCTTGTGCACTTACCGTCAGTAGTTGCTGACTATGGTGATAACTTATGCCAATCAATACAATGCCGATCACCATGGCGAGCACTAAAAAGAGACTCGTAATGTGAATGCTCAGTGAGTAACGACGTCGTTTCATAACCAACTCCGAATTGGATGACATTGCTAAGTATTGTTCAATGTGGGTAAGTTGCAAAAAACCATTTCACATCGGTGTGTGTTTATCCGGTCAGAAAGTGTCGATATGGTGAATATATCGCCCTTAGATTGAAGTGCCATCAGCGAGGCTGTTACACTGAAGCATCGCTGTTGGAATGGAATAATTAAAATGAATCTTGTCGTTGATACTCATACTCACACTTATGCAAGTGGTCACGCTTACAGCACGCTTATTGAAAACGCGCGTTCAGCTAAAGAAAATGGATTGGCAATGTTTTGCACAACCGATCATGCGCAGTCGATGCCTGGAGCGCCGCACTATTGGTTCTTTTCCAATCAACGTATTTTGCCGCGCTTTTTAGACGGTGTTGCCATTATCCGAGGAATTGAGTCTAACATCATGAATCGTGCTGGCGAGATTGATGTTCATCCTTCGGTTGACCAAAACTTAGATTGGGTGATCGCCAGTTTTCATGAGCCCGTATTTCAGCCTGCCGATAAAGCGGCGCATACCGAAGCGTTAATCAATGTGATTAAAGGTGGACGAGTTGATGCGCTAGGGCACTTAGGTAACCCTAATTTCGATTTTGATTTTGATGAGGTGATCGCCTGCGCCGCCCAGCATCACGTTGCGATAGAAATTAATAACAGCACCTTAAAAGGACACAGCAGGGTAGGGAGTGTCGATCGCTGTTATGAAATTGCTAAGGTGGCGAAAGCGCATGGTGCTTATGTTACCACTGGCAGCGATGCCCATTTTTGTCAAGATATCGGCCAACTTCAGTTGGCCAGTGAACTGCTTGAGAGCGTTGGTATTGCTGCTGAGAAAGTGATTACGCACAGTGTCGAGCAGTTTCTGGCCTTTTTAGCACTGCGCGGGCGAAAAGCGATCGCAGAATATCAAACACTATAAGCCGTAAAGAGGTCATAAAAATGACAAAAATTTGTCCCTCTTTTATCTTGAGATCCATTAAACTTGGCACTTCTTGCCAGAATAAAAAGAAATAATTATGAAAAAAATAATGATACTAACAGCTTGCGCATTATTTGCGGCTAGCGTGTCGGCGGCTAATGTTGACTTAAAACAGAACATGAAACAAATGAAGCTTGAATTTAAACAAGCGGCAGAAGCGACCAGCGTTGAAACAATGCAAGCACCCATTGAGAGATTAAGTCAGTTGGTTGAAGAGTCAAAACGGGGAAATTATCCACCGGAGAAGCAAGATCTCTATTTAGAAGGGTTTAATAAGCTTTCCGTGGCATTAGACAAAATCGAAGTGGATCTTGAGCAAGGAAATTTAGAACAAGCTCAACAAACGCTGCGGACGGTAGACGAACTGCGTGTTGAATACCACGAGCAGCGTAACCCAAGTATCTGGAAGCGCTTATTTGGTTAATTAGCTTTGTGGCCCCCTCACGATAACGTTGGATTGGATATAACGTTCAATGGTTCGTGGGGTGGTCACTGCCTGAAAACTGAGCTTGTAAGAAAGGCAGCAGTAGTAAGCCGATCACAGCGGCGCAAACAGAAATGGTGACAAAAAAACCTCGCCATTCGAATTGCTCGACAATAATGGCTAACGGGTAACCGGCGAGCGCTGCGCCCATATACGCAAATAACCCCACAAACCCAGTTGCTGCGCCAGCCGAATCTTTGTGAGAACACTCCGCGGCGGCCATACCAATTAACATTTGTGGGCCAAAGACAAAAAAGCCAATCGTAAAAAAGCCAGCGGCTTGGAATACAAACCCCGTTAACGGCATCAGCCACAGCGCTGCCACCGAAAGAAAAATGCCCATTGAAAAAATCAGGTTCATTGGCCCACGGTTGCCGCCAAACAGTTTGTCTGAACCCCATCCTGCGACTAACGATCCAATAAACCCACCGACTTCAAACAGCGAAAGCGCGCCATTAGCCGTGATCAAATCATAGCCTTGTTGCTCGGTAAGGTAGATATTTCCCCAATCATTGATGGCAGTACGCACTATGTAGACCAGTACATAGCTCAAGGCGAGTAACCAAATGTACTTATTTCCTAACACATATGTGTGCAAGATCTGTTTAGTGCTAAGGCCGAGGCCTTCATTTTCTTGCGCCAGTTCAAGGGCGTCATTACGCCATTGACCAACGCTGGGTAAACCTTGGGTCATTGGTTTATCACGCAATCGCCAACATAAGAAAACCCCACCAATAACGGCTAAACAGCCCGGCACAATAAAACCTTCGCGCCAACTAAAATGGAAAGTGAGAAAGCCAACCAGTAATGGGATCAACGCGCCCCCCACGTTATGAGCGGTATTCCATAACGCCCACCAAAAACCACGTTCAGAGCGCGAATACCAAGTTGTCAGGAGTTTAGAGCAAGAAGGCCATCCCCAACCTTGGAACCAAGCATTGAGCACCCAGAGTAAGATGAACATACTGATTGAGCTTGAAAAGCCAAACAGAATATTGATAAAACCCGTTGCCATTAACCCTAGGCCCATAAAATAGCGCGGGTTGGAGCGGTCCGACAAAATCCCGGACAGAAATTTTGAGATACCATAGGTGATGTAAAACAACGTGCCCATGATGCCAATATCACTCTTATCTAAACCGAGGTCAGCAATCATCGCGGGCATGGCGTAATTCAAACTTTTACGCGTGAAGTAGAAAAGCGCATAACCGACATACATCGCCATCATGATGTGAAAGCGCCAATAACGGTACTGCTGGTTAACCTCTTGCGCTGATGCAAGAAGCGGTTTCGGTGGTTGAGAGCGTAGAAAATTTATCATAGTGCTTTATATTCCACGATTATAAGTGGGGCAGTGTGACGGTAAGCTGAGTGCCATTCTTGCTTATATCGTGGTTGGCTGTTGTAGACTGACAGTGGCTAATAATCTGAAAGTGGCCACCCAATGCCTCGACTCGCTCACGCATCCCCCGTAAACCAAAGCCGTTCAGCTGCGCTTGTGCTTTGAAACCGATGCCATCATCGTGAATGCGCAGTGTGACATCACTTGCTAACGAAAACTCAATCACAATGTGGCTAGCTTCTGCGTATTTCAAGGCATTATTGAGCGCCTCTTGGCACAATCGATAAAGGGTCACCTTGGTGGCGTCACTTAACTTTTGCAGTTGAGCGGTTGAATTCCCCGTCCAAACCACTTGAGTTTGAATGCCGTGCGTCTCAAATTCAAGGTCACGCAGCAGTTGATCCAGTGCTTCGACTAGGCCTAAATCATCTAAGGTTTTAGGGCGTAAACGGGTTAGCAAACTTTTAGTTGTGTCATAAACATTTAAAGAGAGAGACTCAATGGTTTTAGCACAATGGCTGGTGACGGGCTGAGATTCGACGCGTTGAATAATGCTGGCTTGAGTACGGATAGCGGTAATGTTTTGACCGATCTCATCGTGCAGCTCGCGAGCAATATCACGCCGAACAGATTCTTCAGCTTTGACTAATTGGCGGGACAAATTTTGGTTACGATCAAGCTGTTGGCGCAGCTTGGTGTTGAGATCTCTTTGTCGCTGCACACCCATTCCCAGCAAAATGCCGGTTAAACTTTGTGCTGAAAGAGAGAGCAGGAGATCAGTGATTTCCATATTAGAGACACCACTACGAGCCGCGATCAATGCAATGCTATTGAGCAGCGTACCGAGCAATGCACCTTGCCAGCCGTAGCGAAAAGCGAGCAAAATGATCGGGATGGCTAAACAAAATGGCGCAAAACGCCGAAGTTCATCAGGTAAACCAATTTGCAGCGCAATGCTTAAAATAAATAGTAAAGAGTAGAGTAAGACGTGACGCGTGCGAAATTCGATATGACGAGAGACTAAGTTCGCCGTCAGTGGAACCCAAGTGCTTTGGAAAAGATAATTCCATATCAAATAGCAGCTTGGCACAATCATTAAGCCAGCTGTGATGCTGACTAACATCACCATTGACGCGGTATGGCCGTGGTAGGTGGTGGCCAGCGTATTAATGATAGCGCTGGCGAGGATCAACCCGCCCATCACAATAAAGCGACGCCACTGACTTCCGTGGTAGTAGCGTTGGGCGAGCAGGTTTAAGGGCAGCGTTGCGATACTGGCGGCGAGTACTGTCAGCCATTGAGGTTGTTCCATTAGCATGGCGAGCGCAATCGTCAGCCACCATTCTGCACCATAAATCGCGGGCCAGTAACGTTGTGGACTGTGCAGCGCAGTGCCTAAACGCAGAGCAAAAGGAAAGAAGAAGATCGCCAGTTCCGGATCGTTGACAAAATAGTAGGCGATAACCCACAAGCAAAACCAACTGCAAGAGAGCAGAAACCAAGCGCAGAGTGACGTAATAAAATAGCGTGGCATTAGAATGAGTCAGAAAAATATTTCGCTAAGGCCACGTTATTGCTCACACCTAACTTATCCATTGCATTGGCGCGATGGACATGAATGGTTTTGTGGCTAAGTCCAAGCTCATTGGCGACCGCTTTCACATCCAGCCCGGCAGCCAGCATTTCACTGATTTGCCGTTCACGTTTGGTCAACTGTGCCAATAGCTTTGCCTCGCGCTTGGGGGAGGTGAGTTTAAGCGCAATATCGGGTGTTAAGTAGCAACCACCGTGGGCGCTGGTTCGTACGGCTTGGATAAGTTCATCTGGGCTACATCGTTTGCTTAAGTAGCCTCTTGCTCCAGCCTCCAAGGCTTTTTCGACCATGGCCGCGGAATCGTGAACGCTCAGCATAATGCACGCTATCCCAGAGGGTAGATCTTGAAGCAGCGACAGCCCGCTTTCATCAGGCATTGAAATATCAAGAATACAGACGTTTGCCCCCGTGCCGGGAAGCCCTGCGCGCGCTTCGGCTGCCGAGCTAAATTGGCCGACCACTTGGATGTCGTCTTCAAGGTTCATGAGTTGGGCAAAGCCTGAACGTACCACGATATGGTCATCCACTAGTGCTACTTTGATCATCACAATCCCCGCTGTTTATATTGCCTGAGTAAAAAGGGAGCTTAAACTAACGCCACAGAGACAATTAAACAAGCAATATATCCCTTTGCTATGGATGCCATTGTAGAGGAGTCTAGCGCGTCAAAAAGGAAGGGGTGGCACAATAAAACGCGACACACTCATAAAAGAGAATATCGCGTTTGATTTTGCTGGGAGCTAAGCGGCAGCTGCGGCCAGCTTTAGCCTTTTCTCATGGCGGATCTTACGCTCTTCTGCGATCGCGACAAAAATCAGCAGCACGATACAGATCATCGCTGAAGTGTCGAGCGCAGCAAAGGTGCCCTTCCAGCCGGTGAGGCCAAAAATCGGTGTACCGTCGGCGATCATACCTAGGCCAAGTTTGGCAAAACTATCACCAATTAAGTAAGCAAAGGTGCCCTTAACGCCATCGGCGACACTGATCGCTTTTTTCGGCACAAAGCCAACCGCAGCAACACCAATCAGTAATTGTGGGCCAAAAACAAGGAAACCTAGCACAAACAGTGACCCGAGATACATAAACTCGCTGGTGGCGTGCTGATAGAATTCGAGCGCAACAATGATGAGTCCCAGAGAGACACAGGCGACCAAAGCTCGGCGGCCATTAGCAAGATCGGACAGATAACCCCACATTAAAGTG
This sequence comes from Vibrio sp. V15_P4S5T153, assembly GCF_963874485.1. Lineage (NCBI taxonomy): Bacteria > Pseudomonadati > Pseudomonadota > Gammaproteobacteria > Vibrionales > Vibrionaceae > Vibrio > Vibrio sp. V15_P4S5T153. The sequence goes on along the minus strand of NZ_CAWNHR010000018.1, from coordinate 77,654 downwards.
CCGACTAATGCGCCCACTTCAAAGAGAGTGAAGCCTGAAATGGCCGCTTCTTTTGACAAACCAAGTTCTTGATAGGCATACACAGTAGACCACTGGTCGATGCCGATACGCACGATGTAGAGGAAGATGTTGGCAAAGCAGAGTAACCAAATCACTTTGTTTTTCAAAATGTATTCAACAAAGATCTCACGTTTGGTCATTTGGTTTTCTTCCGCAGCAATATCTTCCTCGCTGACCGCTTCATCAAACAACTCTTCGACCGTACCTAAACCGTAGGCTTCAGGAGAGTCACTACCGTAACGCAAACCAATGAAACCCACCACTAATGCGATGATCGACGGGAACACAAACATGCCCACAACATGACCATTAAAGAGATAGTTTGCACCAAACAGTGCTACGCCTGCCGCACCTGCGCCGCCGACATTGTGCGACATATTCCATAAACCCAAGTAGGTGCCGCGTTTATTTTTGGGCGTCCATTTGGTGATAGTGGAGTAGCTTGATGGCCCACCAGTACTTTGGAAAAAACCGCTTAGCGCATAAAAAGCAACCATTAGGAAAATGCTGACGCTTGAACCGCCCATGCTCATGCTAAATCCAAGCATTGCAATACCAGAAAGGATCAGCATAAAAGGTAGGAACTGTTTCGTGTTCTTGCCATCGGCGTAGTAAGAGACCACTGTCTTACCAATCCCGTAAGTGATGGAGAAACCAAGACCAATCAGCCCTAGCTGTGTCATCGACAAGCCGTAGGTTGAAATCATATCGTTTTGTGCAACGTTGAAGTTTTTGCGCACTAAATACATCGCCATGTAGCCAATAAACACCACAAGGTATGATTGTAAAAATGGTTTGAACCACATTTTACGGCGTTCTGCTGCGGGGAGATCGAGGGTCGGTAGCCGAACCTGTTGCAAAAGTTTTAGCATGTGAAATCCTTAGAAAATCACGTCAAAGAAATCTCTGCTGTCAGTCAATTCACACCAGAGTCGAATGGCTAGCAACCGTCTGGCTGCATCATAGAGTGATTGTAAAAATCGGCTTGGCGATTGACTTGAGGGCATGGCCTAACTGAGTTAGGAATATTTCCTAGTTTGGGTGGATTGATAGACAAAGCGTGAATGGAGTCACATTGATATGCATCTTGAAACGTCGTCTTTAAGCTAACGATTTGTAGCGAACTTGAGGGTATTTGTTAAGTTTTAGCGCTGCCGCACTGTTATTTTTATCATTGCGTTATATAGTGTTGACAAGAAAAAATTGAGTGTTGCTATGATTCGCCTAAACCGTTTTAACAGAATAATGTTGCTCACCAGCGCGCTCAGTTGGGTGTTGGTGTCGCTTATGCCTGTAATAAACGCGCATGGCAATACGGCGGGGGTTTGGGCCACACTGTGCACCATTAATGGTTTTGAGCTGGTTCAAATTGAAGAGGGAAAAGTACAGACACAGCATACGAAACCCTGTCCCTTTGCTCATTTCTCCACCTTTCATCAAGATTCACTTCCAACGACACCTTTACTGACACGACTGAACTTGTTTGTTTCAGACAGCTACACTTTTTTGGCTCTAAGTGTACGATTTGAAAAACAAGTTCCTCGTGCGCCACCATTATTTAATCTGTTGTACTGGAGTTAGAAAATAGCTTTGATCCCTTCCTCTATTCACTATTCAGAATAAAGCTCTAACGGTAAACCATCTGGGTCGGCGAAAAATGTGTATTCGCGACCAGTGAACTCATCAACGCGGATGGGCTCGACGATGACGCCTTTTTCCTCTAAATACGCTTTGACTTCACTGACACTGTTCACCACAAACGCTAAATGTCGTAGCCCTTGAGCTTCAGGGAAGCTTGGTCTTGGTGGTGTATTTGGAAATGAGAACAGCTCAATTTGTCCGCCATCGGGCAGAGCAAGATCCAGCTTGTATGAATCGCGAGCGGCGCGGTAATTTTCAGCAATAACAGGCAGCCCTAAGATCTGAGTATAAAACGCTTTGGAACGTGCGTAGTCTGAACAAATAATTGCCGCGTGGTGGATTCGTTTTAGCATGATTAACCTTTATTTTTTGAGTTGGCTGACCAAATGTTCAGTGACGTAATCAATGAACACCCGCAGCCTTGCTGGCATGTACTTGGTTTGCGGATATTGCATGGCAATTGAGCCGTAGTAATTACTTTTGATCGTCCAATCGGCTAATAGCCGGACGACGCTGCCTTCAACGAGCGCTTGCTGAATGACAAAATCATGGAAGATGCCGATACCTAAGCCATTTTTCACGCCGTTCAAACGCATTTGTGAGTGGTTTACTGCATAGCGGCCTGAGACGGCCACTGTATGGAACTCATCTTCTTTATGAAAATCCCAGAGATGGTCACGCTCGGTTTCGGCAAGATACAAGCAGTCGTGATCCGTTAATTCGATAGGGTGGGTGGGCATGCCTCTGGCCTCTATATATTCTGGGCTGGCGCACAACACTAAGTGGGTTTTGCCAATTTCACGCAGTACCAAGTTTTCATCTGGCTTATCAGTCAGTTTAAACGCCACATCAATATTGTGTTTGAATAAATCGATCGCACCATCTGCAGCTCTCAGCTTAAGTTGAATTTCAGGGTATTGAGTTAGAAAAGGAAGCACAAGGGGTTGCAGAACTGAGTTCAAAAATGCTTCAGGTGCCGCAACAGTGAGTGAACCTGAAGGTTCGGTGTGGTCAGAGGTGGAAAGCTCAACCGCTTGCTGCGCAGCGTTGACCATCAACAGACTTTGATCATAAACGCGCTTTCCTGCCTGAGTGATTAAGAGCTGGCGCGTGGTTCGCTCAAATAACTTCACTGATAGCGCTTGTTCTAAACGGGTAATCAATTTACTTAATGCCGAAGGTGTTACCCCCAGCTTTTGAGCTGCTGCCGTAAAGCTACCTTCATTGACGACGAGAATGAAAGCCGCTAAATCAGGCAGCAGGGCGATAAGACGATGCGTGATCATAATTGTATTTGTGCCTGAAGTTCACGAATGGTTTTCCATGTCATGGGATAATAGTCGTAAATGGGATCAACTAAAATACCATTAAGCAATTTTACAGTGTAAATGAAGGGTCTATTTTTCGTTTAGGCTGCCCTACACCATAGCTATTGCGCTATATAAAAATAAGGACGTAGCAATGTCTTCTGCATTTTATCAACAGATCCAAAACCAGCTTGAGGAAATCAAAGCGGAAGGTCTGTATAAATCTGAACGTGTGATTACCTCGCAACAACAAGCGGCGGTCGAGATTTCTACTGGTGAAGAAGTGTTGAACTTTTGTGCCAACAACTACCTTGGTTTGGCTAATCATCCTGCGCTGGTTGAAGCGGCGAAAGAGGGGATGGACAGTCACGGCTTTGGTATGGCTTCGGTGCGTTTCATCTGTGGTACGCAAGATATCCATAAACAGCTGGAACAGAAACTCTCTCAATTCTTAGGGAAAGAAGATACGATTCTTTACACCTCATGTTTTGATGCAAACACCGGTTTATTTGAAACTATTTTAGATAAAGAAGACGCGATTATCTCTGACGCGTTAAACCATGCCTCAATCATTGATGGTGTGCGTTTATGTAAAGCGATGCGTTTTCGTTACTCCAACAATAACATGCAAGAGTTGGAACAGCAGTTGATCGCAGCCGATGCGGAGGGCGCTCGTAATAAGCTCATCGTAACGGATGGCGTGTTCTCAATGGACGGTGTAGTGGCTAACTTGCCTGCCATCTGTGACTTGGCGGATAAATACAACGCCTTAGTGATGGTGGATGATTCTCACGCGGTTGGATTTATGGGTGCAAATGGCCGTGGCACGCATGAATACCATGATGTGATTGACCGTATTGATATCATCACTGGCACACTTGGTAAAGCCATGGGTGGCGCATCCGGCGGTTACACTTCAGGCAAGAAAGAAGTTATTGATTGGCTTCGTCAACGTTCACGTCCTTATTTGTTCTCTAATTCGGTTGCGCCAGCGATTGTTGCAGCATCGATTCGCGTGCTGGATTTACTGGCAGAAAGCGCTGCGCTTCGCGACCAACTTTGGGATAACGCCGCGCACTTCCGTACTCGTATGGAAGGCGCGGGGTTCACTATGGGGGGGGCGGATCACGCCATCATCCCAATTATGCTCGGCGATGCTATCGTTGCAGCAGAGTTTGCAGAGCGAGCACTAGCTAAGGGCATTTATGTTGTTGGTTTCTCGTTCCCTGTTGTGCCCAAAGGCCAAGCTCGTATTCGTACACAAATGTCAGCCGCGCATAGCCGCGAGCAACTCGACCACGCCATTGATGCGTTTATTGCTGTTGGCCAAGAAATGGGGCTCATTAAATGAAAATTAAAGCATTATCCAAACTCAAACCAGAGCAAGGCATTTGGATGACCGAAGTGCCAATGCCTGAACTTGGTCACAACGATCTGCTGATTAAAATTAAGAAAACCGCAATTTGTGGCACCGATGTTCACATCTATAACTGGGATGAGTGGTCACAAAAAACCATCCCAGTACCAATGGTGGTTGGCCATGAATACGTCGGTGAAGTGGTTGGCATTGGTCAAGAAGTTCGCGGTTTTGAATTAGGTGATCGCGTGTCTGGCGAAGGTCACATTACTTGCGGCCATTGTCGAAATTGCCGTGGTGGTCGTACTCACTTATGTCGTAATACTGTGGGTGTTGGTGTGAACCGCACTGGTGCATTTTCTGAATACTTAGTTATCCCTGCGTTTAATGCTTTCAAGATCCCAGATGGTATTTCCGATGATCTAGCCTCGATTTTTGACCCATTTGGTAACGCTGTACATACTGCATTGTCATTTGATTTAGTCGGTGAAGATGTGCTGATCACTGGTGCTGGTCCAATCGGTATCATGGCGGCCGCAGTGGCGAAACACGTTGGTGCGCGCCATGTGGTGATCACTGATGTCAATGAATATCGTCTTGAGCTTGCACGCAAAATGGGCGTGACACGCGCCGTGAATGTTGCGGAACAAAAGTTAGAAGAGGTCATGAGTGAACTTGGCATGACAGAAGGTTTTGACGTCGGCCTTGAAATGTCAGGCGTACCGAGTGCCTTTAGTTCTATGCTGAAAACCATGAATCACGGTGGTCGTATTGCTTTATTAGGTATCCCACCTTCAGATATGGCGATCGATTGGAACCAAGTGATCTTCAAAGGTTTGGTGATCAAAGGTATCTATGGCCGTGAAATGTTCGAAACTTGGTATAAGATGGCAAGCCTCATTCAATCTGGCCTCGATCTAACGCCAATCATCACTCACCATTACAAAATTGATGACTTTCAAACGGGCTTCGATGCTATGCGCAGCGGGCTTTCTGGCAAAGTTATCCTTGATTGGCAGTAACCGAAAATCTTTCCACATAGCGCTCCGTAAGGGGCGCTTTGTTTTTGGCTAGCACTGTTTTTATAAACAGTAAAGTGGAAGATGCGACCCAATTTAGCCCCTGCTATGGTCCCATTTTGGTCCCATCTCACTTTTTGATGGGACCATTTTAAGTTTGTTTTGGTCCCATTGTCACAATACGGCAGAAGTGAGGTATTCCTAAGTAATAATTGGACAAAAATTAGCCAGATTAGTTCGGCTTGACACAAGTTTGGACACATGTAAGTTATCGATTTTGCTAAATTAGCATTTAATGCATTACTTGAAGTATAGCAAAGTGCTCATTCGTGACACTTATTAGCGACTGATGATTAATTTCAATCCTAATCCTCCCATCACTGACCCAGACAAATAATCAATAAATTGTTTAAATTTTAAGTACGCTTGACGAGGGCGTGAAGCAGATAAAACTAAAGCTACAATAAGATACCATCCTGCATTACTCAAAAATGTGCAGATTGGAACCACAATATAGAAATACGTAGGTATATTTTGCGGTAGCAGTGTTGTAAATACGCTGGCAAATACGATGGCTGTTTTGGGGTTGCTGAGTTGGGTTCCTAAACCTAATAAGTACGAACGAAATAAGGAAATGTCTTGGCATCGAGTAGCATCTATGGACTGTAACGGAATTCGAGCTGATCTCACAATTCCAAATGCCAAAAACAAGAGATAGCATCCGCCTGCAATTTTAAATATTGAATAGCTTACCGGCATCAGGCTAAAAATCGTTTGTAATCCGAGTAAGGCGGCAACCGATAGAACTAAAGCTCCCGTCCCCATACCTAACGCGGTAAAAATCCCATGCCGTCTTGAAAGTGAAATTGCTCGTCTGGCAACAAAGATAAAGCTGGGACCCGGACTCATAGCGCCGAGAGTAAGCGCTCCAGTGATTGCCAATATTGGCATGTATGTTTGCAAATCAAGGTCCATGTGTTTCCTCACTAACTATCTATAAAAAAACCAGCTCAATGAGCCGGTGATAAAATAAAAAGCTACCAGAAACTTAACTTTATGCTTGATAGGCTTTCGCTAGTTTATCCAAAAATTCGTGTAGCTTTTGGTTCATCTCATCATAGTCATGATTCATTAGTACTTCAGGCTCATCAACGAAACGATAGTTTGCTGCCTCGCTGAGATCATCATTTTCTATCAGCAACGCTACAACATCTTTAGTCAATTCCATATGACACTGAAAACCAAACACAAAATCGCTATAAGCAACGATTTGTCGAGGACAGCCTTCACTGTACGCAATGATTTTGGCGTCTGGAGTCAGTCCCGGCATGTCGTTGTGCCAATGCCCCACTTCCAGAACGGTGCCGAAATGGTCAAACAGTGGATGGGTACTGCCGTCTTTGGTTAGCGTGATAGGGAACTTACCAATTTCGCGTTCAGGACTATGCTCATAGTGAGCACCTAATGCTTCACCAATGAGTTGAGATCCCAAACAAATACCAAGTACGACTTTTCCTGCATCAATCGCTTTTGTAATTACCGCCTTTTCACCTTTGGCATCGAAATGAGCACATTGTTCGATAGTGGTCACAGGATCTTGTGGGCCGCCCATGACAATCAGAAAATCGATATCATCTACTTTTTCCGGAAGAGAGTCACCGTCATAAACCCGAGAGTAACCCGTTGAATGGCCACGAGTTTTAGCCCAAGACTCATAAGCTCCCGGAGCTTCAAAATGTTCATGGATGATAAAGTGAATGTGCATCATTTAGTCCTTTTGTTTTTTGATAACAATTGACTGATGATGTTATATCAAAACAAACTGGCGTAATTTATAATGACTGACAATTAATGTAGACAAGCCGCCATTTATGCAAGCTAATGATTTAATCAGAGATTTTCCAGATAAACAATTTATAACTAAAACGACTATCATGGCTTCTGGTTATATTGATGATTTCCATTCACACCCATGGCACCAAATCGTCTTCCCACGTCAAGGTTTGTTACAATCAGACATTAGTGATAAAAGTGGAATAGTCCCTCACAATGGTATGCTCTTTATCCCCGCCAATACCATTCATAAATCTGTTGCAATTACAGACACAGAATTTTTAGCGATTTACCTCAACCCTAACAAACATGTGCAGTATGGAAGTGAGCCGAAATCCTGTCAGGTAAGCTCCTTCCTCAAAGAGTTGATATTGCTTTTATTTAAAAGTGATACGCTCTCACAGCCGGAATCCAACTTGGCACATTTGTTAACAGTCTTACGAGATCAAATCGAGGCAGCAAAAAGTTATGAAATACCACTTCTCATCCCTACGGACAAACGCCTTTTATCTATTTTTCTACAGCTTAAACAGCAACCTGACTTACCGTTTACGTTAAAAGAATGGGCAAAAAAAGTCGGAGCATCTGAGCGCACATTATCCAGATTATGTGCGAAAGAGTTCTCTCAATCATTTGCTCTGTGGCGACAAAATATAAGGCTGGTTTTATCTCTGCCATTATTAAGCTCGAAAATGAGCATACAGGAAATTGCTATGGAGTTGGGATACGCATCTGATTCATCCTATGTACAGGCTTTTAAAAAGCTGTTCAATCAGACACCAAGAAAATACCGCACTGCAAACCTATAAACGAGTACAGACTCTCTAATACACGGATTACACTACTTTTGGGATTATTTTTAGTATAGCAAAATCAAGAACCATCTCTGATGCACTATCTGAGACGAAACTCACTTTGGGGCAAAGGTGAGTCAATTCAGTTGTAGCTATATGATATAGAACTGAACTCACCTAATATTCTTTGTTAATTATTCAAAACAAATTTTTGCCTTAAAACTCCCACACTTTTACCGACCAAAACAATAACTATTGCCCCCATGAGCACTGGAGTAATCAAAAATCCCCAACTGTGTCCCGATAACATTATTAACAATGGGTTAGCGCCTGCGGGCGGGTGTGTGGTTTTAGTAACTAGCATCAAACTGACGGCTATTCCTGTAGCCAAAGCTAAGCATATAGGCGTTACACCGACAAACTGAACGAAGAACACTCCGACGAAAGATGTTAATAAATGCCCTAGAATCACATTCTTAGGCTGAGCCAACGGACTATCCGGAACACCAAACACAAGTACCGTAGTTGCTCCAAATGGTGCCATCAATAGAGCTATATCGTAAAAGGTATGATCAAAATATGACAATGCACCAATGGCAATACTCGCTCCAATCCCAGCAATAATTGACAAAATAATATTATTCATACGTAGTTGCTTCCTTCGTTAGTAGACCGATTTGTCTACTACTATAAAATAGACAGATCGGTCTACTTGTGTCAACATAGTTTTAAAGGAGAATGTATATGAGTAAAAAACGTCAGATATTAATCGACACAGCGTTAGAGCTTTTTTATCGAAACGGAATCAATTCCATTGGTATCAATGAAATTCTGAAATCATCCGGAGTTGCGAAAAGAACCTTATATACGGATTTTGATAGTAAAGAGGCTTTGATATTGGCGGCTTTGCACCAACGCCATGAACGTTTTATAGACTGGCTAGAGAGCAAGCTTTCAGACTCTGATTCTGATACAGACATAATTCAAAACTTATTCAATGCATTAGCTAGTTGGTTTGACAACCAAGAACCTACACTTGGCGATTTTAGAGGGTGCTTTTTTATTAACACATCCGCCGAGTTTAGCGATACAGATAGTGAAATTTCTCGTTTTTGTAACCAACATAAACAGCAGGTACGCCGAGTTATTCAAAGACATCTTCATAGTAAAGATCCTTTATTATTGGAATCAATATGCGTACTAAAAGAAGGCGCTATCACAACGGCTTATATGAGTGGTGACAGCCATACAGTGATAAAACATTGCCTTGAGATATTAAAAGCGCTTCAAGAACGCTTGAACTAACCAACTCAAGGCGCATGAGTTATGGAATGATAAATGACCACTTAAACGATAGGATCACTTCTCTATTCAGGTGTATTAGAAATAGTAGGCCAATGACTGTTATATGTAGCTAGTCCATAATTTGAGGCTAGATGAGAAAGGGGCAGAACCGAGCTAGCTCAGCGTTGGACATTTCTGAGTTAATTTTTATACCAAACTCCTGCCTTTCGCACTTCCAAAGCCCAAATGACGCTAAATATTCTTACTTGTAACAAGACCATTTAGGAGTAGCTTTGCGTCAATCAGCTTTAAAACAGCATCATCGAGCAATGGTCTATACATGTATTTCCTTATTCATCAAACAAGTCCATTTTGCTCAATGCAGAGCCTTTTATGATATTGTCTGAAATAGTGGATGGTTGATCGTTTACGTGTCTAAGCAATTCGTTTTGTTGCTCAATAGATAGTTTGCTCAAGCGTTTTTTGGCTCTATTGTAGCTCGCTGACAAGTAGTATATGCCTAGCGCAATTATCACAACTGCAAGCAGAGCAATGAGATATAAATAGTTATAGTTGTACATAGAGTTTCATTACTTATCTTAATTTAGGAGCCTATCAACAAACTCATTTGTTGCTGAAAGCGGTAACGGTTTTCGCTCACTGAACACATCATTGATATGGTAAATCGCCTTGGTCTTGTTACTAACCGAATTAGCTAACACCTGTTTAGTAGAGGCAATCAGCATACCATAGATGCAGAAAACCGTAATTGATTTAGCAGGATAGTTATGATTGTACATGGTAAAGTTTAGTTAAATGAGATGCTTTTTATAGATACACGATAATAATTCAGATCAGGTTTTGCAATTTGCAAACCTAACCCATTAGGTTTGCTATGGTAAATTTCAATGACAAAAATTAAGTGAATCTTTGCTTAAACACGTTTCGGGGCAAAAATTTGCTATTATACCCACTTGTTTGGTCATGTATATCTTTCGCTAGAGTCAAAAAAACCGCCTCTCGGCGGTTATTGATTCCTCACTTTCTCTAGCTCTTGCCATACCCGTTCGGATTCTTTCTTGTTCGATTCAACCAGCCATTTACCGTAGACCCTTGCGACCATGGTGATATCTGCGTGGCCCATTTGTTGTGCCAAGTAACTTACGTTGACGTTAGCGTGAGTGATCATCCAACTGGCGTAGGTGTGCCGAAGTTGATACTGATTACGGTAATGGACGCCTCCTTTTTTACACAGTGCCGTCCACATTCGGCCGAGCGCACGTTTGCCGTAATAGTCATATCCACTGACCTTCTGCTCCCGAACGACTTTGGGATTAAACACAAAACGCAGAGACTCTTTTCTGTAGGCCTGACCGGGTAATTCGACATCGTACTCTTTAGGCTCGAACGAGTAGGTTAAATATTGTTGAGCTTTTAAAGCATCTAAAGCTGGTGGCAGTAGGTCAACAAACCGCTCTTTGTCTGTTTTGGTGGTTTTTAATCCGCGCATATCATAAGTCGAACGGCGGATATGAATCGTTTTATTCTCAAAATCCACATCCTCCCACGCCAGTGCACAAAGCTCGCCACTGCGTATGCCACTATAGACAAGCAAGGTCACGATATTGCGGTGCTGCAGTTGGTGGCAGTGTTTCAAAATGCTGTCGATCTCCGCCATCGAAAAGGGTTGAATATCGACTTCGCTTTCTTTCACTCTTTGTAGAATCTTAGACAAATCGCGACTGACGTATTCCATCTTATAGAGCCAAGCGAGGAAGGCGTTGATTGTCACCAAATTTCGGTTAATTGTACGGCCAGTTTTCCCTTTAACTAGCTCTTGGCGAAACTCCGTTAATGTGCGAGGTGAAAGAGTGTCACTACTTCTTGTTTTTCCGTATATTTTAATAAAGTCCCTTAACACCCAATCATATCTTTGCAACGTAGAACGGCGGATATCGTGATCTTTGTAGTCAAGGAACTGCTTGGTAAGTTGCTGTAAATTCTTTGCCTGCGGCACACCTGATGCGTGTTTCGACTCGGGAAAATGGGCGGCATAATTGAAAGTACCTATCTTGATTTCATATTGAATTGCTTCCCGCTTCTGTTTAGCAAAATTAATGTTTTGCTTTGTTGGAGGTAGGCCTAAGGATTCTCTACGACGGTTGCCCATGTAATAAAATGAAATTCTCAGAGAATTCCCGCGGATTTCTACTCCTGATGGGAGATTATCGGTTACTGCATTCGATGCCATTTGTTCCATTCCTCAATATCAACCATCCAAGTACCGCGGATTTTTTTCACGATTGTTGATGGATAAAATCCTTCGCGTGCTTTATGCCTCAGCGTTTTAGTGCTTAGGCCAATCACTTCGGCTGCTTTTTTGAGAGTGATGATGGAAATTTGCGATTGACTCATATTGCCTACCTTTCTATTTCTTCTTGTTCACCAATCTTTTTGGTGGCGTGCATTGCTCCAAGCTTTTAGCTAGCGGAGCTGCGTCATTGGCAAACATGTTGAGAAATGACGGTGTAATCGTGATTTCTGCTGGGCATTCTTTGCTTACTCCCCAGCTATCGTCGGTTGGATAAAGAGTTAGCGAGATTACTGAACAAAGTAAGCGTTCGCTAAAGTAAGGTGGTGAAGTGGTTACTGTTCCGTATTGGGTATCAATGGTTGCCGCCATGGATAATTCCTCGCAATAAGTGATTGGTGGGTCAAAAGACCGTTTAATCAGGAATCACGCGCTATTGGAATAGCGGTGGTTAGATAACTTATATTTAATGTTAGTTATCTAATTTTGATATTGCAAGATAAATGTAAGAAAACTAACTAATGGGTGATGAATCAAGAATTCTTAAGATGCGAATCCTGGATAAGTAGGAAGGAACGATGAGGAATCACCATCCTTGGCTGAGCGTGTAGAATGACGTGTTGGGAAGGGGGATCAGGAATTACAACAGAACTGAATACCAGAAAACCCTACCTACGATAGAGATTTGTTGTTCAGCTACTTGCTCTTGTGAATACTCTCTAGGAGGGTATTCGATTTCATTAAAACTATAAATTCTTAGTCCACCACCGGGCAGGTGATAGAGCTTTTTGATAAACAGTTCTCCGTTGTGATTAATGGCGTAAATCTTTCCATCAATGAGAGTTTTATCACCACAATCAATACCTACAGTGGAGCCATTTGGTAAAACGGGTTCCATGCTATCGCCTGAGATAGCGACACAAACTGCATTTTCAGGGGAGACGTGATATCGGCGCAAAGTGGACTTGGCAAATCTTAATCGAAAGCCATTATCTGACTCACTATCATTGGCGAAGCCATTTCCTGCCGATAGACGGACATCGGACAAGAAGGGAACCGCAACCTCGTCGTCACCGAGGGGAGTATTACTATCCCAGACTTGCATGTTACCGAGCAGTTCAGGATTACCAACTGTTGAGTCTTGATTTCCCTTGCCGGTTTGTAGCCAAAGCGGCTCTACTCGTAACTTTTTGCACAGAGCAATTAAGTTCGAGCCTTTAGGTGTGGTTTCATTTCTCTCCCAGAAAACAAGAGACGTAGGCGAAACTCCAATACTGGAGGCCACTTGTTGTTGAGTTAGTTTGAGTTCTTTTCGAACTCGGCGAATACGCTCGCCAATCGTTTCTTTCGTCATGTTAGATATCTTACATTCACTTGCATTAAGTTTTCTAATAATATTTAATATTAGAAAACTAATAATGAGTGAGTTATGAAATCCTATCTACCGCCTATTAAGACCGCAGATGTCATTAAGTTCTTTGGGTCCAAACAAAAAGTTGCTGAAGCAGTCCAAACGACACATTCAGCCGTTAGCCAGTGGGGAGAATTTGTACCGGATAGCCGAGTCTTCGAATTTCATTTTTTGATGAAGACCAAAGAGTGGAAGCGAAGCTGTAACAATTAAACTTTTATCCTTTTGATTTATGGTGATTTTTATGAGAACAAACTCATTTTGGGTCACGGTGGAGCAGCTTGCCTGCATCACAGTGAATACCTGCCGAGTAGCGTTATCGCAGGGGCAGGAGACATTAACTTTCGAAAGAGATCAAATTCAGCGATTGAAGGATAAGTGTGAGCATTACCTTCGGGTATTGGATGAGGAAAGAGAGTTGGCTTTAAACCGCGGCAACGGTTTAAAGCCGAGTGAAAAGTCTTGCGAGGAAATTTCACATACCACTTCGGAGAAGCAGTGATGGGAAGAATAGCATTAAGAGCTCGGATTGAGAATCTTCAATGGCGTTTGTTCAAGGTTGAGAAAGGTCAGCAAACCGAGATTACCTACGACGAAATGGCTGACCTTTATGAAGCTAAGCGTCTGTATGTCAAAGCTGTCTATGAGGGATTGGTCCGTGGTTAGAAAGATGCCATGTTTTCCGTACCGAATGCTCGGTGAGTGGATATGGTTGGTGGCAAGCTTACTTCATCACTTTCTGATTGCGAGGGAACGGGCTTTCTATTGGCCATGGGTAACTATTCGTAGACGGCCAGTAGCTTTGGATAGATTGATCATTGAGGTAATACGATGTCCGTTAAGGTAATGAGCTACGTTTGGGATATTTCTCTTTTCAAAGGCTCTGACAAACTCATTATGCTTTGTCTGGCGGATCATGCTGATGATGCCGGCGTGTGCTGGCCTTCGATTGAAACCATCGCCCGTAAAAGTGGTGTATCTCCAACTACAGTCAAAGCAACCTTGAAGAAGTTGGAAGCGGGGGGCTGGATTGTGAAACGAAACCAGTTCAAGAAAGCCGATTCAGGTCGATTAGTGCGTTCCAATAACCAATATCAACTGCCCGTGAAGCGATTGAAATTTACCGCCGATGAACAGTCGGATTTCGAACAGACGGATTTCGTCCATTCAAAACTCGAACATTCGAAATACGAACAGACGAATTTACCCGAGGGGGTAGGTCAGATTTCGGCTGGGGGTAGGTCGGATTTCGGCTATAAACCATCAATAGATCCATTAATAGATCCACCAGAAGGCGATGCGCCGCTTTTCAGTGCTCAAACTGATCCTATTTTGGATCCGGTTGTGTTTGAGATCCCACTCAAAGGTAAAAACGTTTCGTATCCGGTGACCCAATCTCAGTTGGTGGAATGGCGCTCGCTCTATCCTGCCGTTGATATTCGCCAACAGCTTCGCAACATGATCGGTTGGTGTCAGGCAAACCCAACACGCCAGAAAACCGCGCAAGGGGTCCAGCGATTTATCCACGCTTGGCTTTGCAAAGAGCAAGACAAGGGGCGAATCGTCGCGGTGTCTCAAGCTGCGGCAAAGCCCATTGATGATGCGCAGTTGTTGAAGCGAAAGATCCAGCAAATTGAAATCGATATTAATAACGAGAACGTCGCGCTGATTTCATTTAAACAGCGTAAGTCCGCGGCATCAGAGCAGGCTGCGCAATCAGCTGAGCGTAAAATCAAGGCTATGATGGCTCAACGAGAAAGTTGGCTTCGAGAGCTTTCGGTGCGAGCGAATGAGTCTTAATGTGTTGAGCCCATACCGTTTTGCCATTTTTAGACCATATTCTCAGAGTAAGGAGTCACGACAGTGAGTAAAAAGCTTGAGCTTTTAACACTATTAAGCGCCGCAAGAACCATGAAATGGGAAGAGTCTGTCAGTAAAAATGGACCGACCAAAGAGCAGCTTCTCGGTGCGATGGGCTTAGCGCAGCGCGATAATCCTATCGGTATGGCAATCCTTAATGCCAAATACTTGCATTGTGCTTATTCGTTGGTGGTATTGAGGGATTTTCTTGGATCACTGGAGGTTCATCGCTTAGAGATCAGTTTGGCTTCGAATGAGCTTAAACATTTGCATTATCTGGTCATGGCGGATGTGTTGAATGTTCCGATAGACAGTCAGCAAGCTCGTCTGGCTTCGGTTTGGCGTCGATACAGCGCCTACGCAGCGAGGACCCAGAAATCGATTGAAGCACTTAGCAAAGCCATGCGCTCGATGGAGCGAGCAATTGAGATCAAAACCAATCCATTTGAGAGCCGTCGTTTGCAAGCCAACATTGCGTCACACCAAACGCGTATTGACGCGCAGAAGCAGCTATTGGCCGATTACGCACAGAAAAAGGCGGCAGAATCCGCAAAATGTCCACGTTGCAAAGCAACAGGCGTTATTCCCAAAACGCAGCGACCTTGTGAGAGTTGTGATGGCGTAGGTGAGTTTCGAACGACTGAAGCGGATTGGAAAGCCTCATTTTTGGGTGCAGCTTTGCCGGCTCACAAAGAGCTCATCATTCGTCATTGGCCTGCGATTGTTCACCTACTGCAAGAGTGGAGAACGCAATTGTATCGGCATGAAGCCGAGGCACTTTCGACGCTTGAAAAGCGCTTATCTGCTGAGTTTGAAGATTGAGTAAACTCGAGTCGCTCATTGATATGACAAGGTAATTGCGGTAGATTTTCCAACAATAGCGAGGCTGCATCTTTTGATGCGGCCTTTTTTATTGTCATCCCTAAACCACCGCCTTGGGCGGTGGTGATTGAACCTTGGGGCTATTGCCCGAAGGAGTGCCCATGCTAGAAGTAAACCACTTATTCACCACAAGTAAGAGGAAACTAAAAACATGGGCGATTATAGAAGTTCATCACATGTATATTGGCGTTGCAAATACCATATAGTTTGGACTCCGAAATACAGATTTAAGATCTTGAAAGGGAATGTAGGTNGATCAAGAATATGAGGCGCAGTTAGAGTTGAAGATAAACTAGCAGTGCAGGGATGCCCCCTTATAGGGGGCTATAAACCAAAGCCGCCTTCTAAGAAGGCGGATTTTTACTGCTCGCAATTCGGAGCCTTAATGGTGGCAAAACGAGATTGGAAAGCGCTGCAACAAGAGTACAAACTCGCGTTTGAACAAACAGGCATCACAATCAAAGCGTGGTGTGATCAAAACCAAATCAATTACAACACCGCGCGTCGATATCTGCAGGTGTTGAATTCGCCACTCGAAAACAGCGAAAACTCAGCAAAAAACGTTCAATCCCCACGTGCTATCACTTCTTCGCCCGATGTGGAACGGCTCGCTCAATGTGATCAGTTAGGAGAGGGTAGGGAAGAAAAGGTTTTTAAATCAAAAGGTAAGGGTGAAAAAACATCAGTGATCAGTGAAAGTGATCAGTTTACTGATCACGTGACTGATCAACACTCACCGAAACCGACCCATGCGCAATTTTTACAGCGTGTTTTGCATCTAGATACGACTCATCAACGCGATGAAAGTGGGCGGTTTATTCATGGCAACCAGTGCTCAACCAAACACAATGGCTATGCACAGCGCTTAAATGATCCAGATGCCATTTTTGATGCAGCAAACTCGGACATTGACCACGAGATTGTGTTTTGTCGGGCGCGGGTGCTGAAAGCCATGGAAACCTACCAGAAGATTGGAGCAGAGCTTGGTAAGGAGGAGTTGGCGCTGGCTGAACGCGTCAAACTGTATGAGCTCTACGTCAGCACCGACAACATTGTTGATAGAAACATGGCGCGCGTGGAATCTCTACTAAGAACCAAAGCACAGGTAAAGAAAACAGAATTGGAAGCTGAGCGTATTGCACAAGAGTCTGCTGGGCTTGGAACTGCGATTGCCGACATTGTGCAAGAAATTCAAGAGATGGGGTCGGACGGGTTCGTACTGAATGATTAACCTTGGTTCCGTCCCTCAAGAGAAGATAAGCGCGCAGGATCGCGCTTTTCTTTTTTCTCGGCTGAGCAATAAGTGGTGGCGGCTCAATCATCTTTACAAGATAGAGAATGAAGATGGCGAGCTGGTGACGTTCAAGCTTCGCCCTGCCCAAGCACTGCTGTTTAAGATGATGGGCCATCGCAACATTATCCTAAAAGCGCGCCAGCTTGGTTTCTCGACCGCCATTGATATCTACCTACTCGATGAAGCGCTATTCAATAAACGGCTTAAGTGCGGCATCGTCGCGCAGGACAAACAAGCTGCGGGGGAGATTTTCAGAACCAAAGTGGAAGTGCCTTATGACAACCTTCCGGCATGGCTCAAGGCGGCAATCCCAACCGAAGAGCGTAAGAGTGGAGCCAACGGTGGGCGCATGGTGTTTAAGAACGGCTCAAGTATTCAGGTTGCCACCTCCTTTCGCTCCGGTACTGTGCAGCGCTTGCATATTTCTGAGCATGGCAAAATTTGTGCTAAGTACCCGCACAAAGCCAAAGAGGTGAAAACGGGTACGCTTAACGCGATTCACCAGAATGCGATCTGTTTTATTGAGTCCACGGCAGAAGGGGTCGGGGGCGATTTTTATACCATGTGTATGCGCGCTATGGAGCAAGCCAAAAGTGGGGTAGAGCTGAGCCGCGAGGATTATCAGTTTCATTTTTTCGCATGGTGGCAAGATCCGAAATACCGCTCAAAAGTGCCGATGAATGGGCTCGTTGTACCGAAAGTGATGGCTGAGTACTTTACCGGAGTCGAAAAATCGATGGGCTGCCAGCTCGATGATGAGCAAAAGCAGTGGTATCTCGAGAAAGAAGCCATGCAGGGCGAGGAGATGAAACAGGAATTCCCGTCCACGCCGCTGGAGGCGTTTTTAACCTCAGGGCGTCGGGTGTTTAATCCTGTCCATATTATGGCCGCGGAAGCGGATGTTCTTGCCCCGTTCTTGGTCTATGACCTTGAACCTATGACGGGAAACCTAACTCGGGTGCACTCGATAGAGAGTCACGATCCGCTTCGCATGCAGCGTAATGCGATGAACCTTTTGCTGATGTGGGAAATGTTCGATGAGGATGAAGAGTATGCACTGGGTGTGGATATTGCCGAAGGGCTAGAGCATGGCGACCGCAGTAGTATCGATGTTGTGAAAAAATCCGATGGTGAGCAAGTGGCCCACTGGTTTGGCTATATCGATGCTGAGTTATTGGCTTATCTGGTTAAACATATCGCGATTTTATACGGCAACGCTTACGTGATGCCTGAGCGCAATAACCACGGCCATGCCTTTATTCAAAAGCTTCGAGAAATCTACCCCACACCTTACATCTATTCAGAGCAATACCTAGATCGCGACAACGATGATGAGACGGTCAAGCTCGGCTGGTTAACCACCAAACAATCCAAACCTATCCTCACAGAAGGCATGAAGACGCTCTTTCAAAACGGCGTCTCTGGCATTCGTTGGATGGGGACTATTTCGGAATACCACAGCTATGTGTACGACAAAAAGGGAGCGATGAACGCTCAGGAAGGGTGTTTTGATGACCAAGTGATGAGTCATATGCTCGCCCAAGAAGCCCGTGCACGTATGCCAAAGCGTGTGAAGTCAGAAGACCTCAAACGCGATCCTTCTAACAATCATTGGCAGACCAAATGATGCAACACGCAAAACTCGATACTTTTATGCTGCGTATACTCTCCGATATTGATGGCCAACCTGACTGGCGCAGCGCTGCTAAAGTTGCTACAGCGTACTACGATGGCGATCAGCTTGATCCGAGAGTCAAAGATAAGCTTAAACAGCGTGGCCAGCCCACCACAATCCATAACCTGATTGCGCCGACCATTGATGGTGTCCTCGGGATGGAAGCCAAAACCCGCACCGACCTTTTGGTGTGCGCAGATGATCCCGATGAACAAATGGAGCTGATGGCGGAAGCCGTGAATGCCGAGTTTTCGGATGCGGCGCGGCTAGGGCGGCTTGATAAAGCACGCTCAGAGGCGTATGGCTCACAAATCAAAGCGGGCGTTGGCTTTGTTGAGGCATACCGTAATCCCAACCCGTTCGGGCCTAAGTACAAAATCAAACTTATCCCTCGTGATGAAGTGTTCTGGGACTGGTTCTCCACTGAACCGGATTGGAGCGATTGTCGCTGGGTGATGCGTATGCGCTGGATTGATATTGATGAACTCGCGAGTTTGGTTCCCAATAAATCTAAGGTGCTGGAATACGCGAAAAAGGATTGGCGTGGGTTTGTTGATGTTGAAAACCTCGAAGGGCTCGATCCACTGTTGACCAGTGCGCATGAAGCGTTTAATCACTGGTCACGCGATCATTCGGAGTACTTATCCCATAACCGTGAGCGTATTCGTTTGCAGATTGTGTATGTGCGTCATATTGAACGCAAAGCCGTGCTTGAAACCCAAGATGGACGAGTGATGGAGTTTGACCCGAACGATCTGACTCATGCGATGGCACTGGCGATGGAGAGAGCCACACTGCGGCAGGCTCAAGTCAGTCGGATTAAAGAAGAGTGGTACGCCGGGATGTATCACTTATTGAGTCGTGATTGTGCCGCGCCTAATGGCCTGTTTCCCATCGTGCCGTTCTGGGGATTTCGCAAAGACGCCAGTGGTGAAACCTATGGTCTGATTGCTCGGGCCATTCCGGCGCAAGATGAAGTCAACTTTAGGCGCATTAAATTGACGTGGTTACTGCAGGCCAAACGAGTCTTAATGGATGAAGATGCCACCAATATGAGCCAACAACAGATTTTAGAAGAGGTTGAACGACCCGATGGCCTGATTAAGCTCAACCCACAGCGGAAAAACCAAAAATCCATCAGCGAAGTGTTTCAGGTTCAGCAAGATTTCAATATCGCCGCGCAGCAATTTAATGTAATGCAGGATTCGATGAAGCTTATCCAAGATACCATGGGTGTTTATGGTGCTTTCTTGGGGCAAGAATCCAACGCGACCAGTGGGATTGCGATTGCCAATCTGGTTGAGCAGGGGGCGACAACGCTTGCCGAAATCAACGATAACTACAACTTTGGATCGCAGCTATTGGGTGAGCTGCTACTGGGTTACATCCTTGAGGATATGCGTGAGCAGCACAATAAAGCGATTGTGATCAACCGTAATGACAAGCGAAAGCGCAAAACTGTAGTGATGAACCAAGTCGATGAACAAGGGCTACTGACCAATGATTTAACCCGCTTACGCGCCCATATTGCGCTGGCTCCCATTCAGCAAACCGCTGCTTACAAATCGCAGTTGGCAGAGCGAATGATGATGATCACCGCGCAGTTGCCGCCAGAAGTACAAATCACCGTGATTGATTTAGTGCTGGAGCTTACCGATGTGCCGAATAAGCAAGAGTTTATGGAGCGTGTCCGAGCGGCGCTGAATATTGAAAAAGAGCCGGAGGATATGACAGAGGAAGAGCAGGCCGAGTTAGCCGCGCAAAAGTAGCAGGAGCAACAACTTCAGCAAAAGCAGCTTGAGTTGCAGATGCGGGAAATGGAGGCCAAGGTCCTCAAACTGGAAAGCGAAGCAAAGAACATCATGGCCAAGGCGCAGCGCGAAGAAGGTTTAACCGATAGCCAGCGCTACGACAATGCCAAAACCAAGCGGATTTTGCAAGAAATCGAAAACCTCAATCTCGAAATGACTCAAATGCAAAGCCAGATGCTGCAAACCGTGGAGGCAATGATTGAACAGATGTAGCAGGTTAGATTTGAAAGTGTATTGATTACAGACAGTTGGACAAACGCCTCTCAAATGCTCGCTGAGAGGATAGGAAATTTGTAACTTAGTATCGTTTTTAAATTGCTTTTTCGCGATTTCAATATAAAAATAATACTGTATATAAATACAGTAAAGTTATATGAAAGTCATACCTATTTACGCAAGTGCGGGCATCACAGGTTTTGAAAGTCCTGCAACTGAATACAAACAACTCTCCATTGATCTTGATGGTTTACTTATCCAGCATCCGAGTGCCACTTTTATTGGTAAAGCGAGCGGCGATTCTATGCAAGGAGTGGGGATATTTGATGGCGATTTGCTGATTGTTGATTGTCATCTTGAAGCGATGAATCACGATGTGATTGTTGCGAATTTTAATGGAGAGTTTGTATGTAAGATCCTCGATATTCGTCGTCGATTATTGCTCTCTGCAAATGAAAAAATGCAGCCTGTCGCTATCCACGATTTTGATACCTTCTCTTTAGAAGGCGTTGTGGTTAGCTCCATTCGTTTCCATCGAAGTAATCAGATATTGAGTGATCAGTGATGTTTGCTTTAGTTGATGCTAACTCGTTTTACTGTAGTGCTGAACAAGTCTTTCGTCCGGATTGGCGAGGAAAGCCCATCATAGTGTTATCAAACAATGATGGTTGCGTTGTGGCTGCGAATCGCCAAGCAAAGGAAGCGGGTGTTGAGAAGTTTAAACCCTACTTTCAGGTTAAAGCGCTTTGTGAGCAAAAAGGCGTTATTACACTTTCATCAAACTATGAATTGTATGCCGACTTATCGTCAAAGATGATGCAGGTGATTGGGAGATTCGCGCCCGAGCAACACATATACAGTATCGATGAGTCTTTCCTTTCATTTGAGCATAGCTTTCCTGCCATTCGTTCTCTCAAAGAGCATGGTATGAAATTACGACGAGCCGTCTGGCGTGAGTGCCGTCTTCCTGTAAGTGTTGGCTTTGGGAGTACATTAACACTCGCGAAAGTGGCTAACCATGCCGCAAAAAAATTGGATGCTTATCAGGGTGTTTGTGTACTTGATAATGAAAAAGAGCGTCAAATAGTGTTATCTCAATTACGAGCAGTTGATGTGTGGGGCATCGGCCGTAAACTTGGACAGCGCCTACAGCTAATGGGCATTAAAACCGCTTTACAACTGGCTAACTATCCTCCCGCCCTCATTAGGAAAGAGTTTAACGTTGAGGTTGAACGTACCGTTCGTGAGCTGAATGGACAAAAATGCAAAGGATGGGATGTAGCTCGAGCCGATAAGAAACAAATTTTTTCTACGCGTAGTGCAGGGCAGCGAATTACAGATATTGAGTCGTTGAAGCAGGCCTTGTGTAAACATGTCAATATTGCCTCTTATAAGGCCCGTCAACAAAAATCACTCTGCCGAGTCATGCTCTGTTTTGCAAATAGCTCTCCGTTTGACGAGTATTCGGTTGTACGTAGAGCGATTCATAGATTTGCTTATCCGACATCTGATGTGACGCAATTGACCCAGATTGCCTCTTTATTGGCTGAGCAATTGTTTCAGGAGGATATTCGGTTTTATAAGATTGGCGTGGGTTTGCTTGACCTTGTTGATGGGCAACATGAACAACCAGATTTATTCAATCCTAATCCGAACAACCCTGCGTTGATGCATGTTTACGATACTCTAAATGGTCGGTATGGGAGTGATACCCTTTTTTTGGCGGTACAGGGTATTACTCAGAAATGGGCAATGCGGCGTGATATGTTGACCCCGCAGTACACCACGCGTTGGCAAGATTTGCCCAAAATCAAATGCTGATAATATGAGTTAGGTTCTACATGGATTGCTGCCTGAACGTCTTTGCCAAGTAATAAGTCAGTCGAGTGGCGCTGAATCATTTTTGCCCCTTTTCTGTTTAGAGTTGTTACTCATAACATGTCGGTTCAGCCTCATTTGAATAAATATTACTAATGCTTATATGGTTTGGTTACTCTACTATTCAGAAGATTAAGAAATTAATTCGATGATAAAGCTAACGTTCACTGTCGATAAGATGCAAAAACGCCTCCATCTTAATCAGAATAGAGGCGCTTGAAGGAGCAGTGGGGGATAACTTAATTACTCAGAAACGAGGGCAACCGCTTCGCGAGTGAGCTTAGCCAGTTCATCCCATTGGCCAGCTTCAATCAGCTTTTTATCAACCATCCATGAACCTCCACACGCCAGCACTCGTGGCACAGCTAAGTAGTCTTTGATGTTGGCAGGATTGATTCCACCCGTTGGCATTAATCTCACGTTCGTGTATGGCGCCAGCAGTGCCTTAACCATATTTACACCACCTGAGGCTTCCGCAGGGAAGAACTTGAGTGTGGTTAGGCCCATTTCTAATGTCGCTTCAATGGTGCTAGGGTTGTTGATACCCGGGACGATATCAATACCAATCTCTTGGCACGCTTTTACAGTATTTGGGTTAAAACCCGGTGACACTATAAACGTTGCGCCCGCTTCTTTTGCTGCCATCGCTTGTTGTTTATTTAGCACCGTGCCTGCACCGATCAGCATGTCAGGTTGGGCTTCACGCAGGAGTCGAATCGCTTCTACTGCCGCTTCTGAGCGAAAGGTAATTTCTGCTGCTGGTAGGCCGTTTTCCGCCAACACTTTACCCAGTGGGATAATGTCTTGTGCATTATCAATCGCAATAACAGGGATAACTTTCAGCGCTTGTAGCTGCTCGTTTAAGTTAGGCATTGTTTTGTTCCTATTTGAATCTATGCTTTGCGGCGTCTGTGAACGCCTTAGAGATGATGGCGCCCTTATGCTGAATCACTTCACCAGCCAGCACATTACCATTATGGCAAGCTTGTTTTATGTCGCCGGTTTCAAGGTATGTCGCTAAAAAGCCGCCATTAAATGAATCACCAGCAGACGTTGTATCGACCACATTCTCAACCACCGTTGTTGACACATTATAGGGTTCATTAGCGCCCTGTTCCGAGACTAAACAACCGTTAGCACCGAGTTTGACGATGACCGTCTTTGCCCCAAGAGCAGTGAGCCGTTCGCAAGTTTGTAGAGGAGTTTCATCTCCCCAGATGGCTTGCTCATCATCAAACGTTACTAGGGCTAAATCGGTTGTTTGATACATAAGGCGATAAGCAGACTGAACGGTTTGATGATTGTCATCAGGCCAAAGTGCCAGTCGATAATTGCTATCGAAAGCGATTTCGACACCCGACTCTTTTAACTGCGCCAGTAACTCCAGCATCTGCGCCCTATCTTGCTTAGGTAAGATCGCCAAGCTGATGCCGCTGACAAACACCATATCTGCGCTTTTTAAAGATGACGTCACCTGTGCAAACTCAGGGTGCTGAACGAGATACTTAGCCGCAGATTGGTCTCGCCAATACAAGAAGGTTCTTTCACCTTGCATGTCGAGCTGAATCAAGTACAGCCCGGGTGAACGCTCGGTATCGGTCAGAACTAAGCTGGTATCAACGCCCTCTTGCTTCCAGCGAGCCGTCATTTCTTGGCTAAGAGCTTCACCTCCCATGACCGTGACATACTTCACTGACAGTTCAGAGGTTGAGTGTCTTTGACTTCGGCATAGATAAATCGCGGCGTTTAAGGTGTCTCCACCGAACGTCTGCTGCATCTCCCCAAACGGTTTTCCGTTCAGTTCAATCATGCATTCCCCAATGATGGCAATTGTCTTCATCGCACTATTTCTTTATGCAAGTCAGGCCAGCCAACCTAAGCTGAGCAGGCCTGATGTTATATTGAAGGATTATTTGTTGTCTAAGCGAACAAACATCATGGTCAGGATAAATGACAGAGTAAACACGCCAATCACACCCATCACAGCTTGAATAAAGTTCTGTGTACCGCTCGCTAAGTACGCAGGAAGACTGAATACTGACGATAGAATGTAACTTGTTAGGTGCGTATCGATAGTTACTGAGATAGCGCCCATAATACCGGTTGCCAAGCTCGCCATGAACAGCGCTTTGGTGTATTTAGTCAGCGTACCGAACAGTGCTGGTTCAGTAATACCTAGAATCGCTGTCACGCCAGAACCTACCGTCATCGAAGACTGCTCTTTAGACACACTGTTACGCTGTTTGTACCAAATCGCCATCGTCGCACCTGCAATTGCTAGGTTACCCAGACACATGATTGGCATTAACAGGTCTTTTCCGTAAAGCGCAAAGTTATTTAGGCTGATTGGCGTCATGCTGTGGTGAATACCAAACACAATAGTAATTGGACGAGTTAAGCCGAACACAAAACCTGTCAAAGTTGGTGAGATTTCTAGTAGCGAGCTAACCACCCAGCCAGCACCATTACTTACCCACATGCCAGCAGGCGCAACCAGTGAAAGGACAACAGTTGATGTGACGGTAAAGGCTAGCAGTGGCGTAAATACCGGTTTTGCTGAGCTCGGAACCAGCTTATCCACCATCGGAGTGATCTTAGATAGCACCCAGACCGCAAGGATCGCTGGCACAATCGCACCACCGTAGTTCATTAGCTCAATTGGTACCACTCCAAACACGTTAAGCTCGGCTTTGCTGCCAGCATCAGACAGTAAGGCAGCCTTTTCTACTAGCTTTGGAGACATCATTGCCGCTGCAACCGCCAATGCAATGTACTCATTCACTTTGAACACTTTGGCTGCTGAGAACGAAACCAGCATAGGTAAAAAGAAGAACACAGCCACAGAGATAGAGCGATAAAAGAACACGGTATCGGAAGATTCCGAAATCACATTGGTAGCAATAAGCCCTGATAATAGGCCCATTAACATACCTGCACCGGCAATGGCAGGAACGACCGGACCAAAGATGCCTGCGACGATGCGCATTGCGTTTTGGAACAGTTTACCTTTCTCTTGTTCAATCTCTGCGTCTTCTGGCGCTGCACTTGCACCGGATAGCGCTAGGTACCATTTCTCGACTTCAACGCCGATGATCACCTGAGTTTGACCTTGTGCGAGAACCACACCTTTCACGCCTTGAATGGCTTCGAGTTTTTCTTTATTCGCTTTTGACTCATCGACCAATTTAAAACGCAGTCGAGTCATACAGTGAGTGATGTTTGCTATGTTTTCGTTACCGCCAAGGGCTGCAACCAATTCTTGTAATTTCATGCTAAAGCTGTCTGCTTTCCCTAGTGCACTATCGCTGATAGCCATGTTAGTTTCTGTCAATTGCATCATACATTCCTATGTGCTGGTCTGCTCATTTACTGCGATAATCTTAGCGATTGAGCATTTTTATCCAATCGACAAAACAGTGATAAAAATCACAATAAAACAGCTTGAAAATTAATTTTGGCCGTTTTTTAGCAATTGGTTCGTTTTTTTATCCTAATTCTAAATAGGAACGAACCAGTTAATTTTCAGTATAAATTACCGCTTGAAATCTGCATTTTTTCACGCTTATATAAAATAAATCCTGTTGATCGAGCTAGTTTTAAAGTGAATAAAAATATCATTTCAAATGTTGAGTGTATGATAACCAAACCTGACCGACACAACCTGATTACCGTTATTGTTGAAACGGAATCAGGGATGAAAGGTTTTGGTTGTGCTACTTTCCAGCAACGACCATTGGCGGTAAAAACAATGGTTGATGAATATCTCAAACCGTTATTAATTGGTAAAGACGCTAATAATATTGAAGACCTATGGCAAATGATGATGGTTAATGCTTATTGGCGTAATGGACCAGTAATCAATAATGCTATTTCAGGTGTTGATATGGCGCTGTGGGATATTAAAGCGAAATTAGCTAACATGCCGCTACATCAATTATTTGGTGGTAAAGCTCGTGATGCAATTCAGGTCTATACCCATGCAACAAGTGATACAATGGAAGGGCTGTATGAGCAGGTCGAAAAATACCTAGCGCAGGGCTACAAACATATTCGCTGCCAGTTAGGTTTTTATGGTGGTGTGCCAGAAAATATCCACACGGCAAATAACCCAACTGACGGGTCTTACTACGACCAAGACCAGTATATGGAAAACACGGTTGAGATGTTCAAATGCTTGCGTGAAAAGTATGGCAATCAATTCCACATTCTTCACGATGTCCATGAACGCCTGTTCCCAAATCAAGCAATTCAATTTGCCAAACGAGTAGAACAGTACACGCCATATTTTATTGAAGATATATTGCCGCCAAACCAAACTGAGTGGCTGGATAATCTTCGCAGTCAAACCAGTGTTTCGCTAGCGCTAGGGGAGTTATTTAACAACCCTGAAGAGTGGAAACAACTGATCATTAATCGCCGTATTGACTTCATTCGATGCCATGTCTCTCAGATCGGGGGGATTACTCCGGCATTGAAACTGGGTCACCTATGCCAAAGCTTTGGAGTGCGCATTGCATGGCACTGTCCACCAGATATGACACCAATTGGCGCAGCAGTGAATACTCACTTAAACGTGCACCTACATAACGCTGCGATTCAAGAGCACGTTGAATACAATGCTAATACACAAGCGGTATTTCCTAATGCTGCCGAGCCTATCAATGGCTATTTATATGCATCAGAGTTGCCAGGGATCGGGGTTGAAATGAACCAAGATGCTGCACAAGATTTCCCGGTCACTTATCGTCCTCATGAATGGACTCAGAGCCGACTGCCTGATGGCACTATTCATACGCCATAGCGATAGGCTCACTTCATTTAAATAGAAAAACGACCGCTAATCGCGGTCGTTTTGATCTCGGTAATTTAAACTCTCTGGGTTAAACTTGGAGTGGTAAGTACACTGGTAGTTGATATCAATGATGTCACTGACGACAAACACCTCACCAGAAGTGAGAAAGCCACGATTGGTGATGTTCATTGCTGAACTAGAGCGCTTACATCCCAATAAATCTGCATCTTCCTTTGAAACACTGATCGCTTGGTAGGTCGTGAGGTAGCTGTCGATTTCCAACCCCAACGAAAGTGCATGCTTCTGAAGAGAGCTTTCGATAATATTATCGTTCACCACTGGGAATAATTTCACGGGCAGCCTCGCCTCTTCAATCTGGGTGACTTTTCCTTGAATTAACCTTAAGCGTTTCACATTCCAAATATATTCATCTTCTTCAATTGAGAATACTTGCATTTCATGTATGGTTGGTAATCTCTTATTCAATTTTATTTTCTTATAAGAAATTTCACCAAATTTATTCTCAGTTACTGAGTTGTATATTAATGGTGAATCTATACTCGAGGTGTTTACATAATACCCCGAGCCAGCTTTGGATTTAACCATACCAATTGCTTCAAGTTTAGACATTGCCTTTCTCACCGAGAAACGGGAAATGTCATATTTTTCAGCTAATTCTCTTTCTGAAGGTAATTTTACATCAATAATATTTTGGCAAATCTTACTGATTATATCTTGAACAAGTTCTTGGTACTTTTTCATGGAACGCTTAATGTTTGGCGGTTCATTATAATTTAACGCATCTGGGCTACTTTCTCCATGAAGCAAGCCTAAAATAGAGATTTAGATCAAATAGGCAGCTCATGATGAACTGCCTATTTACTAGAGGTGTTTGCCTGCACTCATGCTAGTGAATCGCGGGCATAACTAAGATCGTAGCCACCGCAGTGGATAAGGAGACTTGGCTAGTTGCACGTAGGCTGGTCGCATAATTGTGATACTGGAAGTCATCCGAAAAATCAGAGTGCTCTACGGCTCGTAACTCAGAATTGTCCAGAGACGCGCTAAAAACGAGACTTCCCGAGTTACTTCCCTAAATTCATTTCCTCATCTTCAACAGTTGAATTCCCAACCAACTTGCGGTAGATTTTCCAACAATACCAAAGCTGCCTCCGGGCGGCTTTTTTTGTTTCTGAGCCCTGTCATTGGCGGGGTTTTTTATTGGCTGCTGGGAGTTGAGATGCCATTGAAAGAGCCGGAGAGCTGGACCCAACTCCAATCCATAGGCCTTGCGCTGATGGCGATTTGGGGAGGGCTGGTGACTTACATCATCGATATTCGCAAAAAGAATCGTCCCTTTCGTTTGGTAGAAGCGCTGATGCAAATCATCGTCTCTGGATTTGCGGGCGCATTGTGTGCTTTGGCCGCAATGTACTTTGAATGGCCGCAAGAATTGGCGGGGTTTGCTTGTGGTATCAGTGGTTACGCTGGCTCGCGGATCCTTGCCATTTTTGAGCGCAAATTTATTAGCTCTATCTCAAATCAGCCTTAAACGCCGAATGCTTTGTATTGCCCTCACATGCTTGGTTGGATGTGGGGGCTTTTTATTGGAGAAAAGTCATGTTTGATGTGGTGTTTGAACGTCTAATGCCCCACGAAGGCGGCTTTCAATGTGACCCCAAAGATCGCGGAAACTGGACTGGAGGACGTGTCGGCGTTGGTGAGCTGAAGGGCACCAATCGTGGCATTGCCGCGATGACTTACCCACATCTTGATATCAGAAGCCTCTCCTACGAGCAGGTGAAGGCGATTTACTTTGAGGATTGGTGGCAAGCGTTCGGTATGGCGTATTTTCGTCCGGCGATGCAATACCAACTCTTTGATGCTGCGGTGCAGCATGGTTGGCATCGTGCCGTGAAAATGCTGCAAAACGCAGTGGGTGAAAAGCCTGATGGCATTATCGGCCCGAAGACGCTGTTGGCGACACAAACGATGGATCTCAATGATCTACTGATGCGCTACATCGCTTATCGCATCACGCTTTACACCAAAGTCTCGACCTTCAACGAATACGGGCGAGGGTGGATGCGCCGAATCGCGCAGTGTCTGCTGTTCGCCGCAATGGACAATGACCTTTAAGGGGAACTTATGGATAAGCTAGGTCTTATTTTTAAAAACCGCAAAGTGATCCGTGCGCTGGTGGCGTTATTGGCGGCATTGATGCTGTCATTGGGCTACCAGATATCGCCGGAGTTTCAATCGCTGCTGTCACAGGCGGTGTGTGAAGTGATGGAATGTATCGAGTGACATCATGAACGAGTTGTTATCCCTATTGATGAGGCTACTAAATGCGATGTTGGATTCGATTAATCGGTCGCGTAAACAAGCGGCAACCGATTCTCCTAGTGAGCATATTGCTAATGGTGGTCTCGTGCAGCGTAGTGAGAAAACCTTCGCCGATGTGGCCAACCAACCTGACCGTGATTGAGCTCGCTGATGGCGGACTTTGCCTTGACCGAGCTTCGGCAGAAAAGCTTGCCGCATTTAAAGCGGAATTAGAGTCGTTGTAAGCGGGAGTATTGATGAAAAGTATCGCGCATGAACTTACGGTATTGGTGGATAAATCCAAGCCGTTTCGTTCGTTATTGGTAAAAGCTGAGGTGGGTGGCTCCGTCGAGCTGCAATATGAGCTCGATGGTGAGCGGATCACCGCACAAACCTTTACTGCGACAGGTCACTATGAGCTGGTGATCTTGCGTAGCGGGTACCTTGTTCCAAATAATGCCCACTTTTCCTTGGTGTAAGCATGGTCGATCAACAGCCACTTTGGGTACGCCGAGTCTTGGTGAGCCGCGAACGCTACGCCCCATATTTTGATGGTTTAACGCAATATGCCGTATTGGATAAACCTATGGTTTTCAATGGTGATTTTGATATTTCTATTGAGGCCGAAGGGTTAAGAAACGACAGTTTTCAAGCGCTCTTTTCTGGAGAGACGGTCGATAACTTCTTTCGATTGCTTCAAGGTGGCAGTGGGATCCAGTGCTATATCGGTGGCGCAATTGTCTCTTGGTTGACCAATCAGTTTGATGCGTCTAAGCCTCATCATTACCGGCTGAAACGGGTGGGGTCAGTGGCCTCAATTGGGGTTGATGGCGAATGGAAAGTCAGCCGTGAAGGTATTCAAACGCCGCTCACCGTCACTCGTATGATGCGCTCTTGGACCACATCACTTTTCACAAGAGGGCAGATCCGCGAGCTCATCATTCAAGGGGCGGTGTATCCCTTGGATCAGAAAGAGAGTGCCATTCAAAGAAGCCAGCCAGATAACGGCAATTCGCTGACCATTATCAACCATACCAAAGCGATGTGGAGATGTGTGTGAGCCTCTATCAGATGTATGCTTTTCTTTCGATGCCCGAGTGGCAAATGCGCTTTAAATCCCGATTTCCTGATGCGGTTGAGGTTCAGGGCTATAAACTGGCGGTGTTTTTGAATACGGAAAAGGAGGTGCTGATGCGTCAGGCGAGCCAAGCTGTCGAACTGGAGGCGAGCGCCATTATCACCGCACTGGCCACACAAAGTCACGCCAGCATGATCTGTGATTACGCTGCCGCCATGCAGGTTTGCCAGTATTTCGAGTCCAGCGAGCAATAGTCC
This sequence comes from Vibrio sp. V15_P4S5T153, assembly GCF_963874485.1. NCBI lineage: Bacteria > Pseudomonadati > Pseudomonadota > Gammaproteobacteria > Vibrionales > Vibrionaceae > Vibrio > Vibrio sp. V15_P4S5T153. The sequence goes on along the minus strand of NZ_CAWNHR010000018.1, from coordinate 46,569 downwards.
CCATGAATATTCAATGCCGAGCCTAGTGCTCGGCTTTGTTGTTTTTGTCGCTAAGCGTTTTTTCGAGAGCGCTTAACCGCACAGACAGCGACACGTCTAATCAAAGGAGTCACCATGAATACCCATCAAGACACGATTGCCGTCACTGGTAATGAAACATTGGAAGAGCTGGAAGCTTTGCTGGAATCGATGGAAGCGGAAGAAAGTCGCCCAACAGTTGAGAAGGAACAAGGTGCTGACGAGCACCTTGCTCCCTCTTCACAATCGCAAAGCGTGGAAGGTTTAGACGGCGATACCGATGCAGCCTCGCCAACTGCAGAGCCTAACGCAAAGCCAGACGGTATTCTTGCCAAAGACCAAAAGCACATTATCCCGATGGAGGTGCTCGAGCGAGAGCGGCAAGAAAAAGCTCAGCTTCGCCAAGAACTTGAAGAGTTAAAAGCGCATTCAGCGCAGCTTGAAAAAGCGCAGCGCATGATTGATGTGCGTAATAAACAACTCGAGGAATTGGGCGTGGCGCCGGCTGACTTACCGGAAGATGTCACCATTGATGAAAAAAAACTTGCCGCGTTGCAGGAGGATTACCCCGAGCTCGCCCCTTTCTTTTTGGCTATGAATAACAAAATTGAGGCGTTGGTTTCCAGTGGCACGGTGGCGGCCTCGACCACACCACCGGTGACTGAAAGCGCCGCGCCAGTCGACAACGCTGAGTTGACGACGGCGCTGCAAGCGAACGCAGATTTGCAGTCGTGGATGAGTGAAGGTGGGGCGCGTTGGAATGCCGCGCAGCAAATTGATGACCATTTAGCCTCAAGTTCTGAATGGGCGAATCGAAGTTACGCCGAGCGATTTCAAGAGGTAAGTAAGCGGGTACGACAGGCGTTTGGTGATGAGCCAAAATTGTCAGCCCAAGAGGCTCTGAGCGCGGCGCAAGAAGCAAGCAGTAAAGCGAAAAACGCTTTGCCTGCGTCACCCAGTGAGCTTGGCAATACTCATCGTGCGGGTGATTCCGATCTGATGAACCGGGTACAGAGTGCTAACCACGAAGAGCTGGGTAAATTGTTTGACTCACTTAGTGAAACGCAAATCGAGCAACTGCTTTATAACGCTGGATTCTAAACCCGTTTTTCAAACACCGAGCCTCAGCTGACACGCAGGGGCTTTTTTATTGGAGTGAAAGTATGACGACCATTACTGACGGCGTGAAGTTACAGGAAACCGCGCTGTTCAAAGCGACCCTGCGCAATCGCTCGTTTACCAACATGTTGACCGAAGATGCGCCGTAGAGTGTCACCAGTAATAAAAAAGGCAATGAGCAAACCTCACCCCATGCTCCCATTGTACGCTGCGCCGACTTAAGTAAATCGGCAGGGGATGAGGTAGAAATGCAGATTGTGCATGGTTTGACGAAAAAGCCGACCATGGGCGATCGCCGAATTGCCGGACGGGGTGAAAGTTTAGAGTTTGCGGACTTCTCACTGAAAATCAACCAAGGCCGCCATCAAGTGGATTCTGGCGGTAAGATGACGCAGCAAAAGACTCGCCATCCACTGCGTAAACTCACTCGAGCTTTACTGCCAGATTACGTGAATACGCTGCAAGATCAGGTTACGACAGTGCACCTTGCCGGAGCGCGGGGGGATTATGCGACCGATGACATCATTGTGCCTTTAGAAAGTGATACTGAGTTTGCCGAGATCATGGTCAATGATGTCTTGCCGCCAACGTATGATCGTCACTTCTTTGGGGGCGATGCAACCTCCTTTGAAGGGCTCGATGCGGCGGATATTTTCTCGATTGAAACATTGGATAATATCGGTCTCTACCTTGAAGAGATGCCTCATCCACTACAGCCAATCCGTTTTAATGACGACAAGATGGCGGGCGATGAGCCCTTCTATTTACTGAGTGTTACCCCACGTCAATGGAGTGACTTCTATACCTCAACCTCAGGTAAAGATTGGCAAAACCTCACTGCGAATGCGATTTCCCGCTCGCGTAACTTTAATCATCCGGTGTTTCGTGGCGATTGTCTGATGCGGGGCAATATCTTGGTGCGCAAATACAAAGGCATGCCAATCCGTTTTAATCCTGGTTCTGTTGTCTCGATTTCCAATAACGATAAAGCAGCCAGTGTGCGTCAAGTCAATGCGGCGACCACCATAGATCGCGCCATGTTACTGGGTGGGCAGGCGTTGGCATACGCGTGGGGAAAAACGCAAGGTGGCCAATCCTTCCGATATCACGAAGAAGATGTGGATGCGGGTAACCGTACCGAAGTCACGGTGTATTGGATGAATGGCTCCAAGAAAATTCGCTTTAAAGACAAAACGGGTCGCGTGAACGATCACGGGGTGATTGCGCTCGATACGGCTGTGAACCTGTAGTGGAGTAAACGTGAATGACTCATCGACAAAGTGAAACCTTTAACAACCGTGTCTACGTTGGGGCGCACGGCAATTTATCACTTGAAGAAGGAAAACTCAGTGCCAAAAACACGCCTATCGGCACGGTATTCGCTGTCTTGGAGCTGCCGATTGGTTTAAAGCTGACGGGGGTACGTCTGGTGACCAATGGGCTTGGAGCCTCGGTCAGCGTCGATATCAAAGTCAACGATATCGCCTTAGCGCTTGGGGAAGCGGTCGCCAATAAAGTCGCCAAGCAGATCCCGATCAAACCCGTGTACCTCAAAGAAAAGGGCATCCTGAACGTCACCATTAAAGGTGGTGTCGCCACAGGCGAGCTTCTCATCTTGCCGGAGTACGTCAACGTTGGGTATTAAGCCCAGCCACTGTAGAGAGGGAGGCAAGGAGCCTCCTTTGATTTTTGGGAGAGAGTGATGACGCATAAAATTGCTGTGGTCTATATCGGGCCTAAGCCAAAGAAAAAAGATACGGTCGCTGGCTCTAGGCTGGTGTTTCCGCGCCATAAGCCGGTGTTGGTTGAACAAGATTTGGCTTATCAGCTACTGGATTTTCCGAGCGTATGGATAACGGAAGAGGAGTTAGAGGATCATCTGAAGCTTCTTGATGAAAAGGCCCAAGCGATCGCTCATCAAAGGGCAGCGCAAGAAGTGATGCAAGCGGCTGAGCAAAAAGCGGCTTCCATGGTTGTCATGCTAAATGGTGAGGAGTTGGATCTCGATAAGCTCAACTCAGCCAAGTTAAAGACGCTGATCGCTGCTAATGAGCTCGATATAGCACCCAAAGGCGCGCAGGAAGAGGTGACAGAGTTTCGAGTAAGAGTGCGCGATTATCTGCGTCGCATGAGTGAAGAGAGTGAACCGGCAAACCTCGCGGAGTGATTATGGAAACCGTCGCTATCGAACAGTTTGTGCCTACCCTTCGGCAATTGGTCAATGTCGCACTTGCGCCATTACTGCACAGTGCTTTGCTGCAAGCTGGGCAAGAGTTTTGCCGAGAAAGTGGTCTTGTGCGCTATGAGCGTAAGCTTGAAGGTGTGAAGGCTGAGAATGTGATTGCGGTGGTCGGTAGTTCCGATTTGAACGAACCCGGCAAAGGCAGTTACTTGGCCAGTGAAGTTATGGCGGTTCTCGATAATGAAGGCGCGGCACTGATAAAGGGTGTGAACTACCGCCAAATGAACCGTGATGTGTTGATGTTCTTAACGGATTGTCAGCGTGTCTCGGTGCATTGTTCTGTTGAGCCGCAGCTTCACTCCAAAACCTTACCTAAAGTGCTTTTTGATGAGTATTGCCAAGCGGTCTGCTATGGCGCAGCGCATATTTTGATGTTGCAACCGGATAGCGATTGGCATAACCCGAAGCTGGGTAATGAGTATCGCGCATGGTTTATGGATGCGCTACGTAAAGCTAAGCGCTTTAGCCTCGAATCAGGTGAGGTTCAGTCGTTTTCTAATCCCATTCGTCAGCGAGAGTTTTTCTGATGCCTACCTCTATCAAAACCATCATTGACCGGATTTCGCGTGATCTGATCGATGCGAGTAATGTTCGTTGGTCGCGCCCTGAGCTTATCGATTTTTTGAATGATGCGATTGCGGCGATTGTGTTGCGGCGTCCAGACTTGACGCGCAAAACGGTGACGATCGATGTTGATAGCTTTACCGTGGGTTTACCTGTGGATTTATACAAGGTGTTGGCCGTCAATCATATCAATCTGATGGCGGCGCAGTACGTGGATATTAATAAGCTTAATCAGCTTTATCCGAACTGGCGCACAATGACCGGTGAGCCAACGTGCTGGACTCGTAATGAACTCGATGAAAAAACGCTGTTTTTGTTTCCTGCCCCTGAGTCTACCGCGACTGTTGAGATTGTGTATTCCAGCGCGATGAAGGTGGACGCCGAGAGTGATGATTTTCCGATCACTGAAATTTATGAAGGTGTGGTATCGGACTATGTGATGTACCGCGCCTACAACAAAGACAGTATGAACCCTTCTGATTCGCAGCGCGCTCAACTGCATTTGCAAGCCTTTGCGACGGCGCTGGGTGAGAAATCTTCATCCGATCAGTTCATTGTGCAGATGATTAAACAAAGCGAGGTGGCACGGTAATGAGTGAGCCTACGGTTCAAGATCTGGTTCAGAGCGTTGATGCGCAGACTAAAGTTGGAGCTGAATTATTAGAAAAGTACACTCAGGCACTTTTTGAACTCAAAAGCAATGTAGACGAATCCAATAAAATTATTGAAGTTGCTAGTCAACATGCTGAAAGTGCGTCTTTATCTGCTCAATTATCACAGCAAGCCCAATTAAAAACAGAAGAGCTAACGCATTTAGCATTGTGGAAAGAATATCGAGATAGCTCCGCTCAGAGTGCTGTAACTGCATCAAATGCTGCCGAAAACGCTCATCAATCACTTAATGAATCTCAACAGGTTTTCAATGTTTTTGACAGTCGATTTCTTGGTCCTAAAAATGAAGAGCCGACGCTGGATAATCAAGGAAAACCTTTAATAATAGGCGCGACATATTTTCATGATTACGGCAACAATGTAGGTGAGCAAAAGTTTTGGAATGGTCAGGCTTGGATAAGCCCTCAGAAAATTACAACAGATAATGCAGAAATCTCCAACCAATATGCACAAGTTGCAACTGACAATGCTGAAATGGCAATCATTGCTGCTGAAAAGACAGCTCAGGATGCTGTTGTTACACGCGAAGAACGGCACTTGGCACAGCAAGCGGCTCAGACGGCAACGCAAAAAGCCTCGCAGGCTGAGCAAGATGCGACCGTCACATCACAAGATCGAAGTGCGGTTTCGGCGGCAAAATTGAGCGTTGATGAAAATGCACAGCTTGTCTCTGAGAAATCTATGCTCGTTGAGCAGCTAGCATCGCAGACTGCGCAAAACGCGGAGGTCGCAACAGAGCAAGCTGTCATTGCCACAGAGCAAGCAAAGCGAGCTGAAAACTTAGTAGAGTCAGCGACAGGTGGGTCGTTACTCAAAGAAGCTAACTTATCTGATCTAGCTTCTGCAACCGATGCCCGAACAAACCTGAGTGTGTACAGTCAGCAGCAAGTGGATAATCGACTCGCAAAGAAAGTCGATACCCTTGCGCTCGAGTTAAGCGCAAGTACTTTTGCGTATGAAAACGGTAGGTTAACGCAGCAGGTAATTGAGCACGGTGACGGCCAAGAGGTTATCACTTACACGTATACGGACAACGTACTCACACAAACCATCAGCATAAGAAACGGTGCTACTAAGACAACCACCTATACATACACTGACGGGCGTTTAGTAAGCATAGGAGTAACAACCGAATGAGCTTAGAGCCAGTAATTCTTAACGAGGTACAGCGAAAAGCGGCTGAAACTCAGATAAAAATTGATACACAGACGCAAGCGGTAATTGCAGAAATCGCGGCTAAAGCTGACGAAATAAACGTACATGTAAGTGGTGCATCAAGTGGTGTAGCATCTCACATCACTCAAGAAACAGATAGAACACTAAGTGCAATCGACTCGCAAGCCACAGCAATTACAGCGGCAGTTGAAGTCAGTCGTGACGAAGTTAACTCGACTACTCAAACAGCTAAGAATGATGTGAAGTCACATGTAACTAGTGAAGCAAACAGAGTTATAGCAGCAGCTCAGTCGGGGGGCGATAAGTACGGTCATGAAGAAATCATTGGTGTCGTTAATTTAACTAGCAGAACTGTCAAATTATCAGCTCCGTTTATAATAACTCCTCCGTCATCAGATAGCTTCATCAGAATCACTTTACTTGAAACAAACTCCGGCATCGGTAAAAAAATCGACCTTGGACGTGGTGTTTTTAACTTTACGATAACTGACCGAGGGCAATCAAATAATTACCTATTCGGCGTTAATAATTCATTTAGAGTCGGCGGTAGAGCATACAGCAACTCCGCAAGCCTAGCTGCGAGCGATGCTATGAATCCCTTGCAGCATCTCGATGGAGCACTGGGACTCCCCGTTAAAATCTATGGATATTCAGATAGCAACAATTCAGTGGTCTACGTCGCTTATCAAATCATCAGAGTTAGGTAGAGGTTAGTATGTTAGAGATATGGCAAAACGAAACGTGGGTTGATGGAATACCTGCGCCGGGACAGCGTTGTCGAAAAGTAATAGCAACAACCGTTGGCAATGCTTATGAAGAGTTCATTTTTAGCAGCGAATCTGAGCTAGAAACAGACCTAACAATCTTAAAAGCTGAAAAAATTCTAGCAATCAAGGCAGAAGCTGAACGCAGAATTAATTTGCTTGAATGGCGTTTAGAGCGAGCTAGAGAGCGTGAAGCTCTTGGCATTGTAGGCTATGAAACGGTTACTGATATTTATCAGTTAAAGGAAGCTATTAGACAATGGTCTAATCAACGCGAAGTTGAATTGATGCGGCTTGAGTCCATCGAACAAGTGAGCGAGTTTACTTTTTAAAAAATCTATAACGAAACAGTCATAGGGAAGCAGCCATTAAATGGCTGCTTCCCTATTTTTTTAGGATGTGAATTATGCGCATTGAAATCGCTACGATGAAAGGCGAAATGCCTCGCCTTGAGCCACATTTGCTGCCTAATGAGGCAGCGGCCTTTGCGCTCAATTGTACTTATGAGCGCGGTGTGGTTGCACCGATGAAAAGTGATCTGGCGGATGTGCTATTGCCAATTGATTCGCCAAAAACGCTCTTTCTCTATGCGCATACGCATTGGTTTACGTTTTCTAAGCCGGTGAGTGTGATTGCCAATCCGATGGCGCAAGATCCTTATCAGCGGGTGTATTGGACTGGACAAGATAAGCCGAAAGTGACCGCGCAAGATATTGCTGTGACACAAGGGGTTATGCCTGCGGCGTGGTATGACTTGGGGGTGCCAAGACCTCTTGGTAAGCCGGTTGTGACGAAGGTGGATGCCTCGACCGGCGAGAATCCGCCAGAGGGTGAGTTACCCGCTTACGATGATGAAGATCGCCTATACATTCAAACCTATGTGACGCGATTTGGGGAAGAGGGCGCACCGGGTGAGGCGAGCCAATCGGTATTGATTGAAAAGCCGGGTTCAACAGTGACGATTCAGCTCGCGCCGCTCTCTGCGAATACCCACAATGTGACCCATACCCGCTTGTACCGTTCGGTGTCTTCCAGTGGTGAGGGGGATTTTTTATTGGTAGCGGAGCTGCCAATTAGTCAGACGCAATACATCGATGCTGCCCGTAATATCAATGGTCCTTCGCTTGAAACGTGGGAATACGATATGCCCGATGCTAATTTGCAAGGTTTGTGTGCAATGGCCAACGGGATTTGTGCGGGGTTTGCGGGAAATGAGGTGATGTTTTCCGAAGCCTATTTGCCCTATGCGTGGAGCAAGAGTAACCGTGGTATCACCGATGATGACATTGTGGCGATTGCGCCGATTGAAACCTCGTTAGTCGTGGCCACGAAGGGCAAGCCTTATCTCTTTTCCGGTGTGACGCCTAGCATGATCACAGGGATGCGTCTGAATATTGAGCAGGCTTGTGTGAGTGCAGCATCAATGGTGGTGATTAATGGTACGGCAATTTACGCCTCACCGGATGGCCTAGTGGCTATTTCGTCGTCGAATACGTTCGTGTTGTCTGATGCGATTATTGATCGAGTCACTTGGCAATCTTTCAAGCCTGAAACCATTAAGGCGTGGGCAGTGGAAGGGCAATACGTGGCGCAATGTGAAGGCGGCGGTTTTATTTTTGATTTGGTTAGCCAATCTTTTACGCGGATCAGTCATCGTTGGGCGGCGGCTTACCATTACTTGCACAAAGATGCACTGTATGTAGCGAAGGGCAAACAGCTTTCTCAGTGGCGTAATGGTTCTGATGTGATTGCTATGGAGTGGATGAGTAAGAAATTCATTGTACCGCACAGTGCGTTAGTGACTTGTGCGCGTATTCAATGCCCAGCGCCTGAATTGTTGGCGGTGAGCTTTATTGCCGATGATGTGGAGATTTACTCTTTGACGTTTGGTGAGCTAACTAATCAGCCAGTTCGTTTGCCGCCAGTGCGCGCTTTTCAGTGGCAAGTTAAAGTGACCGGTTCGGTGAAGGTTGAGCGGATTATTCTGGCGGATACGGTTTCGGAGTTGTACTGATGGCGGGCAATACTAAAAGTCCATTTCGAGCTGGGCGCTCTCTCGATGCGTTATATGAAAACGTTGAGATTTTAACAGGGCAGCGAGGCAATGGCCGTTATCGCGCTGTGACTGAAAAAGATGTGGCGGCGATTAAAGGCACGATGAATAAGGTTATCGTCGGCGGTGGGAGTAATGCCGGTGATAGTGTTGTTGAGCCGCCTCACGCGCCGAATAACGTTGAGGCGTTTGGCGGGTTCTCTGCCATTTTGGTGCAGTGGGATACTCCACGCTTTAAAGGCTTTGCGTATGCCGAGGTGTGGCGAGCGGGCACAAATGACTTTTCTCAAGCGGTATTGATAGCGACGACGCCTGCGAATGTGTTTTCTGATGTCGTCAATTTGGGTAGCCATTACTTCTATTGGGTGCGCTTTGTTAATACGAATGATTTAGCGGGTCCTTACCATGATGTGAATGGGGTCGCGGCGGAAACCTCACAAGATATTGCCGGTGTGGTGGATGAGTTAGCGGAGCAGTTAAAAAGCTCTGAGCTTATCCAACACATGCAAAAAGAGATTGATAATAAGGCCGCGCAAGATGCTCTCGATTCGCTTGATGAAGAATTGGCGGCGCTTGATAAGGAAATGGCGGAATCAGGTAAGCTGATTGGCCGTATCGAGACTATTTTGCAAAATGTCAGTCAGGTGCTGGCATTGCAGATTAAACAGCTTAATGCGGCTTATATTTCGAGAGACTTGGCGCAGACAGTTTCGACCAATGCCAAGATTGTTGAAGTCTCTAAAGTGTCGTCTGACGCGACTCAGGCGTTGGCACAGAAAATTTTGCGGTTAACCTCGGATTTTGAGACGGCAGATAAAACGACGAATGCTCTTTTGTCTGAGCTTCATCAAACGGTAGCAAATGCAAATTATGCAATGTCGGAGCGAGTCAATAATCTAGAAGCCAATGTTGACGGTGCAAAAGCATCGGTAGCAAATAACTCAAAAGCGATTGCTAAGATTAATAGCGATGGCAGTTCTGCATTCCAAGCGATGTGGTCGCTAAAAGCACAGGCGGGAAATATTAAAGCGGGGATTGGCTTAATTGCAAAGTCTGATGGTTCAAGTCAAATCGCTGTAAGTGCCAGTCAGTTTTTTGTCTACGATCCGAATAAGCCAAGTGCTCTTGTGCCTACTTTTTCTATTGATAAGGGGCGAGTAGTTATTCCAAAAGCATTAATTGAGAGTGCAACAATACAAATATTGCAAGCTCAAAGTATTGTTGCGGATGCGGTGAAAGCTGGAATTGAAATTTCATCTCCTATAATCAATACAGGTCAACTGCGAGGTGGTGATGCTGGATTCGGTATTGGGGGGGATTATGAGGGGTATCATACGTTCATTTATAACGATGGTACGTTAAAGACGAATCGACTCATTGTGCCAGAGGGCTACATCGGTAGCTTGCAGTTAGCAAGCGGTGCTGCAACTAGCGTACATAGTGCTGATACAAGAACATCAAATCGTGTGTTCTTAAATTTGAATACTAAGATTTCCGGCAGGGCAGTAATTACATTCAATTCTTTCGTCTGGCCGACTCACAACAGCGCTCCTAGCTCTTACGCTGCAACTTTTCGAGTTAAGCGTGTGAATGATGGTGCTGTCATTTATGAACGTAAACACTTATTACGTTCAGAGTTCTCATATTGTTTTACAGCGGCGTTATCTATTGATTCTTCATTCTTAGGATTGAATGCGGAGGTTATTACAGATCTCCCTACTTCGCCTAATTTTGGAGTTGAACTTTCTGTAATAACGCTCCTAAGTCTAAGGTAAGTGTTTGTATGTATATATACATCTACAATTTAGCGACAGGAAAGGTATTGCAAGTGACGTTTTCACTGGATTTTGAAGCAGAGCCGTACCAGAAATTTTTTGAATCTCTCGGCATATCTATCGGTTTTGCTCACTCTGAAATCAATGCCGAAGCACGTATTGTAAACGGAGAAGTCGTGTTTGATTTATAATCAATCTTACGATAAATGGCGTGATAGTTTATTGCCAATTATCCAATCTGCCGCTCAAAAAAACCAGCATGATTTTGTAGAGGATGTGGATCGCGCCTTGCTTTCGGGTAAGGCGTTTTTGTTTCTCTCAGAGGAGGGTTTTTTTGCTTTACGCCCTTTCGATGGCGATAAGGTATGTGTGGTGTTTGCGTGCTCATTTAGCCACGGTTGCACCGTAAAATATCAGCCGATCATTGAAACGTTAAGCCGTGCGATTGGCGCAAAGTATATTGAGTTTGAAACCGCGTTAGTCGGTGGGTTTGAGGCATTATGCGCCCGACTAGGGTATGTAAAAGTGGAACAAATCGGCAATGTAACTCGATGGCGAAAGGAGTTAGTTTAAATGGGTGGAAAAAAAGATAACGGGGTAAAAGAAACCGCCGCAGAAATTGCGGCATCGCAAGTTGCGGTAAAAGAGTGGAAGCTTTACAACAGTGAGTTAAAGGAGTTTGAAGATATCTTCATTAAGCGCGTCAATAACTTTAATTCAGACGCGAGCATGGGCGATGTTAAGCAGGCGGCAGACTTGAGCTATAACCGTGAGTACGGCAAAGCGCGAGAGGCGACCGCAGAGAACCTTGTGGCCTCCGGTGTTGATCCAAGTTCTGGCAAGTTTAATGCGACCTTAAGCAGCCTCGCCACTGACCAAACACTTGCTCAGGGTGATACGGCAAACCGCGCTCAGGTGAATGAGCAGGATAAGTATGTGGTGGGTAAGCAAGATGTGGTCGCAGTGGGTGCTGGCCAGAAAGCCGAGGGCTTGGTGGGCATGGAAGATACGGCGCGGCTCTCTTTGAAAAAAGCGACAGAGGATGCCGCTACGGCGTTTAATCGACGTAGCGCGAATGCTCAGGCTGTAGGGACGTTAGCGGGGATTGGAACCAGCATGTACATGAACCGTGCCAAGCCAGATACGAGCTTTGTGAATGTCGATACCAAGACGCTGAAAGGTCAGGCGGGCATGGATCATAACTATGTACTCAACAGAGGGTAAGCGATGAGTTCAGGAATTGCGGCAAATAATTTTGCCAATATTACTAATGCTATGTATCAAGACTGGTTAGAGCGATTTTATCCGCAGCAGAAGCAGCTTTTAGAGCAAACGCAAAACGGCGAGCTGCTTAAGCAACAGCTTGGTCGAGTGGATGAGAACTTTGCTAGCGCTCAAAAGAGTGCCACGCTGGCTAATGCTAACCAAATGGCGCGTTTTGGCGTTAAGGCGGAAGCAAACCCAAACGATCAAGCAAGGTTATCTCTAGCGAATGTCACCACGAAGAATAGCCTACGTGAGAATGAGCAAGAGCGTGCGATGAGTGTGCTCAGTGGCGGAGCGAAAGGTAAATTATCACAGCTTAGTGTGGGGTAGTTATGGGATACAGTTTATTGAGTTTGGGTGCGGATACCCGTAAACGTGCGCTGGCAGGAATGCAAGAGTCTGCCCAGCGTGAAGAGCAACGCGAGCAAGCCAATCAGAGCCTCAAGGAAGCGGAGCGTACCAAGCGTTTATCCAGTGTGACGACGGGAGCAGGCATGGGCATGATGGCGGGGATGCAAGCGGGTTCCGTCGGTGGTCCTATGGGCGCGGCGATTGGTGCAGCAGCAGGGTTAATTCTAGGGGAGCTTTTCTAATGCAGTTAGATACACGCAGCGCCATTGATGGTGCAATTCGCGGATTTCAGGTCGCAGAAGGTTACTACCAGCGTCAGGCGGATAATGAACGCCGTGATAAGCTTGATGCGCGAGAAGAGCAGCGCTATCAAGATGGTCAGGCTAGACTCTCCCAAATTGAAGCAAAAAATGATAAGCGTTATCAAGATGGTATTGAGTATCGTAATGCTCAGACGGAAAAGGAAGAGCAGCGTTATCAAGATAACCTGAAACGAGAAGGTGAGGATCGCGCTCAGCGTAATCGGTTACTGGACGTTCAGATTGATGCGCATAAGAGTGCCAAGGAACTGAGTCAGTACCAACTCAATCAGCAAAAGAAAATGACTTACATGCAGGAGAATTTGCCGCTTATCCAATCTGGCCTCAAGCGCTATATGGAAACCGGTGAACTTGATCCGTTATTTGAGCAGGAACACATTAAGGGCAGTGCTTACGACCCACGCCGATACACGCCTCGTGTCGTTCAGGCGGCTTTTGATATTGAATCAACCATGCCTAAAGTGCTTGATGGCTCAATTTCATACAAAGATTCGCAATTCACAAAATCGATGGGCGTGTTGCTTGAGCGCAATGTGAAGCAAGGGATTGGCGATAAAGATCCTGAATCGGGTAAGGTGATTAAGGATAAAGAGTATCTGCGTCATGATTTTGTTGCCGATATTGACCCAAATCGCGAAGGCGATCAGCCGGGTGTGGTGGTCGGTTTGAAAGTGACGTATGAGGACGGTACGACCAAAACCGCGCCAGTAACCGAAAGCCGTTTGGCAGGTAGCCAAGAGGCCATAAAAGTGATCCCGCTCGATGCGTTAATGAAAGACGTAACAGGCCAAATCCATATGGCTAAGCAGTTTTTTACCAATGATCACTACGCGAATTTGTTCAATGTGGGCGATGCTAAATCACGCACTGAGATCGATAAGCAGTGGCGTGAAGCAGTGACAGAGCTTGAAAAAGACCGTACTGCAGCGCTGAATGACTTGTTGGAACCCACACCAGAGCAAATTTCCGTGGTTAATGCTCGCTTTGATGAAAGAAAATCGATGATTAATCAAGTGTATGGACGATTAGGTGAGAATCAATCCAATCGTGAAGTCGGAAATGCCGCGCAGAAATGGGCAGGCGAAGACCCACAAAAGCGCCAATTCATCAATGAGCTCAGTCAATCCATGAATCTCACAGAACTGACACCCGAAGCGTTGGAGCATAACTATCAGCGAGTTCTGACAATAAAGGCGAATCACGAAGCCGAATTGAAGAAGCAGCAACAGTTAGAACGATTACGCCAAAGCCAGCAATCTCAAAAAATTTATGAGGATTCAGGGGGGTATGGTGCTGCTCAGCCAACCGACAATAGAGATGCGATGAAGTATGGCAGCCACAGTCTACTGAACCGCCATGAGTGGAATACTACGCCGAATGGAGAGTTGAAGTTTTAGAATTTCAGTTTTTTAAATTCAGGTTGCAGATTGAAGGATTATTAACTTTTAACATGATTGCACTTGGTTTCATAAAGGTTGTGTTAGTGACAACAGAAAAATAAAGATAACGAGAATAATGAGAGAAACGGACTAGATTGTTTAGTGAAGTGCTCGTTGCTACATACTGAAGCGAGTACAGCACAAAGTTTATCTTTTGGATAAACATAAAAACTTAAACGTCAAATGGAAAGGTAACTCTCATGGCATATGCACAATGGGTAACAATTACGATTTATGCAACCAACTATGATGTGACGCTGAAAAATGTGAGTCATTCTTGGGGCAAGTTTTATGACTCAAAACAGATCGGTGCTGCTGGTGGTAGCAAAGATAACGAATATGAGCCTAGTGCGATAGATGGACACATTATTGAAAGAGGCACATCGTTCTCGATTAATGCTTGTGGTCGCTCGGATGCGTCATCAGGTACAGAAGGCTCATTCGAACTATACGACGGTTCAACACATGTTGGGACTTATTCTTGGGATTGCCCTTGGGGAAGTAAAACAAACACTTCAACTTGGACGCCATCAGGCCCTCAGCCTCCATTGAATAAGTACATCACGTCTCAAACAGGCGCAAATTTAGACTCCGGCGCGCTCGGCACTGTCATCATTCAAACGACCAAAATTTAATACCGGACTTTTTAGTAATTGATAGAAAAAGCCCAAGCATCACATTAAGAAGGATGCTTGAGCTTATCGCACTTCCTCTCCGAAATTGAGACAACAAAACAAAGGCTTTTGTTGCTCACATTGATTTAATCTCATCTATGGCAACTCTTCTGAATAGTTATTTTCCAGCATGCCACTTCTTCACACTTTCTACTACATGTCGGGTTGTCCACGTGCAGTAAAAACAGGTTCAGTTACTCACTTAACCGAGTGATTTTTTGCCTGCTAAGCAAGATCTTGCTCAGCGTTGGGCAACTTTTTGCTTTGTTGATGGGGTTATTTCTATAACTTATTGATTTTGAATGGTGTGAAAGTTGGCATCCCACTTGCTCTTTCTATCGCGACGGTGCGCAGAGCGCGTTAACGCTTTCATTTATTTAATGATTTTTTAGAAAGGAAATAGCTATGCCAACTCCATGTTATATCTCTATCGAAGGCCAAACTCAGGGTCTTATCACTGCAGGTGCATGTACTGCTGACTCTATCGGCGATTCATTCGTTGAAGGCCATGAAGATGAGATGCTGGTTCAGCAGTTTGACCACGTAGTGACGGTACCGACGGACCCACAATCTGGCCAGCCGTCAGGTCAACGTGTACATAAACCGTTTAAATTTACAGTGTGCTTGAATAAATCTGTTCCACTTCTATACAACGCATTATCGTCTGGTGAAAAGTTGAAGTCTGTTGAGCTAAAGTGGTACCGCACCTCTATCGAAGGCAAACAAGAAAACTTCTTCACTACTAAGCTGGAAAACGCATCTATCGTAGACATCCACTGTGAAATGCCACACTGCCAAGACCCAGCAAAATCTGACTTTACTCAGAATGTGACTGTGTCTCTGTCTTACCGCAAAATCACTTGGGACCACGTTAATGCGGGCACGTCAGGCTCTGACGACTGGCGTAAACCAATCGAGGCGTAATCCTCATCTCAGCGTGAAGATTAGGTCAGACCAGCGTGGTTGGGAACAGCCTAGCTGGTCTTTATTTTCCATATAAAAAAGGCACAGTTGATGGCAAAGTTAACATTCACCCTAACCGTTGATGGATTACCTGAAGAAACATTTGTAGTTACAGGCTACCAAGGCAAAGAATCTCTCTCGGATTCACGTTTTGATGTTTCTCAAGCTTGTTATGGTTTTCGCTATAATATTGAGCTAGCCAGTCGGCAACCGAGTATAACAGCCCAACAAGTGGTGGATAAAGCTGGCCAACTGGTCATGAAATGTAACGGCGAGGCAGTGCAGTATGTCCACGGCATTGTTCGCCAATTCTCCCAAGGTGATATCGGCCATCACCATACCTCGTATTCACTTGTCTTAGTACCAGCCCTTGAGCGATTATCACTTCGCCACAATAGCCGTATTTTCCAATTCAAAACAGTTCAAGACATCATTAGCCAAATTTTGCAGGAAATGGGCGTCATAGACTTCAGTTTTGCGTTGAAAAGAACCCTTTCCCAGCGTGAGTTTTGTGTGCAATACCGAGAAAGTGACTTGGCATTTGTTCATCGCTTAGCGGCAGAAGAAGGTATCACCTATTACATTGAACAGGCTGATGGAAAGCACACAGTTATTTTTTTTGATGACAACACACTCATTTCTAAGTATTCGGGGCTTGTGCCTCACAACGGTCTATCTGGGGGACAAACCGACAATCCTTTTGTTTCTCAGTTTCTCATTGAACATCAGAGTGAGCCTAGCCATCTTACATTTAAAGATTACAGTTTTAAGAAGCCCAATTATGGCTTCTTACAAGAAAAAACAGGTTCCGATCTGAGCTTTCAACAAAGCAGTTATGAGTACTATGATTTCCCCGGTCGATATAAGGATGATGGTGCAGGGAGCGCTTTCAGCCAGCTTCGTCTAGAGTACTTACGTCGAGAGTCGAGTTTGGGGAGTGGAAAAAGTAATCATCCCGCTCTTCGGGCTGGTACGAAGTTTGATTTAAGTGACAACCTAGAGGCGAGCGCCAACCGTGATTGGGTCGTGGTTGAAGTGACTCACCAAGGTACACAACCTCAAGCTCTAGAAGAGGATGGAGGCCATGGAGCCACCACCTATTCAAACCAGTTTACCGTTATACCAGCTAATAAAACGTGGCGTGCAACACCTCAGCCGAAGCCACAGGTTGATGGCCCAATGATAGCGAAGGTGGTTGGCCCAGCAGGTGAAGAAATCTACTGTGACGAACATGGTCGAGTGAAAGTTCATTTCCCATGGGACAGAGAGAGTAAGCAGAACGAACATAGTTCATGTTGGGTTCGTGTATCTCAGGGCTGGGCTGGGGCTCAATATGGTTTTATGGCTATTCCACGTATTGGCCATGAGGTCATCGTGTCGTTTCTGCATGGCGACCCGGATCAGCCCATTATCACTGGCCGGACTTATCATGCGACGAATACCTCTCCATATCCGCTGCCCGCGAACAAAACCAGAACTGTCATTAGGACAGATACTCATCAGGGTGAGGGTTTTAACGAAATTCGATTTGAAGACCAAGCAGGCCAAGAAGAAATCTTTATTCATGCCCAAAAAGACCAAAACAATGTAGTTAACAATGATGAGACCACCAAAGTGGGGCATGATCGCAGTGAGAATGTCGGACACGATGAAACCATTACGATAGGAAACAATAGAACTGAAACTGTTGGTAATAATGAGACCATCACGATTGGTAACGACAGAACGGAAACCGTCGGGGGTAACGAGGTCGTAACGATCAAAGGGAATACTGCAGAAACCACTGCGATCGCCAAAGCTGAAACCGTGGGTGCCGCTAAAGCACTTACTATTGGAGCGGGCTACCAAGAAACGGTTGGGGCGTCAAAAAACGTCAGCGTTGGTCTGACCTACACAGAGCAGGTTGGTATATTGCGCCAGCTCATTGTGGGTGAACGCTATGAAGTGGTGTGCGGTGACAGCAAATTGGTGATGAATGCTGACGGTACCATCTTATTGACTGCAAAGAAAATCTCGATTTCGGGACAGGATAAAGTCGAAATTGATGCGAAGGTTGTTGAGGTAAACTAATGGAGCTAAAGAACCATACTCAGTTTACCGTGCAGCATTGGCTCACGCTTTCTCCTAAAGGGGCGAAGCTAGGTAACGTCCTTATCAAAGGGCAATTTAATATTCGTGTCGATGCCAGCAATTCCGTCACGCTGTCAGGTCCAATCCCTGCACCAATATTGGCGCAAGACACGTTTTTTGGAGAGCCTAATGAAAGTAGTGTAAGAGTTGAGTCTGATTTCTCTCCATTAAAACCGACAACAGACATTACAGCGAACGCCACAGCGTATGCGCCAAACCAAGTCCCTTTACCTCAATGGACTGCGGGCATTTATCTAGATGGCCTTCCTCCTGCAATGCTGAATGTGTACGGTCCTAGGCATTGGGAGCGAGTTCTGATGGTTCCCGTGTATTCAGAAGCTGAGCCGTGTACCCACGTGCCTATTCGTTTTGAAAACGCGTTTGGCGGTTATTGTGAAGCTACGGATACGGTCTCCGAGTTCAATCCTATCGGCAAAGGTTTATTGCCCGTTGGCGAGCCGCTCAAAAATCAAGATGTTCATCAACTTGAGTGGGCTGATCATCGTATCGACGAGACCCAGGCAAGAAAACCACAACCAGCGGCTGGCTTTGGGATCTGCCATCGAAGTTGGCAGCCGAGGCTCTCCTATGCAGGTACTTACGATAAAGTTTGGTTAGAGAATCATCATCCACTGTTACCGCAAGATTTTGATCGCAGACACTATCTCGCTGGTTGTGAAAGACTGCGTCCCAAGACCTTTCTTAAAGGGGGGGAGTCTATCACCTTTACTCACTTAGATCCCCATCATCCCGTGGTGGTTGTCACCGTCCCAGAGTACCAGTTTTTATGGGAAATTCAGTTGGCGGGAGGAGAAAAAGGGGTTGGACAGTGTCACCTAGATACCTTGCACTTTGATATCGAACAAGGGCTTCACAACGGTGTTTTGACCGCGATTTGGAAAGGTGTTTGGCCTGCGCAGGAGTTGCCTAAGAAGATAAGAGCGATTCAACTGCGTTCAAAAGGCGAGGAGAAAGCGAATGGCTAACCAATTTGCGGCTCGTAAAGACGGAGATTATAAAGTCATATCAATGGCGCCCGATGTGTGTTTAACCCCTATCGGGTCGAGCCAAGTTCCCGTCCCCTATCCGATTACGATTGCTTTAAACAGTTCCAATAATGAAAGCCAAAACGTTTACTTTAACGGTAACCCTGCCTTTATTTTGTCATCCGACAGTGTAAAAACCCAAGGGGATGAAGCAGGTACTGGTAAAGGGGTGAAATCGGGGACGAAAGGTGCCAAAGCAGAGCCTAAAGATCACTCGAGTTCATTTAAAGTGAATGGTAGCCCGGTTATTCGTGTTAACGATCAGTTTTACATGAACAACAAAAACACCATTGGCATACTGGTTCATTGCCCTCCACCACCTACAGACAATATTCAGGATGAGGGTGTCGTTGAGCCCATAGAGACAGAGGAACTGGATTTTTTTGAACAGTTAAACCAGCGCCTCGAGAATGCGTTAGAGACCGCGTCTAACAAACTAAACGAAGCGTACAACTATGCGGTTGAACTTGATGAGGAATACAAAATTGTTGCGCGCACGGAGGGGCTTGTAACCGGAGCTTTTGGGGTTGTTGAAATCGTCAGTGGTGCAGCGGCCATTATCTTCCCTGAGCCAGCAACGACAGCGGGAGGAGTTCTGCTGGTTGCAAATGGCAGCGATAATGCGTGGTCAGGTTTTAGTCAAGCTTGGTCAGGTGAATCACAACAAACATTGCTTGAGAAAGGTGTAGGTAAGGCTGCGAACATGATGGGTGTGCCAGAAGAAACGGCACAATTAGCCATGGCTGGTGCCGCGATACTCTCCAACCCAACTAAAATTGTAACGAAAGGCGATGACGTAATAGAAACCGCTTGGGATATTGGCAAAGCGCAAAAGAAAGTAGATAAAATAGACGCCCCCAAGAGCAGCAAGGCAACCTCAAATCAAGGGTCAAAAGAGAAAGACGCCTCACCCAAGAAAGAAGAGGGCTCTGACGGCGGAAAAGTCAAAGGTAGCAAAAAAGTGACCAAGCGGCGTGGAGACTGCGCTGAACATCTTGTGGAACAACATATGTTAGCAAAAGGCTACAAGAACCTGATGATAGGTGATAAAAAGGCCACAGATGTACTGACCAATGGCAGCGGCCATGGGCTTGATCACCTCATGTTGGATCAATCAGGTAATCTGGTAGTGGCAGAGACCAAATCTAATAAAGCAGGGCTGAGCAAGAACCAGAGAAAAGGAGGTTTAGAATATTTAAAACAACAGGTCAAACATATGCAAGAGGGACTAAAAGGAAAAGGGCGTTATAAGCAATTTAGTAATCAGCCTGGAGAAACGCGAAAGGAAATAAAAAAAACATTAAAGAGTATGAAAAAGGCTATTAGAGATGAGGCTGTAAAGTCTGAATATTATCAAGTGCCTCTAGAGCCAGATGACGATAAAGATAAGAAAGCCTATACACCGGTTAATGACAAAAAACGCTGCCGAGTGAAAAAGGGTAAAAATCTCGTAGAGAAAGAATGGTAACACATTGAGAATATATAAAATAAGGTGAATGATAATGAAAGAAATTGCACGAAAACTTAAAAAGAAGATAGCCGAAACAAAAAAAATTGATCAAAAAAACCTCACTGCAGGAAGCTTTTTTCTGGAATCACACGAAGAAGACGTAGAAGAGTTACGCGATGAGTTTCAAGCGTATTTGAATGGCAACGCAACACACACACTCCGCTATTACTGGGCATCGTTACAGGAATTAGTGGATTTGCCTATTACGCTAGGCATGATGCGCTCACTCTGCAATCAGCACTTAGAGGTAGCGCCACTTGCACAAGCGGCGCAAGCTGGCTATTGGTGGCTGGTGTTAGGCCCTGAAATTGCAGCTCACTATCATACTGAAGATAAAAAGGCCGCTGATATCTGGCTCTTGGATGCCTATCGCGTGATTAGCTACCTCATTCTCACCGGACATAAAAAAGAGGCCGCAGAAGCTTCAGAAGTGGTCGTCGGAGCTCTTAAAACGCCATTCTTAAACGGTGGTTCTGATTGGTATACTCACCCATGGTTTCTGCTCCAACTTATATGCCGTTGGCAAAATGTAGAGGTAGATTTAGAAGGGTGCGATATTCCTTCTGATATGGGCGTATACAATGCGGTACTTTCCCAATGGGATACGACGGATGTCGAGACAGTGCAAGTGCTGGTTAATCAAATGGCTAGCTATCATATGGATACAGCTCGGTCAGACCGAAATGATGATGAAATCAATGATTTTGGAGACAGTGATTTTTGGTTCTTCCCGTATGAAATCTTAACGTGGCTGCGTATCCGTGAAGAGATGGGGCTACCGAACCCCGAGGTTTATGAACACCCGCTGATGCAACAACCGCTGGCCGCCATGCCACCTGCTACGCCTTTCCCGAAGGATGAGCTATTGGAGCGCGTGGTTGCCAAACTGAAAGCCGACCACGGATTAAGCTAGCGTGGCAGATAATACAAATGGATAAGCACCATGGACGCCGTTGCACGGAAACTCAAAAAAAAGATAACCGAAACAAAAAAACTCGATCAAAAGAACTTGATGGAAGGCAGCAATTTTCTACGTATTCATAATAGACGAGTTAAAAGGTTATACGATGAATTCAACGCCTATCTTGAGGATAGAGGAGATGACTATCTATCCTTTTATTGGTCATCGTTACATCGTTTAGTAGACTTTCCGATAAAGATAGGCATGATGCGCTCGCTCTGTAATCAGCACTTAGAGGTAGTGTCGATTGCGCAAGCCGCGCAAGCTGGCTATTGGTGGCTGGTGTTAGGCCCTGATATTAGAGCCCACTATCATACTGAAGATAAAAAGGCCGCTGATATCTGGCTCTTGGATGCCTATCGGGTAATTAGCTACCTCATTATAACTGGGCATAAAAAAGAGGCCGCAGAAGCTTCAGAAGTGGTAGTCGGTGCTCTTAAAACGCCATTCTTAAATGGTGGTTCTGATTGGTATACTCACCCATGGTTTCTGCTCCAACTTATATGCCGTTGGCAAAATGTAGAGGTAGATTTAGAAGGGTGCGATATTCCTTCTGATATGGGCGTATACAACGCGGTACTTTCTCATTGGGATACGAAGGATGTCGAGACAGTGCAAGCGCTGGTTAATCAAATGGCTACCTACCATATGGATACAGCTCGGTCAGACCGAAATGATGATGAAATCAATGATTTTGGAGACAGTGATTTTTGGTTCTTCCCGTATGAAATCTTAACGTGGCTGCGTATCCGCGAAGAGATGGGGCTACCGAACCCCGAGGCCTTTGAGCACCCATTGATGCAACAACCGCTTGCGGCCATGCCACCTGCCACGCCTTTCCCGAAAGATGAGCTATTAGAGCAAGTCGTTGCCAAACTGAAAGCCGACCACGGATTGAGCTAGCCTCGGTAATTAGAAATTATAATTAAATAACTGCAAGTTTCGATAATGCTGAGAGTAATAATATGCCGATTAATACGCTAAAATTTGTAGCTCAAGTCGCTTTAGAAATGATTGAATTAAGGCAGTCAGAAGAGCTTTCTGATATCGAAGTCGCTATCGAAGTAGAAGAGCGTTATATCGCTTTAATCGAACGGTTGTCGGATAATGAGTATTTGCTAGGCTCGATTTCATCACTTATTGATCAAGCTGAAAACAAAGAGCTATTGCTCAGTAATGAGATGATGAGCGAGGTGTTTTTTCATCTAGTAGAAAACCCAAGTGGTCAAATCTTGACTTCAGACATTAAAAGGAATGTGAACCAAAAATAACACAAACAGTCCTTTATAAATTTATATTACCAATTTGCTCTTTAACAACATGGATGTTGTAAGGGTTTAGGTTTTTAGCCTAAGCCCTTACCTTAAAATACAAAACCGAAGTGGTCAAATCTTGACTTCAGACATTAAAAGTAATGTGGACCAAAAATAACACAAACAGTCCTTATAAATTTATATTACCGTTGGAACCCGATGACGATAAAGATAAGAAAGCTTATACTCCCGTCAATGACAAAAATCGTTGTCGGGTGAAAAAGGGAAAACGTCTCGTAGAGAAAGATTGGTAATAGATTAAGAATATAGAATGAAAGGTGAATAAAAATGAAAGAAGTAGCACGAAAGCTTAAAAAAAAGATAACCGAAACAAAGAAAATCCATCAAAAAAATCTCGCCGAAGGCAGTTTTTTTCTGGAGTCACACGAAGAAGATGTCGAAGAGTTACGCGATGACTTTCAAGCGTATTTGAATGGCAACAGAACACACACACTCCGCTATTACTGGGCATTCTTACAGGAATTAGTAGAGTTGCCTATTAAGCTAGGCATGAAGCGCTCGCTCTGCAATCAGCACTTAGAGGTGGCGCCACTTGCGCAAGCGGCGCAAGCTGGCTATTGGTGGCTGGTGTTAGGCCCTGAAATTACAGCCCACTATCATACTGAAGATAAAAAGACCGCGGATATCTGGCTACGTGATGCCTATCGCGTGATTAGCTATCTCATTCTCACCGGGCATAAAAAAGAGGCCGCAGAAGCTTCAGAAGTGGTCGTCGGAGCTCTTAAAACGCCATTCTTAAACGGTGGTTCTGATTGGTATACTCACCCATGGTTTCTGCTCCAACTTATATGCCGTTGGCAAAATGTAGAGGTAGATTTAGAAGGGTGCGATATTCCCTCTGATATGGGCGTATACAATGCGGTACTTTCCCAATGGGATACGACGGATGTCGAGACAGTGCAAGTGCTGGTTAATCAAATGGCTAGCTATCATATGGATACAGCTCGGTCAGACCGAAATGATGATGAAATCAATGACTTTAGCCAGAGTGATTTCTGGTTCTTCCCATATGAAATCTTAACGTGGCTGCGTATCCGTGAAGAGATGGGGCTACCGAACCCTGAGGCCTATGAACACCCGCTGATGCAACAACCGCTTGCGGCCATGCCACCTGCCACGCCTTTCCCGAAAGATGAGCTATTAGAGCAAGTCGTTGCCAAACTGAAAGCCGACCACGGATTGAGCTAGCCTCGGTAATTAGAAATTATAATTAAATAACTGCAAGTTTCGATAATGCTGAGAGTAATAATATGCCGATTAATACGCTAAAATTTGTAGCTCAAGTCGCTTTAGAAATGATTGAATTAAGGCAGTCAGAAGAGCTTTCTGATATCGAAGTCGCTATCGAAGTAGAAGAGCGTTATATCGCTTTAATCGAACGGTTGTCGGAAAATGAGTATTTACTAGGCTCGATTTCATCACTTATTGATCAAGCTGAAAACAAAGAGCTATTGCTCAATTATGATATGATGAGCG
Source organism: Vibrio sp. V15_P4S5T153 (assembly GCF_963874485.1). Classification (NCBI taxonomy): domain Bacteria; kingdom Pseudomonadati; phylum Pseudomonadota; class Gammaproteobacteria; order Vibrionales; family Vibrionaceae; genus Vibrio; species Vibrio sp. V15_P4S5T153. Next base: position 22,716 of record NZ_CAWNHR010000018.1, on the reverse strand, counting down.
AGGTGTTTTTTCATCTAGTATGTCGAACTTTGCAATCCGATTGGATTGATGCATTGTTTAATCTTATTGAAAGTGGTGATTATTCTATCGATGTACTAAACCTCGTTTTTTATTTACCGTTAGAGCACCTTGAATATGTGTTTACGCTGGCGATGAAGTATGGAGAAACGATCAAGCTATGGGTTGTCGGATGGTGTATTAGAAATAATAGGTTAGATCTCATCAACGTAATGGATGTGACAGCCGATGACAATGAGTGCCAATACGTAGCTCAATTTATCATACAAAAACATTGTAAAGATAACCCTCATTATTTAGACGAAAAGTTATTGTGTAATGATTATGATAGAAAGATGAAGATAATTTTTTCACTTGGCTTATACAGTAGCGATAGAAATAAAAGTCTTAGTTATATGAAGAGTGACGAGTGCTTGACTAGCCTATCAACGAACTCAAGCGACTGGTTGGCCTTTTCTGGCGGAAACAGCGAGCTTCGCTATATTGAATCAATAGTTGAACGTTTTCTTAGTGAATATAACAGTAATGGCACAGGCGATGATTTAAGAAAAGTGATGATATTAACTGATGCACTAGTAAACTGGGGCGATTTAAAAGTGATCCAATGGCTTTATAAGGTTTTTATTCCGCATTCCCATCCAAGGATAAGGGGGCTAGGTCTCATTGCGATGTCTCAATTTTTTAGTGAGAGGGCACAGAATGAAATACAACATTGGCTTTCTGATTTTAAAAAAGATAAAGATAGTTTAGGTACCTTTCCTTTATTCAGTACCATAGAGGCAAAGTTATTTTTACATCAACTGGAAGTGCGTAGTTCTCAACCACTCATCGCTGAAATAGATAGATATAAGGCAACCATGAGGATGAAAAAAACAGCTAAAGTTCGTGCTATGCTTGATGATATTGGGTATGCAGACGTATTGTTGGCGAATAAGGTTAGACTATATGTTTATCTTTTAACCGAGCAGTTTTATCCACTTGATGAGTTAGGGAGATATTCACAGTTTATAAGACAAAAAGAGCAGATAAAGGCGTGTATTTAAATTTAACGTAATCTTTTCCAGTTCCCTTTTGATACAGGACCTAAAAAGTAGAGTGTTCTGAAGGGGCACGAGTTTCCCTTCCCAGAGCCACAGATTGTCATTGTGCACAAGTACCATGTGACCAATACGTTGCCTTTTACGTTTTGCCCGACCATAGAACCCAAACATTGTTGCGCACGCAAACATATCTGAAAAAGCGGTACAGAATAAATTAAAAGAGTTTGGGATGATGGAGGACGCAAAAAATCAAGCGTGGTCAAAAGAGACAATCATACGAAATGTGACCGCGATGGCGGACAGTCAGCATGAAATGAGGTCGTTAGCCGCATTACATAACCCAGATATGGTCGCAGGTGGTTTAGATAAAATCACAGGCTTCGGCGACAAAAATATCAACAGTATGATTGGGGCATCTTGGAGCAGCGGTAAGGAAAATTCACGCGTAAGCTTGCTAGACAAACAAGCTTGTAAAGAAGCAAACGAAAAGGGTAACGGCAGTAAAAAAATGAATGTTGAATTAGTCCGTTGTGCAAATAAGAGGAAGAAATCATGAGCTTTAAATATCAATGGTCTGAAGTAATGCAAACTGAGTTTGATGAATTTGAACAAGAAATGGGCGTGCATCGTGGTTTCCCCATAGTTTCCAGTACACCTGTACCTGTTGAAGTTCTTGAACAATACAACGGGGTGCTACCCGAGAATTTGCTTGCCTATTGGGAGCGCCATGGCTGGTGTGGATACGATAATGGGATGTTTTGGACGGTAAACCCTAACGACTATACCGAAATTATTGAACGTCTATCTGCGATCAGTCAGTTAGATGATCCATCAGAGAACTTTGTGATAGCCAGAGGGGCGTTTGGGGATCTGGAAATCTGGAATCGTAAACGAGGCAATGCTATGTATTACAGCCCAGTGATAGGGCTGCTGTATCAGTGGCATATCGATGTAAAGCAAGAACAAACTAAAGCAGAGCTCGAGTTAGATATGGCCTACTTTTTTGGGGGGGGGTCAGGTTCTGCTCAAGACCAAGAAGATGAATATGAAGAGCCTTTGTTTGAACGGGCTTTAGACAAGCTCGGCCCTTTGGCGGAAAACGAAATGTATGCGTTTGTACCAGCGACCTGTTTAGGGGGGAAGTGGCTGCTAGAGAATCTGCAAAAAGTAGATATCACAACACATATAGAAATGTTAATGGATCTAGAAGAGCCGAGAATTAATGTCATGCGTAGGGTGGGTTAATGGGAGCCAGAAATAAGAATAACGACCTAATAAATCTATTACTTTTCAATATACGGAAGAATTAATGAGCTTTAAATTTCAATGGTCTGAAGTAATGGACAGTAAGTTTGAGCGGTTTCAACGATGTATGGGGACAGCTTTTGTATCCCAAGAAGTGCCATTACAAGCTTTAGAGCATTACGAAGGGATCTTACCAACTAACTTATTGGCCTATTGGGAGCGCTATGGTTGGTGTGGTTATAACAATGGCTTGTATTGGACAGTAAACCCTGACGACTATCGAGAAATTATTGAGCGTCTATCTGCGATCAGTCAGTTAGATGATCCATCAGAGAACTTTGTGATAGCCAGAGGGGCGTTTGGGGATCTGGAAATCTGGAATCGTAAACGAGGCAATGTTATGTATTATAGCCCAGTGATAGGGCTGCTGTATCAGTGGGATATCGACGTAAAGCAAGAGAAAACCGAAGCAGAGCTCGAGTCAGCTATGGCTTCTTTTTTTTGGAGAGCTTCAGGTTCTGATCAAGACCAAGAAGATGAATATGAAGAGCCTTTGTTTGAACGGGCTTTAGACAAACTCGGCCCTTTGGCGGAAAACGAAATGTATGCGTTTGTACCTGTGACTTGTTTAGGGGGGAAGTGGCTGCTAGAGAATCTGCAAAAAGTAGATATCACAACACATATAGAAATGTTAATGGATCTAGAAGAGCCGAGAATTAATGTCATGCGTAGGGTGGGTTAATGGGAGCCAGAAATAAGAATAACGACCTAATAAATCTATTACTTTTCAATATACGGAAGAATTAATGAGCTTTAAATTTCAATGGTCTGCGAAAATGCAGCAAGGTTTTGATGAGTTTGAAAATACAATGGGTGTGCATCGTGGTTTCCTCATAGTTTCCAGTACACCTGTACCTGTTGAAGTTCTTGAACAATACAACGGGGTGCTACCCGAGAATTTGCTTGCCTATTGGGAGCGCCATGGCTGGTGTGGATACGATAATGGGATGTTTTGGACGGTAAACCCTAACGACTATACCGAAATTATTGAACGTCTATCTGCGATCAGTCAGTTAGATGATCCATCAGAGAACTTTGTGATAGCCCGGGGGGCGTTTGGGGATCTGGAAATCTGGAATCGTAAACGAGGCAATGTTATGTATTATAGCCCAGTGATAGGGCTGCTGTATCAGTGGGATATCGACGTAAAGCAAGAGAAAACCGAAGCAGAGCTCGAGTCAGCTATGGCTTCTTTTTTTTGGAGAGCTTCAAGTTCTGATCAAGACCAAGAAGATGAATATGAAGAGCCTTTGTTTGAACGGGCTTTAGACAAACTCGGCCCTTTGGCGGAAAACGAAATGTATGCGTTTGTACCAGCGACCTGTTTAGGGGGGAAGTGGCTGCTAGAGAATCTGCAAAAAGTAGATATCACAACACATATAGAAATGTTAATGGATCTAGAAGAGCCGAGAATTAATATCATGCGTAGGGTGGGTTAATGGGAGCCAGAAATAAGAATAACGACCTAATAAATCTATTAATTTTCAATATACGGAAGAATTAATGAGCTTTAAATTTCAATGGACTGCGAAAATTCAGCAAGGTTTTGATGAGTTTGAAAATACAATGGGTGTGCATCGTGGTTTCCCCATAGTTTCCAGTACACCTGTACCTGCTGAAGTTCTTGAGCAATACAACGGGGTTCTACCCGAGAATCTGCTTGCCTATTGGGAGCGCTATGGTTGGTGTGGTTATAACAATGGCTTGTATTGGACAGTAAACCCTGACGACTATCGAGACATTGTTGAGCGCCTATCTGCGCTTAGTCAGTTAGACGACCCGTTGGAAACCTTTGTGATAGCCCGGGGGGCGTTTGGAAATCTGGAAATCTGGAACAGCAAGCGCGGTAATGTGATGTCTTATTATCCGGTGATAGGGTTACTTAATCAGTGGCATATTGACGTTAAGCCAGAGAAAGCCGAAGAAGAACTAGAGTCGAGTATGGCCACTTTTTTTTGGACAGCTTCAAGCTATCGACATGACCAAGTCGATGAATTTGAAGAGCGTCTGTTTGAGCGAGCTTTAGACAAACTCGGCCCTTTGGCGGAAAACGAAATGTATGCGTTTGTACCAGCGACCTGTTTAGGGGGGAAGTGGCTGCTAGAGAATCTGCAAAAAGTAGATATCACAACACATATAGAAATGTTAATGGATCTAGAAGAGCCGAGAATTAATATCATGCGTTAGGGCGAGTCAATGGGAAATAGAAATAAGAGCAACGACCGATAGGTGTGTGTTTCTTATTTTTATTTCACTCAGCCTCCTCTCTTCTTATTATTGATGTCAGTTTTGAGTTTTCTTAAATGCCTGAAAATACAGTAAAATACTATAATAACAAACTCAATGAGTACTTTGATTCATCCAAAGCCAACATGGCTGACATCGCACTTTCCAAGTTAATTGATGATGAAAACAAATTGCTCAATTTGGGAAAGAAACTATCAAAAAACGACTTTGTTTTAAGTGAACTACCCAAGCTTATCACCAAAGAAGAGACTGCTTTTGCAGCATGGCTTATTGCAATGCTGACCGATAAACATGAGGTTTTAAAGCTCTGCATTAACGAACAGGTGAATCATAGGGACTTTAACCTCCAATCGGAATTGATTGCTGCTTTTTCTTTCGTGACTGAGCAAAAACGAGAACGTACTTATAAGCTGCTAACGACGATTTTTTCAGGTACGGACTCAGAAGTTAATGCGTATCTCTATCTATTTCTTTTGAGTGCCCAGACCAATGATATTATTTGGTTAGAAAAAGCATGGCGTTATTTGCAGCCTCGTCTTTCGATTGAGCCAACGCCTTTAGTCCAAAGACTTAAATTAGGTTGGCTCAAACTGAAAGAGCTTCAGCCCTTGGAGCAGATTTTTGATGCGTCGGAGAGTTTAGAGCAAAGAGAAGATGCACTGTATTGGTTATTATTGGCGAATAGCTCTTTGTCTCGTGAGCAATTAAAAGAATACATTTTCAGCGGTAAAGTGTATTCGCCAAGGCTGTTTCAATTTTTACCGCAAGGGCATGTGGACGAGCTAGTTAAAGCCTATCGATCTATTGAAAATGAGTCTGTTGCAAGAAAGGTAATGTATGTAAAAGGCATGAATGCCGTAGGCGATGCCTCTCTGAAGAGTTTTTTCTTCAAAATCGCTTCCATTTCTGAGGGGGAGCTACTTCGAGCTGCTCATCAATCGATAATGAAGTTTATTCCCCAAGGTACTAGCATTTATCAGCAAGCACTTTCACTCGATGAGAAATTTGATACTGAAGAGGTTTTACCTTCCTCGGATGAAGTTATCTTTTTTTGGCGGAACGTGAGAGGGAGTATTGATTTAGGAGTGAGGTATGGTGATGACGGGGTGTTTGATATTCGGTCGTTGTTTGCCAAAGCAAAATTTACGCCTTATCGAGAGCAGCTAACAAATATTTTAATGGACACACGAGTGTGGACGGGTCTCGAATTTGAGTTTAATCACTACGCAAAACTCTCCGAGCAAATGGAACAATGTAAAATCATTGAGCGAAAACTAGAGCACATTTAAAGTAACTCTATCACACGCTTAGTATGCACCTTGGTGATTATGTGCATTGGTTTAAGCGATCTAAAAGCCTCTTAAACCCAAGCATATTGAAATCCTAACCATTTAGGTTGTCAATTTTCCGTTACTGAGCTCTACTAAGAGTGGTTCGGCGATGGAACCTATCTAGCAGGACATAAAATCCACATCACGCGGATAAAGTTTGAAATCTCAGATTTCTGGATTTCCCCATGAATTAAACGCTTTTTAGCAGAACTCGGCCTACATTTTCACGCTCTCAGTAGTTGTATATTCAAAAATGTGGTAGCGTTTCCCACACTAACAACAGTCTATTAATTAAGCCGCTGCCCTTCGGGGTGGCGGTTTTTTTATGCCTGAAATTTGGAGCCGCACATGCAAGACAAGAAGTTATTGGGCTATGAACTTTCACCAAAATCGACCATTAATGCCACTACGGATATGAGTCAGTCTGCCTTTTTACCGAAAGGCTTTCAGTTTGAAGCCCCTAAAGCGCCGCAACGTAACTACGATGTGACGTTAGGGGAGACCGCTAAAGCCGTCGGTAGTGGCGCTCTGCGTTCACTGGCTGGCCTTGGCGAACTCTCGGGGAACTTCCTTGGTGTGGGTGAGAGCTTTCGAGATTTGATGTCGTCTGGCTCGGATTCTCTGCAAGAGAGTATGACTCAAGATGGCCGTGACGCCCTGAACTCCCGTATCTTTGAAGAAAACGAAAATGGCAACCCGACGTTTGCCGAAGGTGCGGCGGATATCGATGTGTGGGCGATGAAAATCGCTGACGGGCTAGGTTCGCTGGCGGCCAACTTTGCCGGTGGTGGTTTTGCCGGTGCGGGTGCAAAAGTGGCACTGCGCTCAACCATTACTAAATCGATGCTGAAAAAGGGCATGACAGAAAAGGCGGCGCAAGCCGTGGCTGATAAAGCGATCTCTCGAATGGCGGCCACCGGCGCGGGTGCAACGGGTGTAGGAACGTCGCTCGGTGGCGCAAGCATGGATGCGCGTGACGCGGTAATGCAGATGGATAGCTCATGGCTCGCGGATAACTCGGAGTATTTTCAGCAATCCTTGCTCCGCCTTGCTGATGATCCGCAATATCAGGGGATGAGTGCGACGGAGTTATTCGATCTCACTAAAGAAGAGACGGCCAGTTATGCCAGCTTGCAAATGTCTACCGACCCGACCGCCGTAGCGGCCTCTGTCGCCGGTGCGATGGGTGATAAGTATTTGTTTGGCGCATTGCTGGGCAAGATGGGTAAAAAGGGTGTGGTTGCTGGCGCAGCGAAAGGCGCACTCACCGAAGGCGGCACGGAGTTTATTGAAGGCTATGGTCAAACTTATGCCCGAAACCAAGTGACCAATGAGGTGACGGGACAAGAGATTGACCCTACTACCGGTGCGTTGGTGGATGCCTTGGAAGGTGCGGTGATCGGTGCTGCGCTCGGTGGCCCCATTGGTGCTGTCGGTGGGTATAGAGCTAAAGGGCAATCGACTGAGAATAAGCCCGCGCAAACGAACCCACAGAATGTCAGTGATACTCAAGAGCAAGAGATAGCAGAACAAGCCTCAGGCGACGCTCAGGCGATGCCGACTCCCCCTCATAATGGGGATGCACCAGCGCAAGCGGCCGCAATGAATGCCGATGAGCCAGCATTGAACCCACAAGGGCAATACGATGATTTGCTGCAAGGTGCGCAGCAAAGACAAGCGGACAATGGCAAAGATGCGACGATCCGTTCCAGCTTTGCGCAAAGTCGCCAAGCGCTCACTGAGCGTGGTGTGCTACCTGAACGCAACGTTTACCAAGAAACGATTGATATGGCTCGCGCCGTGGACCCAACGCGGGCAGCGGAGATTGAGCAATTTCTGAAAAGCGAAGAGGCTGACCAAAATCCAGAGTTGACCGCACAGCTAGAGCGAGAGTACGAGTCTCTTGCGCAAAAAGGGCGTGATCTCGATATCGACCCGACGTTAACCCAAATTGAACACCGCCAAAACCAAAACCGTTTGGACATGGCCAAGCGTGAAAAGCCGCACCAGCGTATCGAGCGCAAGCAGAATGAGTATCAGCTCGATGATACGGTAAGCTCACGCAAAGCAGCGATTCGCGCAGAAATGGAGCCTCAGTTACTCAAGGAAGACCGCAATAAGCCTGAGCTTCTAGAGCGTATGGTGGAGCTGGAATACGCCCGCCGCTACCCACAGCCTGAGAAAGCGAAAGCAACCGGCGATCAGGATAATGGTTTAGCGCAGTTTAAGTCTGCCCGTTTTGACCGTGATACGGCGCAAGCGGCGATTGAAGCGAAGGCCCAGGAGAGTAAAAACGCCGCGCAATTGGCCGCCGCACAGCGCGAAAGAGACAGCCGCCCTGCTTCACCGGATGAGAATCCAGCATGGTTTGGTGTGCATCCTGAATCGGGTGAGCGCACGACTCGCGCTTTTATGCGTGATTTGGCCAACCAGAAAGGACAGGCTCAAGCTTCTGAACGCCAAGCCGATCTCGATGCGCGCCGTGAGCGTTTAGGTCAGCCGGTATCGAGCTTTGTGGAACGCCCTAACTCTATGAAAATGCGTGAACAAGGCAAGAAGCCTATTCGTGACTTTGCGGGGATTGCGGGAAAAACGTCAAGAATGTCGAAGCGTTTACGCAAGCGCTTAAGTCGTGCTAAAGGCTTTGATACTTATGCGGTTTTAGCGGAATTTCAAAACCATGAGAAGCGCCTCGCCGCCTATGAAGAAGCCGCCCGTCGCCGTGCTGACTATGAGGCGAATCTGCCTGAGAATATCGAGCGTCGTAAGAATGCCGAAGCGCTGTTTAAAGAGTTTGTTAGCGATACAGAGGCGCGTACCTTTGCTGAGAACGAAATCACTCAGACGATCAAACGAATTAATGCGTTAGTTGATGCCTCTCCACAAGGTTCGGTATTAGAGCTGGACGGGCAAGCCAGCTCATTACCCGTTATTAAAAAACTGATGGTACACAGCGTGCGCAATTTGGCGAATAAGTTTGTGGGTAAAACTGCCGCGATGATGAACGCCGCCGCGCTTAAGCGTGAATCCGGTACTCAACCTGCGCAAAGCTTGGACGACAGCGCCGTTGGTCAAGCAGAAGAAAAAGCACCGACCAATAAATATGGATTTTGGCCTACTTCTGCAACAGAAATCGTTGCTGGAGTCGAGCACTTAGGACAAGCTCAAGACTCTGATTACCTATCAAAACTCGCGGATGACGGGTATGAGTTTGTTGTAGGGAAAGGTGATGGGACTTTTAATCCTAAAAACACGGCTGCCGCACGCAAAAATCCAAGTGATTATGTCACGACTCAAGATCCGAGAGGCGGTTATGTTCTTTGGCGCAAGCCGCTCAATGAGCGCCGTGACCAAATCTCGCAACCGGCGGAAAAGTTGGATGATCCCGATATCATTCGACAAGCAAAAGCGGTGATCCGCGAGGTTATTGATAACAATGGTGGAGCCAAACCCAAGCTTAAAGGTGTGCGCGAAGCTTATCGAGATAAAGGTTTTACCGCAAAGGCGCTGCAAGAAGCGCTAGGCGATAAGTCCCTTGCGGATTTCGAGCGTGAGCAAAAAGAGAGCTATACCGAAAGGTTATCTGCTTTATCTGAACCTTCAATTCATTCTGGCCAAGAAGTACCACTACAGTCAAAAGGAGATATCGACCATGGCAACGAAACCTCAAATACAGCAAGACTTGATGAAAGATCTTCGCCGCAATCCGAAGTACAAGAAAATGAGCAACGAGGAACTGACGCCAATCGCTCAAGCGTTAGCGAAGAAGACGCGAGCGCGGGAAGACGAGCTAATGAGTCTAGGCGTACATTACCTGACAGCACAGAGCGAAGCGTATCGAGAGACGCTATTGAACGCCTAGCGCTCGATGAGGTGGATAACCTCGCCAATGGAACTGCTACAGAAAGGATCGCCGCGAATATCGCGGCGATTCGCTTAATGAAGGATCTCACTCAGTCAGGAATGCCCGCGACGCTTGAGCAGAAAAAGGTACTGGCACAGTATGTGGGATGGGGCGGCCTCGCTTCTGTGTTTGATAACACGAACACTTCCAAATCACAGCAAGCCGCGCACCAAGAGCTAAAAACGCTGCTGACCGAAGAGGAATACAACAACGTTCGGATGAGTACCCGTAACGCCTTCTATACCTTAGAGGCCGTAGTGAAAGGCATGTGGAGTGGCGTGAAAGCGTTGGGTCTTGGCAACAGCCCGATGAATGTGGTCGAGCCATCGCTGGGTTCAGGTAACTTTATTGGTTGGCAACCGTCCGACATGCGCGATCAATCGCGCTGGTTTGCCTCCGAACTCGATCCTGTGACCGGCAATATTGCCAAGCTTATCTACCCTGAAGCCGATGTTCAGGTAAAAGGATTCCAAGAAACGCCGTTTAAACACGGCGTTTTTTCTTTGGCGATTGGCAACCCGCCTTTTGGTAGTCAGTCTATCCGTGACAACAAGAACCCTGATATTTCAGGCATGGCGATCCATAACTATTTCATCGCGAAATCAAGCAAGCTTTTGCATGAAAATGGTTTGCTGATGATGGTAGTGACAAACCGCTTCCTCGATACGCTGAACAAAAACCACAAACAACTGAGCCAAGAGCTGGATTTTGTCGGCGCGGTGCGCCTGCCGAATACGGCGTTTAAGAGCAATGCTGGTACGGAAGTGACCACGGATATCGTGGCGTTTCGCAAGCTTAAGCAGGGGGAAACGGCCAAGAATACCGTTTGGACGGACGTAGACGGCGAGGTGAACGGTTTTCGTGTTAACCAGTGGTTTGCGCAAAACCCGCAATACATCCTGGGCGAAGTCGCGCAAGGCACGATGTACCGTGGGGATGAGAACGAATCGACGGTTAACCCTGTTTCGCAACATGCGAACCTTGAGCAGTCAATCAGCAAAGCGCTGGCCTCACTCGCACAAGGGCAAGATTTAGCGTTAACCCCTGAAACCAAAGATGCGATTGCCGGTGAGGTGATGTTGGCGGAATCCGACCTTGCGATTGGCGGCATGATGGTGAACGCCGACGGCAAGGTGATGCGCCGTGGCGACGATCACCCGACGAATGGTGCTCAGGTTTATGAAGTGACGCCCGATTCGATTTGGAGTGATGACGGGTGGCGGTTGGATTTAGCCCGCCATTATGTGGAACAAGGCGATAAAGCACGCCTACAACAGTTCGCGGACAACGAGTTTCTGAATAAAGGCAAAATCAAAAGTGATTTTACTGGCTCAAAACTCAAAGAGAGCGCGGTCAAGGCGGTGCTGGCTTACCTCACCGGACAGCAATCCAAAAACCAAGCTTTGAACGCGCTTGATGACGTCATTGATAACACGCGCCTTGGTCCTAATAAGTTTCGCAAACTGAAAGCGATGCTGACCATTCGCAATAGCGCACTGGCACTGCTGCGCGCCGAGAAAACCGGTGCGGGGGATATCGAGCGTCTGCGTCAGCGCCTGAACGTGCAATACGATGAATTTGCTCAGGCGTTTGCGACCAAAGGCAAAAACAGTAAGCCCGCGACGCTGACTGAGAGCTTGAATCTTCTCGATGGCGATACAGGGATTGAAGCGGGCTTAGATAGTGTCAGTGACAGCGGTGAGGTCACTAAGAGTGATCTCTTCTCTAAACGTTTGCTCTTCCCTTACAAGCGCCCTGAATCAGCCAACAATGTGGCGGATGCGGTCAACTACTCGATGCGTGAACGCGGTAAGGTCGATATCGAGTACGTGAGCGGTTTGCTCGGTCTTGGCCATGATGAGGTGCTGGCGAAGCTGACCGAAGGTGAAAAGCCGTATTTGTTGATGAACCCTGAAACGCAAAAGTATGAGTTCATCGACGACTACTTATCGGGCAACGTGAAGGCGAAGTACCAAGCGGCGAAGAGCTCAGGGTCAGACACCAACCTGAAGCTTTTGGAAGCCGTGATTCCTGAAGACAAAACGCCAGAGCAAGTGAAGCCCTCTATCCGTGCAACATGGATTGACTCTGATGTATTTGAACGCTTTGCCGAAGCGCTAGGTTATAAGGCGACGGTGAATGTTAACCGTCATATCGGGGCTATTTCAGTGTTGGGCGAGGCGGGCGGCACACTCAGTGCATTAGGCTCACAGTTTAAGCATGACCGTGCCACACTGGCGGATTTATTGAACTCTGCCGCCAATGGTAAATCACTGGTGATTTACGACACCAATGGCAAAGAGCGCACCAAAAACGAGAAAGCGACCAAGGAAGTTAATGCGCTGGCCAACAAGCTCGCTTCGACGTTTGTGACGTGGGCGAAAAGTGATGCGCAGATTGCTAAGCAAATCGCCGATAACTTTAACGAGCGGATTAATACCCACGTTAACCGTAAATACAACGGGCGTTTGTACTTGCAAACCGTGGGGATGAACCCTGCGGTCGATATGCGTAAAACCCAGCTCGATGGCGCGCTTCGCATGATCCAGAGTAAAAATACCTTACTCGATCATACCGTGGGGGCGGGTAAAACCTTTACGGCCATTACCGGCATGATGGAGCGTAAGCGTCTTGGTCTGAGCAAAAAGCCGATGGCGGTGGTTCCGAACCATATTCTAGGCTCCTTCCATAAAGATATTTTGAAGCTCTACCCGTCGGCTAAGGTGCTGGTCGCGGATGATAAAGCCTTTACGGCCAAGAAGCGTAAGTAGTTTTTCTCACGCATTGCGACCGGCGATTACGATGTGGTGTTGATGGGGCATAGCCATTTGCGCGCCATGCCCAATGATATTGAGCATTTTCGCACGGTGATTAACGAGAAAATTGACGAACTGCGCAGCGCACTCGAAGAGGCGAAAGCCGAAGCTAAGCAGTCTGGGCAGCGTGGGGCGACAGTCAAACAGATTGAGGACTCGATTTCCCGTCTGCAAGACAAAATCAAAGAGAAAGAGGAAGCGCTGAGTAAGAACGCTGACCAAATCGGGTTTAGTTTTGGGGATTTGGGCGTGGATTACTTGGTGGTTGATGAGGCGCACGAGTTTAAAAACCTGACTTACGCGACACGCACTGACCGTGTGGTGGGGATGAACGATCCGAAAGGCTCTGAAAAGGCGCTCGATTTGCTCATCAAAACCCGCAGCATTCAGGGCTTAGAGAACGGTGGCGTGACCTTTATGACCGGTACGCCGATTTCTAACAGCTTAGTCGAGGTGTACACCATGATGTATTACCTTGGCCACGACACGCTGAAAGAGCTGAAAATGTCTTTCTATGATGCGTTCGCTGGCTCGTTCTTCAATACCGAAATCACCTTGGAATACACGCCAACCGGCACGGTGAAAGAACGCAGTGTGTTGAAGGGACTCAATAACATGCAGCAACTTTCGACCCTGTATCGTCAGTTTGCCGATGTGATCACCCAAAAAGATATGGTGAACATCTTCCGTCAGGATGTGGAGGCCAAGAACAAGGCGACGGGCGAGAATAAAGCGACCCGATTCCCTATCCCTAATATCAAAGGCGGTAAACGTCAGCTTAACATCGCACCGGCGACTGAGGCGCAGCGCGAGTACAACGACTATCTGATTGCCCGTATGGAGGCGTTTAACCAGCTCAAAACCAAAGAGGAGCGGATCGCTTACGCTAAGATTGATAACCCACTGTGGGTACTGACCGATGCGAAAAAAGCCTCGCTCGATGTGCGCTTGGTGGACCCGACCGCACAGCGTGACCCAACCGGGAAAGTGGCTCGCGCCGCCGAGCGGATCAAATCGATTTACGACCAGTGGCAGGACGATAAAGGTACACAACTGGTGTTCTCCGATATGGGTACGCCCGCGAAGTACGCGATTGCAACGGTGAAATCAGACCTTAAAAGCTTGGCTGAAACGGTCTTAGGTAAGGGTAAAGCGGCAGCGTTTATTTCCAGTCGTTTGGACATCTACGAGGGGGAAATGCCGTACTCGCAAACGCTGAAAGAGTTGGTTGATAAGGTGAACGCTCAAGCGGAAACCGGCGAGATTGATGCTGACCAGTACGAGAAGCTGGAAGAGCAGATCCGCGAACTGACCGCCTCTACCATGACGGCGGATACTGGCTTTAGTGTGTACGATGACCTGAAAGCCTCGCTGATGGAAAAGGGGATTCCCGATGATGAGATAGCGTTTATCCACGACTACAACACCACGTTGAAAAAAGAGGCGCTGTTTGATCGCGTTCGCCGTGGTGAGGTTCGGGTATTGATTGGCTCATCGATGAAGATGGGCGCGGGAACCAACGTGCAAAATCGTTTGGTGGCCTTGCATCATATGGATGCGCCTTGGCGTCCGTCTGATATGGAGCAGCGCGAAGGGCGAATTGTGCGTCAGGGCAATGAGTTTTACCAACGTGCCGCGAACGCGGGTAAATCGGAAGACTTTGAGGTTGAGCTGATTGCGTACACCACTCAAGGTTCGAGTGACCCTGTGATGTGGCAAATCCTAGAGCGTAAGGCGGGCGCGATTGAGCAGTTCCGTAACGGCGAGCTAGATCAGTTTGTTGAAAACAGCAATTCGGATGCCGATAGCTACGCGGAGTTTAAAGCCGCGTCAACCGGCAACCCTATTTACCGCTTGAAACTGGAATCGGACGCGAAGCTTTTAGATTTAGACAGCTCTTACACGGCGCAAGCCAGTTCGATTGGCGCGGCCAAGCGTTTTGTAGAGCATTTTGACGATGAGAAAGCCGCCATTGAATTGCGCCTTGAAACGCTGCGTAAGGCCGATATCACGGAGTTTGATGCCGAAGCGTTCACCACGCTGTACCGTGATGCACAAGCCGATTATTTAGCGGCGGATAATGAATACGATGCGGCGATGGCGATTTACTCTGAGCTGGATGCGAAAACCCGCAAAGAGCGCGGCTTGAAGAAACCGCGAAAGCCTAAGCGACCAATGATCCATGAACTCGATGATGAGTATTCCATCGAGCTGAATAAGACCATCATTCAGCCAGCGATTACGGCGGTCGAGCAATCTCGGCGTTGGCAAGGGGAAATCAAGCTGGGTAAGCAATTGGGCTTGGTGATGGACGTGGATTATTTCACCCATGAGGGAACTAAAACGCCATTGATTGATGTGCGCTTGGTGGATGGCAAAGGTAAGACCATCGACTATATGGCGCGAGGGATGCAAAGCAGTTCGATTGTGCAATCGCCTAAGCTGATGAATGCGCTGCACCTCAATGCGATTGCCACGGCGTTAAATGGTGAGCAAGAGCGCTTCGAGAGAAAGCTGCAAAGCTTGCAAAGTACGCTCAAGGATTCGCGCCAGATTGCCAAGATAGATATCACCGCGCTCAAACAAGAGCTGGATGAGGCGAAAAGCCGCAACCTATGGTTGTCGGTAGAGGCCTCGATGGCCGATATCAAAGAAGAGCTACGCCGCAGTGAAACGCCTAACAAGTTTGTTGACCGTGAAAAGCTGCGCAAAGTGAAGCGCTCCACCTTTGATCCGAACTCTATCCGCCCTGAAACGGTTGAGCATAACGGCCAGCGTTACCAGACAGTGGGTGTGCGCATTCCTTATCCCGGCTGGCAATACGATTCAGTGATGCCAGCGCTCGATGCTAACGGGGATTATGTGCATCTTCTTCTTTCACACAACTCAAAAGTGGGGGAAGCGCCGGTACTGTCTGAGGTGATACCGCAACCGACTCAAACGCCCAAAGCGGAGTATGCGTTTTTAGCTGAGGCTAAAGCGCGCCATGAAGCGCGCCAAATTGAAGAGGCCAAACGCGAGATAGGCTCGCCAGTGGATGAGCCGTCGAGGGATTCAGCGGCGAGTGATGGCGTCGTCTTGTTTAGTCGTACCAGTACGAATGCAGGGCGTACCGGGGTGAACACCGGAAAGATAGCCGGTGGTATCACTGTGAAACGGAGCACCATTGATGCGGTGACTCGCACGGCGCTCGGCAAGCTCGGCCTCAAAGACTTCACGCTCCGCTTTGAGACGGTGGATACGGAGGCGGATCTTCCTGATTATGTAAAAACAGCCATAGCCAAGAATGATGCCAAAGGCGAAGTGTACGGGCTTTATGACACCAAAGAGCACAAAGTCTGGTTGGTCGCTGAAAAACATAATTATGCCTCAGAGGTAGAAGAAACGATTTTCCACGAAGTGGTTGGTCACGTTGGATTAGCGCGATTGCTCAAAGAAGGTAAGGCGCAACCGGATATGAATACCCTAGCCTTAAGGTTAGGCGGCATCAAAGGGATTCAACGGCTTGCAGAGAAAAATGGTGTGGATTTAGCACCTTACTTAAATTCTGCGCAGACGCTCACTAAGGCAGATGCCGAGGAAATTCTGGTACAGGAGCTGGTGGCGCATCTTGCTGAGCAGCGAAAGTTTGCGACGCCTATTCAACGTTTATTGGCGAAAGTGCGCGCTATGCTGCGTTCGTTATTTGGTTTTATTTACTCCCCTGAGTTTAACAATAATGAATTACTGACCTTGGTGTTCAAAGCAAAGGAGCAGCTAAAAGCGCCGCCGCCAAAAGATAAGGTGACAAGACCTGAGAATAATACGCTGTTTTTCTCTCGCTCAAGATCGCAGGGCGCGCCAGCGGATACGGCAACTACTTCAAACCAGATGAGCGCCGATGAGGCCCTGGCGCAAAAGCAAAACGCTTTGGTGAGTAAAATCAAACAGGCGCTGTATGGTGCGCCGGTGATTGGGCAATCGCTCGATGCGCTTGGCCGCAACAAATACGCGATGTTGACGCTGCGCCAGATGGGGGAGGTCTCCACCGTTATTGATAAGCCTTTGGGCAAGATGATTGACGCCTACCAAGATGAAATCAACGCTATGGTGGTGACACAGAACATGTTGGCCGAAGAGGCGGCCAAGATAGCCGAAGACCTTAGCGATTGGGCTAAGGCGAACCCGAAAGAGGCGGGTGAACTCTTTGCTTTTGCGCATGAGGCGACCTTGGCGGATGTGGACCCGTCTGAGGCGTTCCAATCCCGCGAGGAAGAGCTGAAAGAGAGTATTGCTAAGCAAGAGCGGATTTTGAAAGAAGAGGGCGGCTTAAACAGTGAACGTGGCTCTAAGGCTTGGAAAACCCTTCAAGAAGAGCGAGAGCTTTTGAAACAAGAGCCAAATCGCCGCAAGCGCCATGTGGAGTTACGCCCCAAATTTGCCCGCCTCAACGCTGAGCAGAAGCGCCGTTATCGCCAGATGCGCGATCACTATCGTGCTCAATCTGAGCGGATGAATAAAGCGCTGGAAGAGAACATTGTACGAGCGGTGTTTGATGCCAAGATCCGTAAAGCGATGCTGGCCGAGTTGCGCCAGCGTCACGAGCGCGCCGCCAAAGGGTTATACTTCCCACTGTCACGCCACGGTGATTATTGGATTGACTTTGCCGATGAGAACGGCGAACGCCAATTTATGATGTTTGAAACCAAAGGCGAAATGGAACTGGCCGCCGAGAAACTGCGTAAGGCGGGCTTTTCTCTCAACTCTGGTATGAAAGCGCAATTTAATGCGGTGCAGAAGGCGTCGCTGCCGTTTGTGGCCGATGTGTTGCAGTTGGTAGAGCAAGCGAACATGCACACACCGGCGAAAGAGTCGCTGAGTGATGAGATTTACCAGATGTATTTGCGCACCTTGCCCGCTCGCCCGCTCGCTCGATGCGCCGTAACTTCATTCACCGCAAAGGCGTTGCCGGTTTTAGCCAAGATGCGGTGCGAGCACTGGCTGACCAAGGCTTTAGACAATCGCGCCAGCAGGCTCGCCTCGACCATATGGATATCCTGGATAACCACCTCGATAGCATTCAGAAGTACGTGCATGAGCTGCCGAACAATGTGGAAGCCGACCGTGTGGTGGAAGAGCTGAACAAGCGCCATGAATGGGTGCGCAATCCTTCCCGCGCTGGTTGGGCGCAAAAGCTTACCAGTTTGGGCTTTGTGTGGATGTTGGGTTTAACGCCTGCCGCAGCAATGGTGAACTTAACCCAAAACCTTCAAGTCGCCCTGCCTATTTTGGGTTCCCGCTATGGTATGGCGGAGTCTTCCAAAATGATGAGCCAAGCGACGGCGCAATACCTGAAAGCGGCATTTACCCGAAACCGCCCGAAAGGTCAGGGGATATTGGGAAGCGTGCTCACCGATGGCGAAAAAGAGGCGATGCGCCGTGCGGTTGCGCAGGGCGTGATTGATGTTACGCAAGCGGCAGACTTAGCTGGTTTGGCAGAGAACCCCAACGCGAAGTATTCAGGGACTTGGAACAAAGCGATGAACATCATTGGTTGGGCTTTCCACCATGCCGAAGTGTTTAACCGCGAAGTGACCTATATTGCGGCCTATCGTCTTGCTATGAAGAAACACGGCGACCATGAAAAGGCGATCGCAGATGCGATTAAAGATACGTGGGATAGCCATTTTGACTACTCATCGATTAACCGTGCGCGCTTTATGCAAAGCGATATGGCGGCAGTCGCCCTACAGTTTAAGCAGTACAGCCAGAACATGACTTATTACTTGTGGGCGAACCTAGCCAAAGCGTTAAAAGGGGAGACGCCCGAAGTCAAATCGATGGCACGTAAACAGCTTTTAGGAACGTTGGCCTCGACCTTCTTTATTGGTGGTGCGGGTGCGTTGCCATTGTGGGCGATCACCACGGCGATTGAAGCGGCGCAAGAGATTGTGGGGGATGACGACGAGCCGTTTGATGCGGAAACTGAATTAAAACGTATGCTGGCCGAAGCATTTGGTAAAGAGAACGCAGCGTTAATCTGGCATGGCGCTTTACCAAGTATTTCTGGCCGTATCTCACTCAATGATTTGTGGGTGCGCAGCATTAACCGTGATGTGGATGCTTCTACTGCGTACGTAGAATACATGAAGCAAGCGTTAGGACCGGTGATTGGTGGTATTGGTGTTTCATGGGCGCAAGGCTTGGCCGATATTTCTAACGACCAATTTGCTCGCGGTATCGAGCGTATCCCGCCGAAAGCGATTAAAGACGTGCTTAAAACCGCTCGATACATCAATGAAGGTGGCGTGACGACGAAGAACGGCGACGAGATTGTGAGTGATCTAACGGCCTTTGAGCTGCTTGGACAAGCGTCTGGTTTTGCGATTGGCCGTGCGAACCTTCAGTATGATGAGAACAATGCGATTAAGAATTATGAAACCTTTATCGTTAAGCGCCGCCAAAGCTTGATGAACGCCTACTACACGGCCTATCGCCTGAAAGACGGTGAAGCAATGAAGTCGGTGATGGTGAAGATCCGCAAGTTTAATCAATCGCAATATGGTAAGCGCAACCCTATCACTAGTGAAATCTTAAGGCAGTCGCTGAAAGTGCGAGCTCGCAAGCGTTCAATTACGCAAAATGGAGTTCCGGTGAACCCCAAAATGAATTCACTCGTTATGCAGTATGATTATTTCTGAGTGCTGGGCCTATAAGGTAGTATTTAGCCAATGATGATCTAAATGCTCATGTCATGAATAAATACCTTTGGTTCATAAGGTTATCGTAAGATAGGCTCCCTTTGAAACTCGGTAGTCTGACAAAATTCCGCGAGTAGGCTAGGGTGTTTAATGTGAAAATTTTTATCAAATGGGTTTTGCTCTTGCTCGTATCTACCAGCTTAGCTCTAGTGATATTGGGAACGTTATTGTTCAAGTTGGAGTCTTCTCATACTCCAGATGACGCTCAGGTTATTGGGCGTATGCTTTGGTTTCCAGAACCCACGGCAAAAGGGCTTAGTATTGTAGAAAGCCGTCACCCTATTTACAGGATTAGGGTCACTTGTGGTTCGCCCGATGAAATTTGTCATGAAGGTCAGTTTGCGTATAAAGGCAACAAACTCAGTGGCATCGAACTGACAGATTTTGCGAGCTACTTAGGGGAAGAGATCGTATTAAAAAATGGCGAAAGTTTAGAACCTGTAGAGTAGAGAAGAGATTGTAACTTACTGATTTAATATACTATCGATGGGATTAATCAGTTTTTAGGCAGTAGAAATACAAGGGTTTAAACTTATAGCCCCATTTTAGCCCCAATGATGGTGGCCTTGCCGTTAATGCATTGATTTTAAAAAACAAAAATGAATGGTGCGCAATATGTTCGAAACTTGGTATAAGATGGCGAGCCTCATTCAATCTGGTTTCGATCTAACGCCGATCATTACTCACCATTACAAAATTGATGATTTCCAAACGGGTTTCGATGCTATGCGCAGCGGGCTTTCTGGCAAAGTTATCCTTGATTGGCAGTAACCGAAAATCTCTCCACAGAGCGCTCCGTAAGGGGCGCTTTGTTTTTGGCTAACACTGTTTTTATAAACAGTGAAGTGGAAAATAAAACCGTATTCAACCTTTCAAAAAGCCCCAATTTAGCCCTAAACACTTTCAAAAATTACACTGCTAGTCGCCAGTTTAGCCCCAAGATTTAGAATCAAGGTTTGCGGTATCTGTTCTTCAAAAGGCTAATGGTTGGTGTTTTTTGTTGCTCAAAATCGTTTTTGGATAATTTCGAGTTAAAGCCTTAACTCTAACGCGTCTGCTTCAGATAAAAATATCCATGGGTTAACGCCTCAAGAAGGGGCTGCCGGTTAGGCAGTCCCACTTGCTTGACTTGTTAAATCTTTGGTGAAGATAGAAACACCCTCATCGTTCTTCTTTGTGTTAAAGAAATTTTGATGAGGGAAGAGCTTGTTTTTCAATATAACCACATAAACAATAAGGCAGGCATTAATGACTACTCCTACCCAAACCCCAACAGGGTCTGCTTCGTACCCTTTGAATGAATCAAGAATTCCCTTAAAGAGGAAAATGCAAAGTATCAAATACCCAATCGACTGTTTTTTATAAATACAGTTTATAACTACACCAGGGATCAATAGCGCAAAGGCCAGAACCCCAAGTATTGCACCATATGGTAACTCAGAGAGAATTGGCGCTGCACCCAGTAAACCGAATAAAACCAGAACAGAATACATGCCAATCAAGATTTTGTTGGCTCTATTGTATTTCTCAGACTCTTCGGCATCGGGGTACATTGCTAGATATTTCGAAACCTTTTTTGGATTAAGTCCCTCGGCCAAAGCCTTCTCGAAAATAGACACCTTGTTTTCTCCTTCCTTGAGGAGACGTTTCACGATCTTCATTAATACTCCTTATAGATTTAACGCTAAGCTAACGGGCAATTATGCAATGCGAAAATGCTGAAGGCGCATTGCGCAATTGTCCCAGTGACCTCGTTGAAATTGAATTAAGCCATTTTGAATTTTGAAAAAGCCACAGTCTATTAAACCTATTGGGTCTTTCCATTCTAAGATAGCCCATTGATCATCCTAAAAAATGTTCTCCACGATACAAACCATCTTTGCATTTGGCGAACTCTTCTACAAACATTCTTTGAATTGCTTCTTTACCTTCAATAGGCTCAAGTGTAAGTAATAACATAGCGTGATGCACTTACCTGTTAACGCGATTACCAGTTACAAGTATCGTTTCGTTTTGGATCTAGCTTTAGGCTGGTTTCAGTGAACCACTTTGAGGTAAATCCATCAGCAGGAAATAACTCTGTTCTGTCGTCTGAGATCTTAAAAGTGAACTTGCCGTTCGAGTTCAACACGACGTAGTTACCGTCGTCTTTTACCTCAATTTGGTACAGTCTTGGAGCCATGCCAGCGTATACTTTGCCGCTATCACAGAAGATAGCTTCATCCATCAAAGATGACCCATCTTGGTTAACATAAACCCCTTTCAACCATTCACCAGCAAAACAACCATTAGTAACGAAACCCAGCGAACAAAGCGATAACAACAGCGATAATTTTTTCATTTTTTCCTCTATATACTCAAGTAACCTCAAGGTGCTTGAATATCATCACTTATCTATCCAAGTGGCTTCATCGCGAATAATTTAGCCACTACATATGAATCGCAATTAATATACTGATTTTATATATTCACCTCTAGTTGATTAAATAGGAATTTTTTTGTTTCCGAATTAAAATCACAAAGGAGGTGGGTTGTATTAGATACCTAATCTAATACTAACTTTTGCAAACCAAAATAGAGCTATATTGCCGATTTAATTTACAAAAAATCAAGAGCTGAATCGGGTAAGGTGATTAAGGATAAAGAGTATCTGCGCCATGATTTTGTTGCCGATATTGACCCAAACCGTGAAGGCGATCAGCCGGGTGTGGTGGTCGGTTTGAAAGTGACGTATGAGTACGGTACGACCAAAACTGCACCAGTGACGGAAATTCGTATGACAAGTGGTAATGAGGCGGTGAAGGTGGTACCACTCGATGCGTTAATGAAAGACGTGACAGGCCAAATCCATATGGCTAAGCAGTAGCGAGAGGCGGTGACAGAGCTTGAAAAAGACCGTACTGCAGCGCTGAATGACTTATTGGACCCGACACCAGAGCAAGTTTCCGTTGTTAATGCGCGCTTTGATGAAAGAAAATCGATGATTAATCAAGTGTATGGATGATTAGGTGATAACCAATCCAACCGTGAGGCCGGATCAAATACCGCGTAGAGATGGGCAGGCGAAGACCCACAAAAGCACCAATTCATCACTGAGCTCAGTCAATCCATGAATCTCGCAGAACTGACACTCGAAGCGTTGGAGCATAACTATCAGCGAGTTCTGACAATAAAGGCGAATCACGAAGCCGAATTGAAGAAGCAGCAACAGTTAGAACGATTACGCCAAAGCCAGAAATCTCAATGAATTTACGAGGATTCAGGAGGTTAAGGTGCCGCTAAGTCAACCGATGGTAGTGATTCAATGATGTATGG
>NZ_CAWNHR010000017.1:873385-908129 GCF_963874485.1 Vibrio sp. V15_P4S5T153 | reverse complement strand
GTCTAATTCGTAGTGGCTGCGTCTTTCAGCCGAGCTACTGGACACCGAATGGTTCAGTGGTTAAAAAATCAAAACCGTTAGACTGTTTCTCTGACGGGGCTGATTTTAAGCTCCATCTAAATGGCATCGCTATTTAGGTGGAGTTATTGACCGTAACTATAGAAGAGAACAGCAGATTCGCGCAAAGCTATATAACTTGTGCAAATACCTTAGTCGAGAGTTAAGTTCCCGAATCGACAGGCGATAAAGCCGCTTAAGCGGCTTTTTCTTTACTTTTAGATTAATTAATGTATTGTAGGTTAATTAATTTAAAATAATGAGTGCTGTAACAATGAACCACATTACCCTGCGAAACATGCAGATCGAAAGTGCAATTAAAAGACATGGAATTATTATTCATGGCGTTTCCAATTTCGCATACAGTACAGGCATGACCAATTACGGACTTCCAGAAATCATTATCACAACCATGAGTCAAAGAACTCAAGCCAATCTGATCAATCATTTTTTTCATAAGTGGCTTGAAGAAGGCGTTGATCTGAAAAGTGTAGAGCCTATGTTTGAAAAGCGCGATGGTTCAGATGCTCTGATGAAGTTCGAAAAGCTAAGTGTAAGTGGAGAGCTAACAGATAAGTATGTTTGTCAAACCATTGCATATTATCAAGAAAACTTTCACCTTGCTCAAAATGGGGTGTCGTTCGTTCAGCTAGTATTTGCAGACCATAACGACCATTACCCAGATCATCCCGAATACGATCACAAAGGCGTTCCTCAGAAAATTTTTAAAAAGCTAACCTTAAATTAGCGCAGGGAATTGAATCATAGAAACAAAAAATAGAGTCAAAGGAGTGTCTTTATTCCATGTTTCATAGAATGGATATATTTAAACCCTATTTAATAGGGTTTATTTTTTCATATAGAAATATTGATTATTATGTGAAAATAAAAACTGATTTGTACTTGCCTTATTTATATATGATTTTTAATGATTATGAAGTTGACCTGGATTTATATATTGCAAATAGATGACTAAATATAAAAAATATGTTTGACAATTTTTATCATATTGTTTAGTAATTATCTTGAGTTTAAAAAAAGGAGAACTCTAATGATAACTAACTTATTTGCTTGCAGAATGGCAGAGACAATATTAAATCTTGGAAATAAAGTTCCGATTGAAGATTTAATCCAAACAAAATGCCTTGATGTAGATGTAACAAAGGATGATGTTTTTGAAGGTGTCAAATTTCTTATTGCGCACAACCTTATTGTAGATGGATTGGGTAATATCGTATTTAGCGCCTCAAAATTTTATTGTGAATCTGATGATGGATATAATCCAATATACGGACAAATAATTTCAATTAATCCAAAATTTCAGAAAATACACTATGTTTATGAGTCGCACTTAGGTCACTTAGACAAAATCCCATTTTCAAAATTTCTCAACGAAAACTTCTAAGTAATTAATAGGTGCTCAATGTTTATAAGCACCTATATTCAACATCAATTTACAAACTTATCCCAATTATGCGTAGCACCGTTATTAACTGAGTTGAACCAGTTGTCAAAATCACGCTGTCTTGCATCATAAAGCTCATCATTCATTTCTTTGAACTGAATATTCAGAAGATGCACAAGCGTATCGCGACTACTTCCTGTGAATCTGTCCACGATAGCGTAAGGGATTTGACCTTTAGACTTGATTACGCTGTATCTACGAGCATTAGACTCATCAATTTCATCACTAGCCTTTTCAAGATTTCGGTAGTTGAAGTGATCAGTAATAATTTCTCTATCAAACAAGATAGCCAATCCGCCAGGAAGAAGAGAGTATTTGAACGCATTCAGCCCAGTTCCTTTCACATAGTTATAAACAGGAGCGGAAGTAAGGAACAAAGCGATCAAAGCAAAAATACTGAAGAACATTGTTCTTACTTCATCGTTAAATTTTTCAACACCCAATCCAGAAATTAAATTAAGAACAATAAAGATCCCCGCAATCATTACGTAGAACACAATGACGCTAAAAGTAAAATAGACCCTGTTGGCCTCCACCTCTTTGAATTTTTGTCGATTAGCTTTAGCTTGTTGGACACAGCCAATAAGCTCTTTCACATCGCGCTCATCTAAAAATTCGCCACCATCTTGATACTTATTTAGAAATTGCTCAGTATTCATTATTATTCCTTAAAGCTACCGTAGATTCTATGGTCTGGATTGCTAATCTCTGACCAGCTTTCATTTTCTCTATGCATTTCAGTTCCGACTAATTGCTCAAATCTATTCTGAATGAGTGCCTTTTCGTTATTCAGTCTATTTTCCAATTGGTCTCGCAACATTTTGATGTAAATCGCTCGGACTTCCGAATCCTCCGTTAACTTATGAACATACTCATATGGAAACTCTGATCCTGGAGTAATAAGAGAAGCAAAGTTATCTTTCATTCTTTTCTCTTTACTTAAAAACTCCGCTTTGTTTGCTTTCCTTTGTTTGAAGTTATGAGCTAGTGATTTATCCGTTGCTGTTGCTAAATTGTAAGGCAATACCTCTTTCCAGCTCCAGTTGACCTTGTTTGTCCACTTAGCCCTTGGTATAACCGACACCCATCTTATTAAATAGAACGGAATTGATCCCAATGCGCAAATCATTAAATACAGTATCAATGCTGACGGTTTATCAATCCCCATTTCTGTGGCAAAATTTGAGATAAAAAGATAAACAATACCCGCAATAACGGAAGCCGCTGCAAATAGGTAAGGTTCAACAGCAATCACCCTATAAATTCTTGCGTTATTCGAGGCGTTTTCAAACCACTTTTTGTTCTCTTTCGCTGATTGTATGGAGTTGATTATCCGTTCAATACTCCATTGATCGTAAAGCGCAGGATCTCTACTAAAGTGAAGGTCTTTTAATCTATCTATCGCTTTCATTTAGTTGGTCTTTTTAGTTAATTTTCTAGATTATACAAAAATAAACCCAAAAGAAAAGAGCGCTATGCGCCCTTTATTCTAAATATCATCAATCCAGCATAATACTTCACCACCATATTCATTATTGACGGATTTAAGCACCTCCTTGTAGATTTTAGCATCATAGTCACTCAGCAAAACCAGAAGCTCGGTAGATGGGCAATCCTGCATAGAATCTTGATACATAAGCATCTCAGATGTTAAGTCCATCTCCATTTCATATAGTTTGTCTTCTATATCTGAAATCTTATCCCTGTTTTCAATAAAATCTCTGTCAAAAAGTGAAGATAAGCCAAATGGAATGAAACCATATTTCATGATAGATTTCTTGTTTATTGCCGCATTGACAACTGAAATGGCTAAGGTGAAAGCAATCACAACAGCAATAAATCCAAGAGCTGATACATGGACAGAGCCTGATGATGGGTGGATGTTAGGAGCCAGAATGAAGAAAGTGGCAAACAAGATGGTAAAAACGAGAGGGATGTATAAGGTAACTTTTATGTACTCTTGGTGAAAAAGGATGTTTTGAACATTGTTCCTGTAGTTGATGTATTTTTTTATGTTTTCTATCAGATTAATTTCTGATTGGTATAGTTCATTTTTATTCATAATAAAAACTCTCTTTTCTTGATATTTTACTATGAATATTAATTTTGTGGAACCAATACCTAACAAAGTGGGTAAACCCACAATATCGATTGTGCTTTCTTTTTCTGTACTTCTCAATTCATCTTTACAGTCTATCTTTTTTGTGTATAATAAGGATAAATTATTTAAGATAATTAAATTCCAATAGCGAGATACCTAATGACCACACTTACCAGCAAAATGAAGCAAGACGCAAAGAATGCTGCTCAGATTGAGGGGCTATCATTCAAATATTCACCAGCTTATGATGTGAATGATTTCGAAGCAACAGAGCCTAAATCTCATCGCGTTATGTGTAAAGGTAACAAAACCAAGAACAAGTGGGTTTGGCTAGGTGCAACCGATGAACCGCACGAATTTGAGTCTGAAAAGCAAGCAAAGCTTTTCATTAAAGAAATTAAATCACAAATTAAGCAAGAAGCTTAATAGCTGTCAGGAGTAGCACCATGCATAATTACGACACTGCATTCAATATTCTTCTCGCTCAAAAAGATGAAGAAACAGAGCTGTTCGAAAAGCGAAAAACTGCGATTAACATTGTTCTGGCATTGCTTGATAACAAGCCGAGAAACAGTTCTGAACGACTTGATCTGCTGACTGAATACCTTGGTGGCACTGAAGCGGCTATTATTGCATCCACGATGCTACAAAGCCAGTTCAACACCTTCAAAAACCTTGGCTTCATTTCTGATAAACCTGATATTTCAGAAAGCGCCAAAGCCAAACTAATTGAAATGTGTGCTGATGTTTTTGAGATTACTTCTCTATTAGGAATGACCTATCAGCATGAGAAAAATGAGTTTTGGGATTATGTGAATCATAAGCTAGATATCAGTCTAGGAAATATTTTCCTGTCTTAAAAATTCAACCTCAGCAGCATATGCTGGGGTTTTCCACATCTTCTATTGGAAATAAAGATGATAACTGTACAAAACATTGAAGATGCGAAATACATCTGTGAAGATTCGAAAAAATCTACATTCAAGATTGTAGATCGCGGAATTTTAATTGATAACAACAAGTCTGAAGGCCATATTCTTGTTCGCAATATTAAAAGCGGCGAGCATCAACTATTCAGCACTCCGTTCATGAAGTACGGGTTTACCTTTTATCGCGATACAACTCCAGACGACATTATTGAAAAGTACCTAAAAATCCCTGGTGATGAGGATGAAAGACTTATCGAAGTCAGTAATGAGCTTTGCGATCTATTCGGTGTCGATAGAGGATGTGGTGATGACTACATCTATATTGACGCTACAGAAAACAAGTTTGACTTAGAGGATGAGAAGACTACCAAAGATATCACACTGTTTGAGTCTGATAAGTTTATTGTATTAGATGGTGAGCCGTTTGGTTTTGATGAGTACCTTATTGCAGATAAAGGAAAAATCTCATACAAAAAATAACATATAAAACCCATAATTTCTTAGTTATGGGCTTTTATTTATGCAATTAATTTAATTAATTTTTCTTCCTTTAATCTTTTCAATGACAGACAGCCTTCTTTTGTTTTCAAACGCCATTCTTTCTTCCAGTTTAGAAATGTAGCTGTCTAGATCTTTGTTGTACGCTTCAAAACATAACTTTTCATCATAGAAGAATCTAGCAAAACATCTCACGCCGTGTAAAGAAGTCTCTGTAATAGTGTATTTTTTGGATAATGGCTCACCTCTTTTCCCAAGAGGCACTAGCTCAGATTCATGACTTCTATCTTTATAGCTTATGATTTCAGCCACTTTTGCTGGAGTGATGTTTACATACAGATTTTCTGTAAGATCAGTAAACTTGTTAATAAAAAACCAAACTTGCTTCCCTTCATCCACCGCTTGCTTTGCTTCTTTTATGTTTAATCCCACCCTTAATCCTCATTTACTTTTGATGCAATATGTATATAATAATACCAGATAAGGAGTTAATATGTCAAAGTCAGTTATTTCACAAGTGAACCTTAAAGATGTCGAATTTGATGGCAAGCCAGCCATCTTTTCAATCCGCGCAGATTCAAACATCAAAGCAAAACTAATTTTGAATGAAAACGGAAATCTAGGTATTTTTCTCACGGTAAAAGGCTTTAGTAATGAGCTATCCGCACTTGTGAAATACACCCAAAATCTAGGTTGGCACTCAGACTTTGAGATTGAAACTTTTCTTCCAACTGACGAGTTAACAACTCTGGAAGTTCTTAAGCGTAAAGGGTTAGCTTTCAGCATCCTTTCTGACAGTATTGAGGATATCTTTCAAAATCACATCCAAACACTTGATTCCTTTCGAAATAAAGAGATTGAAAGGAAAAGGCGCTTTAGTCAGGCTGAATTTAATGCATTGCTTGAATCCTCTGGCAAATACAGGAAAATTGACAAGCGAACAGCACGAGAAATAATTCAAGATATTCATGAGCGGATTAATGTTCCAACTAATCCTCACAAGGAAGATTTAAAACTACTCACTTTAACGGTCAGAGATGGCACTCTTTGTGAAGTTTTTGAAACATTTTGCATTGCGAAAATTAAAGACAGATTTAGCAAGTACACATCCGATATGGAAGTCATTTCCAATAAAGACCTTGTTGATCATATGGTTAGAGTGGGTTATGTGCATGTTTACTAGTCAGTTTTGGTTGCTCAGGCTAGTTTATTCTTTTCATTCAGACGTTAAAGAATGGATTGATAAGCAAAAATTCAAACTTGTTCATAAAACAAAGTGCGAGTACAACCTATGGTCTGATAACTTTGAGCACATTGAGTATCAACTACATTTCCATGTGGAATTATACCAAAACGGTTTTAATCAAAGAAGATACAAGATTGTTGATAGCAACTATCATACTTGCTGGTTCGCCTCGAATGAGCACACACACAGCTACATTAAGGAATTCATCAAGCCTTGGGTTGCTGGACGAGAAGTAAAAGGATTACCTGCAAAAACAATGGTTCATTAAATGCTTTACTTGTAGCGCTAAATATGTATAATTAAAAACACAGTGGATAGGGGAACGCATTATGAATACCACACCAAAAACCGCACAAGAATTATTTTCAATTATCGCTTCAGGCTCTAATCCTGAAATTTGGACTAACAACAACCCGATGACAACAGCGCTCTTTGTTGATGGGGTTAGTTTCAAATGTAAAAGCGAGTTTTCATTCTGCAAAGAAGAAAACACTTCCTATATGAGTTTTGATGTATTCCTATCTGATGATAAAGACCAACATCGAAGAGAGCACCGAATTGGTAAAGTAACATTTGGATATACTGGTAAATCAGATTTTACAAACATCCACGGTTCATTTGATGGAGCGCATTTATTCTTTAGTTCTGACTACAGCGAAAAATCTGTAGGGGCTGAAAAAGAATTTGTTCGCGTAGCAGTTGCATCTAACATTCTTGCAAATGAGTTCTATAAGGCTCTGGAGCAATTTAAGAATGCAATTATCGATGTTCTTAAGCAATCTCACAAAGAGTGTTATGAAAAAGCTCTTGAGGAAGATAAAGCTTACAAGGAACAGGTTGAGACAGAAAACCAAAGATTGCTTAATTCATATCGCATTGTAAGTGAAGAGGAATCAAAAGCTCTATTTGACCTTCTAGATGCAGGTGATGAGGTTGAAGTGCAGGTTATTAGAAATTCATGCATCCTATCCCTAACTAAGGTGAGACTTAAAAAGTCCGATGGAACATACTTCTTAAATGGTGATCGTGAAATCAAAGAAGACGCAGTTACTAAGTACATTACAAAATCACGCGCACCATTGTAATCAAGCAAGCCCCAAATCATTGAGAATTGGGGCTTAATCTATTATCTTTCTTTTCTTCCCAACATGCTATTTATGAGACAGTAGAAAAGGGTTAGGAGTGTCATGAATACAGACCATTTAAGCAAATCCATAGCGCGAGAATAATTTTCCTTCGTCAAAGATATCGCTTCAGACTTCAATCTCTGAATACTTTCAACTTTGCCTTTATTAGCTTCAATCCAAGAATCATGCTTCTCCTGGTTTACATCATCAGTTCCATTTACCACTTCATATGGAATACTGAAATCATGAATTAAGATATCATAGATTATCCCTGTATTCTTAACAGCATTATCGATATCAAAATAAATCGGATCTAGATAGATAGTCGCACCTAAAATAACTGGACGTTCTGAGATATCAATACTCCCTACAAGCTTTTTTCTCTTCTTGGATGAAACAATGTAGTCATAAATTCGAACACACCTTTCTCCAATAGACTTATCATTTAAAGACAATTCATGCTCGCATTCTTCAAAGCCCGTAACATAAACCTCAGTTACAAACCGATAGTCAACGTATTGCTGCTGCTTCATTGTGTGAATGATAAGTTGATATCCAGACATCGCAACTAAGACACTGATAAAAGATAATTATAAATACTCTACTAGAAAGAAATTCAAACAAATTTCTAAGATATTGCATCTTCTATCTCCGATCTTTCTGAAACTAGATCGCTTTCTTTAGCGATGTCAGTCTTAACCTGTTTTAGCCCCATCTTTTCTTTTAGTTCTGAGATAGATTCATACTTTGGAATTTCATCGAAAATTCTTTGCAGAATATAATAATATTCAACATTAAAATCCTTTTTCCCAGAAACTAAATCATTCAAAACACCCACAGAGTAAGATGAAAGCAATTCATTTATTCTTACATCACCAATTCTTTCGAATGATTCCTTAAGAGCCAACTCCATATGTTCGCTCATATACTCAATATCTTTAAGTCGTTCATCTGTTTTTATTTTACATTCTGTTATTGCTGCATATTTTGGTGACATAAGAAATTCGCGATACATGTTCAATGGGAAGCACACAGCAATAAAAAACAACCCCTTTATTAGCTCAACCCACTCAACTTCAAATTTTATCATCGTTATCAAGAAGTGAAATGCAAGCAAGCCATCCGAAATACAGGCAATAGCGTAGCAAGCAAGAATACATAGAGTAAAACTCACCAGCTTATACTTACTTTCATGCATTCTTTGTATTTTTTTGAACTTTTCTATGTACTCATTCAATGAATACTCATTTTCTTCTTTAGTTAAAACAGACATAAATCCACCATTGGTTTTGCCAGCTAGCTGGCTTTTTATTAATAATTCAAATTCATTTCATTATCAGTTTTTGCGCATAAAAGTCAATCCCTTAAGTCACGGTGTTTGACATGAGTACTTATTCATATCATAATCCTTTTATTAATTAATAAAAAGGCCAATAAATGATTAGTCAGTTTCAAATCAGAAACATAGAGATCACGCTTTTTAATCGCAATATTATTTGCGACCTTGATGATGACCATCATCGAATCTACCAGACAAAATGAATTTCTCACCTTGTAATGAAAACTTGATTCGATTCACCACCCATCTCATCCAAAATCATTAAAAAACCCCATAATTATGAAATTATGGGGTTTTGTATACTTAAACAATTCGATTAAATATTATGTTTTTATAATGATAAGCACTTTTACAGTTTTTTAACATTTTTTACAATGGAGTGGTTATCACTAATTCCTAAATTTTCTTTCAGCATCTTAACTGAAGAACTTGTTGGCATCTTACTGAAAATTATTTGAAAAATTGGATAGTGATTAACATTTAGTTCTATATTTCCTAAAATTAAATCATTTAAAATCCCAACTGATTCAGGTGAAAGTAACCAATCAATTTGTTTTTCACCAATAATTTCGAATGATTCCTTTATAGCTTGTTCCATATTATTGCAAATATAATCTATATCTTTAAGCCTATCTTCCGTTTCAATTTTACATTCTGTTATAGCTGCATATTTTGGAAGCCTAATAAAATCTCCGTACTTATCCAACTGATAGCAAACAAGAATAAAAAACAAGCCTTTTACTATCTCAAGCAACTCAACTTCGAAATCTATCTGAACTAACGAAAACTTAATTTCAAAAAAACCATCTATAATGCAAGCAATTGTATAAAAAACTAGAGAGCAAAAAACAAAGCATGATAGAGAATTCTTACTTTCATGCATTCTCTTTATTTTATTGAATCTCTCTACATATTCATGTAATGAATAATCTAATTCTTTATTTGGAATACACATATATCACCGTTAATCTTGCAATTTAAACTTGGTTTTTAAGAAAATTAATGTTTTTATTATATTCAGATAGTGTTTATTTGTCAATACATTGAGTGTCATTGTTTGACTTCAATATCTATTCATATCATAATTTCTTTTATAATTAAAAAGAGGTAAGTAAATGATTAGCCAGTTTCAAATCAGCAACAATGTGATTACGCTTTTTAATCGCAATATTATTTGCGACCTTGATGATGTATTAGGTGATTTTGCTCCTGTGATCAATCACCATATGAACCAAGCCTCTTATATTCAGCTCTCTGTTTCAGATTATCTAGCTTACGATTATTACGAACGTCACAACCTTAGCAAAGATGAGTTTGGTGAAATTATTCGTAAAGAGGAGGTTTTTCTCAAAATGCCTGTTAAAAAAGGCGCGATTGAAGGCTTACAAATGCTTTTGGATAAAGGATTCACAATCCATATCGTTACTGCTCGTGGAGGCTTTAATTTTTCACACTCACAAACAAGGGAGTGGCTGGAAAAGAACAATGTTCCACATCATCACTTACATATTGTAGATACTAGAATTATACCCAAATCAGAAGTGTATAACTCTATTGCTGGTGGTGCAGCTTGTTTAATTGATGACGCTCCATACAACATCATTGATGCTATGGATAGCACTCCTAGTTTGCTACCAATTATCATTGACCAACCTTGGAATAGAGTATTTAAAGGCATTGATAAATGGAATTCTGACTATCATGGACAGAGATTTAACACTGTTAAGGACTTTGCAGACCGTGTTGAGTACCAAGTAAGATCAGCGGCTTAAGAATCATCTTGTAAACCCGCAAAAAATCATAAAGGAGCATGATAATGTCAGATCATAAATTAGTCTTAAGTGACGACCCAAAACAGGAATCAACTGGCTTCGTGAGAAGCCAGCCATTGTTAATCAAATAACAATGAATCCCCTTCCTTACCCACTCAGTGGGCGCGAAGCGAGGGAGGGGAGAATGTCAATGAAACTTATGATTGTGGATGCGAAGAACCGCAGCGATGTGATTGTGAAAAAGAGCCTGAGATCATTGGATATTGGTGTGGTAGAGGAATAAAGTTGCATACTAAAAAGAAAAAATAACCTTGTTCTTACCGTTATTAGAATCAATGTGAACATAAATAAAGAATCATACTAATTACAACTTCCGAGCCTGAATCGAGCTAAAGATGAGTATTAAAGTGTCATACTCGTTTTTCCCCCAAAGACTTTCAGTTATCTAAAGCTTCAGAGCAAGCCTTTTGACTAATGTTAATAATAGTGTTAATTTAACAGTGGTGTTAAATTGTATTAAATGAGTTGCATCGTGTTTTTAATAGATTACATAGAAAAACGCTACGGCAAAGAACGTGGTAACAAGAAAAAATTTCTTGAGGATAATCAAGATATTATCGGCTCTGAGCTTAGCCGTTGGTTGAAGAATGACTACAAAATCAACTTGGCAAATGGTGAGATCTACAAGCCAACATCGAAAATCGTGAATTTGTGATATTTAACACTTGCGTTAATTAACATATGTGTTAAATTAGTATCAGAAGTTAAGAATAATTAAACGGAGATACAATCTATGAATACATACGATGCAAATAATGCTCTGAAAGAGATCGAAGATTCACTTAGCGAGCTTGAAAACGTTGCGGAGAATCTAATAACTAAGAGTCCGACTAATGAATCTGCACAACGAGGGCAAGGTATTTATCACGCCACAAATAGTATTCGCTTTCTCATTAAGAACATTAGACGAGCGGAAGGTTTGTGAAAATAGATAACGCTGAAAATTTAGTATGACATTTTAATACTTAGTATGAATCTTTATTACGCAATATGTAACTATAATCTGCTCCCACAATTGGCAGACCCCTGAATTTCTCGAAGGTTTAATGGAAATGGCTGATGAATGTGAAAGAATTTCATCATCAGCCTCAGAGGAATCGAAATAAGAGACTGTCTCCAATATTATTAATCGTCTCGCTCAAATTTTGAATGACCAGGGGCAGAGCAGTACAATCTGTCTCTGGATAATTTCCAACCATTATTTTTCGCAATTCTTGCGCATTCCGCATAGTTCTCACCAGTAAACTCACCAGTTTTGATCTCGTGACTATACGTTGAAACCTTGCATTTTTCGCAATCACAAATCAAATCGAGTGTGTATCCGCCTGTAATCATAATTCCCCCATAATGCATTCAGCTAATGATAAATTGTTTTTCCTAACTGCTTTGTAAGCAAGCTCAATTCCAATATTACGACCAGTAAGAAAAACACTGTTCTCAATCTTACCGTCAGCTTTTGCCTTAACA
Organism: Vibrio sp. V15_P4S5T153; assembly: GCF_963874485.1. NCBI lineage: Bacteria > Pseudomonadati > Pseudomonadota > Gammaproteobacteria > Vibrionales > Vibrionaceae > Vibrio > Vibrio sp. V15_P4S5T153. The sequence goes on along the minus strand of NZ_CAWNHR010000017.1, from coordinate 896,068 downwards.
CCTGAGTCATAATCACACTGGCAAAGCGATTCAATCTTATCACTCTCGCCATCCGATTGACTCAACCACTCAGCCATAGACTTTTCAGTTCCGAAGTATTCTAACAGTGACTCTTTATCGAATTCATGCAGAAACATAGGCGATGGTTTAAAATCTTTAACAAGCTCTGTAGCTAAATGTAATGACTCATTTAGAAGCTTAACGGTGAACTCCCAGAACCCTTGATTAATCCCCATGCGTCGAGCAGATTCAATATCAGAAACCTTAAGATCAGGAACACTGTTCTTTTGCGCCTTCTCAATTGCTAAGCTTGCTGTATATCCTGCAATTTCATTTAGGCTGATTCCTGCATTAATTTTGATAATCATAATAAACTCTCTTAAAAGCCCCTATTCAGGGGCAATCAACAATTAGCTTATGCGCATAGTCTTTCTTCGATCACTTGCGAAGATTTATTGATAGTTACAATTGCAGTAGCTACGTCTGCCCCTGAATCTTTGAATTCACCGCGATCAAGCATTTCGATATCTGCGCCGACTGCTTTTAACCATTCACGGAATTCAATTTGGATTTTTTGCTTTCCTGTTACCCAAGCTTGGCTCATCACAGCTACTAGACGACCACCATCAAGCAAGTGTTCATCGTACATCTTGCGAACGTGCTTAATGTCCTGGTTATTACAGAAAGGAGGGTTAGCACCAATTTTATTGAACATGCCAATTTGCTCGCGTGTAACGCTCATGAAATCGCCTTCGATTGGAGTATATCCCTGCTGTTTAAGACTGCTGATATTCAGATCAAAGATTTCGCACACAACGCCATCACTTGAGATTTCACGCATTTTATTAGCAATTGCTGCACGTCCTGCGCTTGGCTCTAGCCACTTATCTTCTGGTTTTAGATCTAGCTTTTTAACAACCTTAGATGAAACATTGTCTGTAGATTCGAAGATCTGGTATAGCTTCTTGTCATTTACCGCTTTTCCTTCCTGTAATCGCGTCAGAACGCTTTCTGCGCTACCTTCGAATACAAAGGTGCCATCTTGATAAGTACCACCAGCCTTGTTCATTAGAGCGCGAATCTGAGGGTATCCTTTCAGTTCTGAGTCAGGAAGGTAAATTACATGACCTTCTGCTCTTAGCATTTTAAGTTCGGCTTCAACATCGCACTGGAAATCAACTTCGATAACAGGACTGATGTATTTTGACCACAAATCCACATTCTCATCTAGATCAGTCATAAGCTCAGACACTTTCCCATCAAGGAAATTCAAAGTTGACTGGGTAAGCATAAATGTAGCGTATTCACTTCCAGACTCTTCATGACAGATAATCAGCTTAGGCATTAAAAATGCGTCTTGAGAAGCTTTCTCGTAATCGTAAATCAGCTTTAATACAAATGTAGTGCTGTTAATTGTGAAGATAGATTGATCATTAAAGGCATTTTCAAACCATTCAGTTAATGAAACATAGACCTTGCCTTTAAACGAGTTTTTGTAGTGTTTAAAGTCAATAAGTAGCTCGTAAACGTAAACGTCATCAATTGGCGCTACGTGATATACATTAGCAAAAAAACCTTCTGGTCTGAATTTCTTAAATTTCATGGCGGTGTCCTTTAATTATTTAATTTATACTTATTATACATAAGTATGCTTAAAAGTAAACACCAATAAAAAAGAAAGTGAGTTACACTTTCTTTTTTTCTTCACAAAAACGGAAGGTTACTTAAGCAGCTTTGCTAGCCTCAGCGAAGACTTCATCAATAATGTCATCAAATGTGCCAGAAAGGTACTCTTGTCTAGATAGTAAAGGCTCGTAGTCTTTAGGGTCTCTACCTTCTGGGATTTCAAATGGATAACCATCAATAGCAAGCTCCATATCGAATCTCATCTTGCTGCCATGACAACTGATTTCATCAAATGTCATCGTTTCGTAGCGCTTTTCTAGTCGAGCTTGCAATTTTTCTCTAAACCGCTCTTTAATTTCGTCAAGGTCAGAGATTGACAGCACCTCACTTACATTCAGGAAGTATGTCATGAATCCGCCATCATCTTCGGTATAAGCAACCACTTTTTCAGTCGTTAGCTGAGAAAGATCTAACTTAATTGCTTCCGCATCACCTTCAGGCATCATGGAACAATATTCATCTTCTGAGAGGATTAGGTGATTAGTGCTTACTTCTTCAGTAGCAATCAAGTACACCTCTCCACGCTTTAGGTTCTTGAAGTAATTCATGTAACGATCATTACTTCGAAGATACTCAATTAGCTTAGGCTTCACATCATTGATAATGACCTTTGAAGGCTTGTTGCTTAGTGAAGTATTCTTTTTGACTTTAGCTTTGCGCTGCTTTCTTCGTTTATCCTTTTGGGATTGTCTTACTGACATCTCTAACCTCTATCCAATCAATAGAATTAACTTGACGATACTACGACTGGTCATTATTACACTAAACTCATATAACTTCGAGCTGCTAATGGAAAAATCAAGATCCACTTCAAACAGTGTTAAATTTCAATCGACAACCACTGGATAAAGTCTTCTTTTCGAAAAGAATAGCTCTTACAAAATCGCTCAAAATCATCCTTATATGCCAAAAGATACTGATTTGATTTAATAGCTTCTTTTTGCAAGTCCGAATAGATTATTCCTAGATTTGAACGGAGAATCTTAAGCTCTTTCATTACAATCTCTGCTTTGCCTTGGTTGTTAGTGATCACAGCCATATGTAAATCACCAACAAAACCATCACCTTCTTGAGCATGGGCTAGTACAGCCTTACAGAATTCATCTCTCATTGGGATCAAAAACCTATCATTAAAGTTTTAAAGCCAGGGCGATAAACAGCATGTGAACAGGGTAGAACCAATACATCCACTTACCCATTTTGGGGGCTTTTATGTTAATCATCTTGAACTGTGTAGCCATAAAACACAGCACCAATGCAAACGCAGAGCTGATAATCAGAGGCGTAGTGAAAGAATTGAACAAGCCATAGAATCCAATGACTACCTTCATGTATTGAAGATTACACAGCACTGCCAAAACAATACCAATTAACAAGAACATTGTTTTTTTCAGCTTTGATTCTGTCTGCATCATCAGAAACATGGATGGGACAATCATAATCCCCAATATGCCGTATTCGAATCCATCCTGGTATACAGCTAGGCAGAGAAGAAATACTGGTAGTACTACACCTCTTAAATACAGCTTGTTTTCAGAGGCATATAAAATTGTCACTACCAATCCAGCAAAAAGAGTAAACATGATATTCATTAATTCGATATCACTATTAATCCTCAATAGCATCTCATGTGGTATCTCTGAAATAACCGCGAAAATCGCTAGATTAATTGAGTATTTATCAATAATGTCATCTCGACCACTCTTGTAAGCGTTTGATAGATTGAAAGCGACAACAAAAGCAAAAATCGGAAATGCTAATCTACCGATAGTAACCAAGACATTTCGATATTCTGGAAAGAAAAATCTTGAATGATCTATCACCATAGCTAAAACTGCAATGAGCTTTAGCATGTCAACAGCGCCATTTCTTATTGTGGTACTCATAGGAACAGTCCTGTCATGTTATAGGCGATATAGTCCGCTAAGTTGAAACAAATAGCGATAAAGAAACAAATTGCTGCGGTTCCGATTACTAGGGTAGAGTAATCTTTGAAATCTGAAATAGGATTGATAAATACCGCACCAATAGCGCCCGAACAAAGTATGAACAACACCCAAAACCCAATACCCATAATCAACCACTCCTATTAAATTATCTTAACTCAGGTTGTTTGTAGGTTGTCCATCTTGGAAAGTAGTGTCGAACAATGTTCCCAGAGTTTGCACATTGACAATGACGAGACATTGTTTTCAAAGCCGATGATAGAAAACTACCTGCCGCGATAGCTGCCTTTTCTCTACCTTCTTCAGTGCCAATTTGGGTGTCAGCACTTTTCATTTTTTCAATTACTGTAGGTGGCTGGTGGCGCATTTTTTCAATTTCAGAATGCAGAACTCGAAGTGCATCCATATCATTCTGAAAATGCTTAGAATTGAATCGCTTTGGCGCATACTCATAATAGCGACCTTCTTTGGCAAACATATTATGGATAATCATATAGATTTCATTTTTTATTAATTGCTTAGTGTTGATTATTTTACATATTAAATAATTCAAGTAAAGAAAAACCCCAGCCATAAGACTGGGGTTCCCATTCTCTTCGTAACATGCCAAGGTGCATCTTGGGAAAAAAGGATCTACACATCCTACCCAAAAGAGAAATTCTAAATAATAGTGAGCATTCTAGAATGGTTGGCAGGCTTCGATATTCCAACGGACTTAGTATTCTATACCTTAGCATTCCTACGAACAGCCTCGATCACTTGAGCCAACTTTCCTATTGCAAATTCCTTATGAGTATCGCGTCTCTCGCGCCAGAATACGCACTATTATTCAAACTGCTTACGGCAGTGAATCGCCAATGAATAGCATTCCCAACGTCTTAGTTCACCGATTTGGATTTCTCGGTTAATACCCAATCTAGATTCACCAATCACTTATGCCTGCCTTTTGGCACCTTCATGTCACACTAGAATTATTCAATACTTTCAACAATGTCTGATCAAGGTGCATTAGGCTATCACCTGTATCAATACGCTTATTTACGGTATAGTGGCATATGCTATGCTCTCAGACTTCTTTAACGCTTTACGCATTTTGAGAATGGTTTGCACAGGTTGTCAGGACTGCTATTTTGGTTAAGCCATCAAAGGCGACTCAAACCACTCTCAAAATACGTTATCCGCGAAAACAGAATTAATTATACGAATAAAAAATAGAGCGTCAACAAAAATATTAACGCTCTTTGCTATTATTTAACCCAAACAGAATCAACCCAATAGATACCTGTTTCAAGAAGCTTCAGATGACCTGTACCAGAAAAATACAGATACTTGTGTTGAGCATAGCCAGGATTGGCTATTGTCTTACTTCCGACAGTCGTGTGACTTGTACCACCGTACCACTGGTTTGTTGTAGATACCCTCACGCCATCAATCCATGAAGGTAGAGTTTTTTGAATGTACCCATACGGAGAACCACCATAGAAGAATTGCATGTAATAATCTGAACGTGCATATTGCGAGGTGTTGATAGTAGTTAATGAATAACTGTAACCTGCATTTTTCAGCGTTTGAATCGAGTTAATAGCCCTATGGTTGTAAGCTGATGGAGTAGTACCTCCTGTTGCAACAAGTTTGGTTCCAAATGCATCATATAGAGTCCATCCACCACCACTCATATCGCAATAAGCACTTCTAGATGGCAGTGGACCACTACCATCAGGATCGACTGTGTATACTTGGTTTCCTACACTGTCTCCACGGTTAAGTATATCGATACACATGTTTCTGGCTACCATTGTACCGACCTGTTCTCTACGCTCAGTCTTTTGAATCGTATCTGTGTCCAGTTCTTCTTTATTAAGAACCCTCTGTCCTGAAAGCGAATTCACCTTGTATTGTGAAACTGTTCTTTCTGCATCGTATGAACAAGTTCGCTCTTGTTCGAATTCCGTGCCAATTTCGACCCTATCAGCTTCTGGCGACCAATCAGTACAGTTGTATGGATCACTGAAGTTCCTCCACTCTGAATATTCAGGTGGTTCATACGTCCACGTACCAAGAGTCACTTCATGAGGGATTCTGATTATGTACGCGTCTTCAGCAACTGAATTGAAGGCAAATAAGCCAAGTAAAATAGTAAGTTTTGAAATTTTCATGGTTAATATCCTGAATAAATGCAGCACGGAACATTCTTATCTAGCGATGGTTCGCAGTAAGGTATTCCTATTGCTGGGGCTATAACAGATTCCTTTATTGAGACTCCATTTGGAGTGAACTCATATCCATCGGCTTTATTGGTTTCAATACAAACAGACTCTTTATGAGTTTGACTGCCTTGTATCGTAGTACCTATCATTCCAGGATATTCTTTCCATCCTTCAGGTATTGATTTAAGTAGCTTTTCATCAACCAAGTGTTGCAATCTGAAGCTAGAATCAACCATGTTACCTTTGGACTCGTAACTGGTTATAGCCCCAAGAACCTGAGAAGACTCATTAGCATATTTTGCAGACTCGCTTTTTATCTTATTATTCGTAAACGCTTCGGAAACATAGATTGTTCCCGCAGCAGAAGCAACAGATATCAGAACTATTGCAATTATCTGAATTATCAATGTTGGCATAATTTTTAAAACCTATATTTTTTATTGGAATTATTATTTGTGTGATTATTGTATCACTTTTATATTCATTTGACTTGATTTTAATTAATAAAACAAAAAGCCCCGAGCTAGGTCGGGGCTTTTTATGTAACAATATCTATTTATGCAGCGTTTTTACTGCGTGTTTTTAGTGATTGAGCTTTTTGATGCAATTGAATCTCAAGTTTTTGGTTACTGTTACTCACTGAAAATACGCGAAGAGATAGCGAGCTTAAAGCGCTTGCGATTTCAGGACTAACCTTAACCTTAACCTTTCCTTCAACACTATCTAGACCTTCAGGAATGTGCTTTGCCACTTCAGAGATTAAGCCGCTCATGTTTTCTACTGTGGTTTCATTTAACTTATGAGTACCGCTCAACTCTGAACTGCGAGTTCGGCTAACCTTCACGCCTTTCTTTCGTTCCTTTTCACGCTCAGCTTTCACTTTCATATCTTCAACAGCGATAGCCATTGCAATATCAGCGCCGTGCTTACGGATCATGTTGTGCGCTTTAGTTGCTGAGTACTTACCTGTTTTGATCCATGCCTGTAGTAGGGCAGGGGCTTTAAGTAATTGCAGGTAGTTCGAAACCTGCGCTGGTGTAACACTAAGCTGCTTCGCAACCTCAACTTGATTTAGTCCGTATGAGATGAGGCGATTATAAGCATGAGCCATTTCAATTTGGTTTAGTTTGCGACCCTGAGACGATTGAATCATTCGGACAAACTGAGAAACCTCATCACCTTCCATCAACAAGACTTCAATTTGCTCGCACGAATATCCAAGCTCCATTGCTTTGTTGATCGCTACTGTACGATGATGACCTTCAATAACTTTGTATTTAAGCTCATTTCCCACCATAAACTCTACCACTTCGATAGGAGGGACGAACAAGCCGTTTTTGTATGATTCAACGAAGCCATTAATATGGTCTTCACAAAGTTCTCTGATGTTGTAACCTTTTTCGATCCATAACTGACTAGGCGCAATAGAGATCGCTCCTTTCGATTTCAGACCTTCGACTACATCTGAGTTAGTTACAACTTTAAGTAGCTTATTCTTTTTGTTCTTTGCGTTTGTAGTTGCCATGTGAATACCTTAGTTCTTAACTCTGTTTGCCTTAAATATACATTAATTAGTTTGAGAGTCAATGCTTGTTTGGTGTTTTTTATTCAACGTCCAAAAAGTCATTTCTAAATCTTAGTCATATATTATTAAAAAATATCGACTTTTAGGTTGTTGAACGCTCTAGGCTCGCATAAAATACGCATCATTAACCAAGCAGGATTTATTTATGAATCAAACTGAAACCAAACCTTTAACAACCACTTCTATGCTAAGGAGAGTTCTTTCATCTCACCTTTTCTTTTTCGCTGCCTCACTGATTCTATCCATCTACATCCTAAAGTCAGAATCATCATTAATTGCTTACTGGTTCAAATTGGCGCTTTCGCCAATTAACGTTTTTTTTCATGAAGGCTCACACGCAATCGCTGCATTTTTAACGGGGTTAGAAATTAAAGAATTTAATGTAACTTGGTACAGCGGTCATGTAGAAAACACCTACAACTTGGATGGGAGCGATGACTGTTCTCGGATAATTACAACATTTTCTGGCTACCTTGGCACAACATTTTTTGGTGGTTTATTCTTTCTTTTCTCATTTAAGAACAGAAAGATATTCATTTTATTTCTGATTTTTGTCGCCTTCATGCTCACCACTTTATACGATAAAATAGAAACCGTTCAAACAATGAGTTACGTCATAATTTTCCTTGCTGTTTTCCTGCTGCCATTTAAAAAGTCAGAAAAATCGGCAAGTGCAGAAAATGTAGGTAAATTAGGGGTGTCCGAAATTGCAGATATTTTATTATCTTACCTAATGAGATTCATCAGCGTATTCCTAATGACGGATAGTCTGGTTTCACCTCTTAATGAGTTATCAAATGGACGCGGTCTCGACTCCAACAATTTAGTTAAATTACTCGGAGGGCAACAGACCTATTACGTTTATGTTTGGATGTTTGCTAGCCTTATGATTATGTTCCTGATCTGTTATGTTCTTTATCGAAAGGAATCTGTAAAAAACAAGTAACTCAACGAGATATCTATGAGTTCAAGCCAACAAAAAAGCGATGCTGTTTGCATCGCTTTTTTTATCACTAAATGATGCTATTCGCCTTCAGCATCACTGGATTTATTCTTCTTGGATTCGATTGCCAGATTTTTCAGCAACTCATCAACTTTAGCATTATGCTCATTCAACTCAGAGATTTCAGAAGAAAGAGATAGAAGAACCTTAGCTGTTTCAGAGTTGAGTTTGATAGTCACTTCTTCATTTTTCTCAAGCTCATCAACCTGAATCTGTCCAGCAAGAGAAGAAACAATGTCAGACATTGAACTTACCTTTTTTGCTTTCAGCTTTAACTTTTTCGTTTTCGGTGTGGCATCAGATTTACTAATCTCTACCCCGTTAGCTTTAGCTTCTTTCTGAACTTCTTTAGCACGATGTTCTTCTTTTGCCGCTTCCAGCGCCATGTCCGCACCAAAGTCACGGATAAGACCTACTGCATTGCTAGCCGCAATAGTACCTGACTTAATCATTTCCTTCAGTTCTTCAGGTGCTTTTAGCAGGAGAAGATAATTGGATACTTGAGCAGAGGTTGTCATTAGCTCTTCAGCGACCTGAGTTTGAGTCAGACCCAACCCCATCATTCGCTTGTAAGCTGCTGCCAGTTCAAGCGCGGTCAACTTACGACCTTCAGCCGATTTAATCATTCGAGCAATGTGGTCTACCTCATTACCCTGAACTTCAATGACCGATACATTTTTGATATCAATACCGCGTTCAATTGCACGGAAGACAGCAAGAGTTCGGTGATGACCTTCAATAATCTTCAGGCGCAACTCATCATTGACCGTTACGGGTACAACCTCAATGGCTGGAACGTACTTACCATTAGAGTATGACGCTACGAAGTTCTCAACATGCTCATCGCAAATATCGCGGACGTTGAATCCTTGCTCGATCCAAAGCAATTTTGGGTCAGCGTTGTAAGCATTTACGCGTTTTACTGCTACTTCTTTATCACCGCTAAGCCCACGAAGAGACTTATTGGATGAGATTGCGATCTCGGATGTCATGGTCATACCTCATAAAGATTATTTAATTAATTGATTGGTTTGTGTGTTTAATAATACATCAATTAAGCCACCAGTCAAATAAATTAGTTAATAAATAACCACTTTTAGCTCACGCATTAAGCGGATTTAATTGACAAGCCTATAAAGTAAGCCCTTGAGAGATTGTTGAAGCCTATCTGCTTGCGTTTAAATCACGAAAGTGTCATTATCATGGCCCAATTAATTAAAGAAATAAAAAGGCATTCAAATGACAAACCCCATTGAGCAACCACAAAACCCTCTTAGCATTCGTGAAATGCGCAAGCTGAAGTTTATGGAAGGTCTTACTTTTGCAAGAGAAAAACAAGAGGGGAGTGGTCTTCAAGACATGTGGCTGCTTGTTTTACCATCAATTGAAACGGGCATGAATCATTACCTAGCTCTTAACCAAATTGCGGACAAGACATTTGAAGAAACAAATGAACTAACGCAAAACACATACACCAATGCTGTAGCTGAGCATGGTGCGGAAATGGTAAAAAATGAAGCACTAAAATACGTCCTGCTAATCTTAAATCAAGAGCTATTTGAAAATCTAACAGAAGTTCAAGCGTTTGAAGCTATTTGGTTCATCAAGCATTTCTTCGACTTTGAGAACGCTGGTCAAGAAAATAATTTCGTAGAAATTTTCCCAGAATCAAAAGTGATTTTTGTAGATGTACAATTCCAACAAATCCCAATGTCTGAAGCTGCTGAACAAACGGAAGAGTAAGGATTGACTATTGCCAGAATTTTTCTGGCTAAAACAAAACCCGCATCGATTGCGGGTTTTTATTTGTCTTTAAAATATAGAATTGGCTCGGTAGACACATTAAGTATCAATCTACTCTTGGGTTTTGATTAGAAGGTCAAGAACAGGCGACATTTTAATGCTATCAATAGGAACATTCTCTACATCCCAACTCACAACAAGCCTCTGCCTGTCTGAATATGAACCATCAACCTCAATTACAATATAAAACACACCACCATCCTCTCGCTTGATACGCTTAAGGTCTTTCCATGCGAGCAGTGATTCAACAGCGATTGAATCCCCCAAAATCTCGCAAGTGCCATACATGCATGGTGTATCCATTCTGGGTTTTGAATATGTGACATTGCAAAATTTAACGCCAAGAGAGGATATAAGCTTATTCATACCGCTAGTTAAAAAAGCTCGGTCTGGAATACTTCTAATGTCAGCTTTAAACAACGCCCCATCTATCCGTTCACTAACTAAAAAGCCGTTATCTTCTTGCAACTGTTCTCGTAACATGCATTTCCCTTTACAAATGAGGCTGTAACTCTATCAGACTGATTTACATCAAGCCTGATACCAGTGTTTTAACATCATCAAGATAAGGCTGTTCTTCGTTAATTTCAATGATATTAACCCCTTTCATTAAGATTAATGCAGGGTGGTGAGTAACAAGAACCACTTGAGAATGCTTGGCGATTTTCTTAATCATCTTCTGCAATTGAATCATCGCTTTCGCGTCAAGAGCTTGCTCTGGCTCGTCAAAGAAAACTAGGCTAGCTTCTTTTGAAAGCTTTTCCGCTTCTTTGAGCATGGCATTTGTGTTCATGCCCGAACTCATTTCTTTACGATCCATCCAATACACCGTTTTATGCATAAAATTCTGGTCGAACGGTGTAATTTGGTTAAGGTTCAGCGAAGGAATGTTATCCTCAGACATAAAGAAATAAACCATTTCTTTATCGTCACTCTTGGTACTACTAATATGGATTCCATCTGGTTGTGATTGACCAAAAAGGTATTCACGCACAGATTTGAGTAGTGTGCTTTTACCCGCTCCATTGTGACCAATAACCACATTAACGCCTGGTTTGAACTGAAACTCAATTTTTTGGGTTTCTTTTGGCTTGCTGAATCGATCCCAGTGAATGTGTGAGTTATCAAAAGCAATCGCATTTAAAATAATCATAGAATTCTATTCCTCTTCCTCATCTTTGTACGGATCAAGGTCGAATGGCTGAGCTTCAACAATACTGATATCGTTTACCAGCTTGGCATCGTATGAAATCTCAAAACTACCAGTACATAAATTATCTTAGTAGATGTCACCTTTAATATCGCTAAGACTACCTGATTCCGACTGAACCGTTCTGTTTACTCCACAATGAGGACACCTAAGGATAAACTCACCATCTTCTTTGAAAAGCACTGTTACGGGGAGAATGTCTTTACTATCAGTTGTTTCAAAATGCATTTTCTTTTCCGAATTTTAATTTAATTATGATAATTATACATGCTAAGCATCAAAAGTAAATATCCGTGTTGCTGTAAAAAGATGCATATTACCCCATATAAAAAGCCCCTGAGAACAGGGGCTATAAAGAGTCAGTGAGATTATATCTGAGGTTAACTACTAGAAACGCCACCACCATTTTTTCTGATTTCGTTCCATGTTGACATGGCAAATCGGTCAAACGGCATTGTTTGCAATAGAACTACACCAGTACCACTCAATTTTACAAGGGACAAGCCTTCACCACTGAACAGCATTGATTTCAGACTGCCGTTTTGAACAACCTCATACTCAATGTCATCCTCAACATAAGCCAGCAAAGAAGAGTTATCGACGAAGATTGTTTCATTATTTAGTTGTCGCATGAAAACTCCGCCACCAGCATTCAAGCAAACGTTGCCATCACCTTCAATGCGTTGCAGGAAGAACGACTCACCAAACAAACCTCTAATGCTGATATCTGACTTCAGACCTATTTTTGTACCTAGAGCACCGCATAAAAAGCTATTCTTATTACAAATCAAAGAACCGTTAAAAGAACCCATATCTATCACAGCCATTGAGCCAGGAACCGTAGCTGAGAAGTATACATCTCGTCTCTTGTCAGACACATTTGTGAAATGTGTCATAAACAATGTTTCGCCTGATAGCATTCTTGCAGCGCCATTGAACAGTGAACGGAATATTCCTGTGTTTGGTTCTGATCCATCACCCATAACGGTTTTGTACTCAATTCCCTCATCATGAGCCATCAAAGCACCAGCTTCAGCGATAACCACCTCGCCTGGATCTAGCGTTACTTTACAATGAGACATCACCTCACCAAAGGTTTCTATCTCAATCTCATGACAGACTTTTTTATTCATACCATTAATCTCATTAAGTTTATTTATGATTTTTTGGCATTATACATTATTTAAACGATTAAAAAATAGGGGTTATTAAATAGGTTTTTTATTAATTAAAAATCAAACAATTTTAGCAATCGCTGTTTTTATCAAACACACAATCTCTTGCCTCATGCATTAACGAGAAGTACTGCCGATTCTGTGCTTGACTACCAATACTAGAAGGCTTGTAAACTTTATTTATATTTATCATAAACATCTCTAACTCTGAGTGAAAAACAACATCTTTGACCACATCAATAGAGTCGTCCTCACAGCTAAGCTTACTTTCATTTTTATTAACGATGTATGGATTTGTACCAAGCATTAACCCCTGCATAAGAGTGACATTGTGATATGCAAAGAGGGATTCAATAGTTGAAAACTGCGTTTCAATCTTCTTATCTTTGAGAAGAGTGTTGTACACCTTATGCGCAAAATCCACATGCTCAAGAGCAATTGAAACATAATTAAATAAATTATTCTCATCAATTACAGTGTCGTCATTTACCTCTTCGTGGTAAGTTCGATCAGAATTAGAAATACTCTCAAGACACTCCTTCAGATTGACATTAAAGTGCTTATCAATCCATTTGGTTACTAAGGTTTCATTTTCAAGATAAATTCCTGTATCTCGACAATACCTTGACCTTATAGGTAGTGAAAACGGAATGTAGTGGTCGTGTATCGAATTTCTTTTGTCTAAATACACTTTATTTTAGGCATAATAGTTTGAATTCAACTTAGGATGCATGTGACGAAACAGATCAGGTTTCAAGTTCTTTGCAAATTTTTGAGGAAATAGAATAAAAACATAGACTTCGGCTCTATCCTCCAAATTTAAATCAGAAATAAATCCAGACATATAAGAAAACATACCGTTAGTCCTTATTGTTAGTATTCGCCAGTTTTAAGGCGTGAATCACAACATTTTCTTTGTATTTGTACTCGTTCATTGGCAACGCATACGCAACCTTAAGCGCTCTAACCTTCATTGGAACATCATGAGTCGCTTCTGCTACTTCAAGTAACTTTTTGCGGCTCAATGGCTGCATAATCAGCTTATGAAGGTTATTAATCGCATTCACATGATTTTTAAAATTTACCTTGTAATTTCGAAGGCTATTCTTCACATAGCGAATTGCTTGAACCAAAGCGACGATTTGCGCCACTTCCACACCCAACGCTAGTGGATTAGTTACCTCTTTGACATTCTCCCCTTCCGCGCTTCGCGCCCACCGTGTGGGTAAGGAAGGGAATTCATTGTTATTTGATTAACAATGGCTGGCTTCTCACGAAGCCAGTTGATTCCTGCTTACAGAACTCTAATGAGTTAGGATTTCCGCAGGCTAACACGCCATGTCCTGACGCTAAAATATTGAGACTCGCATTATCATCAGCGTTGATGGTTAAACCGCACTTCTCACAAACAAATTCCGATTGAGAAAGTCGGTTAGCTTTACTTTTATGACCGCAGCAAGAGCAAGTTTGACTGGTTCCTTTCGGATCAACCTTTAAAACCATGCCGTTTTTCCACTGTTGCTTGTATTTGCAAAAATCCATTAGCATTCCCCAACCCTGTTCGAGAATACTTTTATTCAATCCTGACTTTTGCTTAACCTGTTTACTAGGCTCACCTAACGTTCCTTTAGATGATTGAATCATGTTCTTCACCTTTAAATCCTCAAACACGATGATTGCGTGGTTCTTGCTCAAGTAACTTGAGAATTTATGAAGGAAGTCATGACGAACAGCGGAAATTTTGCTGTGTAGACGAGCGATTTTTTTCTTTAGCTTTTTCCAGTTATTGGAAAAACGCACTTTCTTAGCGAGCTTTCTTTGCAACTTCGCTAGCGTTTTCGAATGGGTTTTGAGTGCGGAAAGACCATTCACATAAAAGCCATTTGAAAGCGTTGCAAGCCGTTTCACTCCTAAATCCACCCCAACCATAGACTTGGAGTGGTGAGGGCGTTCAGCGCGTTCGTATTCGGTCTGAAAAGAGACATACCAGTGACCAGCCTTGTGTGTCACGGTAGTATTTTTGATTTTACCAATAATGTCTCGTGACTTGAAAAAGCCAAAATTTCCAAGCTTAGGTAAGTATACGTGGCGACCTTCAACCTTAAATCGACCTGTGTATCGAAAGCCATTATTACACTTTGAGCGCTTCTTAGTGACAGGCATCCGTTTATAAGGATGCGTTTTATCAAACGCATCCTTATAAGCTTTATCTAAATCTTTTAGGGTTTGTTGAAGCACAGTGGAATCAACTTCTTTAAGAAACGTGAAGTGTTTTTTTACTTGGGTAAGATGAAGACACATGGTTGCATAATTTTCAACGTAGTGACCGCGATTGAGTCGGTATTGTTGACGTTTTAGAAACAAATTCCAGACAAAACGACACGCGCCAGCCTGCTTCCAGAAAGCGGATTGTTGTTCTTCATCAACTTTAAGGCGATACTTAAATGCACGTAATATCTTCATGTTTTGAATCATAAATGAATAATAAATTCTAATAAATAAAGCATTGCTACGCAATGTGCGCTATCCATCTCCGCCTTAGAAGGACGAAGCTTTTCTCGCATCTTTGGTGAAGTGCTTTGTTGCTTCTAACACAGAGAAAATGTACGAAAATTTAACAAAAAATCTAGCAGACAGAAAAACCAGAGCTAGTGCAATTGCCACATTCCGCTGATGCACAGCCTCGTTTCTTTCTTTACTTCTAAGGATGATGTCCTGCTCAAACCCTTTAAACTTAGAAAGCTCATCCATCAAATCAATATTCATACATTACTCCAAAATAAACTCTTTCAGGAAACCATGTGTTTTATCGTCATTCTCAAGATCACCATGATACTCTTCCAGCTTCCTGATTGAAAGTTTGAATTCACCGCTTAACATTTTAATTTCTTTGTCTGTATTGGAGGCAATGTAATCAATGATTGCCCTACGGGAGTCGGAGACGCAATGGAAATGAGATACAAGGATAGGGCATTGAATACTCTTACCATCCTCTTTTACAACCATGTACAGCACGTATTGTGGTTTTTCAATCCCTTCAAGAATAGCTGTTACTGCTGTAGCCAATTCGAACGCCAGCTTATCCGCCGTATAGCGGGTTTTTACCTTAAATGTTTTTGCCTTTAGTGATTTCTCGACACCACAACCTTCAAGAATGACATTAAATCCATCTCCTGACTTTTTCGCGCTGTAGAACACTTCTGATTCGGTATCAATACCATTAGAATCTGTGTAAAATGCTTTGCATGATTTCATTAGTAGCCCCTTATTTTTGTTCTTATTATACATCTGTAAGCCTGCTAATCAACTTTTTATGGCTTAAATTATTTTTTATTGGTATAGTCATCAAAACCAATAAATTAATGAATTATGAATATGATAGCTGTTTTAGACGTACACTATTCAGATAACGGCTCCGCTCGCGCTGCTGCTGTTATACTTGAAGATCTTAATGATATTGAACCAAAAGAAGTGCTTTACTCTGAAGTTGATTCTGTAGCCGACTATGAACCTAGTTCATTCTACAAGCGTGAACTTCCTGTACTTTTTAAGTTGTTCAGAGAGCATAATATTCACCCTGATAGCATCGTTATTGACGGGTTGGTGCATCTTCCTGATCGATCAGATGCTCTTGGTATGCACTTGTACAACAATTTGAAGTCCATTTACCCGACTGAAAAGTACAAACACCTTAAAATCCTTGGGATTGCAAAGAATGGTTTTCACGGCTTCGATTCATATTACATGGCGTACAGACATAGCATCAAACCGCTTATTGTGACGACAACTGATTTCGATATTGGGATCTCAGAAGCTGTGTCACTGGTTAAAAGCCTGCCTGGTAAATATCGACTACCTGAAATAGTGAAATTAGCCGATCATGCCTGCCGAGGAATGCTGTAATTTTCAATTGACCTTATTCCCAATATTGATATAATTGAGACAATAATTATTAATCAGTTGGGGAGTCTCGATGTTTGCAGCTCAAACTGTATGTGAAACTGGATACAATGCATCGCCAAGTGTCGCTGGTTTAGATTACGACAGCGATATTTCATCTGAGTCTGAAGGTGAGAACGGCGAGTTTTTAAGTCTTGTTAACTTTTTGATGAGCGAGAATGAGTTAAATCCTCATTTCAACGCTCTTTTATTTAGCGCGGTTATGTCTCTTTTACCATCTGGCTCTCGGTTAAGCCTGCCTGAAGATTGCTACAACACCTTCGCAAAATATTTTATTGATTTCAAAGAGTTTTTGCAGGGCAAGTTTCCATTTACTTCTATTATTTTATCAGAAGAACTTAGCTCTAGCCGCGTTGCAGAACACTTAGAACCTGAAGTTTTTCAGTCTATTACAACCTTTTAGGCATAGTATATTATGGGAAAAATCTTACCAAGAATTATCAAGAGCACTGCAAGTCAAACATTTATCAGTGAACTGGTTGGTGTTCGAGTTGGCTATGACCAATCAGATTACCCGTGGGCTAAAAAGATGCTTGGTAAATTCCCTCTACCTCAATGGCAACGAGATAGCGTTTGGACTGCTAAGCAAAAGATTTCATTGATTGAATCAGCTTATTATGGCTTTGACCTTGGTGCTATTGTCATCAATACATATGACCATGACAAGAAGGGGAATCTAATCCCATTCTCCGACTGTCTTATTGATGGTCAGCAGCGTATTGGTGCGATGCTCGATTACATTGACTCAAAGTTTAAAGTTAATGGCTACTATTTCAATGAGCTTAGTAGACAAGAACAAGGCTCTTTCATGATGCGAGATATTGGGTTACACAAGATTAGTTGTTTTGAAGAAGAAAAACTTAAGATGCTTTATAACCACCTTAACTTCTCAGGCACAAATCACAAAGAATCTGAAAGAGCATAGCATTTAAGATTTACGCCAAATTATCATAACGCGAATTGCATCAAGCTTTTCGCGTTTTTGTTTTATGCTTATATTGAATCTTTATGTTTTTTATGTATAATTAAAAACATATCTTGATTCAAGGGCGTTACCATGAAAATTTTACCACCTAAGAACAATGTTCCTGCTTATTCATTTAATCCTGAAACGTACAGAATTCTTAATGAAAGCAATAGCTCCTGTAACTATGATGCTATCAGTAACAATATCAGCATTCTAAAAACCGACCTTTTTTGGAATATGTATGGAATGGCAAGAGCAGTATTTGATCAGCATGTAATGCCAATTTGCCTTAAGTATGATTGTGCTTTCATTTCAGATCGAAGTGGTTTCAGCTTTATTCCTAAGGGCAAGAACAATCTTCCTGAGGCCGAAGTCCATGATGTATCGAAGATGCTATCCGTATCTACCCAAAAGCGCCAAGTGCTCCATCTAAATCTAATGAGCCTAAGCGAGTTAATTTAGGTGGTGGTGAAAGGCGCACCACCACGAAGTGGTGGCTTTAATCAAAGCCTTCCTGTTGATCTAAATACTGCTTTACGATTTCAAGTGGCGCACCTCCACAACTAACCAAACAATAACTCCTGCTGTAAAAAACTGGCTTCCAGTAAAACTTACCCAAGTGCTCAGAAAACTCCTTTCTAACAAGCCTTGATGTGGCAGTTTTTAGACTATTCACCATTTTACTTGGTTGTATTTTAGGATTTGCAGAAATCAAGAGATGAAGGTGATCGGGTTCTCCATTGCACTCCAAAAGCTCACAGCCCCAAGTTTCCAGTAACCTTTTGTACTGGGCTTGTAAGTACGCAGCAACCTCTGGCGTAATGCAGCGACGACGATACTTAGTTACAAGAACTAAATGGTAATGAATATTATAAACGCTGTGATATAGCGTGTTTAGGGATTGTTTTTTCATAATAACCAAATATAATCAACTGTATGAAAAAAGCAATCCGTAAAGTTACATACAAACTGAAACCATCAGATTCTCAAGAAGAATCGCTGATGCATTTGTTTATACACCATCACCAGTTATACAACTGGGCTTTACGTGATCGCATCGAAACATACCGCAATTCTGATTATGGTCTTAGCTTTTCAGAGCAGTGCAAAATCAACACTCTTTGGCGCAGCAATCGCAAAGTACATGGCATCTTCAATGCCAATGCTCAGAGTGAACAAGTCACCTTAAAACGTGTCGCATTAGCTTTTGACGGATTTTTTCGCCGTTTAAAGAAAGGGGATAAGAAAGTTGGATTCCCACGTTTTAAACCGTTTCAACGCTTTAAGGGTTGGGGTTACAAAGCGCATGGTGATGGCTGGAAACTCCGCCTAAATGAAAAGAATCACGGTGCAGTTTATCTGGCTGATGTTGGCATCGTTAAGATGCGAGGCAAAGCCAGAAATGATGGCGGTAAGCCTAAAACTGCCGAAATTATTCACAAGAATGGCGAGTGGTTTATCTCAGTTTCAATGGAATATGATTCTATTGAAAGACTGTGTGGCACTAAAGCTATTGGTTTAGATTGGGGTGTTTCTCATTATTTTTCGACTATCGATCAAGATGGTAATTTTGAACAAGTCGAGAACCCGCGCTATCTCAGAAATAGCAAAGAGCTATTAGCGGCTTTGCAACGCGACCTTGCGTTAGCAAAAAAGGGGACTCGCGCCCATCGCAAATTGAAGCACAGAATTGCCAAACTGCACCAAAAAATCGCCCGTCAACGACTCGATTTTACTCATAAAGAAACGGCAAAATTAGTGAAAGTGGCGGCGTTAATTGCCACTGAAAAGCTCACCGTTAAGAACATGACCAGCAGCGCCAAAGGCACTGCCGAGAAGCATGGGAAGAACGTCAAACAGAAGACTGGCCTGAATCGGGAAATCCTGAACACTGCGCCAGCCATGACTCTTAATTTGCTGCGATACAAAGCGGAAGAAGCTAGTAGCGAATTTGTTGAAGTACCAACAAAGCAAGTTAAGCCAAGTCAAACATGCCCAAACTGCGGAGCTAGGAAGAAAAAAGCCTTAGCTGAACGCTGGCACTCATGCGACTGTGGCTGCAAAATGCCCCGAGATGTTGCTAGTGCCCAAGTTAATTTAAACTGGGCGTTAGGTATTCAGGCTGGGAACCAGCCTAAAAAGGCAGCTTAGGCTTTCTTTTTGAAACTCCTTCAAAACGCGCAGCGTTTAGTGGGAGTTGTTCATGGGACTAGATGTTCTAACCAAGATTGGTAACATGATGCCTTCATTCGATCCTAAAGCGTCAGGATTTAAGATTTGCGGACATCCTTTCTATCACTACCTAATGTCGGTAGAAAACGTAACCATCCCAGAGCTAGCATCAGAGATGAACAAGCTTGGCTTTCATAAAGTAGAAAAATTCAAGACTGAAGATGATTGCAACAAATATTACTTTCATCATAGTCCTGCCGCAGTTGGGCATCTTAGCCCATTTGAATGCATCTTCAGCTCAACAATCGGTCTTTAAGGGGGGATTGTGACAGATTCAGTCTTAACCCATGAACAAGAGGATAAGGTCGTTCATGAGATTTCCATGTCGGAAATCAAAGTTCAAATGGTTTCATCTTCTCTTGAATCTCTAGCTGCGAAGAAAAGAACGGCTCGAAGAAATAACGGGTCTCAAGAAGAAATGGATGAAATTTCTTTTGAACGGGCATATCAGGACGCTCTTAGACAATGTTATGTACAGCATGGAGCCAATCTAGAAGAGATTCTGGACTTTGGTAAAGATTCGATTATCAAATTGATTCAAGAGTACTCTGAACGTCTTTCTGATGCGGATAAACTTCTTAAGAAAGAGGCATCCTGGGAAAAAGACCGCAAGAGGTACGCAGCTCAAGTTACATTCTATTCATATGCTATCGAGCAGTTAAATAAACTATTAAATAGTTGGTAATTAAGATGGCAGTAAACTACGGAATTACATATTGTAAAAAGGTTCTAAAAGACCTCAGAGACATTGAAGACAAAATGTTTGAGGAACAAGGTCATGGCTTTGTTCAATTCGGTGAGCAGCACAAGACTGAGCTTAAGTACAAACGCCTACTGAAGCAGTTTGAACGCGAGCGAGATCTAGTTCTTAAACCTACTTACGACCCAGATATTCATGGTTCAGAACATCAATAGGAGCGAACATGGGTGAAACTAAACGCATTTCAGATGAGATGTTTTATTCCAAATCAGACGCGATGAATAGTCGCAACGAAGAGAGTGTTGTGAGAAGCAAAATCTTCTCTCTTAATGGCTTTCTGGTTGAAATTAATGGCTTAGTAGCCGTTGTTAGCGAAGAGTATGATGGAGTAAGGCGATTGCCGACTTTCATTCAAACCACAGAAGCAGCTAAATCCTACATTAAGCAGTTAGACAAAGCGCATCAAGAAGGATTTGAGGATGGTCAGGAAGCTATTCGCAAGTCATTCAAGAAGCTTTTAAATCTGTAATGGATCATTCTAAAATGCCGAATAGCCGATATTCGGCATTTTTGTGTTAGTATTCAACCATCTTTTTTAATCGGTGTTTTTATGTATAAATACGGTGAAATCCCTCAAAAGAAGGCGGATCAGCAAAACTGCATGGTTAGGGGAGATGCTGGTGTTTACGAGGTAGTTTCTGTACTTGAACAGGAAGCTATAATCGTTAGAGCTGGCTATCAAGAGACACACAACGTCTCTAAACTGAAGTTCATCAGTAAAGAGCAGTTTGATAGACACATGCAGCTAACCAACCCCATGAAAACACATCCTTGCAAGCTTATTGAAACAATCTCATTGGATACTATTGGGGTGAAGCTGGACGTTGTGTCAGCGTCAGTTGGACGCGATGCTTTGGGGGAAATTGTAATAAATGACCTCATGTATGTGTTCGTATCTCCTGATTCTACGAATTCACTTCCTGGGTTTAGCAAGTCTCTGATCAATAAGACGTTCGAACCTAAGGTTGACTGGTTTGAAAGAATTAAGTCCGCCGACAGCATCGACACATTAGTCAGAACTTTGATAGAGGCGGATAATGGCGTTGAGGTAGGCAAAGAATACTTGCTTGAAGAGCCTCTTAAGTCACTTGAGCCTCAACGAGTTCTCATCAGCAAAATCGACGGGACAACGCTTTACTACAAAAAGGTGACTAAGTCAGGCAAGCCTGGCAAGAAAGAGTTCTGCTTTTTTCCCGATTACAGATACAGGATTGTAAGAGAACATTGATAAGCAGTGTGAACCATTTGGGTTTAACAAAGAAATAGCAGAGTAGCCAGGGCGCTACTCTTCTTTTTTTAAACGAAACAGGGCAAGTTCTGATGGGCGACCCATAGAATCATGAGCACTAAGGTATCCGCTTAAGAAAAACTTGTCTGAGCGGCGTACAGCGCTCATAACAGCCTTATTTCGGTCTAATGGATGCTCTATTTTTCCACCGTATCTCGCATAAGCCTCACCAAGAATATCTAGCTCACCAATATCAACTGAGTCAGCATTATGCTCTCTCATGACATCAATGAGATGATCGATAATTCTCTTCATTTCAACCTCTACGCAATCATTTTCTCATCCAATTCAATGGAATGTTCATTTGAGTATTCTAAAGCATTTATTGTCTCTTATTCCATAAACACTTTACAGTAGATAAAAAAATAGGCTCCCACTTGGGAGCCTAAAGATTATCTATCGGGGAATAGATCATATGCGGAAACAAGTGTTCTTTCGAACGAGCAACGCAGTACAAGGTTTGATAACAACGACTACTTTGTTTACATCTCTCAGAGTTCAAGAGAAGTAAACAAAATCTTCGAAGAGAGTTGACGCACCCTTGCGTCTTTACACCATTCTCTTAATTTGGTGCTGGTATCTCTTAGTCTCTGATGAGAACACCGCCAAGCGTCCAGAAACCACCTCTAAAGGCGAGCGTATTGCTTAAGAGATACCAAAACTTTTTATTGCAGCATGGCTAAAAAGGTTTGGTGCCTTTCGACACCCATCAGGAGCCACACCACCATAGTGTTCTTGTGCAACCCCGAAGGGCAGGTGGCTTTCGCCACCTAAACGCACCATGATTGTTGCTGGCTGTCTGGTTCAAAGAGCTGGGAGTCTTCCGACTCCCTAAGGAACCACACCACCATAGTGTTCTTG
>NZ_CAWNHR010000017.1:550802-873218 GCF_963874485.1 Vibrio sp. V15_P4S5T153 | reverse complement strand
CCACACCACCATAGTGTTCTTGTGCAACCCCGAAGGGCAGGTGGCTTTCGCCACCTAAACGCACCATGATTGTTGTTGGTTGTCTGGTTCAAAGAGCTGGGAGTCTTTCGACCCCCTAAGGAACCACACCACCATAGTGTTCTTGGCGATAACCCCTAAGGGCGGGTGCCTTTCGGCACCCTTTGAGTCACACGCCATGTGTTCTTGTCCTTCCCCCTAAGGGGTGGTGGCTATCGCCACCATAAGGCACCATACCATTTTGTTAGCCTGCTTGGACATCCGTCCCAGCACCTATAAATCAATTTGAATGACCGTCTGGTTCCGTATGTACGCCTTCTCAGCCTAACCAGAAACTACTGAGGGGTAACAACAGTGTCGGTTCGCGACCCTGTCCTGCGTCATCTGGATTTACGATCCAGTCCATACACACTTCTCTATCCAACATAATCGAAAAGAGCGGCCATTCAAATTAATCGATAATCATCGCTTGCGATGTGAATAATCTGGGTCATCCCATTTTTCCTATTATACACACCTCAAAACAAAAGTCAATATTAAATTTCGCTAAGCGCCGAAATCATTACAGGATGCTCAGTTGTTGTAACAACCTCAACAATAACATCAGAACTCATTGAAGGGTCGTAATCAACCTCTTCGCCATCTTCAATATCTTTACTCTCCAGCTTCTCTTGTAACTCCTTACCAAAGACCAGGGCTACATTGCTTTTATCTAGATACTCACGAAGAATCTCTTCATGTTCTGGCTTAACGAATTTGACTGTTGTACTCATAACTGGGCATCTCCGCTTCGTTGTGTATATTTATACTAAAACATTATTTTGAAGTCAATAATAAATTGCAAATAATTTTCCAGATGCTTCTTTTTTGCTCGCTTTAAACAACTGTTGTCCGATTACTATCACTCCAGATACTGTTAAGGCGAGATAGGGTATCGAGTAGACCACAATTTGCTTTAGTTTCATCACGATTATTTTTACTTTTTAGCTTAACAACCGTATTAACTTCGCTTTCAACTGAATATGTATGCTTTAGACTCTTATACAACAATTGAGTAACCTCAACAGCACCCATTTCAATTGCGTTAAATGCCTCAGCCTCATTGTTGGCTTTAAATGTAGCCTTAACAGCATGACAATGATAAAAACGAGGATACCCAGTTACTGAACTGTTGTTTTTTAGTACAGTTGGTAGGGCAGCGATCATAAAAAGAAACTCTTTAATTATTTATGTTTATTATTATACATTAATTCGGTTTTAGGTCAATGCCATGATTTGCAGTGAGAGGAAAAAGTGCAAAATTTTCTAGTTAAATATATTACCTTAGAATTTTGCACTTATGAGGTGGTAAAAAAACGCCATCTCAGAGATGGCGTTTGAAGTTCATTTTTAGTTAACATCTCCAATGAAGAGAAGGTAACTTGCAAGATGATTTATCATGTCCCTATCATATCCAAGGTCTTCCTGGATGGTTTCCCATCTTGAAACTATCGCACTGTGGAACAAGCTTCCATCTTCATTCTTTGCGTAAGGAAGTAATTCACTACCATACCCTTCCCGATAATATCTCTCATAGGACTCCTTAAACTGCTTTTTAGAGCCAATCTTTCTAACTGCAACCCAGTATTGAGGTCTTTGGTCGTTAAAGCCTCTCTGATGCCATCTGATGAGTTCTTCGAAAGCAGTAACCTCATCAGGAATGCAGAACCGCTCAGAAAAACCATCCATTGTATTCATAGATAAATCGAAGGCAATTGCTGTTGTGGCAAACAACTGATGTAATCCGCTCATTGTTTCTGACTCTGCACAGTACAAAGGCACCTTGATAGCCCAGTCATCAAGGGATTCCTTATACTGCTCCAGTATATGCGCTGGTGGCTGATTAGCCTTGTAGTAGGCTAAACATGCCTCAAAACGTTCATCTTTAGTCATGAATCAACAGCCCTATGGAATCTCAAATATTGCAAATAATATATCTATTCTGAACATAAAAAAAGGCTCCGTAAGGAGCCTTTTTAAAGAAATACTTGTTAAAGAATTGATTTCTGAATACCAGTATCAAATGCTTCGCTAGTATTCTTATCTGAGATAACCTTACACTTATCGTTTAGGTCAATATTCGGAAAACCGAATAAGTTGTACGCAATTTTACCAGGAAATGAGCGCAACTCGATCTTATAGGTTGAACAAGCATCCTGAAGACTATCGCGTTTAACATGGAAATCTCGACGCATTCCCTCGATGTATGCCGATAAATCAAGGTATAGCTGATCATTCATTGAAGGGTTATGCTCTTTAATCCACTTCATTGCCAATCCTTGCTCATTAGCACTACGGCTACCGATAGAGACGCGAAGTTGTTCCGTAAAGTCTTCCGCGTAAGAATCTTTAACCTTGGCCTTTTCAAGAATTGTCATTGCACCATTACTCAACAGTGACTCACTAGACTTATCTAGCTTGACAATATTTTCTTCCATTGTGACTGCTGTATTATTGTACGAAGCAAATGATGCAATGCCACCAACAACAGATAGAACAATCAGCCCTAGAATAAATACCAGAACCATTGTAGCACTACCTTTTACGAATTTAATTTTACTCATGATACTCTCTTAAACTATTTGTTTGATTTTGGTTTACTGGTTGACTCTGCTTATCGCCAGCCGTTATTAAGTCCATTCACTCTTTCACGATTTTGGTTTCGTGATAATTTGAACGATAGAAATGCGCTACAGATCATGCTGACAAGGATTGCGATAAAGATACTTGTCCAACTAATAGGTAAAGCTGCCAATTGGTAAATCTCGTTTTCCATCGCATGGCGAGAAAAGTTGTTCTTTGTTACATCTAGAATACTGTTAAGCACCTTATCCGAATCAACTTTTAGGTCATAGCCTAGCGTTGCTTGACGTAACTTAGCAAGTAAGACTCCGTTACCCATGCCATTCATGAAAGTTGAAGATCTAGACCAAACCACTTTTCCATCTTTGACACCCATGACAATAAGAATGTCATTTTTTCGCCCACCTTCCCAGTTATGAATCAGTGATTCGAAAAATGATGCTGGTTGATCCGTCACCACAATCACCATGTTAGCTTGCAGCTTTCCACCTAAAGTTCGGAACTCGTTATTCAACTTTTCGTTCCACCCACTAGTCAATGAGTACGTTAGACTCGGGTTTGTGTGTAAAACTCGGTTCACACGGTAGTAATCATAGATTGTAGGATATTTAGGTACAAATTCTTGGTACTGTTTAGCTTGTTCCTCGGAGTAACCAAATAACGAGATTGTGTTTGCCTTTACATAGTTCAAATAAGTGTGGTTAATACTAGCAGGCTCACCAATAACCACTTTTTTGAAGCGCTTAGGCTCGATTACGCCCTGAGAATCTTCACGATCAATTGTCAGAGTTCCAACAGTAGTGTAAACGTCCCAATCGTAATCCCAACTATGTTCGTACTTCGTTTCACACTTTTCACCGTCAGAAGTCTTTTTACATACTTCATAAGAGTGTTCACATGACACTGTATTTCGTTTCTTTGCAGTTACTTCACCATTAAGAATCTCAGTTTCTGAAATCCCGTATAGTGTGATTGCACCTAGAGTAACAACAACCACGATTGAAGAGATAACAGCATTAAGAGCAATTTCTCCTTTAGTAATCTCATGCTTGAATTTGTACTTGCCTAGTGCCACTGCAAAAGCGACAACAATGAATAATGGCAATGAAGCCATAAAGACTTTATAGAAGATGATGCTCATAAAAATCTCTTTTATTTTAGTTCATTCATGTATTGAACACTAAATCCATTTGATGTTTCTCATAATACATTTTGGTGCGATTCAGTCAAGCAAAATTTAATGTTTTATTTGATAAATAAAAAAGCCTGAATGAACAGGCTTGTTTTCTTACATCGGTGTCAAAGTATTGCTTTGCGATATTGCTCAGCTCTTCGGATGTCGTCCTTGCCGTGTGTGATATTTTTATTAAATTCAATATAAAAATCTACAGCTTCAATCTCATCCTTAAATTGATAAATCTTGATGTCAAAAGGACATACAGAAAGCACTCTATTCCGCAGATCACTTTCTAAAAGCTCACTAGCTGTAATTGTCTCACCTTGAATGCAGAACTTCATATCCTGGTCACTCAAAAATCGCGAGATTGCGGTGATACGCTGTAAACCATCAAGAACAAAACAGTTTGTCTTTGTATCATCCAAAGTGTACAGGCAAATAGGGGAGCCTTTGTAACCTTTGAGTATGTTTAAGATATAGCTATGTTGCATTTCACAAGACCACTTATCATTATCTCTTTGAAAAGGCGGTACGTGCGCAGCAACGGAGGCGATATTTGATTTAATAACATCAGGGTGAAGCTCATCAAGGCTCTTTTCTCGGAGCTTAATATGAGAGTCCCTGTCACAAAATCTGGCGATCATGTATAGAGAGTTTTCCAATTCAGTACCGCAGCTATAAGCAGGGTAAGTGAACGGATTATTCTTTAGAACATGGTGAAATTTTGAAAATTTATCATCCATAAAATCTATCTTCTTTAAAATGAACAATCAACACTGGCTGAAGAATCAACTGAAACAGGTGATGAATCAAAAGCAGGAGCCGAAACATCTGGGATAGAAATACTTGAAACATCAAAAATTGAAGTATCTAAAATAGAGTTCATGGCAGCTTCAAGATTTGGAATGTCCACATTCAGATTACCCATATCGACTCCCATAGAGCCAGCATCTAAACCCTGAATATCATCTTTGAAAAGCAATGCTGGAACATTGTCTGAACCAATATCGTTAATCATCATCAATAGAACAAAGTTCATACCTGCATCAGTACTAAAGTCGTAGTGATTGTTACGTAATCGGCTTTGTTCTTGAAATGACCATTTATTTACTGAATCAAATACCTTTTTAGCCTGATCCATTTGAGATGAAAATGCCTTTTCATCAAAATCAACTGGTTCTCTTCCCACGCGTGATTTGGCTTTGTTAAGCTTTTCTAATGGCTCACTCAATTCATTCAGAATCAAGTCAATGTTAGATAACTGAAGTTTCAGTGATGAAATGACCTTTTCAATGAGATTCAGCTTGTTTCTATATGACCTTAAACGCTTGAAAAGATGCTTCTCAGATAACGCCTCGAATAAGTCCTTTTCTTCGTTAGTTTCCACAATACGTTCAAGAAGCGAATGGACTAAGCACTCATTACCCATATTGTATTTGATACCATCAATAGACAACTTAACACGAGATACCAAACCCTCTTGCTCGTCAGCTCTTACAATAGCTTGGTCAAGATCATTCTGTAATTGGTTGTACTCGATAATTTTCGCTTCATTTTCGTCAAATAATTGAGCTACTTTTTCAGCAGACCCTTCTGGGTCGGTATAAAAATCGACATCTACCGATCCCATAGCAGCAAGAATACAATCAATGTGAAATAGTGTCGGTGAAATTAAAAACTTCTTAGTTTTAAATGCCTTATCAAAAAATCCAATCTCAGATTGTTTAACAAAATCTTTAGTCGATGGAGAATAATCTTCCATCAATGAATTGTACAATCGTAGCACCATTGATAAGCTATTTAGGTTAGCGGCTAACAAAGATCGAGAAGACTGATTTAATTCTTTTGAGTTTTTCTTAGCCTCAGCGAGTTCCTCATTTACCTTTGATAACAAACTTAATTGGGTCTCTAGTTTTTTTTCACTGGTCTTTAAATTGATGCTTAACTTTTCAAAATGCATAATTTCTGGTTTGGTGTTTACACCGAACTTTTCAGAAATAGCTTTTAGAAATTCTAAACCATCAAGATCTGGGAATTCCTTTAGAATTCGATTGGTAACACTTTCTGAAATTCGAGTAAGACGATCTTTTTCAGAGGTTTCAATCATTTCGAAATTGCGAATGTTTTTTGACAGACCATCTTTTAAATGTAAGAAATGTTCGTGTTCAACATCGAACATTTCATAAAGCTCATTATAATTCATTACGTTTCTCATTAATTAATTAAAAATGACTGACCCCAACTTGAAGCCAGTCACTTTCATCTTAGCCTAGAGTGTAAACACTCATTAGGTCTTTATCATCATGGTCTTCTTCATGGTCTGTGATAATCGCCCAGCCAGAATCAGAGTAAGCTGATTCACTCATCTGAGCCTCACCAATAGATTCGATAAACACACCATGAATTTGAGCTGTATTAATGTGATCTCCATAATCACTACAGTAAGCCACCTTAAGGTCGCCCTTACCGCTTTCAATCAGCTTCTCAAGCTCGATTAGCAGCTCAGAAAGAAGAAATGCATCATCGATATCACACGACATATCTTCGTTTAGCAGAACAACCTTCTCAAAGTCTGTTTCAACACTTGCCACTTTGAAGCCTGATGCTGAATACCCTGTTGTATCAATGGATACAACGGAAACACCTGTGATAGGCATTGCTTGCCATGTTTGCTGTCGATCACCGTAACTGCAACCACCGAATACACGAGGGTTGCTAGGAACTTCTGAGTTAATCTCTCCAAACATTTCATTTTCTGAAAATGCTGAATTTGCTTCATCAAAAAGTTCTTTTACAGTAATTGAATTAAATTCAATAGACATAAGTTTCCCCTTAATCATTATCTTAATTATACACTGTTAATAGTATAGGTCAATTAATTAATTAAAATAGACTTAGGGTTTCAGGAGAAAAAGAATAAAGCCATTGCTTAACATCAACCTCATCAACATGGCATTCAAATCCAACAATACCATCAAATTGAGGTCGTCCTCGATTGACCACATCCAGATAATCAAATAGAGGCTTAGTCTGTGATGCGCTGAAGAATTCACAAACATTGTCTGAATCATAGTCTCCCCCGAATTCGATATCGATAAGCGACTGAATGACCTTTTCAAGACGACCATTAATCAGTTGTTCGTGGAAGTAAGGAGCTGCATCAAACTCAACTCTTTTTTGCTGATCGTCACTATAGCAGACAGCCTGAACCTCAATACGTCTTTTGTATTGATTTTCACTAGCGTATGCAGGGTCGCTACCATCCATTCGTGAAAGATCAATATCTTGAGGCCAATCAGAATGCGGACAAGTAACATCAATGCAGTACCCGTCACTTCTCAGTTCTGTGCCGCAGCGGTGGCATGATGGTGTAGTTTTATCAGTAGTATTAGTTTTCATGGTGTACTCCTTGTGTTTTTCTTCATTATATATAACTGAGTACGAAAGTAAATGATTATTGACTAATGATCAGAAATACATATAATGGACACATAAACAAGAAAGAAGGAAAACACACCATGAATAACACCACCAACCAACTTGACCAAGAACTTTGTTTTGTTTCAGATAAGCTTGAGCTTTTATTTGCAGTCGAGCTTGTTCTACCAGGATTGCACACTGTCGAAACGGCAGTGAATACCATTCAAGATGTACATTTTGATGATCTAGGCGGCTCAGGATTCTTTCGCTTAATGTCACCACATTCGAAGCACCACACGCCTGAGTACGTTATGAATGGTGATCACATCATCGACAATCTAAGTGATCAAGAACTAAAAGAAGTACTCGACTATTCCGTAATTCAAAATGCTGACTCAACCACTGTAAAAATCATTCTTAATCGTATTGAATTCGAAAGCCTAGAAGAAGAGTACGAAGCTTTATTCTATGAATTTGAAGCATTTGCTGAAACTGAAAAATGTATCAGTTGGAAACAATTGCCGCTGAACTTACCAGCAAAGTATGCCCTAGTAAATGTTCATTATTCTCAAAGCAATGAACAAGTTCACATCGAAGAAATTAAGTTTTCGGAAGCAAACCTTCTGGATATGGCTAAAAGACTTAATGAGCTTCAACATGTAAACAAAAATGAAAAAGTAGATTTCTTAATCCTAAAAGAAAACTCAGAAACAGTAATCGCACAAGGTTCTATTGAATTAAGCGAAATCGTATAATTTTAACAAAACATCAAACTACTATTTAATGTGAGGAAAAATAAACAAATGAAAAAAGCTCGTAAATTTATCAAAATCAAATTACTGATTATTAATTTACTTGTTGGTACAGGCGCTGTTCATCTAAAAAAGCACGATCCTCACATTCATGATAGAACATATCGCCACAAGCGAAATCAAGATATCTTTTTGGTGTTAAAACACGTATAGAAAACCGCCTCTTAGTTGAGGCGGTTTTATTTATTCTATTAAATAGAATGCGGACTGATGTTCATATATGCTATACAGTAAAATCATTAAAAGAGCATATGAAATGGTCATTAAAATAAAATATTTCACTATGACAAAAGGTAAAGGTGGAATACTTAACATCACATATAATTCTTCGATAAAGCCTAAAGTTAGTGATAATTTAGATCTTGTAATCCTCAGCAAAACAAAAGATGAGATCCAGTTTTTCGGAATCAGCCAAGATACGAAGAACATTATTGTTAAAGCAAATGAAATAGTACACATTGAAACTACCAACCGAAGTGGTGGAGCGCCAATCTTCGTATTTAAATAAAAAAGACAGGCAAGCCTGTCAAAAACAATTGAGGTTCTTTATGGCTCGTCCTGAACCTGAACCTGAACATGAAAATGCAAATGAAAAGGCAAACAGAGAAGCGGAAGCTAAAGCATTAAAAACTCTTGCAGGGTTTGCTCAAAAAGATATCAAAGAAGGTCGCACAATTTCTAGCGGTCAATTAAAGGATAGACTGGCAGCTAGAAAGCGCACTACGGAACAATAAACAGACAAGCCCCGATTGGGACTTGTTTTTCTTTAAGCTATTTCACTTGCTTAATTGCATCAGCAAGATTTTTACCGCCTCTAACGATAGTGAAGATATTGATTAGAGCAGTTAAGCGCTCTTCAAAATCATTACCTGGTAAGCTACCGTGACCTGCTTTTTCAATGAGAGAGAAAGCAAAATCAACCTCAGGCTCAAAATCGTCACCATCATTGTCTACGTTTTGAATTTCAGCTTCCAATGCATGAATAATTGTTTCAAAACCATCAGAACGAACAATAAACTCAAAAATATTTACACCACTCTTTGACGGGTCAATATTTTTGTTAATGCTCGATTTTTCTAGGTTGTTAGAGATAATATCAGGCGTTAGACACAGCAATTTATTTGCTTCATCCACTTCATTTTCATCAAGCAGTTTGGTGATTGTTTTGGCTGCTACTGTCGGTTCAGAAATAAACTCATCAACAATGGCAGACAAGCGCTGTGCTTCAAACAAGGCTTCCTGTGTGGCTTTTGCAATCATCACCGCTTGACTGCCCGTAAATGAACAACCGCCATGACCGATACCCATTACAGAAACGCGGTCTTTTGTTGGGTGCTGAACATCTACTGAGAAGCTCACGCTGTGAAATTTATTTTCGAAAGGATACACATTACCTCTTAAACTCATATGTAGCTTAGATGAGCTAATTTGGATGCGTGACTTTAACATCCCTGGTGTTTTGTATTTAGCGGTGTATGACATGGTGATTTCCTTTTTTCTATAAGCGTTTCAATTATATAACATCATGAGGTGGAGTCAATTTTTTTATAATTATTAAATAATTAAAATATTGTTGACCGTGATTGCAGTATATGTATAATAAGAACAAATAAAAGGAGAAACCACCATGAACAAAACAACTTCAAACATCATTGAGTCTTTCGTTAATCAAATGCTTGAGCAAGGCTGGACTTTATCAGATCCAGACTGCCTACAGTTCACAATCCTTGATAAAGAGACTGGTGAGGTTACTGTAGCTCAAGTGGACTATTCTGAGCACATGATTGAGTCTAACGGAAAACCAACTGTCAACAAATCACCAGAATCTGTTGAGGAATTGGTTGATTCTCTCGTTAAAGAGACATTCTATATCGGTGAAGACGATATCGCTGATTATGCAGAAAACCAAGGGGTAGACATTTCAGATTATGATGATGATCAGAATTCTTTACTTGCTGTGGTTGCAGAAATTAAATTCGAAGAATCTCATGTTTGCATGATGCCAGCCGCGTAGGGTTTAACTTATGTCCACACATCCAAAAATGCATCAGCTATTACAGTTAATGAATAAATCCGCTTCTTTTGAAAAAGGTTGCGAGCCTGATTTTGCCATTATCCCTGATAAGGATGGAATGGACACAGAGAACCACTATGGTGAGCAAGAAGACATATTCATTGACTTACTCCTTGGCAGCGATGCCAAGGTATTCAAAGTCCGTCCAAATGAATCTGTGATTGTATGTGATCTCCCATTAGGAAACTGCCATTCAAATGTGCTTCAAGAAGCAGGAGAGGGTGACACCATTTTCACTGGATTTGCACAAGTTGCTTATCCTGATGGTAGTGGGGGTGATTGGTTCCCGCATTCTTGGTTGACCGATTCAGAGGGTAAGCTAGTTGAAACTTTCTCCAACGCATTCCCAACATATTTCGGTGTGGCGTTAATTGGAGACAATCTAGATCTGTTTAAGGATTACACAAAAAACCTCCAATACTGATTTCCAGTTATTTTTTAATTGACTAATTAATTCATGTATAGATAATAATTAAAAACTTGAATAAGGCATAAAGAATGGACAACCATAAAAAAATCGATAGCTACAACCGATTTGCAAAAATGAAGAAAGAGAAAATCCCTGCAAGTAAAACCAGCCCCCTTGCGCAAACTCTTATCCTCATTTTGAAAGAAAAAGACTACAAGTCTGCATGTAAAAGCTACAGTAGCCAACGCGCATTTTGGGTCGCATTAAGTAATCTTCTGCTTGAGCTTCGAAATCATAAGCTGGCGCTTGAAATGGCTCATATTCGTGAAGAAGTAATGCTGACAGCTAACGATCATGAGTTCCAATCGATTGTTTCTCAGATTCAGTCATTACGTGGCGAAGCTTACGACCTAGTAACCTTGTTCAATGATGGTGAGTACTGCAACACTGTATTCCGAGAAATCTGGGATCTGACTGAGCGCTACTACATTCGAATGAAAAAAGAGCTAAATATTGGCTAATTAGTCATTATTTATATCAGAAACCGCCCTCATCGAATGGGCGGTTTATATTAATTAATTAAATATTCGGATATAATAAAAAGAAAAGGTTTTATTATGTCTACACCATTAAAAAGCACTAAGCTAATCTTAGAAACAGTAAAAACACTGTCTCACATTCAACAAAATCACAATCAGAGTACAAACCCACATGAGCGTGACTTTGCAAACTCTATCGAACAATTGTTCAAAGATCTGAATCTCACAGATGCCGATATAAATACACCTGATGGCAGATTAGAGCATGAGAAAGCTCTTTTTACCTACATCGTCAACGACAACATTGAATCCAATATTTCAACTTATGAAGATCGTGTAAATCAACGTGATATTGATAAACAGAAAGAGTTGAGAGAAAACATTGTTCATAATATCCATAAGCTGAATTCAGTTGTGCCAGATATCAACCATTTGACCGCATCTGGATTACATGCGAAATTCTTTGATATTATTCACGGGCTAGATTGTGAAAGCGACCAGAATAAGGCGCTACATAACTTTTTACACGAAATAGTAAAGTTCTCTGTTAAGTCTCAACCTGATTACGCCCAAAGTTCGGAAGATTTATCTGAGATTGCAAAGGGGGCGCTATCCGTTGCCTCATGGGGGAATATTCTCCTTGAACACAATTTACCATTAAGAAGCTCTCTGAATAACCTACAAACCAGTGGTAGCTATTCAAACGGACAATCCCGAATCTTTTATGGCAGTGATGTTTTCGCAACACTCCTGGTTGACCTAAAAGGTAAGAACGAGGACTATTCAAGCATGGGATACATTACAGGCATTGTTGAGCATGGATTGGAAAGTGATGCTAAGCTGCTATCACTTAAAGAGCTTTCAGGTTTGAATATCAGGATTTCCAGCGACATTCCAAAGCCTGAATCAAGTGACGCTTTCGCGGTAGCAAAAGCAATGAACCAGCTCTCTGACAAACACCCATCTATAGAGCCAGTTAGTAGAATGGTTAAAGAGTACAATAATATTCTTGCTACTTCTATGATTGGATACAAGCGATACTACGGAAGAGACTATGAGCAATACATGGATAACTCTCCATCAATATAAAAAAACACCCCATTCTTATGGGGTGTTTTAACATTCATTTCTAACCTATTTCTGCTCATCCTCAGGAGCATCAAAATTACTTTTACTCTCTGATTTAGAATTACTCTTAAAGTATTCGAGATCTCGAACATTCTTTTGCACTACGATTGAGCTAAACAAGCTCATGACAAACGCAATACCAAAAAATCCCTTCTCATTTAGAAGAAGTGTATCCACATTGTAAAGACCGATGAACATTAAAGCGCAAGCAATAATTACACAGAATATGTTCAGATTCTTATATGCCGAAGTAACTTTTAAACCTTCGGATTCATCTCGAATGGTTTTTTGAAGCGTGATAACGCTAAATAAACCAAATACCAAAACCACAAAGTAATACCCTTTCTCATTGAATTGAAGGTTTGCATTTATCAATCCGATCAAATAGGTGAATACTCCTATACCCAAAGCAACCAATGCTGTTAATACATATGGTCTGGTAGGTGCCAATGACTTATCCATGATTATTTCCTTTATCAATTTAATAACATACTATCAGGAGCGAATATCAATAACAACAAAAATCCCTATACTGAGAACAATATAGGGCGTTATTGAGTTAATCTATTTTCTAAGTCATGCCGTTCACATCTTTGCGCATGTATCCTTTAACTGAGAATGGACAGCTTTATCAACTTTTAAACCCAAAGCTACCTCTCGGTTATACATTTCTAAAGCTGATTGATAATGCTTTCTTTCTTTATCATCACTGCTTTCTTTGTTTAGCATATGCTGAGTAACTGTTAGTTTCTCATATTCAACAGAGCAGCTAGGAATAAGGCTTTGAATATTATCCATCTTAATCTCACGAACTAAACCAAGTTTAGAGGCGAGATTTGTTAGAATGTAAGCATAGTCAGAATCGACAAACTCTTTTTCAACTAGCAGCTTGACATATTTCTTGCTAGCGTTTGAAATCAACGAGTTTTCAAAATTAAATGTAAAATCTGAATTCATGGTAAGGTGATATACATTCGCATCATAAATAGCTACCACTTTTCCATTTTTTACTAGGCAGCTACATGAAATAACTTCGCATTCAGTATTGTTGATTAGATCTTTGTATGTTGATAAGTCACAAGCTTCCATTTTAGATAAAGCAATTTTCTTTAGCATTCCATTTTTATTATCGAACAAATAAAACTTATTTTTCAAAGAAGCTCCTTCCTTAAGCTCTCTGATCTTTTTATCAACAGTGATTTCAGAATTCATTTATAATTTTCCTAACAAATTTTACATATTAAATTCGAATGATTGCTTCTTGCCGTATAGCTCGTTGTTCACCTCTTTGAACATTCCACCTAGTGCCGATTGAAGGTAAAGATTGAACTTATCTTTCTCAAGCGTTCTTTCTAATACGTCCGCAGGGATAAATCGCTGCATCTCGGTTAGAAACTTCTTATCATTAACCATAGATGGAAGTCGTTGAACTGCGCTAGTTAGAAGCTGATCATAGTTCTGAATTTTGTAATCATTAAGCTTCTTCTCGATGAGTTCAGGGTTAATTTGAGCACCTTGTTGCTGCAACCATGCTAAATCCCAGATATCACGAAAACGAACATACTTCTGGCAAGCTGGCAACGAGACAAGCTTATCAGCCATAATTTCTTCAAGAGTTTCAGTAATAATGATTGTGTTTTCGTACTCTTTCAAGAAATCGTAGTTAATATTCAAAGCTGATGGCTCAGATGTGTATGCAGGAATATTCGCAATCTCAAGCTTTATTTTCTGCTTAGGCATATCTTTTTGAGATGGAGAAGTCGTCACTGCAATCTGCCATTTATCAACTTTGATTTCGTTGTATGCAGGCTGATATCGCAGTTCTTTTGGCTGTTTCACAGCAACATCAACGCTATAGCGTGAGCAGATGTAATCTTCGATACACTCTTTGATTGGACGCAAATGCTGACTGGTAAAGTCTTTACCACCAGCAAAATCTAAATCTTCACTAAATCGATTTCCACCATGACAAAGACGTAGTGATGTACCACCTTGAAACACTAATGCATCCAGGAAACCTTCTTTCTCAAGAGCATATAAAATATCGTAGTGAAGCAATTCTTTCTCAACGACTGGTCTCATATTTTTTAGGTTAGGGTTAGCCATTGCTACCTTAGCCAAATCACTAAATTTACTATTATTCATTTTTTATTCATCCTCCGCATCGACCAGCATATGAGTATTTCTACCCACGCGTTTTAAATCACGCAATGCTGCTTCTTTCTTTGCGAATCTTAAGTGTCTATCGGTTTTATTTGTACTATTCAGTATATCAAGCGCGTCTCTCTTTGTCTTTGTGAATTCAATGATTCCATACAAAGTTTTAAACCGCCCACTGCGCCCAGTAGTCATAACAGTTAGTGTAGAAATTGGAATTTGCGAAATAAGTCCATATTCCGATAGTGCTGATTCAAGAGAGATGTAATTGTATTCACCCCTTCTTAACGCCCCAGCTACTAATTCAATTGTGTTCGCGCCTTTATTTTTACTATAGGCGAAGACATAAATACCTTTGCAAGCTGATTCGAGGATACCTGACTTTACTAAACGTGATAGACCTTTTTTGAAGGCTTCGTCAGCATCATCGAAAAAGACACGTCGAAGGTCGCGCTTGGTATAAACATAAATACCTTTAGCGTCGAATTTGTATAGTCTTTGTAATGCTGTTTGAGTGTTCATTTTAAGTCAACTTCTTAGGTATAAATTATTCCTCTTAATGTATACTTAATCTAGCATAACTCAGCTAAGTATACAATAAGGGTAACAGAATTTATCTTTAGCGATGACTTGTTAAAATAGTGCAGTGAGCCAAAGTCCACTCGAAGGGGAACTTTTCTTATCTTTAGTGATTACTTGTCTGGCGAACAGCAAAACACACAAATCTACGAAAAAGGCAATAAAACGTACCTTTAATGATAACTTATGTTTGTGCTTACATGAAAAAAACACGCGCCTAACGAGTGAGTGGTGTTTCTTAAGTGCTGAATGGAGTGTTCATGCTAGATATCCTTTTATTATTGTTTGATTTTTTATTTGGTCTATTTATGCATTCTATTGTTTATGCACATAAAATGCAGTGATCTAGGTATCAAAAAAGGGATTTTCGAAAAAATCCCTTTATTTGTTATTAGCTATAAAAATGGAATTCTGGTCTTACAGAATATGATTGCCTTGCTGCAACTCGATTTTCACCTCTAGCCACTTGAGCATTAAACAATGAACGATACCATTCCTCTGCTTTTGGATCCTCATTGCAATCATAGTAGTTCAGAGGCTTAACAAACCGACCTTTTACGCCAAGCTCCTTACGTCTCTTAAGAACATAACTCTTAGATAACGGGATAGACAAAAAGATCTTTAAGTTATCCCAAGGGTTAGCTAAAGCCTCAATTGGGTCATAGCAATCACTCATTCTATCAGCTACTTGATCTGATCGAGAGTTCCAGTTTCTCAATTCAACTGGAAGTTCATCGATTGACAATCCAGTTAGCAGCATGAGATCGTAAACAGTGGACACATTCAAATAGAAGCTAAGGTCTGGCTCATCACCAGTAATGTAGCAGTATGCGTAGTTGTTTTTATCTCTAATCTCTAGAGCTTTTTGCAATTCAGTTGGCGTACTTCTACTGTCATAATAACCCTTGTGCTTCTTAACATGCACTTGACGCACAAGTTCTCTTTTCCTTCCTGCTGGAGCGGTTCCATCCTCAACCATCTTGAGATAAGCACCCCCGATAGCAAAGCGATCATGATTAAGGGAGATAATATCGTCCATAAGGGTAGGGAGGTTCTTACTGATTTTCTCAGCAATCCATTTTTCCATTTTCACCTTATTGGCTTCAAATTCCTCATTCATCAGTTTGCTAATCATGACCGATTTATTATATCTTGCGATCAAATCGGCTTCTGCTTGGATTTCCTCTGCTGTACCAACTGATGTACTAGGCAAAGCCTTTAATCCCATTTTTTCAATAGATTTTCCTTCAGCATCGGTTGTAGCTAAAGAAACCTTGCCGAGCTTATTCTCAATCAATAGGTTACTCGCGGAAGAAAGCTCAGCAGGGATATATAACAATGCCTGATCAATTTTCTTATCGAACTTATCTTCCATCCAATGGTTTTTGTGCATAAAGCGTTTTGCCCGAGGGTTGCTAACCAGGAAATTATCTCTATTTAATTCGGTTGATTTCTTAACCTTAATGGAAGTATTTACCTGGTAATTAACAGGCAGGTTTGATACCCCTGATTTAATCTCAAGCAAAGCATGTGATACTGATTCCTGAGAAACATAGCTCAAGTTCGGCAAAGCCAGCTTCTTGCTAATAAGCTGGTTTCGACACTCTTCCATTAGGAACGTCAGCCATAGAATACTATCACTATACATAGAGCGTACTGTACCAAGAACTCTTAGACCAGAATCTGAAATAGCAACCTCTGTCGATTCTGATTCCACGAGCACCCGACCGTTATCTTCTACTTGGAGGTTCATCATTTCATAAGGGAAGTATGAGTTTTCGTAGCGACTAAGATTGTAGCGCTGATTTCGACTACTCATAGCATCTCTCTGGAACATTGTGGATTTAGGCTTGTCAGTTAACAGGTGAATGTCTTCACCTGATTTCACAATCATCACAAAGAAGCTATCGAACGCTCTCTCTGGGCGAATCATGCTTAATGAGAAGCCATTAGGGATCATAGAAGACTGCTCAATCAAATGTTCAACACTGTTAAAGACAAAGATCTGCTCTTGGATTTTAAACTGTTCGTTTGAAGCAACCTTTGCACTTCTAGAAACGCAGTATTTTGCGAAGTCGGTAAAGTCGTGTTTTGCCCGAAGATAAATGTGAAATGCTCGATCAAAAAGTTCATCTTTGACTTGTTCGCCAGGCTTATAGAATTCGATTACGTTTCGGCACTTTTCTTTAAACTGATTAATCCCATGAGCTAGCACAGAGTTCTCAAGGAACAATGTTCCTAAAGTGTAGCCAGCCAGATTTCTGTGTTGGTGGCTATCTTGATTCAAGACATTTCTTACGCTCTCGAAGCTAATGAGGTTTTTACATGTTTCAAAGTAAGAGCTAAATAGAAGACCCGCTCCAATACAGCTTGGGTCATTTGCCATGACAGATTGAATTTTCTCATTCACCTTTTTCACATCAAATTGCCCAGCATATCGAACTTTATCTGCCGAATCGAAAGGACTGCCAGTCATAATTTCCCAGCCTTTGATAACTTGCGACAGCGCCTTATCTGCTGGTAAATCGGTTAAATCAACGCATCGTTCGAATACTAGCTTAACCTTTTGAAATGGAGGGAGGCTATTGAAGGTGTCTAGCTGATTCCAGATGTAATCAGGGACAGAATCTGAGTTGTTTAAGTATGCCAGATGGCTAGTACGAGAAATGCCAAACAGCATGTAAAGTCTATTGATTAACTCGCCTCGAATCACACGACCAACAATAACGTGACCGACTTCCTCAATGAGCTTATTCATTTCTTGTTCATAGCTTAGATTGCGCATTCTGACATTCCTTTTTAGATTATGTGTCATATACTGACACATAATCTCAGTAACCGCAAGTTTAATGAACTCCCTTAGCAGCTACGCCGTAAACCCGCGCCCGATCAGTGGTGGAGTCACTTAATCGTCTAATAAATATATTATTAAATAGTCATTCCCATACTATTATTTTGCTTTGAAACTATGTTTCTATAGTTATTTGAGTGTTCAGATTCTAGATACTTCAATGCATTATTAAACCCATTTATAATTTTCTCTTCTAAATCTGGTCGGTTCTTATTATTAAAGAAATATGCTTTATGCATGATATCTTCTAAAAAGTAAGCTTCAATCTCCCAAGGTCTGTCTTGGTAAGGAATCGCATCATACACCCCGAGTTCCTCACCATTCCATCGAGCATGGAACTTACCATCAGACTTCCATAACCTATATTGCAGCAAGTTTGTTGCTTTTTGATTGATATGGACACACTCATGAGCAAGTGTTTTCAATTGATCTGTAATTGGAGCGTCCCTTTTAACTATCACTATAAAATCTTTATTTTTCTTACTGCCTAAGGCGTCAGTATAACAAGACCCAAGTCCATTCTTACCAAGCTTTGTGGATCTCATCTCAAGCCTGATATTCAAGGTATTACACATCCTTGTTGACATAAGCATTTTGCAGAAATACTCAGTTGCATTTATGAGTACATCGTGGTTATCCTTGAAACCACCTCTTTGATAAATTTTAATATTCATTAAAAACCCATTGCTATATTTAATTATTTATATTTTTACATTAAAAAATGAGTCCTTCAAATCAAAAATCATTGTAAATAATTATCAGATAATAAATTTATTGACTTTTGGGTTTGCAAGTGTATAGTAATAAAAACAAGGCTTTGTCAAAATGATCACATTAAATGTAAAGATTAAACGTAACTATTCAAGACTCTGCCTGACCACCAATGCGTTGTCAGAACATGAAGTTGATGAAATTTTTAATCAATTAAAAACTGTAGAGCCAGATACAGAGACTCAAGTTTCTTTGCTTCTAAACCAAAAACTAAACCTTGATGAACAATGTTCTAAGCGAGCATTTAAGATCTCGGAACCACTTTCTAATGCCGATATTGAAATCGTAATCGACTATCTTGGCATTACCATTTCGAAAAATAAGTAAAAGGAAACACCATGAGCCGATTCGAGCCTGGAAAGAAATACCTGTTTATGCGTCACCAGTTCGTCAGTTTGGATAAAAATGGCAAACCGAACGGCACTCTTTTTTACACTAGCATGTTAGACCAACCTCTTATCAGCACAGAGTTTGTCGTCCTTACCTGCAAAGAAGATCATGAAGTCTCCATTGATTACACGAACGACAAAACAACGGGCTACACCTTCTCTGGCGAAGACCAAAATGTAATCTTCAACAATCAATACCCATCAGCTAGCTATGGTCAGTTATCAACTGCGGGTGATTACATCGTTAAAGCTCTTGTAAGCGATGATTCTGGTGAACCAAGCCTATTGAAATACGTTCTTGCTGAAAATGTTTTGAACGATATCTCTATGTTTGGTGCTCTACATGGTCTGACTGAAAAACTTGAACAGGTCATCAATGAGATCAAGCAAGCGGTAGACGTTAATGGCTTCAAGCTTGAAGATGATGAGCTATGTAAACTGTTCAAAGACGAAAAGAAGAAATTATTGAAAATTGTTGAGGCTTAAGCCTCAACTTAACGCAACTAATCATTAAAGAGGATTCACCATGAGCCGTTTTCAAGTAGGTCAAAAACACCCATTTGTTCGCCATACTGTCTGGCTTCGCGATCTTAAAGGAAACCGAACACGAACATCTCACTCTTTAACCCCTCATGGTGAGGATACCGAGAGTACAGAGATTGTCTATTTAACGTGCATCTCAGAACACGATGTTCCGCATGAATATGATGAGTCTCAGTTGGCTAAAGGTTACATCTTCAAGAAAGATGATTGTGAACACGATTTTCACAATCAATATCCTACTGCATCATATGGTCAGGTCTCTACTTTCGGTGACTGGGTTGCCTCTGCGTTTTACGAAACAGAAAGCGGTTATGAAGAGCAAGAGTACTTTTCTGTAAGTGAAGCACTGAACTCAATTGAGCGATTTGGCAAAAATGGTGAGGCTCTGCCAGAGTATCTATCAAAAATTAAATCCATTATGCTAAAGTCTCTTGAAGAAAATGGATTCAAGCTTGAAGAAACAGATTTTAGCAAAAGACACTCTCAAGCCATTGGCTACAAAAACTGGAAGATTGTTCCTGCTTAATGTCGGAGTTTAAATTGAAAACAATTAATGTCGTTATCTCAGATGATAACAAACATGCCGTTTCAGACTGGAACGTTTATGATTGGTGTAAGAGCCTGAAAGATGGCGATACCGCACATGTAGCAACATCCTTGATGTTTAATGAACTCCGAATTGGCGTGGCTCAAAATGAAATTAAACCATTTTCATTCGAGTTTAATGGCAATAAACTCTCTGTTTGCGAAAAAGGGGAGCTAGTCGGAGAAACTCGATGTTGGCCTAAAGGTTTTTTTGATCAGCAGTCCATTCAGGTTCGTATGTTGATGAGCGGTAAAGATCGTAATGAAGTGACGAAATATGTCAACGAACAAAAAGACCGATACAATCAAGCTAAGAGCAACTAATTTTGTTGACTACCGTTAGAGACGGTATCTAACGGTAGTTTCAATAAACCTACCAAACCAGGACTTGCAATGTATTTGTTTAACCATTTATTTATGTCCAGATTGATCGCCATTATCGCCTGTGTGTTTGGTTATATGTATTTTACTACGGTGTTATCTTTGGACTCTTTGTTAACAAATACAGATGATGCCAAGCCAGTAATTGAATTTTTAACACCTTGCCTTCCTTTTGCAGTCTTACTCCCGATTGTTTCATTCGCGAACCCTTTTTTGGTTCAACCACTTCATCAAGCATTAAAGTATCAGACTCCCTTATGGAAAATGAAGGTTCTAAGTTACAGACATTCTTTGCGCAAGTCGTTCATGAGAAACAAGATTTATTGCGGTTGGTTTGGGGTCATTAGAATCATTAGGATTGAACGGCGGATTCTCCTTTATGTAAAAGCAGGTGGTATCTGGGAAAGCGATAAGTACAGAGCAAACCCACTTTTTGTATACTATCTGATCAAATTTAAAGGCTACGAAGCAAGCTCAAACGAAGAGTTTTTATATAAGAGGCTGTGATCAATAGTTGTTTTGAAATTAATTATTATCCTATAAAGATAAATTATTTACTTTTACTCTAAATGATGTATATTTATAAACATTATAGAGTAAGGAATTTTTTATGTTCACTGTTGACCCCGACCAATTCGAAAACCGAATCCTAGCTGGTTTTGATCTCAGCCCAATTCATGATTGTAATCAAGGTGCAGGAGCTATTTTCTTTCTTGGTCACGATATCCCAGACCTTTTCTCTGAATACCTTGAATCTCTCAGAACCCACAAAAACACATTGATTACTCGCCCAAAGGTCATTGAGCTTGTTCATCACATCTTATCCTTTTATATGGACGAAAATGGAAAGCTTTCTGAAACCCGCTTTGCCTATAAAGAAGTAAAGCGTGATGCTTTAAATATTCTTGAGCAATTCAAGGAAGGAGAGTTGTTCTCAATCCTATTTAACCTTGAAGAAATCCCAAAAGAAATCAACTCAGATATGGTGTACGAACTGTTCATTAAGGATGGAGTGGTAGACCTGAAATTTCCATTGTTTATGACAAAGCACTTTTTGGATGATTCTTTACTTTATAGAGTCATTAACAACGCCGATTACCCAGTGGGTGATTGCGAAGATATTGAAGGCTGGATCGCTGAACATTCATACTTACCGTTGCT
Organism: Vibrio sp. V15_P4S5T153; assembly: GCF_963874485.1. NCBI lineage: Bacteria > Pseudomonadati > Pseudomonadota > Gammaproteobacteria > Vibrionales > Vibrionaceae > Vibrio > Vibrio sp. V15_P4S5T153. Next base: position 851,602 of record NZ_CAWNHR010000017.1, on the reverse strand, counting down.
TCTTCACAAGGATAAATTGAAACCAAAACTTATCCAAATCATGGAACTTGAAAAATATGGTGAATACGGTTTTCTTTCTGAGTTAGAGCAGGCAACTAGAACATTTGGCTCATCTTTCAATGATGAGTATCTATATGACAATAAGCTCGATGGAAAGAACCTTACTGAAGCGGCAGTAGAGCTAGTAATGGAAATTGGATTGGATGAGTTATTGAAACTCCCTTGCGAGGCATGTTGGGAAGAAGATGCTGAAAATCCTGTCCAATTCCAAAATTACACATCAATCACTATGCTGTTGAACAGCTATCTAAACAAACGACGAGTAAAAGATAAGCTGCAATTGGAAGATGTGTTTATTACCGACATTGCCAATTACGCTATTCAAAACTCAACAAAACCATCTAGCGAAACGCTTCTTGATAGAAATTACTTACCTGAAATCGTTAAGAAGACAGCAGAATTGCTCGATCAATACGAAGGTGAACCTCTTCACTTTAGCACACGGTTCATCAACTCATATATTAGCGTAAGAGGAAATGCTGACCTTCTAAAAGATAATGAAAAGTTCATTGCTAATTGGTTTAGTCGCTGGTCAGATGAAGAAATTGATGGATGGGAGTCATTCATTAATAAGAGAACACGACTTCGTCTGAACGAAAAATTCACGCTTGAAGACTCATTAGACAAAGAGGATTACTACAAGCTTGTACTCCTGTTCGGCAAAGATGAGGTTGATAGCAAACAGTTTGCTGAGTTCTGCAATGAGCACAAATCAGACATCTTTGTTGAGCATGATGGTGAGAGATTCCGACATTTCGACATCGTTCACTCTGGCGGAATTCAATTTTTGTTAAGTAGATACAAATAATCTTAGCGAATGAGGATTATAAGCCGTGGATGAAAATCGCTAAATAAGTTGAAATGAGGACTATTAACCGTGGACTTTGATTTAAAAATAGTCTTAGTTCACGGTTCACTCTCCCTGAACCTCTAAATGGAGCCTTGCTATGCAGTTCAGACCTTGGAAACCGAGTTCTTCAGATGTGTATATACGCTTTTACGTAGTAGGCAGAGAAGGTGAGTTTCTATCCAAAATTGGCAATAGAATTCAAGTAACCTCACCAAGCAATGCCAGAAAGATTGAGATCACTAGATTTCTACACTCTGTGGGAATTGATATTCAAACTGTTGGGCTTAGAGAACTGGCTATACTTCTGGATGAAAAAGGCTTAACACAGTCATCCAATCATACAAGAGGCAGAACATATCATCAGGAGTCTAGATTTAACCAAGCTATGAACAACGTAATTGGAGAGGGGAGATTTAAGAGCCGAAATGCTTTCGGCAAAGATTCAAACTTTTCTTTTAGTGATTCCTCTCTAGAGCAATTGTACAATGAAGCGCTTCATCTTGATGTTTCATCAGCTCCGTTCAAAGACTCCACCTACAAAGACGCTATTGTCCTTGTAGATCATCGAGAACCTGCTGAATTATTCAATAAGTTAAGCAGCACTGGGATTAAGAATGTACACCCGACTTCTTTACCTGACGGAGATATTCTCGTTACTTCTCAGAGCGATCCATCCAGAGTTCTTCTTATTGAAAGAAAAACACTTACAGACCTGTACAACAACATCACCTCAGATAATCACCATGCACATGAGCAAGCTGAGCGCTATTACCGAAGCATGGTAAGCAATGCAAACGAAGGTATTTACATGCAAGTTGTTTGGATTGTCGAGGGTGAAAGGAAAGAACAAGGTCAGATCCGCACACTATACAACGTACTTCCTCAGGTAAAACAGATGGATGGTTGGCTGAATTACATCTCCGCTATTTGTTGCCAGCAGACCATACAGACGTTCAACCTGAATCACACAGCATACATGGTAGCAAAGCTCATCCAGGGCTTTGTTGAGCAATCCTTATACTACCCTGTCAAAGTCAGAAATACGCGAGTAGATTTGAGTTCTACTGAGCGTAAGAAGATGAATAAAGCCTTGATCCAATCGGACTCTGAATCCTCTCATAAAGGCGTTATCAGCGCTTCTGATGGCTTAAAAGGAATTTTGGCTATATTGCCTGGCATAAACACCAAAGTCGCCTATGAGCTTGCTATGAGCGGAAAATCTCTAGCGGAAATCGTTAACATGACTGAAAACGAACTTCTTGAGATTAAGGGGATTGGTAACAAGACCGCTAAACAAATTTTTAGAATATTTAACTTAAAAGGTGAGAATAATGACAACTAAGATCTTTTTCTTTGTTCGATAGCGATACTCAACACCGCCGCTTGACGACCTATCAACAACTCTATCCAAATAACCTTGTTTGTACAGCTTTTGTAGTCTATTAGAAGCATTGTTGATGTTAATATCCAATCGCTCAGCAAGATTTGCACTAGTCATCTGACTTGCTTTTAACCACTTAACAATCTCTACAGATTGAGGTGAAAGCATAACGGATTTCACCTCATTCAAGTTAGAAAGAATCATGCCTCTTAACTGATCAGTATTCATGCTTTTCCTATTGGGTTTGCTAGAGAATTATTCATTAAAATTCAAGCGCCAATGCAATAAAAATTTTATTCTTTGCGCTTGAAAGGTAAAACATTTGCACCGAGCTGAAAATCTTCTTCACTCGATTCTGATTCATGCATCTCACTTCGCACAGCCTCTCTTACGCGAAAGTGAAACTGTAGTGAACTTAACAACCAAAATGCGACCACAACGACTAACAATGCAATCAGAAACAGTAAGACCCAGTCTTCTAGTGACATAACACTCAGATAATCAGATAACGACACTCAAACCTCCAATAATTTATGAAATAACAACTAGCCCAAGAAGAATCCCATGTAGTTATCCGCCTGATGCTTAAATGAGTTATCAAAGTAATATTGAGAATCCTTTTTCTTTAAAAACATTTTTTTCATGCCTTTCTCAATAGTGTATACATCTCTGATAGATTCGATTTGCTTTCTGAGACTGTGATCGGCGGACTTGAACAAATCGGCAATGATATTTCTTTCGATTTCAGTTAACACAGGGATTCTCTTTACCCCCAACCCCGAGCAGCCTTGCTTATCAAGTGTTCTTAATTTGTGGTCGAGTTCAGGATCGCCCTCCCACTTTTCACGAAAATCAGAATCCTTAATGATTGAGTAATTTAAGTCCGAATCATGCTGAGAGATACACTCAATGTACTTCGCTTGCTTCGAAATGCCATTAATATCTGCGACCACATAATCGTCACTGCAAACTTTAGATAGTCGGAATGCAAGGCTTTCAAGCATCTTTTTATTTCTTGATGCCAATACACCATAGCCATGATCATGAGACATGAATTCTGAGCTTACTCTCAATAAAACGTGCATCAGGATTGCTCCGCCACTAAAGACTCAAGACGTTTAATTTCATCATCCAAATCAAGGTACTCATCTAACTTATAGATTCGGATAAATTCAAGACTTAGATCAGGTGTCGCTGATTCAATCAGAAGCTTTAGTGACATAGAGATTACCTGAAATGAAAAACCCGCATCACGAACAACCATTTCATCATTTTCTTTATCCACGAGCACAATCTCATTGATATCTCGGATAATCTTCAGGTTTTGCTCAGTGCAATTTTGTTCATCTTCCATGAACTCTTGAAGTTCTGAAGGGTACGGAGAAATATTTGGATTAAATAAATTTTTAAGCATGGTGCGCTCCTTGTTTTGTTTTTATTATATATCGTTTTGATTTTGTGTCAATTCCCGTGCTTGACTAATTAATTTAAACAATATAAAGTTTACGAGAAATCAACAATAAAAGGTCAGACTATGGGAATTTTTGATTCACTTCTTGGAAGAAAGAAGAAAAAACAACAAGCTCGTAATCGCGCTATTCAGGGGTCACGTTCAAGCTCAAATACCCCTTATGTGAGCAACACGGTAGTGGTTGATGACACGCCTACTACAACAAGCTTTTCTGGTGGTGGCTTCAGTGGTGGTGATAGTGGTGGCGGTGGCGGTGGCGGTGACTGCGGCGGAGGTGGTGGCGGTGAATAATCTATCACAGCACCGTTAGGCACTATTGTGAAAATAAGCTCTAATACTCGATTATTAGAGCTTTTTGTTATTTTTAGCCATTTCAGAGAATATCATCGGCAAACAACTCTTTTTTACAGCCCACCACAGCGGAAACGCTCTTATATAAACAGATTTTATAGTTGATTTTAACGATTAAACTTACTAAAATATCAAAAACCTAATCGTTCAATGAGAATAAAAATGATCTGCAAAGGTTTCAAAAACATCCTTTCATTTATGAAGGGAGAAGTCACACAAAAATCAGAATTAGCTATTAGCGCAGACAACGTATTCATTGGTGACAAATATTCACAAATGGAGCTGGTGGCAATTAATTCAGTTCAAGCTAGCCCAAATGCAGCTTTTATCGTTTCACCTCAGTACACGCATGAACTTAGAAGCCACACTATCCCTAAAAATGTAAGTCTGCTTGAAATTGATGCTGAACTTGAAAAAAGTCATGCTGACTATGTTCAAGCGATTGAGAATGCCGTTAGCGAACTGTTAAAGCGTAAGGAAGCCCCTGATGTAATCATTATTGAAAACTGCCAGGTTGACCTCCGCAAGCAATTTGGCGAAGCAATGGATGACATCACTTTACTGTACATTTACCACAGCGGATCTGAAATGACTTCTGAAAAACACAGAAAGTCATCTGGAATTGTTCATCTATTTCATCATGAAGACCCTGCATACATGCTAAGCCACCTTTACGGATTGACCAATACACATTCATACGTAAAATCCTCGACATCTCTCAAACAGCAAGAGTTTGTGATCGTACATATTTCATAAGAATGGATTTGCCATGAAACAGCTAGAGCCTCTTTACGATCTTCACGTCTCTGAATTGGAAAGAGGCACTAGAGTGGAATTTACGATATGTGAACTTTTTGAAGAAAAAAGAGACATTTCCTCTAACCCCAATTATTCTGATGAAAACCAGATCTTAAAAGAACTCGGAGACTTGCATCATCTTGCATTAGATCTGTTCGAAAGAAATGATGATGGAATGCATTTCTGGACGGTTCCAGCGCTTAAGCAGTACTTGATAAATGGGAGAAAAGGCTCTGGTAGCCTTTTGTACAAACCGAACTGCTTATTGTTTTTCCGCTGTTACAACGTCAGAGATTATGAATCAGGTCAAGAGGCTTTCTGTCTGAACATTTGTTTTGCTAACCGTTAGCAAGGCAGAAAATCAAATATATTTACAATTTAAAAATCCTGAAGCTATGCAGTGGTGGTTTTTAATTGTAAAATTAATTCTCAAAAAAATAATTAATAAAAACGGAGAATTACATGGTTCAGTTCATTAGTGAAGACTTCAGCATTACTGCATCTTTGATGGGATTAGTTCCTTTTGGTATATACCTTGGAATTTCATTTTTAATGGTATTTTTCTTCTTGTTTCTATACAAGGCGATCACACCATACAATGAGATCGAGCTAATAAGAAATAAATCACAAGCGGCTGCTATTTCGTTAGGTGGTGCTTTGATTGGCTTTTCTATCCCTCTAACTACATCAATGGAACAGAGCGTGAACATTGCTGACTTTTTGATTTGGGGAGCTATCTCTGCTTCAGTTCAAATCCTAACATTCTGTTTCGTTCGTATCTTGATAGGTGATATTACTAATCGAATGAAAAATAATGAGATTGGTACAGGCATTATTTTAGCAGCAAGCTCAATTACAATGGGTATGCTTAATGCGAGTGCGGCAACATACTAGTCATTGAAATGACACTAGCAATTGGTCGCTTAGTGCCTCCCTTGGGAGGCACTAACTTTTATTAGCAAACTCGAATTACGAACCCGTTACCGATACTGCCGATCAGATCAAAGCACTCAAGGTCTTTGATTAGAGATTCATGTCCTTTGAAGAAATCGGCATTTTCAATACTTGTAAATTCTGCCAGATTTGTTTTAAACACATCACCTAGTCGAAACAAGTCGCTAGATTCAAGATCCATTTTAGCGCCAATCTCCGTGAAGCATTTGATAAACTGCTCGAACGTCTCACATCCTTCGTTAATATCGCTAACACCAAGATTTACAAAGAAGTCAGACTCATTAGCCTTACCAAACGCCTTGCTGAAATATGAATCGAATGGGGATTCTTTTACAACAAGATAAAGAGGCTCTTTCGCATCCTTGAAGTAAAGATTACTTAGTTCATTGATTGCAATCTCATCACTTGTGGCTTTGTTAGCGTATGTGAAAAGCTCTGTTTCTTCGATGCTGTAGCTTAAGAGCTTTTCAAAAACGAAGTAAGTTTGATTAGCCAGATAAACTTCAAGCTCAGAACCCCACCAATTAACCGTGTTCTTACGGTGAATAAAAGCATTCAGTGCGGAAGCTAATACACCACCAATCGCGTGTACATTACCCTCCATAACCAAGCCAAACATTTTGCTGGTATCTTGCTCTGTAGGTAGTGTTACTTCATCATTCATAAGTCATTCCTTATCTCGCTATTGTTTTAAATATACATTAATAAGAAACAGGAGTCAATATATAATTTACATAATGGCTTTTATGTGTATAATGAATGCAACAACACATGAGGGACAGCACTCCAAAAGCTCACAGCCCTAAGTTTCAAGCAACCTTCTGTACTGGGACTCTAAGTACGCAGCAACCTCTGGTGTAATGCAGCGGCGACGATACTTAATCACAAGAACTAAGTGATAGTGAATATTGTAAACACTGTGGTACAGCGTGTTTATGGCTTGTTTTTTTATAATAACTAAATATAATCAATTGTATGAAAACAGCAATCCGTAAAGTTACATACAAACTGAAACCATCAGTTTCTCAAGAAGAATCGCTGATGGATTTGTTTGTGCATCATCACCAGTTGTATAACTGGGCTTTACGTGATCGCATCGAAACTTACCGCCATTCTGATTACGGCCTTAGCTTTTCAGAGCAGTGCAAAATCAATACCTTCAAAACGCACCGCGTTTAGTGGGAGTTAAGTCCATATCTGCTCTTATTGAGATTATCCCTCGAATTTCTGAGTATCTTTCACTTAAAACAAAAGGTTCCGATCTCAGCCATTCAGAATTAATTAAGTCACTACAGGTGGAAGGGATAACCCTACTACTCGATACTATCCAGAAAAATAGTTCTAAACAACGGAGAGGGTACGACAGAATGAAAATGCCAACTGAAAGTGAGCAGAGAAAAAGCCAGTTTTTGTCTAAACACTTCAAGTTCACGAAAGTAAGTGCAGAAGAGTATCTGAACAAAGTTAAATCGGTTTTGGTTGAGACTCTTCCTGGAGACTCAATCACGTTCAGGCTTTACCATTTAAACCCTAGAAACTATTCCTCAAGCATGAACTTCTCTATTTTTTATAATGACATTAGAGATAGCGTAATGTTAAGAGATGAACGTGGCGTAACTTATGATCATAGCGAAGCTGTAGAACTACTAAGCAGAAGCTATAAAGAAATTCCAAAGCAAGAACTTGATGAAAGAAAAGAGAAATTAAGAGCTTTACTGAAGTCGAAATAATTACAGGATAATAAATTAGTTTTTACTAAAAATCCTTATTGACACAATGATCAATAACTGGCAGTATTCAATTATGAATTAAGCGTATCCTTATTCATATAGACCTCCTTGTATTTATTAGGTTTAGTCAGCCTAAACTTTATTCAAGATATATTTCTTGCATAAAAAAAGGGGAAAGATTTTAGGATCTTTCCCCTTTTATCAATTAAGTTGATTAACTAATATTAACGCTCGCTTTAGGAATGGGTTCGTTGGTCAAACTTTCTCTCAAGCCCTCACCTCGAACACCTGAAATTGCATTACCTCGGCTAATTGTTAATGATTGACCAATCACTTTCCACAACTCATAAGCTCGCTTTCCATCTACTGGTACATTCTCGTTTCGAATTCCGAAGCTTGAAGTTTCATGATGCCCCATGATTCGTTTAATCATCATCAGGCCTTCATTAATATCATCTACTTCATCAGCACTAAGGTCTTGTGACTTTCCATCTTCCATACACTTCACCAGAGCGCCCTCACGAGCCATTTCGGTTAAATGCTCAATCTGACCCATAGATAGGCGCATAAGCAGCTCAAATGCCTTTAGAGCGGATTCTGCCTGATCTTCAGTCATCGTTAGTGTGATTTGTTTCATGCCTTCTCCATCCATATATCTTCGCCAAAAGAAAGTAGTCGCCTCAGCGACTACAAAATCAATCTCTGTTTATACTCGCGTGGCTCGGTACATACACAATTTGTATTCCTTACCATCCGAAGCGCAATTAATTTTCCACACTCCGTTTTCTTTCTCTGCCGAATTCAAATCAGAAAGACTAAACACGACTTCATTGAATCCTGAATCATCGAGAACTTGAGCAACGAAAGCTTGATCTTCATCGTCTGCCTCGGCATCAAAAGTGATACATGGCTTTCCATTCAGAATAATATGATTAACATCTTGAAGATTTTCAAAGAAGTCGATCTCTGTGTTGCGCTCAAGAGTCGTTACACCTTCATCATGTAAAGCAAACTCAAGTGCATTAAGCGATGGCGTACCGCGACCAACGACATCAGATCCTCTTAGAATTTCACCAGTAGAGGCTCGAACGCACAATTCATCATCAATAATCATTTGCTTAATCTGATCAGCAGAACATTGTTTTAGCGCCTCATCTGTCATTGTGATCATGTCAATATTTAGATAGCCAGATGTGATTTCAATGGTTAGTGCGTCAAGTTTATTCATTTTTACATCCTATATTTTTAGTCACCAATATTCGTTAATAATGATTCAGAGAAGAGGGGAGTTACCCCTCAAATCATTGCAAATGCTTCACATCTTCTTTGAGGTAAACTTTACAATCTGGAGAAACATTGACCCAATTAAGCTCATCGAAATTCTTAACCAAGATTTGATAGTGAGTCTTCCCATCAGCAGTTACTACGGTTCTATCTGCATAGGCAAAGGTCTTATAGTCCATATGACCTTTTCTATGTGGGTTAAGGCAAGCTAATCGAGGCTTCCAATCTGACAGCAATGCTAAACAATGTTCTTCAGTGATGCAGGAGTCCATATCACTTAAGTGTTCCAAATAGTGACCAAAGGTAGTTCCGTCATTTAGCTTTAGAACGTCACCGAACTTTAACCCTTCCAACTGTGACAATTGCTTTTTCAGCTCGTCACCTTGAGGCTTCTCAAATGTTGATCGACCAGTTTTTACATACTTTAGATGGTGTGTTTTAGACATTCCCATTTCCTCGTCAACTCTCTATGTTTTTATTATACATAGATTAGATTAGGATTCAATAATTATTTAATTATTTAATTATTTAATTGTAAAAATACACCTTAGTACACGATCTTCCTTCCAGTCCTCAGACCAAAATCTGTTGTCATCAAACCTAGCAACCAAATCCGAATGGATAAATCCGTGCATATTGATAATAGTTCTCGCAGCACTTGAATCATCCACCAGCATATTGTTATTCACGAATCGCCCTCTATGAAGCATCGCTACAGCATTAGAAGATTTGAGCTTGTAAAATCTGTTTTTTAATCAACTCATGAGCCATCACGCGTTGCTGACTAACAGACTTTCGACTGTATTCCTCAAGATCACCATATAAACGGTCATAATCAATTTCGTCAAAAGCAGCCTCAATGTTTTCTTGATGAACCTCCCAGCCCTAAAGTGCTGGGTTTCTGAATAATTGATGCCGAAGCCCAAATATTCATCCTGTTAGAAACATTTCTGATGTGAAATATCAGGCGAAAGGTGCCATAGTTTTATGGTCTTATGACTAACATCACTAGGATGTTAGCACCGCGCTTTCTTTGTCTCTCGTTTTTATACTGGTGTCGGTTCTGTCAGCCAGTTTTTTCTTTCTTGCTACGATACTTTTACGAGTTTTGCTTTTGGCAAACGTATGCTCTTTAATGTAATGTATCAGTCGTTTCTTTAGCACTTTAGCCGCATTTGAATCAGCATTATCTCTGTTCCCACATGATAAACAGATAAAAGTCGCTTGGTCTTGACGCTCTGTATTTAAGCTACCACAACAAGCACACTCTTTTGAGCTATTCACTGGATTCAGTTCACTAATTACAATTTTACCCACTTTACGGGCTTTATATTCGATGTAAGTAGCCAGTTGACCTAGCGCAACGCCAAGCAGTGATCGATTTAGACCGCTTTTCGCTCTGGCTCTGTTTCTGGCATATCCTTTTCCATCTTCATTTTTCTTAGGTGTAGCACGTTTGGTCATACCCGTTAAATTCAAATCCTCCAGACCGATAATTTGATTGGCACTTTCGACTAACGCCTTTGAAATGTGGTGATTATGATTGTTTCGGCAATCGGACTCTTTCGCCTGAATACGGCTGATCCTGGCTTGTACAATGCGTTGTTGATTCGTTTCACAAGCTTTAGTTTTGTTCTTGTTTAATCGCTTCTTGCGAGCGAGGATACGCTGATAATGCGCTATCTTTTTCGCTCTGCGCTTTTTACGCGCTATTTCTTCATGGCTGTAAATAACTGAAAATCCATCACTAGAACAAAGGTGAAGCGCAACACCTCTATCAACACCAGTGGTTTTAAGCTCAAGATCTTCATAAGATAAATGCGACAAATCTGAAAGGATCTGTTTTTCATCTAAAACCAAGCGACCATCATCAAAACTGCCTGACAAAGTGAATTTTGCACCTTGTCGTGAAAGCCTGATTTGATTCCCGATTTTCTCAGGCTTATGGGGAACGAGCAATGAAAAAACAATTCTTCGCTTCGCTTTGGCATGATTGTTAATCACGATCCGAGAGCCATTCTCGAAAGGCTCAACAAAGAACATTTCTTTAGTTAAAACAACACTTCGTTTTTTAAACTTGTTTTTAAATTTTGGAAACTTCCTAAGTCCTTTTCTCGCAGCCTCCGCATCAGAGAAAACCAAGCTTGCGGCATTGCGTAAAAGTTGAACTGGAATGTCTTTTAAAAATAAGAGTTCAGGATTGTTTTTGATTGAAGCGTAACCTTGAGCGATAAGCTCTGGTGTTTTGTTTTTTAGAAAGGTTTTATATTCGTTAATCTTTTGATTGCGGATCACATTGGCAGCACCAATCCACTGAGCAAAAAGTGTGGCTTGCTCTGGATTAAGCTTATCAGAAATATTGTAGCTAAAGCCTAATATAGCCAAGGTAAATCCCAGTAAAACATTAGATTAATGAACGTCTTAAGCTATCACGAGATACTTTATGTGGCAACAAGGTTTTTAGTGAAAACAAGAAATAATCTGGTTTTGTTTTCATGTTCGCTCACCCCTACCTAAAGGAAGGGGATTGCGCTCACTCTCGTTCAAGCTCCCTTTGATACGTAACACTGAAAAGATATTATTGACTGATTTCAACACAGAACTTACTTGTGTAAGCTGGTGAAATTCTGATAGCCATAGCCTTACCTTTCGCTCCAAATCGAGCATTAAGGTCACTAGCAATCATGATTAGGCAAGTATTCAAGTAATCTTCCATCTTCTCAAAGCTGCTAAATCGACCAAAAGAAGAACTATTCAATCCATACATACCTGCGATTACTGGGGATACCGTAACACTCAAAGGGGTTTCTTTTGCCCCGTATGAAGAAAATAATGAATATAGATCAGACTCACTAGACGTATAAACAGACCGCAACATATTGTGCAGCATATCACCACCGTTATCGCTTAATGAAGCTAACTCTGACTCTTCATTAGATTCATAATCAGAATCTGGGGCATTAACGAAAACACCTAAACTTACGGCTTCATTACCCGAACCCGTTGATTGGCAGAAAATCTCGACACCCATTGTGACACGTTCTTTCCTGATTTTGAAATCGAGCAGAGGAATGATATTGAACTTAGAGATTTGTTGCTTATCTTCAGATGACTCTGCATAATTCAAAGCACCAGACTTGTACAAATTAATGATATCTTCAACACTCATACGCTTAAACATTGAAGCAAATACGTTTGAGTCCGTAGCCCCTAGCAACGCTGATGAAAGCTCATTTAGTTTCGATGGGTTTAGTGTACGACCTACAAATTTTTCAAGAAGGGAATTCGCCTCTTTCTTAAACTCTTTGAATTCGTCTTTAGTGATCTTGGAAGCAACTAGGGAAAAGATTTTAGAAGTCATAATATTCATCCGTATTGTATTTGATTGAACTTTACGCACTCGAATTATATAAACAGTTCAATCAGCAATAGGAAAAAAATCATAACTGAAAGAATATCTGCATATCAGTATTTACCGTAATGAGTGCTCGGCAAGGTCTTCACCCCGACAGGAGGCAAACACGCCCTGTCTCAGTTTCTCAATATACAAACACAACAACCATAAGTCAACCAAAATACATAAAATAAAAAGGAGTCTAACGACTCCTTTCTCTCACCTAATCCCAATTGGCTTCGACTAGGTACTCTTGATTAGTTATCAGATATCTATTCCATTGCTTTTTAAGCATCACATTGACAAGGAAGGTGTCATAGGAAAAGAATCAATCGAGAAATGCCGCTCTAAGAGCGGCTAGAACACATCAACCACCCGCGTATGACGAATGGTATTTTGAGTCAAACGGCTCGTATTTGAGTTGATTGAGCTTAGCGAAAGACTTCGCATAATCAATGGCGCTCTTTGGGTGTGTGAAGCATTCGTTGATAACAAGCCCTAGATCATTAGACTTGTATTTCGATCCACTACAATAATCGACCACTCCAACAGATGATTTATCATTATCCATATACGCAATGTAATAAAATGCATCAATAGAACCTTGCTCATCAAGATCTTCCTCAAGCACCTGTAATGAATTGTCATATTCAGGATAGATAAAATCTTGAGCGGTGTTCGATTCCGTTAGCTTATCATAAGCCAATTTCGCCGCTCTAATTACTTTTTCAGGGGTATCAAAGAGAGCATATGAATCATGTAGTGTCTTAAGGAACTCTGAACCATTTCGGATATACCAACCAAGAGTGTCACCATTTGATTGTACGTAAGGAGAAATTCCAGCCGCTCCCCCTGATTCAATCAGGATTCCATACCACTTGTTAGCGGCTAGTGATTCATCAAAAATTAGCTCATAGCCAACCTTCAAATCACGCCCTGAATAGTAAGCACCTTCTTTTCGAAGAAGAAAGCGATTTAAGGAAGGCATTTTTTTGATCTTTAAAGTTGCAGTACCAATACCTACGATATACTCAGTTGCGAATTGTTCTAAGCTCATAGAAAATCTCCTTTTTCATAATTATACAAACACAGCGATTTAAGTAAAGATTTTATTGACTCTCAACCTAAATTGTATATAATTAAATTATTAAATAAATGAAATAAAAGGAAACGCCATGAACATTACAGTACTTACCGAAACCGAGTTTAAAGCGCTTAAACCAAAACAGAAAAAAGAGTACTTTGATAAGCTAATGCAAGTAGCTAAAGAAGACCAGGCAGAAGCGAGTAGAGAGCGTAATGGTCAAACGCAAGGCAATGCATTCCTTTGGATTTCATTATACGGAAAAGACGCAATTTCACGGTCTTTCCGCACATACGTCAAGAATCACACACCAAACAAGTTGATGAAAAATTATCGTGGCACCACTAATGCCTGGTATTTTGGCTCACAAAGCAATTTAGGTGTTTACGATGGTCTTAAGGCTCTAGCTGCAAAGATTGATTCATTTGGCATTCCTGCATACGTTTGTGATGCGTGGGATTAAATATTTTGCGCCCAGATCTAAGATCTAGGCGAATTTTAAAAATCAAAACTTACATACTTAAGACGGATTCAGCTTTCCGAACGGGTTTGTTTAAGCAATCCTCATAACCACTTGTATATTCGTTATTTTGATTGAAAATAATGCCTCCTGTATATGAGCATTCCATTGAACCAATCTTGTTTGAATTAATAGGTTCACTTAACATGCTTTGTAATTGCTCTGTAGTTGCTGCGTTTTCTATCTGCTGAAAAGCCACTTGCCTAACTGCATTTGAAAACTGCCATTCATCATATCCACTAGATCCAGGATCAATAAATTTCGGAAGATTTTTTGTTTTATATAAAATCTCACCGACAGATGCATTACTCATATCCTGAATATCTTTTGCATCGATTTCAATTTTTTTTCGTTGAGTTATAGGCGATATTTCATAACTCATTTCAAATTTTTCAGGATCTGCTATCGCTAAGTTAAAAGCATTCTCATTATTTTTAATAATAGGGTTCATGTTTTTTAAGTTGAGATCTTCTCTACTCAACTCAAAACCACTCTGATTATTATCTGATGTAAATTCGATAAGGTTTTTTACGTTCTCTGCTGAAATAAATCCATAGTCATTCATAAGAGTTCCTGTAATTATTGTTTTTTACAGTGTATCATTTTTATTTTTAATAAAAAATAAAAAGCTCCTATGTGAAATAGAAGCTTATATTTAAATCTTATCAAATGATTATTTATTTAAAATCAAGAATTGATTTAACAGTTACTGTATGTCTAGGGCATTGACATTCAATCAATTGAACATTTCTTTTAGAAATATAATTAAAATCACCACCAGCAAGGTATGTCGTAGGTGAAAAGCTTTTGCCCCAAGGCTCGATAAGAAGCTCTAAGTAAATGCGGTCAATCCCTTTCTTCTCCATTTCTTTTGCAATTGCAACCAAAATAGGGGAGTAGCTATTAAAAGCATTGGAAAATCCTTTAATGACATCTTCTTCATAAATGCCATTACTCATAACAAATTTATTAATCGATGGGTTTTTAGTAAAACGAGGATTTCCATTTTCATCGACTTTCTTAGGGGTTTGTCCAACATCGAAGATCAAGTGTCTGAAAACACCATGTGGTTGAACACTTTGTTGCGCTACCTGAGTACCCTTAAGATGACTAATTGTTTCTGAGTGTGTAACGTTACCATCTTTATCGCGGAAATCTACGTGGATTGAACCACCTTCTTTTAGCTCAATGCCATCAACAAACAAAGTATCGCGAGTTTTGCGCTGTTGAATGTAGTTTTCATTAATCTCCGCTTCGTCATCACCAAAAATAACATGAGTGAATGATGTATTGTAATCACGCAAACGAGAGATTCTGTCCACGATAAACCCCATCGGATTAACGATATGTTCAGAGCCGCGTTTTTTGAACTCAAGCATTTTTGCTTTTGAACCATTTTCATCGTAAATGACTTCGAATGGGAAAATATACTGCACGGCATCATCACGCTCAATCAATACGCAGTCATGTGTTTTATCTTCTTCTTTAATATTAAAGTTGTGGATTTTCATTAATAATATCTCCGCTTCTTATTATTATAAATAAAAACGGTTTAGGTAAATATTTTTCGTATAAAAAAGCCGATTGGTTAATCGGCAATTTTCAATTACACGTAAGCCCAGTGTGTGAAGTCTTTCCCGAAATCATCCTCATAATGCTGGCATTGCAGCTCAAATCCAGCAAACTCATTTTTTGGTTGCCAGTATGTAGCCCAACCAATTGTAGGCGGAGCGTCTTGATCTCGATGCCACAGGACTACATTACGATGACTTTCTGGCTTCTCATCATCAATACTTACCTTTGTTAAGTTGTCCATTATTCTATTCACTTTTTTGCAGTTATTAAGATACCTCAAGGATTGCTTGAGGCGATTTTAAGTTGCTTATGAGAAAACCTCTAATCTCTAATTCTAATGTGAGATCTTTATAGCGAGGCAATATGCGCATAGAGCGGGATATTCTTTTCATTGGCTGCCGCTTTAGCGTTTGCTAAAGATACAGTGAGGACTGATATCTTGGCAAGCACTGATTCCTTATCCAAGTCAATCACGCAAAATTCTGTGTGGCAACAAAGTTTTATATGAAAACAAGAAGTAATTTGTTTTGTTTTCATGTTCTCTCACCCCTACCTAAAGGAAGGGGATTGCGCTCACTCTCGTTCAACCTTAATCTTACCGTCAGTAGCAACCAATCGGATTTTTTACTTTTCAGTGATTAGATTTGCCAACCTTGCATATGAGCAAGCATCACCGAACACACTCTTGGTTAAGATTACACCTTCACACGTCAATTTATCTAAAGTGTCGAACAACATCGAAATGATTTCATTAATCTGTTTGTTCTCAAGCACGTAAAACTTGTTTCGATCAAGCGGAAACGAATTATCTTTTTGCAAGTAATCGTAGAGACGATTCATTAGCACACTTTCAGTACGCTGATACTCTTCACTATTAAATGCTCGAACTAAAAAATGACGACCCTGATCTTTATCCAAGCGATTTTTTACCTTAGAGATGTGTCTAAGAACATTGTTCTCTCTATGCACACTATCAAGTGATAGGTTTGCAATGATCGCTTCAACCTCTTCAGTGGATGCTTTCTTGAATTGTGCCTCTAAGAACCCCAAGCTTTCAGTGTAAAAGATCCAGTGCGGCTCATCATCTTTATTGGCATTAATGAAAAAACCAGTACGTAATGCTTCCAGCGTACTTGTCTGCTGACCTTCTCTCAGGTATCGAAAAGTTTCGCCAGCTAAAGTGACAATATGACCTTTCATTAGGGCTTCGATTACCTTTAAGGTCTTATGCTCTACATGGTAATAAATACTATCATTCATGGTGGTTTCCTTAATTTTTGATTGATTATACATAAATTACCCTTAATGTAAATATAATAATTTAACTCCAATATTATTGACCTTGCTTTTCATTGGTGTATAGTTGAGGCATTCACCTATAAGGAGGTTGCATGAGTCTGAAGCTAGAACAAGATATTGAAATTAATGACGACATCTGGCGAATTAATGGCATGGTCTATATTCGTGATTTGAATGGTCAAATTGAAACTTACTGCCATTTGGTTTCTACGACTCGCACACGCGACCAAATTGAAGGGGCAGAGCATCTTCAAGCTTATGCATGGGTGCCAGGCTCTAAGTTCGAACCCGATGTGCAATACGTGAAAGCCTCGAATCCTGAAATTCATTTACGACTTTCGTTACCTAAAGCAGTTTGGTTGATTAAAAAACCAGGATTTAGCAATGAATGGGTTGTTGCTGAAGAACAATTGCAGTTTTATCTTAACAGGCATTTTGATATCGATAGCGGAGAAATCGAATGCTTTAAATATCGAAGCATTAGTGAGCTATTGAAAGAAGGTAACGAAATCTCGCTATCTAATCCTCAAATGGGATAGCGCTTACCATTCCGCTATTTAAAATAGCGGTTTGTTTCAATTGTTTATTAAATAAACTATAATTAATTGAAATTAATTTAGGAATTTATTTATGTTCGAACATAACTTTGCAAATCGAAGTAAAGCTGGCAAGATTTCAGTCCATGATGTCTTCGATGACATTAAATTAACTGCTGGTGGAGATGAACTTTCTGAGCAAGGATATATTACTCTAGATTATGAAAATCGCGAGTTAAAACTAAAGTACATGGTAAAACCTTCTAAGTCTGTTGTTGACCACATGGTTGAATCAGGCAGGGGATTGCCAGGAAAAGTTGAAATTAACCTCCTTAATGAAGTGCTGTTTTATGCTTACTGGGATGCAACCTATGGTAAGTTTGCAACTACACCTAGAATCGCAGGAATTGTAGAGCAAAATGAACTAAGCGAGTTCAAAAAAAGTGCTGAATATGTTGGTGACTGCCTTGTAAATAAAGCGTATAAAGACCTTTTAAAAATTCACCCTCATTACAATATCCGTTCAGCTCGTGAGCCTCTTGGAAGTGATTTAAGAGAGGTGCAAAATAGAGCCAAGCTTGTCTGGGTTGCGGTAGGATATGCGCTTAATAATAAGAAGTTTGTCGAATGCGCTGAAAGAGGCGACTTTAATAATTTCTACCTAGATCAAAGCCGACTTGATTTTCTTCGAGATAAGTTCAACGTAGATGTCAGAGATGTAGATCCAGAGAAGCAGATTCAAACAAAGAAACCAGATGGTTTAGAGCTGTAATTAATATTCTCTTAAAAGCCGTGAATTGCGGCTTTCCTTTTCATTTTACAAGACAAAGAAATCCAATTTCTTCGCGTGTTTCTTTGTCTCTTCATCATCTGTTTTGATGACAGCAATCCAACCACCAATGCCATTTCTCACCATCTGATATGAGCACTTGGACTCATCCTCAAGATTCAATAAACACATGTTCGCTAAGCTATATGATGTGAAATTGTGTTAATCTCAAAGAATCAGCTTATCAAATAACAAACCCAATATCTCTATTTCATTGAATTTTTTATCTGTGATAAAATAAAAAAAATACAAAACAATAAGAATGCATTATGATCCCCAATCCTCACAAGTTTATGGCTACTGCGATAGACATGTTTTATCGACAATCCAAAATTGCTAACAAACCATCCGATCCATATACGTTAGGCTTTGACCCCTCAAGGTTCTATACAAATGGTCATTGCGCAGAGTTTGCTTATGTTCTTGCTGATTTTGCCGCAAAGAAGGGTTTAGAGCCATCAATGACAATAATGTTCCGTAACCGCATTAATGCTAAATCTGGTGAGGCTATAGAAAAGATCTTATCTCATTGCATAGTAGAAATGGACGGGCAAGCATATGACATATGCGGTGATGACGCTAGAATGACCTGGTTTACTAAGTCTGGATATATGAATCAGGATAATAATGAAGAAAGAAGCGAGTGGGAGTTTGTCTCTATCCCTATTGCAGATAGAGAAGATGCTTTTAAGCAGCTACAAGAGCATTGCGCGAGGCATAATGTTCCATTCACTCGCGACCAGGTTGAAAAAGATCAAGCAATCTTCAACTCATTGACAGACAAGTCCAAAACTAAAGATTGCGCTCTAAGTATTTAGTCCTCGCGATCATGAAAAAAGCATAGCTATTAAGCTATGCTTTAAGTCATTCTAAGCCACTTTAAAACAATGGGAATGTACTTCCTTCAACGCTCATGCCATACATTGAGTACGATCCATCTTTTCTTGCTTCAGCAGGCTTCATTTTCACATGAAGGGGGAACGAGGTTTTCATACTCTTACTTGCCAGCATCACATATGGTGGAAAAGGAACGCTGTTGGTTTCAACTCTGTTTTCATAACCAAATTTGAATTTTTTCTCAATCGAACGGTCACGAGTAAAGATCACTTCAATTACTTCACTTTCAGGAACTTCTTTAATCTTCCCAACTTCAATGCTGAAATCTTCTTCCATTCCAAATAATGATGGGCTTTTTGATAGCATATTAAGCTCGAATTTATCTCCTACAATCCTTAACGAGTTTCCCAGAGTGGACTTTTCAGGATGAATGGATTCGTAATATTTTGGGAATCCCACCGAAATTGAGCTAATGTCATTTGAGCTTAAGTGACCATGAACAATACGAACTACTTTTCCAAGCACTTTCTTTACAACGCTAGCACCACCAGGAACAAAAATATCAAGATAAAAACGAGGTTTCATACAATCTCCAAAATCATTAAAATTTGAAAAAAGGGGGGATACCCCTTTTAAATTAAGTATCTACTATTTATTTTTCTTTTTGCTTTCACCTGAAAGAACACCACCACGAATCAAACAAGCAACAACAAAGTGAACTTGCTTATCGATTGTCTCTAATGTTGCACCGTTCTTCATATCCTCTAAATACTTGATGCCGTTCTTTTCAAGAATTCCGTAGAAGCTTTTAGCCTTTTCGAATCGATGTGATGTTGATCGGCGTTTCTCCACGCCAAACGGCTCAACTGGAATAGGGTTTGTGCCTTCTTCATCGCTGTACCATGTATCAATTGTTCGGATGCCGTTACCAAGCTTAACGGTATGAATAGTAGCTTGTCTTACCCCCTTAACCATTTCGAAAGAGAGAACCTTTGACTTTGTTTCAGAAGTACGAGTACCTTTATTATCGATAAACTCTTGAGAAGGGAACACCTCTTGACCCTCACCAACAAAACATTCCGCTTCAATATCAAAAATAACCAATTCGTTACTATCACGTAAGCCTTTTGCGAAAATCTTGGTCAAAGCTTCGATTTTATCTGAATTTTCCGCGAAAGTTTTGTCTAGATCTTGTCTTTCCACATCAAATGAATAGGATTCATCTTCATGACTAATTTTAATGACCAGTTCGTCGGAAATTGTTCGATTTCGGAACAAGAATCGACCTGACACAATAGATTTAACATACTCGCGAGCAAGGAATTCCAAACCAATACTTTCATCGTAAGCTTTTACGAAATCAGTAAGGAAATCTGCAACTTGTGCGTTATTTGTGTTATTTGCATCAAATAACTCAGATGTTACTTTTAGGTTAAACTTAACAATTAGTGTGTCGCTTCCATTAGGCATGAATACTGCATCTTGGAAAACAGGATTTCCAGCAGCCTGCGCTTCAGCCGTTTTAAGTGGAGTATAGTTAGAATTAGTACCATTTAGTCGTAGCTCACCAACCTCAAGCGGTTTAATTTGCCCTGATTCCTTACCTTTTGCATACATATAACCAATGCCAGGGTAAATGGAACGGTTGAAGCTTAGGACTGAT
The DNA here is from genome assembly GCF_963874485.1 of Vibrio sp. V15_P4S5T153. Classification (NCBI taxonomy): domain Bacteria; kingdom Pseudomonadati; phylum Pseudomonadota; class Gammaproteobacteria; order Vibrionales; family Vibrionaceae; genus Vibrio; species Vibrio sp. V15_P4S5T153. The sequence continues at coordinate 830,986 of NZ_CAWNHR010000017.1, read as the reverse complement.
GGAAATTCAAATTTTTTCATAATATTTCTCAATTTAATTTTAAGTATTTATTTGTTAATTTATATGGTGGTTTTTAGATTTCTTCACCGACAACAACATACATGTTGTTTGAAATCTCTTCATTTGAAAGCAAGCTATTATTAACCCAGAAGGAATTTACGCTTTCACCTTCTTTTATTGCAAATATCACAGAACCAACTGTACGCGCCCTCGCTACACCTAAAACTGGTTCAGCATAAGTATGCAGCTCATTAATGCGTGTACCTCTACGTTTTTGTAGTTCACCTATTCCACAATATCCGATATTTAATGCAAATAAATACCCATGATATTCGCGCTCTACAGGCTCAAGATACTCATTTCGGTATAGTTGAGTAAAAGTTTCATCGTTAACACAGAAGCCAAGAATGGAAAAAGTACGCTTTGCTCTCTCCAGCTTATTAATGAGTTCAGACAGGACATCTTTCGCTTTTTTTGTGATTTTTTCACTTTCGGAATCAAACTTCGGATCTAAGTCTATAAGTATATCTTCGATCTCTTGGCTACTACCTGAAAGTGAGATGATATAATCCGAGTTCAAAGTTGTCCCAATAGTAGAAACCACTTCGACATCTCGACCAATGAAGTGATTTCTTACCCCAGAAAATAAAGCTATTGCCATTTCATGCATTTCTACAGCTTCTTTACTGTAAGCTCTTTCCTTGGTTTTCTGCGATTGCCTAGAAATAAGATCTACCAATCGGTCAAGTCGATGAACGCGATTTGATTCAACCTCATCAATTAGGTGAGTTTGATCTTCAATTAGCATGGCGTTCATTCCTGATGCTCTCAAAAGATCAATGTAATTCGGAACAGATAACTCTTTAAAGTCTAGCTTGTTTCGCCACTTATCTGAACCCAAACCTTTCACACGAACATCACCACCAGCAAGACGCAATCTATTAAAGATATAGTTCATCTCGCCTCTAGCTCTCATATCATTCAGGTTACTTTCTGTAAGCGTCGAATCAGCTTTTATGATGATAGAACAGTCAAGTTTCGCTTTTTTATCATCTCGCATTGAAGGAGCTAAAACTTTATCTTTACCTTTACGATCTTTTTCGTAGCCGACATAACTATACTTACCATCGTGATAAGCAATCCTTTCGATTACGTATGACCATCCCTCAACTGAAAACTCAGGATCGATGCGCTCATTAAATCGTCTCTGAATAAGGTGTGTAAGACCTTCAACTGCGGTAACAGATGGAATACCGCCAGCCATATAGCCAGTTACAATATCAGCATCAAGCACACGCATTGGAATCTTTATTAGAATTTGATTGCTCATGAAACCCTCTCAATAATAATTGATGCCGCAGTTTCAATTTCTTTTTGCATTACATCATCAATTGCTAACTTCTGGCTGTTGTAAGATGCAATTACATTATTCACTAAGTAATTTTTACACAAATCAACATCTTCCTGACTTGAAAATGGGTTCATAAATAAACGTTCTTCATTAACAGCAACATCCTCAATACTGTAAAGACCTTCCTTAATCATATCTTTCATTTCTATAATCAAGGTAAGAGAAGAAAGAATAGCTTGAGAGATCAGTTTTCTGTAACGACCTGCACCTTTTTTATGAAGGCTATCTGTTTTATCTAGGCGGAAATCCGACAGGTATAAACGGCTTATCAAAGGCTTTTTAGAAATAATCAATTTCTCAATTTTACTTTTATCTTTGTTTAAAAAAGACAGGTCAACTGAAAAAACTTGTGATGATCCACTACCAATTAGTGAATTTAAGTCGCTGGCATTTAATGCTTTTGTACCGCCTATTGATTTTCGAATAAGAGGCAGGTAACTATCTTCACGCTTTGTTTTTATTGATTCATTAATATCTGCAATCATTTGTGCTGATGGCATTGGTGAAATAACAAGATATTCATCATCACCAACAAACCAAAGGATCTGATTGCCCTCAACAAAATCTGGTGTTCCGCGAGACAGCATCTCTAATGCTGTTGCTTCCATAACAGAAATCGAGCTTTGTTCAAACCCTGCTTTCAATAATGTATTCACAACAACCTTGTTCTTTGATGCAATTAGTTCAATAAAAGAAGTGCGCTTACCGCAAAATATAAATTCAAGGGCATATAAGCATTTTTTAGGGGAAACAGCAGCATCACCCGAAAAAGCCAATCGTCTTGAAACTTTATCAGTACCTGCATTTAAAGAGCAAACACCCCAGTTTTTCACAGTATTTTGATTGAGAACAAAAACATTTTCACCATTAACAAGAGCTTCGTTATGCTTTGGAAGGTGAGTCGTAACCATTCCCATCAGTTTATCGATCATTGCTTCATCTTTTTTAGGGATAAATCCCTTCATTGAAGATGCTTTAAACAGATCACTAGCTGATAATTTAAATTCCTTAGATTCATCAGGCTCTGTAGATTCTTTAGATTCTTTAGATTCTTTAGATTCTTTAGATTCTTTAGATTCTTTAGATTCTGTAGATTCTGTAGATTCTGTAGATTCTTTAGACTTTTTAGCCTTTTGGGGTTTAGGAGCATGACTACAGGCAATATGCAATGCAATCAACTCTTCTAAGTCGTTATCATTATCTATCTCGACCAGGAATCGAGTTGGACGTTTTAAAGGATCAATAGCTTTAAAAACTTCCCCTGGCTGAAGGGACTCTTTTTTTTCATCACGATAATGTGATGAAATCAGTTCCTTTATTTCTATGAATTTAGTCATTTTTACTTTCTTTGTTAATTACTTAATCAGCTAAGTTAAATCGATCCGTTTTTGATAAATATAAAAGGACTGATTTTTTAAACCACCAGCAAGATGGATAATTTGTTAAATTTAAAATCTTTAAGCCACTTTGACACGCAGATAGGTGCGGTTCATTTGGTTTTCACATCATACAATGATCATTTTTATTTATACAAGCCTTTTTAATAAAAAATAAAAAGAACTGTATGAAATTCGATCATATAGCACTTTAGCTACCAGTGAGGCGGATAACTGATTTTTCTATTGTGGATAGAGGTAAGCAATTCTTTAAGCCACCAGTTAGGTGGATAACGGATAAGCCCACGCACGAAGATCATTGAACAATCTTTAAGCCACCAGTGAGGCGGATAACTTAGGAGAGCAATTGATGTTTTTTTAATGATCTTCTTTAAGCCACCAGTGAGGTGGATAACGAAGGTGTTGCGCAGCCTCTCTTGCGTAGTTTTCTTTAAACCACCAGTGAGGTGGATAACACCCTAATGTCTTTCCATTTACGGCAACATATTCTTTAAGCCACCAGTGAGGTGGATAACCTACAAACAGAATAGGAAGCTTTTCAACGCTTTCTTTAAGCCACCAGTGAGGTGGATAACCGTAAACGGGAAAACCACCCGTTTAGACCAGTTCTTTAAGCCACCAGTGAGGTGGATAACTTGAGTTGATGTGTGTAGAGATTTCATTGTGTTCTTTAAGCCACCAGTGAGGTGGATAACATCGGTAAAGTAGAACCTGATTTAACTTTATATCTATAAGCCACCAGTGCGGTGGATAACGAAGGTGTTGCGCAGCCTCTCTTGCGTAGTTTCTTTAAGCCACCAGTGAGGCGGATAACTTTTGTCCACTTGCGATTGAAGTTAAAGCATCTCTTTAAGCCACCAGTGAGGCGGATAACCAATGGAATGGTGTGCGAACAAGACTTCAATGTCTTTAAGCCACCAGTGAGGCGGATAACTCATCAAATTTTTAGCTGTTTTACACCATTGTTCTTTAAGCCACCAGTGAGGTGGATAACAGTTAATTTCGCACTGCACAGCTTGTGCTATATCTTTAAGCCACCAGTGAGGTGGATAACTTTTCTGTAAGTGTCATTGTTTTGTTCTCATATCTTTAAGCCACCAGTGAGGTGGATAACAACAAGATAATGCCAGTCGCGACTATTTGTTTTCTTTAAGCCACCAGTGAGGTGGATAACATAACTAGCACTTTAGGCAAGGATGAACATATTCTTTAAGCCACCAGTGAGGCGGATAACGCCTTATCATCAAAAGGATTTATCCAGTTCGATCTTTAAGCCACCAGTGAGACGTATAAACCAGCATCAATATCCTTTAGAAAAGGAACATTTTTATCTTATTTAAAATAAAATTAAAAATCAATAAAAGGATCGAGTAAATTGATCCTAACAGTTCAAGTGGACATTTTTTTGATGAAAGTTTATATTTCTATCCCAATAAATTAATCAATAAATGTGACTATTAAATGAACAACTTCAACCTGGAAGTTATGCACCGTATTGTGCGCCTTTCAGCACTAATGCATGATCTAGGCAAATCTACAAAAGGCTTCCAGCAAAAACTAAGCTCTGTGATTAATAAAGATAAAGCATCATTATTTTCTGGAGATAAAACATCCATCGGGCTGGCGGATCCGTTAAGGCACGAGCTGGTAAGCGTCCTATTGCTTCTCCCTCTTCTTGAAGAGGGTAAACTTAGCAGCCTTTCAACACCAGAAAAAGTCAAATCCTACTTTTCAAGCAACGCTCTAGGTGATTTTTATTCGTTAAAAGAAAAGATTAAGTCAGCGATATCTCAAGTTTCTGAGGATGAGATCTATGATTTAGTGAACAATTTTGATAACAAGATACCATTACTTAAAAGTGGTAAGCGCATATTGTGTAAAGGCAATTGGGAGCATTGCGCGATAACTAGCTCAATAGTCTGGCTTATACTGTGCCACCACAGAATCAACGCTGCTCACATCTCCATTCCTGAAACTCCCAAAACACGAAAACGTGAAAGAAAGCGAAAAAAAGAAACTAAAATAGACAACGAATTATTTTCTGAAATAAAAATAAATAGCAATTACATTAACCCTCACGGCTTTCAAAACATAGATTTGTTTTTTGAGTTTTCAAACACCCCTCTATGGCACTCTGACTCTTGGTGTCTTTGTGTATCTGATATCGTTAATGAGCTAATTCAATTACAAGCATTCAATAGTTCAAAATTTAAGCTAGACCTGTTTAACTCTCACGCATTATTTTACAAAGCAAAGACAGCTTTGATATATGGAGATCATCTAGGTAGCGCTCATTCAGAAATCTGTGAGTATCAAGACAGCTCAATGATCACCTACGGGAATACTCGACAAGATGAAGATGGTCTTTATCGATGGGCTGATAGCTTGCTCAAACACACAATCAAAGTTACTCATAAATCATCTGAAATTTTTGAAAGACTATTCTTGCTTGAACACGATGAATATCGAAAGCTTCCTGCCATCCATAGTAAAAGCATACCTGACTCACTAAAACCTATTGGTTTAAAATCGGAGAGTCCTTACTACTGGCAAGAGCATGTAGTAAATCAGCTTTCTACCATAGACAAGAATAGAGGTTTTTTTGGAATAGTTGTTTCTGGTACAGGGGCAGGTAAAACAAAAGGCTGCCCTATGATTATGAGCAACATCTGCAATGAAACACGGTTCACACTAGCTCTTGGGCGAAAAACATTAACTCAACAAGCGTTCAGGGACTATACCAGCGATATTATTGGCTTCAATAAATCTGACGTTTCAATGCTGATTGGTAGTCACGTAGCGCCAAAAGATCATGATATAGATGTTACTGGTAATGGCGTTATGGACATGAATAATACTGAACATGCTGACTTTAGTGGAGATGTAGGAGCATTTAACTCACCTTTAATGGAGCTGTTTAGTGAGAAATCCAAAGAGCATTCCATGCTCTCATCACCAATTAGTGTTATGACTGTTGACCACATCATCAGCCTGGTTACTCAGCGTCGAAGCTCTCAATGCAAACTTATGCTCATTGCTATGAACAATGATCTCATCATTGATGAACTGGATGATTTTGATGCAAGCTCTCTAGTTGCTATCGGCAAGCTTATCTACCTATTTGCAAGTTTCGGTAGAAAGGTGATTATATCATCAGCAACGATATCGCCAGTAATAGCGCAATCCATGCTAAACGCTTACTTGCATGGTTACGAGATCCACAAAGAAATAATCAATGATAATAAATCTCCGTACACAGGCTTTATTTCAAACAAATCCCCATACTTAAGCATCCAAGATAACTCTGACATTGACTCTCTTATGAGCGGATATGGCGATTTTATTGATAGCGTATGTCAGCATCTTTATGACGAGCCAAAACGTAGATTTGCGAAGTACATAAACTTAGTTACGAATAACAATTCATACGATGAGGATGAAGCGTTCAGCGTTATTGATGATCAGATTTCAGAACTCCATAAATACCACAACATCAAGGATAAAGATGGCTTTAAGCTTTCTTTTGGCTTTGTAAGATTTAACCACGTTAAGAGTGCTCAGCAATATGCTATTCACTTACTAAATAGCAATAGCAATAGCAGTATAGATATTGATTACAAAGTGGTTTGCTATCACTCTAGAATGCTGAATGTTGACCGATTCGCAATTGAAGAGTTTTTGGATACAGCTCTAAAAAGGACAAAAAGCGAGCCTTTTGAAAATGAGCTGATCTCAAAACTGGTTGATGAATCCAAGAACAATGGAAAGAAAGAGTTAATGATTGTTGTCTCGACAACTTCAATACAAGAAACGGGGCGAGACCATGATTACGACTGGATAATCACAGAGCCTCTAAGTGATAGAAGCATAATTCAATGTGCAGGTCGAGTTTTGCGTCACCGACCTAATATGCGCCCTAATCACCCGAATATCGTTATCTTTTCTGACACTATCAAATCCTACATGGGTAAACCTAGTGCATGGGGGTATCCAGGAATCGAAACCGATCATGCGGTAAATGCGATAGGGGAGAGGGTAAATAGACCAAGATACCCTGTATCCTTTAACTTCGAAAAGAAACTATCTCAACGGCTAGAATTGCTAATGATTACTCAAGATTGCTCCGAACAGAAAGCAAATGCGGTTAACTCATTAAGCAATAAATTTACTGCCAATAAGATTGATGCATCACCAGCGATACGTAAGGTATCTACAACATCAGAATCACTTATAGGCGCTCTTGAAACCATAAGAAACTACGATTATTTACTTTCCTCTGGATCTGATAATCCATTTTCGCTAGGGACATACATAACCTGTCCTTCAATTGCTCTCAGCACAACACATGGCGATCATAATCAACTACGTGATAAAATCTCGACTAGTGGAAAGGTAAACATTGAAGTCAAGTTGAAGCAATACAAACAAGGCATAGCTAGCAATAATTGGCAGAAGTATAGAGTTGCAAAGAGAGGTTTTGAGGTATGGAACATCAATATCAAGAACTATTATAACTCGGAGCTAAATTGGGATAGAGTGCTTTTAGATTACAGTCTGGCAGATAAGGTCGATGATGTTAGCCTTACTCATTATTCAAACAAGGGTAGTGTTACAAGGTATCTGTCATCAGCAAGGATATCTGTTGACTTCAATCAAGCAGAGGTGTATTACTCGCCCGTTATTGGTTTTTTGGACTAGTTTAATAACCCATTGATAACTAATAAAAGCATATCCAAAAGGCTATGCTTTTATAATTTCAATCAATAAATCGACTTAAAGCCTTGCGAAGCTCTTGATAATCTGTAATAGGTTTATCGAGTTTTTCATCTCCAATATAATGAACTTCAAAGTCAGCATCTATTCCAGAAACGTCATCTAAATCATGTATGGATATAAGCTTACTTTTACGCTTAAGGAATGCTCTAGCAACTCTCTCAGCATAACCATCAAGTCTACTGTATTCAGGTACAGAAGGAGGCTTTATCGGGAATAGTTCACTACTATATTCTTGAGACAGAAGATGACGATAAACTAGAGCTGGATTAGAATTAGGGCGATCTTTAATGAAATCATAAATTTTTTCTTCTCCCAGTGTAGAAAGTTCAGTAGTGAAAAAAACATCAAGATCACCATAATCAACAGCTTCTTTATTGATAGAAGAACCGAAAAAACCTAAGCAGTTAGGAACTCGAACCATCTTATCTAGGTGTTTTCTTGAATCCAAATAGCGTTCAACAATGATACTCATTTGTTTTTTAAGTGCAGTTTTATTCATTCTTTTACCACCTCTTTTCATTGACAAGGCATTACCCTTGATTGTGAATTGAAATGGCTCTACAGAAGAAAAAGTAAATACATCATTATGGACGGATTCAATTAACTTGTCTCTTACCGCAATATCCACAAAATCACTTAATTGTGTGAGTGACATACCCGAAGTATAAGCAAGAGTTCTTGCCGTTTTATATCTTTGACGACAGATTGACTCCATTGCATATTTTATCTGATTTGCGGTATACCCATATTCATTTAAAGGAATGGATGACTTAATTCTCGAAGGCTTAATTTTTACGTCATCAACCTTAAAATTCATATCGATTTTCTGTACAGGAATACCCTCTATCTTATAAACATCTTTACCAGGCTCTTTAGACATGTCATTTCTGAAATTATCAGATTTACATAGAGAGATTAAGTAGGGGAGATCAGATTCCGAGCATAGATAGTATCCTACCTGATTAAACATTTTGGCATAAAAATTACTAGTCATGTATTTTTCATCATCGTAAAACATCTCAAATAAATATTTGATATCACGCATTGTGATCAATGCATAACCATTTCTATCAATATAGAAGTGACACGCCTTAGAAGCTTCTTCTCCGCACTTGAACTTATTGAGCACAGCTTGCGTTAATCTTTGAGATTGCAGAACGGTTGGTCGATAAGTTATCAGTTCAGAAAGCTGATCTAGATCTCTTTGATTTGCCGCTTTCTGAAAAACAGAAATCAAGTCAAAAATACTCTCTCCATTCCAAAGATCATATTGAGATGATTTGGTAACTAACGCATTGTATACATAGTTAGATGAATAGCTAGATGACTTACGTGAATGTATAATTCCATTAATTTGATAGTCATTAGGCTTTTCCATAAAAATTACGGCATCGCTCGGGTAGCTAATAAGCTCTCCATCAAAATAAAAGTGTGCTAACGAATACTTAACCTGCCTGTTAGCTTCAGCCCTTGCTTTAAGGATTACATCTCCTGATATGTGAGCATCATTATCTTTGAACTCTTCCAGATTTAAAACAATCATCACATCTCCCTATAATATAAATATTTAATCAGGTAATTATCACGATAAAAAAGTCATGGCAAGCAAATTACCACTTTAAATCAAAAGGTTGATCAACTCAGGCATTACCAACAATGAAACCGATTTCAATCAACTCATCTTCAGTGAGAAGATCAATTCTACACCCAAAGAAATTTGTCTTCGGTTTGTAATTTTTGGGTTCTGGTGGAATGTCATAAACAACATCTCTTTTGATGGCTTTAATCATACATTATTCGGGTTTTTGGTCAGTGATTTATTTATTAAATAATGTATAAAGTCCGATTAATCTTTCACTAAATTTTAAATTTGTATCCCAGGCGGAAAAATAGTGAGTCACAATCCTTCCCAAGGCTAGAGCAACCGTCATTTTTCGTGTAGTTGATGTCCACATGAATTGCCTCTGTTACGTTTACAGTAAGCTGTGGAGTCGCAGCGATACGAGAAACGCGCTCATCTGAATACCCTACAAACTTTCCGTTAGAAGTAGTGTAAGTGCGCTCTGTATCGTTGATGATACCTACATTGAATCCAAGATCGATACTGTCAATCAGGTAGTTAACATCAAGACGATACTTATATGATGCCATTACGGACAAACTAGGGTTATCGAAAATATCCTTCATGTACCAAACCTCACCTCCAAGCTTGTGATTACTGTTCTTACTAGCAAAAGGGTAGTAAGCAACACCTAAACCTAGATGATTTTTATTAAAGCTCTCACTTGAAAGACCTGAGCTAGGAGTGTGAGTTGACCACCCACCAAACTTGATATCCAATTCATTCAAGTCATAAGACTGTTCATTTTGAAATGAGAAAGATGGCGCTGAAACTAATGCCGCAGCCAAAATCATAGATAATGTGATTTGTTTTTTCATGAGGTTTATTCCCTATATTTTATGTATTCATTATATATTAATTAGTTTAATAGTAAAGAAATATTTCAGGCAATAAAAAACCACCGACATGCGGTGGCTTTGTTCACATCCATTGCTTTCTCTTTTTGCTCTGATTCTTCCAGCAGCGAATGATGCTATCCCAGCGGCATTCACCGTAACGATTCAGAGCTTGCGCCGTGGTCTTTCTTGCAGTCCTCAAAGGACATTGCAAATCGAACTCATCGCGGCTTGTAATCGCCTTTAACTCATTCGAAAGGGTGCAAGGCTTATAATGAGCGTTAAGACGTTTCTGGTGGTTTTTATCGCGCTTGTAGCCGCTTCTTACACCGTTAGGTCGATTACTAACCCAGTATCTGCCATTTCCCTTTCTCTCATGAAGAGCCTTATAGCGTTGCTTGTATCGCTCAACAATATACTCAACTGAAATTACACGGTTAAAAGCATCCAGAACAATGTATTTGTTTACACAAGACAACCATAGGTAAGGTTCATTACCGTGCTTTGTGTAACTCCAAGGTTGACCAGGATACTTACTGCGAGCAAAAATATCATTCTTATCGAAAATCTGAACAGCCTGATTAAGCTTGTATTCATGAAAATGACCGATAAGAGAAATTCTTGGAGCAAATGTCTCGCCAACAATACAGTTTTCTGTCTTTAAAAGAGAGTAACAATATCTTCCATATCTAGAATAGCAATACCTATTAGGAAACTCAGCCTCAAGCTTCTCGAAGATCTCATTAAGGGAGTTAAATTTGGATTTGCTACCGTCAATGCATTTTAAATAATACATGTATCACCTCGTTTCTTAGTTAGTTACTAAGTCGGTGATACCCCCTTGTTCTATACTCATATCGGATCATAAGAATCCCCTTATTTAAGTTTAAAGTTCTCAAGTGACTTAAAAAATTCAGAGTCGTAACCCTGACTCATCAGCTCACAGATTGCTGCACCTACCACACCTCTTTCTCTTTGATACCCAAGAGAGGGATATGTTTTGGATTAAAGCTTACCTTGTTGATAGTGAGGTAGTGATTTAAAAGATTCAAGAAAGGCTAATGCCTTTCAATGTACGATTCTGATGTTATGCACTGCACACTTCATTATGCGTACTGGGTTATGAACCTCCCAGCTCTAAACGACTGGGTTTCTGAATAATTGATGCCGAAGCTCAAATATTCATCCTGTTAGAAACATTTCCGATATGAAATATCAGGTGAAAGGTGCCATAGCTCTATGGTCTTATGGCTAACGTCATTAAGATGTTAGCACCGCTCTTTCTTTGTCTCTCGTTTTTATACTGGTGTCGGTTCTGTCAGCCAGTTTTTTCTTTCTTTTCAAGATACTTTTGCGAGTTTTGCTTTTGGCAAACGCATTCTCTTTAATGTAATGTATCAATCGTTTCTTTAGCACTTTAGCGGCATTTGAGTCTGCATTATCTCTGTTCCCACATGACAAACAGATAAAAGTCGCTTGATCTGGACGCTCTGTATTTAAGCTCCCACAACAAGCACACTCTTTTGAGCTTGCTTTATGTGGCAACAAGGTTTTTAGTTAAAACAAGAAATAATCTGGTTCTGTTTTCATGTTCGCTCACCCCTACCTAAAGGAAGGGGATTGCGCTCACTCTCGTTCAATTTTCTGATAGTTATAGCGAAATTTTCGCAACAATCTCATCCAAATTCTTAGTTTCAAAAAAATCAGGCTCTTGATCTTCTATTTCAGTAACAAGTCTGTACGTATTTTCAATCAAAACGATTTCCAAGTTATTAATTCCATCATGATCGCCTGATTCAATGTAGCGATGCATAATTTCAAGGATTTCATCTGCCTTGTACGCAATTTCCATTCGAACTGAAATGCTACCACTAATGACATTACCAATTTCTACCGATGCGGGAACACCCTCAGAATGCACGAAGATTGGAAACACTGGGTGTTTGACAAAAGACGGAGACCCCATCTCTACATCGTTTTCGATACGAAAGTAATCAGGGATTTCCTTTAGATCATTGAATGGTTTGTACATGGTTAAGTCCTTTAATTATTCATTTGTCTTTATTATACATATATAAAAAAACAAGTCAATTACTGAGTTTTAATTTATTTATTAAATTGAGATCTGTATACATAAATCTTGAGAGCCATTATCATTTATAGCTTTCTCTTGGCTTTTTTATTATTTGCACAATATCTACTATACAAACAAATCAAAACCATGACTCCATATATGTTGACTCTGCGCCTTATATATGTATAATTAAGCCATAACAGAGGGAAAGGCTAAGCAAGCTCTTAGTCAGTCGCTTTGGGGGTTAGACCCTTGGCATCACTCATCCTTAACGGGAGCTGGAAACCATAAACTTAATGGAAAAGTCAAAATCCTCCTTTTATTTATCAAGGGTTTTGTAACGAGCGAGAACCCAAAGATAATGTATATTGGAGATTTACAAATGCCATCAACAAAAATTATCATTCCAGGCTCTAAAGTCCTAGAAAACGTATCTGCATCATTTATCGCGAATAAAGTTGTTGCTGAAGTAAAAAACAAATACGGTTCAGATTTTCCATGCACCCTGAAAGAGCTTGATGATTTCTTTGCGCCCAAAAAGCCTAAGCTAGAGCGTCATACCAGCTTATCTTTTTCAAAAAAGAAAGATAAGTTCCGTGACTTAATGTGCGATCTGTTCTTTGATATCGATGGCTATCAAGCTTTCAAGGGTATCTGGCATAAAGCATTCAATGAAGCCTTATCTGAGGTAGAGAAAGCGATTAATACCCTACCTGAATCTATGTACTTTTCTCGCTGCGATTCGTCAGAAACCTTGCTTCTTCTTGAAGATAAAGATCTAGATCTGTCTATTGGTAAATACTGTTTTAACTCTTCAAATTCTTTACTCGTTGATGTCGGAAACAATGAATACAATGAAGGTTGGCGCGAACTAAGTGAACTTGAATTTAACTTAGTGTGCTCTGCATATGTTGCTAATAATATCGCTATTGATACTGGAACAACTAGTTGTGGAGGTTCTAGTGGCTTTGGTGATATGCACAGCGATATTGAATACATCGAAAACACATATGGATTGAACTTTGCAGGTAATCACTCAAACTATTACTCTGTCACATCAGAAGAGCAGTCTATTGTTATTATTGAAGCAAAACGCCCATCTTCGATTGAAGAAGTTAAAGCTGAGTTTGCTAAAAGAATTTCATTAATCTAAACATTCAGGGAAGGGGAAGACTCTTCCTTAATATCATTGGAGTCAATTATGTACCATTCCCTTTTATCGAAATTCTATGACGCAGGCTTGAAGTTTGAATTTAACGCAGAGGATAGCCAGCCATTTTCAGTTAGTGTTGAACCTGATATTACCGTTCAACTAGTACTGCTATCTACAGGCGACATTAAGTTTAACTGCACATCTAAAACACAAAGTCTAGATCGAGTTGATGTTGTATATGGCTCTATCCAGATGATGGGTGGCTTAAACAAAAACGAGGTAATGTTTACATCTCATGTAAATATCGGTTCTCCAGCCCTTACTTTAGATTCTGTGCATGAAAAAGACGAATATCTATATGCAGATATTTATGCGATCCGTACTGCACTTGGCTCTATGATTGCTTTAACTATTAAAGATATTCTAATTGAGCACAAAAAGGATTTGGAATACCTTCGCGCTATGTATATCGCTCACCTTGATGAAGATCGCAAGGAAGAAGAAGAAAATAAAAGGATTGAAGATGCTAAAAAACTACAGGATTTTCAATCCAAGCACACAATGATTGGCTCAATGGCTGCTGATTTACTGGCTAATGAAACTAAGATTTGGAAGCAGTCACAAAATGACACGCACACCATTAATGTGATTCGTTTTGCAGACTTCTCACCAGTGCAAGTTGCGATCACACTAAAGAAAGGCTCTGCATTGCTTAATGGTGTCCGAACATCTAAGGCAAATATTGTTGAACAGCTTAAAGAGATGTACATTTTAAAATAATTTAAGTATTGACTTTGACTGTAATTTACGTATAATTGAAAGCATAGAAGAGGTTGAGGTCAATACCATGAAACAAAAGAATAAAATCAAGCTATCATTCGTTCAGAGTGCTATCATCCTGAATGTATCTCTCATTTCGTTCTCATTTTTAGTCGCAAACATGTAGGATTTGAAACTATGAAAAAGTTAGCTGTACTTTTAGTCCTTACGGTAATTTCCTTAGTAACGATCTATCAATCCATTTTCAATCAGAATGATTCCAATCTGGTTTTACCAAACGGCGCACCAGCAATCAGCAGTGAAGCTGCAAATGAATTGGTAAATCAAATCAGCGAGAATGTTAAACAATACAAGAGCGATTTAGAGAGTAAGTAGAACACTTCTTAGAAAAAGCTTTTCCGAAAGCTTTTTCTAAGGGATGGTTCGATTCCATCTCGCTAGCCGAGGACAGGTGTGAAGGGAGTTAGGTTCAATTCCTAATGATTGTTTTGCGGAATTTCTTAAGAAAAAATCTTTCTAAGAATGGCAAGTAACTCTGGTGAGACAAATGGCTCGGATGGCACGTCCGTTAAAAATCACTCGGAATGGTGATTGGGTGCAAAAAATTCAGAACTAGGCGAATATTCTTTTTGTCTTGATTGCTAATTAAAAGCCCTCTAATATTGTTATAACACCTTGATTTATATTGCCTTCTGCGTATAAATCATATTGTCGCGTTAGAGTCGATTGGTAAGTATCTGTATTACAGCGGTCAAATTTCTAATCCGATTGCTGCTTTTGAAAAATTAATGCGAACTGAAAATGGTGATCGCATTATTCGCATCTATTCTCAATACTCACTCAATATTGACAAGCTCTACATTTTTGATGAAGAGTCGAAGAACATCATGGAAGATGATATCGAGATTGATACTTCGGATTTCGACCTGTCTTGCCTTGAGAACTCGTTTAACCAGACAATGCTAGTTTGCTCTGTATTTAGAGACTACATAAAGCCTGAGATTGAAACCGAGGATGATGACGATGAGTTCGATGACGAAGACTTACCAGATGGATACGATGTCAATGAACTGATCTCTATGCTCGCTGGTGGAATAGAAGCAAATGCAGATTTTGAAAGTATGCTGCCTCAATTACACTCCTTATTCGGATTCTCTGAGAAAAGAGAAATAAACCCGTCTGAAGAAAAAATCATTACGCTCATTAATGATGAGCGATTTAACGAGCTTTCTGCTTTGCCTCTCTCTGAACTCGCTGCCTTCAGAGATCAAAATCACAGCAATCTATTTCATGTTGCGTGTACGCTAGACAATCTTGAACTACTGAAGATTGCTATTGATAGTCGCATAAGCCCTCTGGAGCGCGATGGAGACTGTTTTAGCGGAATGGATATCTGTGCGGAGCGCGGCTCAAATAAGGTCTTAGAATACATCCTGGACAACCATATAGCCGATTCACTCATCAATGCTCAATGTAATAGGGGATTTACCCCTGCTCACAGAGCCATAACGTACAACCAAACAGACTCTCTTAATATTCTTAAGTCGCATGGCGCAGATATGACCATTCGGAATGCCGTTGACATATCCCCTAATGACTACATAGGAGAATAATCGAGACTGGCAGGCTAATGCCTGCCTTTTTGTAGATTTAATTGGTATTGTTTTATCACCCTTCCTTTTTTACTCATTTTTTACTCATTCTATACTCGAAGAACACTCATTTTATACTCGCAAATCGATGATTTACAAAGGGTTTTTATCTTGAAATAATAGGTGAAACTTCAAAGAGGATTTAAAATGAATACAATCACGATGACCGATGAACAATCAAAAAAACTGGAAGAGTTGGTATCAATTTCTGCACACAACAACCCATTAGATTTAATCAATGAGGCGTTAACACTATATGAGTTTAAAGTTGCAGAAGAAAAAGAGGGGAGGTTTCTTGCCTCTATCGACAAAGAAAGTAAGCAATATTTTCGCGTGAGCTTATCGGGAGATACAAAATAGAATGATTTAACGGGCAGGGATAGTGCTGCCCGTTATCGAAATCATTGATTATGCTGCTCAAACATCGGCTTAAACCAAGCTTCAGGTGCATTTTCATTAATCCACTTTAACGCGATACGCTTTACGTGTGATTCCGTTAAAGTAATAATGACTTTAGGGTATCCATCAGCTTCTCTTCCCCAGTTCCCATTCATTGAATCGATATCGCGTTCAGCAACTTTCATAACCTCATCTGCTTGCTCTTCAAACATGCCATTATTCACTAGCATGTCTTTCATTACTTGGCGTACAGTTTTTCCGTTATAAGCCCCACGTTGAATGATTCTTGCTTTTTGTTCTGGAGTTAGATGTTTGCCAACTGAAATATCACTAGCAATAGATACAGGAATTTCTTTATTCATTTTGATGCCCTAATTTAATTTTCTTCTATTATACAAAAGAAGAGTGTAAAGTAAATAAATTAATTTATTCAAATCCATAAAAACAAAAAACCGCCCGAGGGCGGTTGATTGCCTACACCGATTTCTCGATATAGTGGAAAGACAGACGCTTCGCTTTCGTTCTCTAGTGATCTTGGCGTTCACGCGTTTGTTAGACGCTTCACTAGCTTTGCTACACTCACGTTACGGGCTGAGTGCGATACCTCCAACAACCATTAACTTTTTGGCTCCGCTAGAATTGTTAGGCCATAACCTTCTAACTTCACCTGACTAACCTAGATACCCGAGCATCTTCTTTAGCCCCCGTTAGGGCATGTATGACTTTTCAGCCTCTACATGAAAGCACTTCGTTAATAACTGTTTGCGTTTTCATCGGGACAAATGATAATACATCATTCAATTTTTTTAAGTTATCTGCTTGCCATAAAAGCTTAAAGGCTGACCAAAAACAGACAATGAGTTGGCGCTCACCTCATTTTTTTAGCCTTGAATCCAGCGACCCTCTATAAGATGAGCTTAACCACCCACCGTTAAGGATTCAAATTCATCCTGCACACCTTTGAGTCGCCAAACCCACTGAGTGTGCGTCATCTCTCTAGTACCAACCACCTGAGAAGGCAAAATGTACATTGATGACCCCTCTATATTAGCACCGCCGCAGTAAAGCAAGTGCTTTCAGTTCGGGAGGTTTCCGAACATTCCTCTGGGGAACGATTTCAATGATATTGATTCAGATTTTAAAAGTCAATATCTTTTTTATTTTTCTTTCGAATTGATTTTTTGGTTCATGTTAGATTTACAATTCTTGACCAAAATGTATACTTCTAAAACCACACATGTACTGGAAATAGATAGTGAATCTTAAAAAAATCCACTCATTGAGCAAATTAGGAAGGGAGTGCATTCAATTCCTGGAAGGTCATGATCACAAAGATACAGCGAATTGCTTCTTCGATATACTTGAGCAAACATCGAATCTTATCACCAGTTATGGTTTCCGATTAGAAGACAATGACTGTATTAAGTCCATCTTCTGCGACTCGACAGCTTTTTTTAATCAGCTTAATAAATCGCATAAACATCACTGTGACTTTCTATATGCCGTATTTGAGCTAAATCAATCACCAATTAAGAAGCTTGTACGCTTGTATGACGCAATTGCAAAGCAAGAACATGACTACTTTTCACATGACACTAAGATGAGTGTTTTATTGCAGGTATCAGAAATCATAAAATTCGAAACCGATGAGGTTGCGTTTTATAGAGGTTCTGAATCAATGTTTAGCAAAACCTTCAGGGAAAACATAAGCAATGAGCACACTATCGCAGATATCTCGCATATTATTAATGCCGAAGTGAATAGCCGTGATCTCCGCACCCGACTCATCGATCACTATGCTGCAAATTTTCTATCTTCACTGATTAAAAATGATAGTTTTCCCCTTTACAGTAAAAGAGAAGACAAGATTGAACTTGGAAATCTCGGAAAATTTTTGGAGTCAAACAATCTATCTGACTCAAAAGAACTTGATAAGCTTATTGTGACAGTATTAAAAGCCTCCAAATTCAAATGCCTTTGGTAGTCGAAAAGTGCAAACTTGATAAGTAATATATATAACTAGTGAACTTTGCACTTGAGAAATGTGTAAAGTTTTACTCATTAGATTAGAATTCAGTAATTTATGAGTAAAGTTTTACTCATTGATAAAAGCCTCCAATGTCGGAGGCTTCGTATCAGAACTCATTCAAAAGTAACTTAGGCTTAATTTTTGGTACAAGTAATCCTTCATTAGATGTTTTCAGTTTATCACCACCAGAAAGAGTCATAATCGCAAGAAAAAGCTTTTCTGGATCATTCATTAGATATCTACCGCTATTTTCATAGGGATTAATTTCGATAAGCTCTACACCGCTTGTTGTTTCCGCAAAGTCTGCCACACAAATCAAAGGGAGTCTTTCTTTAAACTTGCTTGCGAAATCCTGGGCGTAATCCAGTACATGTTTAGGACTAACGTAGTAGTCATAATCAAAGTAACGACTTAATGATGTTACCTTTCCATCAACGATGAAAGCACGATGCTCTTTATTCGGATAGGAACGAAGATCATCTAAGATGTTAATGACATCGCTTTTGATGAGTTTTCCATCCAAAGATTTGTAACTTGCTGGAATAATTTGGCTTTCTCCGACCCACGGATTGAAGTAACTTGATTGTTCAGTAAATAAGGTAAGCACAGAATCTTCAAATAAGGATAGGTATCGGTATAAGGTTGTTCCTTCAACATCAAGATCTGGTCTTTCTGATGTAGGCAATAAAAACCTGATATTATTTTCATCAAACACCTTCGCTAAAGTGTTGCCGTGAGAGCCTTTATCAAGAGTTTTTAGAAAGAATGGAAATGACAGTTCTTTTGATTTCAAAGAATCAAGGAATTCGGCTTGTGACAAGATTTCAACGTTACGACCAATCTCATCTTTAGTGAATAGATCAGCCCAGTATTTGACGCTTTCTGAAGTAGCTTTATCAATAAAGTAATCAAATCCAAGATTGTCAGGGTAGGAGTTCGACTGTTTTCTTACAACAAGGGCAAATTTATCTTTATCCAAAGAATTAATGTCAAAGTTAACTTCCGCAATAGAGAACTTTCCCTCTTGACGATCTTGTTTTGTTTGCGGTTTGACATAAGCCAGGTATGGGATTCCAAGTTCTCTACAGGTCAGAACTTCTTTACCTCTTTCTCTCAAGAGACAATGAGTCATATCCTCTTCAATCTCATTAAATCTACAACCTGCGATTTCAAGAGCATTTTCGAAAAACGCAAGGCTTTCGAACTCAATAGCTATAATTAAACCCTTTTTCATTTTTTAGCCCTTATAAATTTAATTGTTTAAATAATACATTTCTCAGCATAAAAGTCAACCGAAAGTGACCACTACAAATCAAAACCTACGAATAAATCATTAAATATGCTTTTCTTTGCCGCTCATATATGTATAATAATTGCGCTAGGGATTAAACCCTCTTAATAAATGATAAATATTGGAAAAATGAATACTAATATCCGACCTGAAAATACAGGTGTGTATGAGTTAAACTGCAAGATCGCTAAAGCTTTAAATCTTCCTCATAAGCAAGAGCTTGATAAGAAAGAACGTGCTTCTGGTGACTGGGATCAGAGAAGCGTACATATTCGAGTTCACTACAAAGATAGATTAAAGCCATTCCTTTGGGTTACGGGAGTTAATACCGTACTTACAGTCAGAGCGGTTGGCTGTAGAAGCAACAGAACCGTTGCTCTAGTGGGGAGGCTTGAGTGTGCGCTCGTCGCACACTCAAGAGAGCCGCTTAAAAAGAACCCTCGACCGATCAGGGCGGGGAGTGTCAGTACAAGTCAATGCTCTAACCAATTTTGATAATTTGGAAACAAAATGAACGCATACGAATTAAATGAACTCACCCCTAAATACCTAGTTGAGAGCGGTCATAATCGCTGTCACCCAGAAACCTGCACATGTTGGAATTTCCGCGTGTTCGAAAAATCCAGTAACGGAAGCAAAGGTGAAAACGTATTGAATTCCGACTCATCGAAAGAAGTGAAGCAGTTCTTGCTTGAAAACGACCCTCAATACAAGAACAATGACTAAAAAGGGCGCAAAGCAATGAAATCATTAATACTGAAAGCAAGTTATAAGAACTCTAATCTAAAAAAGATTTTTTTATCCCACTTGATTTACTTGGTTCTATTTATTGTTGGATACAATCTGTTTTTAGCCCTTTCAGATTCAGAAATTACTAAAGCATTGGAAAAGTTGGCGCTCTTTATTTTTATTTTTTCAATTTCTTCAATTCAAACTGAGGAAAGATTTCGATTTATTCCTAAGCTTCTATTTATGACAATTGTCATGCTTGCAAATATCTTAATTGGTGTAACCATGTTTGAATACTATGGTTCTTTGCCAACTGATGAAATTACCACTAGTGAAATTTCTGGCGATACAACCTTTAAAGCGTATGCATTACTTTTTCTTCATTTCGTTATTTGCAAAGCCATTTCCTTCTATTTTGACTGCAATGAGAAAAAGATTGTTGAGGATTCTGTTAAAAGTGAAAAAACTGAAAAAGCCCTTTAAGGGCTTTTTTTATAAATAAACCCAGAGCTTTTCGATTAAAAGAAAATGCTTCTCTTAGGTTTATTATAAATTTCATCGTATCTAGGGATTGTTTCACCAATCATTAGCTGATGGAGTTGTTCAAGAATTTCCTGCTTCTTAGGCAATAAGAATAACTTATAGTACAGTGTTTTGAATGGGTTTATGGTTGGTTCCATTATATTGATATCGAGAAAAAACCATTTTTTATAGTTTGTTCCAAACTGGAAATTAAATCCATCAGCATCACGCTTATCAATATAACTTTGTTCAGCTTCCACATCAAAAACCGTTCCTGATTTAGAATCAAAGCTGCCATCATTGGAAATCGAGTGATTTGAAACATTAGCGACATTACTAACAAAGTGATAGGTAAGTGCAGGTATTTCAGATTTCAACACGGCTTCTAGAAACTTTGAACGGGATTCCTCACTACCAAAGCCTATTTGCAAATGAATACGTATAGGATGACCAGCGCAACTTGAAATTGTGTGGTATCCCTTATCCACAAGAGCCTTAACCGTTGGATAAATGGGCGGTTCAATTTGAGTCTCAAACTCTTCAAACTTTGGGGAAATAGACACAGTATAATAAGCATCAGAACCATGTTCTGGCGCTGGCTTTCCAGTATGCACTCTACCATCAGGAAACAACTTGTTATGCTTCTGCATAAATATCTCGTTGAACATTTCCTCGGCAGTCTTTTCCTGCCTTGACTCTGAATATTGTTCCTTGTGATATTGAGACTCAACAACAATGCTATTATTCTCACGATTCAAAATAGACATTTTAAACACCCAAATCCATACGTTTATCTTTATTCTAAATTAGAAAAGTTCACTGATATAATCAAAGTCAGACACGTTCAAATCACCATCAATTTTCGTGATTTTATCTATGGCATTTTTTTGATCATATACCCATCCATCAGGGACGCAACCAATGAAGTAGCTAATTCCATCATTTGGAAAATCGTAACCATCACCATAATCACTCAAATAATCGGACAATGATTTACCATTTTTTATTGATGCAAAACTCATTTCATGAGGTTGGGCTACCACTAATAGTTTATCACCATTTTCCAAAGCATCTTCACTAAGAATACATACAAAATAATCATTAACTGATTGGATGCTCAATCGTAAATCAAGAAGCCCGTTACTAAAAATACTATTCACCAACATGACCATTTTCCAATATCTCTAAAGCTGAATCTGTATTCCCTAAAACCGCTTTTTTATGGTAACTGTAAAAACCCTTTTCGGCTTTATAATCAACACTCCAATCAGGCTTATCAATCATTCCTGCTTGCGCAATTAACTGGAAACGACAACATCCAGGCTTAATCAATTTTGTTACTTCATGATAAATGGTTGGATTCATATTATTAAAAATCACAATCATACCGTGCTTAGGAACAACCCTATCCAAAAATGTCATCTTGTTTGGGTTTTCAGGATCCTTAACATCAACCTTGAAGAAGTCTAAACAACCCCCAGAATTTACGTCACCGATATCATCACCAAAATAAGCAATGATATCCAGAACAGAGCGATCACCGACATCGCTATGAGGCTCCATGAAATAACCCTCAGTGCCGCAAAATGCACTAACATGGTATGAATTTCCATTCTCAAACTTGCTAAGTACAGGCTCAGCCCACAAGCAAAATTCATCCATGTAACGCTTAAACCATCTGTTTGGCTCGTCAGGTTTCATCATAGAGGCTACAGAGATGTATCTGGATTCATAGTATTTGTCGATCTCGCCATATGAATTTAAGACATCAGGGACAACCTCAATCCAAGCCTGGTTCTTCAGAACTTTAAGGATTTTGTTAGCCCACTCTTCTTGCAAGTATCCAACAGTAAATCCCTTTGTGAACAAATCATTTATATCAATTCTTTCAGTGGTAAACATTAGCCAATTTCCCCAATAATTCCGCAGACCAAGTATCTTGTTTTCGTAGTTTTTATTTCGGTGCATCTATGCTGATAATTCAGATCTGAGGGATTGAAGAAGACTATCTGACCTGAATTATTGGTAGGGAAGCTTCCTATAACTTCTCTATCGATAATGCTTCCACGACTATCGTATTTTACTTTTGAAAACTGCAAAACTCCGCCTTCACCTTCTTCAAAGTCTTCTTCGTTAATGACCATGCAGAAGCTAATTACAGCCTGGTTAGTACAGTCTTGATGCCAATCTACGTAATACCCTTCAGATAGCTTACAGACAGCCACCTCAATTCCCAGAGGGCATTCTTCAATATCGAACATGGAAAGTACACATCCGAACTCACTGTAAATTTTATCCACCAGCAGTGATACCATTGGTGGTAAGCCGTTTTTGTTAAAGCTGTATTCTGTACCCTTACCGTGTGTGATTGAGTCCATGTGATACTCATCAAATGACAGCTTTTTAAAAAGCTTCAGAAGCTTCTTGTTTAAAGAGGGGATGACTTTATTACTAATAAAACCCTGCTCATAAAGCTTGTTCACATCTATATCTGAGTTTTCAAATATGTCAGCAGAATGCTTATGAACGAAATGGTCTTTGAAAAGATATTTGTCCATTGATAATTGCTCTTATTTTATTGATTTGGCTTTTTGTTAACCAGTATTTTATTAATTAATAACTTTTCAGAAATAATATACTAATGAGTAATTCTATACTAGAGCTGATTAATGAAGGCATAAAAAAACCGCTCCATATACTGAAGCGGTCTTAAGCGCATACTGCGCAATTATCAATTGGTCTTTTTCCCTTCTTCACAGAACTTGTCGGCGTTCTCTTCGCTAGAACAGTGTTCTACCACTTTATCAAAGTACGGTTTATCGCGCATAACTTCTCGTTCAGAAGCACCATGACTCTTTCGAGCTTCAAGATACTCATCAAACTCCATCTTTCGGAACTCATTGCCATTTTGCATCAAAATAACCATGATGTTTCGAGCAATGGTTTCGGATTCACTGTTTTTAACAATAGATCCCATTGGGTGTCGTGTGTAATCGCTTGGTTGCGCCGTAGTAAACCTCTTTTTGAAGCCAGCGTTATCCCCGCTGGCTATTCATTGTTATCGCCTAGTATTAGTTGTAAGACACGTAAAGGGACGCGCTATTAGCCTTTAGATGCTGCTTTAAGAGTTCAGCAATGGTTTCGCCCTGCTCATCTTGAAAACCGCCTTCTAATTCGTGTAGAGCGCGGATTTTCTCTGTAGGGAATGACTCATCTAACTCATCATTCAAGTCAGTTGCCAAAAACTCTAACCATTCAAGAAGCTTATCTTTCAAAACCTCTGAATATGCAGCTTTGTTTACCATGATTCGGTAGCGTGTGAACGACGTTTCAGGATCATATGTGCGATTTTCAGCCGCAGTGTTAATGTAGTCGGTCAGCACATCGCCATACATAGAATCATAGACACGATAGTAATCAGTATCCGACTCAGTGAACGCAAGACGTTCAGAACACCATTCAAACAATTCACCGTCTTCATTTAGCAAATCATAAATACGCTCATCCAGTTCACCTTCAACTGCTTTTTCAATTGCAACCAAAAGACGCTCAAAGAAAAAATCCGTGTCAATAAATGCATTCAAGTCGCTCATTAAATGCTCATTAAACAAGATTTCTGGATGATTCTGGCTTGTATCAGTGGACACCTGAACAGGCTCGGATAACGACTTGTTCTTTAGTTCAGCCTTCAAGGTGTTGATGCTATAGCCCTCAGGCTTTCCCAACATCGCCTTTGCTAGACACGAAGCGACAAAGTTCTTTTTAGGTGAAAATTTACCGTGGCTTTCGACGTGAAAGACTTTAGTAAGATTTAGTGCGTATTGTTCAAGATGATCATTAGATTTGAACATTGTTTCTATCCTTTATTATTTATGATTGCGCTGTCGGTTTTTTCACAATCACAAAAGTTCAAAGGTAGAATCATGTGATGAAGTGTGAACGCCTGTTTACCAATCATCTTTCGATGCCGACAAAATCCGCTGGCTGGCAAGCCAATTCCTAAACGAGTCAGAACATGCTGAGGTTGTTTTCTAAGGAATGATTCGATTATACATAAATAATATAGAGGGTCAATATAAAAAGGCGGATAAATCCGCCTTTTTTGATGCTGTCTTTGAAAGTTTTGTTAGCAACTCCGCCGTAAACCCTCGCCCGATCAGGGCGGGGAGAATCACTTCCTCAAGCTCATTGATTAGCTTTTCTTCAATAAGGCAAAGTTCGCTAAGATTAACATAAGTTTCTTCACCTCCGATGAACGTAGTTACATCAATATTAATCTGATTCCAATCAAAGACCTGATCGCAACCACCGCATAGCGGCTCATTTGTTTCTTTAATAAGGTCTTTGTTTTCATGACCGCATTTTGCGCATGTCCAAGAAACCTCATTGATTTCAATATGTGTTGCATTCATTGTGCTATACCCCTATACGCTTCACAGGTTGAGAAGATGAATATTCTCGTTTGCTGCTTGACAGAATTCAGCATAAGAATCATATGGCATTACAGCACTCTTAAAAGACTCGGTAATCTCAACAACTCGGAATTCACGAACATCTGTACCGACATTGTAAGTAACAACTTCTACTGTTTTACTTTCACTTGCTGTCATTTTCGGTGATTCAAGATGACTAGTGCCACCCTTTAGAACTGAAAATAAGACAGGGGCTAATTCTGAGCATCGAAACTCACCAACACCCTGACCGAAATCAGCCATTTCATATTCAGTTCCTGCTGAATAAGTGGTAGACCAAGATTCGCAATTTACTTCTTTCATTAACTTGCTTTCTTTTTCACGGATGCCGAACATTTGTAAGTTTTTCATGGTGCGCCTCGATATTGCTTACATTTTTCTTTGATGTTTTTCATTATACATATTTAATTATTTAAGTCAATATTTATTGACTTAATTTTTTATTGGTGTAACTTACTAAGCATTAAATAATTAAAGGATACCACCATGAAAAGAGAAGATTGCTTAATTGTCATTTCTGAAGCCCTGAAAGCGGCTTCAGTCATTACTAAAGCCCAGCTATGTGCTTACCTGCGAGTTAGCTTGGATGGTGATTGTGATTCTTGCTTGGATGAAATCAAGTCACACATTGAGTCTCTTCCTGAAACATTCTCAACAGAACAGCTATCAATCGGAATCGATTCACTTTTAGATGATGAAAACGATACTGAATGGGTTCAACTGATCAAAGATGGCGCAAACTACTTCTTGAGCATTGATTGCGGTATCAAATCAACACCATTTACGAGCCTGGTTGATGCTGTAAGTTCAGCTATTGACAGCGCAATGTGCGGTTATCCTGTATTCGACATTTCAAAAGCATAAAGAGGGCAGCGCCATGAATAAACTGAATAAAATCGTTATCGCTAAATACCTTATTGATAACTGTGCAGATCACCCATTTATCGTAGATATTTACCAATCTCATGGATTGAAAATCCTAAGCGAATCTGTACGAAACAGCCGTAATTTTTTGCTAGCTGTGACAGATAAAGTTGGATGTAATCTTGATGCAAGCACAGTGAGTACACTATGCACAAACAACCTAGTTTTAAAGCTTACTGAGTCATATCTAGATCTTAAATATGAAACCGTACATATCATCGAGAACATTGTTTTTGTAAGCAATCTAGAAAATGATCTGGTAGTTATCTCTGCCAATGGCGCGGAAACTCTTGACGGTGCGCTAAACAAGACTGATATTGAACAGTTAGTTTGTAAATACAACATCCTTAACGCTTCTAAGGGCGTGTTACTTAAAGTATTAGGTTACATTGATAAGGATATCGACACTATTACACACAATTTTGAGAATTTAACAGAAGGCGACAAGCTTTCACATCGACTTCACTCAACGCCAGTTGAGATCAAAGATACAAGTCGCAATGGCACAGGTACTTATCTAGTTCCGCAAAGTGAATTAGCGTCAGGAACTCAAAGCGGAAACGTGTTTCTCTTCAATCCTGAAAAGTCATTCACGGTACTTGTTGAGGGAAGTGAAAACAACCTTTACACACATGCTATTGCGGAAAGTTTCGCGATTGATGCTGCATAAACAAGCCATAAAAATGAGGTGTTTTACCTCATTTTTAAATTGAGCTTGTGGCGTATAAATGTATAATAGAAACAAATCACTATTCAAGGAATTGCAGAATGAAAACGAAGTACAGACCACATCTAATCAATGCTAACAAACCCTTTGAGTTTACCCCTTCCAAGGGTAATGAAGTGCGCTCAGCTTTGTTGCTTGTTCTTTTTCAGAACTTCCTAGCCATTGAAAATCATTCGTTAGCACCGTACAAATCTCGCCTTGAATTTTGTGGTGAGAATAATCAACTCCACCCAAATCACCAAAGCTATGTGAATAGCGTGAACTCACATGCTTACGGCGATCTGTTCGAGCAATCACCTGATAACTTACAGGAATGCTCTGATGCTAAAAAGTTTGGTCTTCGCATGGCATACTTTCCTCAAGTGCCTTGCAATCCGTTTTACTTCCCTGTTAAAGACATCAAAGAAGCGGTTGAATTCTACAATCTGCTTGTTCGTTACGATGAGTTCTTGCTAACAGAATGCGACTCTATGCGTGTTGATTACTCCAACATCTTTGAGTTGGAGATGATTGATCCTCAAGATGGAGAATGGTGTTCTTGGTTCTTAGAATCTGGTGATGAATATTTTGATGATTTCCGTCAGTACCTAGACCATATTGAAGAAAACGAAGCTGCATAAAGCACACTGGTTCGGAATAGGGTAAGCAGTTTAAGCTTGCCCTTTTTTATTTCCTATAGCTCAATATCAATCAAATCAGATAACCAATTAAATCAAAGCTCATAAACCGAACTAACTCTGAAAACCATTCAGCATATCTTTCAAGAAAAACTCATGGCTTCCCCATGAGAAATAGCAATGGGCTTTGTTCTTTTTACTCTGAAAATGTTTTTTAAATTATTTATTATTTATCTATTGACTTCGGTTTGGTTATAAGTATAATTGTAAACATAAAGAGGGCAAAAGCTCTTAACAAAATTGAACCACACCAATAGTAAATAAGGAATAAATTATGGCATCTCGTGGCATTAATAAAGTAATTCTTGTAGGCAACTTAGGTGGCGACCCAGAAGTTCGTTACATGCCTAACGGTGGCGCGGTGGCTAATATCACTATCGCAACATCTGAATCATGGCGCGATAAGGCGACTGGTGAGCAGCGTGAAAAAACTGAATGGCATCGCGTAGCTCTGTTCGGAAAACTAGCAGAAGTGGCTGGCGAGTACCTACGTAAAGGCTCTCAAGTTTACATTGAAGGTCAACTACAAACTCGTAAATGGCAAGATCAGCAAGGTCAAGATCGCTACACTACAGAAGTTGTAGTTCAGGGCTACCAAGGCATTATGCAAATGCTAGGCGGTCGCGCTCAAGGCGGTCAAGGTCAACCAGCACAAGGTCAACCAGCACAAGGTCAACCAGCACAAGGTCGCGCTCAAGGTGGTCAACCTCAGCAACATGCTCAGCCGCAGCATCATCAACAGTCGCAGCCGCAGAACCATCAGCAGTCGCAACCGCAATACAATGAACCACCAATGGATTTTGACGACGACATTCCTTTTTAGTCCGTAAGTCATTGATTCTAAAGGATTTTACCTGAAAGGGTTGGCATTAGCCAGCCCTTTTTTATTTATCTGCAAAAATATTTAATGGCGCTTTTTAATTATTAAATTATTGACCTTTAGCGTTATTAATGTATAATTATTAAAGTTGGTTTTAGGCGGTAACATATGAAAGAAATTAAAAAAATCCCTACTCTTCAAGATGCGGAAATTAACCTTAATGGTTTCGAAATTACGGTTATTTCGCATATTAATAGTACGGGGCAGGGCGTTGGTCGATTACATCTTTACTTTATGAAGAACGATCTGGAACTCTTTAATGCAAGAATCACCTTTGTCCTAAGACCTCGTTCAAATTTCAAACAGTACAATATTGCCTTTTCACTGAATAAATCAATTTACTCGATCAGTTCAGATGATAACAATGACCCATATTATGTCTTGGAGACAAGTGATGGTCTCATTGAAGCAAGTCAGAGCCTTGCTAACCTAACTAGAAATCATCTTATGCATACTGTTAAGAGCTGTTTTGAAGATTGCTATAAAAATTATTTGATTAAAGAAAAACACGTAACCATCAAGTCTGCTATGAACGATCTAGTTTTA
This sequence comes from Vibrio sp. V15_P4S5T153, assembly GCF_963874485.1. NCBI lineage: Bacteria > Pseudomonadati > Pseudomonadota > Gammaproteobacteria > Vibrionales > Vibrionaceae > Vibrio > Vibrio sp. V15_P4S5T153. The sequence continues at coordinate 802,090 of NZ_CAWNHR010000017.1, read as the reverse complement.
GGTTATTTCAAAAGCGTAGATGCTCAGATCAAAGAGTAGGGGATCAAATGAAAGCTAATAGAACAAGTCGCATTGACACCTCGCTAGACAAGCTAGCTATCGAGATTGACCTTGATATTACTGAAAGCCAAAGAGTAGAAGGATACCTAACTTTTATTTTTGCTGAGTTTGAAGTTGCGGATCTCGAATTTGTTGCTCATATCGATCTTCATAACATGAAAAAGGATATGTTTACGATTGAAAGCCCTAAGCTAAAAATCAAGCATGAAAAGGGGATTGAAGGCTTTTACAAGCAGGGTAAGCAAGCGGTTTATTTTAAAGACGAGAAGCTAAAAGAAATCATTATTAATCGAATTTCAGCGTTTACAAAAAACTTTCGCATGAACAGCGATAAAACCATTAGCCAATTCAGACATATTTTTAGAAGCAATGATAATCCCCAAGTTAAATTAGGGAACGTTGATACCTTATTTCAAAATCATATCAGGAATGCAATTCCTGATTGATGCGGCACCAAACACCATAGTAGGACAACTTATGTTATCAATTACAATCGGCACATGCCCTAACTGCAATCACCCTACACATAAGGAAGTAGGCTCGATTGGACGAAATTCTACGGACGCTTGCCCAAATTGCCAGTTGCTATACACCGAAGATTGCCAGACCAATAGCGCTCTTTTGGGGCGTGTTTATGAGTGGCAACAAATCAAAAAATTTCATGAAGCGGGCACATTCTCAGAGCTTGCTGAAAAACTAAGAGCGTTTGCTGTAGAGCATTATCAAGAAGATAAGCCAGCCTGGAGCTATGAAGAAAATGAAGATTTCAAAGGGTTATGTAAGCTTGGTGGAATGGAACACAGCGTAAAATACGGCTTATCACACCTTAAATTCATTGAAGATCGAAATATTCAATGGCGAGCACGTCAAAACAACCCTGATTTGCTCCCTTAAATCGCTCATACGCCTCTTTATGGTCAAAGTCATGGCTGTGACTACCCTTTTTTAAAAACGCCTTAAAAAGCACTCTCTGAGAGCAAGCCGTTTACTTAAAGTGGTTCTAATTTAAATTAGCGCCACTTTTATTTAGATGTCACAAGTGCTTTGGTTTTTTGGTTCTGGCAAGAAATCCATCTTGGCTAATCAAGCTTTAAGTCTGGACTTTCACTTAATTCCTTTAGAGTAAACTCATAATTGCGCTGACTGTCTGTGCATGTTGCACTTATTGTTTTATCTATTTCATCAACACTTTGTATTTTATAGTAATACCCATCAAGTGTAAATCCTTGTGATTCTTGAATTTGTTCAAAAGAAAAGCCCAATTAAGGGCTTTTACAGATCCACGTTAGGTAAACGGCTTGCTCTCAGAGAGTGCTTTTTCTGTCTAATTAGCAACTTCGCCGCAGTGTCAACGAACAATTGCTATCAATTCACATGAAAAATCCCCAAACACCCATACCTCATTTACTTTTGATTCTATATATGTATAATTGGTGATAGTTGGATTTTTATGCTGACAAGCAAGGAATAGGAACATGCACCCACTTCAAACAATCTGCTTTACCTTATCTATGACACCAGTCAATGGAAAGACGGACAACACATTTCCTGGTAGCATTCGCGAACTCGTCAACCATCAAGCCATGACAACACCAATTTATAACCTTCTCTATGATTTGGAAAAAGTGGTTGTTCACACTTCCTCTGATCTAGATGTTGAGTTTTATAAAAAGCAGATCATGACTAAAGCCGAATTGTTTTTCGATGGCGTTACTGAGCCGCTAATTCTCGATCTCATGCCTGCTCATATGGCTTTCCCACGATTCCCTGATCAGCTATTTAAGCCTAATCCAGCATCAGGTGAAATTGAGTTAGTAGAAGGCAATCCGTACTTTGATACATTTGATGATGCTATCCAGAGTGTATTTCGCTATTACATTGCAATTGCTAGAATGTGCGGACACTCCAACTTAAAATCAACTCACATCATCAAAACGTTTACCGTTGATGTAAAAAACGTAGCAACTCAAACCGTCTACCAGAAAAATATTAGTGAGGATGCAAAAAACGCGTTTATTCTATGCCTTGATAAAAAATTCTCTGAGCCTGAAGCGATGGACGGTCTCATTGAGCACTTTATTATCAACTTTATTGGTGGTATGACGCAGCAAAACGCTCACGCTCCAGTTAAAATTATGCATGAAGGTAAACCAGCGGTACAGAACGCTTTCGAAGCGCGTGATTGGTCTGAAGAAGACCTGGCGAAACCTTATTATGAAATGCTTGCTGAAACTTCATTTGACGACTACGGCGACTGTCCTGCGTATATGAGCCACTATGAGAGACTTTCTCGTTACCATAAAGCGTTATTTGAAAGCCTAAACATCGTTAATTTCCCTATGACAGAACAACGCGATGGAGTTGAGATCAGCTCTTATAGAGAGTTCTACCTGACTCCATTTAGCAATGTGGTTGTAAGTCATCTTGGCGAAATCATCAAGCAAGAGATCGATAAAAGAGGTTTATCTCTTGGTGACTTGATTAAAACTTATGCTTTAACCGTTAAGGCTTAGAGAAAACAAAAAGAGTGGCAACCGTTGCCACTCTTTTTTAATCAAATGAAATGTAAGCTCGCTTCTGAGAACTAATCCTTTCACCTCGCACATGATAGATATTAATTCCGCAAGCCTCCATGTTTGTAATCATTCCATTATCAACAAAGTATTCTTTGCATCCTGTTTTATCAAAAGAAAGCTCCCCACCAAACTCTTCTTCGTTGATTGCGTACTTAATCTTATAAGCTCCACCTTCGCCAGGGAGTTCGCTCTCTCCAAAGTAAACCGCATCCTTGACTGTGTACGTCTCATTCAAGCTGTTTGATAAAGTAACATCTTTGGGTGTGGCTAATTTTTCATGATGAACATACTCATAAATATCCGCAGGAATAAACACACGAATCATTGAAACCCCTAAGGAAGTACCGTACTTTATTTCTTCCTTTACTCCTACAGATACAGAACAACCAGAAACAAAAACAGTGGCTAAAAGTGGTAGTAAAACTGATTTTCTAATCAGATCTTTCATTTAAATTCCTTTATTTTATCAATTAAATAGTTTTTCATTTTGGAATAATTAGACGGGATAAGCCCGTCATTGTCAATCCATCTCTTTTATTACTCTTTGATTTGCGTGAACGAAAAAACGGGAGCATATAGCCCCCGTATCTTAAGTCTGAAATATTTAGAACTGCATACTTGCGTATAGACCCACTTCATCACCGTTAACATACGGAGCAAGAGCGATGTTTGTCATTGAGTAACCCATTTTAGTTACTGCGTACTGAACGCCTGTAGCAAGCACCGCACCTGCTGCAACATCACGCCAGTAGTGTCTGTCAGCTTGAACGCGAGAGTAACCAACCACCGCCGATACTGCGTAAGCAGGTAGACCGTATTCCCAGCCATAGCGGAACTGTAGGAATGCTGCTCCTTGAGCTGCTGCTGATGTGTGACCAGACGGGAATGAGTTATTTGCTGAACCATCTGGACGCTCTGCATCAACTGCCAACTTAAGAGTGTGGGTCGCTGCGGCTGTATAAAGTGCGCCTTCAGCTAGCTGGAAAAAGCCTTCTCCATCACCTTTCCAAAGAGCAATTGCACCTGCTGTTAGGGGAACACCGATCTGAGCAATATCACCAAACTTGGTTAGGTTTTCGTTTTCTGCGTGAGCCATTGGTGCTACTACGGTTGCTGCTGCCAGTGTTGCTGCGATGATTAGTTTTTTCATGGTGTATTTCCTTTTGAACTTTAACGTTAATTTAGGGAAGTCTTTGCTTCCCCTTGATGTTTATAATAATACACTAATTAGATTTAGAGTCAATGCTTTTTAATAAATTAATCTGTATTTACGGGGAAGTCTTTTTCCCCGTAATTAGATCATTTAGAAGCTCATGCTTGCGTAAAGACCCACTTCATCACCGTTCACGTATGGAGCAAGAGCGATGTTTGTCATTGAGTAACCCATTTTTGTTACTGCGTACTGTACACCTGTTGCTAACACCGCACCTGCTGCCACATCACGCCAGTAGTGCTTATCAGCTTGTACGCGAGAGTAACCAACCACCGCTGATACAGCGTAAGCAGGTAGACCGTATTCCCAACCGTAGCGCATTTGTAGGAACGCTGCGCCTTGTGTTGCTGCTGATGTGTGACCAGACGGGAATGAGTTATTTGCTGAACCATCTGGACGCTCTGCATCAACTGCCCACTTAAGTGCGTGTGTTGCTGCTGCTGTATAAAGTGCGCCCTCAGCTAGCTGGAAAAAGCCTTCACCGTCACCTTTCCAAAGAGCGATTGCACCTGCTGTAAGAGGAACACCGATCTGAGCGATGTCGCCAAACTTAGTCAGGTTTTGGTTTTCTGCTTGAGCCACTGGTGCTACTACGGTAGCTGCTGCAAGTGTTAGTGCGATGATAGACTTCTTCATGGTGTACCTCTTAAATTTACTTTATTGTTCAGATGCTTTGCATCTCTTTATGTTTCTTATAATACATTAATTAATTTAAAAGTAAATTATTTTTTAAATATTTAATTAAATTTATTAATGCATGTTCAAGTGACTATTCTAAGTCTTTTCTTAGCTGCATTCCTGCTGCTTGCTCTCAATAATACATTGCTAACGATCAGAGTCAACAATATAATTTAAATTATTTAATTTTTATCTTTTTTATAGCTTAAATTAAAGGTGGACTTTTATCGTAAGATGATGATAAAATGAGAAAAAATAAAGATTGGCGGCTTTAATTCCATGCGAAAGTAATGTTTATGATAAATTCAGAATTAACCAATAAAGTAGCTGTAGAATTCAAGATTGGTGAGACGAACTTAGTTAGCACCATATATCACTCAGATTTTGATACTGTTTTTCACGAGCTATCCGTTACGATAGGTGCGAACAGGATCAGAAATGCTAAAGCAGTATTGAAAGCAGAACTATCAAGCAGTGATTGCAGCATTGATACATTTGTACTCGATACGCTTAATGAAAATGAATCTGAACTAATCAATCAAGTAATTAATCAATTTGAGTCACTATCAAGCCAAGCCCGAGAAGTGTATGAGGCTGGTGGAAGAGGGTATACAGGCTTCTCGCTAGTAAGAGATTTTCTTCATTCTGAGGTGATAAGCGCACTCAAAGGAAGAGAAACATTGATGATTGAAGCCGCATAGCGGCTTCTTTTGTATTTCTTAGCCCTTGATAATATGGCTAAGTGTCCAACGGTCAATTTGATTTCCGTCTAACATAAACTGAAACAAATCTTCTCGCTTAACCCATGCATGGTCGGAATGATCATCGTTTTGTACAAGCGAAACCTCACCAGAAGTAGTTTTGGCGCTAAAGAGATTAGCTTCAAATTTCATTTCTGGATCTGCATCATCAGAAAGGAACATTGTTCCATCCATTTCAACAGAGACATCCAGACCCGTTTCTTCTTTCACTTCTCGAATGACAGCTTCAACTAGTGTTTCACCATCATCAACGCCACCACCTGGTGTTTCCCACATAGAACCGTGCTCGTCACTGCTTGAACGTTGAATAAGAAGGATGCCCTTATCTTCACTCTCAATCAGACATTTTACGTATTTTTTCATGTATACCATCCTTTTGCTTTGTCCTTATAATACGCAAATTTATCATCATTTACGCATTATGACGCTAACTTTTCAAAAACTGATTTCGGGATGAATGCGTATTTTTGACCACGAGGAAGTTTCTCTTCAACGCTTTGGTCAGATACTTTCCAGTAGGATACGATTGCACTTGGCTTTCCTTCTTTATCTAACTCAAAGACGGTAGCCAACCAGCCATTTGAACGTAGAGCTGAATGACCAGCAGCCATAGCGCACATTTGATCTTCAGATTCGTCGCCCTGGAGTTTAGCAATGCCTTTTACTACACGTACCAATCCAAACATATAATCACCTTGATAATTTTAATCGTTAAAATCTAACATGGATTACCGTACATGTATAAGGCATCCATCACGAGTTCTTAATCTAGCTACGAAGCAGAATAAAATCGAAAAATCGATCCAAGTCCTCTTTGTATTCAGCGACATCATGACTGATGAATCGCGCTGAACCAATTGGAGCCATATCCGTAGAACTCAGCCAGTAAGTTGCAGAGGTAGTACAAACAGTTAAATACACATGCTTGTTACCATGAGCGACATTAATCAACCGTAAATTTCGATTACGCGTTTCAACAGCATCGGTTTGTTCCGCTGTAAGGTGTCCCAATGAATTCAGGATATCTACCGTTTCTTTCGCGTTTACGCGAGAACCCAGAACTTGCTCTTCTACATCTTGATGACCAATACTTACGCGCTGACTAAAACATAGGTATGCGGAATCCAGACCATCCACAGCATTGCCGATCTTAAGGCTTTTAAAATACGAATCTTCAGTATTTAGAACAATATCGCAAAGCTCACGTAAATAAACAGTAGGATTATCAACTCTTAGCTGAAGGTATAACTCTAGCTTGTTGGCGAAATCCTTATCATTATTCGCTTTTGCTACGAGTTTGTATGCGAGACTAGAAGAGTCATTCCATTCGCGCTTAGTAACATACTTTTGTAGCTCGCTTAGTCCATATAGAGCGAATTTAGATAAGTTTGATTCATTTGTCATTCTTTCGACCTCAATAACTTTATGTTTTTATTATACATAAATTACATTGAGAGTCAAATTGATTTAAATAAAAAAATGGCGCATATAAATGCGCCAGAGTATTTGAGGCAACAATCGAGGTGATTGTCATTTTTATAGTTTTTATGATTTGTGTAAACTATGAATTGGAGATTCATGCTTAGTTGTATTGTAGTAATGGGGTTGTTAATAATCAAATTATTATTTTATATATGTGATAAAAATGCGATATAGATCAACTCATAAGTGACTGATATTAAAATAAAAATATTGCTTTTTACTTTCACTGGTGTATTCTTAATCAAATATATGAAATGAGGAATAACGATGTTTGATCGCAACCTATTGAAACCACTTGAGACTGTTGTTTTCATCAACGACTTTCGTTTTGTAAAGAAAGGAACAAGAGCTGTATTCATCCAACCTGATACCGATTCTGGACATAGCGTTGCACTTGTCGCCTTATTGGATGAAAGCGCAGAATCTTTTCTAAAAGAAAATGGATTTAATAGTGTCCAGGAACATATCGAACATAAACGCAAGCATTGTATTTTTGGTGAATCACAATGGTATAACCCTTTTACAACTTGCAAACCTTACTATGCAGATATTGTAAGCAAAACACAGCTAGATAAGGCTGAATCAGACATCAAAGGTCAGATTGAAAAACTCCAGAACAATCTTTCCGCTATCACCGAATACAAAGACTTAATTTAATGAGAATAAAAAAGCAGGCGTTTGCCTGCTTTTTATATTCCTAATACTTTATTAGAGCATCTTAGACCCTTCAATATTCATTTCTTTTGGTAGGTATACCGTTAAGTAATACTCTGCGGAACGATTTTCTTTGCTAAGTATGCGATTATTATGGGTTCGATAGTAATACTCGAATCTTCCTTTCTCGCTCTCACTGATTTGCATGATTTTTACTGGCACACCTGATGGAATCGTAGTTTTGATAATTTCACCGTCTTTTTCCTCAAATAGTGTAAATCCGTCCGATAAGAATGAGCGATTATAGTGTATTGAATATAGTTCACCAGATCCTTTTACTTCTTTTAAATAGTCATCATAATGGTTAAACCTTAATACTGAAACGAACAAAGACATCGCTGTAAGAGTAGCCATAAACACGCAAATAAGTACCGACAAGTCTTCTATATCTTCAATTCTATAAATCTTTTCATCATTAAAAGGGTTTTCATTATATTCAATTATTTCTTTGAGTCTAGAATCAAGCTCTAAATACTCTTTCTTGTATTTTGAACAAGATCTGTTGTCAAAATATAAAAAAACATAGCTCAACGACGCAACTGCTATTAATAAAATTAAGTGTGTATAGTACCCACTTGAAATTTCAGATATTGTAAATTGATCATTAATTTTTAATGCTAAGTCAGTTTGAATCGCAATGCTTTTATCAAAAAAAATAACAAAACCCTCAACAATTAACGCAATTACGAATAAAAAAGATAGCAGTGCGAGCTTAGCGCGATATAAGATAGCTGAAGGTTTATTCAACAAGAAGTCCTTTTTACTACTCGCTTTATCTAGTCTAGCCTTCATGCCTTTAGCATCATCTACAGTAGTGTTTTTATTTATTATAAACGTATCAGACATTTTATTTCCTTATTAATAATTAATTTTCAATGAATGTTAATTTAATAGCAATTATAAGTCAATAAGATAAAGAAAAAGGGAGCCTAAGCTCCCTTTTGTGCATTTCACAGATTTTATTAAGCTGCCTGCGCGATCTCTTCGATTTCAAAGTCAGCAAGTGACTTTCCATTTTCTAGCGCTTTTGCGATAACTGATGGAGTACGACCTTGACCTGTCCAAGTCTTCACTTCACCCTTACCGTCAACGTATTCGTACTTAGCTGGGCGTTTTGCGTACTTTTTTCGTGCTTTTGGCTGTTTTGTCTCAGCTTTTGTCATATAAGCAGCCAGCTCTTCTTCAGTGATACCGTCTTCTTTCATATGCGCAATAATTGCATCGAGACGAGCTTGACGTTCTTGTTGAGCTTTCTTTTCAGCTTCAACTGAACTTTGCTGTTCTTCAAACACTTTAGTCATGTTAGCCACTGCCTTTTCTAGCTGCTCTAGAGTCATACCTGAAGTGATAGAGCGTACTGAGCGTAGGTTAGTCAGGGTTGCTGCATTAATTTCGTTATTTTTTTAGCCATGAAAAGCTCCTTTAATTTTTGCGCTAGTTTGTAAGGCATCCCTTACTTGATGTTTTTAATTATACATATAAAAAGTGAGTTGTAAATACAATTTTTAAATATTTTATTATTTATCTAAAAATAAAAAGCTCCATAGTGTTGAGCTTCTTAATATTTTCTTTATGCTGCGATTCTTGGCAACTTCACCAAGTTTCCTTTGATAATTTGGTTTAGCCCAAAATCCAAATCAGAATCACCCGTCAACACTTGATTACCTAAGTGCAGAGTTTGAATTAATTTTTCTCGGTAAAAATCAACCAGGTTATATTGCATTTCATCCACTGACTTAACGACTGCGGCTAAACTGACTGCGTTGTGCGGATTCATTGAGTGACTTGCATGAGCAATATAATATTTATACAAGTCATTTGGAGTCATATCTGTTCTTACTTCTCCAAGGGTATCTTTGAAAAACATTGAAACGCATTTACAATCTGAATATAAGCTTGAACAGTTTTTCGGCATTTTAGATGATGCAGATTGCATCATCAATTCAACAATTCTTAGTTTCTTTTCTTCTGGCAGGACTTCGATCAAGCCGATATCCATTCTTAATACTTTCTCGATTTCTGGCGTTCTAGAAATAAAGTGGTACAGAGTGAAAAGGGCGTTTTCATCAACATCAGCGATTTGCTTGATCTGTTTATTGAAAAGCAGATTTACCTTTTAACTATAGCATTGCTTAGATCCTCGCTCAGCCCCTTTTTCTGCTGGGCGGTCATAGAAAGCTGCTAGAGTCTTTTCCATGAAATGAACCTACCATCCCTAAAGTGCTGGGTTTCTGAATAATTGATGCCGAAGCCCAAATATTCATCCTGTTAGAAACATTTCTGATGTGAAATAACCCCTACCTAAAGGAAGGGGATTGCGCTCACTCTCGTTCAATTTTAATGTCGATTTGCTATACATGAATACTCATAGAGTCGTCCTTATCTTATGCTCTTTTGCTTGAGATCACAGCAATGGGTGAGACCAATCCAAATCGGATTAACTCCCACTCCTGTTTTGTTGCCTTATCCAAGGCTTCGATAGATTTTAAGATAGGCTTTGCAATCCCCATTTTTTCAGAGATTTGCTCAATATTGAATCCATTCTCTTTAAGCTTGGTCATTGAATTGTATGAATCAACGATTTTTTCAGATTCGCTTACTTCACGGTTATCATAGATCGACTGCTTTAGATCCAAATCTTCTGCGCTTTCGGCTGGAAGAATATTGACATTTACAGATTCAAATTTTTGACCACCGAAATTAGCAAGAAACATTGCCAAAACATCAACAATTCCACTCTCCACATGAAACAAGCCATTACTTGATTCACGTACATCAATCTGAGCTTCTGGTGTTACACTGTTCGCAAAAGAGTTAGCTTTTAGCTTTACCGCTTCCAACGAAATATCAAGACTTGTAATCATTGGATCGATAACTAGCTGATTGATTTGTAATGTAGAATTAATCATAAATGTTCCTCTTTAATTTATATTCCTATTATACTTATATTGATTGTTAAGTCAAGCTTTTAATTATTTAATCCGTTTCTCATTTTCTACTAAAAACAAAAAGGCAGGGATCTCTCCCTGCCTCTAATTTCAACTTATACCGCGATTGATAGCTGTTCTTCTTGTGCTTCAAACTCTACATCTTGGCTTTCGCCTTTCTTCGCTTGAATCGCCAGATCTTTCATCATCTGAACAGCGTTGGCATTGTGAGTATTGATTTCATCCAGATCGGCAGCAAGTGAAAGCAGCTTTTTAGCCATTTCTGCACTCATTGTCAGTTGTACATTTTTATCATCTTCAAGCGCTTCAATAGTCACCTGAGAGGCTAGAGAGGTTACAATACTACCCATACCAGTTACTTTTTTAGGTGGCAGTTTCATCTTTTTAAGTGCCGATGTACCTTGAGATTTCTTCGGTTTCACACCAGATTTCTTTGCTTCTTTCGCTTCGGTTTTAGCTCGAACTTCTTCCTTAGCCATTACCAGAGCGATATCTGCACCATGCTGACGAATATTGTTCCAAGCGTTCGTCGCTGAGTATTTACCAAACTGAATCATTGCTTTAAGCTCTTGTGGTGCTTTCATCAACACTAGGTAGTTAGACACTTGCACAGACGACACGCCTAGCTCATCAGCGATTTGAGTTTGATTTAAACCCATGTTAATCATGCGTTGGTATGCGCCAGCTAGTTCCATTGCTGTTAGCGGACGACCCTCAGCAGATTTGATCATACGCGCAAGCTGATCAACTTCGTTGCCTGTTACTTCGATAACAGATACCGCTTTCAGATCTACGCCGTTTTCAAGAGCTTGATAGATGGCAACAGTACGGTGATGACCCTCTACCACTTTCAGGCGTTGAACTCCGTCAACTTCCACAACTACCACTTCGATTGGCGGAACGTACTTACCGTCAGTGTAAGAGCGTACAAAGCCTTCTACGTGTTCAGCATCGATATCACGAACGTTGAAACCTTCTTCAATCCAAAGCATACGAGGATCAGCATTGAAGCCGTTTACGCGCTTAACATCGATTTCCTTGTTGCCACTTAGCTTACGCAGACCGTCTTTAGAAGCCAGTGCTACACCAGTAGCGGTTGCAGTTGCCGTTGCGATTGCTTTTTGAATATTAGTAGTAGTCATGGTGCGTTCCTTCTATGAGATTCTTTTACTTAACGCTCTGTGCGTCTTGATGTGTTCGATAATACACTGGTTGGCGGCAGAGTCAATATTAATTTTTAAATTATTTAATATTTATTATTACCAAGTAAGTTACTGCATAAAATAATCATTTACTCCGCCTTTGATGTATGTATAATAAGCATGAGAAATGACACTTCTTTATTAGATTGGATTAAGGAAAGAAAAATGCACAACAATAAATTAGTAGCTATCCCCACAACCCTAAGACTTGAGGTTCCGTCAGATATGTCTGACGAGGCAATCAAAAAATTAGTTGACGCACTTACAATTGGCGATTTTGCAATTTACCCAGGCGACACTAATAAATCCCTTATTAGTCAAGTTATTGAACACTCAACTGTTGAACCAGACATTGAAATTGAAAGCGTAGTCAATCAAGTCTCTAGTGTTGATCTTTGGTCTGCTGGCAATGAATACAGTGTGATTGAATTATAGGTGAGTCTCATTTTTTAAAATTTGTTACAAATACATAAATACGAGTGGATCCTTCTAAAATGCAAGTAACCTGAATTAGAATGGAAAGACTTCAGTAAGATGACAATCTGAAGTCTTCCATTTCACGATTTATTGGAAATCACTAGGTTTCCGCATTTTCTCAAATCCTTCCTCATTAATATGCACTTTGTAGTCACAATAGAGCAACTGAGCAGCAATTGATTCTTTATAGCCGCTAATCACAGGGATGAATGCGTTAACAAATCCCTCTTTGGTGTCTACCTGATCTGCCTTCATAAACGACTTTAATGTATTGGTATCAACGTCTTTACCGTATCTTTGCTGAATGCTCGAAATCGAACCAGCGATAATACCATAAATGATATCCATGATATTTTCTGTACTGTCATAATCAAAGGAGTAATAAAGAGCTGGCATTACAGGCTTGCATTTTAGAACTGTAACTTGAAATTTCGTGTAATTTGATTCATCAGGGATAAAACCGATCTGATTAACTGACAGTAAAAACACCTCTAAAGCATCATATTCATTAGGGGCAACGATGGCGTTACATCCTTGACTTCCATCTACATTCGTAGAAAAGACGAACAAGTTTTCCATTTCACTTGTGTTCACAGTGGATGGGTAAAACTTCTTTAAAGGACGTAGGGTACTATGAACTTTTGAAAACAAACCACTTTCAACAACCTTGTCAAAATCCACATTCAATTCTCTTGAAATAAATTGTTTTAATGCCTTGAATACCGCCTGCATTCTACCATTGGCATCCAGTACAAAGCATGTTGGCTTATCCGAAACAACCTCAATTAGCTGATACATTTTTTAACCTATAATTTTTTGTTTACCTTTACGTTTAGTGACAGTATAATTAAAAACAATTCAAATATCAATAATCTTTAAATTAAAGAAGAAATTTATGAAAAGCACCGACAATTTTTGCATTGTATCCAATGGATATAGTGTGGATGTAGAGCTAAACATTATGGTTGTCCATACCAACGTTCTACAGTTCAGTATTAGAACGATGACCGATGGGCGCATGATTGGAAGTCACTCAACACACTACAATATGAATGAAAACTCAATTTCATTTTTCAGCCAACTGTCTAATGAAATCAAGCATTTAAGACTAACAAAATTCATGACTAAAGAAGAAATTGAAAAATCTTTAGGTAAAATTATTGAAGACACAAGCGCTGAAAAAGAAGCTTATAATGTGCATAACCTGATTGTTAAGCATTTCACTCTTGAGTGTTCCAGCATTCAGCAAACCCTAGAATCAATGACAATCCCTGTGATTGGTGATATCAACAGCATCAAATTCACACTCATTCAAGAAATGATATGTGTTAGATTAGAATCTCTCTTAAAAACAATTAAATAATTCAAGTGAAGGGTGTTAATAAATACCATCCCTGATTAAACTATTGACTCTCCTTCTTGTAGGTGTATAATTAGTATCATTGAGGCGAATGAAAGGTTTTGATTCAGTCATGAATAAATTAAAAGTTATTATAGATCAACTTCGTAAAAGAATCAGTGATTATGATATTAATCTAGAGAAATTAAGTGACAATATAAGTTTTAATCATTATTCATCATTCGATGAGCATTTAATTGTTGGTGAGCATTGCATCTTCTTAAGGCATAAAAAAGATAATCGTGATTACTACAAATATATAAGAAGAGAGACCCCGAAATTTAAATTCAACCATCCAGTTATCGGGATTAATTTTGAATATTTAGGCTCTAAAAACCCAAAAATTCAGTTTTCATTTCATGACTTTAGTCATAATGGCAAACCTGAACTCTCCATCCCTTTTGATTTCAGTGACTTTAAAAAAACTTTTGAAATGTCGCTGAATAACGACCTATTTAATGAAGAACTTATTTATCATTTAAAAGAGGTTTTTTTAGCAGGAAAAATGGATGAAAGCTTAAAAGCTAAAATCACAGAACAAAATGACGAGTACGAAAACGAGTGCCGTTCTTTTGGCGAGCATGTTGATACTGAGCTTAAGCAAGCAGAAGCATTAGTAACCTCATTCAATCAAGCTAAACAAACAGCACTTAAAGAACTTTCTGAGGTCGCTCAAGAGGTTGAACAGTCAGAAGAATACGCTTTGGTTAAGCAATTAAAAGCTCAGCTAAAAGACGCTGAACTAAAACTTGAAGACAAGAAATCTAGCTTGATCAAAGAGAGACCGAGCCTTGTTGAAAGCCAAAATCTAATCAGCGAATTGCAAGACCCAGATAACGGCATCGCCTTTAAAATTTACTCAATTTATCAAGGTATTGCCGAAAAGATCCTAGCTAAAAATGGCTTGACAAAGAGTGCGAGATTAAGCAAATTTAAAGGACTTAAGAATAAGGTGTTAGAGTTGCTTAACCAAACTTCACTACACTTACCAAACAGATGGAAAGTGAAAATTTCCGAAATCGAAGTTCAAGTTAAGAACTCTAAATAAACCAATGGATTCATGGGCTGCTAGCAGCCCTAAATAAAAATAAAGAGACACATCATGCGAAATATTCCATCTTACCTAAAAGAAGAGCTTAACAATCTTGGCATTACAACCCGTATCGTTGAAGGTTTTTATGAAGAGAAATATGAAGTTCCTCGCCACATCAATAAGATCCCTACAGGCTGGCAAGTACGCTTTGCCAGAAAAGGCGAGCCATACTTCTCTTGCGCTTTTTCTAACAATAACTATGGCGGTGCTGACAACGCTCTGGATGAGGCGATTTTGTGTCTCTTGGATGAGCAAAAAAATCACAAGCTGACTGACTTTCTTGAAATCGGCAATAAGAACGGCGTTAAAATCAGTTTTGCTAAAACATCACGTATTGAAAATGGTGTACCTTGTTATTCTGCATCAGTTACTTTGCTCCATCAACAAAATGGTAGCCTATCAGTAGCAAGTCGTTACCTTGGAACCAAGAACACCTTAACCCAAGAAAGATTAGATAAGGCGGTTAAAGAGCTATTGGGGGCATGGTACTGGGCTAAAACAATGAAGGGAGAAATTGGACGAAGAGCATTCTCAGAGCTTTCAAAGAAAATCCCAAAAAATGCTGCTGACTATCTTCCTCAAAACTTCAAGATCCCTTCCTATAGCGTTGGAAGCCTGTTGAACTAATCAAATTCTAAAGGGGAGTGTACACTCCCCTCTATAGCTCTATCCCTTCCTGCTTACTTCTTTTTTTGCTTAATGCCTCACCACTAAAAAATGCTTTATTGTAAACAGCAACAATAAACTCGGTTGGCTTTTCAGAAAAACTCTCAAACATATCTTCTTTAATTTTAGGTTTTAGTTGCTTGAGCATTAGCTCCCTAGATGGCAAGCATCTACTTTGACATATTTCATTAATGCAGTTCATACACGGCATAGGAAAAACACCATTTTTTCTTAATTTATTCTATTTTCTCAAATTTATCACCAAAATTGAAATTTTGGATAATTCAATTCTTGGTTTACTTTGGTTTCTATCGATCTTAAAATTTCGAATGTCAATTTAAATAACTTTAAAAACTAATAATTAAGGAAACCAAATGTTAAGCAAAATATCTTTATCTGCAATACAATTCTACCAAAATTTCATATCGCCAAAGAAGGGATTTCGTTGTGCATACGGGGTACTTAACCATACTCATGGATGCTCAGGAAGCGTGAAAGCCATTATCGAATCCAAAGGTTTGATAAACGGGTTTTCAGACATTAAGGGGCAGTTTTCTGCTTGTAAGCAGGCAAGCGAGGAACTTAAGCGAAGAAAGAAAAAGAAGAAAAATGATGAAGATGGCGTTTGTCTTGAGCCATGCACCTGTTCGGCTGCTGATTGTGCAATTCCTTCCCCTGGAAAGCTTGATGCTTGTGATTGTTTAGATGCGGCTAGCTGTATACCATAAATATTGACTCTGAATATTAATTATATACAATAATAAACATTCAATAATTAAATTCAAACAGGTAATCAGTCATGAGCCATTATATTGCAGAAAACCACGAATTCGGTGAACTCAGAGGTGTCTACACATCTTCTACTGAAGATCAATTTATGATTGATGATGCTATTGATATGACCAGTGATTTCGATGAGCGCTTCATGACTGATTTCCTTACCGTTGTAGAACAAAATTTTGAGCGAGTATCTTTTTTAACAAAGATCTATGTGAATCCTGAACATAGAGGTCATGGTTTCGGTGCTCAAATGCTTGATAGCTTTTTAGACAAAGTGAAAGAGTCAGAACTTATTTTTTTGTTAGCAAGAGTCTCAAACCCTCAAGCGAAAGGTTTTGACCTCATCGACTTCTACTGCGATAGAGGTTTTTTCCCAATTAAGCTAAGCGATGGTGATCTATTGATGGTAGACAAGAAAAATTTCGATTTATTCAAAACCACCCTGGATTTTTAATTAATTAAATATTTACCTTTTCTTTTATTTATGTATAATAGATAACATAAATAAAGCGAAGGAAATCCAAAATGAGCAGCGCATTACCATCAGTATTCAACCATCAATCGAGTGGTGTTTCTACATTTAACCCAAGATATATTGGTGACAAACTCGATGAAATCATGCTGAAATACGAAGTTACTAAGCAAGAAATCAAAGATGCATATCAGTATGTCAATGCTCATAGATCTGTCATTTCCGCTCACCTTATTTCAGGCAACAATTCGCTATTTCTTAACAGCTTAGATAATGTGATTAAATCCCTTGATGCTACTTTCTGGCTGCATTTAATTGATGACACTAAACTCCGTAATTACATGGATACAGGTTCGTACAACAACTGGAAGGATAGCTTAACAGACGCCAAGAAAACCCCTGAATTCAACAAAGAAAACGCTGAAGCTCAGTTACAAGCCTACATTGGTGATCTTGAGAGTATTTTCACTCATAGAATCAACACCATTTTTACAAAGCTATCTCCTGAACATGTCACCAACTCTCCAGCAGGTTTTAGAAACCGAATGATTTTTAGTCAATGCGGTTCTAGCGTTGAAGATTTTAAAACAAGTGGATATGTACACGATTTACGATGTGTGATCGCATTACTGCGCGGTGAAAACGAGATGCCTACCGTTCGCTCAACCGAAGTTATCTTATACCGCGTATTTGACAATACTGGTAAATGGTTACTAGCTGATGGTGGTTCATTACGCATCAAAGCATTTAATAAAGGCACTGTACACATTGAAATCGACTGGACTATTGCCGATCAACTTAATGCTGTTTTGGCAAAACTTCACCCTAATTGCTTGCCTCAAGCTCGAAAAATTAAGCCCTTGTTTAAATCAACGCTAGCACCAGTAGACACCCTCATTAGTCACGAAGTACGCGCAAGATTTAGCCAGGTTAAGATCAGTCACCCTTTGATTGATAACCCTGAATATGTAACTGGTAAACGCGCATTCACGCCTAAGCTCATTCGAGATAAATCAACCTACGTTGCCACTCTTTCATTTAATAAGTTTGATACAAATTACTTAGACGAAGCAAAGTTTATTCTATCTACGGTGTTTGGTAGCGAACCCACTTTAGATAGCTTTACCAATGAGCTTGAATGGAAGTTGGGCGACTTTAACCCTTATGAAGCACTCGATCATCTGATTTGTGTTGGAACATATCCAGAAGTGGTTAGCCACCAGCTTTATGAGAGCACAGATTACATTTGCAACTTAGTTTCAGATGTGATTAATATTGATGCAAACGAGGATGTTTGCGAGCCTTCTGTGGGGCGCGGTAAGCTTGCAAAGTTATTACCTAAAGACCAAACCAAATGTTTCGACATTAACTCTCTAAATTGCGCTGTGGTTGCAGGATTGGGCTATTCGGTTGAGCGAAAAGACTTCCTAGATTATGCGAATGAAACACCAGATCGTTTCGACTGGATTATCATGAATCCACCATACCTAAATCAATTGTATTGGACTCACCTAAAAGCTGCAATGAGCCTATTAAAGAGTGGCGGTAAGGTGGTTGCTGTAGTACCTCAATCAGTAAAAGGTAAAGAATCTGAACTTCCAAGCGATATCACCATGACCATCAACTATGAGGTTAAGGAACAGTTTGAAGGTACTGGCGTTCTAAATATCGCTGTAATTACATTAGAAAAATCAAATGTAATCAGGGGTGAGTTTTAATTATTTACTTTTATGCTTATCCATGTATAATTTAGTCATTAATAAAGATAAAAGAGGCAGGGATATTTCCTGCCTAATTATAGAGAACTTCGAATATGACAACTTCAGTAATTTCCCTTGAACATGCTGTTATCAGCAATAATGAGTTACGCATTATTGGCGCATCTACCTCATTCGCAGGTGAAAAGCGCATCGATATTCCGTCCGTAAAATCGGTTCAGGATAAACTGAAATCTGTCATTGAGCTTGCTCGTACACATGGCGCTAATATCAAAGGCCAAAAAGCGATGAAATCTGAGTTAAGCAATCTTGACTCAACGGTTTCAGCTCTAACTGTTACATATCATGCCTTATTTGATAGTGCTGTCGAGTTTTGGAAGGGTAAAGTGGACTTATCCTCAAAAACAATCCCAAATTACAACATTGATGCACTTAATGACGGGTACGAACTTCGAAACAAGATGTGGGAGCTGTTTCACCATAATCAACCTCTAAGCAAAATTCTTGAGGTCAATAGACGATTAAGCGATATTGAAGACTCAATTATGAGAGCTAAAAATCCTAGCGATATTACCTTCACACTGTAGATTTAATTATTTACTTTTGACGTTGTTTGTGTATAATGACCATATAGATAATTGCTGTGGATAAGATATGCCTGAACATTTAAAAAAAATTGCGGTAGTAACCATTAAATCTGGTGATATTGCGGGTGCTAATTTGGTTCAGGTATCACTTGTTCGAAACAATGCAATGCATCAGCTATTAACATTATTTAAAAAGATGATTGAAGATGGCATTGATACGTATCAAATCACTGTAGGTTCTGATTATAGCGCCAGCGGAACTCCTAGCAACGAAACTCTGAATGACGATGTAACTTCCCTGGTTAATGCCATTTGCGGAAAAACAGATTGCTGGCTTAGCAGTCGTGACAAATACATTGTTAGCCCGATGAAATACTACAAAGTCTAATAGCTTGAGGAAATAACAATGACTCTCACTGAAATTAAGGCAGCAATTCAAGCTGGAAAAAAAGTCTTTTGGAAGAATGAAGGATACATTGTTCAGAAAGATTTAAATGGTAACTTCCATATTATCTGTCTTTCTAACAACAACTCTATCGCATTGACTTGGGATGACGGTATTACTCTTAACGGAAACGAAGAAGATTTCGTTTTAGATGCAAACCCCAACTATGTTTTTGATGATATGGAGGCCACCTTCACTAAGGTCGCAAACACCTTCAAAATCACGTCACTAGGCTTCACAGTACACGTTAAAGGTTTTATGCCTAACAAGATTAATGTATTTAACGGCATTATTGATGAAAATGGCTACATGACGGATCTAAAAGTTAACCTTACTGGCTCAGATAATGGTGTTAGCACACCAATACTGGAAGTTCAGGAGTCAAATCAAATTTTGCTTGATTCGATCAATGCAACCTTCAGTCTTGTTGACAAAATCAACAAAAATAAAATGCAGCTTACACCTGAAAACTTAAAGCATCTTGGTGATTTTGATATCACTGTGACTGAAAAATAAATCTGATTGAAAAGCCGTTTATCGGCTTTTCTTTTTTGGAGGATATATGTTTTTTAAGAAGAAGCAGCCCTGCTTTAAATGCGAAACACCTACAAAACTGACTTTTGAGAAAAAACCAACATGTGGAACATGCAAGATTGAAATCTTGACGAGTCGTGAAGATGTTTTTTTATGTCCAAAAGATGGTCAAAAAATGGAAAAGGTTGTTTTGGAAGAGTCTGAAATTATCATTGACCGATGCCCTGTATGTAAAGGGGGTATGGCTTGATCCTGACGAGATTGAACAAAAGTGAGCGCAACCCCTTCCTTTAGGTAGGGGTGAGCGAACATGAAAACAAAAAAATTATCCCTTGTTTTCACAAAGAAATCTTGTTGCCACATAGATTTTTGCGTGATAACTTAAGAACAAGATTTATCTAATGTTTTATTGGAATTTACTTTGGCAATATTAGGCTTTAGCTACAATATTTCTGATAAGCTTAATCCAGAGCAAGCCACACTTTTTGCTCAGTGGATTGGTGCTGCCAATGTGATCCGTAATCAAAAGATTAACGAATTTAAAACCTTTCTAAAAAACAAAACACCAGAACTTATCGCTCAAGGTTACGCTTCAATCAAAAACAATCCTGAACTTTTATTTTTAAAAGACATTCCAGTTCAACTTTTACGCAATGCCGCAAGCTTGGTTTTCTCCGATGCGGAAGCTGCTAGAAAAGGACTCAGGAAGTTTCCAAAAATTAAAAATAAGTTTAAAAACGAAGTGTCGTTTTAACTAAAGAAATGTTCTTTGTGGAGCCTTTCGAGAATGGATCTCGGATCTTGATTTATAATCATGCAAAAGCGAAGCGAAGAATCGTTTTTTCCCTCACTGTTCCGCTTAAACCAGAACAGATAGGGAATCAAATCAGGCTTTCACGACAAGGGGCGAAATTTACTTTGTCAGGCAGTTTTGATGATGGTCGCTTGGTTTTAGATGAAAAACAAATCCTTTCAGATTTGTCGCATTTATCTTATGAAGAACTTGAGCTTAAAACGACTGGTGTTGATAGAGGTATTGCGCTTCACCTTTACTCTAGCGATGGATTTTCAGTCACTTACAGCCCTGAAGAAGTAGCGCGTAAAAAGCGCAGAGCGAAAAAGATAGCACATTATCAGCGTATCCTCGCTCGTAAGAAGCGATTAAACAAAAACAAAACTAAAGCTTGTGAAACGAATCAACAACGCATTGTTCAAGCCAGGATCAGCCGTATTAAGGCGAAAGAGTCCGATTGCCGAAACAATCATAATCACCATATTTCAAAAGCGTTAGTCGAAAGCGCCAATCAAATTATCGGTCTGGAAGATCTGAAACTGACGGGCATGACCAAACGAGCCACACCTAAGAAAAATGAAGATGGAAAAGGTTATGCTAGAAACCGAGCCAGAGCGAAAAGTGGTCTAAATCGATCACTGCTTGGCGTTGCGCTAGGTCAATTGGCAAATTACATAGCGTATAAAGCCCGTAAAGTGGGTAAGATTGTAATTAGCGAGCTGAATCCAGTGAATAGCTCAAAAGAGTGTGCTTGCTGTGGGGGCTTAAATACAGAGCGTCCAGATCAAGCGACTTTTATCTGCTTGTCATGTGGCAACAGAGACAACGCAGATTCAAATGCAGCTAAAGTGCTAAAGAAACGACTGATACATTACATTAAAGAGAATACGTTTGCCAAAAGCAAAACTCGTAAAAGTATCGTAGCAAGAAAGAAAAAACTGGCTGACAGAACCGACACCAGTATAAAAACGAGAGACAAAGAAAGCGCGGTGCTAACGTCCTAGTGATGTTAGCCATAAGACCATAAAACGATGGCACCTTTCACTTGATATTTCATATCGAAAATGTTTCTAATAGGATGAATATTTGGGCTTCGGCATCAATTATTCAGAAACCCAGTCATTTAGAGCTGGGAGGCTCATATGCTCAAAGACTCATCAACCAATTCTAATTTAGCCACAGGCATTTGTTTGGGTATTGCTATCGGTTAAACTAGAATCATAAAAAATATTAGGTTTTATACAGTTAAATAGGGCGCTTATGCTTGAAGCAAAATACAAGGCAGTGATTCTTAAAGGCAAGAATGCCTCAAATCAGATTCATGATGTACTAGCCATAAATTTCAAAGATAAAACTGTTCAACTTTCTGGTTGTCCCGCACAGACATCGTTAAAATCAATTTATTTATTACCTTATACCCAAATCAAGGATTCAGATGGGAAAGAGTTGTACTTGGGTGACTTGGTTCGATGCCACCATGACGAGATGATTCGCGAAGTAGATTGGAATTACGAAGACTGTGGCTTCATCTTAAGAGAGTATGGTGAAACTCGTGACAGTAAAGATGAGACCAAAAAGCGATTCATGGATCCTCTATATTTTTCTGACACAAAAGTCACGTTTTACGCCAATAAGCATGATGGCACTACGGATGAAAGAGATTTTGTTCAATACATTTAACAACAAAAAGCCATTACTCAGTAATGGCTTTTTCTTTATCTAAGATCTAAATCTATTGTGTTGTTATTCTTTATCTGCCCGTTCACACGCCTCACTACAATATATAGTATGAAACATAGTTGGGTAATAGGATTTATTACAATATGAGCAGTGTGCTTCCTTAACGCGCTTAGACCGAGAGCTACTTCCACTGCTGGAAGGAGACCCCCCAGAAGAGAACGCAAATAAACAAATCAAGCCTACAACAAACACGCCTGTCATGATTGATTCAACGATCTTAATATCAACTTCTTGTTTAGATGTTGTAGTCCCAACATTCCATTTCCTTATATTCCATACAAAAAAACACCCTTACTGGATATGCAATAAGGGTATTATCACAATAATCAGTGATTATTCAATGACCTTAAAGCTCTTTTGTAGAAAGCACAGAATCATCCATAGCAAAAACCTGCAATTTTCCAGGTGTAATTTCTGCATATGTCATTTCATTTCCAAAACTATCAAAGTCTTTAAGATAAGCTATAGCCTTTAGGATTTCTTTAGGCTTTAATCCAGGCACCTTTTCAGACTTACCATCAACAGTGTTAATGACTGCGCTTTTATCACTGGTAATGCCTGGTGACTTCTTAATACTGGTGATTGATTCAATGTTAATTACTGAATCTTCATTAACTATAATGAATTTCATGTTCTAACCTTATTTATTGAATAATTGTTTTTTGATTTGCTTCTAGCAATTCTAACAGAAACTTTTTCATTTCAAAGCTTGAGAGATTCATACCTTCTAGCAATTCTGCTGATACATCTTCACCTTCGTTCAGAGCATTCATAATCTGACAAATCTTCGAAAAGTTTTTGTTTGTTCGTAGAATCCCGATGAGTCTACGAACATGGATATTTGCAATATCTTGAATTGGGTCTTGCCCCCATACCCAATCTTCCAAATTTAGTAGAGGAATCGAAACCAGGCTGATCCATCGATCAACAGATTGTCGCCCAAACGTTTTGAATGGATATGTCTGGAACATTGTAGAAATAGGCTTAGTTGAATGAGACAAACACTCTTCAATAGTTGGTAGCTCCAAATCTTCGTAATCTCTGATCTGACTCCAGTGATCGCCAAAAAGAATCTCAACAACCATGTTGTGACAATGAGACATCGCTAAGTGTGAAATCATAATCATGCTTTCATACTCAGATTCATAGTTTTCCTCATCAAGCATATTTGAAAACAGAGAGCGAAGATGTTCTTCGTTCACTTCATCCTCAAGACATACTTCTCGCCCAAATGATGCATGTACAACGCTCCCTTTACTGCGAACAGGGAATAAGTCCCAACTCATGATATCGGTAGTCGGTAGACCTGTAGATTTTGTCACAAGCACCGTAAAACCGTTCCCTTCAATTTTTGCGACATCATTATTTTGGTCAATAACCTTAACTGGACGACCGTCTTGAAGCTCTAATTCGGCTTCCCAATCAATTTTTGTATTAACCACATTTAATGGGATGTTTGTCATTTATTACACCGTTTATCTATTTTTTAAATTTGTAACTAAACCTCACAAGTGAGGAAGGTCGATTAGTGTTTTGTCACTTCTGTGTCTGGAACCCACGCATCAGCGCCAGCTTCAACACACTCTTTGATCGTTGCAGAATGCTCACTAACTGTCTTAACGCTTAAATACTGCAAATCCACTGGTGGCTCGCACTCCCAAGATTCAACATAACTCTTAGCATCAGATTCATTTTTGAATGTTACTGCCGAGACTTGACCTACAGGATCCCAATTAGACCAGAATCCCAGCCCCATGAATGAGCCGAGGTAAACCCCTTGCTCTTTTGAAAACAAAAGAATCCCATCAAACAATGCTTTATCCATT
The DNA here is from genome assembly GCF_963874485.1 of Vibrio sp. V15_P4S5T153. Lineage (NCBI taxonomy): Bacteria > Pseudomonadati > Pseudomonadota > Gammaproteobacteria > Vibrionales > Vibrionaceae > Vibrio > Vibrio sp. V15_P4S5T153. The sequence continues at coordinate 777,926 of NZ_CAWNHR010000017.1, read as the reverse complement.
ATGACACCTCAATATATCAACTAAATTGGTTGCTTATTAGTTAGTGCAATCCAAGCAATCCAAGCACCCTGTGCCATTTCTTCCTTGTACCACCCCGAATCCCAAACAAACTCCCATTCGAAAGTAAGGTTATGATTTGGATGAATTGACTCAAACCAGGATTCGAATTCCTCATGATGCTTGAGGTATAGCTGCTCTGAAGCTGATGGCATAGTCAAATTCCTTTAAGCTACTTTTAGATTTCCAATGCGACCTTCGGAGTCGTTAAACAAAAACAGGTTTACTTGAGAAGAATCCGCAGGAGACCAGTTATCTACATTCAACCCACTTAAAATAGTGGTCATGTATTCATTGTTGGTCGCTTTAGCTTCATTAATGGCATTGGTCTTTAACCATTCATTAATGTTTCTTGAATTGCGCTTTTCAGACTTGTAGTTAGTTCTAGGGAATGGAGTGGTAATTCGTCCAGAAACAGTTCTAAAAACATCACCTTCTAAAAGCGGAATGCTTTCATTATTTACAGGTATTTTCAGCTCCTTTTTTCATGATTATATTCTTTTAATTATTAAAGTCAATAAAAAAGGAAGGCAGAGCCTTCCCTAAATAATTCGCCAGCTTTAAATGATTATGCTGTCTGAGCATCGCTTACCGTATTAATAACGATACCTTTTCCTTTATGCGCATTTTCAACCATTTCTTTTAGGTCTTCAATCTTACGCTTGAATTCAGGATCAACCACACCGCTAGCTTTATGCTCTTCAATTCGAGCCTTAACGCGCTGCTTGTATTGAGGAAAGTCAATTTGCTCCCATTGCTCATGATCGACACCATGAAACTTCCAGAAATTATCTACAGCATCGGCTTGGATAACTCGCGGACAACGCTTTTCAGAAATCTTAACTGGAACACCATGAGCAAGAGCCTCAATATCTGGAACCATTACAACAACTTCAGTGATTCGAGCGCAGTCCAGCTTAGGACTCTCTTTCACGCCTTGTCGAGCTTCTTCAAATGACATGAAGTAAGCAACAAACTCACCATTTTCAGCTTGGTAAATTGTGTGTTCTTGAGTTTGTGGCAAGTTTTTACTTGTACGGGTAAAGCAGTGACCAACAAGCAACGCTTCAGGGTATGGAATATCAACGGCAAAGTTCCAAAACATTGCCTTTCGCATTACCTGACCACGATTTCGCAATGTATCAGCAATACCTTTCTCAAGACGGTGTGAGTAATAAGCTACATGTTGAGAAGTGCGAGAACGTAAAACGTGCATTTTCATGGTGGACACCTTTATTCTTTATTTATTCAATTTGTGCTTTGATGTTTTTAATTATACATATATAAAATGGTCAGTAAAGCATTTTTCGAATAAATTATTAAATTTCAAACGGCGTCCTGGATTGCTAACAAACTTATAAACAGGTAGCATTGTCGAAGTATGAACCTCCCAGCCCTAAAGGATTGGGTTTCTGAATAATTGATGCCGAAGCTCAAATATTCATCCTGTTAGAAACATTTCCGATATAAAATATCAGACGAAAGGTGCCATCGTTCTATGGTTTTATGGCTAACATTACTAGGACGTTAGCACCGCGCTTTCTTTGTCTCTCGTTTTTATACTGGTGTCGGTTCTGTCAGCCAGTTTTTTCTTTCTTGCTACGATACTTTTACGAGTTTTGCTTTTGGCAAACGCATTTTTGTAAATGATTTAACATCCGAAATCGCCTCCCCATATTCCCTACATTCAACACCATCTTTGAGTAATTTTGCAACGAATAGGCTAGTAATTAGACCGTTATCTGGAAACTCTTTAATGATTTGGATATCTTCGGCAATCAAGCCGATTTCTTCTTCCAGCTCTTTATTCACGCATTCAATAGGGGATAGACCTTCAACACCAAAACCTTTCACAATTTCCCATCCCCAACGCCTTGTATGATGCCTAAAATTCCTCACAAGCATTAGTTTGCCATCCTTATTGATTGGCACTACCATAACACCGTAGGGAGCGTTCCACGACTCGCGAATGTACGTTCCTTTTTGAACATTGGGGAATATGACGAAATCATCATATAAGGTCATGAATCTATTTGAAAATACGGGATTTTCTTTCTCTATTTCTATTTCACCCTTGCGGTGATCTCCAAGATATATATCACTTTTCATAATATTTTTTTATTGTTATTTATTTAGTAAATTATAAATAATCTGCAACAAAAAAGAAACAAGCCCGTCATTGACGGGCTTGTGTGATAAATTGGATGGGATTCATTTCAAGCTTTTCTTATCTTGAACAATGATATTCAATTTCATGATGGAATCCAAAGGCTAGCATTGCATCTGAATTCCCTTTTATTCTTAGGCTGCGAGCTGATTAAGATCAGAAACTGTATCTAGTTCCGAACGATAAAAGTAAGCAGCACATCCGAATTTATCCATGTAGCTATCATCCTTGCCAAAACAAGCTTTCCAACCGTTAATCTCAGGCACCACCATAGATTTGATATTTTGGTCATGACCAGATCCCCAAACAGCATCAAAAAGAGCAATCGCACCGCGTTGGATACGGCATGGCTTTGTCAAATCACGGAAGATAAACTGGTAAGCATCCATATAGCCAAACCAAATTGGTAAACCACCATATCCAGCATTTCTTAGTAGCTCAATCATCCCTTTGGTATTGATAAGCTGCTTGCTTCCTTGGTTAAGCGAATACTCAGAAATATTGAGCAGGTATTCTTTTTCTTCCTCAGTCAAGTCACGATCAGCCTGATTAACAAAATCTTCGATTTTGATGTTAGCAAGTGCCATTAAGTACGCTAGTGGCTTGTTGCTCATCGCTGTATCAAGATCGCTTGAAACATTACTCTTATACTTCAAAGAAAACGTTTCATCTTCAGCGCTAACGGAATCCAAATCAAAGAACGGATTGAACTGTAACTCGAATCGCGAACCGTAATGCGCAAACAAGTCTTTTGGAGTTGTTTTGTCGGATTGTTCCAGTAGTTCTGATAGTAATGGATTAAGGATATCCTCAATGTCTTCATCAATATCAAGACAGAAATCGATATCGGCATCATCACAAGCTTCAAAGATTTTTGAACATAAACGAGTTAAGATTTCTTGAGATTTCATCTCATAAAATTGAATCTTGGAATCAAAAGAAGCGCCTGAACCGTAAAATTGAGATTCTGCACATAACTTCCCTAAAAACTCATCCAGATTATCTAGGTATGCCTTATTCAAATCAAACGCTTCTCCGTTGATTTCAGCGCGTTTCATTTGACCTTTTGCCGTGTTCTCTGCAAGCTTAACGAGTCGCATGACTTCTTTTTTCATCACAAGCGAACCATCTAAGATATTGCCGAGTCGATGGATATTGAATACTTCACAGTCATGAAAAACAATACCATCTTTTAGTTTCTCAATAATCTTTGTTGCTAGAGATTCATTTGTGTCAGTCTCACTCACACAAACATAGATAGTTTCATCACATAGCGAGAATTGAATTTCGTTATTCATTTTGGCGGTGTCCTTTAATTTATTTATTGCTCGATTATACATTAATTGCATTATCGGTCAATATTTAGATAAATAAAAAGCGATGCAAAAACCAGTCTCGCACCGCAATTTTGGACACAATGAAATGGAACTAGACTTCTTCCCAACACCAGTTACTAGCCATAAAGCTTACCACCTCAAGCTTCTTACCATCGACTTCAATCTCGAAATCATTCAGCTCATTGGTGTAGTCATTTTCCAGCTCTTTTAGAGTAAAGCACTTATTCTCATTGTCACGAACACAATGGTAGTAGTCTCCTAACTCTTTATTTACAGCCTCCGCGATATTGCAGGCAACTTGAATCTCGAACACTGGCTTTTCGAATCCGTTCCATAGGTCGCCAGGAATTGCGTAACCTTCAAAGGTGAGGTTCGGATCGTTATCAATAGTAAAAAAGCCTTTCTTGTACGTTTTAGGGATGCCGCTGTCCGCAATCTGGAACCCTTCACGCACTTTCAAGTTACATACACGAGTAACAACACCGCCACCAACAGGAAAAATACATGCGTGACCATCTTGGAGACGCACCTCATAGTAAACACCGTCTTTTACAAGCAGCTTACTCTCTGTAAGAGCCTTATCAAAAATATCCACTTTCACGTCCCTATATCATCTTGAAAAACTTACTGCTTTGTGGACTCATATGGTATTACAGATATGTAAAACCATTGCTCATCCCCTCCTTAGGGAGGGGTCTATAAACATCAATTTTCCATGATTATCACAATGTAAGATTCAATGAATAAATCTTCAAAAGACAACAGTTCTCATAAAGTGAGCTAAGAAGCAAACAAGTTTGCAGATATCAATTTGTCTCGCTTTTTGTCCTTGTAACTAGTCCGAATTAGAGGGGCGTTTTCATTGCGATGTCTGTGATTGTATTTTGGATAACCACGATACAAAAGAGCTTTACCGCTGCAATAATTGCGCTTAAATAACTTAAACATCCCTTTTTAATTATTAAATTATTGACTTTGGCCTTAATGTCTGTATAATTAGAAACATAGAGGTTAAGGAGCAAGCCATGAACAATCTAAATTTAGACGAAATCCAGAAAATCCACAATGAAATTCTTGAACAATGTTCTAAAGCCATTCCGACCAAAAGCTGGAAGCATCAAGTAAACAGCGCGGTACGAGTGGGAACATATCAATCTGCTTTCGCTAAAGCATATGTTGATGGCAATGGTGATATCTATGTAAGCGTTCACCCTCTTTTCCTACAAACACGCTTCGTTAATAAGCTTAAAGAGGTGATGGCACACGAATTTACACACTTTGTTTTAGGTTTAGATGAAAAACACAATAGCAAATTCAAGCGTTTTGAGTCATACCTACTAGATAACATTGATTGCGATCTAGATACTGCTAAATCTGAAGCTGACGAGCTTGTAAACAAGATTGATTTCAAATGGACAGTAATCGCTCATCTGGTAGACGGTACAGAGCTATTCATTGGTGGTGTCCACAGAAAGACAAAAGCCTACTCAGAATACCCAAGAACAGAGCGTGAAAAGCAAACGGTAAGCGTTGGTGAGCACAGAGGTAAAACCGTAGCTCGATACGAATTTATTCAAAACAGATAATTAAGGTAAAACCCGCCTTCGGGCGGGATTTATAAGGGATCAAGCCATGCCTAAAGAAACTAACATCCTATCTGAAATCTTATTCAATATTGATAAGCAATCAAGCTTAAAAATTTACTTTGAGCCACCTGAAAAGGCTTATTTAATCTACGTCTTTTCAAACCCAGAAGCTGTAGAGAGTTTCTCAAGTACCTTTAGCCAAATCACAAGCAAAACCCACCCCTCATATGAAGGTGAATTCAACTATGTTGCTTGTGAATTCGAGTCGGCTAAAAAAGCTCAAGAGTTTCGCAATAAGTTTGATACCGTAAGTCTTAAGCTTAAAGCGTCTGATACACTTTTAGAAAATGACAACAGTGATGAGTGGTTCAGAAATACGGTACTTGCAGAAACAAGTGACCAACTACCTTTTTCTTCTTTTGTAACCAGCAATAACACTCTTAATTCTAGCGATGTTGAAAAAATTAAGATTGCCCAAAATGCGTATCAGCGTGATTTGAAAACCTTGCAGGTTTTAACAAGAAATGAAACCAAATCTTTTAACTACATTATTGACCGCGTTAAAGACATTTTGGTAAACGGTGGAATGTTTTTAAATCGAGCCGATTGCAATGTTGTAATTGATTACTACGTTTCTTTGATGAAAAGCATTCCATATTTTGCTGGTGGTGTGGATGAATTCATTAGCTCAAAACTCACAAAGTACATTTGCGATAGAAAAATGGCTCTCGCTGAGTCCAGCATGTCCCAACACGAAATCATGCATGATGAAGGTTTCAGACCATTAATTGCGTACAACGCTGATTACTCAAGCATTGAAATCACCAAGGAGCAACGTAGCGCTCTCCACGATAAGAAGCTACCAACGGAAGTAAAGAGCATCTTGAGTAGTGTTCAATTGACTGATGTACAATGGCTCAATGTCGCTCAGGAGCTACAAAGCATTTTGACACATTCATACCTAGACAACCATTTTACAGATGGTAATGATGCCAATTATAAAGAATGTGGTATTAAGCAACTTATCCAAATCTCGTTTCAAACATTTAATATGCAGCTTTTGTACAAGTCTTTAAATGACATATCTAACTCTCTTAACGAGATGAGTATGATCGAGACGGTGGATGAACTTAACTTAATCCATAAAGAAACAGAAAGCCGACTAGTCTCTGTGAGCTAATCCTCTATAATGAAGTCTGCAAAGATAAATATCGCTCATAAGGAGCGATATTTTTTATTTTGAGAAAATGGCATCAAGACCATTTAAAGGAAAGATTGAGTTGACTAATTCATCCTCTAACCCCAAAGAGACTAGCTTACTAATGGCGCTCATAAAATTACTAAGCCCCTCAACATCAAGTATTCGATAGATTTCGCCATTCTGGTTTTTTATCCCGATGTTCATGACTTTACCATCCTCATTTTTATCTAAAGCATTAACAATGTCTGTAACCTGATTGTCGAAGCTAGCAATTTCAATGTTTGAAATGTACGTTGATTTTATCATTATAGCGCTTTCCTTTATTTGTATTCTGATATTATGGAACTAGATATTATTTGATTACAGTGATAAATTGAAGACAAATAATTCAATTTATAAGGCTTTACCATGTTTACTTTTAACATGTCTATCGATCAGAACTATGCATCATTTAAGTGCGATAAGTCTGATCTAGAGGTTTTTATTGACTCATTCGACAACAAGAGTTTTAGTGTTCGGCTTGGCACCATCCACTCAACACAATCGATTGGTGATGTTGAGGCTAGCAGTAGTGAAGAACTCAACCTTAAACTAAGCGAGCTTGTTAACTCTATTCTTTAGGACTCCACTTTTACGCACAGCCCGAAAATGTTTTTTCTCGTGGTTGTGCCGTTCACATGCCCTTTATTGTTCGAGATTTTATACTGATTGCCTTTGATTGACTTAATCAAATGGAGGTATTGAGAACCACCGACATAGCACAGAACTATATCACCCTTTCTTAATTCGGTTTTTTCCGTAACTGGAACCACTGTACAAAGCTGACCTGACGAAATACTTCCCACCATTGAGTTACCGCGAGGGCGGAATGAGATGGTTTTCCCACCTTTAAGCTCATTAATATAATTGGTTGCCCAACCCATAACTTTTTCCTTATTTCATTTTTATTTGCAATGAATAATAACACATTAGGAAATCCAAGACCGATTAATTTATTCTCAGCCAGGTAAACCACCAGCATCATACTAACGAATTTTCTAGGTATGAGCAAATCAGGCAGGGGAAGATTTTGGATTTGTGAGAGGGGTTAATTCATTAAAGCAAGCAGTATCTGATGGATTAAGGTAAATTCAAACGCTTTGAATCATATTTACTTAACCTTATAGGCTGTGACCTCAATGCATCTAAAAACGAAGCTATGGAGATAATTAATAAAATTGAATTTAAATGGACCGTTATAGCCATTCTTGAAGATGGCTCCGAGCTATTTATTGAAGGGGTCAACAGAAGAAATAATGAATACTCTGAATACCAAAGAACAAAAAACATATAATTAAAGATGGTGAGCATAAAGATAATGTACTTATTAAGGATAAGGTTATTAGAAACAAGTAAATATTTTTCCATCTTAATAAAAATAACATTCTCTAACTAAGTTAATTCGCTATTAACTATCGCTTTCTTAACTTTATTAACACAATAAATCAATTTTCGAAAATACCTTATTTACCTCAATATAATCAATTGATTGCTAAACAACCCGTTGTTATAATATTTTTTTTATCCATTTGTTGATTCCGTAAATTATCCATGCTAGTGTTTAATTATCTTTAAACAAGCACTCGTCAAGAGACTTATGCGGAGGCGTTAATGATAACAATGGATGAGTATTTTGCTAGCGTTGAACATCAAGCTGACAAAACCACAGACCTTTTAGACAAACCAGTAGTTGAAATGACTTTCCCAGAAATCCACCAACGTACTGCATATAGAAATGGTTTTTCAATTGGAAACCAACAAGGTATAAGCACAGGATACCAAACCGCAATCGACAATATGAAGCCAGCGATATCGGATGGATTAAGGCATGGCTCACCTGAGTGTGGCAGAGTTATGCAGGGATTCTGATTTACTATCTCTACTTTTAATCTAATTATTATCAATATGGGTCTATAACTATAGACCCATTTTTATATAGAAATGAAACTCAGTTTTTAAATAATACATGGTTTACAAACAAGTCAGCGGTTCTTCCCGAGCTGATCTAGCGAGGGTTTACGACGGAACTACTAAATATCAATACTATGAGTTTCAGTTCTTTTTTGAATCTTTTGGCTTGAGTTCATACTAACAAATTCTGGTTTTTGATTTATAAAATCTCTACAAATCATTTTTGCAACATCAATGTGATTTGATCCGTTAGAAAAACTCTCCATTACAGCATTTCTGTTAGATACAAAGAAAGGCGGTGTGATTGAATCAATTTTTGGAAGGTTTTTTCTATCGGATCCACCTAGTAAACCCTCACTGTTTAGTTTATGCAAAAAACTAACTGTTGCAGGATCACTTGAAAATTTAATTTCTACAAAAACCGATCCATCATTTTTTTTAATTCTCTCTATAGTTAAAGGTCTTCTGATTTCATCAATATCATCGAAATACATATCCCCATTCCTAGCCCTAACTTTTCTTATTAGATTGTTCAAATTACAATCAGAAATTTCGTTATCAGGAATCTCAATAACTTTATTTTTTACAAAAATATTATGGTTTATGTGAAGTAGTCTGGATAACTCATCTGTTTGCTCATTCAAACTTTCTAGCTTTATTTTGTTTTCAAGATTATTAAGTTTTTCAAGCTCAAGCTGTGCAAACACATTCAATTTGTAATCAATCGCCTTATTTCCAAAATATGAAATATTAACCATGATGATTTCCTTTTTTTATTTTAATAAATTATAACATTTAGAATGATTCATAACAAACTCTTCGAGTTTGAATTTACAATCTTTTATTTTTTTTGCTCAGAGCAATTGATATTCTTATAAAGAGGGCTAAACCCTCTTTCTTGTTTGTCAGAGAAAATTTAATTGTTTTAATTATATACTGTTGCGACTCCAGAGTTATGATGATATGATAGAGTCATAAATCGAGAACGAGGAACCACCATGAATTCTAAACAACTTTTTAAGACTGAATACGAAGTGTCATTTGATGACAATTAAAGTTTTCAAGTTCGTCTAAACCTATACAAACCAAATCCTGAAAAGCCAGGATTACTGACTTTAGATCGCGTTCTCACAAATACGGAAGTTGAAGAGCAAATCTTGAATGCGCTTCGTCAGATTAAGCTAACCGACAAAAACAATGAAGTTATGGATGCATACCAATGCGCTGAGTACGTTAGGTATGATAAGTATCAGGATGAATTCAAAGCTGATGCATTATTCCCTTATCATAACTCTCATATTGTTGTTTCTTGTGGTCACGGACACAATGAAGGGCAGCAAATTTCCATCCTGGCAAGAGACACTAAATCGGGTGACTACAAGCATTTTTGTAGCATCAAATACTTTATCGGCTTGCAAGATGTATCAAGAATCTCACTAGCTCTTAATGAAGCATTCCATAATGGACTGTTCAACTAACAAATAACTGATTGAAATAATGGTAGGGCGTAAATCTCTGTGATGTTTACGCCTTTTTAATTATTAAATATTGACACTGCATTCTATTTATGTATAATCATGAATATAAATAATGTAAACCAAATCAATTAAGGATTACCTATGCTTTGCAATGAGATCGCTCACAATCGTATCTATGAAATGGCTCTTAAAGGTGAAACCTTCACTCCAGCTCAAAGCGCTTATTTGGACAAAATCACTGAATTGTCAAATGGTACTTTTGTCACCTTGTGCAAGCAGGTGAAAGCTTTAAACGTGGAAAACAAAGCAAGTTATGACTTTGTAATGGTAGTACGCACTCTTTTCAAAAACTTTGTAGCCAATCAGTTGATTGATAACGGGATCCATTATTCTGATTATTGTGTAGCATGGAGTGCTTTTGCTGATGCCATGCCTGAAGTAGAAGAACAATACATTCTAAAATCAGATTTTGTTGAACTGAATGCCTCAGATACCGACAAAACGTTTTTTGCAATTGCATTTACTAAATTCCCAAACCCTGATTTTGCAGGTAACAGCGTGAGCGAAGAAGAAATGGCTGAGCTTGTTGCACATGCATTATCGATTTCTCAAGATGAGCGCAACCAGGTTGCCATCAGCAGTGTTAAGCAGGCATTCGAAAAGCTTGAAGAGCAGGGTGGTTTTGATTTCTCTAATGTTCTTTATGCTGTTCAACTTCCTTGTGAAACATCATCTAAACTGCAATCAGCAGTTCACACATACAACTGCACAAGTTTAGCTTGTTTGAGTGACCATATGACTTTAAACGCCCACTGGTAATACTGGCTAATCCTGTATCTAGCGCATTTTTTAAAGTGCGCTAGTGATAGAGGATACGATCAAATTAAACGGATCAATCAAGAGAAATTAAATATTGACTTATACCTTGATTTATGTATCATGGTAAACATTAAGGCGTGTGTAGCGCTCAATTAAAGAATACGAAAGAAGGAACAAACTATGGCGAAATCTAAGAAGGCAATCGGTACGGCCTCAGCAACTGCTACAGGGGTCGCTCTAGCTACAAACCAAACTCTACGCAAGATTAGCAATGAAGGTAATGTTGACGTTAAGCGTATCAGTGGCTTTAAAGCCAACCCGCGTCTTCTGTGGATCGAAGAGGGCTACAACGTCCGCGAAATCCGTCCAGATCACGTCGAAGGTTTTGTTCGTTCTTACACTGACGGTAAGTATGTTCCGCCAATTGAAGTCGTTGTCGTAGAAGTTAACGGTGTTCAACGCCTTAAGGTTATCGAAGGGCATCACCGCACAATCGCACTTCAAAAGCTGATGTCTATGGGCGCTAACGTAGAAGAAATCCAAGTTATTGAAGTCCAGGGAGATGAGATCGCTCAACTTTCTCGAATGATTAAATCATCAGAAGGGCGCGAGCTAACACCTATGGAAACTGCTGGTGCATACCACCGCATGAAGCAATTAGGTATGACTCAAACTGAAATCGCTGAAGAGTTGGGAACAACCCCTGCTCAGGTATCTAACTACCTTCAACTGCTTAAAGCCCCAGTAGAGCTACAAGCAATGATTCAGTCTGGTGAATACTCAGCAACCAGTGCCTGGTGTAACATCCGTAAATGTGGCTCTGAAGCAGCTCTGGCGATTGCTAAAGAAGAGGTTCGCGCCAAAGCAGAAAAGCAGGCTGCTAAAACACAAGGCAAAAAAGCACCTAAAACGAAAACAACTTCTAAGCTTAAGAAGTTACGACTTGCGCCTAAAAAAGTAAATAAAATGAGTAACATCGTAACATCTTTGGCGGTTCAAGTTACTCCAGAAGCAATTGAAAGCAATCAAGAAATTGAGCTAACAATGGATGTTTCCGTTGCGCAACTTATTCTTTCTCTAGCTGGTGAAGTGAGTGAGATTAACTCTCACAATGCTGAAGCTGAGCAAAACCTAAAGCAAATCGCCGCTTTAAAAGATTCTGAAGCACCAGAAACCTCTGGAGCCTATGAAGAAGCAGAAGAAATCGCTGCTTAAACCGCAAATAGTTATTTCTATTTGCAATCAAAAAACGAGTAAATAGCAACTTAAAGCATGTGCTTAATGAAAAAAAACTCTGTCTGCAATCGTACTGGTATTGGCTACGGCTTCAGCTTCTGTTTCTGCGTCAGAACTATGGGGATACATGCACCCAGCATCTGACACAGGCATCTCAAGCTATGACCATATCACCAGCGATTCAACGCCAGAATTCGTTTTTGAAACCATGCGCTTTGAATGTGTTGACTACACTGTAATCAACACTGAAAGCGGCTCTCAACAATCAGACCAATATTGTCACCGCCGTGGTCGCGATGATCGTCAAATGCAGACAGTTACCCTGCCTCATTTGGAAGATGGTCACTATGTGATGAAATACCTGATCAATAAACGCAGCACCGAACAAAAGGAAATTAAGATCGAGATCGACACTGTTGCCAAGTACCAACGCAAAGGCTCACCGCGTTACAACCAGGACGCTGGTTTATTTGAGGGCGGTGTGAATCTTGAGCCAAACACGCCATTTACTGTGACTATCACAAAGAGTGACGAACCAGGATCTAACGCTCAAGACCATAAACTAGCGGTTAACGGTATCGCAGACCAGTACGGTATGGCTACATTTGAAATCAAACCTCACCGTGGTGAAGGCTCATACGACTTCTGGATTAACAGTGAAGATGTTGCAGGCAACAAGCAATACACTAAAACCCTGCAACAGTTGCTGGGTTTTTATTTGTTTAATTATTTACTCTTGATTGAAAACGGTATAATTTCGAAAAATTAAATTAACAGGCAAATATAATGGATAAGACTCAAGCAGAATTTTTATCGGAACTTTTTAGTGAAAACAAAAAACTGAAATCCGATCTCTTCACACCAAACATTACTGTTGCGGTGGCTATTGGCAAAAACACAAATGACATCATTCACCTATACACCGATACCAGAGGAATGATGTATCGCATTACCCTGAGTGAAGACGATGAAATCAAAGAGTGTACTGCATTTAAAAAACTGCTTGAGCATGATAATGCCTTTGGTCAACGATGCACTGTTATTCCTGAGCTTTCGGATATGGGTTCTATCATTAAGTTCAAAGCCATCTATAGCGATTTAGAAATGGCGCATTATGGCGCAATCAATCATAAAAACATCCGAATTCTGAGAGAAACTGATTTGCTTATGGCAAAAGACTTACCATTAACTCTCGAACACAAAGAGTTCCTGGCAGCTCATGAGTTTCATGCTTTTGTACTGGTATCTACCGAGCATATTTTAGATAACACTGTGAAACAACTTTTGTTACGCTCTCTAAATGAGTATTCTGACAGAGACAATTTTCAAGTTGGATGCCTTAAGATTAAGACCCGAATGCAAGATATTCATACACTCAAAGACAGCATCAATCTTCTTGAAGAACTAAAAGCTCTAGATCCTGAGCTGTATGATATTCTAATCACACTAGAATACTCATTGCTTGAACTTCTATATGCTGAAAACCTATCTCCAGAACAGGGCATTGAGCTTGCTAAAAAGCATATGGAAACAATGTTCCCAGATGAAATGAAAAAAGGTTGTGGTCATAAACTTCGAGAGAATGCTGCATTTAACATTGACCGTTTTGCACAAGTCATTTTTAAATAGAAGAACAAAGATCGTTAAAGGCGCACCATAGTGATTGGTGCGCCTTTTTATGCTTTATTGAATTAAACCCATCTTTGATGGGAAAAACAATTAGGTTTGATTCTCGTATGTCTGCCCCGTGAATTGACCATTTCTTCTCATGGCTTCCTGGAATGATTTCAATTGCTCTCGTAATTGGCTTGTTAGCTTATCTTCAACGTAGTCACTGGCTCTCTCTACCATGTAACTGCCACTATAATCTTTAACCGCAGGTAGGGCGTTATACTCAGCTCCAATCTTCAGCTTTTCGATCATGTTACTGGCTTGCGTGTAGCCATTTGCCGCGATATAAGGCACTGTTCTACTTTTAAGACCAACAAGGCATCCTGACTCATCAAGAAATCCATACTCCTGCTGAAACGCTCCAGACTTCCTTACAAGAACAATTGTAAATTTAGTGTTATCTGTCACTTCTTTCTTCGTGTAGTAATTGGCTTCAGTCATTAGAAATACCCTGCTTTGTTTTTATAATTATACATAAATTAGCACAAAAGTAAAACCAAATAATTTATTAAAGTGAGGTTTTTAATTATTTAGTTATTGACTATGAGTATTAATAATATATAATTAAATCAAAGTTTGGAAATGCCAAGTGAAGAATAAACCAATTCAAAAAGGATTCTGTATGCAATACGTAGCCGTTACCCCTGACTTTGAGAGCATCACTCTTACGGATTTATCGGATGTTGGCAACAAAGCCAACGGTTCAGTGCTAGTTATTACAACTGAGCCAAAAGCAATTCATCATGCTCCAGCATACTCAAATTCTGAGCTTGAAGTTCCAATCTCGAATCAAACACTTGTCTCTATCCAAGAGCTTGAAAAACTACCGAATGTAGAAAAAATTATTTCTCTCAAGCTTACAGTAGAGCAACACAAGCAGGCTAAGGAATGGTATGTAAAAGGCTTTGGCTTGTCGAACATTGCTGAGCATTTCGGCTTGAACAGTGATGAGATGCGTCACGAGCTAAACAATCACTATTGATTATTTCCACCCTCGGTATCGAGGGTGGTTAATCTCGCGAGAGCCTGAAATGAAAATTATCGAAATTAAGCCGAACATGGTGAAGGTTGTTATCGGGGTAGACCTAAAGGATTTTGACGAAATCAAACAGATCCTTATCACTCCCCCTGGTTGTGACCATGCGTACAGTAATGCAAAAGGTGATTATCTTATTGATGGATGCTTTTTCAGAAAAGATAGTGACCCAATCACTCAAAAAGAAGCCGAGAAAGTGCTTTGCCTCATCGAAGCTGAGAAGCTGGCTTTAACTAAAATGATTGAAGATGGTCACATTAGTATGTTGAAAATTATCTGTTTAAATTAGATAATTGATAAATAAATTATTTATTAAGATATATAAATGTCTGATTCAAAATCAACTTCGAGAAGTGTAGGGGAGACTCTGTTAAAAAACTTCTTGGAACCAATGAACATAAAAATCGCTGACCTATCTAAAGCCATTAATGTTCACAGAAATACTGCGAGCAACCTCATTAATGGTAAAACCTCATTAACTGTTGAGTTAGCAAGTAGGCTCGCCATAGCTCTTAACACTACTCCTGAGTATTGGCTTAACATCCAGCATCAAATAGATCTGGAATCTTCCAGAAAGCTAATGGCAGAGATGGCAGATAGCGTTATCACAATTGACAACCTTTGCGGAGTTTCTTGTGAAAAGAATTAACCCTTTTACTTTAATCGTTATTTCAATTACTTTCGTCGCGTACTTAATGTTTTGTGGTGAGTCCGTTCGTTTCAGCCAAGATATTGGAGCCTCTTACTATTGGTGGCTGGTGGCGCTCGGTATAGGCAGTATTTTTTTGATCTCAAAAATCAGAAAAAGACTAGGGTACAAATATGAATTTAATGAGTTAGTGCTATCTCTAACCATTGGATTGTTTATGCCAATCGTATTACCATTTACGTTCTTATTCATGGATTTAAGCGTTTCACAGGTTAAGCACCAGAATCTCGGCCACATCGTTTCTGCTCTTATCTTCATAGGTATTTCTTCCCTTGGATTTATCGGAAGTAAAGATGCAAATAACGCCAACTGAGGGCGTTATTTTTATCTGTTTAAAATAATTTCGGTTAGCTCTATTTAGAATTCTGCATTTCTTGCTTTAGCTTTTTCTCAAGCGAATTTACCAATTGAAACAGTTCAGGTCTTGAACGAGAGTGAGCGCAATCCCCTTCCTTTAGGTAGGGGTGAGCGAACATGAATAGGGATCGCATAGATGCAAACAAAGATATTATCCTCATAGTACCCATTAATGTGCGTAAACGACACATGCTCATCGCCAGCATATTCTAAAAGCAGTTGCGCCTTCTTTTTGGGGTGTTTTCTTTTAATAGTTGTTATAAAATAATTGACCCTAAATTTATCAAATTACTAACTAAGCCTCATACTTGAAGCCCAAATTACTCTCAAAGTACTCAATAACCCCATCTATCAAAACTTCTTCGTACTCTTCTTCAGAGACTATCATCAAATAAATAATCGATTTACCAATCTCAGATTTGGTTTTTGGAGGTTTTTTTCCTTTGCTGGTGAATAGGTTTTGCCAATAGTCGTAAAGTCGTCTAGCTAGCAGGATATTTTCGAATAGGTTGTCGATTGGCTCTGAGATCGGGTCAAAACCCACCAACAAAATAGATGTTGAGGTGCCACCAGCAGCCTCGTTATTTACACAAATTCTCTGGACGGTATGAATGATAACTCTACGATTATCTCTACTGACGGCATAAACATCATCAAGTGGGTCATTTGATGTCAAAAACACCATTGGGTCAAAACTTTCACCACTGGTGGTAAGGAAGCTCAAATCCTTTCTAAATTCAGACTTGCTTTGCTTTTCCATATCTACTTCCTTATTTAAAATTCACGAATTGATTGATACTATATCAGAATACATCAAATCTGTTAGGACAATCATTTCATCTAAATCACTTCGCAAATCAAGAATTTTTATCGATGAGATGAAACATTCTATCTCCATTGGTTGACGATATGAATGTTCCTACCACCACACTTTTTTCAGCAGCCCTTCTCAGGTTAGCGATTCTAACTCCGTTACCTGGTTTCGGGGTATTCATGCAGTTGTTATAAATCTTGTTTGCCATATCCCAAGAGCTAACACTAAAGTTATTTGTTTCATTTAGAATCGCAATCATTTTCTGTTCGAGCGTCATAATCACCTCAATACCGAAAGCCCCCTTAAGGGGTCATTCGCTGTGTCCAGTTTCCAGTTTCAAGCGCTTCTTCCGCCTTGCTCTGATTATCGAAATATTCAACCGACTCGCGACTAAACGGCATTCCATCTTCACTTGTTCCAATGTAATAGCCAGCAGCAGAACGCATTACTTCAAGAGGAAGTCTTTCGCCACAATCTTGAGCCAGTTTACCATATTTCATAATCATAATTCCTTATTTGTTTTTAATTATTATGCATAAGCAAGATTAAAGGTCAATAATCGACTTGTAATCTGTATTAAGTTTGAATGGAGGCAAGTCTTTCAAAATACTTTTACCATAATTCTTCGTAGCAATTCGATCATCAAGGATAATGCATCGACCTGTATCTCGCTTGGTTCGAATTAAACGACCAACTGACTGAATCATCTTTCTTGATGCCTCTGGGACTGAAATCTCCATAAACGGATTACCACCACGTGTAGATACCAATTCCGCATAAGCTTCATCAATTGGCTCAGTAGGAACAGAAAAAGGAATTTTAGTCACTACAAGTTGAGTAAGGTACTTACCCTTTAAATCAAGACCCTCTGAGAATCCTTGTGTACCAAAAAGGATAGAGCGACCACCTTTATCAATGGCTTCTTTATGTTTACTAATGATACGATTACGAGCGCCTTTGCCCTGAATACCAAATGTGATTTTGCTAGCTTCAATCTTTTCCTTTAATTGATCAGCAACTTCGTTCATCTGCTTGTACGACGAGAAAAGAACCAAGTGAGAGTCGTAATTTTCGTCAAATAAGTACTCATTTAACTTTTCAATCAATTCATTAGTGAATTCTCTTGAGCTTGGATTAACGTTCATTTGCGGAATGAGTAGTTCAGCGTTATTAGGGTAATCAAAAGGACTACTTAAACGAATAAACTTACTCTCATCTGGCACACCAGAAAGCAATTTAAAGTATTCAAAATTACCAAGAGTAGATAAGGTTGCCGATGTCATTACAACGGCATGAGCAGCATCAAGAAGCGACGATTTAATGGTTTCACTTGCATCCAACAGGGATGAGTGAACGCTAACACGGTTATCCTCGGTAATCGTCAACCATTTCGCAAGCGGTGTCTCATCATTATTGAGAAATTGATTTGTTACATCATGGATGTTTTCTAATCGATAATAATGGAAATTGATATCGCTATTAAACTGATCGTAGTCTGCTGACGAAAAGCTTTCCTCGTTTTCTTCAAGGTAAGTCCTTACACGTCCAATACGTTTTCTTAGCTTTTTCAATGCGCTTTTTAGGTCATTGAATTTTTCATAATCACTGCTTGAGATCTCACCGTTTTTAAAGCGGAATACCTTATCAGTAAAGGGGCATTGCTTAAAGACATTCTCCATCTCATCGAGCGTAATAGAGAAGTCATCACGCACAATAGCCAATTCTTGAAGTTCCTCGGAGCTAACGTTTAGCACCGATGCATGTCGTTCAATGTACGTGTACAAATTCATGACCCAAGTCGTTGAACCTGACAAGCTAAATGAACCTGCATGAGCATCACGAATAATGTTTGGAAGATGATGAGCCTCATCAAAGACGTAGATAGTGTTATCTTGCTCAGGAAGGATAATGCCACCGCCAAGTGATAAATCCGCTGCTACAAGCGCATGGTTAGCAACAATTACATTTGCCTTAGAAAGCTCGCGTCTAGCGATATGAAATGGACACATTACATGACGTTTACCTTTACAAGTATGTGCGCCACTTGCAATCACGTTCCACAATTTATCTTCAATAGGTTTTTTTAGAGAGTCGCGATCACCTTTCCATTCACCAGACTTCAAATCCGCAAACAGCTTCTTGTAAACCTCTCTATCTTCATGCGTTGGTTTGAAATCAAAGGTAACGTCACCGTTACCAGTGACAATGCCTTGTAGTCTCTCTACACAACAATAGCGCCCCTTACCTTTAGCGATATCGAAATCAATATGTTCGATATGATCTCGGTAAAATGGTAGGTCTTTATCGATTAACTGCTCTTGTAATGCTACGGTTGCTGTAGATACAACAACATGCTTGCCTAAGTGCTTAGCAACAGGAATAGCAGCCATGAGATACCCCAGAGACTTACCCGTCCCTGTACCTGCCTCGGCAACGATAATATTGTTTTCATTATCGCCAGAAATCGCCTTAGTTACTTCGCCTACCAGATAATTTTGGTGCGAACGAGGCTCGAAGTCAGGTAGTGATTCTTTTAGCGATTTGTACGCTTTCTGTACTGACTTCACAATGGCTTCTGATGGCATGTTTTTATTCCTGTTATTAAGCTATTCATTACTATGGAAGCATGATCAAGGCTATCATCGTTCCGTGTTTTATTACTTTTACCCCATAAATGGGGTATATCCAATTCTTTCTCTTCACTATGGGAAAAGGGGCTAAACCCCTAATCCTGGCATTCTGTTGCTGTGTATTGAACCGTAACCAGATTATCCAGCTCTTTCAAGGTTAGTGGATTCATCATTTCACGGTCAGCGACGTAGAAATTAAGACCTGCTTTAAGCTCAATACCGCTGCATTCAATCGTCTTTTTAACAGCCATTGATACATCTTCGTTAGATGGCTTTTTCTTACTTTCTAACGGGATCATAAACCATTTTAGAGAAGCATGTTCCATAACATTGATGTTTGCATTTTCAGAGATATGAACCCAAAGAGCATTAACTTTGCGGAACTTGCTTAAGTCTTGATTGAATTTGATATCTACGTTTTTCATGGCGGTGTCCTTTATTAACCTTATGCGCTCATTATACATTTAATAGCTTAAAAGTCAATTCAAATACCTTTAATTTTTAATAATTAAACTATTTACCTACTGTATTATTAGTGTATACTTGTGAACAAGAAAGACCGCTAGGTCTTGTAACTAAAGAGGACGCACCATGACTACTAATCAAGCATTCAAAAACAACATCGCTCGTTTCAATAAACTTCAAGCAGCTCTTTCTGAGCATGGCTTAAGCATTTCTGGCGGTGTGGTAGTTGATGATACATTACCAGTAGTTATGCACAAGGTAGTTTGTTCAGTTGAGTACCGCAACATTGATCTTGATAGCGAAATTAATCTTGAGAATTTCGAAGAAATTCACGCTTACATCAATGGTGGTCGCGCCAAGCGCATTGAAAAACACGAAAACGAACAAGTGAAAATTCGCGAGTTTTTCGAGCAACGCAACTAAATTTAATGGCTGGTGATTGTTAAGCTCGCCAGCAATATAGCTTTATATTACATTGTTTTTTAATAATTAAAATACTGACCTTGAAAATTATTTATGCATAATTTAACTCAAGCATGAAAAAGAAGATGACAACAAAATAGGGGTCAATTCATGAAATTCTTTGTTATTGATAGCGCAGGTCGTTTCTTATCAAGAAATCAACGTTTTGATACTTATCATCATAATGCCGCTTTCGACTTTAAATCGTTCGATGAAGCTGAGAACTTTGTTAAGATCCAAGTGGTTTATTGCGAAGTGTCTACGCTGTAGCTCGCATAACGGGACAATTAACCCTTAATTGACCTCAACACTTATATATCTGTAATTATAAATATAATTTTTTCGGAGGCTCTATGGCTAACATTAAGTTCGAAAAATCAGGCAGTAAAGCTAACAGAATGTACGTTCCAGCACTAACTAAAGTTGTAAACCTGGTCGTTGGAAAGTTACTTCCTGAAAATGAAAAGCTTACGTTAACCATTGGATTGAAAAAGCTTCCTAAAAATCAAAACGCGGTTTTGAAGGTTAAAAATGGTAACACCAAAAATTTTGCCATTCATCTTAACAAAGAATCAAGCTTCACTATCTGGGTCATCTACCTTTGCCATGAATTAGTTCATGCTAAGCAGGTTTATACAGGTCAATTGTCTTTTGGAACCAATAACGATCAATTTATTTGGAATAACGGTTCTGAAAGAGTAGAGCTAAGCGTTGCGTCTTCAATTCAACGTGAATCTGACTTTGATTTATATAAAGATCAACCTTGGGAACGGGAAGCTTATTCTCTACAGGATGAGCTATATAATTTTTGTAAAAAAGAGCTTGCCAGTGAAAAGCTTGATTTGGGCGCTGACTTCCTGATCCCTCTATTTTAATTTAACACATAAAAGAGCACACACCATGACAACCACAGTATTTACGCTTACTCAAGCATATGCATCAGAGCAAAACGGCAATATCCCTCACATTCCGCCAGTGCGTGTATTCTCAACCGAATCTGGCGCATACGATTATCTAGTTGTATTTGCTAAGAATCGCATTCTGGATGCATTTAAAGACTGTTTACGAGACACTTTAGAAGGTGAAGGTTACGACATTGAAGACCTGAATACCGATGAAGGACTAATCGAACAATTCGTTCATTTCATTGACCATAAGAGCAATGTTGATATCGTTAACTTGCTGGTTGAATTCGAAGGCGGTGATTTTAACTTCGACATTAGTGAGCACCCAACTCAAAGCCTAGTTGAAATGCTTGAAAATGCTGATTTGGTTGAGATTAACGGTATCAAATTCCCATCGTTTACAATCGATCTTAATGACGAAGAATGCGCGATTTCTTGTGAAACCATTCTGCCAAACCATACGGTTAAAGAGTTCAATATTGGCTATACAGCCTTGACTGATGCTATTTGGAACTCATCAACAAAATATTGGTTTGTTACTGACGGTCATGAATCCTATCATGTTCGAACATTCAATTTAGTTCAGCAATAAGTCACGCCGATCCTACAGGAGATTTGTCAATGCCGAATGCCGTAGAAAGTCACCATGACTTGTATCTAAAAGGTAAGCATCACAATGGTTATCAACCTATGGAAGATGTTTTTCCTGATAACCTCCATTCATGGGAGGTGTACGGATCATTAACTAATAGGATGGAAGCCCACCCTGAAATCCCTCGCGAAAAGTGGCTAGAATTTGACTTTTCTGATGATAATGAACCCATCGAAGATCCTCAGTTTATCGATTAACTGGTCATTGAACTTTTTATTAAGCCCCGTTATGGGGCTTTTTAGTGTTTAATCTTATTTTTTAATAATTAAATAGTTGACCGACTCCTTTATTTGTGTATAATGGAAACATAAGCAAGAGGATCACACCATGAAACCTTCAATTGAAAACAAATTTTACTTAGATTACATCTCACTGCCATTTATTTGTAATGGAAGGTCGTCACCGCATAGTAGCCTTTTGGTTGTATGGTCTGACTAAAATACCAGTATGTTATGTTAAGTGTGAGGTTACTGAATGAAAGTAAGAGATATTTTAAATTTAATTGAGGCGGTAGAGATTAGTATTGATTTACCTGTTACACAAGTTGTAGAGCAGCTATATCATGTAGGTACGTTAGATATTAATTCGCGTAGAAATAACTCACATGAAGGGCGAGGTTTAAGTATTTCCACTGAGCCTGATGCTTGGGTAAAAATAAACAGAGGTTTGACTACAGGCAACTTATACAATCTGTCTAAGTCTGGACATAAATTTATTGATATGCTGGAAATTAACAAAGAGCATTATGAACAGATTTTTAAGTGGGGAATTGAAAAAGGCTATATATCACAAGATTTTGTTTACATAATTAATTACTATGACGATGAACTTGATGATAATGTATTTATCGAGATTACTGATAGTGATGAGTTGTCGGCTGAGCTTGAAATGATGGATATGATTTATGATGAAGCGATTGAAAATGGTACGCTAGAAGTTAATGATAATAGTTACACTATCACTGATAAGTTTAAGGCTGCTACTGGTTCCGAGCATAAAGATTTGATTGTTTCATTGTACTGTCAAGAAGAGAATATTCCTGTTGATGGATTGTATTGGGATGAAGAACTATCAATTAGCAAGTATAGTGCGCCACGTGGTGTGATTTTTGATAATAGAGTAAGTTCATGGGATATTACTAAAGTGACCATAATTTAATTGACGCAAGCCTCGCCCGATCAGGGCGGGTAGTGTCAGTAGCAACTTTGTTAAATTGTACGACGAAACTATCTCTTTTATCCACTCAGAACTAGCGGATTTAATGAACGGCGAAACGCTTCCTAGCAGCGTGTACGATGCTGTAAGCAAACTAATGGGATGGAAGCCCACCCTGAAATCCCTCGCGAAAAGTGGCTAGAATTTGACTTTTCTGATGATAATGAACCCATCGAAGATCCTCAGTTTATCGATTAACTGGTCATTGAACTTTTTATTAAGCCCCGTTATCGGGATTTTTAGTGTTTAATCTTATTTTTTAATAATTAAATAATTGACCTGTCCTTCTATTTGTGTATAATGGAAACATAAACAAAAGGAGCACACCGTGAAACCTTCAATTGAAAACAAATTTTACTTAGACTACATCTCACTGCCATTTACTGTGCCTGCATCTAAGCTATCACTACCATTTGGAAATTTCACAAGTGATGTAGTTGTTCCCGTTGCGGTAAATAAAAAGTTTGTCATTCTTGATGGCAATACTGCTATCGAACTTCCAGATTACACACCTGTCCAGCAGTTATTTGAAACTATTCGAACAACTGAGCGCGGATATTGGTTTAGTGTTCCTGGTGTGTTTTATGTAGAAGTTTACACAACGGACGAAGGTATTGTTTGTGACATCTGGAACAAAAACCAGACCGTTGTTACTGACTCATCCTACATTTACTTTAGCGAACTGATCGAAGTTAATGAATACTTTGTAATCAATGAAGGCGACAAGCTAAAGTTAAGCGAAACTTTTGTAAATCTTTCTGAAATGGAAGGGTTTAATTTCGCTTCTCAATTTCACACTATTGCTAGCATTGCAAACGTCGATATCGATGTGGAAAATGATGGCGTTCAAGCATTACTAGTCGATCAAAGCACAAATGAACGCTTTATTGGCATGGATAAAATTAAAGCACACATCGAGAAAAAGGGTGTGTCAATGCTTGAAGTAATTGAAGCCAGTCGTAGCGAAAAGGCTGAACTGCCTCAAAACCTTCTTTTTGACCCTGTACTAAACTTCACTTTGACCACTAACGATCAGGATTATGACACAGTATTCCACCGACTCTACCAAGAAGAACTAGTGATCGAACCTAACGCATTACTATCTGAAGCATATGCGGTTCTAGCAAGCGAGCTGTTCGTTTAAGACCATTAAAGCCCCTGACACCCGAAATAGAGGTTTTTCTTACACGTAAGGCACTTAGATTAAGTGCCTTATTATTTGGTGCAAAGGATCATCCCACCATGTTCAACCTTTCAACCAATAAATAGACGATTTAAAGACCGTTTATATTAAAGACTGCAAGCAGTCAAAACCAATTGCTTCCTTCTATTTATCTTTTTATTTGTTTAAATAATTTGTTGACCGACAATCCTTACTATGTATAATTAATGAATATCTTAGGGATTCCTAAGTAATTAAAAATAAAGATTCACCAAGGAACATACCAATGAAATTTAAGACTTACGCGCTAATCGCAACAATCGCAGCTACAGCATCAATGGTAAGCACCACTGCTAACGCTAAATTCCGTTCAAGCCCGATGAGAATCAGCGCACCTGCTTTTAAGCCTGCTCCACCAGCGCCTAAGCCTGTAAAAATTACGCCAGTGAAGCAAGTCAAACCTGGAAAAACAGTTACGAGCACATCAGGCTCTAGTGCTACTAAAAATGCAGTGTACGGAGCAACTGGTCTAGCGAGTGGTCTAATGTTAGGCAATGCGTTGGCATCAAGCCGCATTGAACAGATTGAGCAAGAACAATTGATGGAATCTAATTCAGCTACAAAATCGGCGCAAGCGACTATGCCGTACACCACAGAGACAGATGTGGTTACATACCCGAAGCTGACACTTGCAGATCTTGCAGAAATTGAGTACAAAATGACCCGTTATAAGGTCACAGGTCAACGCTTTACAGATCTTGAAAATCCAACTCTACTGGATAAGATTGCGTTTATTAACATTATTCTTTCTGACACGACTGATAACCTTATTGATCAATACACCGATTTGACTAAAGGCTCAGATTTTTCGGAAGACACAATTGAAAAAGAAAAGTCAAACCTAAGAATGCTTGCAGCACAAGCGTTTATCAATAGCGTTACAGAGTCCTACTCTTATCAGATTGCGGCTGACAACGCCGTGAAGCGTCAACAAGAACTGCTTGATGGCGCTATGCAGTATGAAAAAGCCAAAGACAGCGCAAGCCAATAAGCGGTAAAAGGAAACATCAAGCCCTTCATTCGTGAAGGGCTTTTTTATTTCCATCTTCATTTTTAATAATTAAACATATTGACTCTCTGATCTATGCGTGTATAATTAAAAACATCAAGATAACTTGTAATTAAGGACGCCACCATGACTAGCAACTTTGTTAAACTGCACGACGAAACTATCTCTGTTATCCACCCAGAACTAGCGGCTGTAATGAACGGCGAAACGCTTCCTAGCAGCGTGTACGATGCTGTAAGCAACATCAATGAATACGTCCTGGTTGATACAGTAAACCAAAAATCGTTTATTGATAACAAAGAGCACATGCCTCAAGTGGTATCAGTGGCATTACACAGAATTCGCACCTCAACTCCTGCGAAGTTCATGCTAAAGCTTATTGAGCTTTATCATCTTGACCAATGTTTTGAGCTAGATGAAACGATCAAAGAGCTTCAAACTGAAATTGAGGCCGCATAGGGAATGAAATAAATGGTCGTCTTAGTTAAGGCGACCATTTATTCTTCAAATGATATCTGACCAGCTATTTTTTACTTGCTTAACGTGGATTTATTCAATATTATTTCTCTCGTACATTATTTAATTGAATAAAAAATAAAGGATTAAGAAATGGCTAATTTAAAAGAACGTGCTATCAAGATTGTTGTTGAGCAACTTGGTGTTGACGAAAGCGAAGTTACTGAAACAGCACATATCAATGACGATCTAGGCGCAGATTCTTTAGACCAGGTGGAACTCATCATGGCTCTTGAAGAAGAGTTTGACGTAGAAATCCCTGATGAAGATGCTGAGAAGCTAGTGACAATTGGCTCTCTACTGAGCTACTTCGAAGGCAAAGTCTAATAATAATCCTGCGATTATTAGAGAAAAGGAGCGTTAGCTCCTTTTTTCGATCATAACAACGTATTAAATTGAGAGTTCAAAATGAAGTATCACCAACCGACCAAAAGCTTCGTCATCAGCCCTGAATCTATCGAGCAAGTTGCAGATGCTCTTATGCACTCTTTAAAGTGTGTCAGATTGGCTGGTGGCAAGCCGCTAACGCCATATGAGGTTCTTGGTATGGATGACATCGACCATGCACAGGCAGGCATTGTAGAAGTCGCTTCAGCGCTTAATATCGATTTGGGTCATAAGCGCTATAACAAAATCGACCTATCGAAAGTTTAATAGAGATCTTAAATCAAGCTACGCTAGATAGGGCAATCAAGTCTTTCTTCCAAGATTTAACAATCTGCCCATTTGTATGCGCTTTGTAAGATTGATCTGCGCCAGGGTTGAGAATAATATCGTGGCGCTTAATCACGCATCCCCGATATTCCATACCTTCAATTTCATTGAATAAAACCATCTTTTTAACAGGTAGCGAGTCAAGATAAGGCACTGACTGCATTTTCTCTGTCCAATCGTTACAAACTGTCAGAGTTGAAAATTTTAAGTGAGCATACTCGCGGTACTTATCAATGAAAGAATCAAGTTTCTCTCTGGTGTTGAGTTGCTTACGATGGATGATTGCATGAATAGTCAAATCAGAAACAAAATCACACTGCTTAGGCAACTCTCTTTGCGAGTAGAACGAGATATTGAAGCAGTCAACAATACCATCAAGGGCTTTAACAACATCGTGCTTTGTGTAATTCGTGGTAAGGATAACCCTAAATCCGTATGATTTAGTCAACTTTGCAATCTCTACAATCTGCGGGTGCAATGTAGGCTCACCACCAATCAGCAAAATGTCTTTAACATTCTTCTTTTTGGCAAACTTAAGAGCTTTTTCGACATGCTCAAGGGATACAAAAACATCTTCGTTGCGATATTCGTCAATGCAGAATGCACATTTCATGTTACAAGCATGAGTAACAATGATGTTTAGGTAATCAGCTACGGATTGTTTAACGTCGAACATATCTTTATTCACTTTTATATTTTATTTCACTCATTATACAAAAGTTGGATATTAAGTCAATTTAATAATTAAATTAATAAGCCCCTGAATAAAATAGGGAAGCTCACGCCTCCCCATTGCAATTACCAGCCTCGAATCCGCTTTCTTGCTTTCTTTCCACCTTTTCCAGAGCTTTGTAGCGCAAGCTGCTCAAAGTACGAGGATGGACGATACGAGCCTTTGTAGTAGGCTTTCACTGCCAATGTAACGAACGTCTGCTTACCATAATCAATATGTCCAATCGTACCTACATTAACATGCGGTTTACGCGTCATATGCTTAGCACCAGAAATAGGGGCTGAAATACCTGCTGAATGTCCAATTAAACCTACTCGCACAGAAAAGACCTCACATTGAAGATTGCATACGAAGTATGCTGTTATTAATTAATTTATTCAACGAATTGCTCATGGTATGATTTAAAAAAAATAGGATCACAACATGCTTAAACTCATACCAATTCTTAGTATTAGCGCACTATTATCAGGGTGCATTTACTATCATGGACCTAATTATCGCAGTTTAGATTACAGCAAGCCCGATGCCACACTTTCATGGGATAGCTTCAGAACAAATGAGCACCCTCAAAGATACAAGCTTCACCTAAGCCGACTGTACGACATTCGTAATGACCGAAAAGTCAGAAACACAAGGCTTGACGATTTCAGTATCACCCTAGAAGCCCACAATCCCCGAGACGGGGAAAATGGAATTCCTGATTTTGATCCCAATCGCACTTATCAGTGGCGAGAGGACAAGAATTTCAAAATCGAAGGTCATCACAAGTTTGACCCTGAAACATGCACCCTTACATTAGAAAACAAATGGAAGGATTTCTCAATAAGGCTTCAAGGTCGAATGCTTGATGCAAAGTATAATCGCTACCTTGATTACCCGATGGAGTTTAAGGTAATTGAGACGACTGATAACCAATTCAAAGATGCAAAGTTCTACGGCGACACAAGCGAATACACATGCGCTGTGTTATCGAGTATGGATGCTACTACTTTTGAAAGGCAACCGCCTTTGTGGTGATTTCCTTAAAGCCTTCAATGATTCTGATTTGGATTGTTTTGAGGGCTTTACCCTTTGAGTGATGTACTCAAAGGTTTCGAAATCCCTGTTCTTAGCTGCTTTAACTGCCAGCTTAATCTCGTCCTGGCTTAAAAACCGACTCAGAACGATGGATAATGAACGCTCAAATCCAAATCTTGTATTGCATAAGCGACCAATCATTTCGGATTTATCGTTCAGTTGTTGTTCAGTCAATCTAGGCATAATTAACCACTAAACCCTTTCCAAGTCATCTGAATGCATTCCAAAAAGTGTGAATGTTTTTACAAGATCCGTAAGCTGAATAAATGCGCTCAGGTCTGTTTGAAGCGAACGGTCTTTCGATAACATGTTTAAGTATTTTTCGTTTAGCCGCTCATCTTCTGCTTCGGTTAACGGAACAAAAGATACTGCGTAAAGGGGAGTGCCATCACAATCACGAATATGCTGAACGACATAAAATGGCAGTCCTGCTTTTACTGCATTTTGAATAACTTCACTTTCACGCGATAACCATGAATCTGACTCACAAGAGACAACTTTTACCTGAGACATGATCGGAAACTCATGTTTTAGTGAAAAGTTGTTTTCTTTGATTGTTTTACCGTTAGATTCGACAATGTCACCGATAAAAACTGCATCTGTCATCTTTTATACCCTTAGTAAAATTAGTAGTTTTAAGCGGTTCCGATTGGCGTTTATACCCATTAAGCGATTCGACTAGCTCACTGATTTTATTAGAGCTATCTTTTTCAACCTTAGCCAAGTACATATAAATACATCCATAATTTAACATGTTTTCAATTATACATTATGGAATATCTAAGTCAAGATATTTAATTATTAAAAAATAAGCCTTCTTGGATTGACTTTTGGCTTGATAAATATATAATTAATACACTAACTAAGAACAAGTAAAGGTTTAAGATGAACACTACAGATACTAAAGCAAAAATTCTTTGGATCGAACTAATCAAGTGCGGTCATGGATATTCTTTACCACGCGATGACAATGACGAACCATATGCTTTTGAAAGTCACGCGGAAGCTCTTGAAAATCATCTTGAAGACAAAAAGCATCATGAAGAACAAGTTAAAACGGGTGAGCGAGATAGTGATGATGTTTACGAGTGGGAACTAACACCTGTACACATCAAAGGCGACATGATGGAAATTCTCGATCCTGATAACGAATTTAGCGTAATCACCTGTTTTAATTGGAAATTGAGCTAAGAAACATGAAAAAAGTAATGATTGAAACAAAGCATTTTGCTCACATTTCAATCATCACTTCGGATATGAAGCATTATGACGAAGCCAAAGATGAAATCGAAGGCTTCGTCAAAACAATCTTAGCTAAATATCCTGATGTGATGGAAGATCCTGAATTCCGATGTAATTGCTTAACCGAAGTAGGGTTAATCAGTGAAAACCTAGAACAAATTCAAAGTGCGGCAAACGAAATTGCTACATGGGCTGACGAGAACCCACTAACGAAATTTGTCGGATGAACAACTCCCACTAAACGCTGCGCGTTTTGAAGGAGTTTCAAAAAGAAAGCCTAAACTACCTTTTTAGGCTGGTTCCCAGCCTGAATACCTAACGCCCAGTTTAAATTAACTTGCGCACTAGCAACATCGCGGGGCATTTTGCAGCCACAGTCGCATGAGTGCCAGCGTTCAGCTAAGGCTTTTTTCTTCCTAGCTCCGCAGTTTGGGCATGTTTGACTTGGCTTAACTTGCTTTGTTGGTACTTCAACAAATTCGCTACTAGCTTCTTCCGCTTTGTATCGCAGCAAATTAAGAGTCATGGCTGGCGCAGTGTTTAGGATTTCCCGATTCAAGCCAGCCTTCTGTTTTACGTTCTTCCCATGCTTCTCGGCAGTGCCTTTGGCGCTACGGGTCATGTTCTTAATGGCGAGTTTTTCAGTGGCGATCAATGCCGCTACTTCCACTAATTTCGCTGTTTCTTTATGAGTAAAATCAAGCCTTTGACGGGCGATTTTTTGGTGCAGTTTAGCAATTCTGTGTTTCAGATTGCGATGGGTTCGTGTCCCTTTCTTTGCTAACGCAAGGTCGCGTTGCAAAGCCGCTAATAACTCTTTGCTGTTTCTGAGATAGCGCGGGTTTTCAACTTGTTTAAAATGACCATCTTGATCGATAGTCGAAAAGTAATGAGACACGCCCCAATCTAAACCAATGGCCTTAGTGCCACACTGCCTTTCAATTGAATCATATTCCATTGAAACTGAGATAAACCACTCGTCATTCTTGCGAATAATTTCAGCGGTTTTCGGCTTACCACCATCATTCCTGGCTTTGCCTCGTATCTTAACAATGCCAACATCAGCCAGATAAACAGCGCCATGCTTTTTCTCTTTTAGATGAAGTTTCCAACCGTCACCATGCGCTTTGTATCCCCAACCTTTAAAGCGTTGAAACGGTTTAAAGCGTGGGAATCCAGCTTTCTTATCACCTTTCTTTAGTCGCCTAAAGAACCCATCAAAAGCCAGTGCGACACGCTTTAAAGTAACTTGTTCACTTTGAGCATTCGCGTTAAATATGCCATGTACTTTGCGAGTATTGCGCCAAAGAGTATTGATTTTGCACTGCTCTGAAAAGCTAAGGCCGTGATCAGAATTGCGGTATGTTTCGATGCGATCACGTAAAGCCCAGTTGTACAACTGGTGATGATGCACAAACAAATTCATCAGCGATTTTTCTTGAGAAACTGATGGTTTCAGTTTGTATGTAACTTTACGGATTGCTTTTTTCATACAGTTGATTATATTTGGTTATTATTAAAAAACAATCCCTAAACACGCTATATCACAGCGTTTATAATATTCACTACCATTTGGTTATTGTGACTAAGTAATGGTGAACAGCTTGAAAACTGCTACTTCAAGACTTGTGAGGAAGGAGTTTTCTGAGCACTTGGGTAAGTTTTACTGGAAACCAGTTTTTTACAGCAGGAGCTATTGTCTGGTTAGTTGTGGAGGTGCGCCACTTGAAATCGTGAAGCAATATTTAGAACACCAGGAAGGCTTTGATTAAAGCCACCACTTCGTGGTGGTGCGCCTTTCACCACCACCTAAATTAACTCGCTTAGGCTCATTAGATTTAGATAGAGCACTTGGCGCTTTTGGGTAGAACTCATAAAATTAAAGGCTGATTGAAATCAGCCTTTTTTATTGTGCAAATAAAATAAGGGGCAAATATATCGCCCCTATCAAATCAGTAATTCACTTCTTCTTTGTCAGTATCAAAGATTTTAACGGCATAGAACTTACTTAAATTATCCGCCTTAATCTTTTTCGCTAAATCATAGTAGCTTTCTCCGCCTAAGAAAGTGCCTCTTCGCTCGGCAACCTCTTCTTCGTTTTCGTAGCCCATTACCATGAATCGCTCATCTTCGCTGATTAGGCTGTACACTTCACAATCGCGGTATTCATGATTTGTGTGAACCACTTTACGGCATTTTTTGATAACGCTTAATGCTTCCTGATCCAGTACTAACGAATCTCCCTGAAACTGAACTTTCATCGGGATTTCTTTAATCAGTTGGACACAGTATCCATTATCCAGAAAACGGTCACGCTTAGTGATTGCGTGTACATTCTTATTTGAGCCTAGCGTGATTTCGGTCAGGGTAGGGTATTTTGAAGGTAAAATGTATTTGCTCATGATGCTTATCTCTCTATGGTGGCGTTAGGTGAGGTCTTATTTGATTAAGCCCTTTGAAGTTAGAAATTCAATCTGGTCTTCCTTGTTATTGAAGATCCAAGCTACGTGCTTTCCATCAACAAACACATCGTAATCACCATGAAGTCGAGATGGTTTTACTGTAGCACCCTGTGCTTCAAAAAACACTTTCGTTGCTTTACCGTCATTTGTCCATGTGTTGTTTCTTGCTACTGAAAACGCCATCTTTACCTCACTCAAACCAAGCTGTTTCCTTGTTTTATTATTATACATCATTAAGATTCACAGTCAATAATTTAATAATTAAAAAGTTAAGTTTGATTTCGATAACACTTATTCGCGCATAAAAGTGCGTGGTAACAACACTTTTTCGCGCATAAAAGTGTTCACCATCTAATAAAAAGCCCTACAGCAGCGCTAGTAGGGCATTAAATTGATTATCAGTGAGACTATATTCTCTGTTTATACCAAACATGGTCAGCATATTTTATGTACGAACCGCATTTTCCACTTAGATTGCAGGCAAAATTCCTGATGTATTTTCCATCCTTAGATTGCGCATTTTTCACTCTAATGTACTCATCATTCTCACCGATATGCCTACCTGAAACTAAGTACTCCGTACCGTCGATAGTAATCAACTGACGAGGATTTCTTCCCTTTGAAGCATCTTTGACATCACTAATCTTTACAAGCACCCCAACGCCATTTTCTTTTGTCGGTTCAAGTGAATCAGTTACGATTAAAAGCCCGAGAGGGATAACAATCCACGAATAAAAAAGCAAAATACCGAATTGAAGACCCTCTTCGTTTATCATATTTCTCGGTTTTGCTTTTTCATCCCGAACGAAAAATAGATCCCCTAGACCAATAAAATCTGAGAATATAAACACAAAGACAATCAGTACATGGATAAAAGCCGTATCAAAGGCTAAATAAACAACGCTGTCATTACCTAAAGCCCATTGCCCACCTAGATATAGTGAGTATAAAAAAGATGCATAAAATGCTATGTATGAAGGGCATCTTAATAATTTTTTAACTATATTTATCATTTATCAATCCTGTTATTTTTACAAATGATAAATAATAATCAACACATATTCAAATTAAAAAGAGGGCTTTAGCCCTCCTATTAAAAAATCATTAGTTTTGTATCATTAATTTCTAGATTCATTTCCATTAATGAAAAACACAGAGTCATATTCATTCTATCTGAGGCGATTTCAGCAAACTCTAAATCATGAATATTTTCCTCAAAAGCGTTTACTTGAAGATTGATTCGACCAAATCTTTCATGTAATGCTGCATAGTTGTTTTTATTGCTATCAAACGCACCATTTAGCATGGAGCGAATACCCAATCCAAGCAGTTTGCTCGCTTCCATATCTGCATATTCTGGCAACACAAATGAGCATACAAGGTTCACTGATAATTTTGGAAGGTTAGCATCGCTTTTCTTTTTGTTCTTGTTGAAGGCGCTGCAACCTTCTGAAATTTGCAAATGAACTTCTGCAAAAGAAATAGGCTTTCCTGTTTCACAATCATGCAAAAACAGCATAAACACTTTCTGATCTACAGGGGTGTTACCAGAAATTGCTTGCGACCAATCATATTCAACACACGGCAGTTCTTTGCCTAGCTTTTTTGCTTGTTCTTTTAATTAACTCATCGCAATATCAGCAGCTTGACTAAAAGCGGGGGCTACAGTTACTTTATAGACACCCGTTTCACCATGACTAAAATCAGCATTCACAGTATCTACGGTATCTTCGAATTTAATGAGCTTTACCAGATCAACAGATTCGGAATCTAACAGTCGAAAAGGCGTTAACGCTACAGAGTCTTCAACCAACTCACCTTTATTGAATTGAAACGCCTTGCTGTATACGCCGTTAGTCATTTCCATTAGCGCACAGTTCTGTTTTTAACTTACCAGCGTGTCGTCAGAATTTTGCTCAAGTGATTTCTTAGCTGATTCGAAATCGGAAAAAACAGTCTCTCCAGAAACTGAACCGATTAATTGGTATTGGCGCGTGATGTAGTTCATTTTGTAACTCATTAATTTATTATGGATTTTTCCAGTTCTTGTTTCTCATTATATCCATATTGACTTGTGAGTCAACTTTTTTAATTATTAAATTTATTGTATTTATAATGGTAATTTCTTCAGGATTTAAATTGTTTACTGCTATGTGATCATTGTCACGATAGAGCTTTTTTTGCTTTATTTTATTATCTCAATCAACCATTGACAGATGCAATGATAAAGACTTATTATACCTCTGATTTATTAAGAGGAATAAAAAATGGAACAAGGTTTTTTTGAAAAGCTTGAGCAGTCGCTAGAGGAAGCAGTATCGATTTCTCGCGGTGAAATGGAGCCTTCACGAGTATCTGTTGTTGAATCGGATATTGAAGAATAATCCAGATTTAAAAAAGTAAGGGCTTTTAACAAGCCCTTACTTTTTTATCGGTCAGAAAAGCTGTCTATGACAGATTCAAGTTCTACCGCTTTTGCCTGAACATTGTTAATCTTGGCATTTGTTTGCGTCATCAACTCAAACGATTCGGAACATTGTTCATTGATCATTTGAATGTTCTGGTTTATTTCTTTGGTTACAACTGACTGTTCTTCAATTGCGACAGCCATTTGCTCCCCAGCCTCAAGAACATCGCTAATCAAATTGCCGATTTGAGCTATCTTCTCAGATGTAGAGGTAATCCTTTCAACGCAATTATCAGAATGGGACTTGCCATTACTTAAGCTCATCACCAGATTACTTATATTCGATTGTAGGGCATCAACAACAGTCTGAATCTCAGCAGTCGATAACTGTGTTCGCTCCGCGAGCACTTTAACTTCACTTGCAACTACCGCAAATCCTCGACCTGCTTCACCAGCTCTAGCCGCTTCAATGGCAGCATTAAGCGCAAGTAGGTTGGTTTGATCGGCTACACTATGAATCACATCGACAACTGTACCAATTTGAGCGCTTTGCTGACTTAGTGTCTCAAGCATTCCAGCAATTTCATTTAACTCATTCGACAGATTCACAATTGCATTGGTAGAGTCTTCAACTGATTTGTGACCAGATTCCATTGCCGTTTTTGCCTCACTATTTGAGAGTGAAGTTTTTTGAGCACTACTTGAAATTTCTACGGAGGAAGCCTGCATTTGACTCATCGCTGTAGCCACTTGCTCTATCTCGCCCCTTTGGTCATTCAGGTTCTTTGTAACTGCATCCCCATACTTACTCAAATCACCCATGCTAGAAACGGTGTCCTTACAGTTCTCCATTACAGTAACGCTCATTCGACCCAGAATAGATTCTGTATGAGAGCTTTGCATTTTCATTGCTAGCTCTATTTCTGAAAAGTCAGAAACATCGCCTGTATATATGTATTCCATCAATGGATTATTAAACACCTCTTTAGAGCGCTTACACAGCTTCTCAAGAGGTCTCGTAAGAATATAGGCTGATAGGACACATAAACCGAAAAAGCCAAGCAGAGCGGCTTCTGGACTCATTAATGTGAGTAACTGATATGCTGCAAGCAAATTGATAGCAAAAACCATTAAGCAGCGTTGCCAAAGTCTAGTCTTAGGGAGTTTAAGCTTTAATGGTTTACTGTTATTCCTGATTTTCTTGTAGGCTTTCTCAGCGCGATCAACATACTCACGCTTTGGACTCAATCGAACAGATTGATACTCAACAACCTTGCCGTTCTTCATTATAGGGGAGGTGAACGCGTCTACCCAGTAATATCCGCCATCACGCTTTTTGTTTTTCACCATTCCCATCCAATGGCGACCTGATTGAATGTGAGTCCATAAGTCCTTAAACGCTGCTTTTGGCATGTCTGGATGCCTAATCACATTATGAGGCTGACCTAGCAATTCTCCCTCATCATAACCAGCAACTTCGTTGAAGTGAGGGCTTGAGTATTTTATTATGCTGCTAGGGTCGGTTATCGACACTATTTTGTAGTCACTTGGGTAGGTAAATTCTAGTTCGCTTGCCAACTTCTTTCTCCAATAATTTCATTATTTAAACGATATTTTTCGCTTTTAAATAAACTAAATCACCCAAAAGAGTTACCTTAAGGGTGATTGTTGAGCTGTATTTTTAATATTGAAATAAAGGTTAAGAATGATCAATTCGCCAAGATGGGGCGCTTCCATTAATCTTATCCGTTACATAAGCCCAGATAGTCTCATTACCCTTGCAATGACCACCAGGGATTTTAGATGAAACGGTAACTTGAGCATCATTAAACACTTTAATCATTTCATTAAATTGTTCTGTACTGTAACCTTTTTGTAGCATTTTTTCCTTGATCTTCGCCACATACTCAGCTTTAGGCTCGGCATGTTCATTACTAATCAACAAATAGTCGTGCAGAAGAGGGAAGTCATTAAGCGGGATTTGCTTGGTTACAAATCGTTTAACATTGAATGGGGTCAGGGTTTTCATCAGCAATATTCCTTTTTAAAGTTCAGCATAAATGCTGAACAATCTTCGTCTTTCAGTGTCGATGGGTATGGAAAGTACAGTTTTGGCTTTGCGTTTCAGTTTGGCACTTCTACCAACAAAGTGACTTTTCTAGAGTCCAGATTACCGTCGAACATCTTTGAATGATTAGGGAAATTCGCTTTAGCGTAAGCGCTTGATGTAATACCCACAGGCTTGATCGCCACTACCTTACCTGACTTTTTAGTAACGGCACCGCGAGCTTTGGAAGTCCAAGACACTTTCTGATCCACCTTGAAGTCTTTTGCTTTTCTTTTTGTTTTCATTTGAAAATCCTTCTACTTAGGGCGGGTTTTCCGCCCTAATATGTAATTGGTTATACTGACAAAATTCCTGACTTAGACCATTTTGCACCCATATCTAGAAGTTTTTCAACCTTTTCTAGGAAAGTCGGGCTGTTTTGTTTTGACCATGTATTGTATTCAAGCTTATCACGGAATGAAGCGATTTGAGCTAAGAGAGCTTTCATCACTTCTTTTTGAACATGCTCACCAGGCTCTTTGTATTTAGCCTCGTGCGCCATAAACTGTTTAAAGGTTAGAGTTGTTACAAAACCCTCTTCATCTTCAACGCCAAATTGGTATTTAGCTTTGCGTTCACCCATACGTTTCTTTTGCGTTTCAGTGTAGATAGTTTTCATGGCGAGTTCCTTTATTGATTTACTTTATGTTTTTAATTATACATCAATGCAAGTTAAGGTCAATGTTTTTAATTATTAAAATTCGCGCATTTTTAAATTATTAAATCTTGACCTTTGGTGTTATAAATGCATAGTTGAATCAAATGTTAGCCATTTAATGCTAACCTGATAAAAGGGATACACCATGCAAGATCAGAACATTGAGAAGTCCGATCTTACAACTCAAAAAATGTATGAGCTTTTTTCGGTAAAAAGTGTAAAAACTGGATTTTTAAACGACCCGACAACCGCACAGTGCAGTGTCTACTACAAAGGTAAGATTCTGGCATCATTTTACGATCCAGGTTGCGGTGGCGGTGTCTCAGAAGTTAACTTTAATACGGATAAAGCAGAGCAGGAATTAATAGAGTTGACTCCAGTCGTTCCATTCATTTCTCTGCTTTTCTTCATCATCATAACCATTCTCTGGAGACCAGTATTTTAGGTTTGCTTCGCGACGTTCATCAATGTGTTTGTTGATGATGCTGTTAACGGCATAAATCTCTTTCATGCTAGCCACACGGCGCACATTTGGATAAAAAGACTTACCGATCTCTCGGTATAGACGACAAATCAAAGACCAATGCAAAAGCCCTTCATTGAATTGCGCAGATTGCACCTGACACTCGATCATGGTTCGAACTGGGTAAATGAGCTTGTAAATTAAGTAAGAGTCGTCATTAAACAGCTCTAGTGTGTCGCGACCTAATTTACTTTCCCCGATCTTAAAATGAATCATTTCCTTGTCCTCAACCTCCGTGTTTAAGAGATTTTGGATTTTTTCTGTTACTCTAATTTTTGTCTCTTTGTAGACATCTTCGATAATGTTGTCGTAAATGCTCTTCTTGATAAGGTGGTAGCCAAATCGGTTTACATCTGAACCATCAATCTCAAGTAAAGCTCTCGCATTAATCAATTCCAATAGCTCAGAGTTGCTTGAGATAGAAGAAATACGCAAAAGATTGCTTTCGTCTGAAGCTTTCTCGATGATAGAAGCATCTGAATCAAACTCAAAACCTTCTGCTTCGTCGTATTCTTTACGCTTGAAGATGTAAAACTTGTCACCGAAGTAATAACGGGCTTCGTTAACCTTCTTTCGATTCTCATCGTTGTTCATCAGGTTTTTATTGATTTCCGTTCTGAAGACTGTGCAATTTTCTTCAGACTCAGGATTTAGTTTAACCATCCCAAAATCATCATACTTGCCGAATAAAGGTAAGTGAGCAAGAGTGCAAGATGAGTTAGAGCCGTATACCAATTGGCTTGGTTCACGGATGTGTTGATACTTAACTGGAAGAATAACTACCTCTTCATCTTCCACTATTTCCAATGATGATAGATGACATGTTTGTGTGCTCATGAGTATACGCTCTCTAAATTATGAATTTGTTCACTAGGTTGCCAACACTAATCCATACGCTTCTTTTGGGTTTCAGTGTAGATAGTTTTCATGGCGAGTTCCTTTATTAATTTACTTTATGTTTTTAATTATACATTAACTAACGCTCAGGTCAATGGTTTTAATTATTGAAAAACACGCTTTTTTAAATTATTTAATATTGACCTTTTGTGTTATAAGTGTATAATTGAATAAAATGTTAGCCATTTAATGCTAACCTGATAAAAGGGATACACCATGCAAGATCAGAACATTGAGAAGTCCGCTCTTACAACTCAAAAAATGTATGAGCTTTTTTCAGTAAAAAGTGTAAAAACTGGATTTTTAAACGACCCGACAACCGCACAGTGCAGTGTCTACTACAAAGGTAAGATTCTGGCATCATTTTACGAGCCAGGTTGCGGTGGCGGTGTAGCAGAAGTAAACTTTAAGACGGATAAAGCAGAGCAAGAATTCAACAGTTTCTGCAATGAATATGATGCTCAGAGCTTCTTTAACCGTGAAGACATGAACAACCACGATGTGTTCATTTACATTGTTAATGACCTGATTAATAAGGCGAACGAACGTAAGAACCTTATTAAGATCGAGAAGCGCTGCAAGAAATCGATTGTTTACGGAACCCATTTACGCTTCCATGAGGTAAGCTTTACAGGGATTAAAGACCTTGCTGAAATGCTGGAGTATGAAGATGGTCTTAAATCATTGCAGGAAGTCTACGATCAAGCAAAAGCGAAGTTAGGCGAGGGCGAGAAGATTTATAACCCTATCGAGCAGCTAACGAAATTAGGTATTAAGCCTTAATCCTTATACTGACTCCTTGCTTGGAGTCAGTATTTTTTTCACCCAATATGGAAAGAGTTATGGTTAAGCATCAGCAAACTGAAAAACTTCTAGGGCTATGTGAGCGCATCTTTAAAGAAACCAAGCAACCTCACTGGCTTATCTATTCGACATTTCGTCCAGAACTCATTGACCCTTTAGGTGAGTCCCTTGAAGCCGAAATTCTTAATACGATGGATGCGGTCAAAGCGTACCTGAATATGCGCTTGGAGCGTTATGACCCTGAACACGGAATCTTTGTCGATATTGCTTGCCAGCATACTGGAAGTCGAGAAACTGAAGGCATTGAATGGGTTCATGTTGGATTTGAACATGATTCAACTGACTTGGTTATCCAAAGAGAAGGACACCTTACAGATGACAAGTACCGTATCAGCGATTACACGCCCGAGAAGTTCCATGAGGTCGTTGCACTATTGTCTAATGATTGCTTTCCGTACAAAGAGAACTTCTCTTCCTGGCATGAGGGCGGCTTTCATTACAAACCAACAGACATCATCTTAAGTCTCTTTTCTAATCCAGAAGAAGTAGAGCCAAAGTTCTTAGCCTTTTTGTTACACATGCTAGAATTTTGTGAGAGTAATCAGCCTATTGATGCGAAACATAATGGCGAATACAACTTATGGAGCCGCGCTATCATTCGTGAAACTTTGAATGTACTGACAAAAAATGGATTTAAAACTGGTGATAAGTCGTCTATCGATGGCAATCCACTCTTGACTGCCGTTTGGAATATCCAAGACATTTCGGCTGAAATACT
The DNA here is from genome assembly GCF_963874485.1 of Vibrio sp. V15_P4S5T153. Classification (NCBI taxonomy): domain Bacteria; kingdom Pseudomonadati; phylum Pseudomonadota; class Gammaproteobacteria; order Vibrionales; family Vibrionaceae; genus Vibrio; species Vibrio sp. V15_P4S5T153. Next base: position 738,030 of record NZ_CAWNHR010000017.1, on the reverse strand, counting down.
AATGAGAGAAGCAGAAAGGCGAAACAAAACAGGTCATATTGCTCACCCTAATGATCTTAACAATGAATTTCTTGGTCAGTTGCGGCTAATTTACAACCATCTTGTCAGTTAACCGCGCTTAAAAGATAAGGGGTTCGATCAGAACCCCTTAATGTAACCTTGAATGAGTGTTGTTTGTGAGCTTCTTAGCTTTCTTGAAGGTGAGTGTTTAAAAGCTTAATTAGCTCCCTGATGATTGAAAGTGAATTCGACTGAATATAAATCGAGACTTGCAACGGCTCATTGTCACCGACACCTGATTTTACAATAAAATCAACACTTTCTTCTCTTGAGTATTTGGCTTCAAACATCCACTTCATGATGTTTTTGCAGTCCACTTCTTTTGGCCTTATGTCCAAATTTAACTCAAAACCAACGCAATGTATCAATGATTGCATTTGTATTCTTAAGTTTTTATTTCCAGCCAAAAGACTGTGTCTGTGAGTACTTCCAGAAATGTATCCATCTAGAGTTTTTTGAAACGCTACTCTTTTTCCAAAACAACTAAGACTATTCGCAAAATGTGACAAACACGTATAATGCTCAGTCAGTTTGCTAATATTCTTCTTCACAGGTGAACCTATCAATGAAAGAGTTATTTGCTATCAAGAACGAATGTTAGATCCGCAGGCTTGTAGTAAATAGATTTCATTACCTTACCTTTTTTCAGTGGCGATCCCTTGTAGTCGTCACAGTCTTCTGCACACTTGATGATGAATAGACCGTCTTTCTCTTCGGCTTCCACCTTCACGCCTTGTTCTGCATAGTAGCGTTCGTTTTCAAGGTACTCTTCCATGCTCTTTGCAGCTTTTGACATGTTAGATGCGTGTACTTCATCCCATAGACGCACAAAATCAAGCTGATAGCTTTTCGCAACGTGCAGCAAGACTTCAACGCTGTATTCTACAGCTTCCGTCCACTTGCCAAGCTGAACAGCGCGACCAGTTAGCACATAAACTTGATCAGTTACACTATCACTGATTTCAACAAGGTCTTTTGCCTCAGCCAACTCTTTCAACTCTTCAACGTGAAGTGAGGTATGCAGAGAATCATGATCCTTTTGAAGCTCATCTTTGATTTCAATAGGCAGACCGTTCATGTTACGAAATTCTTTGATGTCCGCGTAAAGTTTATCTTTAAGCTCTTGAGTTAAAAGTGTTAGACGTGGTTTAGTCATTATCTTTATTTCCGTTTTGTTTATTTAATTTACCCATTATAAAATAGGGTGTTGAATAAAACAACCTATCACATTACTGGCTTGCGTAAACTGTTACATCGCCAGGAATCTTTTCAAAATCTCGCTTGGGTTTTGAGCCGTCTTTAGGTCGGTTAGGGGAGCTAATTAGGCTCTCTATCGTACACCGTAGTGTGCTCTACCTCGGTTGTAATCCACTCGATCAATTCTTCTAGAGTCTTCACCTGCTCACTACTTAAGGATTTGGTAATCGAATCCATTTTTTTCTGTGCTTCGTCCACATCCTTCTTAGGTGTATCCCAAAAAGCTAGCGATTTCATACTGATTTGTTGATTGCATTCTGGCATGTATTAAGACCTCTATTTACATGTTTTTCATTATCTTTACGATTTTACTTAAATTATTGAGTTTACTCAATACCATGATAGAATCAATCAATCAATCAATATTAATCAATAAAAAGCGAAACGGAAATGAATATAACAAAATCAAACTTCTTTGGCGCAATAATATCCTCGATCATATCTGCGATTGTAGTCTCATCTACGTTTGCAGCAGTTATTGCCTACAAAGGCAAGACCGTCCTAAAACCTGAAAGTTTTGAATCAGCAATAAAAAACGAACCACCACTAGAAATCGATCCTCAATTTCACTTGGTCTCATCTGAACCAAATCAGATTACCAAAGCTCGAATGCTGTTCACTGGCATCGATCACTCACAGCAGAGTTATAGCTTTGATGAAAAGATTGAATTGAAGTCTCAGTGCGACTCTATACAGGTTCGACGCGCTCAACTGGATGGAACTTACTCACTTGAACAATACCCGATTGACGTTATTTGCAAATTTAATGATAATTACGTCACGGTTACAGTTCTTAATAAAAGCGCAATACATTCTGGTAATGGATCAGCAGGATATTACGCAAATAATGAATCAATCATTGAGCAAGACAAGTTTTTTGATTATGCAATGACGCTTGACTCATTAAACGTGAATCGATGCGGTGATAATAAATATTGTGTTGATGCATATTTTCCTGGTGATAGCGGAATTCTGACCTCAGTTACGCCAGAAGAATTTATTCAAGAATCAAAATCTTTCTTGATGAAAGCAGACAATATTATTATCAACCGCGCCCAAAAAATTAAAGAAGAAAATCGTATCAGAGATGCATGGGAAGATATCCGCATTAAAGGCGAAATAAGCAAAGAAGAAAGTGGAAATGAATAACCCCGACCAACCATCAAAGAAAACCCAAGTTGTAATTGGTGCAATGATTGTTTTAATGCTTCTCTCAGCATTTGCACCTGTCTTGCAAAACATGATGTAAAAAGTCAGCCCTGAGATTGAATGTCTCAGGGCTTGTTATTTTATTGATAGCAACATGGCACTTTCTCAATACCTTCCTTATTGCAATAGGGGATTGCCTTTGAAGCATCACTTATCAAAGTTTTTACATTATCTTCTGAAGCATCAAACTTAAATCCAGCATTCTTATTGACTTCATAGCAAACTAATTGCTTTAAATCCTCGCTACCACTTATCTTTGTTCCAAGCAGTCCAGGGTATATATCCCATCCAATGGGGATTTCCTTCAAATACCCTTGCTCTTTTAGCTCTGACGTTTCGAAGCTTGGAGTTATTACCTTACCATCAGCTTTATATGCAATGTAAGCGGCGTTAACCTGTTGAGCTTGATTTATGTATTTTGCGCTTTCCGCTGATATCTTTTGTTCCTTGTATATGTCTCCGCCGTAAAAATACATAGCGCCACTAACAAGAGCCAGAATTGCTATAGATATCAAGACTATAACTAAGTTACTCATGATGTTACCTAACCTTTTATTATTATTTATTTATTGATATTAGTGTGATCGATGTCATAATAATATTTATAACATAAATAAAAATTAATTAAATTAAAAATAATACGTATTGGTTGGGAAATAATATGATTACGAATATGCCAGCCCACAAAAGGCTACTCGCAATTGCGATCCTAGCAACTCTTAATTCTCATGCGATTGCCAGTGAGGAAAGCGGGGTAGGGGATGGTGATTACTTCATAAAGATTCACGTAGCTGAGACCCTTAGCTATTGGGATGACGGTGGCACTCGGGCTACAACTTGGAAAAAGTATGGCGAGCCATACAATTGCAATGATTGGTCTTCTTTTGATTCTTCTGCTGAACCTGGCACCTCTTATTTACAGCAAGCGACTTGCTCTCAAGATGAAACGCGCACAGTTACTTACATATCTCAAGATAGGTTTTCTGACGCTGTAATGGAGCAGGAAGAGATCGAAAGAAGAACGATTGACGTGACACTATCAAGAAGCGTTAACGTTGTTTCTGATGGCTTTGAGGACGTTTCAGCTCCGTATGACTGCTCAGACTGGGAAGCCGACTCATCAAAATCATTTAGCAAAATGGAATACCACAGAATCCAGCAATGCAGCGTGAATCAGTCAGCAACATTTAAACATATGATTGATGGTCTAGAGGCGTTCTCTGTCGCTCAGGAACAGGTAGCGATTAAAGACATGCAAGAGACACTAGAAAGAGATAATCGCTCATGCTTGACCCTGTTAGAGCAGGATTCCAGCCTCAAAAACGATGTGTATCCGCTTAAGGGTTCAAATTACCAGTGTGATATGGCTGGTGGAGGATGGACTCTTGTTAATTACACGGATCTAAGTAGCGGCAATTACGGAGATTTCAGCAAAACCTCTCTTGGTGGTAAGACTGCACTTTGGGCTATCTTCCACAGCCACGCCAATGGCTCATACCAAGATCGCAAGTTCTTTACCAACACCGATAATTTACCGTGGAGCCAAGCGAAAATCACTTTCAAAGCTGAACTATTCAGCTCAGTAGACAGCTACAGCAATACGCATGGTGGCGCGGTAAATCGAGACGATGTTATAAACGGGATGTTCTTTGACGGTTTAAGCATTACCACAGACAGCGGCAAGCTTGTTCATGCTGTCACAAGGTACGATAACGCCGCAAGACGTAGCCAGCTTGGGATTCCTGATAGCAAGTCATTTATAGGCTCGGGAACTCATTCATTCACCTTTGATAATGGCTCGATTACAACGGATAGGTTGAAGCTTAGAGGCATTGCCGATCAATACTACAGTGATGAGGCAGTAGGATTTAGTCAATACGTAGTATGGCTAAAATAGAAAACACAGAATGCCTAGCAGCCACGCTAGGCATTTATTTTATGCGCTTTTTAAATTACTTTTCGGGTCACTTGAAACTCTAAGTGCTCGTACAAACAAGCGTTAAAGAAATTCCCATCTGCAATATCCTCGATAGAAAATGTCTCAAACACCCAATTCATCGCTTGCTCTAAAGTGAATTGGTAAACCTTTTTTTCTAACTCGCCAACCGCGAAATATGCTGCGGAACCTTGTTCTTCTTGAAAGCGAAGAAACTGGAAGTAATCCTGAATAGCCTCAACATGTTGAAAACTTTGGCTAAAAAGGTTCGATTTATATTTCTCTTGGAAGTATCGAATAACAACCTTCTTAAGCTCTTCCTTTGCCTCTTTTTCGTTACCATGCGCAGTTGCAAAGCTATCATCATAAAAGACAAAGTCCTCGCCTGACAGAGATGTACTACCAATCACATTCACTTGCAGGAGGATGACCTCACGCTGTAGTGAATTCTCATCAGTGATGAAGAATTTATCCAGAGTATGATCATTATGACCTGAAGCTTCGTCGCCATGAAGCATAATGACAGCCATGCGATTAACGACATTCTGCCCCTTTCTTCCGAGCTTGGAGCCAGAAACCGCTTCATAAGCAGTCTTAATTCGGTTTAGAAAGTCATTTTTTGAAATGTTGATGATCTGTAGCATTACGATTCCCTCTTTGCTGAACCCATATTCATGTCTACTCAATTCCATAAAATTCAGCATTAAAGAAAAAGCTAAATCTATGATTTATTTATATGCAGAATTCCGCCACACCTTATTACTAGGCTGAGTAGTGCGAGGCTCTGAAACCTCAGCGAGCAACCTTCACTGCTTAGGTGATAACCACTCGTTAAATTCAATATACCAAAATCACAGGAAATATACAAGAATTATTGACTTAAAAAGCGCACAAACATATAATTACCTGTAATTTAAGCCATTGAGATTTAGACACCATGCAGACTTCACCATTAATGAAATCATTCGGACTCGTTCAATTGGCTGTGAGTCAACTCGATAGGAACACCTTTGACGAAGAGGAACTGAAAGATCTTCCAAGCGTAAAAGAGCAGCTTATCGCGCTTACAATGCAGTATTCATCAGACAAGACAATTGAAAATCAGATCCGTGATTGTTTAACTGGTAACTATTTGTTCGCAATTAACAACAAGCTGTCAGAAATTCTTGAGGTCGATAACCCCCTTGATGTCGAAGGGTTTGCGCCTGTATTTGCCGTAGCATCACACACTGGCGACAACTACTTTGAGCCTCGCGAGTTCATGAAATTCTCAACCGATTATTTCATGGAGGGGGATGGTATTAACTTTGATGAGTTCATCTTTAATCACTTCGAGAACAAGCTTCTAAAACATGCTTCTTCATCTGATTCCGATACCGTAATTGGGCTTGTGGAGTACTCATCATCTGGAGCTAGAGTCATTGGCGAACCGATGAATGGCTATCTCGAATCGTAGTGTACATAAATACCAAGGACTAGATCCTGATGATGCCTCTACCAAATGGCTGGAAGAACGCCCAGCCTTAAAACGCCTCTACGAATAGGACGGAAAATAAAAATGAAAGCGAGTACAGATACGTTGGAGTTAGGTGATAAAGTTATATTCCGCTGTGACGAATATGGCGATGGTAATATCGTGGACTTTGACGGTTCGGTTCAAGATATAAATGATAAGGGCGTTGATGTGCTTTATCTCAGTGGTTACAAGTCTAGAAATGACTTCATCCCCTTTAAAGATGTAATCGCAAAAGTGGATTTAAAAGCCCCTAGAATCAAGTTAAAAAGCGGCTCTTTCAGTGGTCACTTAATTGAGTTTGAATAATAACGGGAAATACTGATTCAGGTATTATCGAATCTAATATCTGATTTTACTGACCCACTCCTTAATCCGAATAGCCCATAAAAAAGATTGCTGCGTTTCATCGCAGCAATCTTTAAAACCCTCTCACCTATTAAAATTCTTATTCAAACACTCTTTTGAGATCTGATCGGTAGGACAAAGCCATTCATTATTGATAACAAATACGTCTTGTTTCATGTTTGGTACTATCCTTTGACCAATTTCGAAACGATACACGCCTTGCTTTGCAATTACATTTAGTACTGGTTTTTCGTTACGAGGGCTGGCTTGTCTATGTTCAATTTGTTTATCAATATCAATCCTGAAGCTATAGACATCAAGCTTTTGAACCATCTTGTTAGGATCGTTATTCATGTCATCATAGCTAGTAAGATCCACTGACGACAGAGCAAACAAAAGAAGCAACATCCCTAATAACATCAAGTAACTCGATATACCTAGTTCTTCTTTTTGCTTAGAGCCGTTCTTTTTCTTTTTCATAATCTATTTCAAAATCAATTGAGTTTGATTTTGTCCCGCTTTGTTTTTCATTACCGTTTTCTTCGCTTTTTCATTACTGACTTCTACTAGTGGGTAGTCTTTCAAATCATAGTCAGTAAATGGGATTGTGTTCGTATATTGACTATAAGGAACTAAGCCAGTTAAACGCACAATCTGATCTTCAATCGCTTTTGATAAAAGCATCGCCCCCTTAAGAGAGTCCACTTTAATTCGGTAGGTGAAATGAATTACCGTGCCTGGCTCAGACTTATCTCGCATCATGCACGTTATAAAATATTGTTGCTTCTTCATACCAAAAACTATTCCAGCCCACCAGTGATTTTATGCATAAAAACAGTAAAGGCAAAAACGGCTGCATTCTTCTGTTCAACATTATCAGTGCTTGTAAAAGACCTCTCCCATAAAGCATCTAAATCCTTCATGAAGCCATCAAACATTGCTTTACCTTCTGGCGACAATTTTTCGATTTCTTTTTCGAAAAAAGCCTTTTGTTGAGCCAGCTCTATTTCTAAAGGGTCATTCATATTTATTCCTCATTATTTTTAGACCTGATTATACCTAACTTTCTGTTAAATATAAAATACTTTATTTGATTTTAATAAAAAAAGAACACTGTCGTGTTCACGTACCAAGCCTAGTCATTTTTTTTCTTTATTGCTTGTTATTACTTTACTTTTTAACAAATAAATATATAATGGTGAACATCAAATAAAAGGAACACACCATGAAAAATCTAGTCATCCAAAACGCAAAAGAAGCTATTGCTTATAACGCCTTAAACGTTTCCGTTGATCTCCTGATCAGTCCATTTCGTGAAGAATATGAGCACGGAGACGATACTTATGATCTACCCTCTGAAACCATGTCTAACTTTGTTCATAGTTTTAAACATCTAGACTACACAGAACAAGAGCTATCTCTTGCCCTGGCTGAAGCTAAAGGAGATCTGTTTGCATCCTTATGTAATGCAGTTAAGGACTCGCCTTACAAAGCCCCAGAGAAAGTAAACCCTCTACAGCGTGTACGCGCTCACGGTCTCATGCATGGCGCACTTACTTTAATTTCTGACTGGCTTGTTACTGTAGAGAAAGATGAATCACTAAAGGCACTGGTGACAAACATCTTAAAGCAAAAACCAGCATCAGAGTATATGTCTTGCCGAGGAACGCTAGTGCATTGTTCATTAAGTAGTGGTGATATCAACATGATTTACGATGCAATCGATGCGCTTTACGAAGATAAAGCGTTTCTTGAGGCAAAAGAGATGGTTGAATCCCTATACGTATCGCACTTTGAAGAGTTCGTTAAGAGTTACTATTAATTATCTATTTAATAATTAAAGATATTTTGTTGACTTTAATTGTTAAAAATGTATAATCATAAACATAGAGTTGAGTCATCGAACGATTAAGGGAATCACATGGAAAACATCATCTCACTACAATCACTGGTTAGCGCATCAACTGCAATGTCTAAAAATCAACGCGGTCAAAAATCAGGATCTGCTGATAACATTCAACCTGTGACAATCCCTGTTCATGCCATCAATGAAGATGAAGTCGCTATTCTTAATGGTGTTCATCGTGCAGTTGCATTGCTACGTCTAGGCACCGTGTTAAAAGGTTATTGCAAAGAAACAGGCAAGACGTATCTGATCACAGAAGATGAAGCACAGTGTAAACTCATCTACACAGAGATTAAATAAAACTAATCGGTATTGGCTCTAGCTTGTCTAGAGCCTATCTTAATAGGCAGCGATATGACCAACGAAGAAAAATTGCAATTGTTTGAGCACCAGTGCCGACATAGTACCTACACCTTATTTGCTCATGAAACCAGCATTGAGCTGCATGATGCTTTTGACCGACTAGGCTTTTACCTTTTCAGATCTGAATACCGTCAGTTGCTAAAGGAAAAGGGCATCAGTAGCGTAGCCGAGGCAAATTCACTTGAGTTACTAAAGGAGCTTGCCGAAAAAGTTCTATCGTGTGTACCTGAATTCCAGCGTGATAACGACAAATGGACTTCGGATATGCAAGAATCCTTTATCCATAACCTATTAAAAGGCTTTAAGGCTCCTGACATCATCTTATATTCACTGGATGGTAGTAACAGCAACTGCTTTATCTTGGACGGGCTACAGCGTCTTACAGCGGTCATGCGGTTTTTGGTCTTGAGCGATATGAAATTCCCTATTGGTAATGGTGAATTCATCGAAAGCAAGCTAGTTACGGATGCAGGCTTTAGTTTCTTTGGTATGCGAAGCTCAGCTCTGAGAATCAAGGTATTCCATTTTAAAAATGAGCTGGCTGCTGTTGACCACTACATTGAAATCAATGAGAACATCACTCACTCAACCGACGATATCCAGAGAGCAAAAGAATATCGAGCGAAGCTCATTGAGTCGGCTAACGCACCACAGTAAAAAATCAACCTAAAACGCTCTATTTAATAGGGCGTTTATTTACGTTGACCAATATTCTTATTTATTTATAATTAAAAATATAAATTGAGGACACAAACAATGAAATCACTTATTGAAACCAAAGATTTGTGCGCATCAATCCGAGAGCGTAAAGATGTCTTATATACATCCGTTCACCGTGATTTCCTTGAGTTCTTACAGTTGGTGGACTCATCAAATCCAAGCACTCAAACGCACTACACTGGTTTAGATGAGTGGTCAAAGCCGATTTATGAGCGTATCCGAGGCGAGATGTATAAGCATGGCTTTATCAGTGGCGATGTAGAGGGCAATAAGCAAAAACCCTTAGGTCAATTTTGGTTTGGCGTGTATAGCATTTTGTCAAAAATCACCTATTCACCAAATCTAAATAGTGAAGTTGCAGATCATCATTCGAGCGCGAAAGAGCGTAATGATGCATTGATCATTGAGCTTAATTACATTAAAACCGCATTAGGTATTTAACCTAGTGAAATAATCGATTCAGATGGCATATACGTGAGCGAAAATAAAGAAAAGGTCTATCCTGAGTGTGAGAAGATTTTTCTTTGAAAAAACTGGTTTGCATTGTATCATTTCTCAAATTAATAAAAAATGTTAACCATATGATTTACGAAGAAATAAAAGAATATTACTTAAACCATGATTTGGTCAGAGGGAATATGTCAATTCTTTTGAATTTTGCTCATATCAAAATACTGTTTGATTCTCAGCCTCCCCATTTAGATAAATACGCTTTATTATCACCTCTTTTTAGAAAAGCAATAAAAGGCTCTTTAGCCCCTCACTTTTCTGAAGCTGGTATTAAACGAAACCGACCAAATCTAGACGTAAAAAAATCCATATTAAGCCTCTGTGCCAAGGAAAATATTTTTGAACTAGAAATCGAATTCACTTATCAGGGTGAGAAATTAATCGTTAATAATACAGATAAATCAGATAAATATTTTGAACATAACTACAACATGCTTTTTCGATTTTTAGAATTAGAAGAACAACTTGATTTGGAAAAAATCACTTGTGAACAAGCTTGTGAACTTCTTAGTAAAGAGGCAAAAGATCCGATGTTTTTACTTAGTGATGAAATCAAAGGAAATCTGTTTTTTTGCGATATTGCTTCGATTAAGATTAACGCATTATGGCAGAAACCTAAAGAGCTTGATAAGCGCCTAATCGAGTCCTCACCAGAAAGCGTCATACAAGCAATGCGTGAGATTTGTAATGTGGAAACCTTGAAACGCATTATTGAGCGATCTGAATCCATTGAGTGCGAAAGCAGACTTCAGCGTTAAGTGAAAACACAAACTCAGATCAAATTAATTGCTGTTCCTTTTTGCTGTTTTACATAAAACTTTCAATGATTCCTTGTTTATCAATTTTATTTTCTTTATCATTTATTTAAATGTTTAAATGTTTAAATGTTTAAATGAGTATTTATATTATGGCAAATTATTTATTGTTTGATGCAAGCAGAAAAGGTTTTGATGACGGCAAGGGAAATGATGTTTCTTTGGGAGAACATTTAGAATATTTGAGTGCTTACGGTGGAACGCCAGACCATTATGATTCACTTGAAAATGTAACTTACGCTCAAATGAAAGCTCATGTATCAAAGCTTCCTATTCAAGTTTATGTGGTAGACGAATCTCAACATAGAGTTGTTTATAAATCCCCATCAAGAGAAAATAGTCTTTCACCAAGCATGTAAGATTAAATTGCCCTTAAATGCCATCCAGCATGGATGGCGTTTTTATTTTACATAAGTTACTCACCCAATAAATAGTTGGCAACGTAAACAGTGACCATAATTTAATTGACACAAACCTCGCCCGATGAGAGCGGGATTAGTCACTTTTTATCAAACTAATTATTCAGACCAAGACTCAGTTTTTTCACTGATTTTGTTAATCCCTCAAAGATTTTATCCCGAACATTCTCATTGATATCATCTGGAAGATTGTTCCCAACTAGATCGATAACCTGTCCACAATCAGCAATAAACTCATCCAGAATATCTCTCATAGAGTCCGATGAATACTTCACCAGCCTCGCTGTACCGATAAAATGTCTAGGCTGTATCAGATGCCACTTACGTTTGTATCCGCTACTTGCCTTTAGTCCCATTGCCAGCTTGATTTTTCTTTCATGAAGCCCTCTACCACCCATAAGAGGGTAGGCTGACATAATGTCGTACAAAGGCGTTAATCGGTACTTACCATGAGGCTCTATGAATAGCGAAAAGTTTTTTGAGTGACCATCTATTGCAGCAAGTAAATAGAAGAGAACTTGAGAACGCATAAAGGTTCTCCTGTCTTCCTGAGGAACCTCTGAGCCAAGAAGATGATCCATTATTCCTTCAATACCGATACCACCATCTGATTCATATTTGCTTGCCGATGGCATACCAGACACCTGGCAAAAGTCTTCTTGAGGCAAGCGTACAATCCAATCCTTTAGTTGTGAGAATCGTCTATCGAAACGCTTAACGGCAAGCGCCCTTACTCCACCAGCCCTAATAACGTCACAAGAGGCTGTAGGCAGTCCAAACGCTTCAGAAAGCCTCATACACACGAGTTCATTATCAACACTGGTTGTTAGGTCTAAAACGCTGTCCTGCGTCCGTATTTCACCAATCGGAAGTTTTATAATGTGTGTGGTTGGAGTTGCACCTTGCGGTATAAACCAACGCTCATCCAACTTCAATAAGGCAGTTTTCTCTTGAGCGCCAGCAATGGAGATCCTGAAATCATCATTTCCATCAACCATGCCTAAAGGGATATTGTCTGCATAGGAATTAAGAACTTGTTCAAGCTTTATAAGGGAAAGCTCAGTAGCTCTTATCCCCTTAAATTCTGGAATCGGTTCGCCTTCAGGAATAAGGGTGATTGCCCCAACACTATCGCGCCCTATCTTTTCCAAAAGATCGAATGGCTGTTTTGTTTTGGCACCGTATCGAGCAACGATTCGGTCTCGAACCTGAGGGTTATCTGGAAGCAGGTTGTCGAAAAAGTTAATCACTATATCCCCCCTGTACGGCTCACGGCGAAGGGGGATTGATAATGATATCGGGCGAGATTTAGTAGAGTTTAACCATTCTTCGCCGTATTGAAAGCGATGAGCACCACTAGGTTCTTTAGTGAACACCCCTACCGACTCACCATTCATTAACACGCGTAATTGCTTTACCATTTCTCATCACTCTCATTATCAGTTTTTGGGTCGATGCTTTGACCTTTCGGCACAATATGCATTTCCAAATTTAACGATGATAAGATTCGAAATAGCGTCTGAATGCTGGTGGTTTCAGGATTAACCTCAAACTTTGAAACCGTGTCTTGTTTTATCCCTACTGGATCGGCAACTTTTGCTTGAGATAGCTTCCTGCTTTTTCTTTTATCACGAAGATGTATTGCTAACTGCCTGGATGATGTTATCAACATAACAATTCCTCATTTTACCCTCGATAAAGGGTAGTTTTAGTTTTACCCGCAGTCAAGGGTAAAACGTATTTTACCCCCATTAGAGGGTAAATTTATCTCTACCCCCTACAGAGGGTAAAACACAGCAAGCTGTGAACTTCAATTGGGTTTTGTCGTTCCTCTTATAAGTGCAGCATATGTGACTTTTAGAGAAAAAAGTCACACTCAACCACTAAAAGGTTATTATTATGCACTTTTAACCGTGCATCTCTTCAATGATTGCTTTAGCGTGTTCATCAATTAGCTTTGATTCTTCAGGCGTAAGAATGCGGTCAAAGGCATCAAGATAAAACGGACAACGCTTCATCATATCTGATAAGAATGCACGGTACGACTCATCTTTGTTTAACTTAAGCCAGCGACTCTTAGCCGTAATAGCTTCCTCGGTTTCCTTTGTTAGTTCACCGAATTGCCCAAGCTCGCTAATTTGAAGTTTGTATAGAGCATCAATTTCACGGTGGTTTACCGTCTTAAGACGGTACTTTTCGCCATTATCGCGAGTCCAGAATGGTTTTGAATAGAAGCTATTAAGGCTATCGCCCATTAAGGTTCCCAGAAGCTCTAACGTGTCATCACTGGTGTCTTTCTTCAGAATGAATACGTACATATCTTCGACTTCCTCAACCTTCACTGAGCGGAATGCGCAGTGATGCTCAAAATCGAATGTTAACTCATTTAAGTCAATAACTGAGATGATTGCTGTACGTGATACTTGCTCAGGACTCTCATCAGCAAAAAGCAGGTTATCTCGACCAATAGCCACTCCGCCAAATTCATTAGGTTCAGGAGACTTGAACTTTTGCCAAATATCGTTCATTGGCAATTCTGTTAAGGACGAGTCTTTAAATTGTCGGTTGTACGGATCTCGGATTTCAATTTCCTGCTTGTCGATGAATACTGCGATAGTATTTTCATCCAGCTTGTTACCGATTAGTTTGAAGCCCATAAAGTCACCCGCTTTAAAGCTATCAGTGACCATCACACCTGTAATGATCAGGTTGTTATGAATTTTACGGATAACAAGTTCAAGTTTAGGAGTCATGATGATTTCCGATTTAATTATTTAATTTATGCCTCTATTATACATTAATGAAGTTTTTGGTCAATGTTTTGCGGTATTTTATTTATTTAATTAATCTGTATAATGCTTGTTATCAACAATAAAGGAAAAAAATATGAAAATTTCAGGAAAAACATCTGATACAGGCATAAGACCAGAACAAGAAAAGCTGATCCGTGAAGTTCTTAACGAATGCGTTGGTATTTTCATCGTTGCTAGTCCTGGTCACGCTCAAGGCACAGCTCAAGAAACAATTCAATTTCTACTTAATAACTGTTTCTCATGTGAAAATATCAACATCGAGAAGGTTCAAGGAAGAGACCAAGATGAGTTTGACCGCTCATTCCTAAACTCATTGCGCAATGACCCTGATATTGTCGTGCTTGATGAAATTAAAGGAAATCAGGAGTTGAAAGCGATGACTGATTCTGCCCTAAGTGGTCATCAAGTAATAACCACTGTTTCGTCAGCTAGTGCATTTTCAGTATTTAAGCGATTAGAAACGCTAGGGGTTGATCGAGAGCTGCTTGGCAATTCACATTTTATCAATGGCATCCTATACCAAATCCCCGTTGACAAGTTGACTCCAGAAAACTCCATTACATTTGATGAATATCAGAAACGTCCTGAAGCAAAGCAAAAGGTTATAGATTGCGTCAATGAGATTTTCATGCCTGATGAAATCGCAAACATTCGCTTTAGAAAGTCTGACGAAAACCGCTTCAGCAACGAAACATTTTTGATTGCAGAGTATCTTAAGGTAACTCCGAAATTACGTGAAATGATTGCTAACAACAAATTCGATGAAGCTTTAGAACACCATATACAAAACGGCGCTGTATCGATTGATATTGATGGCAAAATGATTTATTCAGGTCTGGAAAACATACATATCAGTGCGCTTGAAGCAATTAAAAACGGCTTCTGTGATATCCGAGAAATCAATAAGAAACTATCCATTTTTGGCGATCTGGAAAATGAAGATTAAAAACGGTTTTAATACTGGTGTTTTTGAAGGCGTGCTCTTGTGCATTGGCATAATACTGTCCTGCACTGTGGGCGCGACAACATTCATAAAACCAGATAATGAAGCTCAGAATAAAAATGAAATCATTCAATCTGTTTCTAATCCAATTGAGTTTGGTTATACGCAAATAGCTCATTCTGATGGATGGGATGAGCAAAACAAGTGGATCGGCGTTAATGTGTATCGAATTGTTCTCAAGCAGGGCGATAAGGTAGCTGTTGGTGATTTTGGCATTCAAGGTATGCCAAACGTACCGAAAGGCTCTGAGGGCATTGTATGGCGTAGCAAAAGCGATGGATTCCTGGATGATGTATCCAAACTTTCAGACTTGCCAGAAGCATTCAACATGCTTTCCAAAGGTGAACGGTTCTACAATCTTGATTTCTTAAAATCGAGCAAATAAAAGTCAAAATGAGAGCGGGGTAGTTAGCCCCGTTTCTCCATCAAGTTTTCGATTGAGAAATTCGGCTTAATGGCATAACACATTGACTCAATATGATTGCAGCCCAAATTGTACGCAGCGGCATATCTTGCGCATCTATTTACATCCTGAAAAACAACCGCTTTGCTTTTTTCGTTAGCCAACTCCTGGAATGAACTCATATCAATACCATCGTATGAGACCTTACCCATGATGGTACACATTCCGCCCTTAACCATGCCACCAGAACGCTTTCCCTGACCGCGACTCAATCCCCAATCAATAGTTTTTCTGATAATCGGCAACTGCCCTTGGTTTTTTAGGATGTAGTCAGAATGCTTCTCGATAAACTGAATAGCTTCTTGTTTGTTTTTCGATAAGCCTAACTTGGGAGATTCCACCATCTGCATTGTAATACCGTAGCTTTAATTTTTAACATAATGGCACTTTTCACGTACATATGTGATTTTCATGCCTTCATCTCTAAGTTCTTTTAGGGCTTGTTTAAATGGATATCCGCTACCATCAAAAGGACGAACAGAAGAACGAATATTGCTCTTGATGTTATCAATCTCTCTTCTGTGTGAGTTCGAAATGGTTTTAGCTCCGCGCTGCATTCTAATCACCTTATTTGCGTTCGACTTTTAAACTGCCATGCAGTCATTACAAAAATAGCATCACCCATTGACACCGTAAAAGCCCCACGAGGGGGCTTGCAAATCAGCTAGATTTGCTCTTGTTTGTACTCAACCATGATTTCGTACATTCCGTATGTAAGATCAGGGATCATGTCAACCAACATATTTGGTCGTCCATTCTCACATAGCCATTCAACAATCTGATCAAAGTCTTTATCTTCAAGATCTTCATCGTCAATACCTGCATCACTCATAACGTCCTGAGTAACGCTATGTGCAATCAGATCATTTTTTTCAAATGACGCATTCTCTTCCGCATACTGACGGAAGAACTCAAGCAACTGACGGTCATGCTCATCTGCGCTTAATGTGTTGTAAACAGAGATATTATCAATACCTTCATCTTGACCTTCAGCCTTGTCAGTCTTGATGATGGTGTGAATCGTCACAAAGCGTTTCTCTGGCTCTTGAACTGGCTCTGGCAGAGCCTTAGGCGCGGTTTTGCATTCAACTTCAGTGATGGTGTGATTACCCTCAACACAGCTTAACGACACCACATGCTCAAAAATTGCTTCTTGAACCTCAAGCTCTGCGTTAGAAGAATACTCCAAAAGCTCTGCCACATCTTCATCAGTCAATTCATCAACTGATTTACCTGCCTCATCCAAGAATCGTTCTGCGTAATCAGAGCCTGTCTCATCAATCGCTTCGATAAGCATAGATGCATTAATTGCAAGCGACACGGTATCAGCAAGGTAGCTCAATACGTTAGAGTAGAGTTGTCTCTTAACCTCATCTTCGCTTGATCCTGTTACGGTTGAGCTATCGTCTTCATAAGTGTTCTCATGGCGATAGTTTTCAGTGCCAACCCACATGAACGAAGCGGTTTCAGATTGAGACTCTTCTTTCCAGAACTGCTCTAAATTGTGTTCGTGCTGACCATCAGCTCTACCGCCGTGTAAGATCTGCACCATTGCCGCATTTAAGATTTGAGTTCGCTTCTTTTTCAGCGGTGATTGCATTGCGCCTTCAATAGCTGACGCTAGGCGGTTTTCGAATTCTTCTTTAGAAACGTTTAAGATTAGCTTTGACATAATATTAATCCTTATATCGTGACCAGATTTTTATTTCGTGTCTATCTCGTTCCACTTTCAATCCAGTCACTTTAATAGACTAATATTAAGATTGAATTTGGTAATCAATCGAATTCGCCATTACAGACAATCTGTATGAGATAAAACCAGGCTCGATAAACCTCGACTTCCAACCAGTCAGTGTACAAGCACTGCCAACCAGAAGATGTATATAGTTATACATGGATTAGTCTTGAGAGTCAATATTTATTTTAGTTAAGAGGCGATAAATCGCCTCAGAAACAATGTTTCTTTTCTTCTTGGGCTTTTTCTTTATCTGAACCGCAAAAACCCCGCCGAAGCAGGGTCGTTTTTTCAACTTCACACTTATGGTAGTGACTCTCCAATACCAATATTCTATTGATTCATAAGCATCTCTGTCAATGATATTTATAAAATAAAAAAAGAGACGGGGTTAACCGTCTCTCTTTAATTTCTGGTGTCTTATGCTGCGATTTCTAGCTGTTCTTCTGATTTTTCTTCAAGAACAACACCTTCTTTTTCGTCTTGCTTCGCTTTCACTGCAAGCTCTTTCATCATCTGGTCAGCTTTAGCGTTGTGAGTTTCAATCTCGTCAAGCTCAGCAGCCAGCGACAGCAGTTTTTTAGCCATTTCAGCAGTCATGGTTAGTTTAACTTCTTGCTCTTCTTCAAGAGCTTCTAGCGTTACCTGTGAAGCCAGAGAAGACACGATATCACCCATGCTGTTTACTTTCTTTGGTGCCAGCTTGATTTTTTTCAGAGCTGATGTACCAGTTGATTTAGCAGGATTTTCACCTTTCTCTTTTGCCGCTTTCTTTTCAGATTTAGCGCGAACTTCTTCTTTAGCCATTGCCAGGGCAATATCAGCACCGTGCTTACGAATATTGTTCCAAGCGTTAGTCGCTGAGTAGTCACCAGCCTGAATCATTGCTTTCAGCTCCTGAGGGGCTTTTAGCAGTAACAGGTAGTTGTTTACTTGCGCAGGGGTAGTGCCTAGCTCTTCCGCTACTTGAGTTTGGTTTAGACCCATACCCATCATGCGGTTGTAAGCGTTAGCAAGCTCAATTGCTGTTAGAGGGCGACCTTCCGCAGACTTAATCATGCGAGCAAGCTGGTCTACTTCGTTGCCTGTTACTTCGATAACAGATACCGCTTTCAGATCCACGCCACTTTCAATAGCTTTGTAGATTGCAACAGTGCGGTGATGACCTTCTACCACTTTCAAGCGTTGAACGCCATCCACTTCCACAACTACTACTTCGATTGGCGGAACGTACTTACCGTCAGTGTAAGAGCGTACAAAGCCTTCTACGTGTTCAGCATCGATATCGCGAACGTTGAAACCTTCTTCAATCCAAAGCAGGCGAGGATCAGCATTGAAGCCGTTTACGCGCTTAACTTCGATATCCTTGTTGCCACTTAGCTTACGAAGACCGTCTTTAGAAGCCAGTGCTACACCAGTAGCGGTTGCAGTTGCAGTTGCGATTGCTTTTTGAATGTTAGTAGTAGTCATGGTGTGTTCCTTCTTTGCTATTCTTTAATTTAACGCCCTGTGCGTCTTGATGTGTTTAATAATATACTTGTTGGCGGCAGAGTCAAGCATATTTTTTTAATTATTTAATTAATTTATTCAATAAAAAATAAAAATTGCCTGCACCAGGAATTAATCATAAAAAAAGAGGCAGTGAAATCACTACCTCTTGTCTTTGTTTTAACCGCTTATGCTGCGATTTCTAGCTGTTCTTCTGATTTTTCTTCAAGAACAACACCTTCTTTTTCTTCTTGCTTCGCTTTCACCGCAAGCTCTTTCATCATCTGATCAGCTTTAGCGTTGTGAGTCTCAATCTCGTCAAGCTCAGCAGCCAGAGACAGCAGCTTTTTAGCCATTTCAGCAGTCATGGTTAGCTTAACTTCTTTCTCTTCTTCAAGAGACTCTAGCGATACCTGCGTAGCTAGAGAGGTTACGATTGCACCCATACCCGTTACTTTTTTAGGTGCCAGCTTGATTTTTTTCAGAGCTGATGTGCCAGTTGATTTAGCAGGCTTTTCACCATTAGCTTTAGCCGCTTTCTTTTCAGATTTGGCGCGAACTTCTTCTTTAGCCATTGCCATTGCAATATCAGCACCGTGCTTACGAATGTTGTTCCAAGCGTTAGTCGCTGAGTATTCACCAGACTGAATCATCGCTTTCAGCTCCTGAGGCGCTTTAAGCAGCAGTAGGTAGTTGTTTACTTGGGCAGGGGTAGTGCCTAGCTCTTCCGCTACTTGAGTTTGGTTCAGTCCCATACCCATCATACGGTTGTAAGCGTTAGCAAGCTCAATCGCTGTTAGGGGGCGACCTTCCGCAGACTTAATCATGCGAGCAAGCTGGTCTACTTCGTTGCCTGTTACTTCGATAACAGATACCGCTTTCAGATCTACGCCGTTTTCAATTGCTTGGTAAATAGCAACAGTACGGTGATGGCCTTCTACTACTTTCAGGCGTTGAACTCCGTCAACTTCCACAACTACTACTTCGATTGGCGGAACGTATTTACCGTCTGTGTATGAGCGTACAAAGCCTTCTACATGTTCTGCGTCGATATCACGAACGTTGAAACCTTCTTCAATCCAAAGCATACGAGGATCGGCGTTGAAGCCGTTTACGCGCTTAACTTCGATATCCTTATTGCCGCTTAGCTTACGCAGACCGTCTTTAGAAGCCAGTGCTACACCAGTAGCGGTTGCAGTTGCAGTTGCGATTGCTTTTTGAATGTTAGTAGTAGTCATGGTGCGTTCCTTCTATGAGATTCTTTTATTTAACGCCTTGTGCGTCTTGATGTGTTTAATAATACATTAGTTGGCGGCAGAGTCAATGTCTACTTTTTAATTATTTAATGTTTTTTGCATCACTTTTATTTGCAAAGAAAAAAAGACGGAAAATCCGTCTTTTAAGATAAGTGTGCATTTAAGCCTTGAAAGGGAGTTACTTTCTTCCTGGTGTCCAGTTCATGTTCCAGCCATGCGCTCTATCCATAGCCTCATGACCTTTAAAATACTCTTCTAATCTTGTAACCTTGATTGAACCAT
This sequence comes from Vibrio sp. V15_P4S5T153, assembly GCF_963874485.1. Taxonomy (NCBI): domain Bacteria; kingdom Pseudomonadati; phylum Pseudomonadota; class Gammaproteobacteria; order Vibrionales; family Vibrionaceae; genus Vibrio; species Vibrio sp. V15_P4S5T153. Next base: position 717,934 of record NZ_CAWNHR010000017.1, on the reverse strand, counting down.
TATCATTTTCAAGCATTGCAATTGCGCACATTGTTTTACCATTCTGAGCATTTTCCATATTGACCACAATGTCTTCGTGACCTGCAACCTTAACAGTAACCACTCCATCAATGCCATTCCAATTGCTGACCCCATTGTAAATGTAAGCGAAGACAAGAACCCGTTGGATATGATTCCACTTACTTGCATTCACATCCATATTTTCACCTGAATCACTCTCACCTGTACGGTCGTCATGATCAAGTTTGATATACGGCTCGCTTTGTAAAGAACCAAAAGCGTTACCAAGAGCCTGTACGCAACCTTTACGTCCATTCTTTAGTTCATATAAACAACCCAAATCCAGATCTGCATTAGTGCCTAAAACTGAAGCAAAAAAGCCTTTTTTTTGATTCCAATTAAGATTAATGCCTATCTTTCCTACAACAGACTCTTTTTTAAGTGAAATAACGGGATTTTTTTTGGTTAAAATGATGGTATTCATTATTGCGCCTTTTATTGATTCATTTTGATAAGCATCGTATCAAAGACACGTTTAAGGAGCAATAAATAACCATTAAGCCCCCAAAGCCAGATGAATATAGCTTGAACCCAAAAGAAAACCCCGCCAGGTTGTTCCTTAGCGGGGTTTTAGCAATAACTGAGCTGACTAAGAGCTTAGCTATTTTTGTTGCCGTAGAAGCTGAAAAACGGCTCCAATGTTTCACTCAGAAGGGATGCGAGTTGAGACTCAAGAACCTCTTGAGCCACTTCAAATGTTGTTAAATGCATCTCAATAGGAAACGCATCTTTTGAAGGGTTAAATTCAAGGTATTTCATGCTGTGATCGGACACTTTGATAACCTGAATTTTAGCGTTGTGTTGGATAAGCACTTCAACACACTTACTTTGATTTAGTTCTCGGATGATTTCGCGAGCCAGCAGGTTTAACTCATCAGAATAGATGCCTTTGCGGTTCGCAGACTCAACCGCACCATCTTCATCGTAGTTGATAAATCCGATTTTCATGCTCATAACTGATTCTTTCATGGAGACCTCATTCTCAATACATGGTTGTTTTCTACCCAAAAGCGCCAAGTGCTCCATCTAAATCTAATGAGCCTAAGCGAGTTAATTTAGGTGGTGGTGAAAGGCGCACCACCACGAAGTGGTGGCTTTAATCAAATCCTTCCTGCTGATCTAAATACTGCTTTACGATTTCAAGTGGCGCTCCTCCACAACTCACCAGGCAATAGCTCCTGCTGTAAAAAACTGGCTTCCAGTAAAACTTACCCAAGTGCTCAGAAAACTCCTTCCTCACAAGTCTTGAAGTGGCAGTTTTCAAGCTGTTCACCATCTTGCTTGGCTGTATTTGGGGATTTGCAGAAATCAAAAGGTGAAGATGATCGGTTTCGCCGTTGCACTCCAAAAGCTCACAGTCCCAAGTTTCAAGCAACCTTCTATACTGGGACTCTAAGTACGCAGCAACCTCTGGCGTAATGCAGCGACGACGATATTTAGTTACAAGAACTAAATGGTAATGAATATTATAAACGCTGTGATATAGCGTGTTTAGGGATTGTTTTTTCATAATAACCAAATATAATCAATTGTATGAAAAAAGCAATCCGTAAAGTTACATACAAACTGAAACCATCAGTTTCTCAAGAAGAATCGCTGATGAATTTGTTTGTGCATCATCACCAGTTGTATAACTGGGCTTTACGTGATCGCATCGAAACATACCGCAATTCTGATTACGGCCTTAGCTTTTCAGAGCAGTGCAAAATCAACACACTTTGGCGCAATAACCGCAAAGTACATGGCATATTTAACGCGAATTCTCAAAGTGAACAAGTTACATTAAAGCGTGTCGCACTGGCTTTTGATGGATTTTTTCGCCGCTTAAAGAAAGGTGATAAAAAAGCTGGATTCCCACGTTTTAAACCGTTTCAACGCTTTAAAGGTTGGGGCTACAAAGCGCATGGTGACGGTTGGAAACTTCATCTAAAAGAGAAAAAGCATGGCGCAGTTTATCTGGCTGATGTTGGGATCGTTAAGATACGAGGAAAAGCCAGGAATGATGGTGGCAAGCCGAAAACTGCCGAAATTATCAGAAAGAATGACGAATGGTTTATCTCAGTTTCAATGGAATATGATTCTATTGAAAGGCAGTGTGGCACTAAGGCCATTGGTTTAGACTGGGGTGTTTCTCATTATTTTTCAACTATCGATCAAGATGGTCATTTTAAACAAGTTGAAAACCCGCGCTATCTCAGAAACAGCAAAGAGTTATTAGCGGCTTTGCAACGCGACCTTGCGTTAGCAAAAAAGGGGACTCGCGCCCATCGCAAATTGAAGCACAGAATTGCTAAACTGCACCAAAAAATCGCCCGTCAACGACTCGATTTTACTCATAAAGAAACGGCAAAATTAGTGAAAGTGGCGGCATTAATTGCCACTGAAAAACTCACCGTTAAGAACATGACCAGCAGCGCCAAAGGCACTGCCGAGAAGCATGGGAAGAACGTCAAACAGAAGGCTGGCCTGAATCGGGAAATCCTGAACACTGCGCCAGCCATGACTCTTAATTTGCTGCGATACAAAGCGGAAGAAGCTAGTAGCGAATTTGTTGAAGTACCAACAAAGCAAGTTAAGCCAAGTCAAACATGTCCAAACTGCGGAGCTAGGAAGAAAAAATCCTTAGCTGAACGCTGGCATTCATGCGAATGTGGCTGTGAGAAGCCCCGCGATGTCGCCAGTGCGCAAGTTAATTTAAACTGGGCGTTAGGTATTCAGGCTGGGAACCAGCCTAAAAAGGCAGCTTAGCTTTCTTTTTGAAACTCCTTCAAAACGCGCCGCGTTTAGTGGGAGTTGTTCATTATACAACTCAATGCACCAAAGTCAATTTATTTAATAAAAATATTGACCGAACTACTGAGAGTTGTATAATTAAATCAATTAAGGGGTTTCCAATAAAAGGTGTAATTTATGACATTAAGCAAGAGAAGTGTTGCCAGCAAAATTCTAATCGCAATTACTTTTTCGGCTGGAATTATGGCTGGAGACTATGTAAGAGCGGCATATTCAGCAATGACCACTAACGATGAGGAATCACGCTACCAAATCTCTCAGGTTGTGGTAGATGAAAGCCTGGCTGATGCCTGCTACTCATTAGAAATCCACTATTCAAACGCATCTAATGTTCTTCACGATATTTCAGCAGAATGCGACACTGGCGATGGTGTTTATCGCGCACGAGAGACAGCTATTTCCAACATCGATTACTCGTTAATTGAAGAAATTCCTGCGTTTTATAAAGGAATTGAAATCTTGAGTAAGCTTAAGGCAATGCACATTGCTGACTGCTACGGTGCCGAGCGATGCCTTACTGTTCGTGTTGATACTCATGATGAAAAAATGATGGCGTTGATGAATTCTGGCGAACTAGCTGAAAAAATCAATCCGCTACTTGTTCGAATGCAATTAAGCTCAGAACAGCTTTAAATTCTAACTGGGTTAGACCTATAATGCTCAAAATGAAAAAATAAATTGAGAAGTCATTTTGAGCATTAAACTCATCTAGACTCTTGCTTTATTATGTTAGCTAGATTCTCTTTAATACACGAAGAAACTCTTCCAACGGATGACATACCAGTAAACTCACAAATCTCTCTATCTAAACATACCAAGTCATAGTTACTAGACAATATTGAATCCGCATTGAATTCAAATTCATTATCAAAACTCATGTTTTTTATTTTATAGTCTGGGTCATAGAATGAAAGTGCAGCCTTACTACCAACAAGTTTTATATAAATATTTAGCTCAAAATTAGTAAACTTAATAATTAATACATACTCATTTTTACGTTGTTTATAGCAATGATTACATATATACATAGCGAACACCTTTTAATTTAATTATTAATCAAAATAAAAGATTGTATGTAATAATTCAAACCTTAAAAAGCCCGCTTTTCAAAGCGGGCTTAGCTGATTATTAGTCGTATAGGAAGTCGCCTGGATCTTCATCGTCTAGCAGCCAGTTCAAGCTTAACTGGTCTGGGGATGGCTGACCGCTTTCAAATTCAAATGAGTTATCGTAAGCCTTAATCAAAGAATTGCTGTATCTCAGATACCTTACCGTTGTAATTGTTTTGAACGAGCCTTGCTCATCGTAATAATCGTAAGAAGCCTTATCAAAGCTCTCCTGGCTACTGTAATCTTTTCGTACAGGCGCGTCATGAGCAATTTTTGATAATAGCGCAAGATTCATCTCCCTTGCACTATCAGTAGAGACATTACATCCAGTAATTAATAAGGCTAAAGTACAAACTAAAAGTATCTTCATGCTTATCTTAGCGCGATAAAAGCGTCCTCAAATGGATAATCTTTAACTTCAATGCTTAAGCCATTGCCAGCAATGGCAGCAATGGCAGCAACAATTGCTAGTATTCTGATGTGCCTACCCATTCACCTTTGTGGGTAAATGCGTTCCATGTATCACCTACAACATCGTGACCCGATAACTCCATTGCCTCAAGATCTAATGCTTTTCCAATCCAAGTTGGTTCAATATCTTTTGGCATTTCAGTTTCTAACAGATCGGCAAAAACATGAATGACCTCATCTTTAGGAACTGGACGCATAAACTTGAAAGGCTGAGCAACACTGGTCTCATTAACAAACACAATCTCTTGACTGTCATTCACAACCCAGACTTTTTCTGAGTAATACTCAAGATGCTCCTTAGAGCCAATGCGTTGCTGCAATACCTCTTTTGAGCTTTTGTTAATTAGTTGAACAAACCCAAACATAACGCCTCCTAAAAGATGTGCGCCCGACTTTTTCAGGCGCGTAATAAATCTGTGTTATTCGTTTTCTTCTTTACAGAATGGACAAGCCTTACATGAAAAGCAGCCTGGACAACCGCAGTCATTACCACCACAATCACAGCAGTTGTAATGTTCGTGACAGCAATCTCCATTACCATCCATCTCTTCACACATGTTTTCTAAGATTTCATTGATACCTGCCTCTACACGGCTTAGAGCGTCTTGAGTTTTAAATTCAGGTGAAACCATAAGAGTACCATCATCGACAGCGCAACTGTAAATAGTCACTTTACCGCTACATCTCTTCAGGTATTGGTTAATCAGTACCAATTTACCTTTACGATTAAGCTCTGGACTTGAAATGGTTAGCTGTAAGTTACTCATAGTATTTCCCCGTGACTTCATGTTTTTAATTATACATATTTAACAGTTAAATTCAATAAATTAGTTTTGTTTTTTATCAAATAAAAACCGAGTAATATGATTAAAAACTAAAGAGTAAATACGATGAAGTATAAAATTGTAGATGGCAGTCTATACAAGACTCAGTAATAAACTCACTAAAACTCGAATCAGATAGCGGGTTCGACTCTGTAGCCATCAATCTTGATAAAGCTTTCTCGAACTTTTTCAATCCAAAGCTAAAAGCTAAATTTCCTAAGTTTAAGCGTAAACACGGTTATCAGAGCAGTTACCACTGCACTGGTTTAAAAATCCTTGAAAACGCAATCAAGATCCCGAAATGCAAACCTATCAAAGCTAAGATCCACCGAGAGATAAGCGGGACGCTAAAAAGCATTACCATCTCTAAATCTAGCACAGGTAAATTTTATGCTTCAATCCTAGTCGATTGCGGTAAATATAAAAACCTAAGACGAAAACAAAAAGCCCTGATTCGATGTAAAAAAGGCTCTAAAAATAGAGCGAAAGCAAGGCTATTGCTTGCTAAAGCACATGAGCGTGTGGCTAACGCTCGGAATGATTTTCAGCACCAGCTTTCAAAACGAATTATTGACGAAAACCAAGCGATAATTGTTGAAACGCTAAAATCATCCAACATGCTCAAAAACAAACGACTTGCGAAACGCATTGCTGATGCGGCTTGGGGAGCATTTGTCTCTAAGTTGGCATATAAATCAGACATGTACGGCAAGTGGCTGATTAAGTGCGATCAGTGGCTACCCTCTTCGAAGACCTGCTCTTGTTGCGGCTACAAGATGGATAAAATGCCACTCCAGATCAGGGTATGGACTTGCCCGAGCTGTAATGAAGTACACTGCCGAGATACCAACTCAGGCAAAAACTTGCGTAATGCAGGGTTAATTGAATTAAAAGCGGCTGGATTGACCGTTTCTGCTTGATGATGCCTGCGTAAATCCTAATCATGAATTAGGTTGCGGCAAACGATTCAAGAAGCCTCGCCCGATAGGGCGGGGAGAATCACCAAGACTCTGGCTTGCAACCTTTCAAACTTAACAACTCTGCTTGCGCTTGCGCATATTGAACCGTTTGAGTTGCCGAGTAATTATCATTGCTTACAGCGCGACAGTATCGATCAAAAGCGCCTTGCAAGCGTTCTGCTTGTTTAACATCAAGACCACCAATCTTTTTAAAGTCCCATGACTCAATAATTAGGCTAGGGGTGATAGATTGCTCACTGAATTTAACGGTGAACTTACCTTCAATCAAATTACTTTCTAGATCTGAAAGGTTTTTCACATCGCGCTCAGATAAGTACGAAATGAAACCATCTACGCCTGGGTATTCACAGAACTTTTCTGATAGTTCACGCGACAACTCGTGAACAAAGCCTAACCATTCACCCAACTTTAAACCTTCAACGTAAGGGATCACAAAATCAGACATGGTACTTGAGCATTTCAGATTTGGATGCAATTCATGAAGCGGCTTGCAATCGGGAGTAATCGGATTGATAAAGCCCTTAATGCTATGCATGTTAAATGAGTTGCAGTTTGGGAGATCCGCCATGCACATTGGTGTATCTTCATCGTCGTCCATATCATCAAAACCTAACTCAGCTTTGATTTGTTCAAAGTGAATATCATCTACTTCAACGGCTTGCAGGTAAAAAAATGAAAACGGTTTGCCTTCTTCCGCTTGAGAGATAATAGCTGTATGAGCTGCGATGAATTTCATAATGAATACCTTTTTTAATTCGATTTAATAATTTAATTATACATGAATTAGATTTAGAGTAAATAAAAAAAGACAGCTTATTGCTGTCTTTCTGTGTTTTTAACTGAAAAATGTGGCGCTTATGAGTTACAAGATGTTTTTTTAACTTGCTTTTTTTTACGCCACTTCTCGACAAAGCCATGATTAACAAGTGTGTTGTAGGCAGTAACAGGAATACATAAGTCCTTCAGAGCCTGCTTGATTTCAGCAACTGTTTTACCTTCAAAAATCATAGATTTTACTAAAGGCTTTGCTCTATCGGCTTCACTCAGCCTTCTCCACATTGCTGTACGCGACTTCGATTTCATACCTATTCCTCATCATCATCTTGATACTCTGACACAATCGCTAGAAAGTTTTCTTTCTTGTCAGCAAGGCAGAAGTTTTCGATGAATTTAATCATGATCTCAAATGACTCTTGAGTAACATTGCCTTTTGTACCGAATACGCCGCAATTTAACGGAAGTCCGAGTTTTTGACGAAGCTCTTCGTTTTGCACAGACTCCAGATTTAACCCTCCGAAGTAACATACATCGAAGATAAATTCATTTTCAGAGTCAGACTCATTGTAATACCCAACAACAATCTCCCAATACTTCTCATTACCCAAATCAGCAATGCAGAAACGAGGTAGGGCATCATTGTGCCATGAGAGATCTTCTAACTGCTCAAGCAAATCCACCAGCTTTTGCGGTACACCTTCGAAGGCATCACGACCAAATTCATAAGCCCAATTTGGCATCATTTGACGCAGAGCTTTTCTTGCTAAATCACTGGCTGAATCCACTGTCATAGGATTCAACATGATATTGTTTAGCGCTAAGAATCCAATCAGAAGTTCTTTGTCAGCATTTTCTTCATCGCTGAAGTTAGGATCTACTTCAAGCATGGCTTCTGTCGCAATCATGCGCTTTTCGTTCATAGTTTTACGATGATGTGTACATTTTGACAATGCACTTACTACGATGTCGTACTTACGCTGCAAATCTTCTGTGCGGATTTTCATGACTGCCTCTATCAGTTCGTATCTTATGTTTATGAATATACATCTTTAATAATTAAAAGTAAATAAAAATTTAAATTAGCAGCAATTAAATTTGTTTATTTATTGTTCTTAAATCGGTATAATCCCCGTAAAATCAATAAATACGGTCAAGCTATGAATGAATTTAATCGTGACCCATTTCGCTACAACCCAGACAAGGAAGCGGAAGCGGAATTGGAAGTATTGAGAGATGAAGTGAAAAGTAAAAGGCGTGAGCTTTTGAGTTTAAAAATTGAGATATTTAAAATGAGAATTAAGTGTTTTGCACTTGATATTGAGAACGCCTGTTTAAAGCTTCAAAATGCTTACCTAACTTTTAGGGTAAACCAGCTAACAAAACGTAGAGAGCGTTATGAAAAGCGATTTTACGCTTAAATGTTAGTGCCAACTATTTGCTGGCACTAGAGATCTTTCTTAAGCTAAATGCTCGCCCTTAGTAATTAAACACGATTTCACATGCAAGCTCGATAGTTCGCTCATCATACTCATTTTTGCCCGTTCTTAGCGCATTTTCAGCATCTTCTTGGGACATGTTCGAGAAGAACATACAAACATGGATCGCGTTATTAAGGGACTCTAAATCCACATTGATGAAATCCGAATGGAAGAATAACACATCTAGCTGCGCTGCCTGAATTCGAAAACTCTCAGATACTTCTTCGATAGCCAGGAATGCGCCTACCAGGTCGAATCCTGGATTGGAGCGTTTTTCAGGAACTAACCCAACAAACAACTCAAAAATAGGGCTAGGCAATCCGCCAATGGTCACGCCATTGGTAGCTGCACAGCACTCACAAAGCGCCTCGTTATCAACGAATTTAGCTTCAAAAAATTCCATCTGACAAGAGCAGCGGTCACAGGTAAGCATGGGTAATTCCTAGTTTTCTTGATTTGTTTCTATTATACATAAAAAACACCGCAGGGCAATATTTAATTATTTAAAATTGCCTTGCGGAGAGAGCTACTGTCCTAGTAACTGTTTGACAGTCAGCCTGTCATCTTCAGTTAAAAAGTGCTTATTGATATCTTCTACACAGACTGCTTCGCAATCTGCGATTAAACGAACGCGGTCTTCTATTAGACTTAACCATGCTTCGAGTCGCTTTTCTCGCTTAGAGACTTCCGAATTATCAATCTGTTCATTGTTAATAATCCAAGGTGCGGAAATACGTTCAATATCGCAGTCACCAAACAACTGGTAATGTAGGTTCAGCAAGTATTTTACCGCATGGTAAGTGCAGGTGAGCGGTCTTAGCTCCATTTGAGCGGTATATCCTTGCAAGATTTTCACGATATTAGTGGATAACAAACCACCATGATCGGTAATTAGTGCTCTTACTTGCTCCATTAATGGATTTTCATTAGGTCGGATCATAATATTTTCTTGACTCTTTGAATAAATTTTACCCTTAGCGTCCCATGTCCTGAGACATAGGACAGTCTAGAATTAAGCTCACTTAAAGCCACTTTAATTTAATAGTTTAATTATACACATATAAAGCCACAGGTAAAGATAAGATTAAGATTCTTTTGTTTTTAATAATTAAAATTCCTTTGACTTTTATCCTGAGAAATGTATAATTTGATCATAAACCAATAAAGAGAGACACCGCCATGTTACTGATTAATAAAGGCATTAACTTACACACTAAGCGCAACAGCAGCGAAGTTCAAAAGCGTGTATGGTTGGAAGGCAAGCGCTTCGCAAAATACGCGCCTATCGGTATGGGTCTGAAAATTACCGACAATGACGAAGAAATCGTTATTGATTTTGTTGACCCGAACAGCGAAGAAGCGACACGCACAGTTTCTAAGCGTAAAGCTCGCGGCGACTATGTTCCACTGATTGAAATCAATGAGTGTAACTCAGAATTACTAACCAAAATGAGCGAAGACGAAGTTTTGCGCATTGTGGTAAAAGAAAACGGCATCCGTATTCGAGCTAATAAGAACACTGTGTCTAGCCGCAGAAAAGAGCGTGAAGAAAGCATTAAGTACAACGTAGCGAACAACATTCCGCTTGATATGGGTTCAATTTTTGCTGGTGGTGGCACATTCGATCACGCTGGACACGAAGGTTTTGAATTATCTGGCTTGAGTACAGTTGTTCGATTTGCGATTGATAACGACCCTGATTGCATCGAAAACTTAGCTACAAATGTGCATCATGTGTTTGATAGCCGCTCAGTTTTGATTGAGTCAGATATCTCCCTTTTGAACGTTGGAAATGGCGCTCTTCCTAAGCTAAACCTGCTTAAATTAACGCCTCCATGCACAGACGCTTCAAAAGCGGGAAAAGCAAAGAAAGGCAATAAATTTGAAACCTCAAAAACGGCTCATCTAATCTACTACTACAGCCAGATTATTGAGCGCACAAACCCTGCATATGTGATTGTAGAAAACGTGCCATCGTTCCAAAATGAGGTAAGCTTCCACCTACTGAGAGCACTACTTGAGTCGTGGGAATACAAGATTCATTTGCGCGTAATCAACTCGCATTCAGACGGCTTTTCACTGGAAACTCGCGAGCGTATGTTCCTTGTTGCTGAGTCTGCGGGACTTGATTCAGGCTTCGACCTTGACCATGTTTGCCCTATCTTTGAGCGCAAAGGTGTGCTTGGTGAAATCTTGGATGATGTACCTCTTGATGATGATTGCTGGAAGTCAAAACAGGGACTGATCGAAAAAGAGAAGCGTGACCGTGAAGCGGGTAAGGGCTTCCGTATGCAAATCTTTAACGAAGAGTCTACCTATATCGGCACTATCCGCGCTCAGTACACCAAGTCAGGCAGTTCTGATCCGCTAATCAAGCACCCAGAGAAAGACATGTTCCGACTAATCAATAAGGAAGAGCACTGCCGATTAAAGAGCTTACCAGAAAGTTTTGTTGATGGTTGGCCTGAGACAACTGCTCATAAATTCCTTGGCAATGGCTTGGATGGTATGACAGCAAAATCCATCACTTTTGAGCTAGGTCGCTGCATTGGACTACTGTGGTAGAGGAATAAAGTTGCATACTAAAAAGAAAAAATAACCTTGTTCTTACCGTTATTAGAATCAATGTGAACATAAATAAAGAATCATACTAATTACAACTTCCGAGCCTGAATCGAGCTAAAGATGAGTATTAAAGTGTCATACTCGTTTTTCCCCCAAAGACTTTCAGTTATCTAAAGCTTCAGAGCAAGCCTTTTGACTAATGTTAATAATAGTGTTAATTTAACAGTGGTGTTAAATTGTATTAAATGAGTTGCATCGTGTTTTTAATAGATTACATAGAAAAACGCTACGGCAAAGAACGTGGTAACAAGAAAAAATTTCTTGAGGATAATCAAGATATTATCGGCTCTGAGCTTAGCCGTTGGTTGAAGAATGACTACAAAATCAACTTGGCAAATGGTGAGATCTACAAGCCAACATCGAAAATCGTGAATTTGTGATATTTAACACTTGCGTTAATTAACATATGTGTTAAATTAGTATCAGAAGTTAAGAATAATTAAACGGAGATACAATCTATGAATACATACGATGCAAATAATGCTCTGAAAGAGATCGAAGATTCACTTAGCGAGCTTGAAAACGTTGCGGAGAATCTAATAACTAAGAGTCCGACTAATGAATCTGCACAACGAGGGCAAGGTATTTATCACGCCACAAATAGTATTCGCTTTCTCATTAAGAACATTAGACGAGCGGAAGGTTTGTGAAAATAGATAACGCTGAAAATTTAGTATGACATTTTAATACTTAGTATGAATCTTTATTACGCAATATGTAACTATAATCTGCTCCCACAACTACTCATTAGCAGAGAAGCAGCAAATCAACAGCTAGAACCACAAGCAGCATAATTTTAAGGCACTCAGTCATAATTGGCTGAGTGTTCCTCTTTTTAGGAGCTTAACACCATGAAAAACACCTTTAATTTAACCATTTTCTTGCCAGAATCAAAAATCGACCCAAGTCAGTATCGAGTCTCACATAACGACCTTAAAAGCGCCTCATTTTCACGCTTGGACAGCGAAGAGGGAAACCCTTGCGCCATCTATCAAGTCGAAATGAATAAGCCTTACAACGCCCAAGATTTAGAGGGTGAGTTTTGCGTAACGCATCCAGATGTTGAAGTAACAGGAACAGATGTCTTTATCGATTAATATGGATTTTTCATTATAATATTGATTTATATGAATGTATTTAATATTATTGATACATCTTTATTCACCATTCACATGAATATGTGACCACACTAAACGGTGATTACCAATGGATCTATTAATTGAACTGATTGCATCATTGCTTTTCCCTGTAATTCCAGCGACCATATTTAGCCTGATGATTCATGAGATATTACAAGAAAAGCTAGAAGAGGAAATTTACCTTAAAAGAAGCAAGAAGCATCAATATCTTGTTGCAGTATCATCCTGCTTTCCAATTTCATTATTATTAATTATATACCACTACGATCCATCAATTTACACGATATATGAATCAGTTTTTTTATTTTTAATAGGTACAGCTATAACAACCATTGCTGTTATTCAAAATTACAAGACGACTGAATATTTTGGTTCATACTGCATTTCATACAAGCGTAAATCAAAAATAAAAATTGCCTCTATTCATTTATCCCCAAGCACTAATTTAAAGCTTGTAAATGGATTTATAAAAAATCACTCTGAGTATAAATCACTTTATCAGGATCTTTTACTCTCTAGCTTAGAAAAGGTATCGCCAGATACAAATTTACTTGTATTGACATCCCCAATGCTAAGAGCGAGAAGCTTCAACAAAATTTCAAAAATTTTTTATAAAAACCCTAAGGTAAAAAAGGTAAACAATTTAGGTAAAAAGAATTTTTTATTCAGCATCTACTACTTTATTACGATGTCCTGCTTGTTCAGAGCAAAAATTAAGTTTAGAGGGGTTTATACAATTTCAATTGAGATTAACAACTGAAGTTTTTCATGCTATAACTAAAGTTAATTATATCAATATCTTATCTAATATTTTAGACTTGCAATGCATTTTATGTATTAACATTTTATATGAAATTGGTATAATTTTCTGATTAGAATAGAGCGATTAAAACGCTCAGTCTCCAACTATGCCATTGCCTGCTTTGCAGGCATTTTTTTTATCACTCTTTTAGGCAGCCAGAATCAACACCAACCTAAAAATCCAAACATACTTGACCTTGACCTTGACCTTGACCCTCATTTATGTATAATGATAACAGCACATGAATCATTGGATGAACACTATGAATAAGAAAGCCTCTTTACTATCACTTGTTGACAAAAAATCATTTGAAGCAAAGATCACAGAAGCTCGTGAGCATGACCAGATTAACGGCATGACACCCGCTGTATTTGCATACAAAGATCTTGATGGTGAATTGCGTGTAGGTTTTAATTTCCAACCTGTAGGCACTGAAGTTGGTGATCGCTTCCATATTGATCACGGTGTAGGCATTAACCGTAACGAAGACGGTGAGGTTCTTTGGGTTTACTCGCCAGAAGAAGATAAGACAGAGGGGCTAACCGAACAACAGCGTTCAGATCTTGCTTTTCGCGCTGTACTTGCACACTCAAGCTACGCTGGTCTTGATACGGCAAGCATGAGCATGGAAGAGCAAATCACCGAGCTTATGAAAGGTATGCGCTCCCTTTGTTCTGACTATTGCGTTGATTTTTCTTCATTCATCAAGGAGCCTTTGACGTTCCCTAGCATTATTAATTACCCGATGCCTGAGGTCTTTGCTGAATTAGCTGATCAAGAGGGTTGGGGCTTGTTTGAGTGCGAATCTGGTATCAGTCTTTGTCGAAATGATGAAGCTAAGCTTTTAAAAGACGATACTGAAGCTTGGGATTTTATGATCCGCAAAGCAATGACAGGCTCAGAATTCCATATCGCGGTTATTGCAGGCATCAAACAGCAAAACCCTGATGAATACACACTATGGGTCAATGAGAGCCGTGTATTTAATAACTATCACTTCCACAAAGATTTTACTAACAACAAAGAACAAGCACTCAAAAATCTAGGTCTATAAAATACACGCTTTCCCTTAGTCATTGGGCTAGGGGAAAACTAAAAACCACTCGATAAATTCTAATTATTTTATTGCAGATAGTGTGCTAAAATAAATTAAAATTCAGTTGGAATTCCTACTGAATATTCAATTGAGGAATCTATAAAATATGTTTGCCTTAGAAGAACATTCCCGAACAAGTAAGCTAGAACCGATCTCAGTTTCTGATGTTTTTGATGACATTAAGCTTACCGCTGGTGGAGCAAACCTTGAAGAGCAGGGCTATATTCCGCTAACGGATGAAACCTACAATACTCCCCCTCACTCACTAAAGCTAAACCTACGCTACATGATAAAGCCTTCTCAGGCTGTTATTGAGCACATGGAAAAGTTTGGTTGCGGATACCCAAAAAGAGCGATTGAAAGTATTGTAAGCTCAATTTCGTTTGCCTACGCTGCGAGTCAAATCAACGTTAAGACTGCGGGAGTAGTGAACCCTGACGAACTAGCTTTATTTAAAGAGAATGCTGAGTTAGTAGGTGATTGCCTTGTAAAAACAGCTTACAAGAAATTTCACGCTTTACACCCTAACTTTTATTTGCGCTCTTGTATCCCGCCAAATGAAAGCCAGTTGTCTAACATCGAACAACATGCCAGAGACCTTTGGATTGCGGTAGGCTTTACCCTTAAGAATGACGCGATCATCAAGGAAGCAGAAAAAGGGGGCTTTAATAAGTTCTACCTAAATCAAGCTCGACTTGATTATCTGAACAAGCATTTCGGTATTGACGTTCCAACCGTCCATAAAGACAAGCGTATCGATAATGACGACTCGTTAACTCTTGGTTAATCTTGCCCTACGAAATTCAGAGTAATAAAGCCCGTTTTTTAAACGGGCTTTTTATATAATTAAATCATCCAATCTTGATACTTATCGTGCCAAGTCAGTAAATTCCCGTGATGCTCAAAAAGGTAGTTTTCGTTAAACTCCCACGTTTCTTTAGCTCTAGAATCTGCCTTAGGAAGTCGCAGCCATGCGCCAAGCAATTCAATAGAACCATTGGTTTTTAAAAGCTCTAGGAATTTCGGGAAAAACTCCTGATGCTCACTCTCATAAAAGCACTCTAGAATCTTTCCATCGCGACTATCACAAATAGCATGAACCACTTTTCGCGTTGGGTGATTTTGACGTTCCTCAAAATCTTTAGTCAGGCGAGTAAATGTTTTGATTGATTGCTCTTTCATGGTGAAATTCCCTGTTATTTAATTATTAAATTATACACAAATTAAATCAAAAGTAAATACCTCAAATTCCACAGAGAATTTAAATAAATTTAATAATTAAATATTGACTCTAGAGCCAGTAAAGGTATAATTAAGGCATCAAATAAAGAAAGGAACATCGCCATGCAAGTTTACGCTCAAGGTCTTACAGATTACAACCGTCACAGTCTACTACTGGCTTACGAGTTTGACGGTACTCAGCTCGCTATGACAGATTCGAGCATTAATGTGTTCACCAAAATGCCTAAAGTTGGCGAGTTCATTTTAAGCCGCTGTAAAACTCAAGCGTTTCGTGTTGTACGCCATGCGAAAGCTACCGCTTGTGGTCAAGATGTAACGGTGACATTCCTATCAGAACCGACACCAGTTTCAAAAGAGAATCCTCACGCTGAAGCTAAAGGCGATAAAGGTGTTCAAGTAGAGGTTCACCTGATGCTTGGATGCTGTCACTACATCGAGACCTACTATTTGGCTCGCCCTCGCGGTTTCGAGCTAAACGCACGTCTTCTATAAATAAATCGCCCTCTCCAAGCAGGAGGGGCAGGTTTAACAATCAGTAAGGAACTGACACCATGACAATGACACTACCTCTAATCACAGACATCAACTTAGCTCCAACGTTTGCGACTGATCGAGAGATCGATTTCAGCCCGAATGCGCTTGTTAGCGAAGAGCAAAAAGCTACTATTTATGCTATCTCAGACGCTTATGGGTTCGAGTATCCTGATGAGCTAGTTGATGGCGACCCTCGCAAATTAATTATCTCAAATGAAGAAGTGGACTTCTTAGGCTTCCATAACGGCAAATTTGGTCTTCTTATGCAATTTGAGCTTGCGTACCTACAACCAGAGTCTCAAGCAGGTATGGCGCATAATGAGTGCGCTAGTGATGCTGAAATCAAGCGCCTGTACGAAGAGCTTTGCAAAGCTTTCAATTCTGAGAAGTGCGAATACGTGAAGAAGTACGATAAGTCCGAATTCTTCTTTACTTATCATCACGACAACTTTGAAAACGGTTTATGCTTGGTTATCTTTACCCCGTTTGTTGTCGATGGTGCGGTGTACTCATCACCATACGAAAGCAAAACAGCATTGAAAGATATCGTTACAGAAACGTTTACATTTCTTAATGAAATCTGGCCGACACTAAACACCGAAGAAGCCGCTTAGCGTTAATCCCCCTCTTTAAGATTTAAAGAGGGGTAGTCTTAAACCAATACATATTTAGAATAGTGAATATTTATGGCAGTAAGTATTTTTATTGGAAAATGTAAGTCCAGTGGGGAGGAGGTACTAATTTCAAACATAATCAGCCAAGTGAAAACTCAAAATATAATCGAGATCTATCTAATATTCTAAATGACTTTATCAACAGGATTAACTCAATTTACTATAGTAAGCCATTAGCATTTCCAAAAAATCATACGGACGGATTTTACAGAATTAGAAATAAACATAACTCTACATATAATGTTATTTTTCGTACAATTCCTGATTATGCAAAAGAATACATTAGCGAGTTTAGAGAAAGTTATAGCCATGATAAATGTAAGTTTCTAAGTATTGAGCTTGGAGAGCTTGACCACACCATTAAATTCTTAGTGAATGGAAAAAAGAGAGAATACCCTCTTTCTATTATTAACGATGCATATAATGAAGAGAACTTACCAGAATCAAAAGGTATTCAGTTTTGCATTTTCATAAAAGACCTTTACACAAAAGGTTTCGAGCAATCTTTAAATGTAACGCTTACTGAAAAAGTGAGAAACATTTCTGAAAAAATGGAGCTTGAATCTGCTACCAAGAAAGCTCAAGTTTGAATGGTTATTATTAAATAATTAAATATTTACTTTAATTATTATAAGTGTATAATATGAAACATAATCAAAATTAAGGTAAAGCATCATAGCAACACAAATGAGCTTACAGCGTTCCTGAATCAACATTTCAGTGATGTTTCTACTATTGCCAAAGCATTGAATATGTTTCTAAAACACTGAAAATGGCAAAGGCACTATACAACAACTTAGGCAATGAAACTGACTTTGCTAAACGTCATCGTCAGGTTGGCATGGCAGGTTCGTTACCTGATGACCGTACCATCACGCTAAATCACAAATGGTTTCGCGCTTAAATCAAACTTACCGTCAAGGGGAATCACCATGATTGAATTATCTCCAGAACTGGACATCAAAGGTAAAGTGGTTACTTTTACTGAATCTATGGGAGAAAGTGAATACGGCATTCACTCGGGCAAAGATGTTCGTGTCGTTGAAATCTATCTCGACCACAACACCTGCAAAGAAAAGGGCGATTGTGACCCAATCACATTACCAATGATTAAGGTTGAGCTGGTAGACGATACTAGCATTACCTTTAACGCATGGTCTGATGAAGTCGGCAGCCATAAGGTCATTGACATTTTTCACACAGGTATTCAATCAGCTCAACCGCTGTACGATAGTTATGTAGGCGTACCTGGCTTACCAGGTTACAATCCAGAAGATGTTAAAAGTCTTGAAGACTACACAGTCGAAGCTGAAAAGCTTAACCCTTATCAGAAAGGCTCGTGCGAGCATGAAGTCTTTAAAAAAGGCTTTGAGTCTATGTACTTTAAGTAACTTTAATAAAGAAAATAGGTCAAATAGGACGTTTGGCGTCCTCTTTAGACTTGATTTAAACGGCTGCGCTTCTTAGTAAATTCGATCTCGTAAAGTTTGTCTTCGATTTTTTCAATGACCTTGTCAGACTCAGTCAAAGATTTTTCAATCTTTTCTTTTCCGCATCGAGAATTTCAATCCAAACAAGAAAAGAAGCTATCGGAAACTCTGACCTCGTAAGAGGGCAGTAAATAAAAGAGCTTCGCTCTCAATAAACAATTGGTTCTTTTTCTTCTCTTACTCAAAATTTTTACGCTTTTCATTAATTAATTATTGACTCTGAATCTTATTTAGGTATACTAAGAATGTTCCCGATGAGAAGTGTAGCACTAGGGGCTGCATCTCTGGGAATGAGTAAGTAGCGTCAACTCTTTGTTGAACTCTCCCCTATCGCAGGCTAGGGAGGCGGAATCCGCTTCAATAGCTCGGTAAAGCTACGAATCACACTGATTCTCTCTGCGTAAGACAGAGAAACCAAAACCAGTTTTTATCAATGCTCATAACCTACAGGGCTTGATGCTGACTAACGCGATAGGCGCATACATTAAGCCGAACAAATAGGAAATGACCATGACTAAAAATATCACTACTCCACATCAAGTTGTCACCGCTGACGTTATCAAACTTAATGTAAATAACGTTATCGCAATGATCCGCAAACACCTTAAAGCAGGCTGTAAACCTTCTCATGCCCTGGATATCGCTTGCGCTGGCTTTATCAAAGACTATCAAACGCTGAAAGGTCTTGCTGACAAAAACTTCTACGTTGCTAAAGCTAACTTTGGTACTCGCAACAATCCGTTTATTGTTGAGCGCGAGATCGGCTTTTATGAGAGCGCATGGTTTGCTCGTGAAGCGTTCGAAACAGAAGCGGAACAATGTATCGCTGAGGTTGAATGGCAAATTTACTGCAATGGTGAAGCTACAGGTATCCACATTCAGTCCACTCCAGTAAAAGAGAAGAAAGGTTACACTCTAGCTGTCGAGGTAACGGGCGAAGATGAAACAGACCTCGAAGCTGGACTGAATGAAGTGATTAAGAATCTACACTGCTACACTGGTGGCGATAGAGGCGAAAATCGCTCTTACAGCTTCACTAAGTACGGTGAGGAAATGGAGCCAAATGTTTTCCCTTACACTTTTGAAGAAGCCATTATTGACAATAACGGATTCCTTAGAGTGTCTAAGTACGATGACGAATTAGAGGAAGTGTTTAGAAAAATCGGCTACAACGAAAGCGATATCAAGCGTTGGGATGGCGATCTAATGCTTGTGAAGTGGGTCGATATTGAAAATGCTGACGATAAGCTTGATTACGATGATGAATGCTTAGCATTAGATTCTGATGGTAAAGTGGTTCATGAGCTAGAATTCGAAGACATGAAGCAAGCGCTAAAGAACTCCGATGAAAAGCTTCACCTATGCGTTGTAAAAGACACGAAGTGATAAAACACATATAATGATTCAATCGCTTATTCATAAAGCCCGTTTCTGAACGGGCTTTTATCAAATTCTACATTAGAGCACGAACCCGAACCAAAGGAATAAGAGCATGAAAAACTTAATCGGTGAAAGCGTTATTAACATCCATCGCACAAACCCAATCGTTGGTAAAATCCTCCGATTTGAAGAGGGTGTGAATGGTGGAACTGTGGTTAGATGGGAAGGGCAGAGCTGGGATTCCCACATGGTAACTGATGACTTAGCTCTAGTTCGAGATTGGCCTGTCAGAGGTGAAAACGGTGAGAGTTTAGGGCATAAAAGACTTTCAACCTACAATATTAATCAAACCTCTGAAGAATCTAACGAAAATTGATTACTTTTTTAATTATTGAATTATTTACTTTTGCTTCTCTTTATGTATAATTAACACATAACCAAATGGAGAGAAGCAAATGCGCACTCAAGATGTTTTAAAGCAATTCGATAAAGCTGTTACTGAAGGCTGCTACGGCAAGCCTGATGCGAGCGACCATGCACTTAACGCCTTATTTCACAGTGAGGTCGTTTCAAAATCTATTCAGGATTACACCGCTAATCAAGAAGACCACTTTATCTCAGACAATACAGGACACGATTTTCACAAGTCGTTCCGTGAGTGGGGCGTGATTGCTGATACAAACCTTGCTCTTGCTGTATGGAATCTCCTGCAAACTTCAAAGCTATTCTGGATCACCATTGATAAAATGATTAAAGCAGACAGTGACAGTGGCATTGTTTTTATTCATATTGGTGACGATAGCGAACTCACCAAAACGAATGATTTTAACGATCCCAACTACGCTTAAGCAGGAAAATATCATGATGACAGGTAGCACAGTAGCCCTAATTGCTAAACTACAAAGTAACGGTTGACATCACTCAATCAGAAACGTAAATAGCACAGCTTATTGCATGAACAACTCCCACTAAACGCTGCGCGTGTTGATCCAACGGGATGGGCTTTATCTGTATTTTGGTTTTTGGGATTGGAAAACGACGAAGAGGTGATCGCGTTCTCTTCTGATGACCGAGTAGTAAATCTGATCGGAGCTATGCGCGTATCATCACCGTCACTAGCTGGATGCGGAAGTTCTTTAGGCGGTGTCATTTGGGAATTTGAAGAGATTAAGCCCAAGCATGACGGACTGTATCGTCTTGTATGCGCACTGCCAGAAGCCATCAAGCAAGAGAAAGCGAGGCGTATTGCAAACAAAATTGCGTGGAAGCGATGGGAAAAGAACGCTATCTCTTTGGGGTATGAACTGACTAGTGAACCCGATTATGCTGATGCAATCCTAGAAAAAGGCTTAAATCAGTTTTTACAAGAGCTGAGGTAGGGCTGATTGAACTCAATCAGCTTCACGACACATGGACACTATTGAACATTTATCCGATTTTAAAGATGAGCTAGCCTTAGTTATCAACACTAAGCTATCGCGCTCATCTTTAAGTTTACGTGCGGTTGCTGCGTCAATCGATGGTGTGCCCCCTTCTTTACTCAGCAAAGTTCGAAACTACAAGCTTGACTCTATTACGTCTGACCGACTCATTCTTTTAGTTGGGCAAATTGAGTTATTGCTTGATGGTAAAGTTTCAGGTTTTGATGTTACCTTAAACGAAGCCAAGAAAGAGGTTACAGTGTCTTTTCTTGGCTTAGTATAGCGCTTTCCACATCATCCCCGTATTTCTCATTCACCTTCTCTGCGAGCATAATTACCGCTTGTTCGAAACTTGTCGCTGACACATCCAGATCGTAATCGTGCGTTGTAACAATTTCACCGTTTTCATCATGGATAAGTCCACCAGCTTCAAGGCAAATAACAGGTGCGTCTCTCTCGCCCAATACGACAACAGATAAAGCATCCTCAAAACGGCTCCTGCGCGTTTCTAAGCGGGTTCCTGCTTTCCAGTCAAGCCCAAGCTGTTTTGCTGTCAAAGAGTCTTTACTGTACGTTGTGGAGTCTTTTATATTGAAAATCTTGTGCTCCATTAAAAAGTACCACGCATCCATAAATAACATATTCATCTTACCTTTAATGATTAATTTCGGTCTAATGATACGGGAAAAAATGGCGTGTTATCAGATTTTGTATAAATGCTTGTAGGAAGGGGGTAGGGAAGGGTTTTACGGCAAACAAAAGCTGCCTTATGAAAGGCAGCAAGCACAATTGCCTTGCTTCTTTATGGTAGATCAAGCACTAGGAATACTAATGCCTGACACCGAATTTTTCCCAACGTTGGTAAAATTAAAGATCTTAAGATTCAATTACAATATTGTTTCCGTTGTAATCACGGAATACGCGATCATCAAAATGATACGTTTCTCCAATCATGGTTGGCGAGTCACTATGAATACACTCGCACTCTAAAGTGTAACCTTTCTCGCCATAACAGATACCGTCACTCGCTTTTACAAGGTATTTCCGTTTTCCATCGTTAAAATTAAGAATCTTGCCTACTGGCACAGGCTTTTTCATTACTGGGTATTCTTTTGCTTTAGCCATAAATCATTTCCTTTAGTGACTATTCCCGCCCCATCGGGCGAGAATTAAAATTAGATCTAATCGTCTTTTTTTGCGTATTTTAGAGCTTCTGAACGGTAAACTTTTGTGCTGTATCCGCCTTGCTCGTAAGCTAGGGAGCGCACTGTACTCTTATTGCCTTGCTCTACTTCGTTTTCCTTAAGTAGCTCAATAGCGACCTTTTCAGTGTCATACAGGGCAACAATCGTAGTTGCGTATTTACTGATCTTGTTTTTGTAACGTTGCTTAATCCAAAGAGCTGTAGCAACATTTAAAACCAGACCCGTTACAGCAATGAAGGTAAACTGCTTAGGGTTAGTGATCATCACATCAACCACTTTGGTTAACCCATCAATTAAATCATAAAGCATGTTGCCTCCAGGCTTTTCTTAATTCATGTGTTAATTATATGCTTGTGGAATCAAAAGTCAATAGAATTTTAATAATTAAATTCTTTACCTTTTGGTTTGATTATGGATAATTGAGCACAATTAATTAGAGCAACAAAAAAAAGAGAATCCCCATGTATATCAATATTCAATCGCTAGATTTTGAAAGCCTAGACATCTCCAAAACAGAAGGTTTCCTGCTACTTGCAACTATTGAAACAGATCTAATGGTCGAAATTGCACTTTGTGAATTGAAAGAGAAGAACTCGGCTCATGCCCTTGAAATGTCTCGTCTATATCAAGTCGTTTGTCATATTTACAATATCTTTTTCAATGAAATTAACATTAACATCCAGAAACTCAGCCAGTCGTCGCGTTATATTCAGCCTGCTTGGTCTATGGGTACACAAATTTCACTGGATAAATACGATCACTTACGCACTGAATCAGCAACAAGAAATGCCGCTATCAGACCGTTTTTTGCCGCGCTAAATATTGACTATCCACGTTAATATCAAGAGAAGGAAAGCCACATGCCAAAGACTCAAGAAATTGCCATTCGTTTTGGTTGTTTTATCGTGAATGTGGATGAGAAGACCGCTGAAAGCCGATTGACTCATTTTTTAGAAGTGAAATTCAATGAGCGATTTTCGTCTCATGGCATTTCTATTTCAATACCAGGATTTGAACGAATCCCGCCGCAAACTGATGATGTGAGAACGTCATTCATCCCTAACAACCTATGGTTTGATGTGGTCAGCAACTGCCAGGAATCAGCAATCAACCTGATCCGTGAAACACTCGGCTCAACAGAATTCAAGTCTTTCGCGTCTGAGTATGATATTGAATTAGATTGGTTTGATTTTGAATAATTTTAGTTTTTAATAATTAAATTATTTACTTTTAATTTTGCTTGTGTATAATTAAAAGCATCTAAAGAAAAGGGTGCATCTCATGAATGAACAGCTACTAATTGACTATATCAGTAAGAAATTCAATGGCGCTAGCGTAGCCAAAGTCGTCATTGATGATGAGTTTGGTAATGTCACTGCCACTGTAGATGGAAAGACATTCACAGACTGCGGCTTCATTGAAGAGTTTGAAAAAGAAGCACAAACGCAGAATTTGCTATAAGCCCACGTAAAAAGAGTAAGGAACCGCCATGACTGCCAAATACGCCACTGTAATCGAAGTAAATAAAATCGCTGCAATCGCAGCAATGATTGAGAACAAAGCAGCGGTAGAGATCCTACCTACGCTTAATGGTCAACTTGAAGTACTTATCAACAAGGTTCAGTTTTCCGTTTTTGATATGTACACTGACGCTTGCGGCTACATCACTCAACTGGCGAATGATGGCTTGTCAGAAGAGCAAGAAAGCCTACTTGCAAAACACCAAGACCTTGTTTTTTTCAACGGTAAAAATGGCGTACTAGTCGATTTTAGCGAAATTGAGTCGTTTTTCAGCAGTAGCACTATGCAGGAGAATCTGAGTCATACCGCTGATCGATACCATGCCCTGATTTGCTTTGATATGAGCAAGCGTAAAATTAACCGCTCAAATCAAAAACACCTGTTCCTAATTTCAGGTGATAACTTGGCTCATGCCCTTGAAGAATTCAAGAGCACAGATGAATCAAGCGGCTTAGTAGAAAGCGAGCACAGCAATGATTTTGGTGGCGAAGTCATGACCGTTATTTTTGAATGTGAAGCGTAATTAGACGTTAAAAAGGGAGGCTTAACCTCCCTTTTTTGAATTCTTATTGCTGGTGGTTTTCTTCAGCAACAACCTTAGAATAATAAGCTTTTCTTTTTTCAAGATTGTCTGTTAGTTTCAGGTACTCCACAAGCCATCTAAATTCTTGAACTAAAATGACGTTGTCATCATTGAATTTTGAGTAAATGTTTTTATATCTCTCATCTTCATATTCATCACAACCGCGCTCTTTAAGCGTCTCTTTGATTGCTGCAATTAAAGCCTCATGATCGCCAGAATACAAAAGCTTGTTGTGAATTAGATTACTTTCTCTGATATCACAAGAACCCATATAAATCCAAGTGCAAAGCATAAGCTGAGCCGTGATTGCGGCAAGCGATTTTATCAAATCCGCCTCATTAAACGTATTCACCATAAATGCGGTATACATGGTTACAACCAGGGTCGGAAATATCATTAGTAAGTTCTTTTTTTGTGTGACAATATTAGCCACATCCTTTAGAAGATCCGCCTTATCACTGCTTGTATTATTCTCTATTGATTTCATTCGCTATTCCCTATTCATTGTTTTTATTCGTTAATAAAATACACCAACTTACCAGAAGACAAAAGGTGATTGTTTATCACCCACACTCAAACCTTCTCTTTTGTGATTTTTTTCATTAATTTAATTATTAAATCATTTACTTTTGGGTTGTGTTGTGTATAATTAAGATAAATAAAGAACACCGCCATAAGGAACGCCAAATGAACAAGATTGAATTAGCGAAAAAACTTTTAGAGTACGCTGTTTATGATAACCACTTCGTTAAGCCCGACTATCATAAATCAGCAAGTTTCTTTGAGGCACTGGAAAATCGCGCCAATGAAACTATGGTTTATGCAAAGGTTTTTTGGCGTGAAAATCGATTCACTTATGCTTGGGGTAAGGGCTTCCTAACTCCAAATGACAAAGAAAAATACGAGGCATTTGTTGAAGAGCTGGCTAGCCATATCGAATTCCTTGGAGTTGAAAAAGGTAAGCTTACCATCGACTCAAGCGCAGGTTTCGAAAACTCAGCACTTGGTTCTCCGTATACGTACAGCGAGCCTATGAACTTCACTTTTGTACTGAGTGTAGAAAAAGCCTGTGAGTTGTTTGCCGTGTTGGAGCAGCATTACTCAAATATGGTTCACTCAATCTCACTGATTGATCTATTCAATCCTGTTCATGAGCAAGACATTGATTCAATTGTTGAAAGCAAACGCGAACAGGCGAGAGCAGAGATTATCGGCAAGCTGTCTAAAATCAAGCGCGGCTACCTAGCTCATCTACCGTCAGTGTTTGGATTTACCGTTAATCAGTTACGCGGCAACACATACGATCTTGTGCGAAATGATGTAACCGAACGGTTATATGACAAAGTTGAACAGCTAAACCGTTCAATTCAACAATCTCTGATTGATGCTGGCGTACTGGTATACGCAGCCGATAATCGTGAACACGTTCGATTTATGAATAAAGCGGACTTTAAGAAGCGCTTTAATGCTGCTGAACGTAAAGCGCTATACGCTCAAATCCCAGAGCTAAAAGACCATTTTGAGCCTGCAAAAGCTGCTAAAGCTGCTTAAAACCACCCCTCTAAGAGAAAGCCATCATGCCGATGGCTTTTTTATATTCTTGCAGAAGAAGCCACATATTTAATTCTTGAAAATATTCTTTACCAGATTACCGTATTCGTATATTATGGTGAACATCAAATGTATGAAGCGATACGGCTTTTGGAGCTATAATGGATATTGATCTGTTTTTATCATGGTTTGTAGTCTTGTTTATTTTCATGATTTCAACATCTCTTTTCAAAAGAGAGCGTGACGCAATACTGAAAGACTCTTGTTTTATTGGTGGAATCGCCTTCGGCGTTTCTCTTTCTTGTGCGTTATATGAACTACCTTTAACATTTTCATTTGGTTTTTACTTAGTGCTTTTGATTTCTTCAGCTCTTCAAATGGCTTACCTCTTTTCACAATATCTATGGTATAGAGCATCATTTCTTTTTCTTCTTGTTCTTTGTTTTCGCCCTTTAATTATTCAGTAAGCCACTGTAAAGCCATTCCTTTAGAAGCCATCATACCGATGGCTTTTTTTATATTCTTGCCGAAGAATTTATCCATTAAATACTTAAAATTATTCTTTACCTAGATGCATTTATATGTATAATAGTAAACATTAAATAAAAGACACCATGTAATATCAGGAGCTACCAATGAATATTGGTCTATTTTTCTCGTGGTTTGTAGCCATGTTTATTTTCATGTTTGCAACCTGCAACTTTAAAGGGGATCGCTACGATCTACAGTCAGATGCATTTGCGGTCGCTCAGTTTTCTTTTGTTTTAGCGTTTTTTGGCTTTATGGCTAACGCACCACTAACGCTATCACTTGGACTGTTTATCATGCTTTTGTTAGCAGCCGTAATGGTTGGCGTATATCATTTATCGCAAGAAGATTGGTGGAGAGCACCAGTACCACTTCTACTTGTTCTATTGGTGTACACTGTCACTTCAACAGGCATGTTCCGTGCAGAAGAGATGGGTAACTTGATTGCTCCAAAAGAGATTGATGCACCATTATTCACGCAAGTTGAAGATCCTGAATTACGCCTGGTTCCTAAAGAAATCGCATTTAACAAGCAATCAAAAGCTGTGAATGGTCGCCTACCAGACGGATCAATTATTGGTTCGATGTTTAGCCTCGATTTCAATTCCTCTATCATTCAAGTCATTAATGGCGAGAAACACTACGTCACGCCACTCACATGGTCTGGCTTTTTGAAGTGGGCATTGAATGACTATGATGTGATTGGTTATGTGATCTCTAGCGCGACAGAAAGTAATGCAGAATCAAAATTAATCACAAAGAACCCTGATGGTTCAGACATCCAAATCAAACTTACTGCGGGTGGCTTTTTCGGCTCTAACCTTGAACGACACATTTACTCAAAATTTGGCAACGTCCTAACAAGCAACTCTTACTTTGTTCTTGATGACAATATGTACCCATACTACGTTACATACAAAATCAAGCCTGAAGTTGGATTTGATAACTACCTGCCTGATGGAGCGTTTATTACAGACCCTCAAACAAAAGAAGTGACCTATTACGCACAAGAGGATATCCCTGATTTTGTTGATATCAGCGCCTCAGAATGGGTACTTCTAGACAATATTGATAAATGGGGTAGTTTACGAGAAGGCTTCATTGAATCACTAGGCTCAAAAATTGAACTTAGCTCCACGGAGTTTAATGGTGAAAAAGACCTGTTCTTCATTGATGCCGCGAACACTAAAAACGGGACTGCATTCTTTACGGGAATGGAAAATCCAAAGTCAGCAGGTAAGTCACTATCAGCAATGTTGTTTGTAGACAGCAAGACACTTGAAACATACATCTATTACCCGACTAAGGAAGCCCAAAGCGAAACAGCGGTACTTGATTCTGTACGCTCAGCACTGGGTAATCTATCTGACAAGTGGTCGCCAACACAGCCAATTCCTTACCGAATTTTTGGTGAAGAAGATGTATGGTTGACCCCAATTGTGACTCGCGGTGGCACTAGCCGTAAGGTTGAGGCTTATGCTTACACGAAAGTGTTCAGCACTGAAAAATCGGTATGGGATAAGAAGCTCTCAAACGCCACTACAAAACTTTTAACTGTAAGTAGTGAATCAGGTCAAATCTCTAATGAAGAATCGTTAGAGCCTGTTTCTGGAAGCCTGAGAACCATTTACTTTGTAAACGACAATGCTTATCTCACTCTTGACTCACAAACTAAGGTCATTGAGTGTAACCACCAAAGCGTCATTGAATGTCGCGGTGTTAAAGTCGGTCAGTGGTTAGACTTTAAAGCCATGAAGAAATCAGACAAAGAATTTGTTTTGCTTAACTTCACTAAAAACCCACTAGAGCAATAAAACTAAACAGCCTCTCATTACGGGAGGCTATTTTTTCCAACCAGGAAACACAATCATGATCATCAAAGCTATCGCACTTATCTCTGTAGTCGCTCTATTCGCCCTTTACTTCAATCTACAGAGCATTCACACAAAGAATATGCTATGGCATGACTAATTATTCTGAACCCATTAGAAACATGAAGTTATTTTTTTGCAAAACATGAGGCTCAGTGTAATATGAATGCAAATTAAAAGCGTAAACTGCCAATAAAAGAGCTTAAAATGTTAGAAGATAAGATAGATTTATCAAGCATAGGACTTAATGGGTTTAGAAAGACTATTACTCAACCAGTTATTTTTAATTTAAAAGTCGCTGACTGTAACGGTCAAATCCATAGCCTTAAATTACCAAAGCATTCACACGAAGACCTGCTATGTCTTTATGCGCTAATTACAGCCTCTCACTACAGTGAAAAAGCCATAGTCAATGCCATTGAAAAACTAATAAATCGCGAAGACTTAATACAATGTGAGTCATTGGAAACTTATGAGAAGGGTTGTACTGTAAAAACTAATCAAAGTATTGAGATGTTTTGCGATAAGTACGGCTTACCTCTTGGCAACCTACTGTATGTATCAGGTAAGTTTACACTTCAATGCGAGCACTTCCGTTCATCTGTAAACCTTACAAAGTCGCATGGAAGTAACGAATATTTTGTAGGCGCATTTACTTGGTTCATGACACTTATGTTTGGTGACAAAACCGTTAAACAATACGTGTCAGATGCCAGGAAACACATCAATCCTGAAATTCGATACGAAGTAAAAAATACTAAGCTAGTAAAACGTACCGCTTAACGCATATCGGACACGCTATATAAAAACCTGAATTGTCGCAGTTCAGGTTTTTTTACGCTTATTTAAAAATAATTCTTGATTGTCCCTTTTTCGTCCTGCATACTAAGACCATAAAAAGGGACAAGAGGGTTCACATTATGTTTTTAGATTCAATCTTAGCAATTGCCAATGTTCGCGTTCGCCTAACACCTTCACTGGTAGAAGACATCTGCAAGCTTTCTGGCACAGACAAATTTTCAAAAGCGCTACCAAACCTTGAAATCGCTATCAAAACCGTCAGCAGCATTCTTGACGATATCAATCGTGGCTGCAAAGTCTACGTGGTCGATGCTGAAGGGAATAAAGGTAAAATTTCATTCGATGTTAAATGCGCACTTGGTGATGACGAAGAAGATGAGAACGCAACTGTGCGTAATCGAATCACGAAAGGTCTAGCAAACGACATCATTACGCTCGCTGAGCGCATGGGCTTTAAGCGTAAGGATGGGAAAGCAACAACCATTTCCAACGCACTGCCATATCTACATGCAGCAATCGTCATCGCTGAAGATCTTAAAGAAAGGCTCGATAACGGGACTAAGTTCTACTTAGTTGAACCAAACGGTGAAAAATACATTATGCGTTTTTTCCAATAAAGCCACATAGCACACTAAAAGCGCATACGATGAAAAGTCATAGAGTGGAGCTAAAGGAACCAATCGTTAATCCCTTGCTCCGCAAGGGCAATATCAATGGCTTTCTTCTTTGTCTGATTTGTTTGCATTTTTAATAATTAAATAAATGACTCTTAATATTATATGTGTATAATTAAAAATATAGAGTTAAGCGATAACAAAGAGGATTTCGCATGAGCCAGCAAAGAACACTTTCAACCTTCGGTTTCCCTTACCACGTAGATGATGAATTCGGTGGTATTTACATGGCTCCTATGGATTTCGTCATGGTAAACCCAGAAGGCGCTATGCGTTCTCCTAATCAGGAAAGCGTCGATAAATTCAAAGCTGAGTTCATCGCGAATGGCTACAAATTTAAAAAGCCTTTAGTCGTGATCCCACAGCTTATTGATGGTGAGCTAAAACTTTCTGTAGCTGATGGCGCTGCGCGTTTTACAGCGGCTAAACAAGCTCAGGAAGAAGGTCATGAATTCGATGGCATCAAGGTTGCTGACATCCGTGACAAGCAAATCCGAGACGCAAATTTCTTCGATATGACGGACGAACTAAAGGTAGTTTGTGATGCCATGAATGCAGATAACTTCGTTGAAATTAAAGCTCTGGTTATCAAAATGGCTCTACGCAATTACAACCGTGAAGATCTAACGCAATTCGCACTAGATTACTTCCTTAACTAACAGCAGAGAGTAGATACCATGAAATCTCATGCAACCATTACTATCAATACATCCATTAATGGCATCGACCCTCTTAAGTTTGTGTTGAAACATCCATTCTTATATGAATGCCAGTATGATCATTCACACGTAGAAAACGGTAAAACCCAATACGTGTTTAATCTTACTGTAGACACAACCCAAACGTTAGACATTAAGCGTCAGGAAGTCACCGTAACTCACCCTGATTACGAAGTGAAAAGCCAGGATGTTGATGTTAAGACCAATAAACAGGTTTACCTTGTGATTTGGCATACGGATGACAATGAAGCCCGTAGCTCTCTTGTTGAGTCAATTGATGCTCACAGCGCATGGGGTAAGGTAGCTACAGATTACGAATCTAAGTACGGTCTTTCTGAGGATGAGGATGTTTACCTCGAACACGTTAAGTCTCTGGCTGAATTACACCAAGAATCAGGTATTGCTTTAATCAAGGCTAACTGAGTCTAGCGAATAACTCAAAACATACTGATGATAAGGGCTGCATGACGCAGCCTTTTTTATTTAATTTAACAATTAAATTCTTTACTTCGGCTCTAGTTTATGTATAATTGAACACATAGAGAGTTAACGCTCTTACTAACCTAAAAGGGGAGTGGTTATGCTTCAAAGAAAGTGCTGCAATTGCGCCACAATCATGTATGTTCAATCAGACTTTTGCTCAGAAAAATGCAGTGAAGAGTTTGATGCGTACATGAAATCTGAAATGGGTTGCTCTGACACTCAAGAGCAAGCGGAATCAAACGAGGAAGCATCATGAGCCGAGTTAAACTTACAGTAGATACCGTGGATATGGTTCATGTAGAAATTGACGGGATCGACGCAGGGGTTTTCGATAACATCGACGGGGGCAAATACTCTTGGTTCCCATGTCGAACAGATCAGCTTTCAGGCGATCACATTATCGAAATTGGCAAGGCTCTGAATGAATACAACAAACAGCAAAATCAACCTGTTTAAGTGTAAAATTTAAGCCTAAACCCATAATGATGTAATTATTTTTTATTTGCTAAATTAATTAAATTGTTTATTTCGATTTTTGTTTGTGTATAATTTCAGCAAAATGACAAATAATAATAAGCGAATGAACATGAATTACATAAAAACTCTAATACTTTTTGCATCGGTACTCATACTTTCTGGCTGCGCTGACTCTATGAGCTTTCAGCAAGCCAGTGAAGCAACCCAAGTAGGCTTTTTCTACGGGTTCTGGCATGGAGTCATCGCGCCGCTGGCATTCATTATCTCGTTGTTTGATGAAGATGTCGCGGTATACGCCATTTACAATAACAGTGCATGGTACGACTTGGGTTACATTCTTGGCATAGGTGGTTTTGCAAAAGCATGTGATGAAGGAGTACAAAGCAAATAGGACTAAAGCATGAAACTGACAAAAGCACAATCAAATCAGCTAAATGATATGGTTACACAAACTCGCATTACTCGCGGTAAGAACGCAGGTGTGCGTAAAGACGCTTTAGTCGATATTAATCACTTTGATATGCGCTCATTCAATAAGCTTATCAGTGAAAAGCTGGTGGCTCCGAGTGAATACAACGGTAACGAATGGTATGCCACTGAAAAGGGCTACGCGGTTTGGTTACAAACAAAATCAGTCAAGTAGGGGAACGATATGCCAGGCTCAAATTTAAACGCTGAGATTCGCCTTTTAATCGTTGAAATGAATGATGAGGTTGAACACCTCAAAGACAGAGCGCTCAAGGAACCCGAAAAATCCGAGCACTATAACGGTTATATCGGTGGCATCACCGAGTACCGAACCAAGCTTGAGCTTATTTTAGAGAAGTCTGGCAATAGAGACCGACCAGTAACAATTGACCAATAACCCCATAAAAAGCCGCAAATACTGCGGCTTTTTTATATGTCTATGCGATTTAATTATTTACTTTTAATGCTGTGGATGTATAATCACGAATAGACTTAAAAGGATACATCGAAATGGCAAAACAATATCTAAACGAAATTCAAACGATGCTATTAAATAAAATGGTAGCTAAATCGTTTCATCTGCATGGTGATAACGCTGGCAATCACAATGACTATTTTTTTGATATTGAAGACCTAGATAAGCGCAACATCAAGGCGCTAGTTCGATTATCCTTAATTGAATCAAGCCCTGATTATGATTATCTAGTTAGACCAAACAAGCTCGCTTATAAGACTTGGGAGTATCATAAAAATCTGTATTTGGATTATGATAACTTTTCCAACTCTGAACCACCATCAAGCATTGGGGTGTTTGGTAGAACCGTAGAGCAAACAAAGCTTCTATTACACATGATCAAGCACACCTCACCGCAGGATAGTAATGGTCACTCTGACTCATTTTTAGATTTGTCGAGCTACAAAAAGAGTGTTATCAGTGGTATTTTTTTTCTGATTGAGCAAAATCCAGACAACCCAAATGAATGGTGTGCCAGCAAAGGATCCAGATTCCATGTTAATGAATATCGCAAGGAGTTCTTGAATAGTGTAGAGCCGAGATTGAAGTCTGGATTCTATACTGAAATTCAGGGCTTTATCAGCGAACTAGATGAAAAAATCAACGCTCTAAGATCTGAAAAGCAACCATCTAATGACTTGATTCAGTTGACAGAATCTCACCGAGATACGCTTATGAGTATCTTAGCAAAGCATTCCTAGCAACAGGTATTACCAAAAGAGCCGTTACTACAGCGGCTCTTTTTCGTTCTTATCTGTTCTTAGCCTCATCTTCACGCCAATACTTCTGATAAACAGGATGTAAGCGATAAGAGATGCCGCGAAAATCGTCACAGAACCTATCACAATAGGCAGTTCCCAGTTACTTTGACTCATAGCTAGCAAACAGGTGAAAAACATCACCATGAGGGACAGAGACGTTGAGATAATTGCTCCGTTTTGCGCCCTGGTTAAGACTTTATTAGTCATCATCTATTCTCATGCATTTAACTGCCTTCATAATAATTCAACACTGAAATATGTTAAAGCAACTTTGGAAGAAAAAGGGCGAAGTATCGCCCATGTATCGAATGGCTTCATTTTCTAGATCTTTCTCCCTGAGCGTATACAGCCCAAAATGAAAAAATCACAGCAGGTAGCTGTGATTAATAAACACATAAATTGTACATCGATAAACTAAATTATTATTGTAAGTCATCGACTTACACTAAGAAAAAGGGAACATGAAAGATTCTGTTTTATATATAAACGAATAAAATCCTATGTTCCCTTTTATATGAAGTTAGTTAGCTTATAGCTGTTCGTCACAAGCGTTGCAGCAATCCGAGTCATCACGGCAATCATAACGTCCACCAGAGAGATCGACTGTTCCATTTGATTCGAAGCACTCGTCTTTACCTTCATACTGACCAGAAACAACAACCATTGCATCATCATCGTCTTTATTCACATATGTGCGACTTACGCTACCTTCCTGACTGAGATCGGCAAAGCAGTTTGGGCATCGAGGCTTATCATCATCGACCCACACACCGTCTGGACTCATCAATACAGGCTTAAATGCCGATTTCATGTAGTCTACCATTTCAGGCTTGTCTGTATTCGCCCAATGCTCAATAACCTCATTCATTTGACGTTCGGTACAGTAGTATTCAGCTTGACCACTAGAACGCAAACAAAACGCATGGTATCGGTCAGCATTGACGATTTTGAAGCTTTGAACGAGATAAGTCCACTCCCATTGAGTAAGAAATAGGGAGGTTGAAAGCCACACATTCCCATTGTTTACGAATAAATCAACAATATGCTCACTTCCGCACAGGTCTTTTTGATTTGAACCATGCATCTTCAGATCACTAATAAGGTATTCAGCGCCTAAAACAGAAAAACCATAGAGAGTTTCTTCATATCGCTTTTCAAGAACTTCACGAGCATCCTGGCTTGGATGAATGTAAATAGTATCTTTTACATTAAATGTAGCGACCTTTTGTTCAATAGGGGTTAGCGTATCAGTATTCATGGTGCCTCTCAAATGAGTAGTTTTATTTTATGTCTTAATTATACATAAATTAGTTGCAAAGTAAATGCTAATTTTAATTATTAAATTATTTGCCAGTGATCTTAATGATGTATAATTGATTTCAAGTTATAGAGTTCAACCATTGGGTATTCAAATGACTGAAGAAAACAAAGAATTACTGCACAAGCATTTCCGCATGGGACACGGCAAGTACCGCCTTATCAGTATCTGGTCAGCGCCATCAAAGGCAGTGCTTGAATCAAACCCAATGGGCTACAACAAAATGATGGCTGATCGCCCAAAATACTGCAACATGGTTTGTGACCAATGCGGCACAGGGATTATCCATCACTTTATCCTTGAAGATGAAGACAAAGAGCGATTTAGCGTAGGTTCAAGCTGCATTGAAAAGCTCGGTCAATATGATTTAGTGACTGCCGCTCAGAAGATTGAAAAAGAGCGTCAACGTCAATTACGCCAGGAACGTGCTGAGAAAAAACGTGCGGAACAACACGCTAAGTACGAAGCTGAAATTGAAGAGCAGCGTAAAAAGAACGGCGGATTAACCGATCATGAAGTGTTGATTGAAGAGCGTAAGCAGCGTGAATTGGATAACAAAAAGAAATACAGCGAACTGTCAGCTCCAATCGTTGCGCTTCTTGAAAAGGCTGGTGGCAATTTCTGTTCTGATATGGCTGACAACCTACGAAACGGCTCTATTCCTTCAGGTGGCGCTAAGAGAATCGTTATCGAAGTAATGACTAAGCAGCACACTGGCGCTCGTAAGAACAGCAAAGCTTACAATGCCGCACTGCCAGAAATGGAAGCGTTGTTTGAGTCGGTAGAGACTGAATTTAAAGCCATTAGTGAAGCGCACTATGCCTACCTGCATAAGTCATTTGGCTTCAACTCATAAAGACTTACACCCAATTCTGTTTAATGCCCTATAAAAAGGGCATTCCATAATTACTCTTATTAAATTTCAAATCCCTGTCCAAATCGGACAGGGATAATCACTATTGGTTACTTATGTTGCTCGGCAAGGTAGCTATCAAGTGCTTCACTGCCTCCAATTAACTTACCACCGATAAACACCTGCGGAACTGTAGTCGCGCCTGTAATCGCTCTTAGGCTCACTGTGGTGGCATCCTTACCCAGAACAATCTCTTCGTACTGAAAACCCGCATCAATCAGCGCTTGCTTTGCTTTTACGCAGAAAGGGCAGCTAGGCTTTGTGAATACCGTGATCGACTGTGCAACTTTGTAGTCTGGCGCTAGGTACTTAAGCATAGTATCCGCATCAGACACTTTGAATGGGTCGCCTGGCTCATTAGGTTCAATAAACATTTTCTCTATTACGCCATCTCGAACTAGCATCGAGTAACGGTGCGAACGCATTCCAAATCCTAAGTCGCTCTTTTCAACTAGCATTCCCATGCCTTTTGTGAATTCGCCATTACCATCAGGAACAACTTTGATGTTATCCGCACCCTGATCCGCTTTCCAAGCGTTCATCACAAACGTATCGTTAACTGATACGCACAGAATATCGTCAACACCATGTTCTTTAAAAACAGGGTATAGCTCCGCGTAACGAGGCAGGTGCGAGGAACTACAGGTCGGTGTAAATGCGCCTGGTAAGCTAAATACGATAACTGTCTTACCTTTAAATAGGTCATCAGTGGATACATTTACCCATGCATCACCTTCACGCACAGGGAATACTACGTGTGGCACAGATTGTTTTTCTTTGGACTCAAACATTACTAATTTACCTTTTAATTGATTCTATTTTATTGGTTTACGAGTACAGTATCCCAACTAAATAATCAAAGGTAAATTCGATTGATTCTATCAAATCAATTGCTCATAACTATTAAGTGCCAAGTTGCAAGGGTAATTTAAGGTTTATTTACTCAAGTTTTGCGTGTAAAATTCACAAAAAATAAAGGAATAAACAATGAATAATGAAGATTTTTTCAATCAATTAATGAACTTTTCCACAACTCCAGATACTATATTCTCACTATGTGGCATCACATTAGTTGCGGGTTTCGTCTACGTGTTACTCAAAGTCATGATCATGCTTTTTTCTAACTTTAGCAAAACACCCGAATCCCTTGAAGAAAGCAACGCTAAGTTCCCTAGCGTATGGATGCCAATTCAAAGCGTATTTCTCATGCAACTCATCATAGGCGCAATGAAATTTAGCGGTCAAGATGAGCGATACACAACCATAGGTAATGTGTTTGGCACGGCAGTTCAGAGCTATCAGGTAGCAGGGCTTTTCATAACGGTAGTCATCATCTGCTTTGCCATTTCTTTAGTATCTGATGTAAAAACCTTGTTCCAATCCAATAAAAACGAAAAGCGAGCTTAAAAGCTCGCTTTTTCTTTATGGAGTCGGCAAATCAGACTTCGTATTTCAGTACCGCGTTTCCATCCTTCATTTCCATTGAAGTAGGGTAAACGCGATCACCGTCAAACCATAGCGTTAATGAGGTCTCACTTGGCACATCTTCAAGCTCAGGAATCATTTCAGCAGCCAACATAGGATCTTGATTTGAGTTTGTCTTGCCCTGTGAGTCAAAAATTACCTTTAACTCAACAATCTCTTTGCTCTCAATTAGGCTAGTGTCCACCATGTATACAGGGTGATCGGCACTTGAATAAGGTACGTTGGCGTGTACCTCATTCGCGTCATTTTCAACTAAAAATGAGATGAGATCTGAGACATTAATGGACATACATTTTCCTTTTATCGTAAAGAAATAAACTTTTACTTTTCAATGACTCAAATATATATTAATAGCATTAAAAGTAAATAGTGTTAATGATTAAAATTATGGTTAGCCCACCTGTTTCCCTGGTTCTGTGTCTGCTCGCTTGATTAGGACTAGCTCGCCCTTGTTAAGCTGACCCCAGTAATTACCGCGCTTGTCATGCACTCGGTAACGCCAATTAACGGCATACTCAGCACTACCAAACAAAAATCGTTCACCAGTTTTTTTAATCTCAATAAGGTCGCCCTCATTAAAAGCGACCTCTTCTCTTAGAAAGTTAGGGTTTTTCATTCGACCTAACCTTGAGATTCGATATTATGCGCAGCCCATACCGCTAAGGCTTGCAACTGCTTTGGAGAAAAATGACCATCCAGATGCACCTTTCCTTTTTCAAAGTCACCCACATCAAGCTCGTTATCCGCTTCCTTGTGAAAGTGAATGAAGTTATCAGAGCCTTTTAACTCAGCATCTGACACAACGGAACATTCATTTTTCAGGATGGCTACAGCCTCATCATAAGTCATATTTTCCATTCCAATTCCCTTTTAGCTATTGGCTGCAATGATTTCTTCAAGTTTACACTTAATCAGTTGATTAAGTGAGGGGTCAATTGGCTTCTCTCTGTCACTTAGCTGTTCTTTCAGCTTGTTAATGGCGCGAGTACGGTTTTTCTCACAAGTATTGAACAAGTAGTTAAGCGGTTTCGGTGCCGCTTGAAACGCCAGGGAAATACCAAAGCCTACCAGATCGCAAATATGCGGTGCGCTCAGTTCCAGTTTTTTCAGGTATTCTTGAGCCATGAGAGGGGTAAGCTCTTTATCCATCATTGATTCAATCAGGGTGTGCAAAGCAGCTTGAGTCGAGTGCTCATTCTGGAAATTATCGACATGGAGAAACACATCGTATGCCTGCTGATTGTTCTCGACAATCAGCTCAGGAATAATTAAGTTAATTTGCATAAGCTACTCAGTTCAATTTATTTATAGCCATGTTTTACTATAAATATCATCAATTTACAATAAATATCAAACGTAATGGTTATCATAAACCAATAGGAAAGAGAGAGTAGAGCGACCCGTTTACTGATCGCTCTCAATACCTTACTCGTTATCCATCTCGATTTCGTAGAGCATATCAAGTGCGTCTCTGTCGAAACCTTCAGCCACCAGCGTATCCATACTGGTATCTGGATCATTGAAAATGCGACATAACGCGCTATGGTACAGCTCAACCACATTATCATTGACCTCAAGACTTAAACGCTCCAATACGTTGCGGATAACCTCGGTTTCTTGATTGTTAATGCTCATAACGTTCCCTTTATTGAATTGATAACCTTTGATTTTTATTATACATAAATAAGGTTGAAATGCAATAATTTAATTATTAAAAACTCACAATCGCTGAGCGGTTAGCCCAGCGAATTAGTAGAGTAATTTTAATAGTAAGGTAACGCTGTCAGAGCTAGGCGTATTTTTCTAGCAACTCTGCAAGCGCACCACTTTGCTTGTACTCTTTGAGCTGCTCCAAGCTAATCTGAGTACCACCAAGATCGGAGGTGTTATTCAAGCAGCTAATCGCATTAAAACCAAGTTTGTGCTTACTCAGGCAAATGTATGTCTTAGAAAAGGCTAGATGTCGAGAAGAATCCTTTAGGTAATCATCCAGCACACTCAGGAAAGATTGCTTAGAGAAACGGTAATCACCTTTTAACTCAGTCTCAAAAATCGAAATGATTTCATCGATGTCAGATTGAGCCAGCCTTGTTACGTCCAGAACTAGCGGTAGAGAAAGATATGTGCGATTCATTTTCCAAGCCTTTTAGTTTGTTTTTAATGTGTTTCTTGATTTCCATTATACATAAATAAGATTAATATACAATAATTTAATTATTAAAATCTGCTTTTGCTCACAAGTGAGCTAACTCATAGTAATTGCTCTTATCTCCAGGCAATAAAAAAGAGAGAAATGGAAACCATTCTCTCTTAACTGCTCTATTAACTCTTTATAATGCCTTACGAGGCTTTACTAACCTTAAGCATCCCATTTCAATGGAATAACCTTCGTTATCTGGAATGCAGAACTCAACCCCGATTGGAACCGTATATTGCTTACCCACAATATCACTCATAACGTAGAATCTTAC
Source organism: Vibrio sp. V15_P4S5T153 (assembly GCF_963874485.1). NCBI lineage: Bacteria > Pseudomonadati > Pseudomonadota > Gammaproteobacteria > Vibrionales > Vibrionaceae > Vibrio > Vibrio sp. V15_P4S5T153. The sequence goes on along the minus strand of NZ_CAWNHR010000017.1, from coordinate 678,696 downwards.
AGGCTCTTCTCTAAGGTGATTTGGCTGAGATTTGATTATTTCAATGGCTTCATTCCAGAATAAGATTTGTGCTGCATTTTCATTCAGTGATGTAGTCAATTTTTTGCAATGGTTGATATGATTTTCATAACCTTCAAGATATGTTGAAATGGTTATAACACCTTCATTCAACTGGACATCAGAACAAACCATAAGCATTTTATCTTCACTAGAAGAAACAATATGATTATTTGTTATAAACACTGGTTGATCTTCAATACCTTCACCCATTTTAATAAGGTCATTGTATGTGAACGAACCAAAGTTATTATGTATGGATTGAATGCATCGTTGTAATCGAGACTCTTCAGAAGGAGATATGCACGACAGTACCTCGCTATTGAATCTCAACAATCTAAATTTGCTCTTATTAATATCAATGGCCTTTGTGAAATTACCATCAACGGATAAGATTATAGATTTACCTGAAATGGCAGTTTCAAAGTCCACATTAATGATGCAGCTATCAGGCAAATCCTCTTCAATGAAATCAGTAAAGACTCTACCTAGAGAAAGAGACGTTGCAGCAGTGTATGCGTAAAGTATAAATCCAGTGTTAACCTTATAATATACATGGTTTACAACAAATTCCTCATTATCGACAAGGATAGAGAAGTAATAAGATCTGCTACGCTCACCCACATCTGTATTCATGCTCATCATGAAATATAACAGTTTGTAGTGGTCAACTAAAATTGGCCACGGTTTTAGAGTTTTCCCAATATAATCGTTCTGATTCATTGGGAGTTAGACCACCGTTATACTGATGTGGCCTGAGTTGGCAGTAATATCCGATAATGTAGCGGGTGATCTCTTGTTGAGCCTCAGCGAAGCTACGATAGCCCACAGTTGGCACCCATTCCGTCTTCAGACTTCTAAAGAAGCGCTCTATCGGCGCATTATCCCAACAGTTTCCTCGGCGAGATAAACTCTGTTTTATTTGAAAGCGCCACAGTAATTGACGGTATTTACGGCTAGTATAATGACTGCCTTGATCGCTATGGAACATGACACCTTTTGGCTTTCCGCGAGATTCATAGGCCATAGACAGCGCTTTACCTGTCAACCGACTATCAGGCGACAAAGACATTGACCAACCGATCACTTTGCGGGCAAAAAGATCGATAACGACCGCTAAATACATCCACCGATTACCTGTCCAAATATACGTAACATCGCCAGCCCAGACTTCATTTGGAGCCGCAACAGCAAATTGACGACTTAAGTGATTTGGAACGTCAATATGTTCTTGTGAAGCCTTTCTGTAACGATGCTTTGGTTCTTGGCAGCTCACTAAACCAAGAGTTCTCATTAGCTTTGTTGCTCGGTATCGGCTCAGCTTTACACCCTGATTTGTGACTATATCTGCAATGGTTCTCGCTCCCGCAGAGCCATTGCTTGCGGCGTAAGCCTCGCTAATCAAGCTGCGCAGCTTTATTGTTTCCGCATTAATTAACGCTGGGCGTTTAAGCCAATAGTTATAACTATTTCGATGAACATTGAAGACTTCGCATAATATTTTTACACTGTGGCTCTGCTTGAGTTTCTTGATTATCAAGAATTGTTCAGTGAGTCCGACATCAAGAGAGCCGTGGCTTTTTTTAGTATTTCATTATGCTCTTCAAGGCGCGCTAGCTTCTTTTTCAATTCCCGAATTTCTATTTGCTCAGGGGTCATAGGTGAAGCTTTCGGTGTTTTCCCTTGGCGTTCTTCTCTAAGCTGGCGAACCCATTTGTCCATCGTGGACTTGCCCACATTCATGGCTTGGGCTGCTTCAGTCACTGAGTAATTTTGGTCTAAGACTAGCTGCGCTGCTTCTAACTTAAATTCTGCGCTAAATAGTCGTCTTGTACGTTTTGTCATAATGTCACCTGTTAACTTATGAGGTGATGATATCACCTCTAACTAAGTGACCAAATTCACTATGCCACTACAGTTCGAGAATAATTTCATGCGAGTCATATTCATAAATTCTTGATTTAACTCTGAATTTTTTCTCTGTAAACTCGAATACTTCAGGAATCTGCACAGACTCAACGAAGTTCTTTTCTGTCATTTTACCAGAGGCTTTCACCAGGCTAGCACTCGCCGCGTTTGTGGATGAGAACCCAAACAACTTAGAGGCGATGACTTGGCCTTCAGATAGAGACTTGAGAGACAAACTTGTCTTTAAACGCTTGGAAAGCGTTTTGAATGCATTTACATACATAGGGATACCTTAATATCTATGAGACGATGCCTGCTACCAACTTCAAACACCGCATCAACGAAATTAAGATACAAGTGGCTTGATAAATATTAATTGAGATTTGGGACGCGGTAATCCGCTATAAGGTAGCCATCCTGCGTTTCTCAATGACGCTCCAATAAACCTATCACACACCTTCAATCATTGCCACGCAACAAGAAAAATAATTTAAAACATTTGATTCAAATCCGTTATTTTAAAAAAGTATTTCTATCGATAAATCTGTATTGACTCCTAATTCAATCTATACGTTGAGAAAGGCACTGCAAACGGGCAGATAGCTGGCAACGTAGGTTCAGAATCCCCTGCCACCTTCATTGGCAAAATTCGTAGCAGTTAATCACAATTTTTAAATACATAATTTTCTAATGGCGATTAACGACAAATCACTTAAGAAGGTAGAGTGTCCGACACTTTAAAAGTTAATTGCTGATTGTGGAGAATTACCATGTTTAAAAATGCCGATCACGCAAAGAAAGCGACTAAATCAATTTTCGATTTCTCTAAAGCTAACCCTAAAGCCAAACTCTCAGAGTTCCGCGAGTTCCTGGCTTCTAAGTTCAGCTACAATACGTTCCATGACCTCCTAAACAACGTCTCTGCACCTCAAGAGGCGAAAGAAATTCCGCTTTTAGGATTGCTCTCTGGTGATTACGCCGTACAGGTAAATAACACATCATTTGGCAGAGTTTTTATCATGCCTGACTCCATTGTAATTAATTATGATGTTGAGATTGATAAGAATGGCTTGTTTACTGATGAAAAATCACTAACGATTCCCCTAAGCCACATTAATAAAGCGAAGATTGTTGGCTCAAAGGTATTCCTGAAAGATGATTGCAATGAGCTGGTTGAGCTTGTTATCTACCTACCAATGAATAGCCATCAAGTTAAAATCACTACCAATCATGACCTAATCACTGTTAGAAAGTCTTTGGATAGTGGAGAAACAGAAGAGTACAGCTTCAGCAATGATCGCTCTGGTGAGCACATGGCAAAAGATCTATTCAAAAATCTCTTAGAATCGTCAGTATCGAACTTTGATGAATACAGCAAGGACGACATTGATGCTCTATGGGAAATCGGAAGTGAGTCATTTGGCGCAGGTAAGATTGAGGTTATCTACGAACTGGATTCTGATGATGACATTCTATGTAAAGGCGAATTAGCTGAGATTCAAATTGCATTTGATATTGAATCAGCATCTGTTAGTCAGATGGTGCAGATTATTAATGACAATTACGATGAAGACTCAATCATTGATGGGTTAAAGGATGGTTCACTTAGTACAACGACTTGGCATGGCAATGGAATTCCTGATATTTCCATTACCGCTACAGGTGAGGTTGTTGGCATTATTCTGTCACAAGAAATTGAAGGCGATTACGACGAGTTTCGTTAATAAGAACTGAACACCAAAAAACCAATTTAAAAAGCGTGACTCTTGAGTCACGCTTTCTTTTTGCCTGTTCGATTTAATGAAAGGGCTTATCAACGATGAATAAGCGCCTATTACGACTTCCTAAGCCCACTCATAATCTTTTCAAGCGTTACACTTGCGGCTTTGTTCGCTTGCGTTGTAGCAACATCATGCACGTTAGAACCGATATTGCTTTGAGTCCAGATCACACCTGCGGTGAATAAACAAATCTTCTCTACTACCTCCGCACGATTATCAGGGCTAAACAGTCGCTTTACGTCCATATTTAGGATGTGCGTCAGAAACGACTCAGAAACAACTCCAAGGAACTCCATTGCCATTCTAAACTCTCGGTTCGAGTCAATGGTGTAACCCTCTCTAACGTACTGCACACGCTCGCTTAGCTGCTCCATAGCTTGCTTGTATAGTGCCTTAACAAGCGGCTCACGATAGAACATGCTAAATTCAGTTGAAAGAGATACTATTTCACGCAGACGAAACTCAAGCTGTGTGAGGTTGTTGATTTGCTGAATACTATCTTTATTGCCCTCAATAACACCAGGTAATTTAGCCTCTAAGAACTCACTTTCAAATGGCTGGTATTCTTTCTCTAGCACCTTAACGTACTCACGCGCCATCTCAATCGTCACTAAAGGGTGATCAATAAACGTCATGTACTCATCATTGTTCGCACTGGTTTCATCTACCTTATTCACGCTTACTCTCTTATAAAACTCGCATTTGTTTTAACAAATAATATCAATTATATTACGATTTACCTAGCACTTTACGAACATTGTAATTCAGGAATTTTCCAATTAATTATTTATTAATTAATCTGATTTTTAATTATTAAATTATTGACTCTTAAATCGAATGGGTGTATATTAACCATAAATTGAAATAAAATCCAAAACGAATTAGGAAAGTGCGTCACCATGAAAAACCAACAACCATCAAGCACTACTACCCAACCTGAAATCACTCACATCTGGTTTCACAACTCTAAAATGCGTGTGTTTAACACTCCTGTTAATGATCGATGGGAAAAACAATGGGAGAAATTGTCAGTTGTTAGTGAGAATAGCCGCAGTTACATCCTAAGCAACGGTGCGAAAGCCCCTAAAAAGCAAGAGAATGTCCAGCTAGGCACTTTTGCTTACTCAGACGAGCAGCTAAAAGAAATCATCTGGCACCACAATAACAACCGCAAAATCGCTGAAGAAATCAAAAATCTTGCTGGTGGAAGCATCGAACTGACTCGCGAGCTAGAAGCTCTAATTGCTAAGTACAAAGGCTAGCAAAATCTTTCTTGGTAGGGCATGATTCACTATCATGCCTTACACCATTCAAAATTAGTAACATCAGAGGACAATAGGAGTCAACATGGCTGTCACTCAAAACGAAAGCATTAAGTACACTCTGAGCTTCCAGGAAGCGCTTGAGCAGGTAATGGACGGTAAAGGCTGGGCGCAAGGCGAGCAGTTTGCTAATGGAGTGATTATGATGGAAAAGAGCGCTATGTTCATTGATGGTCGCGATTACCTACACGTTCATGACTTTAAATCTGAACGCCGCAACCAAAAGTCAGACATTCAGATCACTAAGAACTTGATGATGCAAAAATTCCGTATCGTAAGCACTCAAGCGGACGCTGAACGCAAAATCAGTTAATCCTATACCTATCCCAAACACCGCAAGCAATGTAGGTGACTTGACGTTTGCCGATTTAGACGACAACGCCAGAACTGAATTTGTTTGCGGTGGTTGCTATTATCTCTCTGTAACCCTCCATAAACTCAAAGGTTATCCGATTTACGCGGAAATCGATGTTGATGACTTTATCCATTGTTGGGTAACTGACCCTGACGGTAACGCTATCGACATCAATCGGATTCATAACGGGAATTGGGCAAAGACCCCGTACTCTAGCGCAACCCCTAAAGGCATTATCCTCAAGCACCACCTACTTGAACGGGCTAGGGACTTGATATTAAGCCATCCATCACATTTTAACCTACATGCAACACTAAAATTTAATAATTAATAATTTACAATTAGTGTTATTTATGTATAATAACTATAAATAGTGACCATCAAACAAAAAGGATGTACTTATGACGAATAATCTTATCTCACTACCATCTGGTTTTGAATACGCTAACAAAAACTCTATCGAAACTGGTTATAGCATGGAAACATTGCGTAAAGTTGCTGAAGATGAGTTTTACTCCGATCTTGATTGGTTCTATCAGGCTCACGATAACGGCAATGGAACAACTTGCCTTATTCGAAGACCTAAAAACCTTTTTGAGGTTTTCCACGCAGTTAATTATTTTAAATCCAACAAAAAAAACTTTGACTACGTAATTAAATTTCAAGGAAGAAAGGCGTATAAAGACCACTTCAGCAGCATTAATCGTATGGATGGTGAACTATCTATCAGAATGGGTGAGGATTTCGGATGGTATCTTTTGAGCAGAGAGCAACTTCTTTCTGCAACAAAACAGAATGATGGTTCTTGGAGTATTCCTTCAAACTCCGTACATCCTTATGACCTAATTCTTTATGTATTAAGCTAAGTTTTGCAAAATTTCACTTTCATTGACTTAGGCTAAACCCTCGGACAAACCCGACAAAACGGGTTTGTCTAACAAACAACAAACTCAGAATATGGATTAGATAATGAAAGCGACTATCAAAACAGGTCATCACCCAAGAGTAGGAGAAGAATTTACAGTTGTTGAAGTTCTTAACTGTCAAATTGTAGTTCTAAATATTAATGGAGTTAAAACCGATTTTGGAATTTCAGAAGTGGTTTTCAACACTGAAAAAACTAGCGAATTCGAACTTGGCAAGTTCCTAACTCTGCTTGCTGACTTTGGTGTAAGGGATGCAGATATTGAGAAGTCAGCGAAGGCTTGCGCGAAAGTTACATCTATCCCTATCTCAAGATGCAGAAAAGCAATTGCTACTTATCACTGGGGGTAAAGCCTCTTAATCCATCCTCATCTTTAACTATTTTATTGACTTTTTCTGCTTTTTTTGTATAATCAAGGAAAGTCCAATAAATAACAAAGGTTATCGTATGGAACGTCAATTAAAGAAAAGTCAGCCGCGTAAAGTGAAAGCGAAACAGGTAGTCCTGGCTAGCATCCTACTGGTTGGGCTGACCACTGGCAGCATTAGTGTTTACAAGGACTTTTGCGACTTTAAAGAAAAGGCTTGCGCTGGCTTATTGCAAGGCATGTAAGCGGAAATATTGGTAACAAACAACCATGAGCAACACACGCATTAATCTTTCTGATTTGAAATCAGCAAGACTTCGTACCCTATTTACCTCGCACCTAAGAGGCGAAGCACTTGGCTCAACACTTTTCAATCGCGGCTATGTTTTGCACGAAAGAAAAGCTAAAACAAAAGCAGCCCTTGATTTACATAAACCTGCTGCGAATAAAGAAAAGCTTAAATTAGCGTTTCTTTTCCTAAAGCCTGTGATTGAGATTGCTGCTTATCTAAGCCTATACCTGTACTTAAGCAACCAAGACGGCTCATGGTTGTTTCCAAAGTACGCAGGTCTGGTGACGCTTGCAGCCATTGCAGCTATGACCACTATGCAAATCACTGGCTCTTTGAGCGATAAGACTAGCCAAAAGTATTACCTTCCATTTGGTTTAGGTTTCTTGTTTGGCAACCCATTTTCAGATCTAAAGATCACGTACAGAATCGCAAGCCTTGAAGATGAGGTAAAGGAATACAATGAAATGTGCTCCTACCTCGCTCAGCACGAACGTACAATGGATTATGTTCGCAGCAACTACAACGAATTCAACGGAGTCGAGAGAGCATTCGCTGATAACCTAATCAGAATTCGAATGAAAAACTCAGAACAGGAATTATTGATTAACAAGTTTCTTAGCGAAAGCAAAGCAATCGAAGAAACCACAGAGAGCGCACACCATGAGTAAAACTATCGAAGCAACTTTCATCTCACAATGGGACGAAGGCAATGTAGAAACAACCTGTAAGGTTAATCTTGAGACTTTAGAAGTCACGGACATTGAGCAGAGTGACGATTCAGAACACATGATCAACCTGCTTGAAGAAACGGTTGAAGTGACCATCAACGAAAAGTACGAAATCTACCATCCCGACCAAAAGGGCGATAAGTACTTTATCAAGGAAGCAGACAAGGCTCGACTACTCGCCCAAGCCAACGTATAGCAGAGCCACTCGATACTGGCAGCAATAAGCTGCCTTTATCACTCTAAGTAGGTAATAAGCCCTATAACCACCATAAGAGAAAACATCATGCAGTACCAAGAATCCAATAAGACAAGTAACAAAATCACTAAGAAAGATTTAATTGAATTCTGCGCATGGGTAGGAATCTTCGCAGTATGTGTATTCTTTGAATTACATGACAAGGTAGACGACAAAATCGCAATGCTATCTTTATCGTTCGTATAGAGAGGTAATAGGTGATCGTGTATATGAGTCATACATAGGGGAAGATATAGCACTCATAAAGGATGAGTAAAATATCCACCTACTGAAAACAACCTCTAGAACTTCCTAAGCGACAAGAGAACAGAAATGGGCAACTATGCCACTTAACGCACCTTTACCTCATACAATGCAAATAGGGCGCAAATAGAAAGGGTGTTACAAGTAATACCTATAACACCCCAAACAAAACTACCTTATCGCTCTAAACCACTCACTGACTTTTCAGGCTCATCATGAATAACGTCATAAGTGATAATCTCCTGGATACCGTTAGCTTCCTCAATATCAATCAAGTCCCTATAGACGTAATCATTGCAATTGACGTTCATGTTAACCACTTCAAGCACCTTAGCTAGAATATCGGCAGTCTTATCACCATTACACTTAACGTCTTTAATCTCTACAGGGATAATAGCGTTAAGCCTTACATGGTATCCATCCTCACTACCACCCTCATTGATTTCATCGATAATCTCAAAGGTCGATTCTGCCCTTACCACGTTAGACAGAGTAATATGATCTTTCATAATAGGATGTCTTACCCTTACCATCGTATCTACAATCTCAGATGTCCTATCAAGGATCTCAGCAAACTTATCTTTGTCCAAACCCTTAACACATACTGGTAGAGCAATTTTATATTCACCTGAAAATTTCATCTTACTTCTCTTTTATTATTTATTTTTCTTATTATATCAGTCCAAACCCAACAAATAAAACTCTATTGCTGGTGGATTTTCATAGTACAAGCGATAACAATGAGGATATTGCAGATACAGTATAAGCATTGAGAATCAATGCAGAACCAATTGGCTCTTCTTTACTATGCCTCTATGGTTTCTCATTTAATTAAATTATTAAATTTACTTTTGAACTTGTTTGTGTATAATAAGGACATTAACAATAAAGCCCAAAGGGGAACGCCATGTCTATTATCACTTTTGAACAACGTCGAGCTAGAATGACTACGCCTGAAGACGTAAACAAAGAAATCAACCTGGCTTCTGCCTATGCCAAGTCCCTACATACAAAGGCTAAGACTTGCCAAGGCACACTAGCTGAAAAGCTGGCTATCAAAGATAATGCGAAGAAAGCTGATGAAGTGACTCGCAAACTTAAGCTACAGTCTTTCGACATCGAAGATGAACTGAGAGCGGAAAGCCTGACTCACTAAGATATAAAGGCTCTAGGTGAACTGGAGCCTGTTTAAGTTACTCGCTGTAGTGTGGCTATAGCGAATACTTGTTTGACCCCAATAGAAAAAGGCACACCGTGACAGTGTGCCTTTCTCATTAGTGAAGCGCTTCCGCCTCAATGATGTTAATGAACCGTCTTCTTTGAGGTTTAATTGTCAGATCCAGCGTAAGCTCTCCCGAGTTCGCCCAGCGGTCAAAACACCCCTTAGGCTCGATGAATTCAACCACGTTACCATCTCCGATCACACGGAGGTAACGATCACCCAAATCGACTCGCTCGTAATCCCTATCAACAACAAGCCCAAGCCAAGCGAAAAGCTCGCGTGTGCTCATTTTGGTGTTCTTACGGCAAAGCTCAAAAACACTCATTTCCTGTTTCATACCCTACGTTCCTTTTAATTCAACATTAAAAGGTCGTTAGCTCAGTGCAGGTACGAGACTCATATTATATATAAAAAACCCAGCGGTCAAGCATTAAATCTAAAGAATTTCAATTTCTAAATAACCACTTACCATTCCTAGAAATGCCTTAAAGTTTCTTTTATGCAAGTTCCTAAGATGCTCAGTGCTGCAATCGTAAAACTTAGCCACCTCAGTCAGACTCCTTGCACCAAGATCCTTTGCAACCTCGCTTGGCAACATGGATTGGTATCCGCGATTTGAGTATTTGAAATCATTTAAAGCCACAGTAGCCACCTAACCATTAAAACAAAAGGAGAGCCGCTACAGCCCTCCTAGTGAACAATCAGAAACAGAACTTGTCGATTGCCTGCTTTGCGTAAGTGAGAGTCGTAAATGAACCGAAATCATTAAAACCTTCTACCGCGTAGTTGCCCTTATGCACACCACACATAACCAAGTAGATCTTATGACCTCTGTAAAAGTGTTCTTTCTTCATTCTAACTCCTTACGTTAGCAATCTAATGAATTTTGGATTAAGCCGCTACTTTTGCTTCAAGTGCGCTCTTGAAATTAGCCAGTAAAGTATCTACTTCACCTTTCATTTCATCGGCTTCAACTTCCATCTTGAACGGGTCAAACTCAGTGTCATCACCGTTGTCGTAAGCGTTCATTGCATCTTCATCAGCTTGAGTGTGAATAGCACAGCCTTCAACTTTGCTACGGCAAAGCTCTACAGCAGCATGAAGGCACATTTCAACCTCAATGTCGTTACCGTCTTCGAAAGTAACTTTAGTGCGAGGTGCTTCAACCTTTCTGACTGTTCGTCTTTAATATAATGCCAATATTATTGGCATTTTGAGCAAAAATCAAGTGTTTAGGTGAATTTTTTTGTTCTTATTATATGTAGTGACAAATTCAAGTAAATATGGTAGTATTTTGCAAAATTAAACAGTAAAGGTTTATCCATGAATAATGACCAAGCAACACTAATTGAAGACGCCATAAACGCTTGCATCTTCAATACTGGACTCAACTTTGAATCAGTAGACACCATCATGTCTAAAGTTAAGGACGGGGAACTGAGTTTCCATATGGATACCAGACAGGGGCGCTTCTTTGGACTGTATAGCGAGAAACCCATCTATGAATTTGAGTGGCTACATGAGTTCACTCGCACATCATTGATTGATTCCAATATTAGAGAACTGACCAATACCAATGATCCCCGTAACTTCATTGATGGCGCTGTAGCTAAAGAAAACACGATTTTCTACATGCTAAGTCAACGATTCATCATGGTTCAGGACACCTCATGCACCGCTAACAACATTGAGGATATTTTTAATCGCAAGAATGTAAGAGCATCAAGCAAGTTCATTAAGGCTATTATCGACCAGGGAGAGGGGAAGTTTGTACCATTTAACCTACTGGTGTTTACAGGGGAAAAACTCCCACTGTCTCACTTCAGCCAGCTAGACAAGCTGTCTAAGTGGTACGAGAATAACAACGGAAAGCTCTTCATTGTCAATGGCGGTCACGTAATCAACGAATCAAATCCGCTGGTGGTCTTTAAGAAGATTGTGAGCAATAAAAACTACCCAATTACAGATGACCACAAATCCCTCCTAAAAAGCGCTGAGAATGTCTGTATTGGCTTTGACTCCAATATGGAGCCATTGACCATCGACATCATCACAGTCACGCCAGAGCTTATTACAGCCGCTAAATCGCAAGATGATAATGGCATCTATGTAGAGCTTTGCAATGTCGATAACGGATGGATTCTCTTTCTTGAGCTGGGCAAGTCCTATGATGCTTTACGCTTCACTGAGTTCGATAGAAAACTCATCAAAAACATCTAACAAAAAGGGCAGCTAAGTAGCTGCCCTTTCTAGTCCGATACCGTCACTCACTCAGACTGGACTCGTAACACTAAAGTAAGCGTTACCCAAAACGCGGTCACGTTTGTTCACAAGTGAATTAACCACTGATTCAATACTAATCGCAGACATCTTGCTTGCTGAAGAAATCAGACGTTGCGGCATTTCAAGGACGTAAGCGAGCTTCTGGTTGATGCACTTAATCTTAGCGATATCCGAGATCGTAAACTCAAACACTTTTGCTAGAAGCTCAGTCTCTTGGAGACTTTCATAATCCGAATGGCAATACTCCGCAGCCATTTTCAATGAGCTTGCCAGCTTGCCAGCTTGCCAGCGTGGTTGCGATTTTCTGACGATATTGCTGCACTTCAGCGTTAAGCGAACTCAATTCCTTCTCAAGAATATCTTCAATCTCAGTCATAACAAGCTTTGCTTGCTCACCGTCTAGCATAAACAGTTTTGGCACTAGTGATTCGTTTGGCATGGCGCATACTCCAGTTTCAATATTTGAATTAATTATATATACGTAGATCTTAAGGTCAGCATAAAATAATTAACTTAAAATTATTTACTTTTTTTCTTATTGATGTATTATTTATGTATTGGTTTTAAAGGTGACTACATGAACGAAAAGACACTAGCTATCATCCTTCAAGCTACAGTAAAAAATGCTGTTGGTGTTCTACAGGGTGTTGAGGCACACCAACTAAAAGAGTTTCTTATTCTTGAATCCAAAACAAAGATTAAGAAAAACTTGGTTAATGAGCAGGTTAAGCGAACCAGTCTCGATGGTGAGGTTCAAATTAACCTAACCTTCATCCCTGGTGATGAAGATAAGCACCTGTCAATGATTGCTAAGGTTAAAGATGAGATCGTAAAGGTTCAGGCTGAGACTTTACAGGAATTGCAAAACGCATTGCTGCTCATTAATGAAGGGATTAGCAATACGGTGGTGTTCACAGAGGATGACAAAGAACATTAATTGCTAAATAACCCTTTACTTTTGCACCTTTTTAGGTATACTAGAAGAGTGGATTAGGGGATAACCCACTCATTAGATGGAACTACATTCCTAGAGATGATTCTCTTGAAGAGTCTTTCTCTTTAACCTTAGAGAGGTCGATAATATTTCTAATTTCGATTGCGTCAGTATTAAAGATGACACCGAAGTTTTCATCTGGGTGCGCCCTAGCTACTGACAAGTCTCCAGGGTTTTGCTCATACTTGCAAACCTCTTCATGAAACACTTTTGAATAAAAGTCTACATTTCCATTGGTTCCAATTACCGCAATGGTTTGAGACATGTTTCGGATCATTTGCCACATATTATTGCTTCTTCTCATTGTCTCAAGAACAAAGTGTTCTCTTGACTTGCATGTGGCAAATTCTTCGTAGACAAGATTGCAAGGATCGATAAAGTTATTAACGTGCTCTTCAGCGGTATATTTCCAGTAATCTGGATCATCATATTCATCAGGAGATACATCATCCAAGAAATCTGGAAGAACAGCGTTTATCTCATCGAAAGCCTCACCTTCTGAGGGTGCCGCTCCATACTCTTCCCATTCAGAAGCGAAATTGTAGATTGCTGAAGATATTCTTTCCTCATCATATCCATTAATCTCGTAAACCCTAGAGATAACGTTGTTAATTATTTCAAGCCAAGATTCCGTGTCGATGTAATCTGATTCTAGATCATCAATAAAGCCATTATGTTCTACCTTTAAAACGTACACGTAACCAGGATTTTCTTCATGAGATGCATGTAATGAGGCTTGCTCTGTATTTACCCCGTAGTATGCATAAATACCAGAACCGTAAACATCATTACTATTATTTGAAAAAACAACGTCTTCATCAAGCGCAACTACCATTTTTTTGTCGCGTCTAATCCTTCCATTAAACAACTGGAATTCATCAATTTTGTTTGGAGAGCCGTGCGTAAATAGAGATTTCATAAATCTTCCCACATTATTATTTATTATTTAATAAATATTTTACCGCATCGAGCAGTCTAATTGGAAGCATTCTTTTATTGATGACTCACCAAACCTATAGATTTAAAAAAATCAGAGATTTTATTTGACATATAAATTCTGAAGTAATAATATCTCCACATCGCCTAAGGATTCTCTTAAGTGATTCAAAAGTGTTTGAAAATGTGTGTTTGTGTTGGGAACAGGAAGGGGTGCCTTCCTGTTCTTTTTTGTGCGTAAAAAACAAAATCGACACAAGTGTCGATAATAACATTGTAGTTGTCGCAAGCGACAACAGTAACATTGTAGCTGATGCGAGCATCAGCAGTAGCGTTAAGATCAAAAAAGCCCACAACTAAGGATTAACCTTTCGTGGGCTTTTTAATAGAGGATTGAGGATTTAATTATGCGTTTATAACCTCAACCTCTGTGTCTGGCTCTATATGCTTGTTAACAGAAAATAAAGAAAGTACAGAAACTGAACCAGCAGCAATCACTGAAAAGTCCAATATGGTTTTTAGGCTTCCACTAACCAACCCAAATGATGAGATTGCGTAAAGCACAAAAGAAAGTGTGAGCGAAGTCAAAATTATCTTTGAAAAAGACATGTCAATAAAATTAGGCATAAATATCAATCCTCTAAGCTTGAATACACTCTTTTTATATACCAATAAAAATAGAAAATCAAGCGTTCTTGTTAAATTTTACGTAATAAATAGCAAAAAACCACTTACGTGAGCTAACTCAAACGGTTGCATTATATACAGCCATGAACTAAGATGAACAAAAAAGTAATAAACGGAATAAAAAAGATGAATAATAAAATACCTGCTGCTGTAATTACCGCTTCCATAAGCGCAGTTGCATTGGTTTCCGCTCATCAAAAACTAAATATCGAAGAAGATAAAGTAAATAAAGAATCAGTTGATGATCTGGCAGATACAATCGCTCAATTACAGTCCGCGAACGGAAATAATTCAATATTAAATAAAGAACTAGCTAAGTCACTAGCTAATGAAAAAGGTGAGTTACTAGGGATTAACATTAATGAAGTTTTAGCCAAATCAGACTGGAGTAGTAAGTACAACCCATATGGTTATTTTGAGGAAACTCACTCAAATGCTGGTGAAAACCCATCTGGCTGTTATACGAACTGTCACAGCAACTGCCACGGAAGTAGAAGCTGGAGATAAAGAAAATGGGCGAAAGCCCATTTTTTTATACCTTGCAAATTAATATCCAACCTTTATAATCCCAAAAAACAAATATTTAAATCAATAAATGAGAACTAATAATGAAAAAGACCATTCTTGCTCTAGCGCTAACAGTCATTTCTCTACCATCCTTAGCAAATGATTTTGTAAACAAAGAAATTGCAGAAGCAATAATTAAAACCTTACCTGGATTGACAGAGTCAGACATTGTATTCGCCAAACATGATAAAGAATCTGACTTTAACGTTGTTAGACTAAAAACTGGTCAGGTTCTTTATGGCGATCAGAATTTAAAGCATTTCATTGTTGGCGATTCTTACTCAAGAAACTCAATCTTAGCTTCTGATGAGATTACAGGTGAGCTTTATAATCACACATCCAGCTTGTATTCCGATTTTCATAAATCAATTTTTGATAACCTGACTGGTTATGGAGTACAAGCAAAATCTAAAGATGAGCTTATCAAAGTTAAAGTATTTTTTGAGCCTCGATGTGGATATTGCAATAAGCTTCATGATAATGAACAAAAGTATCTTGATGCTGGTATTAGTATTGAATACATCCCGTATCCAATTTATGACGGCGAAGAAAAGCTATCATCCAAGGCTCTCGCCTACATGATCTCTGCTGAGACACAAGCTGAAAGAAAAGAAAGAATGGAGACTATGATCAAGAAGTTCCATGAGAACATACAGAAACCCGATATAGCCGAATACGTAAAAGATGTCGATTTATCGATCCTACAAACCCATATCAAAGACATTTCAAATCTGGCAATTGAAGGTACTCCTTACATTCTTGGTGAAAACGGTATAGCAATACCAGGTTACGCTGAACCAGAAGATATCATTCGAGCCATAATGAAGTAAAAAAACCCCGACATTGTGTCGGGGTTTTTATTATTTTCTTCTTCTCATCAAGGCAAATCCAAGCAACCCTAATAAAGATAACGTTGAACTACTACCACCACTCTTAGAAGAGTCAATTAGCCCAGAATATTCAGGTTCATCTTCAGCTTCATCAGAATTGATAAACGGGTCAACATTAAAGTCATAGCTTACATTTTGAATACTTGTTACATCGTACCCATTAAAACCTGACAATGAATCAACAGCCTGGTTTATCCAATCATAGTAATGACTGATTTTCGTAAACCCACCGTGCTCATTATCATTTTTCATTATGCATTTTTTATCAATCTTAGTAACACTAACGTAAGAAGTAATACCAACCAATCTAAGTCCAAAGTCTGCATCAGCTACATTATTTTTATCTTTCCAAACTAAAGGACCACCGCTATCACCACTACAAATAGCGTAATTAACTTCTACATCAGGAGATTTAGTGCAGATAATATCATCTGAATTTCCACCTCCAGCTTTCATATCTTCGCAATATGTTCGACTGACACCTGTTAGCATAACTCTATTCAAAACATCAGATACATCGCTCTCATCAAGACCATATCCACTAGCTAAAAGGTTTCCAGTATTAGAACCATTATGCGCGTAAAGGGTATCGAATTCAGTCATCATACTCGTAACACTGGATTCATCTGCCACCTTAATTTTTTTAGCATTGAGAAGCTGACCTTCGGCATAGATAACAGCAATATCGTTTTTATTTTCAATATTACCATCCCACAAATCATGTATAGCAACATCTTTAGGGTAAACACTAAAAATCTTCTCTACTGGCGCTTCTGGATCTTCAAAATCTAGGTATGTAACATACGCCTGAGTAAAATTCATTGCTCCAAAATTCTCAAGACAATGCGCTGCTGTTAGAAGAACACTACTGTCAAGAATACTCGCTCCACACAAAGGATGTTGTACGAGATTACCATCGGTTCTTTCAATAATTAGCTTCGCCTGATATGGGACTTCAGCAAGCTGACTCTTTAATCCATTATGTATTTGGGGTTTGAAATCTGTAGTATCTGCATTTGCACTCAAAGCCAAGAATCCAAGTGACAGAGCTACGATATTTTTCTTAATCATTTTATTCATTCACGCTTTTATTAAATTTCATGCGCAATATAAAACAAGCCTATTAATTATTCAATTAAAAAAGGAGCTTTCGCTCCTATATACTAAACTCTTCCCTAAAATCACGTCTAAACAACACACCTATAGAGTTTTTGTGAACTCCAAAGTCCTGATTTATTCGCCCATGACTACGCAAAATATCATCTACCGACTTCACATCAGATACATCAACTAGTTTATTGTTCAATTCATTATCAAGAGACTTAAAAAGCACAAACTTGCCATTTGACTTCGCTTGATAATACACTGTGAACAAGTCATTGAAAGACATCCCGTCAACCAATACTGCAAATCCATCACATGCTTGATTCCAAGAAGACATCTTCGTTCTCACTTTTATCGCCAATTCGGGTTTAAAAATTTGATGATGAAGCATCTCAGGCATAAGCGGAGCATGTTCTGTTTCCAACAGTAGTTTTCTCATAAACACGCGATCTTCAATCTTGAAATATTTTTCTTGAAATCCTGCTTTCTCTATAGCCTCAATATCTAAGAAACTATCAATTCTAAACCTTGTGTAATCACCAAAAGAACCGACTGGCAATGCGATATCCTTAAGCTTCTCAATGTTTGACACAATAAATTTTAAAGCATTATCGGGATTTAAAGTTAAAGAGTTTGCATAATCAATAAACTGCTGAACCTTTTTATCCTTTGATAAACACCTAAACTCGACAGGTATACCATTATCGATTGCATGAACAAACCCCTCCCTCATGCCTTCAGTAAAACCTCTATCTAGATAGTAGATCTTCCTGTTCGCTTTTTTATGAATGACAAAGCTCCTACCGAGACCAAGGCTTCTTTCACTAGTATCCTCATCATTAATAATTTTAGGATATATTAGATGAAGACACTGAGGGTTTTCATTGTGATTGATAAGTGAATCTCGTACACATGCCTTAGTAAACTCTGAGTTATACTCGATGTTTCCTGCATAAGGGGTCTCGATAATGACCTTATTATCAATATCGCTAAAGCTTAAATCGTTGTATGTGTTTTTAGTTAATTGTCGTATAAACATTTTAAATTTGATTTTTTTTATTCTTTATATAAAATTGTACCACATAAAAAATCAAACAATAGAAGAAAAAAACATGAACGATAAGAAAACCAACAAACTCGCCATTGCTGCATTTGTAGCTGCTGCTGCATTTACAGGCGCTGGATACTACGTACAAAGCACAATAGACTCTCAAGACTCAACTTCAAGCGTAAGCGTTGAACAAGATGGTAAGTACCAATTAGGTAAGCACTACTTGAAGCTTGATAAAACCTACCCTGAGTACAAAGGCAAAGTAGTAGAATACATTAACTACCTATGCGTACACTGTAACTCAGTAGTTCCTAAAGTTGAAAGCTTCGATGAAGGTAAGGATGTTGTAGAAGTTCTTCATATTGGCTCACCAGTAAACAACTTTCAAGAAAAATTATTCTTTGCCATCAAAGATATGGGTAGGGGAGATGTTCATACTCTTATTCAAGAAAAAGCTGTAAAAGGCAAGCTCGCAAACGAAGATCAATTCATTTCTTTTGTAGTGTCTCAAGGCATCAAAAAAGAAGAGCTTTTAAGTAAAATGGAATCAAAGTCAGTATCTGAAAAGATTAAGAAAGCAAATGCAATGGCATTTGAATCAGGTATCTCAGGCACACCATCGTTTATCATTGATGGGCAATACGTATTGAACATTGGTGAGATTAGCAGTTGGGACATGGCATTCGATGTCATGGAAGAAATCTACAATAAAGAAATGAAGTAATAAAAAACTTCCCTACAGAGGTAGGGGAGTTCCAAACTTACCTTTTGCCAGAATAGTCTCATCCTTTAAAACATAACCCACCTCGTCAGGAACAATAGAAAGCCTTTCTTTTCTATCGAAAACATAAAATGAAAAGAGAACTTTCAACTCACCCCTGATTTTAACTATTAACTTACCTGTGAATGGAATATTTTTAATTATGATGAGACAGTTATCAGCCGATATGATTTTAGTGCTAACCAAATCAACATCGCCGCTGAAGTCGAAAAAATCATTCTTCCTATCAGAAATGAATTCATCAACGATTTCTTCAATAGAACGGCTAGCAACCATACTAGCTTCAACTAAAAATGACATATCGCATGGAACATCACTGGTCATAATCTTCAAACCATGACTGAAATCTACAAGATTGGATATGTCATCATCAACGAGAAACCCACTGTCATGACAATCTTTGCAATATGCCCCAACAACGTTGATATCATCTTCATCAAACCCAAAATGTTTATTGAATGATACTAGCTGCTTAACAGCAT
The DNA here is from genome assembly GCF_963874485.1 of Vibrio sp. V15_P4S5T153. NCBI lineage: Bacteria > Pseudomonadati > Pseudomonadota > Gammaproteobacteria > Vibrionales > Vibrionaceae > Vibrio > Vibrio sp. V15_P4S5T153. The sequence continues at coordinate 659,465 of NZ_CAWNHR010000017.1, read as the reverse complement.
TAGTGTAGTTAGTAAATTCATTTAAATTCATTAGTCAAATCCCATAAGTAGATCAATCACTGAATCATTATCAAGAGTTAATAACGCTTCTTTCATAATCTCAGAATACTTTTTATCAAAAACAAATTTTGAGACGAAACAATTCTTAACACGATCAATATTATCTTTAGTTGCTTCATTTCCTGATCGGCTAACAGAAGTCTGGAAATATGATTCTGGAATTTTCAGAATCAAATCACCCATAACTTTCTTATGACCAAAGATTTTGTTTGCATCACCACCCACTGCAAATGACTCAATAAGAGAATCAACACTCATGCTTGGTGAGAAGCTTGAATTAATGTAGTGCGAGAAGTTATCGATAAAGATAGCTGATTTTTTTATGGACTCAACTGAAGCACCAGAATGACCGCTCTCAATCATTACTGAAATATACTTCTTGTATAGTTTATTCTTATCGATAACCACTTCAATATCAGATTCAGTATAAGATTGAAAAGCAGAGTTACTTACATGATTGGAAGGATTTACTGCTTGACCAAAATGACCAGTACTAAAGTTTGGTTCACCTTGTGACTGAAAGAAAACATCATCATCCTCGTCCAACTCAGCCCTAATCAGTTCTAAACGTTTATCCTGTTCAGATACAGAATTATCCCGAGTCATTTCTAAAGTTGAATTCTGTGACAAATCTTCAATCGGTGGTTTAGATAGGGCAGTAGATTCAAAATATAAAGATTTTTGATTTTCATCAGAAAGCCTTGCCTGTTCTTCCAAAGCTAGTTCATGTTCATTCGCTAGTTCTGAACAGACGTACTCAATGAAACTCTCATCCTCACGACTAGGGGTTTCCAGTCGAATATCTGAAAGTCTAAAAAGGGCATAATTGATCTTTTCCAGACCGTGTTGGCAGGAAACAGTTTCTTTCGAATAGAGAAGTGCATCCTCGACAGCGTCAAGGAAATCATTAAATTTATTAATTTTCATTTTGTGTTTGTGTTTTTTGTGTGTTGCAAGAGTTTACACAGATCAATCCATGAAGATCAATAAAAATTTTCTATGTTGTCCGAGTATTTCCTAAGTAAAGGAATATTAATCTATTAATATCCAAAAACACTCAGTGTTGTCCGAGTATTCCCTGTGTATTAGTATTTATTAAACACCTTCGGTGATTTTACCGATTACTTTTAAGTCTTTCTAACTTGATAAATCTAGTGTTAAACAACGATCAAGTAACAAGAAAATTGATCTTCCAAGATACTTGTATCTTGGTTTAATTATAAATCTATTATTAATAATATTTATTATTATTATTATTATTATGGTAATTTTAATTAAATAGTTAATGTTTTTTATTATATAAATATTAAAACATAGTAATTATAAATATATTATTAATATTATATATAGATAATCATATAAATTGTTTTCAAACTATAGTCAACTGTTTTTTTTGAAAGATAAAAAATCTTGATTTAGTGAAATTTCTAGTGTAGATTTCGAATCCAACATAAAAAACACATAGGTATTCAAGCATGTCAAAACAAGCAAAAAACACTGATAAGTCAAAAGCTTTAGAATCTGCACTTTCTCAAATTGAAAAACAGTTTGGTAAAGGTTCGATTATGCGACTTGGCGATAACCGAACTATGGATATCGAAACCGTCCCAACTGGCTCTCTTGCGTTGGATATTGCATTGGGTGCAGGCGGTCTTCCTATGGGGCGTATCGTTGAGATTTATGGACCCGAAAGTTCAGGTAAAACAACTCTAACTCTTGAATTGGTTGCTCAAGCTCAAAAGCTTGGTAAAACCTGTGCGTTTATCGATGCTGAACACGCTCTAGATCCCGTGTACGCAAGAAAGTTGGGTGTTGATATTAACTTACTTCTTGTTTCACAACCTGATACAGGAGAGCAAGCACTGGAGATCTGTGATGCTCTAGCTCGTTCAGGGGCCGTTGACTTAATGATTGTTGACTCTGTTGCCGCATTGACACCTAAAGCCGAAATTGAAGGTGAGATGGGTGATAGTCATATGGGTCTTCAGGCACGTATGCTTTCTCAAGCTATGCGCAAGCTCACTGGTAACTTGAAACAATCAAACTGCATGTGTGTTTTCATTAACCAAATCCGAATGAAAATTGGCGTTATGTTCGGTAATCCCGAGACAACGACAGGCGGGAACGCATTAAAATTCTACGCTTCAGTTCGTCTTGATATTCGTCGCACAGGCGCTATCAAATCAGGCGATGAAGTTGTTGGTAACGAAACTCGAATCAAAGTCGTTAAGAACAAAATCGCCGCTCCATTCAAAGAGGCAAATACTCAAATCATGTATGGCAAAGGGTTTAACCGCACAGGTGAGATTCTGGATCTATCAGTCAAAAACAGTCTAATTGACAAGTCTGGTGCATGGTTCTCAATGAACGGCAATCAAATTGGTCAAGGTCGTGAAAAGGCATGTGCTGAACTAGAGCGTTTAGGCATTCTTGAAGATCTTTACACTAAGATTATGGATATTCATAAGTCTAGTGTTGCTGAAGACTCTGGTAACGCAGAAGAAGCGATTCTTGAAACAGAAGAGTAAAAACAATGCCAGCGTGTAAGAATATTGATGAAAAATACTTACGCGATTTATCTTGGGGGATCGTGGTTAGAATCCCCCAGATTGATATCGAGAAAAACTTCCATTACAGAAAATATGGCTCGATTAAAAATACAAGAAATGAAGCGATAAAGTTTAGAGATGAAATCTATAAAAAGCACTTTGGCAGATCAATCTCGAAAAGAACATTTCATACTAAAAAGCGCAAGTCCAAGAAAAACACAAAACTTAAAGAACTAGATCCAGGTCTATCTTATGGCTACAGTCGAGGAAAGCTCCTTTATGTTGTACTTACCTATTCAGAAGATCCAGAAAAGCCTGCACAGAAGATTAGGTTTAACATTAAGAAACTTGGTTTGGAATCAGCAATAGATCAGGCAAAAACTGAATTATCAAAAAGAAGAGGCTAAGCCTCTTTTTTTCTATTTCCGATCTCAAAAACTTATGCCTACTGAAGCAGAGAAGACATTATAGCTAAGCCAAACATCTTTTTAACACTCAATCATATCCTACTTAATAAAAATTTATTGAATTACAATATTACCAGTACGTAATAAAACCAACAAACTATGGAATAACAAAGAACACAAATTAATAGGAACAATAAAAACCATTCTTTTCTGTATTTACTTTGATTAGAAAACATGTTATAACTATTATAACTGTTATAACTATTATAAAGTTATAATTCTAATATAAGGATAGAACTTTTAAAAACGAAGTTCTTATGAAAACCAAGTCAAAAACACCTCAAAATTCTTCTGCCACTACTGGCACTTTAACTGCCACAACTGGCATTTCCTCTGCCAACCTTGGCATATTCACTGCCAACCTTGGCAAAAAAATGTGCCAGTAAGATTTACCCTTTATTTTTCCATGCAAAAGTCGAGTGTCTTAAAAGTTGAGTTAGGCAAAGATACAAAGCCTTGGTAAAAAGCCAGATTTTGCAATCAAACTAAGCGCAATATAGAATTCCATCCATTAAAATGATTAAAAAACTCTCTCAAATTTGTTGAGAGAGTTTTTTATTGGTGATATTATTCACGAAATTAAGAATAAAAAATAAAGAAGCATATAAAAATGAACGATATGAGCGAAAAGATAAAAAAGTTTGAGTCAATGGTTGATGAGGAATCAGCTTTAATTGACTTAAATTCTGGAAAAGAGTTTGTTACTCACTTGCGTAAATATCGTCTTCTTGTCTTTGCATTCACTGTTTCTTGTTACTTGGTAATTGCGCTTCTTATGTATAGTGGCTTTAAGCTTTACGGTGCATTTGATGAGGATTACTACATATCAACTTATAGTGGTCACACACAAAAAATTTATCAATGTGAAAAGAGCAAGTGTAGTGCTAAAGGTTTAGTAGAGGAATAAAAATGAATAATAAAACACCTAAAAATAGTAAACCTGTAAGACAAGTAGCTGTAGCTGAAAGGCGTGAGTTCTACAAAGATGCTCACGCTTCACTTGTTAAGCTGGCTGTAACATCTGTGGTTTGTTTGGTTGTTTCTGTGGGTCTAGCGATTTATTCGCATTCAAGCACAACCAAGAACGTATACTTCGCGGCTACCAATGATGGACGAATGGTTAAAATGGTTGCTCTTAACACACCAAACCAAAAAGACGCTAACGTATCTGCATGGGTGCAAGAAGCAATCATAGAAACTTTCGATATGAACTTTCACAATATGAAAAGTCAGATCGCAAAATCATCTATGAAGTGGTTCACTCAGTCAGGTGGTGAAGCGCTAGTTCAAAGTTTAGATAGCGAAGGCTACTTTGACACAATCATCCGAAACAAACTGATTGTTGCATTTGCGCCAACACACACACCTGTAATAACCAAGAAGTTTTACAACTCTTCTACAGGAAAGTACACCTGGCATTTGCAAATGGAAGGTTTACTAACATACCGCACACAAACCAAGGTATATAGCGACTCAGTAGTGTTTGCCATAGAAGTAGAACGAATTAGCTTAAGAGAAGACCCTAAAGGAATGGGAATCTCAAAAATCATATTAAGAAAAAAATAAGAAAGGCGAATAAATAATGAAGAATAAATTAGGTATTCTTGCACTCTCTGTAACAACAGCTTTTGGAGCGAATGCAAATACTCAAAATACTGAACAAAGTCAGCCACCAGAGCCTGTTCAATATCAAGAACAAACAATTACGTTCAAGAATGATCAGGGTTTTATGATGGCTTCAGATTTTACTCCTGAAGAGCTTCAGTTGCTAAGACAAAAAAAAGACGTTTTGATCAAGTATCTTTATGAGCAAGAACAGTTAGAAAAACTTCGTTCAGTATTGAAAGAAGAAGAGCGAAGAAAAAACTGGGAATCGACAAAAGAATCATCTTACCCATTAACTCCGCAAGAAGTTATTGAGCTAAGAAAACTTTCAAAGAATATTGAAGAATCCCAAAACAAGCCTCTTCAAAATATTAAAAACCAAATTAGAACAGTGAATCTCGATGTAGGCGCATCAGATCCAGTAACTATTAATGTTGTAAAAGGCTTAGCTTCTTCTGTTGTATTTTATGATGAGACTGGCGCTCCTTGGCCTATCGAAGGTGAAATCATTGGAGACGTTACAGCATTTAAAAGACATAAGATTGGTGACAGACAAAACATCGCTGGCTTTGAGGTTATGAGAAACTTTGCTGAGTCAAACGCTCTTATTCATCTTAAGGGGTTGGATGTAAGTATTGTTATCCGATTGGTAGGTAGCGATACAGTCAATGATTCACGTCTATCTGTACGAATTCCTAAACCAGGACCACACGCAAAATTGATTCCAGTAGCCACTCAGACGGTTGGTGTCAATGACCCTCTACTTGTAAGTGTTGCTAATGGTGAGTTTATTCAAAACTCAAAACGCTACGAAATCGAAGGTGTTGAAGCTACAGCATTCTTCAAAGATGGATACTTATACATCCGAAGCAAACATCAATTAGTTATACCATTACCAAAAGAAGCTCAAACAACACCTTCTGGTTACTTGGTATATAAAGTGCCAGCAACAGAAGATTTCTTATTCCTCGTAGATGGTGAAATGATTGAAGCTTCAATTAAAGAATCTTTTGATGTGAAAATTAAACATAAAAGCAGCTTATTTAAATAATAAAGGCAATAAAGATGGCTAAGAAAAAAGGTTTGTTTAAAGATATACCGTTACCAGTAAAAGTATCTTTAGTCGCGTGTGCAGTAGCAATGGGGTTGGGTACAGTATTAATGTTCTCTCTCCCTTCTAATAACGCAATGCTGAATACAGATAACGGTGAAGTAAAGATTACTGCAACACCAAGCACCAGTCAGATAGAGACTGCTGCTGAGTCTGGTCAGCAATCTGAAATTATCAATAAAATTTATGAAGAAGAAAAGAAGGACAAGCTTAATGAAGCTGTAAATGGAAAAGCATCCTACTTAGAATCGCTAAAGCTCAAAAATGAAGAAAAAATGACTGATAAAATGGATCAGCGTGAAAAGGAAATTGAGCAAAAAGCAAATATAGATGCTGTTTTAGGTTTAGATACTCGTGTCCAAGAGGCAAGAAAGAAGGAAGAGGTTCGTCAAGACCGCAGAAATCTAAATAATCAAAATCAACAAGTGCAGCAGGTTCAACAACCATTAGTGCCTGCCATCCCACTATTTGATAGAGATGCATTCCTTGCACAAGAGACAGGTAAGCTGACCGAGATTAAGCAACTAAGAATGGCAACTTCACAGAACATTGTTAGCAATGGTATTGCTGGAAATAGCTCTTCTACTGTAACTGCTAACTATACTCAAACTGGTTCATCATCTGGTAGTTCAAGAGGAAATCAAAATACTGGTGAGGCCGCGCCAATCGCAGATTTCTTAACGGATGGTTCCCGACTAAAAGATGTGAACGAAAGAGCGAAGCAATATCAGGTAACTCAACTCGATGAGTTGAGAAAAGCAAGCAATAGTGCTGCTGGTCGTCCTACTCAACAAGGTAAAGTAACTAGTAGTGCTGGCGTAACGACAAATTCAACTATCCAGGATTTAGCTAACCCTATGGGATTTGCCGATACAAGCTCTATGGCTTATGTAACACCTGGCACCATCTATTACGCGATTTTAGAAATTGGCGTAAATACAGATGAGCTTTCTTATGTTCGCTCTATTATTATTCAAGAGGGACCTTTGAAAGGAGGTGTTCTGTTGGGTATGCCTGAGAGAAGAGGCGAGAAAGCTGTAATCATGTTTAATAAGCTAGCTCTGAACGGTAAAGATTACAGTATTAACGCTGTAGCACTAGACCTAGAGACTATGCGTTCAGGTATTGCTGATAATGTAGATCGACATACGTTTGAGCGATACATGAAGCTAATGGGGGCTGCATTTATTAGTGGCTATGCTGACTCATTGGCTGGCTCAACAACTAAAACTTACAGCGATGGTACAACAGAAACCATTACTGAAAGACTGCCAGATGCCGATGACCAAATCGCTTATGCGATTGGTAGAGCTGGTGAAAAACTTGTTCCTATTTTTGAACGCGAGTTTGATAGAGATCCAACTGTTGAGGTTGACTCAAATAGAGAAATTGCAATCATGCTTTTAAACGGGATTCAGGTTGAAGAGCAATAATAAAAAACGAGGCAGTCGCCTCGTTTTTTATTATTCAAACAAATAGATACATCAGATAAGAATTTCCATTAACATGAATACCTATGAAAAATCTTGCCTAATGTTCTTATTTGATTTAATTTATGTTAAAACAAATTCGCAATAATGCGTTTTACCAATAATAACAACCATTAGTTAAAGCATTGAATAAAATACATAGATGTCATGTAGGTTAGTACCATCTGCATGATGTTTTTTATGTTGAATAATAAACAGATTAATGTTATCTTTGCGCAAAATTAAACTAAAATAAATTCAAGAGAATTAAAATATGGCTAAAGAATTAGACGATACTTTGGATGATCAGCTAGACATTAATGAGTTGGAAGATGATGAGCTGCAAGATAACGAGCTTGGAAATGCGTATTCCACTGAAGAAGATCCATATGGCGACGATGAAGAAGATGAAAATGAAGAAGACTTAACTCCACCAAAAACAGGTTTGAGTCCAATCATGAAGGGCATCCTAGCTTTCACTGGTGTTGCTGTTGCTATCGGTACGGCTGGTATTGCATATCTTACAATCGCTGGCGGAAGCGCTCCAGCTCCTGTACAAAATACAGCAATGAGTGTTTCAGACACCGTAGCGCCAGATGCTAGAGATAACATGGCTCAAGCATTGAATGAGGCAAAAGCAACTCCAGTACTACCTGCTTCAGTTAATACTGGTAATGACCTCCAGATTGATGGTTTAAGCACTCCTGAACAAATCGTTCAGAATTCTGGCGCTTCAATAAATCAAGGCTCTGTTGTTTCCGATTTTGATTTATCTTCAAATGTTAAACCTGAGGTTCAAGTTCAACCTAATGCATCCACTGGCATGACCAAAGAAGAAATGGATAAATTTAAGGAAGATCTTGAGCGCGAACTTGAAGAAAAATATTTAGCAAAATTCAAGACTATGTCTAGCAGCATCAAATCTGATCTTGAAAGTGAGCTAACGAAGAAAATTGCAGACTCAGACTCAAGCTCGCAGAATGCTGAAATCGTTAAGCTTAGAAAAGAGATTCAAGAGCTTAAAGATAGCAAGCTGAAACTTTCTGATAATGAAGAAATCAAGAAGATTTACGAAGAGCTTGAAACTAAGCTATCTGTTGTTCGCCTTAGTGAAGAAGAGAAAGATGATCTTTTAGATGGCAGAAAACGCCTTCAGGGATTCATGGTTCTTACAGCTAGCCTAGATGGTGAGATGTCTATCGTAAGAACGCCAAGTGACCGAGTAAACGTTTTCTTTAAAGGTGAAATCTTTAATAATGCGGGTGACTACGTGAAAGTTACAAATGTGACTGATGGTGGATACTTAGTTCTTGTTGGCGACAATTACTTCATTGATGAAACCTATGTAGAGCGCTCTAAAGTAAAAACCACAAAGGTTAATCGCCCTGCAAAGAAACAGCAAACCTCTCAGAAACCAAACGTAGAAGAGAAGAAAGCTGCTGAAAAGCAGGCAAAGGTTAAGCTAACTGAAATTGATAGTCGTGCATACCGCGCTCAAGAAATTAATGGTAAAAAAGTTGCTGTTGGTTGGGTTAAGAGCGGTGAGTACTCACAAGGTTACTTAGTATCAAGCCCTTCAGGTGATTGGACACCAGTTAAAATTGGTGATGAACTAAAAGGTCTTGGTCGTGTAACTGGTGAAGACTTTGATGGAAATCTAATTGTTGGTAACTTTGTAGTGTTAGCTACTGAATAACAACACGAAATTTAAGAAAATTTAAAGCCACCGTTTCAGGTGGCTTTTTTATGTTTGATAAAAATAACACGCAGGTTTATAATCCGAAATAAAAAAGAATATTATTAAATTATGAAGATTAGAGAAATAATACTATCAGTCAAAAGAAGCACTTTTCGTGTTGATGATCCATTTTCTGATGAGAGCAATCCAGAGTTCAAGAAAAATAGAAAGATCGTGTTAGAGCGCGATGGTTTTTCTTGTCAATGCTGTGGTTTTAAAGCTGAAAAGTTTCAGGATGTTCACCATATTGATGACAACCACAACAACAACAAAGAAGACAACCTTATTACCGTATGCCCACTCTGCCACATGTGTCACCATTTAGGTCATGCTGGCGCGAAAGAGATGGGGGATTTAATTCATATCGATCCTAAGCACGGTTTAACTCAAGCATCACTTAATTCTTTAGTGAGATTTTTATGGTTAGCTGAGGGTTCATCAAATAAGGAGTTCGCTCAAAATGCAGTATCTTTGTATAACCGCCTACATCTACTCTCAGTAAATGCAAAGAGAGTAATTGGAACGAGCAAGCCTGAATTGCTTGCCAGACACCTTCTTAGCTTAAGCGAGCGTGATTATGGTAAAAGGAAAGAGAAGCTTGAAGGTATTTATTTCCTTCCGTCCAAGTCAGGGTTTACAAGGCAGTTGGAATATTTGCGTAAACTTTATGATAAAAACAACCCGCCAGATAAATGGATTGATAACGCTTCAGCAAGATTACTTAAATGGTTTGAGAATGAACATGGTGATGCTGATACCGATAATGCGGTAGCGAGCTACCTGAACAGTAAGAGGGTATAATTTTGAAAATTGGTGTTTGCTGGTTTGATGAAACCAAAGTAGGTAGTTCAGGATGGTGTTCGGTAGCTGGTAGCCAATCAAGACGAATTACAGGTATTAGTGAGCTTGAAAGCAGTGTTTTCTGGGTTACTAACTTAAATTATTTTGAATACAAAAACCTAAACTTAGTTAGAACTCCTAACATAGTAGATGAGCAATTCTTTAGAAGTAAGCTAAATGTTTTAGCTCAAGAAATTGGAATAAATGAAACTCCTGATGTTTTATGTCAAAAAATATCTTCAATACTTCACGGAGTCCATTTGTTGGGTATAACCAACCTTGGGATGAGTGACAACAGCTTAGCTAGCTACAGATACACTAACGCTATGCAAAGTGTTTTGCTAAAACAAGAGTGGAGAAGTCAGCCCAAAGGGAACCAGGCTAGCATGATCATTGAGGCGATAAAGCAATCCACTCAAGAAAATCAGGCCATGACTGGAAAGTTTGTTCCAAAAGGAAGTAAGGCTACTCAGTTTATATTTCCAAGAGGCTCATATGCTAAATGGATTTTGTCTCAGAAATATCCATTAAACAACAATTGGCGACCTTTAAACTTCAAGGAAAATAAAGAAACAATTATTGGATTTGAAGATGGATCTAAAATACGCGGTACAGATGCTGTCATTGATAAGCTTAAAGATATTTCTGAAACAAACGCGGGGATATTAAAGGTATCGGTGTTGAGTACTGATGAGTCATATGTAAACCACTCGAAATTTGGAGCTGGAGCAAACAATATGATCAGATGTTGGGCAACCATTCCAGAAATAATTGAGATCTCGAAGTATTCAAAGGTATCAATTATGAACGGTTTCCATACTGAATCTGGTCATTTAGATCTGCCAGAAATATTAATTCCAGATGAAAGTGAATATTCTCTTTCTAAAGGTTTGCTTCTGGAAAATGCTTGGGTAGCTTTATCGTCACCTTTATATGTCAAAGGGTACAATAACGTAAGTGCTATAGGTGCTTATATGAGAGCCTATGATCGTATTATGTGTGGCAGAGCAGCGGCGTCATTTTCTAGACACGGATTTGTAATAGGATCCTATGGAACAGGAAGAATCGTCTCATATGTTAAAAGCGGTGAAGAGCATGTCGCTAAAGAACTTGCGTTTAAAAATAAGCTTCTTCCTTTAATGAGGTTCATGGGTGAGTAATTATGAGTAAACTATTTGAAACGGATGGAATTCCTGAAGATTTTAACGAACTTCTCTCTTTAGATTTTTATTACCAAGTATGCAATCTCAATCAAAATGGAGTGATGGATAAAGAGGTCGTTATCGAACTGAATAACACTATCTTCGCTCCAGAGCATGAAAGAAGACAAAGATTGATACAAATAATAACTAAACAAGAAAACCAAGCTCAAAAAATTGAAAGCGAAGAAGAAATCCAGTATATTTAATCAATAAAAAATATATCAATAAATTAATTAAATAAAGAATAAATATTATGAGTTTACTATCAAATCTATTTAGCGCATTTAAAGCAGGAGTTTATGACTACTGTGAACTAGAAGCGCCGTATTTCGATAGCAAGCATAAAGGGATTTGGGCTACCAGAGATGGTGGCTTAATCTCTATGTACGAGCTTAAAGGTTCGTACAAGATGCTTGGAAAACATGGATTTAAAGACATACTTAGTGTGTTGACTGACGAGCTTTCAAAGAAACTTAAAGATCCAGGTCATGTTATTGAGTTTGTGTTTATTCGAGATCCTGAGCAATCGAAAGACATCGTAAGAAAGCAGCTAGAACCTATTCGTTCAACCATGAAGAGACTTCAATTAGATCTTGAAGGTTTAATTAATGAACGCGAAAAAGTTTTGTGTGAATCTTTAGTTTTTGAGAAATGTTTAATTACCATCAAGACGACACCAGCAGCACTTAGCCGCGCTCAAACAAAAGCAGCTTTAGATGCTCGTAGTGAAAAAGCGAAAGAAGTAGGTGTTAAGCCTGGTAAGTACGGTCAATCACCTTTCGTTGGCTTGGATGCTTTAAGGATTCCTCATATTGGTGTTTGTAACTCTGTAATTGGAACTTTAAAAACACAGTGTGTCATTGAGCAGTTTGACCACCACGAATTCATTACTGAGATAAAAAAGCAAGTTGAGCCTTACTCAACTAGTTCCGATTGGAAACCTTCTCTCTTGGGTGACAAGATTAGTGCTAAGTTAGTAAGGGAGGTAGATCAAGAAGCTGATCTTAGCCATCTTAGTAATGCAGATATCGCTTTTCAGATTTTTGGCAGAAAACCTCAACACGCTGATGAAGACTATTCTTCAGTTAAGCATGACAATGTGTACTATGCACCGCTGATGATTGAAAGCTGCCAAGATAAACCAACAATGTTTGGCGCTCTTTTTGACAACATTCCAAAAGAGATTCCTTGGCGTTTAAATTTAACAATAAAAACTGGTCATGACACAATTGTTAGTAAATTGGGTAGCAAAAGAGCATTTGCTGGGTTCTTGCAGTTTTCGAACTCCAATAACAAGCTGATAAAAGATGCTGCTGAAGAGCTAATAGATAGAGCTATCAACAACACTCTAGTTTCATGTCAGGTATCAATGTGTACTTGGTCTAGAGATTACAATGAGTTAATCGAAAGAAAAGAAATTATCAATCAGCAGCTACAGAAGTGGGGTAGTTTAGATGTTATTGATGAACTAGGCGATCCAATTGAATCATGGATTGGAACTTTGCCAGCATTATCCACCAATAAGATTGCGGCAGCATTTCCGCTTCCTGTTTGGGATGTTCTATACATGCTGCCGCTTACAAGACCATACAGCCCTTGGGAACAAGGCTCAATGATCTTTGGTACTCATGATGGAAAAATTTACCCTCAAACGGCTGGTAGTGCTATTCAGAAGAATACTTCAGAGCTAACTTACGCACCACCTGGTAGCGGTAAAAGTTTTAAGCTATCAGCTCTTAATATGGCTCTAATACTAAAGCCTGGTAATACAAAACTACCAAGACTGAAAATCATCGATATCGGTTTCTCTTCTAGAGCATTCGTTGAGATGATACAAGATGCATTGCCTGAACATCTTAAATATCAAGCTCAAGCAATTACGCTTGAGAATAGAGCGGATAGAGCCATAAACTTCTTCTTTACTCCGCTAGGTAATAGACATCCATTAACAGTAGATAAGCAAGCGCAGGCGAACATTCTTGAGTTGCTTTTGACACCAGCAGGTACTAAAGGAACCATTCCTCGCTTACCTGAGGTCTGTTCAGCCCTAATTGATGCCGCATATACATACAGACAGGATGAGAACAATCCTAACCTGTATGAGCCTGGTATGAGCGATATGGTTGATGAAAAACTTGACCAATATGGTATCGAGGCTACAGAGGACACAAGTTGGTGGAGTCTTGTTGATAGATTCTTTAAGCGTAATGAAATTGAAGCCGCTTCGAAATGCCAATCCTTCGCTATGCCTCTACTTTCTGATCTTACTTCACTAGTACAGGATTCAGAAATTAAGGGTATTTACGGGGATGCATTAATCGAGGGTGAAAAACTATTAAGTCTTGTTTCTCAGATGATTACATCATCACTAAAAGACTTTCCTGTTCTTACACAACCATCGGCTATTGATGTTTCTTCTGCACGAATCTTATCAATCGACTTGCAGAACGTAGCTAAGAAAGGTGGTGCTCAGGCTAACAAACAAGCCGCATTAATGTTCTTGTTAGCAAGAACGGTGGCGTGTAATGACTTTTATGTAGTAGAAGACACGTTAGTCGAAATAAACCCTGATTACTATGACTATCATAGAAAGAAAATTGAAGAAGAAGATGGTATTCCTAAAAAATTAGCAATGGACGAATTCCATCGAACCAGAGGTTTTGATCAGGTACGCTCTCAAGCAGAACAGGATATTCGTGAAGGACGAAAATACGGCGTAATCGTTAGCTTGCTGAGCCAAAGCCTGGAAGATTTCGACAAGAGCATGATCGAATTCGCGACAAGTATCTTTGTTATGGCAAAAGGTATCTCAAGTGAAGTTCAAAAATCTATCGTTGATAAATTGAGTCCGACTGCGGATTCAATGGTTGGATTCCGTAACTTTGTAAGAGGACCTGGCAAGGAAGGCTCAACTTTCTTGTATATTGCCGATGTTGACGACACTGATGGTGTAGAGCAAATTCTGAGACTAAAGCTAGGTGCGGAAGAGGTTTGGGCGTATTCAACAACTCCTGATGATGTCGCTTTACGTAGAAGACTAGTTAGAAAGATCGGACTACATTCTTCACTAAGAATTCTAGCAAAAGAGTTCCCGTCAGGTAGTGCGAAGAAATATATTGAATCGTTAAAAAACCAAGCTCAGGATGTTGAAGAAGAGTCAGTAATAGCTCAAATAGCAGACAGGCTAATACAACAGAACGCAAACATCGTTTAATGTAAAGTCCCGCTATGCGGGCTTTACTATGTTGATTTTTTATTTAATTAAGTATATATTTAACCTCAAATAAAATTAACAATAAACACAATCAAACATAAGTGATTAATAAAATGAAGATAAATAAAAGTTTAATCTTTTTGGGAGTGTTGGCAACTACTGGTTGTTCATCTATAGCTGCGAATAACCCTAATGAAGATATTTCACTTGCCAATAGCAAAGCATTAGAAACATTAATGAATGTGTCTATTGAAGCTCGTGATGAGCTTAGACTAATTGCAAAAATGCAAGAAGCTAAATCCTTAGAGTCTTTGACAGATGAGCAACATAAGCAAAAAGAAGCTCAAGCTCTAGCTGTGCCACCTGGTTTTGAGTCTGCGGTTGAATTTGGTATTACGGATCGAGCATCAGTAGTAACAAGAGCCTTAGCTAAAATGGCTGGGTACACATACAAAGAATACGGAAAGCCTCTAGGAACATTCCAAGAACCTTGGGTGAAAATCCCTAAAGCGACCAAACCTCTTTCTGAATTCCTCAGAGAAGTTGGTATGCAAACAGGTAATAATGTTCGAATCGAAGTATATCCAGATGCTAAATTAATTAGATACGTGTATAAAAACGTAGAGTAATAGGAGGCTATATGAGCTTTAAGAAAATTACTCTAGTGGCAAGCATTGCAGCCGCTCTAATGTCGTTTGGTGCAAGTGCGTATAACTCGATTGATGAAATCGCCTCTCTGAAATATAACCCAAACGTTGCTAAATCAGATATTATCTCTGAAGAGGGTCAAAGACAAAAGGCTCAGCGTGATGCGGCTTTATCTTTGGGTGCTCAGTATGGTTATTATGCATATATGGACGCATTGAAAAAGAATATTCGAGAAAAATCAGATTATCTTGATAGTGTTTTCGACTTCAATACGTTAATGAAACTAACATCTGATGGTTATGATGAGCTGTACTTACTCCCACCAGTAATTGCAGAAATTGATAATTCAATAAAATTGTCCGATGACGCAAAAACGATAACTCTTGCGGATAAAGACTGGCTTGAGTTAAGAGAAGCCAGATTGGTAACATCAGCCCCAAACTGGAGACAATACCTTCTATTTGATAGAGAGGTTGAAATATCATCCCCACCAAATGTATTGCTTCCAAAATCAATTATGGAAGAGAAGCTTTGGAAAGAATGGGTTGCGCAAGGATGGGAGTCAGGAAAAGCCCAAGCTGACAGGGAAATGGCTAGAAGGGCAGAAAGTCTGGGTCGTGACTATAATGGCATGTGGCGTTTCTACAGATTAAGTTTAATCAATAAGTCTAAGAAACCAATTGTTGTTAGCTCATACCAAGAAGTTGTGGGAACTGAAACTCACATGCGTGAAGGCGAGCGTGTAATTAAGCTTCAGGTAGGCGCAGGATTTAACACAAACCCTGAAAAATGGGATGCATTAATCTTAGATAGTCGAGGCTCATACAGAGCACCAATTGAAAAGCCAGACTATGAAAATAAATTTAATTAATAAAAACAATAAATAATAATGGAGGCGCAGAGGTTTCCTCTGCGCAAAATCAATGTTTGACCGTAGTGAGTTCATTCTAGATATTCCCCCTCGTGTGGAAACTAAGGAACAGCTTGATCGAATCCTTGCTCATATGCACGATCACAACGCATCGGATATTTTTATATATTCAAACAATAAGATTTGGATGCGTGTTAATGGTCGTATGGTTCCTGTATCAAAAAGAAAGCTCAAAATTAACGAGGTAAGATCTTTAGTTCAAGTTTTAGACGGGACATCGGCTGTTGGTCGCTTAGGTGATGCTGAGCCAATAGATACCGCATACGAAATGAAAGAGCAGGTTAATGTTCCTGGTAAAGAAGATCTAGTTCTGAGGCGCAGACGCTTCAGGGTTAACGGCATCACAAACATTACACAAGGTTCAAATGGCATTTCAATAACTATTCGTAAGCTTTCTACTGAAATTGTAAGAGCTAAAGATCTTGGTGTTGAGCAGGAATTAATTGATGTTGTTACAAGCTCTAGACAAGGTCTTATTTTGGTCGCGGGTGGTACAGGTCATGGTAAAAGCACATTGCTTTCATCATTAATATCTGAAAGTTTATTGGATGAAGAAGGAAATCATGTCCTTGTGACTGTTGAATCACCAGTTGAATATGTCTACGAAGAATTGGATATGCCTTCATCCATTGTTTGCCAAATGGAGATTGGATCATGTGTCAAATCATTTAGTCGAGGTGTTGAGAACACATTACGAATGGCTCCTACAATGATTGTAGTTGGTGAGGTAAGAGATAAAGCCACTAGTGGAGTAAGCATTGAAGCTTCAAACACTGGACACCTTGTTTTTGCAACCTTACACTCAAATACTGTGTCTTCTACACCTGAGCGCTTTATTGGTCTATTTGATTCAGATGCAGAAAAACAAAAAGCAAGATTTGATTTAATAAATGAAGCGAAATGCTTCATAGCTCAGCGATTAATAAATACTTTAGACGGAAAACGGGTGGCAATTAGAGAGTATTTGATATTTAATAGTGAGGTTAGGGAATATTTATATGACAATATGAATAATCTAACACGAGCAATTAAACACGCAATTAAGAAATGGGGAAGACCTATGTGTGTGGATATTCAGAGAAAATTAGATGCTGGCTTAATTTCTGAAAAAGATGCTCAAGACTTGTTTAAAGAATACGAATAAATAAAAGGAACAGTCATGTATCAACACGCAAATAAAAAAGTAAAGTTTCTTGTGTTTGATGGTTTGATCAGCATACCTTTCTTATTCTTAATGCTATCACCGAGCTGGGTTATGCTCGGTATAGTATTAACTATAAGTTTTGCATTGTTGTACCTATCATCGAAAGGCATGGATTTGCATATGCTGTTTAGAAAATTGAGAACAATGATGATCGGTAACAGAAGGTATAATAGACCACCAAACAGAAAATTAATTTAATTAACATATAAAAACAGATTGATTTTTGAAAAAAGCAAAATATAATTGTATTTAAAATTCGAGGTCAGAATAATGATTAATAATAATAAGACAAATAAAAAAAGTAAGATAATGCTGTCAGTAGCAACAATCGCTACACTATCAGGCGCATTTGCACCGTTCGCACAAGCAGAACTTTATATTTCTCCGTTGGTTAGAGAGTCAGTTGTAATTGATAGCGAGCTGAATCAAAAACTTTCTAACAAGAATGAGGGTGCTGTAGTTGTTGGTGAGTCCAAAGACTACGGTAAGTTCGTCATGCAAGAGAAAGCAAAAGTAGAAAAGAAAGCGTTTGGTTACGGTACAAACGTACCGCTTTTTGTAGCTGCTGAGGCAAACATCCCTGTAGATGATGGTTGGTTGGTTCATATTGATGAAAGCATTCAAAAGAAACCTGTTAGCTGGGAATCAAACAGTGACTCTTGGGAAGACACTATTAAGATTATCGGTGAACAAAACAATCTAAATGTTGTAATCAACCCAGTTGAAAAGTCTATCGGCATTTCAGGAAAGGAAAAACCTAGCCTGGCTAAACACTTAGCAAACCGTGTGCCTGAGGTTTGGGTTTTAACTCCTGGTAAAACATTGAAGAAAAACCTAGAAGACTGGTCTAAAAAGGCGGGTTGGCAGATTCACTGGGATGACTCTCTAAAAGTTGATTACATGATTGAGCACAAAGCTACCATGACAGGAAAATTCCTTGATTCTGGTGATGAAGATGGCGTGATTACTCAAGTTCTTGATTCATTGGCTGATGCGCACGTTCCACTTAGAGCTGAATTCTACAAGAAAAATAAAGTTTTATTGATAACTGAAGCTGGATTCAAGCAAGAGGTTAAATACTAATTATGAGAAATATAGAAATGAATAAAGTATCAAAAGTCGCTTTTGTAGGTTTAGCGGCATCTGTAATGGGTGGCTGTGCTACACATAAGATTGATGAATCTGCTGAAATCGTTGATGCTGGCTTAGACAATGCAAGCCTACTAAAAGACCAAGGTGATACTCTTAGCCGCAAAGCTACCACTTCAGTGATCAAGGATGAGTTCTTCTTAGCTACTACTCCATATAAAATGAGTAATCGCGATACGTTACCATCTTTCTTTGAAGAAAAAATCCTTTTCAATCAGCCTGAACCTGTAAGTGTTCATGAGATCCTTAATAAGGTTACTGCTGAAACTGGTATTCACATCAACATCACGCAAGACGCTTACCAATGGATTAATGGCGACGAAATTGAAAAAGATGATGAGGAAGACACAGGTGATGCTGCACAAACTGCTAAGCCTCAAGGTGGATTCGCTGCGCCTGCTCCAGGTTCATCCACTCCTTGGCCTCAAGGCGAGTCCAAAGACGGAACAGAAAAATCAATCAAGAAAGTTCATGATCGCGCAAACTATGCTGGTGTTAACCTACGCTTGCTTGAAGAAAAGTTCTCTTTCAAATTCCGTGGAACCATTGAAGAAGTTTTAGATCGAGTAACACAAAAACTTGATGTGAACTGGAAATGGGAAAATGGCAAGGTTGAGATCTACAAGCTAGAAGTAAAACACTATATTTTTGATGGTGCGAATGCTTCTGTTGAATTCAAATCATCAATAACAACAAAATCTTCAAGTGAAGATTCTAGCAGTGGTCATAACACTACTTACACAACAAGCTACAAGCCAATGTATGATGAAATTTCAACTACATTGTCTAAAATGATGACAACTAACGGTAAGTTCCATATCAACACCAATACAGGCATGATTACTGTAACGGACGTACCAAGTGTTCATCGTGAAGTGGAAAAGTACATTGAGCAAATCAATGTGATGGCAAGTAAGCGTGTCCTTATCAAAACTCAGGTTATTGACATTGTATCTGATGATAACGGTGACTACGGAATGGACTTGAATGCAATTTATTCTGGCTCTTCACGCTTCAACTTCAAGTTTAATCCTCTAGATCCTTCTGCGACTGGTGGTAACTTTGAAATCGGCTTGATTGATGGAACATCTGCTTGGAATGGTTCAAAAGCTCTAGTTAGTGCTCTAAATACAATGTCCAAAAACATCTACGAAAACTCAAGCACTGTTACAACTCAGAATGGACAACCTGTTCCAGTTCAGATCATTGACAGAAAGAACTTCGTAGAAAAAGTTACATCTGAAACTGATGATGATGGCAATAAGAGCTACGAAATCACCACTAACAAAGTTATGCCTGGCTTTAGCATGACCGCTCTACCTAAGCTAACAAGCAAGGGAACAGTGGCAATGCAATTGGCGATTGACCTTAAAAAGCTAAATGCTCTAAATGATTTTACTGCTGGTGATATCTCTGCAACTCTGCCAGATGAAACTCAAAAGTCATTTATGCAAAACGTAAACATTAAAAACGGTCAAACACTATTGCTTTCAGGTTTCGAAACAACGATTAACGAGTCAGAAGTTAAGTCTGTTGGCGGTGAAGAATCTTGGTTATTCGGCGGTAAGAAAGTTGGTGGCAAGAAAAAAGTTATGACTCTTATCCTTGTTACTCCGTACATAATGGCTAACTAACTTGGAGGTTAGTTGTGGTAAATAAAGCAAAAATTAACGGGGTAGAGTTTGGTTTTGGCTTGGTCTGGGAGGATTTAAACTCCCAGAAAACTAAAGCTCAAATCCAAAGCATCTTAGATGTGAACTCCTGTAAGTTTGGAGTTCACAAAAAAGATAAAGATAACCCTGACGAACAGCAGTTGGGCTACACCAACTTAAAAGAGCTGAAAGGCACGTTGTCTGCCGCTTATGTATTAGCAAGCATCAGTAAAGAAATCACTGTTATTGAAAAGATAAGTGAAGAAGATTTTTGGATCTGTGGTGTTAATGAAGGCAAAATTATTTCAACTACAGATGTAGTAGTTGCTCAGCATGATTTAGCAGACCACGTTGAAAACCTTAAAGGTACTTACTCTGACATTGAAATCCCATTCGAAATTACTTGTTCGGAAGAAGTTGCTGAAATAATCAGTGAGATGGGCGTAGAAGTTTCAATTGAAGAATACGAATCATTTGAGTCCAAATTACAAGAGTTTGATTTAAGCAAGTCTTTCAGTAAGCAAGCCAGAATTACATCACTAAAAGGCGTTCCTGTTCTAGGTATTGTTCTTGGGTTTGTTCTTGTTGGCGCTGGCGCTGTAGCTTATAGCTTAACTTCACCTCAAACAATAATCGCAGAAGCTGAATGGACTGCACCAGTCATAAAAGAAGCTAAAATCTCGATTAAATCTCAAGAAGATATAGTCAGAGAGATAAAGGCAGCCGCATATGCTGAGGAAGTAAAGTGGTTGACTGAAGACTTTAGACAGCAAGATCCTGTTGAAGTAATTAACTCATTCATTGATATTCAACGAAGAGTGCCAATGTTTATTGGTGGTTGGGAAGTTCAAAGCATCTCCTACGAGCGACAAAAAGGTAATTTAATTACTGTTGAGCTTCAAAGAGGACCGCTAGGAACGCCAGTAACACTTAGAGAGTCTCTGTTGAATTACCATTCTGTGCATATTGTAGATGGTGGAAATAAGGCAACAATTTCTTTTGATATGCACGATATTAAACGCTCAGAGAGAATAACTGATATTGTATCGTACATTAGAGACCACAAGTATAAAGACGTTGAAATCATTCATGATTCACACTTTATGGGGTACAAGTGGGGTGTTGTTAAGTATGACTTCTCACTAAGACGCGAACCAATTGCAGGCATTGCGAATCCAGAAGAGGCAAAAGTTGCGCTGCTTAAAAATGAAGGTAAGTTTATCAATATTGTTGGGAACAGACCTTATAAGCTTGCTGAGCTAAATAATGTATTAGAACGTTCAAGAACAACTCTAATTGAAACATTAACTATGTCGAGAAAAGATGATAGTGAATGGCAAGTTCAACTTTTAACATACACTAAATAATAAAAAGCTGCCTAAAGCGGCAGCTTTTTTAACTAAATAAATTCCAAAACGTGTGGCTCTCTGATATATTCAAGAATAAAAAATAACAGGTTAATAAAATGGAAAATACACAATTTAAAAAAGTCTTTTTAAGCTTGGCAATAGCAGGGCTTGTTTCAGCAAGTGGTGCTGCATATGCAAATTCTGTTGAAGTAAAAGGTGCAGAATCAAATGATGTTGTAAGCAAACTTCTAAACGTTGAAAACATTCAAGAAATTGAACAAAATGTTGATAAAGACGCTAAGAACAGAAGCTCTGAGCTAATTTACGACTCTAAGAAAAGTATCGATAACTCAAACAAACTGTCAAGTTTGCAAGAGGAAGCTGAACTTCTTGAAGCTCAAATAAAAGTTACTGAAAAACAAAGTATTTTGAATGAGAAGAAAGAAGCGTCTAAATTGAAAGCTGAAATTGAGAAAAACAAAAAGCTTACAGAAGAAATTTCGCAACTTAACGCATTAATTTCTGAGCTTGAAGACCAAAATGACAGTTTGAAATCTTCACTTTCAGCTTCTGAGCAAAGGGTTTATGCTCTTGAGCAGGCAGCTAAGAAAAAAGAGGCTGGAGAAGACTTCTTTGCTAAGGTATCAGTAAACCGACTTTACGGAATCAATAACAATCTAAAAGCTGATCTTGTATACGATAATCACATTATCACGAGAAAAGAAGGGCAGGAGATTACTAATGGTCTAATACTGACAAAAATCAATGAGGATAATATTGTTGTTAAAAAAGGAACAATAAGCAAAACAATCTTCATCTCAGTTTACGACAAAGACAATTAATAAAGTCAAAAGTAAAAAATAACAAGAGCTGAGCTTGCAAGAGCGAAGCTCTTGTTGTTTTTTTGTCTACTATGATATAACATTATCGTCAATGAATAATAAAAAAAATTGAGAAATAATAAATGAGCTTAGTTAATAAGATTCAGAGCTTATTGAATTCTGAGATAAGTTTTAAGGGTAATGCTAAAAAGCAACCTGTAAAACAATCGAATTCTAAAAGTAATGAAAAAATAAAGAAAAAAAGAGAAGTTAAGACTATTCGTACACTAGAGAATGTTCCTTCCTTTAGAAGAATTATTTCTCTTGGCGATGATAATGTCATTCCTGAAGATCAAAAAGAATCTATCATTCAGTTTACTCAAAAACTGAAGCAGGACTATATTGTATTAGATATTAGTAAACCAGGGGCTGGTGAAAAGAGAGCGGCTATCTTATCTTCAATTGAGATCTCAAACTCAATTGGTGTAGATAACAACTATCTTGGCATAAGAAAAAAATGTCTTGATAAAGGATACAGAAGTGTTGCAAAAGAATATGCTTCTCGTGAAATTATCCAGCTTCTTTATACAAAGAACACTAAAAAGAAAAGCGATGACAGCGTAAGTGATGATGATGGTGCTTTGGTTAAGAAGTTCGATGATATGCTTATCGAAGCTGTTGAAAATGAAGTATCAGATTTACACATTGAAGTTGAAGGTGACGATTCACTAGTAAGACACCGTATAAATGGTCAGCTTAAAAATGTAGATACTTGGGATTCAGTTCATGCTTTAAAGATGGCTCAGGTTATATACACCGTAGTAGCGGAAGAGAAAGATGTAACATTTAACCCTTCCGAACAGCAGGCTGCAATCATTAACAGAGAGCTTTTAGTTCCTGGCGAAGGTAATATCCGAGTTCGTGTTCGCCTAAATACAATCCCAGCATATCCAAGCGGGTTTAACGTAGTGATGCGTATTCTTAAGATGGGTAAAGCGGGAACGAAGCTTACTTTTGACATGCTCGGATACTCATTCGATCAGATCGAAGGTATTAAAGAGTCAATCGCTAAGCCTGTTGGTTGCACAATTATCAGTGGAACAACAGGTTCAGGTAAATCGACTTCGCTTTCAGTGATGTTGACTAGGCTCGTAAATGAGAACTTGGATGTTGCGAGAACATCATGTTCCATCAAAATAATTACCGTTGAAGACCCTCCAGAATATGAAGTTCCGCATGTTACACAGTCGCCTGTGGTTCGCTCAAAATCGAAAGATGAGAACCCATTCAGTGCAGCAATCAAGGCGGCAATGCGTTGCGACCCAGACGTGCTCATGGTTGGGGAAGTGAGGGATGAACACTCAGCAGAGCTACTTGTACACGCTGTGCAATCAGGACACCAAGCATTTACAACAGTTCACGCTCCAAGTGCTCTAGGAATCGTGCCAAGACTTAGAAGTTTGGGTGTATCCAATGATGTTCTTGGTAATGATGAGTTTATCGCTGGATTAGTATACCAGGCTCTACTCCCTGTTCTTTGTAATGAATGTAAGGTTTCAATGGAAACATACGTGAACAAAGTAAAAGGTGGTGAGTATTTTGTTGAAGACAAATTCGGCTTTGAACAGCTAATTGAGCGTTTAGACAAAATCACAATGCCAGAAGAGAAAAATAATATTTTCTTTAAAAATCCATGTGGATGTTCTGAATGTGATAAAACGGGCATTTCTGGTCGTACCGTAGCTGCCGAAGTTATCGTGCCTGATCTGTTCATGATTGATTGTTTCTTTGAAGGAAATGATACAAAGGCAAAAGAACACTATAAGAAAAAAGGTGGTGAGTTTGCACTTGATCATGGAATAACTAAGATGCTCGATGGAAGAGCGGATCCTAGAGATGTTGAGAAGAAACTTGGTCGTGTAACAGGTGCTGTTCGTTTATCTAAGATTGAAAGCTTAAAAAATGGCTCGGCTGAACTCGAAAATCCAGTATTGAATACAGAATCTGATCTGTTTAACATTGAAGATTCAGGTTCTGCTGAAAATGTCAGTAAAGGAACTACAGTTATTTCATTAACAAATAAAAAAGGCGGTTTAAGCAGTAAGCTTAAAAATCCTAAATTAAATCAAAATAATGAAGTAGACGAAAGCGAACAAAATAATAATGAAATTGAATAAAGGCATTAAAAATGGCAGATAATAAATTAAACTCTTTTGAGAGAAAGTTTGCAAAAATGCAATTCGGACTGAAAGTCCGAATTGACCTCTATAAAAAAATATCATCATTCATAAAAAATGGCGTTCCAGTGAATGACATTGTTCAAGAGCTGGAAACACAGTATCTTAGGTATAATAAGAGCGATATCAGAGCTACAATTCTAGGTGATATACGCACTAACATGTCTAAAGGTGAATCGTTTGGTGAGGCATTAGCTCACTGGGTTCCACCTAGTGAAGCAATGATTATTCAGGGTGGTGAAAAGTCAGGTAATATTAGTCAGTCTTTTCATAATGCAATTAAAATTACCGAATCAGCATCTCGCATGAAATCTACAATCATTGGTGAGATTTCATACCCTTCGGTTCTATTGATGATGCTTAGTGGTTTAATCTACATGTTCTCGACCCAAGCCATACCTGAACTAACATCAGTATTGCCACCAGAAAACTGGCCTCCAGTCTCCCAGAAGCTATATCACATGTCTAAGTTTGTGGAAGAAAAGTGGTGGTTGGTAGTAGCTGTATTCTTTACGTTTGTAATCGTATCTTTTAAATCTTTAGGTTCAATGACGGGAACGTTGAGAAACATACTAAACAAAGTACCACCTTGGTCAATATACAAGACATTCCAAAGTTCTGTTTTCCTGATTTCCACATCAGCGATGATGAGTACAGGTACGCCGATATTTGAGGCGATGAGCAGATTAAAAAAGATGTCACCCAAATATGTTGCAAATGAAATTGATAAAATTCTAAAAGAAGTCGATAGCGGTACGCAAATTGGTGATGCAATGAATAGTGGGTTCTTAGATCGTGATACGGGTATCGATGTATCTATCTATGGTAAAGTCGCGAACTTGCAAGAAGCACTTGATAGCATTGGTAGTGACGCTATTGAAAACGGCATTGAAAAAATTAAAGGTGTCGCTGGATTACTTAAGAACCTTGTCCTATTTGGTGTTGCTTCTTACATCGGTTGGGTATATTACGCTTTCTATACACTAACTCAAGCAATCGGTAATAGCGTTTCAGCCGCAATGTAAAAAGTGTAGAAATTAAATAGTTTAACGAATAAAAAGTGGTTGTATTTTGAATTTTGTGTGGTAATCTTTCACTAAATAAAAATAATAAATAGCTTACTTCGAAAAAAATTAAATAATAATAAGGTAAGCTAAACCATTAACTCATAAAAAATAATCAAAAAAATAAACAAGGAATAATAATATGAAGATACGTTCTTTGAGCAAAAATCGTCAGATTAAGTCTAGACGAGGCGCTACGCTCCTCGAACTGACAATGGTAGTTGGTATCATCGCTATCATCTCTATCGCGGCTATTGCTTACTACAACAGCGTAAACAACGGTAACAAGATCAAAGATGAAATTAACAACCTAAACAGTTTGTCTGCTACGATTCGCAACATGTTCAATACTCAAGGTAGTTACGAAGGCTTAAGCAACGCAGTAGTACTGAAAAGCTCAACCTTCCCTGATCGTATGCGTGTTCCAAATAACAAGACTCAGATCAAGCATAGCTGGCTATCAAACGGTGTAACTGTTGCATCTGCTACAGTATCAGGCACTGCTCACGATGGTTTCACTATCACTTACAAAGATGTACCTAATGATGCATGTACCGACATCGTATCTAACACTTACCGTCACTTTGTGAAGTTAGAAGCTGGTAACGGTGCTATCTCAAACCTTGGTGATGTGGCTGGTTCTTGTAACTCTGGTAGTGACAAGAACACAATCATATTCACAACTCGTTAATTCGAAATTGTGTTTAAAAAAGAGAGGCTTGCCCTCTCTTTTTTTTATTTCCGATATTAATTTGCGAATCAAAGAAAACTTTACTGTTTTAATTTTAAATGTTATAAAGCGGTAAGAAAATAATAATATCAAAGGTAAATAAAGTGGATAGTGATTATTACGGAGTTGGTGAGGATTACTCGAACTTCAAGGATATGATTGTTATTGTTGATAATTTGGAATTGAGTCACTTTTCACCATCAACAAGAATAGCATATAACTCCTGTGACAAGGTAAACGGCTTAATTTCTCACACCATTGAAAAATATAAGATAAACAAAGAAATAAACAGAAAAGACTTTCGAGTTGAATTTGATAATTATGTTTATCGTGGAACCATCATGTCTTCTATTCGTGGAGATCACGTTCTTCTTAGGAGAATGCCAAAAGAGGTTTGGCCTCTGAAACAGTGCTTCTCTTCTCTAAGTACAAACATGTCCAAGGCGTTATATAAACATCTAACAGAAGCTCGTCTTAATATGGGTGGTATTATCATTGTTTGTGGTAATCCTGGTAATGGTAAGTCAACAACTTCCGCCTCCATTGTTAAAGAGCGCTTGGAAATACATGGTGGTCACTGTAATACCATTGAAGATCCATGTGAAATGCCGCTTCATGGTAAAATTGGCGAGTCTGGTTATTGCATCCAGAGAGAAGTTAGTGGAAGTGAATCCTTCGAAGATGCTCTCCGCGACACTTTAAGAGGATATCCTACAGCGAGTAACAACATTCTTCTTTTGGGTGAAGTGAGAGATCCAACAGTAGCGGAACAAGCGGTAAGATCTGCAATTGATGGTCGTTTAGTAATAACAACATTCCACTCGGCGGGAATCATTGAGGCTATAAAGCGTTTGCTTAATCTATCAGCAGATAAGTTAGGAATGTCAGAAGCTTCAGATCTTCTCGCATCAAGCTTGAGGGTTGCCATACACCAAAAGATAATCGGTAACACACTTAAAGTGACTTCGCTATTTGATACTGATGCAGTTGTAGGTGCAATACGCGACCAAACATCTAATGTGTCTCTAGAGCATTTACAAACTGAAATTCTTAATCAAGCTAAAAAAATTAACGATGGCATACCAATTCTTACAAGAAGTAAGAATGGAAAATCTAAATTAGGCAGATAGTAAACTCAAATGGTGCTTCTTGTCGGGGCATCATTTATAATTAAATAAAAAATAAGTGATGAATACCCATGAAAATTAAGAAATTAAAGAATCAGCGAGGGTATACACTGATGGAGTTGATGCTAGTGATAGCAATCATGACGCTTATATCCATTGGTGTGATGCAAGACAGAATGGCAGAAGCTTCTCAGCTAAGAGCAAAAACTCTTGGTAAAGAAATTGCTACTGTTGCAACAGCCCTACAATCATACACTGGCTACTACTCTGGTTCAGATGGCGCTCCAGGCGCTCCTGTGACAGGTACAGTTCGTACTGGTATAAACTTCTTGAAGTCAAACACCTGTTCCTCAGCAGAGACAACGAGCAAGGGTGCTATACCTGTTGGATTCCTCGGTGACTGCGGATACCTTTCGCATACTACGACCTCAACAAGAGACCAAAGAACAACTTTTGGAAACTTGTCGTTTAAAACAACTTTTAAACGCACTGCGGCAGGCGCTGGCAATCCAGGAACAGTTTTAGAGGCTATAACGGTTCTTGACCCTCTAAAAGGTCATAATGGCGTAATGATGTCTGAATCTGGTTTGGCTGCTTTAGTTGCTGGTGGTATGTCTTCTACTTCTGTTGGCGCTGGTGGTGAAGCTGGCTATCGCGTAGTCTACTGTGTACCTGGTGGTAGAGGCGATGCTTCATACAACAGAATGTGTACTGGTAATGCTGATAAGATCGTGATTATGACCACTACTGATGCAACAGCTAACATTTGGTTGAGAACTGATGGTCGAAATACTATGAATAACTTAATTACTTTCGGTGAGACAGTTAACTCTGCACTGCGCGGCTTAGTAAACATCAACAAGTTAGTTCTTCCAAGAGGCGGTCAGAAATTAACTATCGAACAAGACAGCAAAGTATTTGTTGATATCGATAAGAGTAAGTTTGACGTTATTGATGCAAACCTTACTGTAAAAGGTACTGGTTACATCAAATCAGAAACTTCAGTGGTTGCTAAAAACTCTGTTCAGTCAAAAGTGTACTTACCATTCCTTGGTGATGGCAACGAGAAATCCACAACAAGCAACTACCGTGTTCAAATTGATGGCAAGTCAGAAATGAAGAGCGTAGGTTTGAATGGTATTTATCTTGGTACAACCGCAGGCTCTAGAGCAGAAAACAATGGTATTAGTTCTATCACTGCTGAAAATAACACATCTATGAAGATACGATCTAACTCTGTTGGATTTGAGCAAATATCTGGCGCTGATGTTGCTCTAAAGGGAATGGTGAACGTTTCTCAATTGGGTGTAGAGCTTGATAACGGTACGCATAAATCCTTATCTCAATTACTCCCACGATACACATTACTGGGTGTGCAAAAAATCGTAGGTAACGGTTCGGACTATGTTAATAAATCGACATATGAACTGCTTGGCTGTCGTACACAAGATATGAAACCAATTCTTGTCGTGAGTGGTATGAACGTTCAGGGATTCTTGGCAACAGACTCATCATGGAAAGGTTTTGATGCACCTTATGTCGGTGGTAGTCAAAGGGCGTATGCGATCAAGGATCCTACACGCTTCATTACATACGGTGAAAACATTGCATATGTAACAGACCACGGCTCATCATGGACAGCAGTCATCGATGGTTATTCTCGCGGTGCTAACCACAGTAAAAAAGGTTGGGCGCAAAGACGTTATGGTGCTGGCTTGTTACATGTTTACTGTCTAAATGACATAAAGAAAACCCTTTAATAAATAAGGGAATAAATAATCAAGTTACTGAGAAGTAACTTGATTTTTTTTGTCTTATTGGGTACTGTTATAAATAATTAAGAAAATAAAAAAGTAATTAGGAAGCAATAAATGATTAACACGATAATCGCAAAGCCTACAAAAGACTGTAATGCTGATTGCGCTTACTGCTCAAGCCCTCCTGATATGGATGGACATTGGACGTTTGAAAGATTTAAGACAATTTTCGATCTAATCTCGCCAAAGCTTGCAGAATCTGCCGTATGGATTTGGCATGGTGGCGAACCGATGCTTTTAGGCGACAAGTTTTACATTCAGTGCTGGGATTACGTAAAAGAATATAATGCTAAGGAAAACAAAAATATTAAGTTTTCTATGCAGTCGAACATCCTACTTTATTCAAAAAAATGGAAGCCTGTATTCAGGGATGTTATGAAGGGTTCTGTTTCTACTTCGTTTGATCCTGACATGACGTACAGAACACTAAAGGGTTCAACAGAAAAGTACGCTGAACAATTTTATAAAAAGCTTGATGCCGTATTAAATGATGGTTTCAACCCGATGGTAGTATCTACCTATAGTGAAGAATCAGCTCACTTAGGCATGGAGCTGTATGAGAAAAGTTTAAATAGCGAAAATCAATTTCACTTACGGTTTAACTATCGTTACCCAGCAGGTCGTGCTAACAATGATGGTAACGGGTTAATCCATCCACAAACTTACGGTAAGATGCTAATTGAGCTTTATGACCGTTGGTTAAAAGATACTCCTTCATTCTCAATTACACCATTAGATCAAATGTTGGATTTAACTGTTGGTGGAGACAATCAGCGTTGTCCTTGGATTCGCGGGTGTAACGGAAAGTTTTTAGGTATTGAGCCAAATGGCGATCTTTACAACTGCGCTGACTTTGCAGATTTGAAAGACGAGAAATTTAAATTTGGTAACGTGTTTTCAACAACAGTCAAAAACAATGTGAATTTTGACATTAAAGTTAGAAAATCAGATTTTGCAGACAAAATATTTAGATCACCTGCGTCACGTTCTCATGCGAGAAGAGTAAGCAAGCTACCTATGGACTGTAAAACCTGTCGTCACTTCCATGAATGTCAGGGTGGTTGTATGAGAGATGCTGAATTGTATAACAGAGGATTGGGCGGAAAGTTCTTCTACTGTGAATCTTGGATGATGGTTTTTGACCGAATTAAAGAATCTGTGCTTAGCGGTGAAGCTGATGGAATCCTAGTTCGATTAGGCTATGACCCAGAGCACTCTAAAAATGTTGTGTCTAACAAAGTAGGGCAGATTTTATAATGAAAGTTCTTTCTGTTTATGTAAAACCAACAAACTTCTGCAACATAGATTGTGACCATTGCTACTTGCCCGAAGAAGTTCGGGCTAATAAGAAAACAATTTCTTTTGATGAGCTTCGTAAGGCATACGGCTTTGTGAAAGACGTTGCTATACGTGAAAACTTCGATGATGTTCACTTCATCTGGCATGGTGGTGAACCAATGATGCTTGAACCAGAATGGTACGAAGAAGCACATAGAATTGCAGATGAGGTTTTTGGTGAAAGGCAATACGGTACAAGCATTCAAACATCACTAATCAGATATTCAAGCAAGTGGAATAATTTGATTAATGATAGATGGGAGTCGTTTGTTGGATCTTCAATCGATTTTTCTTCAAGAACTATTCGCAGCTCAACAGATTCTTACATCGACTTATGGATGAAGCGAGTAAATAAGGCAAGAGAGGCTGGCATTACAGTTATTCCAGGCTTTGTTCCATCAAAAAACGAAATTGGTAAAGAGAAAGAAATTGTATCTTGGTTTATAGAAAATGGATTTGAAGCATTTAACTTTGAGCGATATACAAATTTCTTGAATAAGCCTGATTTCAACTACCCATCAAATAAAGAACACTCATTGTTTATGATTAGTTTGTTTGATGAGCTAATGCGAATGATGGAAGAGGACGGATCTGCTCCTGACGTGAAGCCGATATATGCCGCAATCCGAGGCGTGAAAGATAAGGTATCTGGAGATAGATGGGGAACTAACTGTCAAAGTAGCTTTATTATAATTGAGCCAAATGGTGATATTAACACCTGTCCAGACAGATCAAGTGTAGAAAAGCCATTTTCAAATTTCAAAGATGGCGCTGATGCTTTTTTAAACTCTAAAAGCAGAAGAAAATGGATTAGAATGTCCGTAGTAAAACACAAAGGTGAACATTGCTTAAATTGCGAGTACAATACTTGGTGTAAATCAGGATGTCCTATTAATCCGAATAAACCATTTGACCCTAAAGTTGCAGACTGTTCTGGGCATAAATTATTTTTGAATCACGTAAAGCAATTTTTAAATTCTGAAAAGGGTGAAATTGCTGTCAAATACATAAGTTAAAATCAATGAGCAATCAAACTAATAAAGATAATAAAGATTACTTCGACCACCTCATATACATGCGTGTATATGAGGGGTGCAATCTTCATTGTAAGCACTGTTTTATCCCTGCAAATCCCAAAAAAATGTCTATAGACAAAGTGAAAGAGGTTAGAGATTCACTTAAAGGGGTTGCGAAACCTGGCGATGTTTTACTATTTCAATGGCACGGTGGTGAGCCTACTGCCAGAGGTGTGAGATTTTTTAAAGAAGCTTTGGAGCTTATTAATGAACTAAGTGATACATACGTTATAAAGCACGGCATTCAAACTAACTTAATCAATTACAATGAAAAGTGGAGAGATATCTATCTCGAATACTTTGGTGGAAGGATCGGAGTAAGTTGGGATGCAAAAATACGATTAATGAAGAAAGAAGATCCTGACTCGAATGCTGAGTATGAAAGAATTTTCTTCCAAAATCTGGAACAGTTAATTTCAGATGGTGTAGAGCCATGCATTGTAGTAACTGGCACTAAGACGCTTTTTGAAATATTGAGTAAGCCAAAGGATTTTTTCCAATTCTTCATAGAGAAAGGTGTGAAAGAAATACACATCGAAAAGCTAACCAAGACTGGCAATGCAATTAATAACTGGAATGAGTTAGGGCTTACCCACTTAGAATATGCGCAATACATGAGCAAGCTCTTGAAATATTATGTAAGAATTAAAAATTCAGATCTTGATTTTTACGCCTCACCATTTGACGGATATATTGATTCTGTTGCCAGTATGGATACTCCTAAACCTAAAGGTTATGGCTGCAACTCAGGGAAATGTGATACTGCATTTCATACTGTTGATTCAAATGGTTATACAGCGGGATGTACGGCTCTTACAACAAATGAGCAATCTTCAAGTTCTAATAATGTTTCTTTCAATAAAAAAATTATAGTTAGAAGAAAAGAAAAGACTCTAAATTGTTTTGATTGTGAATTTAAGTCGATCTGCAATAGTGGTTGTGCGACTGAAAAAACCTTCGATGGTTCTGGAGGATGCTCGGGTGGATATTTAATTTATAAAGCAGCCAAAGATGTTATTGCAAAAGGATTGGTTTGACTTTTTAGTTAGATAACGATTTAATAGAAAAAAGTTGTAAATTAAAGGCTAATAAAAATGAAATTATCAGAATTGCATGAATATATTGCAGAACAAAAAGAAGAAGGGAACCCAGTTACCCATATCTACGGCATAGAAGTAGATGATTATGTTCATGAAATCCCAGAAGGTGTTGTTGAAATCGGCTTGCTAGCTAAAATGAATGAAGATGGCGACGATTTAGATGATGACCTTGCTGACGTTATCACCAGATATTACAAAGACGCAAAATTAAAAGTAATTCTTGAAGTGCCATTTGGCTTAGAGCATGATGTGAATGAGTTGGTAACAAACATGCAGCTTCTAAACTACGACATTTCAATCTTGCTTCCAGGTTCAGACAAAATGAATGATCCAGAAGCTTGGGATGAGTTTTATGAGCTGAATAAAGAATATCTTGAGTGCTTATTCCTTAACCCAAAAGTGAAAAATCAGATCTATCCAGTAAGCAGCTACTTCCAATACCTACTTATGGAATGCAATAACCATATCCCAGAAACAATGGCTACAGATGATTACATCAATGCTCGATTCGTTGAGGGTGTAAATGTCGAATTAATGGATAAGATGAAATATAAGCTTCGTGAAGATATCAACGAACAATTTGAGCCTTTTGGTGGTCTTGAAACATACGCAAGAACTCTAAACGTAGCACTAGCCAAATTGATTGCTAATAAAGCTGAAGAGCATATGCAGCTTCAGAATGAATCGGTGGCTTGTGAAAGCTCAGATAATGAAGATAATAGCGAATCTGAGTCTGAATCTAAATCTGATTGATACAATTGATAAAAATGAGAAAAAATCATTTAATATCACGAATAAAAAGTAATAAAAGGCAGCTTACGAGCTGCCTTTGGAGTTTATATGAATAACCAGTCATTTGTTTTGCATTTTCGAATCACAAAGAATTGCAATGCTAATTGCTCATATTGCTCGTCTGCAATGCAAACAAAGCTTAATAGCATGACACCTAATGAGGCTAAGATCTCTGCTGAAAACACACTGAAATATTGGGGCGATCTAGGGATAAAACCTAAATACTTGACCATTGAATATGTTGGTGGAGAAGTAACAATGCTACCAATTGAAGATTTAAAAGCCCTTGTGTTGAATGTGAGGGAGGTATTTGTAAGCAAAGGAATAAATGTAACTGATGGTGTTCAGAGTAATCTTCTAACATCTAAGAGAAAACTTGATGAAGTTTACAAGCTATTTGATGGAAGAATTGGCACATCAATAGATAACTTCACAAAGCAGCGAAAACTAGGAACTTCATCCACTAGATACAGGAAAATGCTAACGTCTAGTCTACAACATGTAAAATCGTTTGATAATAAAACACTCCCAGCCGTTCTAACAATCGACGGTGTAAATAAAGGATTCATTATAGATGAGTATCATTTAGCTGAAAAAGAATCCAGAAACATTGTTGTAAGACCTGTTTTTCAGGGTGGTTCTGACATTGTGTTGGTTTCCGAATCTGAGCTTGAAAAGATTTACTTAGACTTGTTTGAGGCATGGTTTATGAAAGGCAATATCTTATTAGAGCCTTTCAATACTCTGTTAAAAAAACGCCTAGAGCATTTTGGTCTTAAAGGAACGGTTGGAAATTTTTGCTCCTGGCAATCTGATTGTGTAGATAACAGTCTGAGTATAGAACCTAATGGTGATATCTATGTATGCCAAGAGCTTGCGGATCATGATTTTGGTAAGCTAGGTAACATCATAGATTATTCTATTGACAGACAAGAGCAGAGAAAACTTTTAAGACGTAAACTAAAAATAGCAAAAGAATGCGGTGGCTGTCCTTACTTTAAAGAATGTCAGGGGGGCTGTATGATGCACGCTATAGAGAAAAGATTAAGCGTGTATGATAAGACTCCATACTGCACCACTTGGAAGTCTTTGTTTGCACTTATGGATAAATTAATAAGTCAGTACAAACTGCAAGAAATTGAAAGCTGGATTTTAAACAATGAACAATAAAGTATTCTTCCCAAACTATGATATAGCTAATATTTATGCTGGAATAAAAATTTGCGACTTTAATCTATCCAGAAACAATAATAGGAAAAGGGGTACTACAGGATTAAGTGGACTGTACTCGAAAATCTCCTTATACGCTGACGTTTATTCTGCATTGTTGCTTGATAGATACGCCACTATAGATTTCGATTACATTATTGTGGGGCAAGACCACCTAGTTAACGCTATAGTCGCTTCAGAACTCGCCTCTAAAGGTATGCGAGTTATGATTCACGCAACCCCTGAGGAAAACCTACCAAAAGAAATTAGAAAAATTGACAGATATAGATTCCAAATCGATAACGAAAAGTTTAGTAGAGTCTTATCCAAAAAGATTTTTGATGAACAACTAACTTCAATTGATAAAATAATTGAACGTTGCTTTTCGATTAAGTCATTTTCACATGGCGCTCAGGATAACTTACCTGTGATAAACACCAACTATGACCAATACTTCACATTCTGTGAAGAGGAAAACAAGTTTCACCTCTTTACTAGTGGGAACAGGCCAGATAAGGAGAATGACAAGAACCTTTGGGCTTTGAAAAAGAATCTTCCGTCACTTAAATTATTAAAAGGCAGGGAGAAAAAGGGGTTTTTAGCTAGAAAGCTATATTTTGATTCTATCATTCGCTGTGATAAGATTATCGAAACATCAAGATCACAAGCTAAGTTGACTTACGTTGATGGAAATCAAAATATTGTAAAAGTGGCATCTTCAAAAAAGAAAACTGACGAATATAAAAGATACACTATTGCAGACCGTATGCTTGAGATTTTGGATACATTGGAAATAATAAATAAATAGGATAGTTATGTTTAACTCAACCTTCTTATGTCAGATAAATGTAACTAGGGACTGCAACCTAAGGTGTGAGCACTGTTACATAAGTACAGACAAAAAAGTTTCGTCAAAATACATGACGAAAGATCAGTTTTATCAAGTAATAGAGCAGCTTTGCGATTTTCTTGTTTCAAACCCAAGCTACCTAAATGCTGAAGTGCATGTAATTGGGGGCGAACCAAGTATGCTTGGTGAAAAGTTTTTCAAAGAAGTATTGCCATACGCCAACGAAAAGTTTTCTCAAATACCAACCAACGTTAAGCTTTCTATTGTAACAAATCTGCTTACATCAAGAGCTGTAAAAGTAGCTAAGCTTTTTGATCATATATCTACTTCGTATGAAGTAAATACACGCTTCATAAAGGTGAATCATGAACACGCTCCTGAACTTGAAAATCAGTGGATTGATAACTGCAAGAAAATGATCGCTGATGGTCATAAGTTGAATGTTACAATGGCTATCACAAAACAAGCTGTAGATCTTGGTGCTAAAAATGTGCTTGAGTATCTTTACCAAATCGGATTTAGAGGAATCCACACAGGTTTCTTTATCCCATCTGGTGACGGAATGAAGCATATTACAAGTGTGTTTCCTGCATTTGAGGAAACAAGCCAGTTTTTGATTGAT
This sequence comes from Vibrio sp. V15_P4S5T153, assembly GCF_963874485.1. Lineage (NCBI taxonomy): Bacteria > Pseudomonadati > Pseudomonadota > Gammaproteobacteria > Vibrionales > Vibrionaceae > Vibrio > Vibrio sp. V15_P4S5T153. Next base: position 623,494 of record NZ_CAWNHR010000017.1, on the reverse strand, counting down.
GCTACAGAGTGGTATCTCGAAAAACGTAAGCTTTGTGACGAAATTGCAGTCAATCCTGTTGAGTCCCTAATTAACTCAATTAAATTCAATCGCGCAAATGACGACATAATATGCCCAATCATACCTGGAAGTATCGATATTGACTGGAATGGTGAAACAGTAACATGCATTGAAGCTGGTGGTGAGTTAGGTTTCGATTCTATGGGTAATATATTCGATTCAAACATTTCAACAATCATGAAGTCTAAGAAATATCGTCAAGAGAGACGTAAGGCTATGAAGGTTAAAACATCATGCGTGGGCTGTGATGAGATGGAGCAGTGTCAGATGGCTTGCGGTATTTTACATGACTTTTGGAATGGTGAGGGGGAATGCCCTGGATTTAAACGTTTTATTAAAAACACCAGAAGATTAGTAGAAGTAGAAAATGTCCAACCAAGATACGAGTAAGATCAAGAGGTGGTCTCAAGAAGAGATAGACCAAGCTCTGAAGAAAACTATGGGTGGCTCATCATTTTTTTCGATATTTAGAATTCTATACAAAATGTTAGCCCCATCAATTGCAAGATTGTTAAACCCAAAGATCATTCTTTCTGGAGTCAACCAAGCTCAAAACAACACGGTTAAAGAAAAAACCGAAACGGCGATCTCTAGACCATACGACTATGATGGACAAAAGTAAGTCAATTGGATTTTGCGGCATATTAATGTAATATGCCGCTTAATAATTAATAAAAGGAATAAAAAGTGAGTAATGTAAATTTCACGACTAAAAAAGTAGTCATTCCGTTACCAAAGAGAGATTACGATTGCTATAAGATGCCTGATGGATTTGACGTGAACACTCAGAACAACATAGAAAGCGGGTACTTCGTCTTTACTATGATGCCATCACTAAGATGCGAACTAAATTGTCCACATTGTTACTTATCTACAGACGAACGAAGAAATAGCCCTGTAATGAGCCTTGAACAACTCCAAGAAGTAATGGATAAAGTTTATGATTACTACGCGGATAAAACTGATGTGCCAGTTAAGTTCCTCTCATTCTACTGGTATGGTGGTGAACCAACTCAGATGGGCATAGATTACATGATTGCTGCCTTTAAGATGATTGAAGAGCGATTTACCGAAAAAGATGGCTACCACATCAGACATACTCTTTTAACGTCTCTAATAGCCGTACAGGAATATTGGTTTGAGTTTTTTGAAAAGTGGTGCGGTGGATACTTCCAGACATCATTTGATGGCTTGATGCGCGGTAAACGATACATGAGAGACTGGGAGCGAAAGGTTAAACTTGCAAGATCTCGTGGAATTAGCGTTGGAACGATTACAGTAGTAAACAACAAGATTTTAGAAGATACCCCGAAGAGTGTCCTAGACTACCTTGTTGAACTTGGAATTAGTGAGGCTTCATTCCTACCTATGATGCGAAATGAACAAAACGAAGCACATCACTATGGGAAGTATGCACCTTCAATGGATCAGTATTCAGCGTTTATGATTGAGTTTATGGAGTATTGGTACGAACTCAAAGAGAAGGGTGTTAGTGTTCCTGCTATTGGGCAATCACAATACATAATGAGTAGAGCAAACACCGACAAAAACGGAAACATAGCTGGTCAGACGATGTTTCTTATGCCAAATGGTGACTTTACACTTCCAGATTACAGAGATGGCTATACCGAGTATATGCAGCCTTTTGGAAATATCTTTGAGTCCGACTTCGAAACAGTTCTAGCCTCTAAAGATAGAAGAAAGTATCTACGCAGACAGTACTTTGCAAACAAAAATACTGAGTGCATCGAGTGCGATAAACGACACCAATGCATCATGGAGTTTTGGAAAGAAAACAAAGAAAATGATGATTGCTTTGGCGCTAAAAAGTACGTGGACTGGTTAGTAGATAGAGAGAGCAGAATACCTGTTGTCTCTCTATCCAATGGAGTGATGTGCTAAACAATACTCAACTCTAAAAGACACAGGTTAATATCATCTCGTATGTGACGAATGTAATTAACCTGTTTTTTATCACCTTCAGATTTTTGCCTTTCAGCAATTCTTGCTTTGTTCAGCTTAGCGCGTCCTTCAACAAACTCTGGATTTATTTCAGAGATGGGTAAACCCATCTCAATTCTACAAAGTTCTTTTGCTATTGAGTAAATGGCTTCACTGGAAAGATCAGATGCAAGACGCTTTTTGGCTTCAAGAAGTGTTTCGCCTGATGATAGCGATTTTAAGATGTTATCTATGTCTGAATCAGAAAGTTGATATTTCTGAGTTAATCGTTTTATTGTCATTATACATACCTTTGTTTTTATGTTATTATTAATTCAATTCAATAACCAATTTTATTTAAAAGAGAAATAAAATGCCAATAAAACTTGATCCTGTTTTTTATGAAAGTTTCTTTGTTTACGATTATGAGACCGCTGGACTAGATAAAAATCATAGCCAACCTGTTCAAGGAGCTTGGATTTACACTGATTCTCAGTTGAATATCATCCAGGGTTCAGATCAAAACGTATATTGTAAAATGAGATTGGATGTAGTTCCCTCAATTGATGCATTCATGATTACTAAAATCGATCCTAAGACGCTAGAAGAAAAAGGCGTTTCGGAATACGAGTTTGCAAAAATTGTTCAACATGCGATGCAGCAGAAACCAAACACATGCATTTCTGGTTACAACACAATGGCATTTGATGATGAAGTTACACGAAATCTAATGTTTAGAAATAATCGCAGAATGTATGACCACGAGTGGAAGAATAACAACGGAAGAGTTGACTTCTATAATCTATTAAAAATGACATATGCTTATTTTCCAAACCTTATTAACTTCCCTCACAATGAGGAAGGAAAGATTAGTTTAAAGCTAGAAGATCTATGTAGAGCTAATGATTTATTACACGAATCAGCCCATGACGCATTAAGCGATGTAATTGCAACGGTGCAGCTAGCTAAGCTTATTAGAGATAAAAAACCTAGATTGTTTGATTATTTCTTGAAGCTGTCTAGCAAGAATAATGTAAAGAATTTATTAACCGAAAGACAACCTATTTTTTACACAGAAAGGGTGATTGATGAAGCTAACTACTTTACAACATTAATTTATCCTTTAGTTATGGATCCAAAAAATAACAACGCGTTTATATGTGTTGACCTAACTCAAGACCCTACCACTTTAATTAATTCAAGCGCAGAAAAAATCCAAAAGCTGGTTTTCACTAAACGCGCAGAATTGCCTGAGGATGCCCCTAGACTTGGATTGCACTCTATTAAAACAAACAAGCAACCGATTCTAAAAGAAGTTGATGATCAGTCTTCTAGCTTACTATATAAGAGATTTAACATTGATCATGAACAATGTGATAGAAACCTTGCTTTGATTAATGAAGCCATAAAAAATGACCCGTACTTCCTAACAAAGTTACAAGTAGCATTTGAAAGCAATTTGCCTGATAAAAGTGATGTATATGGTACTTTGTATTCAGGAGGCTTCCTTTCTAACAACGATATGGCAATAAGAGACTCAATGCATCACATTGTTGACTTTAGTAGTAATGCTACAAGGCTCGAAAAAACAGATGTCTATGACCAAGCATTGAAAGCAAATGATAAAAAGCGTATTGCTGATTTATTACTTCGCTCTAAATGGAATACTCACATGGATAACCTTCTATCGAGCGGGGAATACTCAAAGGTAGAGTTTAGAAACTATCTTTCCTATGTATCGAAAATGGTTAGCTTTAAGCTTCCTGATGCTGATAATGAAACAATATCCTCATTCAAAACCAGGCTGAAAGAACTACCATTTGAAAGGGCGCTTACAAATGAGGAAAAATACATCTTAAAAGGTTTGGAGCAGCATGTAGCTAAAATGGAGGCTAGTCTTTCAGAGCTGAGAGAGATCGACAAGCAAAACGAGTCAGAATATAAAGTTGAAATTTCAGGTGATTCTAGCTTCAAAAAATTTACGATTCAAACTAGAGAGTTGGAAAAGAATCAGAATTTGAGCATATAGCTTTGTAAACCGCTAATTAATAAAAGAGAGATTATTGACAATCTCTCTTTTTTATGTAATATAAAAAATAGAATATTGGAGGAAGTATGCTTATTTTGATGATTGCTGTAATTATGGCTATAGCTGCGATTTGGGCTGGTGTCGGCGCATTCTACGGGATGATTGCTAACTATCTCCACAGCCTCTCTCCTGAGTCTGTAGGGGTTATTAAATACATACCTTACTTAGAGTATGGGACGATGACTTTAATTATTGGCATCCTAATTTTTCAAACATACCAGATTGCAAAAATTAAAGACGAATAAAAACCCTCGCTGTGCGAGGGTTTTATGTTTATCAGCCTTTTTTATCATCCCCATTATCTGGGGCGTCATTATCTTTATTAGACTGCCTTCTGGCATTCATTTTCAGTGTTCTCATAATACCGTCAGCTTTATGTTTGATATCGCTAACGCTACCTTTTAATGATTCACCTACTTTATCTTCACCAAAGCCTCTATTCCCAGCACCACCTGCAAACCACTCTAAAATGTGGTTAGGTAATGTGTACATAATTGAAACTATGGTTTGTGTTATTGTTAAGGCTGTTGCAGTGTATAGCGCAATTAGAGCAAACAAGTCAAGTGGACTACCGTATAAGTACATTTTTGCTGCTGACCAGAAGAATGTATTAAAGATAGTGAATCCAAGTGAAGCAATTGTAATTGCACCGATGAGACCAATAATCATGAGAGATGGCTTTAGAATTACAACAATTAACAATTGCATTGCTCTCTCAAGCCTTTGACCCAATATACCTTGACCTTCAGGCAGTAACATTTGGACAACTGCCAATGGCGCTGCTGTTGACGCTTCAATTACTGTAACCAAATAGCCTATCATCATATTTGTCCAAGCTATTACTGGAAGGAATGGGATCATGTACGCCAAAACAAAACCACAAGCTAAATATGAAAGAACAATTACAAACACAAGATTAGCCACAGAACCAACAATTGAAGCTCCAAATCTTAATCCTGCTTTAAACAAACCAGTACCATCTAAACTAGCAGCCCAACCCTCACCAATTCCTGGCATTGCAGCACTAGTTGCTTTAGCTAACACACCAATGCCATATCCAACCATTGCGTATGAATTCATTGTATGACCAATAGAGGACAATGTAAGAAATGGGTTAGAGAAACCAGCAGGATTAAACATATTTCCCTCTACGGTTTCACCAGGTTCTTGCTCATCGAACAAAATTGGACCACTAGCGAAATTATTTAAAATCCACTGCGCTGTTGATGTTGCGTAATTTGAAGCTACGTCTTCATCAATTTCACAATCGTCATAATTTGGGCATTTACCTAAGAATGAATCAACATTTACAGAATTACTTTTAGCTGCTTTAGGGTCAATTCCTTCTACATATCCATTTGAAGCCTTATATAAATGAGTTAGCAGACCAATTGCAGCATCATAGTTGGCAGACGATTGCTTACATACTGTAGAAGCTTTTATGTTACTTGTAACGTTCTGACATAAATTTGCCACTGGTGGAGGCGATATCTTATTATCGATGTCCAGGGAACCTACTTTTTGTTGCGTAGATCCAACCTCAATGAACCACAAGCCAGCAGCAGCCCAGCCACCCTTAGTGATACGATCAACTTGTTTTTTCTCATTACCTGTTAATTCTCTAAATAAGTAGCTTGGAATGTTATGAGTAACAGCTTCTTGGAATTGACTTCCTGCAATAGCAAAACGTTCCGCATTCGCCTCGATTTGACGCAATATTTGCTCATTAGCTCCCTCAATATTTGGAGACTTAACTTGCTGATATGCTCGTTCAGGGTTTCCTTTATCAAGGTCGCCAATATCTATTGCAATCGAAAATGCAGCATCAATAGCTTTAGGCAACGTGTCTTTTTGGAACATTCCAAATGCAGTTTCAAAATTTTTGATTTCCTCAAGATCCGAGCTAGTTAAAGATTGATTTTCATTGATTATGGCATCACTTTTATCAATAACTGAAATTGAACCACAACCATACTGGAAGTTAACTTTATTAACCTGAATATCAGATTTCAAAATTTGATTTAAACCACCGATATTTGCAATTCTGTATGAATAAGTTTCAGCATCTGTTTTAATCACATCGGCAAAAACTTGTTCTTGTTTGATTTCGTACACCTTTTTAGTTTTGCCATCCACAGTTTTTATCTGCTTAGTTCTACCTGTGTAGTAATCAACAGTAGCAATTTGAGCCTTGTTTGCATCAGATCCTGCTCGTTTATAGCCTGGAATAACGCGTTCTGCTTTTACGTTGTGATCAACACAGGTTAGACTTTGAGCAATATTCAGCAGCGGTTTATTCCCTGGAGATACAGGTGAGTACCCGTAAATTCCATCAGTCGTTAACTTCTCGGCTGTATTGTTCCAAAGGAATGTAGCTGAGTTGGAGCCAAAGATAACAAGCCATATAATACCTACTTGCGACATAGACATTACACCGCCACCAATACCAGGCACAGGCATTACAAGTCCGATACCAAGAACAGATCGAATAGGCATCCAAACAGGAGACCAGTTTCTATTAAGAACCTCACCACTATGAGTAGAGTTTAAGGCACCACCACCAAGGACGTAGACCATAACTACTGTACCAAAGGTAATCGCTAATAAATTAGTAAAACCTACAGCAGAAGCCAAGATTGAGATGTCACCACTATCATTTGTCCAAGGCTCAAATATAAAGCTACCAAAAATTATTCTTAACCAAACATGAAAATAGTCAACGTTAGAATCTGTAGGATCCAGTGACACTGGCATATTTAAAATGTTATTAAAAGCGCTGTTAACAGAATTTTCCCCATAAGAAACATCACTTGCATAGGCGCTTGCACTACCTAAGGCAAGGAAAAATATGAAGAACATTAGAACAACATTTTTAATTGGTATTTTATTAATGTTCATTTTGTTATTTTTCCATTTTATTGTTACTTAAATAATAACTTAATTGGAGCAAATTCTAAAGGTTTTCGTTTGATTACATTGAAATATTGAACGTATGATGTGGTTAAAACCTTGTGACGTTGAGACCAATTCCTTGCAACAATTCTAGCTCTCCATAATTGATATGAATTCGACCAGTAAAGTAGCGATAGACCTGCTACAAATCCAAGGCAAATTATGGTTGACAAAATTGAACTAAAAATCAGGGCTTGCCATAAGCAGAATAGAAATAACGCTATTACGCCGATATTGGTTAATCTCAGTGCTTTGTATCTATTGAAAAACTCTTCTTTAGATATAGAGCTAGAAACAGCAGGGGAAATTTTACCTTCCGCTTTTGCTGTTTCCTTAATGTCTTTAATATATTTTATTGTTACATTGTTTTTTAATTCTTTTGTTGCATCTGATGCAATCATTCCGAATAGTTTTTTTATCATTTATATATACCTAATTAAAACATAAAAATGGCATATTTAGCGTATTGCCTACAAAACAAGCAAAATCAAGGATATTCATTGCAATCATACCCGCGCCAATATGAATAGCTGACTTTTTAAGTGGACTTGAGTCCTGTCCTTGTTGCTTTGGTGCTCCCATGTCTTTCAGTATGTAAATACCTTTCAGAAATGAGTAAACGCCAAACAAGAAAATTATACCTATGAGCATTTCAATGGTTTGTGCGGGTAAGTATTCACCTAACCAGCTATTACTTAAATCGCCAACCTTTCCAAGCATGTCACTTTCATTAATTGATAAAACATCCATGCTGTAGCTAGGCGTACTATTCGATACTGTTCCTGAGAAAATGTGGTATGCAGCACTTGATGATAACAACAGCATACCTGTGAACATCTTACTTACAGCATGTGAAATAGGGTGCTGGTTTTTATTCTCCGCATTTCTTTTAACGTCATACAATCCCGCACCAATAAGGGCTAAGCCAAGAAGTATAAAGGCACTTACTATCAAGGAATTGATAGGGAATACTTGCTTGTCTATGAAGTCATTATTGTCGTATCCATTTGCAAATGCTTGTAATGGTAGAGTTGCCGTAACAACGCCCCAAAAAAACCTTTTCATATTCTTTTCCTAAATTTTATTGTTATTTGTTATTTATTTTTAATTTATTTAGTTAAGTTTGAACTGTTTTCAACATCTAGCATTAAAGAAGATGCTTGCAGAGCTTCCATTCTTAACTGCTGTTTGTACTTTATAATATCCAAATGTATTTGGAACGCTTGCATTACAGCCATTCTTCTTTGCAACTCGGTTGGCATTACTGCATCTTTTTGATCGGCTGTTGCTCCAGCTACTTCAACAACCCATTCAGGATTTCCCCATCTTTCATCAGAGAAATCTTGTAAAAGAGATAGTTCCGATGGCGCTTTAAGCTCACTGCTTTCACCAGCAGAACCTCTAACAGAAGCAATATGTTGAAGTGAAGAGACAGCGAGTGACCTTATTGCAAGTTTTCTCATTTCTTTAACCATCATTTCGTCTTTTTCATACGAACCATCTGGTAAAGTTTGGGACATTTTGTGCTCTGGCAAGGGACCTGTTATTAAATCTATGATTGTATCAGCAGCGACTTGCTCACCAGGCTCATACGCATCTTGAGTTTCAGTACCAAGCAAGATCCCGCCACGTAAACAAAGGCTTGTTGAAAGCTTGTCTGTTCCATCAATATTATCTGCATACTGTAGATTTCGACATAGCTCTAGTAGTTCTTTAGTTTTTTCAACTTTCTTTTCAATCACCTTTACCTGACTATCTGTAAAGTTGTTATTTTCGTGCGAATCCTTATCCAGTTTTGAAACTGTTGTATCAGTAGTAACACAGTCAACAGCATTTGATACCTTTTGGATTGCACAAGTGCGAGGCGCTTGCTTATCTGGCTCTGACATCTCTTTAACCATAAGGTTATGAAGTGATTCTTGGAGTTTTAATTCTTTCTGTAATGAGAATTGTGCAAGAAACGAATCCATTGACATAATGGCTTGCTGGAAATAGGAATCAGCAGCCATCATAGCTGTCATAAGTTGAGATTCTGATACCCATTGAGATGCTGATTGTATGTTGCCAACGATTTCTTCTGTTAGGTTTGCAAAGTCAACGTTAGGAATGGCGTAAGATGGAGCGCTAACTGTCAAACTTGAACCGAGAACTACAGCCAATACGGTTTTCTTTAATTTATTCATTTTATTCAAACCTTTATATTTTATTGCCAAGAACAAATCCGCTATTACTTAAGTCGCGGCTAACTTGTGTCCTATGAGTAAAACCATATTTACCGAAATCTCTTTCTATAAATTTGGTGCTTAGCTGTTTCATTTCCCTAACCTTTTTACTTTCTTTAAATAGGGTTCCGCAACTAATTAGCTCGTCTTTACTTACATATGGGGCAAAATTTTCGAATTTCATATTGTTTTCAATTCCTTAAAAAGAGGTTATTATTCATTATTAAATAGAAAGGAACTTTACACTTTTATTTAGGTTAATTTAATAATAATATATTATCAAAGTCAACTTTGAAATACTAACAGATTAAGAGATATAAAATGAAAAATAACTCGCAAGATATATTCTCGCCTGGTTTTCAAGATTTGTTTTGGGGAACGTTAGAGCCTGATTTTAGAGGCTTCATGAACGATCTGGAAAATAAAGAGGTTTGGACTCATAAATATGAGGAATTTCCAGACATGTTCAAACAACTTGCAGATCTTTTACCTCATTGTGATGAAGTTCGAGCTATGAAAGCGGACAATAAAACAATAAGGGATTTCATTGCAGTGTTATCAGCAATGCCTGCACGACAATCTTTATCAGCCCTTTCATGGTTAGATTCTCAATCATCCTCAGAAACTCGTATAGGATGGGGGGCTAAAATCTTCCTAGAGTGTGCTGACATTTATAAAAATAAACAAGAAGATCCTCTGAAGCTTGAAGCAAAAGCAGTATATAAAAGAGTCCAATCAATTTCTCAAACTAGATTACTTGTAGATCTTTTTGTGAACGAAGCAATATTCGGAGAAAAGAAATGAATAAGATAAAACTAACATTTTTAAGTTTAGCTATTGGCAGCGCCTACATGCTACCTGTCAACGTGAGTGCTGCTGATGCCGTACCTAAAAGACCAAGTGTTTGCAAAACAGAATCCAAGGCAAAAATCAAAAAGTATATTGAGAAGCAAGAGCAGTCTTGTGAAACTGAGTATGGAATTGATACAAAAAACAAAGCAGAAGATAGTGACTACTGGTCAAATAGTGATGATGCTAACTGCGATTTAGGATTGAAATTCCCAAGCTTGCCAGGGTTTGACTTAGATATCAGCGCTCTGAATGCATGTGAGATTGCGCAGGCAGTAACCGAGAATGTAGTTGGGGAAGTTAACAAAACCACTCAGGACGCTGTTGAGAACATTACAGAGAACGTAACTGGTGATAAGGACGGTTTAGATCTTGATGTTGACCCTAATGATACCGTTGTAAATGAGATGGAACAACGCAATGTAGGTGGAATGCGTAACTGATAGTAAAGCCCCGAATGGGGCTTTTTAGTAGGAAACAATATCTATGAAAAACTTTTTAATGATCATTGAATCTGATTGGAAAGTTTATAAATTAACTCAACTTCTAAATGAGGTTGGATGCACAAACTTCAAAGTCATATCAACAAGAGGCAGGATTCGTGATTTCCCATCCAATAGGATGGGTGTAAATCTTGAAACATACGCCGCAGAAGAAGTGTATTTAGATGAGCATTTAATAAAAAAAATCCGATCTGAAAGCGGAAAATATGGAAAAACACTAATTTGTACAGATGATGACACAGAGGGAGAAAAGATAGCTTTCGATTTGGCTAAGGAAATAATAAACAGCTATCAAAGATCTATAATTAAAGATATGACTACTAATTCAGTTCTTAAAGCAATCGGTAATGGTCGAGATATAGATATGAAGATGGTTAATGAACACATATCTAAAAGAACAGTCAACAGAATTATAGGGTTCAATCTGTCAGTAACTGATATTAGAAATAGATCAGAAGTTGGCAGAGTCATTACTCCAGTGTTATCACACATAGAGAAAAACGCTCAAAAGTCTGGAATCATATATAAAAACCTTCAATCTGACGGAAAAAATGTAAAGCTAATCTTTGATTGCTTCAATATGGATAGAGATGCAATAAAGGGTATTACTGAGCAACTTTCAAACATTACCAAGATTGAATTGATCCAATCTGATGAGAATGAATTGCTTGATAGCAGCACACTTTGGAATGGTAAGCAGGCGATGATTAATATTGCCAGTTCATTGAATATGAAAGTGATAGAAGTTTTCAAACATTTACAGGATTTATACGCAGAAGGTTTAATATCATATTTTAGAACCGACTCATGTTCTGTTTCGGATGATGATGTTAGCACCCTTATCGAATTAGCAAGTGAGTTTGGGATTGTTCCTGATTCAAGAGAAAGCATTATATCTAGAGCTAAAAAAGGGAATAATAAATTATCAAAGATTGAGAGGGTTCAGCATAGTCATGGCGCTTTAATCCCCTTAAATCCAAACTTCAATCCATATGCTCCATTATCTTCTCTATCTGATAGAGATAAAGTTTATAGTTTACTAGTGAGACACACTTTGAAAGCTGTAAAAAAACCAGCAATCATAAAAGAAGCACGTTTCAAGCCTGATTTAAGCAGTATTAACAATAAAGAGTTTTTTAACATAATCTCTCAGTACAGAGATAAGGTTGATTATAAATTTATTTCAAGAACAATTAAGGGTCACGATAAGCCTGAATTTCCATACTACCCAGAAATTTTACCTAATGGTGTAAACTTAGGCATTGAGAAAATGAGTAAAGATTGCGGTTATAGGTTAATTCAAAAAGATCTAATGGTTGCATTACTGTTAGTTAGGTATGGATTGTCACGACCAAGTACTTTTGCATATCACTCTGAGAAGATATCAAAAAGATATATAAATGATGAAAACACCTTAAATGTTCATGCGAAAAGCTCATTACTTAAAGCAAGCCAGGTTGCACCTGTACTTTGTGATTTAAAAACATACCATGAACTAGACAATATCTTTGCAAATAATGAAATGACGCTTCATGAAAGGATTGCTTTATCTCTAGAAATCATAACAAAGAAAGATACAGCAGAAGGTCAAACAACAGAAAAAGTCAAATCGAGCGAAATTTCTCCATTTAGATAAAGAAGTAAAAAAACGGTTTGATTATGTCAAACCATAATGATAATCTTCTCCACAAATAATAAGTGCAGCATGACATCGATCACGTTTTGCAAAAAAATAATATAAAAAAATAAATAAATGGAAAAGAAAAATGGGTATTAAAAAGTATGTGAATCAAATTGGTGCAGGTATTGCGAGTACTAAACAATTAGCAATGCTTACTCCAGCAGTTCAAAAGATTGTTTCAGAATTTTCTCGTGACGAGATCAAAGAAGCTCTTGAAGATGACACAAAGCTGCAAACTTTTGCGGAAACTGTTTACTCAAAACTGCCTATTGGTATTAAAACTAAGCTATCAAAAGAGTGGTTTATTGAAGAAATGGTTAAGCGCAAAGATCTTCTTATGTCTAAAAAGAGCAACAAAAAGAAATTGCGTAAAAAGAAATAGTAAAATTTCTTAAATATTTTGCAAAAAATACTTGCCTCGCCTATCTTTATGTATATAATTCAGAATACAAATCGATGAGGCGAGGCAAGAAGATGAACTTATCTACCGAACAATACAAAAGCATTATCGCTAACTCCTTAGCAATAGCACAAAAACAAGGCCGCATCGGTCTTTCACTTTCTGAAATCGCTACTGAAACTAAACAGAAGCGACAATTCCTAAAGCTAGCCAGCTCTGACCTGAAAAAAGATTCAGTTATTGATCACAAATATGATGGTGGTTTGCCAGTACTTACTTTTACTGGTGATGAAGCATACCTAGAAGCTCACCCATTACCAGAAGGCTTTAGCTTTGCTGAAGGTGGTTTCCTTGCGGAAGCATCTAAATCATTGAAAGGTTCAATTGTTCAAGGTGGTTCAAAAGAACCTAAAGTTGAAGCTTCACCAGCAATCAACATTGAGAAGAACACTCAGGCTAACACCATTTCAAATGATGATAGTGATATCCTTGCTGATCTAGCAAAAAGTATGATTAGTTACATTTCTAAAAACAGAAATGATGACAACAACTATTTTCATGCTGACCCTTTCTTCAAAGATGCAAACCTTACAGGCTATACAATGGATGACCTGCTGAATGTTTGTGGGGCGTTAGCAAAAGAGGGTTATTTGAAAGAAGATGACCTCTTGAGCGAGTTACAGGATGCAAACCTATACATTGTTGAAGATAACTTTGATAATGTTGAGAAAATGAGTGATGCTGAATTACAGTCACTTATCTCTAACTACGCACCAGAACCGTCCGTGGTTACAAATCCTGTAGCTGTTAACGCTGGAAGTGCATCAGCGCCAGTATCGTCACCTAAACCTCAAACTACTGCCAAATCGACAGAAAGAGAAACTTTGTCGATAGCAAAAGCTGAAACTAAGCAACCTGTGGAAATGAGTGATTACCTCAAACCGCTATACAAACTTGATATTGCTAAAGTATCAGATTTAAATAGAAAGGAGAAACGTCAAGTTTCAGGTGCTATCATACGACAAATGTTAGCTGAGAAAGGCGATAGTATGAATAAAGCCAACCTTTTTGAGCTTACTAAGCCTGTACTTAATGTATCAATGCCTACTTTCTCTTCCTGGCTTGAAGAGCTTGTTAATGAAGGTGTTATTCAAACTACAAAAACGAAAGCTCGCCTAATGTACCTGGTTGAAGGTGAAACTTCAGATATCGGTCTTCTACAAAAAGTTGAGGATCTGAAATTACCTAAAGAAGAGCGAAAATTTAGCACTGTACTTGATTGGGAGCTTGCGACTACTAAAGAGGTGGCTCAATCAGTATCGAATGCATCAATCACTCTAGAACAACCTGTTCAAACTCAAGAGCATAAAGTAGACCCGTCAGATGCATTTGGAGACGATTTTGTTTTTGAGGCTTTCCCTAGCTCTATGAGTGAAAGCTCTAACGAAAATGAACTTACGGATGTTCAGCCAAGCGGTATTGAGCAAAAGCAAGAGCCTGTGGTTGATTCATCTGCTGTAAACGTACAGCAAGCAACTTCGACTGAGAGTTCAGTCAACATGTCTCAGCAACTAGAAGCGCTTCTTGAAGAGGTTATGGGCAGTATTGATAAGCTGAACGGCAACAATCAAGCTCAGCAAATAGGCTTAGAGGTTTCTCAAAGTATTTCTCGACTAGTGAATTATACAGTTGAGCGTGAAGAGGAATGTAAGAAGTGGCGAGATGCAACTAAGCAGTTTCTTACTCAAATCAAGTAAAGCGTAATCATACAAAAGGAGGCATAAGCCTCCTTTTTTAATGCCTGTAATCTCAATACAAATCCTTTCTCTATACCCGATCCCATTGAAATTCAGGTTGTTATAACACTAAGACCGATAACTCTATTATTCTGCTAGGATAATAAGAGCGAGGTTATGGATAATTTTGCGTTGGACACCTGTAACACCAAATGTCACATAAGAAGACATGAAAATCATGTCAGTAATACTGTCGAAAGAGATTTCTTCAATTTATGAATTGGCTCTCTTGATGATTTGAGGTAAATGCTACAGCAGTAATTTAGTTTTCTAATAGGTTAGTAGGTTAGTAGGTTAGTAAGTTAGTAGGTTAGTAGGTTAGTAGGTTAGTAGGTTAGTAAGTTAGTAGGTTAGTAGGTTAGTAGGTTAGTAGGTTAGTAGGTTAGTAGGTTAGTAGGTTAGTAGGTTAGTAGGTTAGTAGGTTAGTAGGTTAGTGGGGTAATTATCATCGAGCTAATTAGTGGTTAATTTAGCCAATAAAAAAGCCCCATTCGGGGCTTCAATCATCCAATCTAGTCTTATGCTGCTTCTTTTAACTCAACTTCTTCTTTTGGAAGAAGTTGCAGCTCGAAAACAGTTTCTTCTGAAGATGGTGACGTAAACATAATATCTTTTAGTCGCTCTTCAAGCATGTTACGAACGCCGCGAGCGCCGATCTTACGCTTTAATGCCATATCAACGAGCTGATCTAGAGCTTCATCGGAAATGACTAGCTTATTACCATCCAGCTCAAACAGCTTCATGTATTGCTTTAGAATTGCATTCTTCGGCTCTGTACATATACGAAGAAGTTCTTCTTTAGTAAGTTCGTTCAATACAGCAATTGAAGGTAGGCGACCAACAAATTCAGGGATAAGTCCGAACGAAACTAAGTCTTCATGCTCTAAGTCTGCTAGTACGTTTTTAGTCTCTTCAGCTTTATCAGCATTCTCATCTCTAAAGATGCCAATGTTTACAGAATCCGATTTTTTCTTCTCTTTTAAGATTTCTTCAATACCAGCAAATGAACCACCACAGATAAAGAGGATGTTAGATGTATCTACCTGAAGGAACTCTTGCTGTGGATTTTTACGTTTGCCCGTAGGTTGAACAGAAGCAACGGTGCCTTCAATGATCTTCAGTAAAGCTTGTTGGACACCCTCACCAGACACATCCCTTGTAATATTTGTAGATTGCGCCTTTTTAGCGATTTTATCAATTTCGTCAATGTAGACAATGCCTTTCTGCGCCTTTTCTACATCGTAATCGCAATTCATAAGAAGGCGCTGAATAATTGTCTCTGTATCATCACCGACATAGCCAGCCTCAGTCAGGGATGTTGCATCACAAATAGCGAAAGGAACACCAAGCATTTTAGCTAGTGTTTGAGCAAATAGTGTTTTACCAGTACCTGTTGGACCGATAAGTAAAACATTTGACTTATCAAGCTCGACATCGTCATTTGCTTGAGTTGCATTGATTCGCTTGTAGTGATTATAAACAGCAACAGCAAGTGTCTTTTTAGCTTCATCTTGACCAATAATGTACTGTGACAAGTAGTCAAAGATTTCTACTGGCTTTGGAGCGCTCAACATCACACTTTTAGCTTGATCGTTAGCCATGCATTCTTTTAACAGATCATATGATGTTTTTGAGCATTCACTGCAAATAAATACATTTTTGGTTGCTCCGTTTACTAAGTCACCACGCTTTTCCGAGCAGAATGAACAATGATGTTGCGCCTTTGGTTTATCAGTCATGAACTAAACTCTTTGTTAATTTGTCTTTGTATGTGATGATTTATACCAATCACCACAACAAATGTCAATCTAAACAGTCAATTCATTGGTTTTTCTTTGCTTTTTGCTTGTTTCTGGAGATATTTCTTTAACAGAACCCCAGTTTAGACCCTGCTCAGCATCGACAACCAATGGAACAGAAAGGTTAACAATTTTTTCCATTTTGTTTTTAATTAATAAATAAAAACTTTCGACTTCATCAGGGTGAACATCAAAAACTAGTTCATCATGAACTTGTAGAACAAGCTTGCTCTTCATCTGTTGAGTATCAATTAAATCGGAAACTGAACACATAGCCATCTTGATCAGCTCCGCCGCACTTCCCTGCATTGGCGCGTTAACAGCCTGTCGCAAAGCTTTATCCCTCAGGCGTTCATCATTGGAATCAGCATTTTCAATAAGGATTCTTCTACCACCAATGGTATTAACGTAACCATTTTGAATTGCAAACTCTCTTACACCATTCAAATACTTCTCAACCTGAGGATATCTAGAGAAGTAGAGTCCCATATAACGTTGAGCCTCTTGAACAGTACTGTTCAAGTCTTTGGCTAAACCATACTTTGTCATTCCATATATGAGACCAAAGTTGATAGATTTAGCGGCACGTCTTTGATCGTCCGTAACTTGAGATTCTAGAACGCTAAATACCTCAGCCGCAGTTGCTCTGTGTATGTCCTTGCCATCTTTAAACGCTTGTAACAGTTTAGGGTCTTGCGACAAATGAGCTAAAATTCTCAGTTCGATTTGAGAATAGTCCAGAGATAAGATCCTTCCATCAAAAAACCGTGAAACAAATGCAGTTTTAACGTGCTTAGCGATCACATCCTTAGATGGCAAGCCCTGTAAGTTAGGATCTATGGTACTAAGCCTGCCAGTTGCAGTTACATCTTGAGTAAATGTACACTTGATTAATGGCTCGTCTTTACTAACCCTGGTTATTATTGGTGAAACCACATTGTTTTTAATGTAACTATACTTTCTGAAGTCAAGTATTTTTCCAATAACTGTATGTTTGTTTTGCAATTGCCTTAATGCTTCTTCGTTAGTGCTTCTGTTTTTTGGTGCAGGAAGTTTGAGTTTGTCATAAAGAACTTCAGCTAATTTAGCTGGTGAATTAACATCAAACTCAGTATTCGTAATGCTTTTTATTTCAGATTCTAATACAGCAACCTTCTTAGCCAAATTGTTTAGCATAGACTGTAATAAATCATAGTTTACGACAACACCTGTATCCTCCATGCTAGCTAAGGAGAAGGCTGATGGTATTTCTATATTACGGAGGTAGCCATCGTTATTCTCACGCCTCAGCAGTCTGTGAACTTGTCTACAAGCCCTCAATGAAGCATCAGTCTTATCTGCAATGGCAGCGTAAACCTCATGAATGTTTTCACTTTTATTGATTAATCGATCTGGCTTTAAGTTGATTTTAACTAAATCAGAGATTCTTTGACCAAAAGAGGTTTTACTTTGTCTAGAATCTAGGACGTAGTAACCTAAATCAAAGTCTGAAATAATTCTGTTTTTGAACCCATAATCAAGGTTTAGCGCTTTAATTATTTCTTTTGTATTATTCGTTGCAACCACAACATCTTCATTTTTTGAAATGAAATTAAGTAGCTCTTTTAGTTCTGGACTATTAAGTCTGAAAATATATGTTTCTGATTGGTCTGGTGATATAGAAATTACTTCATTGTTTGCGCACAGATTATCTGTATAAATGTAACAAGACTTCTTCTTTCTAATGTGATGAAGCGCAGCTTCTAAATTTTCCTCTCCAACAATTGCTCTAGAGTACAAAGAACCATCAATAGTAAAACCTGACTGTAGACGGTCTGCATCAGGAAGCCAGTAGTACATCTTGTTGTTTTTGTAGCTATCATAAAGCCTTTCTGGATCTATGGCTTTTCTAGAAATTGATGATTGCATAAATGATTGTGATGAATTTCCAGTTAATAATCCAACTCGGTTTTTAAGCTCATCTTTACTAACGGAAATTGAAAAGTTTGAATAAAGCAAATCATAAAATGATTCATTTTTAGATTTTTCATTTATAAACTTTGCAATCAGACTCGGATCACTCATGCATACAGGCTCAAAACCTTGATCCATATCTCCGCAAACAGCGAGAAACTCTGGGATAAGAGATGGTGTGATGCCTAGAACGTTTCGAATTATTTGCTCATCAATAATTTGATTACTGTTAAGTGAAAATACTAAAGAACCTTCACCTAGAAACTGACAAAACGAGCGGTTATTGGTAGCAAATATGAAACTTTTATCTTTTGTAAGGTTCGCAGCAAGATCAACGGGTTTATCAGTAAAGGTTACGTTGTAACCTAAAGCTGATAAGATTGATTTAGCTTGTTGAACATCTGGACGGTTTTCTTTGCTTTTGTCAAAGAAGCATGATGTGAAGTCTGGCAAGTAATCTTTCAACAAGGTTCTTGCTGTCATTGTCAATACAGGTATGTCAAGCTTTTCACCAACGAAAAGCGAATTCCCATCAATAATTGCAGTGTTCTTAATGCTCATTTTATACTTTCTTAAAAATTAGTT
The DNA here is from genome assembly GCF_963874485.1 of Vibrio sp. V15_P4S5T153. Classification (NCBI taxonomy): domain Bacteria; kingdom Pseudomonadati; phylum Pseudomonadota; class Gammaproteobacteria; order Vibrionales; family Vibrionaceae; genus Vibrio; species Vibrio sp. V15_P4S5T153. Next base: position 604,664 of record NZ_CAWNHR010000017.1, on the reverse strand, counting down.
TCCTCCATTATATCAAATCCCTTCTTACGGTGTAAGAGGGGATTTGGAGGTTTGATGAGCACCATTATCTTCCTAAGCAACAAGGCACTAACTTATCAAGGTTTTCCTTATCGCAATAAGGTATTCCAAAGCCAGGATCTTTGTTTAGTGGAAAGACATCTGGCTCGGAACTTGGAAAAGTAAAGTTATCTTGTAGGTTTGCTGTGTAGCAAACATTCAGAGAGCCTGGATCGTTCATATCAAGTGGTTTGTATGCAAAGTTGTTGTCAGCAATCCATCCATCAGGAACCTGCTTTAGATAAGAACCTTCAATTAAATCCTTAAATTTAAAGCCTGATCCTACTGAGTTGCCCTCTGACTTATAGACTTCCATTGCAGCAATTATTTGCGAACGTTCGTTACGCATTCTAGCGGCTTCAGCTTCAACAGTATTGCTGTTAAAGGCGTCCCCCCCATAGTAGAGTGCTGCTCCACTTACAATCGTTATTAAAGAAATAGCGATTATAGCAATAATCATATTAAACACTTTAGTATTCCTCTTTATTATTATTTATTTGTTATTAATTTATTTATTATTTTGTTTAATATTACGTCTAGAGGGGTGAATAATCAAGATAAATGTGAGCTTGATCACTAAGCGGTTTGATTAATACTCCCAATCAATGTGTTTTTTTACAGCTATTGGTTTTTCGAAGTAGTTTAGAGCATCAAATCCAAGCGCCTCACCTTTATTGTTTATTCTAACAAATCCCATTCTTTTATATCTACTAACGGCTTCAGTAAGAAGTTTTCTTTTGTAAACGCGAAGGGAAGCAGGATGTTTTTTGGGTGCCACTCCGATTTCAAAAGTTAAGTACAAACTATTCATCCCTTCAAGAATGTTCACCACATACCATCTAATATCCAAAAAAATCTCGAATAATTGATCAGGAACACCCATGATCGGTTTCCCATTATGGATTGTTACAGGAAACATATCAGAAGCGGCAGGGGAGAGAACGTAGGTATGGTCTAATTTTCCTCTAAAACCCCTCCTAAAGTTTTGAAACTCATGACTTAACTTATCAAGAAGTACAAGCTCCTGATTTTCAGGGTATAGTTCGAAAATTTTGTTTTTATTTTCTGTAGTTTTATCAAACATCTTACTTTTCTTTTTGGTTTGTTGTAATATGAAAATAAAATACAATAATAAAGAGGACAATTCAATGGTCGATAAAAACCAAGAAGGTTCAGCAATAGAAGCCCAAAAAATATTTGAAATGATTTTAAAAAGAAAAGGCATTGCTGATTACGGCTATAACGATGAAAGTCTTAAGGATTTTGAACCAGCTATAAAACTATCATTTTTCAACTCTAACGATGCGTTTTTACCAAGCTGGATGTTAAGATCGGACGAAATCTCAGTAATGATGTCTGGCAAAAGGCTCTGGGATGTTTTGTATAGAGGCAATGCGTCTGCAATGATGGGATACACAACCACCCCAATCAAGGATGGTATGGAAATTCCTGACTCGTATAAGAAGCATGATGTAGCAACATCTGATGATATACCTTTCGCTTTAAAAGTGTTGATGTGTCAATTAGCCCTCCAACAAAGATTGGTTTTAAAAGATAGAAAATTCAATGTTCAGAATGACGTTGGATTTTATCTAGCGGGAAACGGTACTGTTGAAGATGGTGAAACCATAGAATTTCCCGATGTTGACTATTCATTAGCGTATGAATGGAATAAAATATCCTTTGATTTCAATAAGCAATATAAAGTAATTAATCCTGAATTGGAAAATAATAAAGAAATTGAAGAGTTTAGTGTAGAGCTAAGCGAATAAGGTTAAAAAATGGAACAAGATTTCGACGCGATATACACTGGAAGAGCACAAACAGTCAACGTGCCGTCAGTAAACCCTTCTGAAATAATAAAGAAAAAGCGTGAAGCTCAACAGAAGGGTTCGGATTTCAAAAGCAAATCCGATGTTGTAAAACAAAGAAAATCACTGGAGATTAAGAAGAAATCTGCAAGGATTCGTGACTTTACGAATACTGTTTCGGAAATTTCTCCTTTGATTGATATTTCAGCCTTAAATTGCTCTTCGGATAATGATTTCAAAGAGTCACTATTAACGTATTACTGTTTGCAGCAGAAGATCAAGCAACATGTTTTTGAGAACATGGGGATAACTGCGTACACACCTGAGATAAAGTCATCTGGATTTAATCTTGGACACAATATTTCTAAGCTGATTAGCTCTGGTGCCTTAAATAACTTTGAAGAAGAAAAAGTTAATCTAATTATTGATATGATTACTGAACTTAATAAGTCCAGTAATTCAGTTAGAGAACTATATGAACAGAATGTTATTACATCCGATACGCTCGTGAACATAAAATGCTCAATTTTTCCATATGCAATCAAGATAGAAAGCATTTTGGATCAGATGGGATTCTATGGTGATAAGAAACTTGTTCATGTTAAGTGGTTCCACAATATGTCTCTTACTTTAGCAAAAGACATTGCATTCAATTGGGATAAATATAGCGGCTTCCGTGAAAGAGAAGTCTTGTTTGAGAATATGCTCAAATATTGCTGTGAAATATCAATGGATACATGGCTGGAACAAATTCTGGAGTCTCTAGATTCTGATTTCGTACATATAACCGAAACTAACTTGATTGATCATCTTCCTAAATTCAGGGCTGCAACTAGAAAGTTTACAATGGGATATGAGTCCCATCACAAATACAATTTTGAATGGCTTGAAAATGAATTTTCATCGTATGTTTATGCCTTGCTTTCTGACAAAAGAATTTCACACTTCAATAATAAACAGAACGGAATTTATATTGGAAAGCTTGTGAAACTGGTAGATGAAACACTTGAAAAGTCTTGGGTTTCATGGTCAGAAGAAATGATTGAAATGGTTCAAAATATGTCTCAACAAGACAGAAAGGAATGGTTTCAGGGAGAGGGTAGTAAGCCTATGAAAACAATTGGAATTAAAGAGGATTTAATTTCATTCATAGATGAGGATATCCATAATCATTTAGAGCTGTTTACTGATCAGTCCGACCTTGAGCAGCGCTCAAAAACTAGACTGGCAATTTTATGGGGTATGAGTAATGCGATTTGTAAGAAAAAGAGTAGCTAGTGTTGCTTTAGCTGTTGGGCTTGTATGTTCAGGGAATGCTTTAGCATTCCCAACAATCGATTATCCTGAAATTCCTCCTAGCGTTTTAGAGAATATTCGCAAGGTTAAGCAGCATGGTGAGTTGATTGCTAATTATACCACTTGGATTGACCAGAATGTAAATACGTACTTAATGAGGATTGAATCCACATTAGGTATTAGCTTTATGAAAAACAATAAAACATTAAAGCTAAATGAAAGCCTCCATAATCTCAAAGTGCAAGAGCAAAGCCAGCCATTGACAAATGTTTGTGCGATCATCGCTAAAAGACCAACAGCTACAAGTAATACTGGGAACGCTCAGAAAACTGCTAATGAAGCAGATAATTACGCTTATAATTCAGTGGCATCTTACTCTTTGAATACCAAAGATAGAAGTGCTTCAGATCGTAAGGTGAAAATAATTTCATCTGATTCTGAGCGAAATATTAACACCCAGGCTGGAAGGGTAGCGGAGTTTAATAGTAAAATAGTAAATAACTATAAAGAATTAAAGCCTGGATTTTCTGATATCGAGCTTTCAGATTCTGATCGTATTGAAGCATTGCAAGCACAAATAGAAGCACCAATGTCTACGCAAGGTGACTATATGATGAATCCAAATGCCTTTTTAAATTATTCACAAAAAGAAGAAGAGGTAATGAAGGATTTCGTTAACTTGGTTATTCCACCTTATGTTAATCCTAACGCGTATGCAAAAGCTGGTGATGATGATGAGTTAATAAAAGACCTTTCTCAACAAGTTAAGCGATCTGCATTGCACTCGGTTCTTTCTAATAATGTTGCAGAAAGAATACCAAACGATGAAGGTGTCTCTAAACTTGCGTTACTAAATGAAACTGATAAGTACTACTGGAAAGGTGAAGATTCATCTGGTGGTGTTGAGGATACATTTGTAACCAGATTGAATACTGAGGTTCTAACCATGACTTCAACACCAATCATGAGAGAGCAGGCTCTGATGATGGCTACAAGAATTCAATATGCTATAGATGAGTATAAGCAAAATCTAGAAAAAGAATACATGCTGGCAAATGAAATTATAGAAAAAATCAACGGGTAATAAAATGAGCAAGAATAAAGGTTCAGATATTGCGAAAATTCTCCACGAAAGAATAAACAAATTCATTTCAGGTGAATTTCGAGAAGAGTTAAGAGAAATAATTTATCAAGAAAATCAATCTGATAAGATGAAAAGTCAGATGGAAAATCTTGATAAGGTATATGCCGAAATGGGCATTGAGAAAGAACCTGAAGAGGGTGCGTACACATATGATGATGTAGATAACGACTTATGTAAGCGAATAAAACCTTGGATGGAAGGGTTCGAAAGATGGTTCCCTGAAGATTACATCCAAGCTTTTGATATCTACTTTAATAATACTAACACTTGGGATGCAATCAACACTTATGGCAATAATATTAGTCATACACGTCATGTAAACCAACTAAGAACTGTTGGTAAAGAGTTTAGCCCATTAGAAGCTGAATTTTCAGCAGAAAATTTATTAAAAATTTTCCACGAATATGGTTTTGATATCGCAGAACTAGACCACAAAAACAACGTTATATTGAAAGATTTAATTGATTACAAACTAGAACATGGAATGTTATCGCTAGAAGATTTAAAAGAGGTTGCAGCTATGCCTGAGTATAAAGATAAAGTAGACCCAGAAGAAATCCAAAAATTAGAAGAGCAGCAAGAGGCATTGAAAGCTGATGATACTGATATAGGTTTAGAGTCTGAAGCTAATGATAAGGTTTCTAATAAGCCTGAAGATGAACCTGAATCAGATAATAAAGATGGTAAAATCAATCGCTCAACTAATGATAACCCATACTCGAAGGGGGCTAAAAGCCCAAGGCAGTCTGTTGAGCAAGGTGGCATGTCTACACCTGACAATGACAAAGCTGATGCCATCCCTTCAGGTTTGCAACAGCAAGCGGCACCTCAGCGACAGTCTGGTGGACAACCAATATACGATCCTTTATATGGTGTAACGAAAGGTGTTTCAGGGATTTTTAGAGGTGCTAAAGACATTACGATGAGTGCGTTTGGAGCTTATGCTGCAAGAGGTAAACAAGCCCCAAGCTTAGCTGAAATTGGTCATGAAATGACTTCTATTGCAGGCTCTCTATCTAGCCTTAGTGAGCAGGATCGTCTTAAAGCATATTCTAAGCTCGATGAGAAAACAGCAGCTTTCAATGAGATTGCTAATTATAAAAGCCAAAAAGCCAATAATTCTCATGTTAAGAAAGACCTTGATGAGGGCATGGAGCTATTCAAGCAAACTAAGCAACAGGTTGATGATTTTAAGAAATCAAATGAAGGTAGTCTAAGCGATGAAGAAAAGTCTCGTTTAGAAAAAATGCAGGAAAAACTTGCTGAAATCCAGAAAGCGATTTCTGAAATGCTTGAAAAGTTCTGCCAGAAAGTTAGTAGTATGTTAACTCGATAAAAAAGGAGCCGAGAGGCTCCTTTTTAGATTAAGCAACTTCCAAACTTAATTGCTCAATTATTGACTTACTTTTATCGCTAATATCGGCAGAAGCTATATAGGAATCAATAACTTCAGATAGATTGGTTTCGGCAACTTCTGATTGTGATGCAATCATCAAGTTTTTGGCAAATTGATCTTTATTCTCTGCAATATTTGTTACTGGCACAAAGTTTTCTTCGAATACTACTTCCTGGTGTGGAACTTCAATTTTCGTTAAACCATCATCAGGAGTCCAAACTAGAAAGGATGGAGTAGAGTCTTTTGGCGTTTCTCGCACAATGGAATTGCAAACAGATTTTCTTTCGTTTGGGCTGGACACTGAATCCCATGTACCAAAAACTATCGCATCTGCGCTACAAAGCTCCATATCAATCTCATTGTACTTGTTGCTTAGCACAACTGACTTGCCAGAAATTGCAAACGCATCATCTACAGGAATGTTTGTGAATCCGTTCGGAAGTTGATCGTTGTAGTAAATCTTCAAGTTGTGAATATCTTCCTCATCTTCAACCTTAAAATCTTCTATTACAGTGTCGCTCCCAATGATATTGAACAAACCAATCTTTTTCAGCATGGAAATGGAGTTACACTCTGATCCGTTCTTCTGATAAACAATTGGATTGCATTCAGAGAATAAATCTAAGAACATTTCTAAAGCTTCATATTCGAAATTCTTCCTAAATACATTTCCAAATAGAACAATCTTCAACTCATTTTCATCTGCATAATTAATAGCATATGAAAGCTTTTCTTTTAACGTTTGGGTGAAGCTATCATCTAAGCGCCCCTTTGGAGCGCTTTTTTCTGCACATAAGTTGATGTTGTTTAAAAACATTAGACCTTTAAATACACACTGCATAAAATCCCCACTTAGTGCTTATGAATTGTTTGATTACAAAGAGGGCAGAAGCCTGTACTTTCCAAAAGAACTTGTTTTTGTCTTTTAGCGTTGTTCAGGTTAGCTTCTTCAGTTTTTAAGTTTTGACCGTGTGTTCTAATTTCACTTCGAACAGTGTTAATCTCAGAGATTAAAGACATAATATCATTAACGTTCTGAACTTTCGGAGTTAGATTGAACTCTTTAGGAAGTTTAGATAGCAAAGTGATAGTAGACTTACAATCTTCAATGCCGCTAATGATTTCCTGAAGCTCTGAAATTGGCTTCACATCAGGCTTAGGAAGCTCAACACCCTCAATCGACTTCAATGTTCGAATAGTGTGGTTAAGCGTGGTCATTTCATTGATTAAAGATTCAAGCTCAGTAGTTTCTACAACCTCAGGAACAGCAACTTTCATATCTTTCAAATTGCTGATCTCAGTCATTACAGACTGAATCTTTTCCATTTCGAATACAATCTGAGACAATTCCTTTGTGTCATAATATTCCACAGATTCTACTTTCATAGACTGAACTGCTGAAACCGCTTCAATAAAGCTTTGTTCGGCTTCCATCTGTTTGATGAGGTCAGTTAGTCCTTTCTCAGATTCTGAGTTTTTCTTGATAGTGCTAATGGCTTCATCTAGTTCTTCCAGGTCAGCGTGAGATTTTTCCATCTCTCTCAGGGCTAGAAGTTTAGAGTCTAGCTTTGCTAGTGACTGTTTACTGCTTAGGTGATTCCTGCGATGCATGTCCACCAATTCATGATGGCGCGAAATCATCTTTTGAATTCTTTTGGAATTATCATCCAAGTTGAGCATTTCTGCTTTTTTATGCTCTGAAACACTCTTGTCGAGAATGAATGAGGCATCATGCTGATCACTAATGTGAATGTTCACATCATTGACTAAAGGCATGAACAAAACTTCATCCAACCATTCAGGAACTTTTTCACCGCTCGTAGAGCGATTAATCTCTTCCGCATTTTCATCAAACAATTGATAAAGGGTTTTCTTTTTACCCTTTAACGAATATTTAAAGCTAAGTGTATAGTCTTCTTCAAGACCCAGTTCAACTTGTGAAAAGTCCATATTATCGCGAACTTGATTGTCGCGACCTTTATTGAGCATTACCGCTTCAATAGCTTGAACAATAGCTGTTTTACCAACATCGTTGTCACCAACGATGTAGTTTACAAATGGTGATAGCTCTAAGTGCGTGTTTTCATGCTGCTTGAAGTTGGTCAGGCGTAAATGCTTAATGCCAATGTTTTCGTGCAAAGCACTTTCTTCACTTCCATCAAGACCTTGAACTTTGATATTTTCGTGGTCGATATCTGAAAGCACTTCACTTACAATTTTTCCGCCCTTGCGCTTTAGATGATGAATTCTACCTTTACCCATGAAGAGTTCTGGTTCTTTATGAGTGATGTAGATTACCTGTACACCAAGCATGGTAGAAAGTGAGTAGAGCATCGAAGCGAACGATTCTGCGTATCTTGGGCTAACTGCTGCATCAGCTTCATCTAAAACCAAGAATCGACGGTTTGTAGTTCGGCACAAGCAAATGAATCGAAGACCAATAGCAATCAGGTTTTCGATACTACCACCTTTATCAAGGTAAACATCACGAAGCTTGCCTGAAACGGTTTGAACCTCAATTGATAGTGTAGGTCTGCCGCGCTTGTAGCTGTTATTTAATACAACTCGGTCACACTCATCATTGTGAGGCATAATTTCTTTGATTTGAGTTGTAAGAAGATTCTCATACAACTCTTTTGATGTGGCTTGTGTTTGTGAGTAAATGCCAGCCAGTGCTTGTGCTACTTCATCCTTATTTGCAAGGTATTCACTTGCCTCGTCTGAAGCAACCATTAGCTGAGACTTCTCAACGACAAGAGCCTGTTGATATCCTGACAGCTTGACTAAGCTGTTTGAAATATCAGTTCTGTAATTATCTAACTGCTGGACAGATACACTATTCATATTTACACCTATCACTGACCAATTTTTTGTTCAATGTTTCTGATGTTTTCTCGAATATTGACTGCCTGTTGGTATGCCTGTGGAATCACCTGCTGATTATGAGCTTGATTATTCGCAAGACGCTCTTTCAGCTCTTTTAATGATTGAACTCCATACTTTTCTTTTGCGATTTGAGTAAGTTGTTTCATTCGCTTTTCTGATTCGCTTAGTCGGGTTTGAAGTTCAATTAACTTATTAGAAGAGGCTAATTCAATTTGTTGAATCTCACGGAATTGCTCAAGAAGTTGAGTATCACTTAATGAAGTGCCCTGTTCTTGGTTTACTAGATCGTTATGCTCTTGGTGATGAGTATGTCCATTATCTTGTTGACCGATGTTTTGATCATGCTGAGTAAATTGTGATGCTTGAGTCATCATTTAATTCCTATATAAAAAATATTTATTAAGTTAATAATACATAAAAAACGTTAAAAGTCAACTCATGCTTGGAGAGTTATCTTGCGATTTTTTAAGGGCAATTCTATGGATTTTAGTGCCAGTGACTTTCTCAATTTCTTTAACAAATCTACTTGTATTAGTTTCAATTGTTGAGTTATCGAAAGTTTTTCTGTATTTAGCATAAGAGATAGTAAGTTTCTTTTTAGCTCTTGTGATTCCAACATAAGCAAGTCTTCTGGCTTCTTCAACATCTTCATAGCTCGGCTCGTCTGTCTTACCAATCATGCTCTCTTCATCAAATCCGATCATATAGACGTTATCAAATTCTAGACCTTTGCTTGCATGTAGAGTCATGAGCTTGATTTTTGAGTCTCTTTCACGATCTAACTCTGGGTTTTTATCAACCATAAAAATTAAGTCATCAATAATATCATCCATAGAGAAGCCCTGGTCTAGATTTTTATGGATTCGATCAATTATAAATTTAACATCTTGTATGTGAGCCTCTAGTTCTGCTGACTCAACCTTTTTCTTATTCTTTCCATCTTTAGGCTTTAAGTAAGCATCCCATACTTTAGCAAGCACATCAGTAATAAATTTTGGTGAATCTTTGTATTTAACAGCTTTTCTTAATTCTTCAGAAATCTCTAGAAGAGGTTGAATTTTTTGAGCATAAACTTTGTATCTCGCGCCACTTTTTGTTGATTTTGAAGTCAGTTTATCCTGGCTTTTAATTTTTAAAAACTCATGAACGTTAACGCCATCAGAAGCCATTGATTTCTTCGCCGCATCAAGTGATACACCTAGTGTAGATGCGTTAATTAGTCTCATGCCAGCCATGCTATCGTATGGGTGGAATATGAATCGGATAAGGGCAATTGCATCCTTCACATGCTTCTTCTGATAAAAACTAACGTCACCAATGATTTCATATGGAATATCACTAGTAACTAAGAACTTTTCAAGTTCTCTTTTTGTATTCCTATTTCTATAAAGAACAGCAATTTCTTTTCCTTCAATTCCTGCAACCAAGTCTCTCTTAATTGCTCCTGCGATGGACTCTGCTTCATGCGTTTCATTGTAAAACTCTACAATTGAAGACATGTTAGACTTTCTTGCGGCTGCTACTGCTGGCTCTTCAACAACCTGTCTTTTGTTAATCATAATGCCTGAAGACAGTCTCTGATCCATAGCTGTAGCACAAGCATTGGCGAAATTAATAATGCTTGGGTAGGATCGGTAGTTATTATTGATATCAATAGTTACAGTGTCTTTGTAACGCTTTTTGAAACCTAAAATAATGCTAATATCAGCACCACGGAAAGCGTAGATACTTTGTTTTTCATCACCAACAGTACAGATATTATTGTGGTGTTGAGCGATTGAATCCATGATGTTTTGTTGTACACGGTTTGTATCCTGATACTCATCTAGCATTAAGTACTTGAATTGTTCAGAAAGAGCCTTAGAAATATACTCATCTTCTTGAAGCATCTTATCTGCATGTAGCAAGATATCATCGAAGTCTACACCATTGTGATCGCGACATAGATCATTGTATTTTTTCCATACGGTAGCAGTGATACGAGCTAATTCTTCATTTTCAGAACCTATCACATTAGTCGCAATATAATCTTTAAGATCTAGCGCATTGGCACGAGCAAGACTCATTTCCTTCTGCATATCTTTCCAAGTCCATTCATTATCTTTAATGAATTCCTTATCAAGATCTGGAAGCTCAGAAATTGCTTGCTTAAGTAGGCTAGCTGCATCAGCATCATCAAGGATAGTTAGTTCTTCCGCATTAATTCCAACTCTCTTCAGATAACTGCTTTCAGGAAACTTTGTCAGAATTTCTTTAAAAATGATGCCGTGGAATGTGCCTGCACAGATGTACTCAGCATTGGCTCCAATTTCTGGCATTTCTTCAAGACGCTGTTTGATCTCTTTGGCTGCTTTTGAGGTGAAAGTAACAACCATAATGTTTTTAGGAGATATGCCTTTTACAAGCATGGTTGCACATCTGTGAATCAGAGTCTTAGTTTTTCCCGCTCCAGCACTAGCAATGATCATAACGGGACCCTCAGTGGTAACGGCAGCTAAATACTGCTGTTCATTGAGTTCCCTGTTGATTTTTTTGATGATTTTATCTAGATCATTATCCATTTTAAGTTCATTCATCTTATTAAAAAAATTAGTTATTTTTAAACATTATACAATATCTTAAGGGACTAGGAAACAGTAAGATTTTGCCTTGACTAATTTAAAAGCTAGATAAAAAATGTCTTTTGGATTAAAATCCAGAATTAATATGAATTTAAAATAAAAAGACTAGTGAAATGTTTGAGTTACCACCAAACCTTCCGCCTGTAAAGCCAGTTAGTGAAAGTGTTATTGAGCAGTGTGTTTCATACTCATCACAATACTTCAGAATAAATTCAAATGTAATAAAGGCAATAATACTGGTCGAGGGTGGAAAATCAGGAACAATGTCCAGAAATAGTAATGGTACTTACGATATGGGTGTGATGCAGATCAATACCATTCACCTGCCTGACATCCAAAGGAAGTACCCAACTGTCACATGGCGAGATATTGCTTATGACCCATGTGTAAACATAGGAATTGGAACCTGGATACTAAGCAAGCGATTAAAAGAAACTAATGATTATTGGGTTGGTGTTGGTAATTACCATAGTAAAACCCCTAGGTATAGAAATAGATACTTAAAGAAAATTTATAAAGCCTACAATGGTTTATTAAAAAGAAAAGGCAAATTAAAATGAAAATAATTATTTCTGAAAAATCCAGTGTTACCAAGGAGCTTGGTAAGGCTATGGGTTGGGTTCAGAGTGGTGCCATGATTAAGGGTAAGTTCGAAGGTGAAGATGTTATTGTAATATCTGCGGCTGGACACCTGATGGGACTTAAAGACCCTCAAGAAGTTCACCCTCATATGAGCTGGGATGATCCTGTATCACTTGTCCCACTACCAACTGACTACACCTTAGTACCTATCAAAGACAGACCTGGTTCAAAATCACACTTGCAGCCAAAAGCAAGACTTAAAGTTTTCAAAGATGTTTACGAGAAAAACAAAAGAAACGTCACTGAGATTATTATTGCAACCGACTCGGATAGAGAAGGTGAGGCAATCGGATGGGAAATAATCAACCATCTGGGTTGGAAAGGTCGGATAAGAAGAGCTTGGTTTGCCGCTGGAGTTGATGAAAAATCACTTAAAGAGGCGATGGAAAACCTAAGAGACCCTGATGTTACAAAATCTTGGTGGAGAGCTTCCGAAGCTCGAAATTGTTCAGACTATGGTTACATTAACTTAACTATGGGTTATACATTCTATGCTGGTTACGGCAAGTTTGGTCGTGAACTTTCTCAGGGTAAAGGCTCAGAAGGTGTGATGTCAGTTGGTCGTGTTCAAACCCCTGCGCTTGGCATGATCGTTAAACGTGAACTTGAAATTAAAAACTTTATTGCTAGAGACCATTTCAAAGTATCTGCGAATTTTGATGCATTAGGCTCTGAGTTGTTCGCTGATTACCTGCCTTACGTTACAGAAGATGTAATTGCCAACAATCAGGATGGTATTTACTGGCAGCCATCAAAAGTCGTACCAAAAGAGGGTGAGGATGCACCACTGGACACACCTCTATTCGTTGATGAAGCGAAAGTTAACGCCTTTATGGGTAGACTTAAACAATTTGCATCACAAGCGATAATTACAGGTTATAAGGAAGGATCATCCAGCCAATCACCAGATAAAACTTATGCTCTATCTGGCGCTCAGAGCGCAATTGTTGGCGCGTGTGGTATTTCTGCACAAACAGCTCAGTCGATTCTTGAAGATTTGTATTTAAAAGGTTATTTGTCTTATGCTCGCACCTCTAAAGCTGAAATACCAATAAACTACCATCATCCTCAGCGTAGAAACGAAATGCTTCAGGCTACAATGCAAATTCCTGAGCTTTCAAAGCAAGCAAAAGAGGTTGCTGATATCCACAATGGCAAACATCCAAATTACAAGCCATTCACACCTAAAACTTACTCCAAAAAAGATATGGAGCACCACGGGATAGTTCCTACTACAAAAGTAATGACTAAAAGCGACTTTGATACGCTTAAGCCTGATGGTAAAGGTTACACAACCGAACATATGCAGAAAGCCTATGTAATTGTTTGTAAGAGATACATCCAAGCACTGTATCCACCTGCACAGTATGCAACTCAAGAGATTGAAGTCACTGTACCTTGCGAAGATCTACTTAAAAGGGATGTTTCAGTATTTAGGGCGCGAGGAAAACGCGTAATCGATCTTGGTTGGAAAGCAGCATTTGGTGGAAGCACTAAAGAGTCTGTACTTCCTAAGCTTGAAAAGGGTGATTCAACACCATTACTTGAGGCATTCAAAAAAGCGGCAACAACTAAGCCACCAGAAAGATACAAAGAAGAGGACTTTCCAGATGCTATGGCTAACCTTGCTAGGTATGAGTCAGACCCAGAGCTTAGAAGGGCATTAGCAAAAAGTGAAGGTATCGGTACTCCTGCTACACGCGCTTCAATTATTGAAATCATCAAAAAGAGAAAATATGTTGAAGTCAAAAAAGGCGTTTTCTATGCCGCACAAAAAGGCATGGATTTAATTGAGGCCGTGCCTGAGTTCTTGCGCAACGCTTCATTTACTGCTAAGTGGGAAGACTATCTAATCAAGCTTTGTACACTTCGTGATGATAATAAAGCTGTTCAGATGAGAGATGCGTTCATCAAAAAACAAAGGGACGCTGTTGAGTTTCTGTTAAACGACATGATTCAAAAATATCAGAACAACTTAGGTCAAAAAATAGCGAAAGCTCCTAAAGAAGTGTCACCAAACATGATTAAAGCTATTAAGACCATCTGTAAAGTGAAGGGGCTTAATCCACCAGCAAACGCAAGTTCTGATCCTGTTGTGGCTATGACATTTATTACAGAGCATCAAGATGTACTAAGAGTGCCTTCACAAGCACAGCTCAACTTAATAGAGAGAATTAAAGCTGAGATCCCAGAAGCTGTAATTCCTGAGAATTATGTTGAAGACAAAAAAGTGTGTAGTGAAATCATTGAAAAGTACAAAGATCAGTTATTCAGTAAACCTACTCCTGGCATGGTGAAGTACATGAATGACCTTGCTTCTAAATGCACTGTAGAATTCCAAATGCCAGAAAATGCTGAAACTAGCGCTGAAGTTTGTTCTGCAACCATTGAAACATTGAAAAAATTAACTTCTAAACCTGTTACTGAAGGTCAGTTGAAGTTTATCGACCAAATTGCAGAAGTCGCTTCAGAGAAGCAGCAGCCAACAGAAGATGATAGGAAGTATGCGTACTGCGCTTCTCAATATATTGAAAAATACAAAAATCTTCTTAATGCTAAAGGCAGCAAATCTGGCTCAGGCTCAAAAGGAAGAGGTCGTGGTAAAGCTGGAACTGGCGGTGCTAAATCTGGTGCAGGAACTGCTAGAAAGGCTCCAAGAGGAAAGAAAACCTCAGCATAAAAAAATCAGGGTGAAAACCCTGATTTTTTATATTGAGTATCCTGAATCACTTGCGTTTTTCATGTTAGGGCTTGGCTCTGCTAAGTAAAACCCTTGAGCATAATCAATGCCTAATCCCTTTACAGCTTCGAGAATTTCCTGTGAGTCAACAAATTCAGCGGTTACAGTTATGTCATTCTGTTTAGCGTAAGAAATAATATTCTTAACTCTTTCAAGATCTTCCTTAGAATTCATCATTCCTTGAACAAGATTTCTGTCTATTTTTATATTGTTAAAAGGTAAGCTCTTTACCACTTTCTCATCCATGAACCCTGATGAAAAATCATCAGCGGAGATTTTTATGCCAGCATCTTGCAGTATCTCAAAATACTCTCTTAACTTAGGGATATCTGGAGAATGACCCGTTTCAGTTAACTCAATTGAAATTAATGATTTATTCTTACACGCTCTCAGCTCATTACACAATGCGGTAAAAAAATCATCATTCATAAGGCTTGATGAAGAAACGTTCACAGCAATAGGTTTGGAAGTGGAGTTTTTATTTATTTTATTAATAGCAAACGACACGTTTGCAAGATCCAATTGAGGTATCTCTCCATTTCTTTCCATTTCTTGAATATCGTGGAACGCAGTACTTCCATCTGTTTTTCGCAAGAGCATTTCGTAATGATGTACAGAGTTATCATTCGAAGACATTATTGGCTGAAAATAACGGACGTAGTTGGTGAAATATTTATTCATATATTTTTCTCTTTATATTGTTATCTTCAATTCTATTTATATATTTATATCTTTGCAATGAAAGACTTCGAATTGTATACTTTTAAATAAAAAGGAAACTAAAAAGATGAGTAATAACCCAGCTTTTAAATCAATTAAAAATATTGTTTCTGATATTTACTCCAAAACGACTTCAGACAACTTTTCGCAAGAAACGCTGAATGAATATAGGGGAAGTGTTTCAGAGACTGTTTCTAGGCTCTCAGACCTTCAGGGAGAGTTCGTAGCTAAAGGCGATAACATGGGCGCTTATCTATGTGAATTGAAATCACTAGGGCTTTCTAGCAGCGTGGACTTAATCGCTTCCACAAGTAAGGTATCGACAGGTCAGATAAATATCGATCAGCAAGCGTCTCTGTTTATGAACAACATACAAAACGGATTATCGAAGCTGACTCTTATTTCAAAGATGGATACGCCTGAGGATGTTGAGCGAAAGCAATTTATGGCTGATTCACAATCGTTTTATGATCAAAAAACTCCTGAGCATCTCGATAGCATCAACAATAAAATCGATAGCGTGGTTAAATCGGTAATGTCTGGAGACAAGGTGTATTCAGTTACTGAAGATTTAATGTCCTGCGTTGATAAGTATGGTAAAGAGTTCTGTGACGCTGTATACACGCCTCGTCAAAGAGAGGCATTAGTAGAGTACTCTGAGCCAAAACAAGATAAGGGCTTGGTTAAAGGGTTTGGTCTTGATGGCTACAGCCAGGATGACATTGCTCGTATAGAAAGAGAGTTCCAAAATCATGCAAAAGAAAAGAACTGGGGTAAATTAGAATGGTAAGAGACTTTCTTGATTCAGAGAAGAATGTGTTTATTAGATACCTTTTGTTACTGTGGGTGGTTGTGTCCGCAATAGCATCGGTAAGCGCAAGTATATCTATTTTATTGGCATCAAATGCGACTGATGCGATGATACTAAATGCGGTGCAAAGTGATGACTTTAATGTGTGGGGTATGGTTTCCACTGTCATTACAAGCGGTGGATACATCAAAAGTGCATCATTGACTATGCTGATTGTTTATGTGGTTGTCTCATACATTTCACTGTATTTCTCATCAAGCATATTGAACCTCTATGTGAAAGACCTTCCTATTAAAACACTGTTTAGAGCTAAATACTGGACTAGTTTCTATAGGGGAGGGGTTATGTACGATGAGTACATTCCCAAGGCAAAGGCGAAGAAAAAGCTATAAAAAAGCGGGGTATATCCCCGCTTTTTTATTAGATAATTTTCTTTTCTTCGTAGGTAACTTTAATACCTTGGATCTTGTTCATGAGATTGGCTTTAGCATCACTAGATTTAGCCTCAACCTCGTAATCGAGTTTGGCGAGTTTCAAGTCGAGAATGTTAGCTTCAGACTTATTAAACTCAATTGAGATTTCATGTGACCTTGGCAAGTCTGAAATATCAGCATATCCAATGTCCTTAGCTTTCTTTCTCAAGATTCGCTGAGCTACTTGAATACGTCTAATCTGAACGTCGATTAGCTTGAGTGGATCCATAGCCGCTTCTGCTCTAGCAATGGCATCTCTAGTCTCTTTAATTTGAGACTCTACCTGCTTAAGCTTCTGACTTAGAGGTGTTTTCTTGCGACCTTGCTTATTAGCGCGTTCTGGCTCGTCAACAGGGTTATTGATAGCGTGAACAATTTCTTCCTGCTTGCGAAGTAGTAGCAGTAAGTCTTTGTCAAGCTTACCTAAATTGTCTAGTTTTCGAGCGGGACCGCCCGACAACTTACGATTAGAAAGCTCTTCCTTAATAACTCCTTCAAAGTTACGCGGAGGAATGCCTGCTGCTTTTTCTTCTTTTCTGTATTCCTTCTGAGCCGCACCAAGCCGTTGTTTTGCTCGGTAAAAAACAAGCTCAATCGGAAGTGGTGACTTGCCTGGTTTACGCTTTAGGTCTTTTTGCGCCTCTTGAAACTCATCCCAATCATCAAGAGACATACCAACAGGCGGAAGATCCGCTAGGTCTTCGCTTAACCCTTCTTTTCTTTCAGTTAGTGACTTGATTTTAGCTTTAATTTCAAGCGCCTTAGCTGACTTCTTGTTAGAGATCGCTTTAAGCTCAGCTTTAAGTGCGCGAATCTGAGTCGATAAGTTATCAACTTCAACAGCAAGCTTAGTTCTTGCATTGAACAGATTTAGAATCGATTCAGACTCTTCCTTGGTCTCACAGTTATCCAAATCAAGCTCGAAATCGATTGCTGCTTTAGCCTCAAGGTAAGCAGTCCTAGAATCAGATAACTCTTTAGCAGCAATTTCTAAAGCGGTCTTTTTCGGTCTACCCTGCGTTTTCGTCTGAGTTGATTCAGTCATATGTATTCTCCACACTTAAATCGACGCGAGCAATATTATATCAAATATATAATAAATAATAGCATTTTTTAACTGAAGTAGAATTTATCTCATAAATTAACAAAAAGGCAGATTACGCTGCCTTTTGTAGACCTGTCATTTTGATTAGCTGGTCAACATCATCAGGTGTTACTTTCACACCTTTAAACATGCCATCTAGATTACCAGACTGGACTTTACCAGCCTTCTCCAAATCACCAAATCCACGCTGTCTCATGTCTTCTTCAGCTATGTCGTAACCCTTTTCGAATCTAACCAGAAGCTCCAATCGGTTTCGGCTTTTCTCAGACATTTCGTTAGTGAATTTATCAACGCCCATCAAGAAGATACCCTTACCACCTTTACGTGATACGCGCCCTCTAAATTGGTGTAACGTTGATGCGCCGTACCTATCAGCATCTTTAACGTATAATCCCATCAAATCAGGTACAGTAAGACCGATCTCAATCACAGAGGTTGTAATGATGACATCACAAAGGCCATCTTTCGCTATCTGAAGAGCTTTGCTCTTCTCTTCAGCCGATAAGCCACCATGAATCTTAACGACTCGACCTGGATAAATCTTATCCCACATTAGATAAGCTGATTCAACATTACGCTTGTTTTCTTCATGATCTTCAAGGTCTTCTCTTTCAATAATATCAATATCGATTTTATTCATTTTAATAAGCTTGTCGAACTTGGTTTTTTCAGCTTTTCTTAATAGCACCTGAATGTAAGGAATTTCACTCTTAACACCATCACGAGTACATTCCGAAAGCAATTCAAGTATCTTACCTTCGATAGGTTGACCTTTTAAATTGAGATCAAAAATCGAATAGTCTTTTTCCCTTACAGGATAGAGCACAGCAATTTGTTTTTTCTCTTTCTCAACAATTTTCCTCAGAGTATTCATTACTTGTTTTTGATGCTCTTTACCGACAATAGCTGTACGGATATTTTTCTCAACAGGACACTCTGTAAGGTAGGAAACTTTTTTATTACCGTAAATAACCAAAGCTGTTGTACGAGGAATAGAGGTAGCTGTAGCTTCTAGGAAATTAGTGTGCTCACTCATAATGCATACTTTTTGTTGGCTACCTAGCTTCTGCTGCTCATCGACAATCAAGAAATCAACAACATACTCACCTTCATAAGCATCCAACCAGTGAAGGATTGCAGATGTACCAACAATTATTGGTTTTTGTTTTAACTCTTCTTCAGTTGGTCTAGGCTCATCATCACTAATAACTAGTTTGACACCATCAACATTGAATGTTTCTCTGATCTCATCAGCAATCTGAATAGCAAGTAAGGTATTAGGTGTAAGAATAACAACCGAAGAATCACTACGGTGCGCACAAACAGCAGGAATCGCGTAAGTTAGTGTTTTACCGAAACCAACGTCACCTGATAGCAACCGATCCATTGGGTAGTCTGAATTTAAGCCTTTACAAATATCCCAAACAGAACGCTTTTGGCTTGGAGTAAGGTTGTAAGGAAGCATTTTTAGACACCTAGTGATCTCATTAACTTCAAATGAAATCCTAGATCTTTCATTTCGCTCTGGCTGGCTACTAGACAGGGCTGTTTTTAACGCAGTTTTAGCATTAATAACCTTAATAATGCTCATCGCGGCTTCAGATTCTTCAACGCTACTTGGATTATGAATTGCGTTAAATACATCATATAGATTAGTGAATTTGTCGCTGAACATTTGAATGTCCTGGTCAGTCACATTGTATTCTTCACGAACAAAATCCACGAACATGTCAAAGTGATTTTGAAGCATGATTTTTATGTTTTGAGCAATTGTAAAAGGAGAGACAACCCCTTTTTCACCCTTGTAGATTGGAACAACCTTACCCAAATCATACCCTTCAACCAATTCAGGGTTTGAAATATTTATGTACTTACCCTTTTGCTCAGCCTTTCCTTCTACATAAATAATATCGCCTTTATTCAATTCTGAAATGCGATTTGAATTATGGAAGAAAAAGATCGAAAGGTTAGTGTAACCATCAGAAACAAATAGTTTTGTGTATTTTTTTTGATTGTTTCGTTCTGGCATAGAAAGAAGTTTCAGCTTAAACAGGTGAGTGTCAGGCATACCCAACATGTGGGTTACTGATGGCGCAACCACGCTGAAATCTTTGTATTTTGTTGGGAGGTACAGTAAAAGTTCCTCCATTCGATCTATACCAATTTTTTTTACATTGGTTAGAAATCTGGCGCTAATATCTTCAACTTTCATTGTTCATTTTTTCTTTTTTATGGTTTATTTATTTTACATTTTAAATTAAAATTGTCAAATAACACAGAGGCATATGACCTCTAAAATATAAATAAATAAATAATGGTGAAATAAATGAATGAACAATATGATCTAAAAGTCACAAGTATAGCGAAAGAAAAAATTAAAGAACATTTAGATAGTGCGAAGGACGATTGTGAATTCCCTCTGGGATTCAGGCTTGCAGTTGCTGGTGGTGGTTGTAGTGGATTCCGATATGAAATGGCGTTAGAAGAAATGGAATCAGAAAGGGATATTGACTACAACTTTGAGATCGAGGGAATCCCTTTTCTAGTGGATATGATGTCGTGGAACTACGTTGAAGGTGCAACTCTAGATTTTAACGATTCACTTCTTCAATCTGGATTTATGATAAAAGACAACCCTAACGCATCTTCAACGTGTGGTTGCGGTGAAAGTTTCTCGATTTAAAAAGCAACAAAATTAATGCCTCCTTACGGAGGCATTTTTTATACAATACTATATGTTTTCTTGTTTTTTACTATGAGAGGGCTTAAAGAGCAAGCCTGATAGATTGCGGCTTTTGTGTACTTGTTTGATATCTTTTCTTCGATATCCATAAGCTCAAGCTCGCCAGAGCTTTGAAGAAGTGAGTAAATATCACTTTCAATTTCGCTGAAAGAAACAGTAGGTTTATCATTGAAAATAATATCTGTACTGCTTACTTTACAATCAACACATAGCTTTATAATTTTAACTAGAACACTAGGCTCTAGGTCTTTAAAGCTTCTATCTCTATGCGAGATAGATTGATTTATGGCATCGCAAGCTCTCTTGATGTTAACTTCTGAACGAAATGCAGCAATCTTCTTAACTCTCGTTAGTACCTTATTTCTCGAATCGATAAAAGTTACATTTCTCTTGCTGATCCAAGCGGCACCATCAATACAGTTAAGAATGTCAATAATACTTTGAGTTTTTACTGAGATTTTGTTTTTTCCAAGTTTTTTCGATAGTTCGGTAGTGTTTACATATCCATTTTTTGAGCTTTCGTTACGGGACTGTTTCTCAATCTCAATAACCAATCCTCGCTTATTGCTGTCACAAATGATGAATCCGCTACCTACTTGTTGAATGCAAAGTGAGTCTTTATTTTTTCTTGAAAACATGGATATGCAAGAAACAAAAGACTTTTCATTCAAACCTTCAAGATCGAACCCTTTTTGAAGCATTGATTCTTTGAGTCTTTCAAAGCCAATAGGAGTTTGTTTAATAGTTTCTTTACATAGGTCATCAAAGATATGGGCAACAGAACCCGCTGCTGATTCGACTTTTAGTTTGTTCTTCTCTAGAATAATCCTAACCGCTTCTTTTGTAATACCAAACTCTTCACCAAGCTCTTTCATTTTTATACTTTCGCCGTCTAGGTGGTGATATATTTTTACTATATATTTATCTCTTTCTTTAATATCACAATTGGTAAAAACGTCTTCAATCAATGAAGCTATCTTAATGTTTGTATTCTTGTTATTCATTGTTTATTCCTATATTATTATTAGGATTAAATTTAACAATGAAATCAATTCAAGTCAATAATTAAGTTGGTAAAAAACATGCCTAGAAGTAAGCCACCTAGAAAAAAAAGAAAAAAGATACTTAGTACAGGAGAGAGGTATTTGAACAATTCCTGGTTAGCTATGTATAACCAAATGAAATTCGTAGATCAAATGCTGACAGATAAGAATGGGAACATGAAAAAGAGCCATGTTCTATTCAATAAATTACTCCTTGAATACCTTGTTGACTGCCAAAAAGAAAGTTACTTACCTTCAAAAGATGCTCTTGAAGACAAATGCCAAGAGATTTTCTATTTTGCTTCTAATAAAGTGCAGTTTACAAATATAGAACCAAACCGTATGGAGCTTGACCACTTGCTGGATGCTATCGAAAGCGCGTCCTTAGAAGTGTTTAATAAAAAACAAGAAGATGGGAAATATATTGTCGATGGGTATTTAATTGTTGATTGTCGAAATTTATCACAAGATGAAACCAATTATGTTATTAAAAAATTTAATGCAAATTACGACAATGAACTAGATAGTCTTACATATCAATGTTTAGAGTATCCAATTAGGCAATTCCTCACTCCACAGAAAGAGAGAAAGGTGAGGGATTTCTGTGTAAAGAAAGGAAAACAAGACCTTATCCGATTGTTCAATAATGACTTTCAGTTAACCATGAAAATAGAAGAATCAATTTTAGAGCGAATTAGAGATAAATGGCTTTTATTTACATTATAAAAAAACCCCATATCTTAGATATGGGGTTCTCTTTTATGACATAACCATCATAGCCTGATCTAACAGCCTTGCAATATTCTTATGTCTTTCAGGTCGTGTACGAGCACCTTCTTCAAGATCTTCTTTTGTAGCTTCAACGTTTCTCGCTGGTGTTTTATTGGTTTTCTTTTCATCACTCTTATAGTTGATGATAACACTGTCTTTACCAAAGATGTTAGTAAGGGCAGCGGAAAGCTCATCATCATAACGATACTTTTTACTGCCAATAGACAACTCCGAGGATTCACTCTCACTCTTTATGTATATCGCACGGAGACCACAGCCACCCTCAGGTTGATGCTTCAAAAACTCATTAAGTTTTTGTAGCTTAGCCTGAATTTCTTGTTTAGGTATTTTTGTACTATCAAGCTTAATAGATACGGAATCAATTCTTTTCTCTCTAAGAGAGTCAAGTGATTCAACCTCAAAGGCTATCAGCTTATGGCTTTCAGTTTTCTTATCCATAACCAGCTTACCTTTGATGTAAACAATATTATGGTCATAGATGTACTGTTGAGATTTATGGAATGAATTGTTGAACACAACACAATCCATCTGTCTTGAGCCATCATCAATAGTTAGAAGTGCTCTCTGACCTGTTTTACCCGTTCTAATATCAGTCGTATTGATTACACAAAGCGTACTGATCACCTTATCTCGCCAAATTGATTGAGAGTCATCTTCTGAATCTGCCGAGGACTCCATCGATATTTCAGCTAGATCTGCAAGCTTTCCTGTGGAAAGCAATCTACAATCTTCCTTGTAGTCGTCCAGTAAGTGTCCAGAAACACTCAGCCCTAATGTTTGAATCTCTCCGATAAGTCTTTCTCTATGACTCATTTCTTCTTTTTCAATTAAAATTCCTGAGTCCTGGATGGATTCATCGAGTAAAGATAATTGATGTTTTGCTGCTTCCGAATTGTTTTGTTTACCGTACTTAACAATAACGTCCACATTTTCAAGCAACGTTCTTCTGTTGAAGCCAAACTCATCAAAAAGACCTGCTCTAATACATGAAGCGAAAGCTTTTTTGTTTAGTCCACACTTTTCTTTGAAATCGAATATGTCTTTGAAAGGCTCATGGCGTTTGCTGATTAAATCATTAATAGCAATATCACCAAAACTCTTGATAGCGCTTAACCCG
Source organism: Vibrio sp. V15_P4S5T153 (assembly GCF_963874485.1). Classification (NCBI taxonomy): domain Bacteria; kingdom Pseudomonadati; phylum Pseudomonadota; class Gammaproteobacteria; order Vibrionales; family Vibrionaceae; genus Vibrio; species Vibrio sp. V15_P4S5T153. Next base: position 581,267 of record NZ_CAWNHR010000017.1, on the reverse strand, counting down.
AAGTAGATTTTGTCGTTACCTTCGCTTACAAAGGCTTTTTCAGACCTGTTCACGTTTGGTGGAATAATCTGAACACCCATGCGTTTAGCTTCTTCCGCAAAGTTAACTACTTTTTCCATGCTGTCAGAATCAGCAGATAAAACTGATGCCATGAACGCAGCAGGGTAGTGTGTTTTTAACCACGCTGTTTGATAAGAAACAAGAGCGTATGCAGCAGAGTGAGATTTGTTGAATCCGTAACCAGCAAACTTCTCTACTAGGTCGAAGATTTTCATAGATAAATTGCCATCTATACCATTATCAATCGCACCTTGTTTAAATACTTCACGCTGCTTAGCCATTTCTTCAGGTTTCTTTTTACCCATTGCACGACGAAGCATGTCAGCGCCACCAAGAGTGTATCCCGCCAGAACCTGAGCAATTTTCATTACCTGTTCTTGATAAAGGATGATTCCATACGTAGGCTCAAGAACTTCTTTCAGAGAGGGGTGTTGATAATTAACGTCAGGATAGCTGATTTCTTCACGTCCGTGCTTACGGTCAATAAAGTTATCAACCATGCCTGATTGTAAAGGACCTGGGCGGAAAAGCGCCACTAGAGCGATTAAATCCTCAAATCGGTCGGGTTTTAGGCGTTTTAGAAGCTCTTTCATGCCTCGTGATTCCACTTGGAATACAGCAGTTGTTTCACCCTTTTGATACATCTCGTAAACGGCAGGGTCATCTAGCGGAATTTGCTCAATATTAATTGGAGGCAAGCCTTCAGCAGCGCGTTCCTTATTTACTGCCTTAATTGCATTATCAATAATAGTAAGTGTCCTAAGACCCAAAAAGTCGAACTTAACAAGACCTGCTGTCTCTACGTCATTTTTATCAAATTGACTTACATAACCAGTACCATCTGCTAAACAGTAAGTTGGTGTGAAATCAGTCAGTGTGGTAGGGCTGATTAATACACCACCAGCGTGTTTACCTGTTTGTCTTGATAGACCTTCAATTTGAAGAGCAAAATCAATAATCTTCTTGGCATCTAGATCGCTTCCGTATAAGGCATTCAAATCAAGACTGACCTCTAGTGCTTTACTTAATTTGATGCCTGGTTCATTTGGAATGGATTTTGATAATCTATCTGCAACGCCGTATGGATAGCCCATTGTACGTGCTGCTGATTTTACTGCTGCTTTTGCAGCCAAGGTTCCAAATGTAATAATCTGAGATACTGCTTTATGACCGTATTTGTTTGCACAGTATTGAATAACCCTATCACGCTTATCCATACAAAAATCGACATCAAAGTCTGGCATGGATACACGTTCTGGGTTCAAGAATCTTTCGAATAGCAAATCATACGGCAAAGGGTCTAAGTCTGTGATTTTTAAGGAGTAAGCTACAAGTGAGCCTGCACCCGAACCGCGACCTGGACCGACTGGAATGTCATTATCTTTACTCCATTGAATGAAGTCACCAACAATCAAGAAGTAACCAGGAAATCCCATCTGAATGATTGTATTTAATTCAAAATCTAGTCTGTCCGTATATGTTTTGACGAATTCAGCATCATTAAGCTTTTCAGGATAATTTTGCTTAAGTCGCAACATCAGCCCTTCGTATGATAGGTTTTTTAGGTATTCTGATTCCGTTTCACCGTTTGGAGTAGGGAATACAGGTAGGTAGTTCTTGTATAATTCAATATCAACCGAGCAACGGTTCGCGATATGAACGGTATTCTCGATAGCCGAAGGAATATCACTGAACAACTCAGCCATTTCTTCAGACGATTTGAAGTATTGGTGCGGTGTGTACTTATCGCCGTACTTGTCTCTAACTTCTGATACAGTAATACCTAGAGAGTCAGCTACTCTAACCTCATGAGCAGGGAATTGATGATCATCAATAAATCTGACTTTGTTTGTGGCTACAACTGGAATGTCAGCTAGTGTAGCTAGTTTAACTGCGGTGGAGACGTACTGATTGTCTTGGAAGTTACCTGTTCTCTGAAGCTCAATGTAAAAACGGTCTCCAAAGTCTTCGCGAAGCTGAATTATGAATTTCTTCGCCATATCCATGTTGCCTGACAAGATGGAACGACCAATAATTCCTTCGTTGGCACCGCTGAGTACAATCAAATTATCACAGTTTTCTTTTACATATTCATAAGGGATTACTGGTAAATCATCATCAGAAGGTCTTCCTCTATCATAAGCATCACTTATGATTTTGATCAGATTTTTATATCCCTTAGTATTCATAGAAATTAAGGTCAGTTTGCCAAACGAGTTTCCGTAAGAAACAGTGATCTCTGAGCTGATGATAGGTTTGATGCCAGCAGCCATAGCTTTTTGGTAGAAGCTAACGGCAGCAAACATGTTGCTATCGTCCGAAATGGAAATCGCAGACATGTTGCATTCAACAGCTTTCTTCACTAATTGATCGACCTTGATAAGGGAATCGTAAAGTGAGAATTGGCTATGAACGCCAAGATGAACAAATTGCGTATCTTTCATTTATTGATTCTTTTTTAATGTCTATAATATTCCCCATATTATACATTGCTTTCCACACCCCATGCAATGCCATAATCTTGTTGAAGCAGCACTACAACTTTGCTAGTATCCTGCAATCAACACAAACACAAATAAATACTGAATAAAAAATGAATGATTTAAACGATTTGTACTCGGATGAAATTGAGTATGCGATAATCGGTGCTTTGATTCTGGATGAAAACAAAGATCAGGAAGCTGATAAGCCAAAATCAAAGGCTTACTACAAAGCACTTGAAAGATTGAAACCATCATATTTTTATGAGCCGAGCAACAGAGCTGCTTTTAAACAAATTATTAATTTACATAAAAAAGGCTGTTCTCCAGATGATGCTATCATGCGAGCACAGTTACTTGCTGAATGCACTGAAGAGTTTGATGAAGAGGGTATCGAAGAGTACTTCGAAGGATTCCAAGAATTAAGTCAATCAAAGTTAAACGATTACGTTGAAACCATTATTGAGTTGTGGGGTAAGCGAAAAATAATCAAGGAATATGACAAATTACAAGAGCAAGTCGCTCTTGGTCAAATATCCCTTGATGAAATGCTTGTTCAGCAAAAGAAAGTTGCTGAACAAATTGAAGGAACAAGAACTAAAGAAGTTGCTTCACGAACCTATAAGGATATGAAACGCGGTCTTCTTGAAAAAATGAAGAAGAACGCTGAATCAGGCTCAATGGTAACGGGCTTATCGACGGGATTCAAAGAGCTTGATGAGCTTACTTGTGGTCTTCAAGATTCTGACTTGATCATAATTGCAGGGCGACCTTCAATGGGCAAAACAACCCTTGCCTGTAATATTATGGACAACATCGCTTCGACAGGTAAGCGTACTCTAACGTTCAGTATCGAAATGCCTGGTGATCAGCTACTCCTAAGGAGCTGGGCATCAGTTGGTACAATTAACCAAACAGCATTGCGAACTGGTAGATTAAATGAGTTGGAGCAGGGGCGATTATCTGCTGCTATTGAAAAAGTAGATCTGTGGGATGCGCATGTTATCGATGACGGTAAGATGAACATTCAGCAAATAGTGAATGAGGCTAAAAAACTTCACGAAGAGTCGCCAATATCTGCAATCATGCTGGATTATTTACAGTTAATGAAATTACCTGAAAACAATAGCAAAGCTGATGCTATTGGTGAGGTAAGCCGAGAATTAAAGCATCTGGCAGGTGAATTAGGGGTTCCATTTATTGTTTTATCCCAGTTGTCACGAAACCTTGAAAACAGACAGGATAAAAGACCTATCAACTCTGACTTACGTGATTCAGGCGCTATCGAGCAGGATGCCGATTTAATCTTGTTCGTATACAGAGATGAAGTATACAACCCAGATTCAGAAGACAAGGGGTTTGCAGAGATTATCATTGGTAAACATCGAAATGGACCACTTGGAACAGTAAAAGTCAAGTTTGAAGGTCAATATTCTCGCTTTATTGATATTCCAGAGACGGAAAAAAACGATCCTGTAGAAGACTACCTAAAAACAGCAGAACCTCTTGATCTAAACTCTGCAACGTCTCCATTGTAATTATTGCTATTAATTAATAAAATGTAATTAAATAAAGATAAAAGACAAAAACTATGGAAGAATTATCAAATAACAGAATGATTGTTCTCGATACCGAGACTACAGGTTTTCATCCAAGAGATGAGAATGACAACATTTTTAACCGAATTTTTGAAATCGGTTGTGTAGAAATCATTGACCGAAAAGTTACAGGTGTAACATTCCACGAATTCATGGATCCTCAGAGAGAAGTGGAAGAGGATGCGAAAGAAGTACACGGTTACTCTTGGGAAGAAATAAAAGCAGAGTTGAAAGAGAGAGGCTGTCCTGGTCAGAGATTTCACGATATTGCTCAGAAGTTTATCAATTTTGTAAACGGCTCACCATTAGTTATCCATAACGCCGAGTTCGATACAAAATTCTTGGATAGTGAGCTTAGAAATGCAGGTTTTCCAACGTTAGCTGAGTTAAACATTCCTGTATTCTGTACCTACAAATTTGCTTCCAATAAATACCCTGGTCGAAGAAATAATCTTGATGCACTCTGTGACCGACTAGGTGTAGATAAAAGTGGTCGTGACCTTCACGGAGCTTTGATAGATGCTGATTTGACCGCTCAGGTATATTTGATGATGACGCAATATCAAGGCAACATCCTCACAAATGATAAACCTAAAGTTAAGCTAGCATCTAATTTAAATATCCAACGCCTCGATCCGTCAATAAACGAGAAGCTGAAAGTTGTGACTCCGAATGAAGCGGAAGTTTTGGAGCACAATAAGCTCAAAGAGAGAATCGATAAAAGCGCTGGTGGATCTTCCTTTGTTTTAGGTCTATAAAAAAACGCAATCTTAGGAAGAGCCGTTTACGAAACGTGGAGCTAATGATCCACGTTTTTTAATCTACCCAATAGCGCCAGGTGCTCCATCTAAATCTAATGAGCCTAAGCGAGTTAATTTAGGTGGTGGTGAAAGGCGCACCACCACGAAGTGGTGGCTTTAATCAAAACCTTCCTGCTGATCCAAATACTGTTTTACGATGTCTAGCGGCGCACCTCCACAACTAACCAAACAATAGCTCCTGCTGTAAAAAACGGGCTTCCAGTAAAACTTACCCAAGTGCTCAGAAAACTCCTTTCTTACCAGTCTTGATGTGGCAGTTTTTAGACTATTCACCATTTTACTTGGTTGTATTTTAGGATTTGCAGAAATCAATAGATGAAGGTGATCGGGTTCTCCATTGCATTCTAAAAGCTCGCAATCCCAAGTTTCCAGTAACCTTTTATATTGTGATTCTAAGTATGCAGCAACCTCTGGCGTGATACAGCGACGACGATATTTAGTCACAAGAACTAAATGATAGTGAATATTGAAAACGCTGTGATGTAGCGTGTTTAGGGTTTGTTTTTTCATAACAACTAAATATAATCGGTTGTATGAAAAAAGCAATCCGTAAAGTCACATACAAACTGAAACCATCAGTTTCTCAAGAAGAATCGCTGATGAATTTGTTTGTGCATCATCACCAGTTGTACAACTGGGCTTTACGTGATCGCATCGAAACATACCGCAATTCTGATTATGGTCTTAGCTTTTCAGAGTAGTGCAAAATTAACACTCTGTGGCGCAACAATCGTAAAGCTCATGGTATTTTCAATGCCAATGCTCAGAGTGAACAAGTCACCTTAAAACGTGTCGCATTAGCTTTTGACGGATTTTTTCGCCGTTTAAAGAAAGGGGATAAGAAAGCTGGATTCCCACGTTTTAAACCGTTTCAACGCTTTAAGGGTTGGGGTTACAAATCGCATGGTGATGGCTGGAAACTCCACCTAAAGGAAAAGAAACACGGTGCAGTTTATCTGGCTGATGTTGGGATCGTTAAGATGCGAGGTAAAGCCAGAAATGATGGCGGTAAGCCTAAAACTGCCGAAATTATTCACAAGAATGGCGAGTGGTTTATCTCATTTTCAATGGAATACGATTCCATTGAAAGACAGTGTGGCACTAAAGCTATTGGTCTTGATTGGGGTGTTTCTCATTATTTTTCAACCATCGATCAAGATGGTAATTTTGAACAAGTTGAGAACCCGCGCAATCTCAGAAATAGCAAAGAGCTATTAGCGGCTTTGCAACGCGACCTTGCGTTAGCAAAAAATGGGACTCGCGCCCATCGCAAATTGAAGCACAGAATTGCTAAACTGCACCAAAAAATCGCCCGTCAACGACTCGATTTTACTCATAAAGAAACGGCAAAATTAGTGAAAGTGGCGGCGTTAATTGCCACTGAAAAACTCACCGTTAAGAACATGACCAGCAGCGCCAAAGGCACTGCCGAGAAGCATGGGAAGAACGTAAAACAAAAGGCTGGCTTGAATCGGGAAATCCTGAATACCGCGCCAGCCATGACTCTTAATTTGCTATCCTATAAAGCGGCAGAAGCTGGTAGCGAATACGTTGAAGTACCAACAAAGCAAGTTAAGCCAAGTCAAACCTGTCCAGACTGCGGAGCTAAGAAGAAAAAATTCTTAGCTGAACGCTGGCACTCATGCAAATGCGGCTGTGAGAAGCCCCGTGATGTAGCCAGTGCGCAAGTTAATTTAAACTGGGCGTTAGGCATTCAGGCTGGGAACCAGCCTAAAAAGGCAGCTTAGGCTTTCTTTTTGAAACTCCTTCAAAACGCGTAGAGTTTAGTGGGAGTTGTTCATTCTTAACTCCAAATCGCTTAGATGCTTATCAAAGATAAATAAAGCTGAAAAAATGCGGCTGCAAGCCTAGAAATTTAAAGAATGGGGATCTATTAATAGACCCCCTGTTTTTTGTTATTGTATTACGGTTTTTATTTATTGAAATAAAAGCCTATCTTGAAGGGGTTTTGTCAGGAGACTTTTCACGCTTCAAATCCCACTTCTTATTTCCAACCATGCATTGGTATCCCAAGAACACCGATGTCTTAACAAACTTCTTCATTAAAGGAACTTTGTTAACAGGAACCTGATCGCCAAAGTCAATATCTAAGCCTTTCGTCAGCATCACACCGAAATCAGAAGAAAACTCATCGATAGTTTTATTTGTCTTTTTAATGTAGTTAAGACAAGAAAATAGAGCAAATTGACCAACAGTATTAAGGTCTGTCCTTTCTCCATTTCTATCAAGCTCTTGTTCATAAACAGAAATCACAAAGTCAAATAGATCACCCTCAGCATGAAGCTTATAAAGGTTATTCTTGTGTCTATCAACAAGCTTTTCATAAGTGTAAGCGTTCTTATCGAAAACCTCACCAATATTTTTGGTGTCCTTTTTCTTAGGTGGAGCGTTAAATACCCACTGATTAGAACTCATAGACTTTTCAGCTTGCTCTTTGGCTGCGTTCACAATTTTATTAATTTGAAGAACAAAGCTTGGATCTGAATCAATAATGTTCTTCTTAAACTTTCTATAACCGTTTAGGATAAGATCATTAAGCTCATCTGGCGTATTTCCGTGTTGTAACCATTTTGAACCATGACTTCTGGTTGTTCTATAAATAAACTGAACAACGTTGTACCAGTCAACCTGCTTTCCACCAGCTAGAATTTCACTAGCGGTAACGCCTCGCGCAAAGGCGTGTCTTTTATCGCTGATATCAAGTTCTTTTATGTGCTTGGCATGTCGCTCTACTAAAGATTCGTAATCATAATCTTTTGAGCTTCCAATCCTGTCATAATGATTTACTTTAGCGCCAGAGAAATGTTCATTTTCCACATAGGTAGTACTAACCTTTCCAAAAGTCTTATCAACGAACTCACGCTCATCATCCGACATTTCTCTAGGGAAATTCTTAGCTATATTCTTCGCGTCATTAATTGTTAAAGATTTGCCAGTGCTATGCTTAAACATTGGAGCAATACCAGCATCAACGCTGATCGAAGGAAGCAGGTAGTTACGGGATAAGTTTCTACACATCTCATCGATTTTGATTGCTTGAGCAATCTCCCACAAAAACTCATTCCAATTGCTTGCATCAATTGGCTCATCAAGCTTAACTAAAATACGTGCTTTATAAGGCGTTTCTTTAGAATAGCTGTGTGTTGAATACATGATATATTCAAAACCAGCAAAGGCTTTCTCAGCCTGCTCCATAGCACCTTCTTCATCAAGGTCAAAAACCGCCATTGTTATAGCTTGAACGTTTTGGTCAATCCTGTAATGTTCAGGTTTGTCTCCTTTTTTTTCTGAAATCCAATCAGATTCAGGCTTAAACTTTACAGGCATGAATGCTGTGCCATCTTTATGGTCTCTAACGTCATGCTTGGAAAAAAGAGAGACAATGGTACTCCAAGGTAAACTTTCCCTTCTTGTAACAATGTCGGTACTTGCCAAAGTTGGAAGAAATGTAATATCAAGTTTTTTTGTATATGAATCCCACATGGGTAACACCAATTTGATCTTTATTAACGTAATAATACCATGACTTTATACCTGATAAAACATCCAGTTTGATTGACTTTCATAACTGAAGTCTGGATAATTCACGAAACTTAATTAATAAACGGAATAAAAAATGGAACATATACTATTGATTTCAAAATCTATTGTATTTTTCTCACTCTTGATTTTCGTAGTTGTAGGGTTCCATGAATATGGGCATTTTATTACTGCGAAGAAACTTGGAATTAAAGTTTTGAAATTCTCAATCGGTATGGGAAAAGAAGCCTACGGTTGGACAGGTAAAGACGGTGTTAGATACTCTATCTCTTGGCTTCCTATTGGTGGCTACGTTCAGATGCTGGATTCAACAGAGATGGATGCTGAGGATTTAAAACAATACAGTAAAGATGATTTAAATCGATCATTTGACAAAGCTCCTAGATGGAAGAGATTTCTTGTGGTCGCTTTTGGACCTATATTCAACCTTATAATGGCTATTATTGGCTTTACAGTCATTTCATACGGCACATTGACCATGCCATCAACCATCGTAGACTATGTTTCAAATGACATTAAATATGAAGAAAACGGAACTTTGGTTATTGAAAAAGGTGACGTGATTACTTCAGTAAATGGAACAAAGGTTGAAACATGGACAGAACTTGACCATGCATTCATTGGATCCATAGGCTCTAATCGAGTAAATGTAGATGTAAAAGGAAAAGGCGAGATCTACATTGATTTGGAAGATAAAGTTTTGGATTCAAAAGTTAAAGATCTTTCATATTTCATCGGAATTTTACCTCAGTACAAGAACCACACGAATGTTGTTGGAGCGGTTTTAAAGGATAGCCCCGCTGAAAAGGCAGGATTAAAGCAGGAAGATCAGGTTGTTTCAATTGATGGTGTTAGCGTTGGGAACTTCTTTGAATTATCAAAGATTGTTAATGTAAGACCCGCTAAGAGTGTCGAAATTGTTGTTAAACGAGAGGGTCAGCCACATACTCTAAATGTTGAACTAGGTGAAAAGGGCAATCCAATAGACGGTAAGACTGGTTTCTTGGGTGTTGCTCCTATGATGCAAAAGATTGACGAATCTCACTTAATTGTTAAAGAGGTCGGTGTTAAAGATGCAATCATTACAGGTTTAGAGAGAGCATATGATGGCGCTACCTTGATTATAAATACTCTATACAAGCTTGTGACTGGTCATGTAAGCCCTACCTCTTTGAGTGGCGCTATAGGTATTGCAGATACAGCCCAAAAAGCCGCATCATTTGGTTTAATGAGCTTTATCGGTTTTGTTTCCATGTTTAGCATTAATTTGATGGTATTAAATCTTTTACCAATAAAGCCCCTTGATGGCGGTCACTTGTTTAGCTACACAGTAGAAGCCATTACAGGCAAGCAGGTTCCAGAAATGGTAGATAAGGCATTTACCATTACAGGTCTAGTTCTTGTATCCACATTGATGGTTGTTGGATTAGGAGCTGATATAATGAGAATCATCTTTTAACAGAAAAGGCGCTCAATGAGCGCCTTTTTAATTGAAAAATAAAAACTAATAATTTATCATTTCATAAAATATCAATAATAAAAGAACCTATTATGTCAACTGAAGAAAAAGAACTAAAAAAGAAAAAAGGTTTCGGCTTTTCCTCTGTAGCGTTAGGTGTTCTCATGTTAGGAGCATCTATAACGATCATTAATACGCCAGCATTGCTTGATCTAAAATTTTGGAAAGAGCAGCCTGTAGGTGAGGGTAAGGCGTATTCTATATTGAATAGTATGGAACTATCTGAAATTAACAAAAAATTAGATAGTGCGTTAGGCGGAAAGCTACCGCTAGTCGCGGCAGCAAAAACAAGTGTTCCAGGTCTCTATCTCGTTATGAGTGAGTTTGACCAGTTTTACTTCCATCCAGATTCTGGGAGGTTTATCCGTGGTGACATATACAATTCTGAAACCAAAAAGAATGAAACACAGATCGTTTCAGATATCCTAAAAAAAGAAGCTGAGCTTAAAGGTCACACTGTCACAATTAAAAGCGCTCCAGCTTCAGTATCAACAGATAAATCATCTAAACCTGAAAAGATGAATTTAGGTTCGAGCTTGAAGGATGAGCTTAACAAGCTAAAGAACTCAACGGACGTTAAAAAGGAGATTGCTTCAATAGCTCCTGCATCATCAATAGCGATTCATACAAATAGCTCTGAGCAAGAAAAGGCTGAAGCAAGAGATGAAACACCTCAGGAGGTGATTGATGAGCAGCTAAAGGGCTACGGGGGTGAAAGAGTTAGTGCTGATATGGCTAAATACAGCCTAAATGGTCGCGTTAACCCTGAGGACGTTACAAGTTATCGCACATACATCAAATACAAGGAAAAAGTGATTCCTAAGATTGGGTTTGATAAAGACGGTAAAGAACTCTCACCAGAAGTAACTAAGAAACAGATCCAGGCTATAGTGAAATTTGTCGAAAAAGCTGGTGATAGATGGTCAGTTGTTTACAAGGCTGAAAATGAAAAAGCCTCAATGGTGATATTTACTGATCCAACTTGTCCATTCTGTAGAAAGCTGCATAGCGAAGTGGAGGATTACACTAAAAATGGAATATCAGTGTATTACCTATTTTACCCAAGATATATGGGGTTAGGACTTGAAGACGATAAGCTCAAGCACTCTGTTGGCCTGATGGATAGCATCTGGTACAACAAAGATAGAAACAAAGCTGCTGATGATGTGTATGCAGGATATCGAGCTGAAGGTGATGAGGTTATGGGTGATATTCAAAACCCAGTGTTTGAGCACTATCTTATCGGTGAAATGATTGGTGTTAGAGGCACTCCTAAAATCATCATGAGTAATGGTGAAACTATGGAAGGGTACTTGAACTGGAAATACATTGCCAAGAAAGCGCTTAAGTAGACTAAACAAAACTAAAAAAGCAGATCATAATGATCTGCTTTTTATTTAACTAAAAGTGAATGAATAAATATTTTAGAAATGAGTTTCTAAAAGTTCTTTTGCTCCAGCGCTACCAAGCTTGGAAGCTGTAACTAGTAATCTATGAGCTTTTTCTTTGTTCAATTCAACTTCATAGTCTGAAAGGTAAAACTTAGCTAGATCAACCATAGCATCAACTTTTCCGAGTTTCGCGTCAGTTGATACCTGCTCGAAGTTAATAAGAGTGTTTAGAGCCTTATCTACCTTGATTCTGGCAGCTTCAGCAGGTTCAAAACCATTTGCTTGGGACTGGCTCAACCAGAACATACCCAAATCACGGTCTTTAGCAACGCCTTTACCAAGGATGTAGTGAGTACCAACAACATATTGAGCTACAGGGTCGCCTACATAAGCGCCATCAAGGAACATGCTCATTGCCAATTGCTCTCTTTCTTCTTGAGTCAGAGAATCATGAGGGTCGGCAAGACCTTTTGTTGTTTTATCAACGTCACTATACCCCATCAAGAAATAAGCGTACTCGATAAGAGCAGGAGCAAACTTCGCTTCTACAGCTTCGAGAAGAAGCTGGTGAGCCTTCAGATAGTCTGCCTTATAGACGATTCCGTACTTGTACATCTCGTACAGTACAAACTTACTCTTTGCATCTCCGTTATCAGCATCTTTCACTAAACGCTTCATTCCACCAGCACTAGTAATGCTGTCATTAATTTTGTCTATTTTACTATCACGATCGACACGGTATTGGAACTCGGTGACTTTATCGCTGATAACTGGTTGAGCATCGAATTTGACATTAGCATGTGATGCGAATGGAATGGTTCCAATAGCTAATGCAATACCTAAGATTAATTTATTTGCTTTCATATTGTTTTGCCTGTTAAAGAGAAAATTCATCTAGTTTATTTATTCTTTTCAGGACATCTTTTGGCTTTTCTTCCTTAGAGTTTCGGCTCTCGATATTCGCCCCGTATTTACGAGCTAAATCAAAATCCTCTTTATTACCAAAAAGAGCGATACGATGAAGTAAGTTTCCGCATTCTTGTCCTTTTTTACTTCCAGTCATTATAACGGAGCGTTTATTAATGTCCATACCGCGATCAATAAGCCCTTTTAATAACTTTTCATTAATATGAGATTTAAAAGCTAATGCAGGAGGGTTCCCATTTTTATCACGCATATTAATCAGCTCTGGGTCATCACCTAAAAGCAAAGCAATATCAACAGCATTGTTTTTTATTGCAACGTTAAGTAGTGATTCACCATCATCATTGCAAACTGTTTTTTCCACGAATTCGTTATTCATATACATGCTAATGAATTTTTTTGTATTTCTATCTTTAGCGCATTTGAACAATGCTCTTTCACTGTGACTTAATTTAATTCTTTTCATGAAGAAGATTCTTTACTTGTTTCTTTTATATAAATTATATCAGGAATCTTGTTATTTATAAGAAAAAAATATAAAAAAGGGTGGTTGCGACTAAGTCACAACCACCCTATATCTGGCAACTTGTTATTAGATAACCATTTCTGAAGATTTTGAAATATTCGCTTCTCTTTGAAGGTTCAATTCATACTCTTCATCATACATATAATTAAACATCAACTGAACCCTTCTAAATCCTTGCCACTCATTAATATCCAATGTGTACACACTATCAATGACATGATTTACTTGTACTCTTGGAGGCTCACTAGGTGAGCAGCAATTCCATAAGAGTGCTTCATACCTGTGATCACTTCCTATAGGGGATACAACAAGTTTAAGATGATTTTGTTCTTTTCCTATAGGCTTAAATTCCCTAACAACAAATTGACCAGAGAATACAGGGGATTCAAATTTTTGCCCCCAAGGTTCAAATGAGTTAATAAGTTCTGCTGTCTCTAAGCTAATATAAGCAGGATCTACGTTATGTATATCCACAACAACAGAGTCCTCAATCATATATGGCTCAATAACTTCTTCACACGCTTTATCAAAAGCTTTTTTGAAAGCTTCAAACTGATTGTATGGAATGCTTATACCCGCAGCCATTGCGTGACCACCAAACTTAGCAATCATTCCAGGGTTTTCTGTATTAATATGATCCATAACATGTCTAACATGCACACCTGGAATGGAACGTGCTGACCCTTTGATTAGGCTGTTATCCATTTCTTCCTTTAGTTGCGCAATAGTTTTTGGATCGTGATTGTTCTCAAGAGCAAATTCATACTTTTCACGAGCAGCTTTTGCCTCATGGGTTTCTGTTAAGCAGATAACAGGTCTATTTACTTTTTCTTTTACTCGCGAGGCAGTGATTCCAACCACACCTTCATGCCAATCGGGTTGGAAGACTACCACACCCATATTAACTTCTTCGTTATCTAGAATACATTCAGTATCAAGCTCCATTTCTCTACCAATTTGTTTACGAGTTTCATTTAACTCAATCAGCTCACTCACTCGATCTGTAACACGACCTAGATTTCGGTCTAGAAGCATCTCAATACCTTTGGTCATATTCTCCAATCGACCAGCAGAGTTAAGAATTGGACCCATCATAAAGCCCCAATCAGAAGATTTTACTTTAAAAATGTCTTTGTTTTTTTGCTTAAATACTTCGTTTATTGCTTCTCTAGCCAAACCTCTTTTGGTTCTATCTAAACCAAGTTTAACAAGAATTCTATTATTTCTATCTAACGGCACAACGTCAGCAACAGTACCCAAGGAGACTAAATCGAATAACTGACCAAGGTTCGGTTCAGCCATGCCTTTTTGCTGGAATATTCCGTAATCACGCATTTTCTTTCTTAATGCGACCATTAGGTAAAAAGCCACACCACATCCCGCGAGGTTTTTAGATGGAAAAGGGCAGTCATTTCTGTTGATGTTAACAGCAGCTTCACACTTAGGCAGTTTACCACTACTGTCTTGCAAGTGGTGGTCAGTAATTATCAACTCCATGCCAAGATCGTAAACTCTATCTGCGCCATCAAATGAAGAGATCCCGCAGTCAACTGTAACAATAACATCTGGCTTTTTAGTTTCATAAGCCAGATCAACAATTGATGGTGTCAAGCCATATCCATGTTTTTGCCTATCAGGAACAATATAGGACACGTTTTCAAAGCCTAGCAATTTCAAACCTTCAGCCATGATGCTGGTGGATGTAGCCCCATCACAGTCGAAGTCACCAACAATACAGATGTTTGTTCCTTCCATTAAGTGATCAATCAAGCTGTCAGTTGCTTTGTCCATATCCTTGATCAGGAATGGGTCTAATAGGTTTTTTATGTCTAAATCTAATTCTTCAAGTGATTTAATACCTCGATTCTGAAGAACCCTGTTGATAACAGGGTTTTCATGTAGGAAGGCATCGCTTTGTGGCGTTCTTTCTTTGATTGATTTTTTAGTCATTATTAAATTACTCGAATTGAATATCTAAAATACCTAAAGAATGAGACCAAACACCAACACCATTCTTTTTCGCTGTTTCCTGAGCGTAAATCACGGTTTTCTCCATGCTACCAAGCTGAATCGTCTCTGGATCATATTCAAAGACTGACAATCCTGACTCTATGATAGCTCTGTTGTAGTTCATGCGTATCTCTTCATTGTCTTCATTTACAAGATTGGAAAAAATAATGCATGAAGGCATACCGCTGGTTGTGACTGATGTGCAATATACATCAACCGATTTACCTTCAATGGCATTGCTAGCAATGGTATTGGCTTCAACCCAGTATTCTTTAAGTTTTGGATTTTTAGTAAATTTGTATTTCTCTGATTTTACACCAAAAGCCTCTACCTTTAAAGCTTTGTGCTCTCTTCGATAGTTATTACTTGTAGTGAACTTAGTGGCTCTTTTGAAAGTTTCATCATCAAATTTAATCCATAAATGCTCAGAGCTTTCAGCAAGCACCCCCGTTCCACTAGCAATAAATGGGTATTTATCACTGATATTATTGTTTAAGTTGATATCTGCATTTGCTGAAAATGCGGCATTTAAAGCCAAAAATGCCAAAAGTGTTTTTTTTATCATTATTTCACCTTACCGTTTTTTGCCAATTATAGTAAAATGTCATAAGCATAACAATAAATGAAAAAAGGTACGGGGTAATGTCATTTATCAAGGTAAAGGTTATTTCCTATAATAACATCAATAAAAATGACTCTTACATTTCTTTGAAAGTAAAACCTGTAGATGAAAAATCTAAAAGTTTTATTTCTGAAAATTTCGAGAGCAGCGGTAAAAGCTTCATTATACATACGAGCGGTAGGGCGTTTTACACACCTAGCGTAGATGATACCGTTGTTATTCGAGGCAAGGTTTCAGAAAACAATGATGGCTTTAAATATTTTGAGTTTAATTCAATTTTCCCTGCTCACTTTCTTGAAAAGTCCAATCCAAACATTCAAGAAATTTTAGAATCTAAAATCTTTGAATCAATTGATTCAAAAGATGCGCAACAAATTGGAGTTAAGTATGGAAAGGGGATTATTCCTATTCTTGAAAAAGAGCCAGAGAAGCTTGTAAATGATGGATTTAAACTAGACATCCAAGCGGTAAAGAGAGATTGGTCAAAAGCAAAAATGATTGCACATGATGTTGAGTTCATGAAGCAGTTAGGCTTTTCTTATGATGACATTGCCAAATTGTTTGATATTTTCAATGAGCACCCACACGGGGCTTTAAATGCGATTTCAAGAAATCCTTATAGGCTGATTGATTATTTCCCAATCTCTACAATTGATAGCTATATTAAGAATCTGTATTGGGAAGAAGATTCATATGCTCGCTTAAGTAGTATTGTGGACTTCTTTTATAATCAGTCAATTAGCGGTGGTTCTACGGGGATTTACCCTAAAAATCTATTGGATAGTGTAAAAGCTGAGGGAGTAAATCCACACCTTATCCTAAATCACATGAGAAGTGATATGAGGGTTGGTATTTACAATATGATTGGAGATGTTCTTCAAAGTAAATTACACGCAAGACTTGAAGAAGAGACAGCTCAACATCTTGCAGATTACCTTACATCCTATAAGATTGACGACTACTCAAATCATGACCCTGATGAGGATTTTCTGACAGATGAGCAAAGAATCGCTGTAAAGAATTGTGTATCAACAAAATTAGCAATACTTACAGGGGGACCTGGTAGGGGTAAGACGACTGTAATTAAAGCAATCATGGGTTTGATTAGAAAAGCGTCCAACAATACTCAAAAAATTGTTTGTATGGCACCTACCAGTCAAGCCGCAAAAAGAATGTCTGAGTCTATTGGAGAGGATTGTTTCACTGTACATGAGGCTATCGGATTCAATCATGATAGCGGGTTCTATTCAAAGGTAAATAAGCAAGTTGATGCAGACGTTATTATTGTTGATGAAGTATCAATGCTTGATCTATACGGTCTGTCTCGATTGATTAAATCGTTAAAATCTACAACAAGATTGATTTTAGTAGGCGATAAAGACCAGCTACCTTCAGTTGAGATTGGAAATGTAATCGAAGATTTGATTTCAATAGAGCAGGTGAAAACAAGCTACTTAACAACTCCAATTCGCTTTGGAGAGCACTCAGAGATAAATGATAACGCCATGCTTATCAATCAAGGGGAAACGCCTTCGCTTAATCAGAACCGTCATGGTTCATGGCACGTAATCCCTACTGAGAATGACTTCCAAACACAAGACAAGGTAATTAAGTTATGTCAGGGCTTTATCCCTGGTGAGCTTGGTATAGATCATTCTAGGATTCAGGTTCTGTCTGCGCAATATGAAACGCCTATCGGCGTAAATACGATGAATGAGAAGCTTAAGCCTATATTCAATCCTCCAGGGCGCAACTCGTTCAATGCTAAGCTTGGTGGTAAAGAGTTTAGGGTAGGGGATAGAATCGTTATCACGAAGCGAATCAGAGATAAAAACATTCCTAATGGAGCGGTTGGCGAAATTAAATACATTGACTTCAAAGGGAAAAAGGTAAGCATTGAATTCGATGGAGAAACTGTTGCATTACCTCTATCAATTGGTCGTCAAATGGAACTGTCTTACTCTAAGACAATTCACAAATCACAAGGTACTGAGTGTGACGCGATTATCATCCCAATTTCAAAAAGTAACAAAAGAATGCTGAATAGAAAACTTATCTATACCGCAGTAACAAGGGCTAAACAGCAGGTGTTTATTGTTGGTGATGTGAATGCATTCTTGGAATGTATTAAGGATGAAAACCAAGAAGAAAGAATCTCGTTCCTTTCTCATCGCATAAAAGAAAACATTGAAAAGAATCTCAAAATGTCCAAAGAGATCTCAGCTAAAAGTGAAGAACTTGGCGTTCCCTTCCAATAATAAGACAAATAAAAAAGCGCATCCTTGGATGCGCTTTTCTTTGTTTCGATTAACCACCGTAGGCAAGTAATTTAACGCCTTGGAGTATGATTAGTACAACACTTGAAGTTAAGAATGCTGCGGTAGTTAGCTTAAACACGGTGTTTGATTTTTGCGTTTCAATCAGCATGGTTCTGTACATTTTAATTGCTTTTTTGTACTTCTTAATCTTAGCTGTTAATGAACCGATTTTCTTTGCTTTTTGCTCATTGGCTTTAGATAGCTCATCTACTTTAGCATCATATGTAGCTTTCATAGCAATTAGCTCAGCATTTTGCGCTTCAATCTCTTGGATTTTTTGCGCGGAGATGTCAGTTGCTGAGATTTCACCACTAACAATCTTGGCTTGTAGTTCCTCTAGCTGAGCTTTGAAAGACATGGATTTCTGATCATATTGAGTAAGGCTTTCAGTCAGACTTTGATTGGTTATTTCAAGCTTACTGTTATTGTCATTTAGGCTTTGAACTTCTAATAGCATAGCCTGACTTTTCTCTCTTTCTTTAGACAGAGAAAGCTCAACTTCACGATGCTTACTAATTGCAACATATTCACCTAGAATACGTTCAATTTCAGCTTTATGATCTTCTTTAAGAGAAAGAATCTGACCTTGTAGCTTGTCTACTTCTTCTTGGTGCTTATGATTTGCCAAAAGTAATTTATTATTAATTTCTTCAATCACGATAGAGTGTTGAGCCTCAAGAGCTGCTTTTTGCTCACTTAGCTTTTCTGCTGCCAACATCTCATTTGCTTTAAGAGCAGTTGCTTTCTGCTTTTCTAGATCTTGAATTTCCTGCTTGTGTGCTAGTTTGGTAGCATCAAGAAGTTCATTAAGTTTAGAGATCTCACTTTCAGAATTTTGACTTTGGAATTCTAAAGTTTGAACTTTACTCTCAAGCTCACTAACGTTACGACGATGCTTTGCTTGAAGTTCGTTCTTTACATTAGTAAAAAAATTGTCTCGTTCTACATGATATTCTTCTTCACTGATTGGCTCTCGACCAATGAAGTTTTTAATATCATTAAACTGTTTAACAATCTGAGATTTGTCTGTTAAGTGGATAGAGTATCGTTTTTTTAGCATTGTCGCTTGAATGGTTTCAGCCCACTCATTCCAGTCCATTGCCAGACCAAGCGCAGAACCTGTGCGCGTAATGAACTGATGCATTGTTTGATGTTGTAAGCGACCAGCCTTAGAGCTTGCTGGGATAGATGCTTCTGGGTTTAGCAATTGATCTTCAGGCAACGAACATGCTTTAGAGACAATCTCAGAGACATGCCACCAGTCCATGATATTGATCTTATTCTGCAAGTCTGCAAGCTCAGATGCTACTATAGGGGTAACATTAGACCCGATTTCTTGTTTTAGAGCACTCATTTATTTAGCCTTATTTTTGGTTTTTATCTTTTTATTTAATTCAGAATTCTACAATATGGTAAAAGCTAACGCAACTTTTATGTATTGGAAAATCAGTATTAATACATAAAATAAATTGTGGTATAATAAGCAAATAGAATAAATGAGAATAAAAAATGAACAAAGATCCAAGTCAAATTCTTAAAGAGTATTGGGGCTATGACGGGTTTAGACCAGGGCAAGCCGAAATTGTTGATAATGTAATCAGCGGTAAAGACTCATTAGCCATCATGACAACAGGTGGTGGTAAGTCAATTTGTTTCCAAGTTCCAGCATTGGCGCTCGATGGAACGTGTGTGGTAATTAGCCCACTTATTTCATTGATGAAAGACCAAGTTGATAATTTGCTTAAAAGAAATATTCCTGCAACATACATCAACTCTTCTTTAGAGCCTCAAGAAATCTTCAACCGCGTTAGACTAACTGGTGAAAACGCATACAAACTTGTATACATGGCTCCAGAAAGGCTAGAGGACGAGAAAATGCTTGAAGCCTTGGCGAGAGCTAAGATTTCATTTATTGCAATCGATGAAGCTCACTGTGCGTCTTTGTGGGGGCATGACTTCCGTGCTGCATATTCTCGAATAAATGATTCGTTACAGAAAATTGAGTCGGTTCAAAATCGTAGAATCCCTAGAGCGGCGTATACAGCTACAGCAACTGAAAGGGTGCGCGAAGATATCCTTCAAACTCTTGGGATGGAAGATCCATATATTCAAGTTGGTAACTTTGATAGACCAAACATTAGATTCCATGTAAAAGAACCGAACAGTAAGACTGAGGCACTAACAGAATTGTTAGACCATCATAAAGGTCAGGATACAATAATTTATGTCCCAACAGTAAAGCTGGCTGAAACATTAGGTGCAAGCTTGAATTCAAGGGGGCTTAATGTTGGTGTGTATCACGGTAAATTAACACCAGAACAGAAAAATAGCGTACAAGATGCTTTCATTGAAAGCCGCTTGAAAACTATTGTTGCTACGAATGCTTTCGGTATGGGGGTTGATAAACCAACTGTCAGAGCAGTCATACACTTTAACATGCCACAAAACCTTGAAAACTATTATCAAGAAGCGGGTAGGGCTGGTCGTGACGGAAAAGATTCTGATGCTTACTTGTTATACAGCAAAAAGGATAGGGTACTAAATGAGTTCTTTATTGCAACGTCATACCCAACAATAGCGAATGTAATTGCTGTAAGAAATGCACTCTTCCAGTTAGTTGGTGATCGTGTTGATTACATGAAATTTGAAACTATTTCAGATTTTGTAGCGGAAAAGATAAGCGCATACGAAGTTCAAAGCATCATGAACATCCTAGAAGACCAGGGTGTTATTAAGATGAAAGGCTCTGAAGGCGATTATTTGGGCGTAGAAGTGTCAATCGAGAACATTGAGGCTCCTTTAGACTTAGACTACCTGCAAGAGCGAAGAAAGACCACACAAGCAGCGCTAAACACTATGGAGCGATACTGCCAAACTAAACTGTGTAAGCGCACTGCGATTATGAAGTATTTTGGTGACTCTCATCAAGATAACTGTGGTACGTGTTCTTCATGCCTTGAAAAGAGCTTGGAAGGGCAAAAAATCAGCAAGTACAGTGACGAAGATTTAAGAGCTGCCTTATCTTTGATTGAAGACACAAATGGTCAACTTACCACTCAAAGGTATGCTGATATTCTTGTAGGTCTCCAAAAAGAGTCATTAATTAGAAGAAACTACGAACAACTCAACCAGTTTGGTCTTCTAAAACAGATGACTACAATTAAGGTCAAAAGGCTAATGGAGGATATGATTGATGACCAGATCATCCACGTATCTAAAATGGAAGGCAACTACAAGATCACTCCAAAAGGAAAAGAGCTTTTAGAAGGTAAAAGCCAAGAAAGAGTGATCAGCGACTTTGGAACAGTGAAGAAGTCCAATGAAGCTGGCGTAATGAAAGTTAAGCAGATATATGACCCAGAGCTTTATAAAGTCATTCTTGAAAAGCGTAGCTTATTAGCAATGAAGAGGTCTTACCCTCCACACATGATCTTCAGCGATAGAGCGGCAAGAAAGCTTGCTACTATCAAGCCGCTGAACAAGGAATCAATGGCGCAATGTGATATCTCTGATCAAAGAATCAGAATGTATGGTGATGACATCATTGCGACAATCAGTGGATATATATCATTGAATAATATTGACGCTCCATTTTCCGACAATTCGAATGCTGGCAAAGAAGAGGCTGAAAAGAGTCCGAATTTGAACGTGGAACATGAAGGCAATGATGTTCATGTTGTGGAAACTTCCTCTGTTAATGGCTTAATGACATTGAGAGCAAAACTTGCTCAAACTTTCGATGAAAACGAAATGCTTATCTTTAGTGAGAATGTTGCGAAAGCAATTTCTGAAAAGATGCCAACATCAATTGATGATCTTACAAATTGCGGTATGACGTTGCGCAGAGCTAAAAAATATGGAAAATACATCCTTCAAGAGATTAATAAAGATAATAAAAAAGATTCGGAGCTTGAAATTTAATGTTTATTGTTATTGAAGGTGTTGATGGAGCAGGTAAAAGTGAACAAATATCAAGAGTTTGCTCTTACTTTGCTTCATTAGGTTTAGATGTTGAGATTACTAGAGAGCCAGGAGGCACTCCTGCTGCTGAAGCCATTCGAAGTGTGCTTTTAGACGATTCCTTTGAAGAGGTTATCCATAGTGAAACAGAGATACTTTTATTTTTAGCCTCTAGAAATCAACATTATAAGAACAAAATTAAGGAAAATCTTCAAAAAGGCAAAATCGTAGTCTGTGATAGATTTGAGCCATCAACCTATGTATACCAATGTATGAATGACAATAGTCTGTTTAGCTCATACAACGCCCTTAAAAAGGCGATAGGTTTTAAGTGTGAACCAGACCTTACATTCGTTCTAGACATTCCATATGAAACGTATGAGGAAAGAATGATTAGTAGAGGGAAAAGGAATAGACTTGATCCTAACGGTAAAGAGGATTTCGATAAGATTCGAAATAGATACAAAGAATACTGTTGGCTCAACCCACACGCTATTTGTATCGATGGGGTAGGAACAATGGACGAAGTGTTCGAAAGAATAAAGAGCCATTTGGATAATGAGAGCCGCTTATAGCGGCTCTTTTAATGCATTATCATAAAGATTATGGAACTGACTTATGCTCAATTTATATTCATTAAAAGTATCAAGCTCCCTTATGATTATAGGATAAAGCCTATTTTTTTGTTCCCACCCAAGGACTTTAAAGGTGCCATTATCTGCAATTAATACTTCATCAATAGCCATTATTGGTAGTCTATATCGGTTCGCATATTTGATGTATTCGTTGCGAATGAAGTTTTCGTATTCGGAAAGATTCTTAACCTTAATGGAGATTGATATTTCACCGTTTTCATTTTTGATATCAAATTTATTAATGATTAAGCCTGGTAAATTACGAACAATATCTTCAATTTTTGAAGTTTCATTCAGTAAAAATTGTACATCGCTACTCATTTAAATCTAAGCCACCACCAATAGAAACTAGGATGTATTCTTTAACTTTTGTTGGGTGCGCATTGAATTCTCTACCATCTGATGTAATTAGTCTGATGCAGTGTTCACCGCCATCCAAATCCAAGCCGATAATTTTCACTTCCTGATGAACGTCGGGATAGAAAAACTTGATTTTTAACCATTCCTCTTTGAATCCAGAATTTGCGCACCACTCAGAGTACGCTTCGCTCATGATCTGCTTATAATTTCCTTTGTATACTGAAAGATTGCAAATCATAACGTTGTTAAAGTTCAAATACGAAAAGTCTGGTGAAGAGTATCCTTTCTTAGCAAGGTAGTTTTTAATCGTGTCCTTTAATCCATCCATAACCTCTACGTCACTTTGATGCAAATTACTCATAACGGTATCTCGGAGTGTAATTTAAATATTGATCCACGAAATCTTTCTGTCTTTCAACCCAATAACTTTTCGCATCTGACTCACTCAAGCAAGCTTGCTCTTTACTTAGCCCTGAACGAGATAAATTGATAAATGCATCAACTTGAGTTGAAAGAATTTCAAATTCTGAAGAACTTACATTTTTGGTTAAAGCACAAATTTGAATTGGTAAACCGTCATAGCTAACAGGAGGCAATCCATTCTTAATTCGGTTTTTATTTACCATTGGAGTTTCTGGATCAAAACTATACTGCTCATAATTTACCATTTTGTCGTCTTGGTAAATTTTTACGCCATTGAATGTGACATTATCATCCCACTTACTTTTTAGCTCTTCATGCTGAGATGTCATTATATAGAAAATTGCATCTTCTACTTCATATTGACTGTGCTCAGTTTTTAATACAGAAAGAGACTGTAAGCTTGACAGAAGAAGTTCGTTTTCTTCTTTTGTGTTTTCAGCAACAATTTTCTCTTGTTGGCTATGTGGTTTTCTTAGGAGCTGGAACGCGCTATAAGCGTCATCGAAAACACCAACTTTGTCGAGTGAACCACCATTTGCGAAAGATGAAGCAGAGGCAAAAGCAATGCTTAAGGCAATAATTTTAGATTTCATATTACTTTTCATATTTATTTCATTTATTAATCAGGACATGTCCACACATTGTAATATCTATCTAATCCCTCATCAACATACAGTCCATTGATTTCTTCAATTACTGAAGATACAACAGCTTTTGCTTTGTCTAAATCAATTTCGAAAAACTCTCTAGAGTCATTACAACGATATGCATTTAGTCTGTTGAAAATTTCAGTTTCAGCTCTATATGATTCCATCACTTGGCTATAGAAAAGAAGAGTAAATGGGTAAGGAACGCTCGTATTAAATAATGAGGACAATCTGCCCTCAATATCTGTAGTTGTTCCTATCTTTAATAATCCAGGCATTGCCTTATTAGATAGGATGTAAATATAACCATCCATAATTACCCCAAGTCGGCAGTTGCAAACTGCATCATTGGTACAATGGTAAGTCCGAAGAGAACCGCGCCAGCTAGACAAAGGAATACAACAGAAACACCCTGAAGAATTGGTGCAAGCATTCTCACTCTCGCGCCATAGATGTTCTTATATTGAATCGCAATGGCATCGAGAGAAAGAGCAATATTTTTTCTGTCTTCTGATGATGAAAGTGCTGCAACATCGGTTGGGTGCAAAGATTTCAACTCCATAGCCCAGTCTCTACCAGCGCCGCGTCCAATAGCATCTGCTGAGTTTACTAGCTCCTGTCTTAATTGCCCCTTTTCAGCAACGCTAGCAGAGAGGTAGAGTGCCTCTTGCATTCTCACGTCTGATTTCGTTAGCATACTTAAGCCAAATAGAGCAATGTATGAGTTTTTAGATAAAGCGAGATCTTTGTAGTAAGGGATCTTTAGAATGATTTTATCTACTAAAAGTGGAGCAAAGTTTCTACCCCATTTATTCATTGCCCATAATACAAACATCATAAGGGCAAATGACCCCATCATTACTTCACAGAACTTACCTAGAGTAATCGCCCAATCTACATCGATAGAGTCACCAGCAATTACCATAAGGTCTGATTCAAGCGTTTGGGGACCCATATATCGTGTTGTACCAAATGTAATACCCACAGCAGAGAAAAAGCCCGTTAAAGCACTACCAATCCCAGCGCCACTTTCACGCTTAATTCGATCCATTTCGATTTCAAAATCCGCTGCATTTCTCAGGGCTGAGGCAGTATCACCGCCGATGATTCCCGCTTTGATCAGGGCAACTGTTGTTGCAGGGAACTCTTTTGGACCAAGAGACTCAATTGCATCTGGTAAGCTTTTACCTGTAGAAATATGCCTAAGAAGCCTTGATGAAATCTTTTTTATTTTTCCTTTGAATGTTGATTCCATTAAAGCCAAAGATTCAGAGACAGGCATTTTAGAGCCTGTCATCGCGGCTAATCGCTGAAGAAAGATTTGTCGGTCAGCAGTTTCAAATGCTGGCTCCCACTTGCCCATTGAGAAGGCTTTTTTACAAGATATAACCTTTCCATATGTCTTGGCAATTTTCATTGCATCAAGCTGGTCAGGAGCCTCAATCTCTCTAGTGATCAGTTTCCCTTTATGTTCTATAACGCATTTAAATAATTTCATTTTTTATAGTTCTGTAATGTGAAGGTTATCTTTTATTAATAATTGATATTTTTCTTCAAATTCATCTTTCCAGTTTGGTTCTAAATCAGAAAGTGACTCTTTAATTTCATTTATTTGATATGTGTTATATTCTAAGAATTTAGCACTTTCAGTCAAGCTAACTTTCTTTAGCATTCTACGCATTAACTCATATTCAAGCATTGAAAGACCCTTGTCACCAAATACACGATCAATCTCTTTGAAATTAGTAATGCTTTTTTCATACTTTAAAAATGCGTTTTGGATTATTGTTTTCCAAAGGGGTTTTTTCTCAACAAGAACCTTTTCAATTTCTTCATCAGTATTGAAGTAATAACATTCAGAAACGATTGTTCGACCTGAATACCCAGAATCCAAGCATTTAGGACAACCAGAGCCACCACATGATAAACAAAGAGTCCTAATCAGGGTTTGGCACAATACAGAGCGCAAGATATCTTTTAATTCATGTGGAGGAACGCCGATATCCCTAAATCGGTTAAATGCGCCTAAAATTGAGTTAGTGTGGATTGTCGCAAACACCAAGTGACCTGTTTCCGCCGCTTTAACTGCGTTACGCGCTGTTTCTTCATCACGAATTTCACCCAAAATTATGATGTCTGGATCCGAACGCATAAAGGCTTTAAGTGCTCTAGGATAGTTATATCCAACCGCATCATTCATATTACATTGAACAATGTAAGGAATTTGATATTCTACGGGGTCTTCAGCGGTAAATATTGCTTTTGATATCTTATCCAAACCTTTAACTGTAGAATTTAGGGTGGTGGTTTTACCTGAACCCGTAGCACCACAAATAAGGTTGATTCCATTGATCAAGCTTGCGCCTTTCTTCCACTCATTAATTCCTTCGATACCCAAATCATCAATTTTTTTATTGGCATTCTGAGGATCAAGAATACGCATTACGATTGTTTCACCATTGGTTTCCACTACGGTAGCAACACGTAAATCAACCATGCGACCATCATGCTCAATCGAAAAACCACCATCTTGTGGGATTCGCCTTTCAGCCATATCAATTCTTGATTTATCCTTTATCCTTGAGGTCAAGACTTGATATTCTTCAAGCTCACCTTCGTGATAAAGTGTTCGAACACCAAGATATCGTACTAAAATCGTGTATGACTCAACTTTAGGGTTTATGTGTATGTCAGATACACCCTTAATAATGCAATCTCTTAAAAGGCTTTCTAGAGTAAGCCCATCTTCATCACTCGATTCCCCAAGCTTATCCAGATAGGATTCAATAGCTTCCAGACTTGACTCAATAAAAACAATTTCTTGAGCAGGAAAGTAGGGTTTAAGTAAGAACCTAACTATGGCTTCATCAGTAAAAGTGCTTATGTAAACATTTTTAACAGTGTCTGCGGAAATTTTAGTTTTCGTCTTAACTAATATCTCAGTTGGGACATGAGCAAGAATTATTTCTTCATGCTCAAGACCGTCTAGAGAGATTTTAAGCATGGAATCAACATACACATCTTGAGATATGAATCCGTTTTTAACGAGGATATGACCAAGTTTTCTACCAGTGACGGAAGACTCCATTTCACTGGCTTTCAACTCTTTATCAGTCACTAAGTTATTCTTTAATAGATGCTCTTTTAGTTGTTCGTTTCTTGAGCTGGAATTTACTTTATTATTCATTGGTTACAGTTCCAATTACTTCTATTTGTTGTAATTTTATTATTTACGCTTTCAGAAGTTCCGCTGGTGTTACTAATAGAATCGGAGAATAACAATCCAGTCCAACATGTTTCAGATGTAATGTTAGCATTATCACCATAAACACCTAGACCAGACTCATCAACAATCGCTGTTACGTTTACACCTGTTAGGCTTAAATCCGTGCTTTCAGACAAGCCTAACTGACCACCATTTTTTAATGTTATTGCGTATTTACTTTTAGAGATATTTATATCACTACCAATTATATCCATTTTCCCTTGATTTACAATTGGGGAATAGCTTGCTTTAGTGGAAATATTTAGTGTTGATTTTTTAATTGCTACACTGGATGATTCATCGATAAAGATCGCTGACTTTAGATTATCCGTGGCTCCAGAAGTGATCACATTTACAGAAGAAGAGTTTATGTCTAGTTTAGATCCATCTAAAGAAACGACTATTCCGTTATTTTTTTTAACTCTGAAGTTTAATGTCGAATCTTTTACATTTACCTTGCCACTACTAACGCTCAAAACATTATCGTAAATGCCAGCAGTCATGTTTACGGTTCCATTAACAACAAATTTACTATTGACTGCGTTCATATCATTAATGTTGCTGTCTTCAACATAAATTGTGCTATTCAAGGCATCTATGTAGATGCCATCTAACGATAGGTCTTTTACGTATAGTGATGCGTTACAAAGTTTTATCTTTGCTGATGATGCACTTGTAAGCTGTGAAATGTTGGAACCATCAAAGGAACCGTTTAGATAAACCTTTCTAGGGTAAATATCTTTACTAAAGCAAAAGTCTATATCGCCAGAAACAGTGAATGTGTCAGGGTCAATCATTATGTTGTACTGGATTGCCGAACCCATTTTCCATGCGCTGGACATTGCAGATAAGTCCTGCGCATTTCCTGATAATAGAGGTATAGTTTTGGTGATTTTGTCATTGGAAGCCTGCTCTGACGAGATGGCTGTAACTATAGCGCCAGGAACTGTATAAATACCATCTGTCAGCTTAACTTCAGAGCAGGAAGGGGCATTACTGTCTTTAGAGTATGGTGAAAGAATAAGTGCTGAAATTGATTTTTTGTTAATTGAAGAATCAATATTTAGATTGGATTCAGCCACATACTTTTTACCATTTACAGTAAGCAATGAAACATTGTAAGTGCTAAGGTCGCCTTCAATTCTACCTGTTTTTACAGTTGCTGATTCATAACCAACACCACCAATACTTTCTCCAATAGGGCAGTATACATAGTAACGACCAAAAGCGTTTACTTTAGGTAAACCATACCCGTCAGGAAGCACATGAAAACTAATATCGCTTATTCCGTTTCCATTGTAGTCCTGCTCTAAGTTCAATCCGAATGTTGCGATCAGCCTGCCAGTAGTTGGATCCTCAACCCTGTCGTTTTCTAACGCAATGACCCATTTGCTAGTAATATCTTTATCAGATTGGGTGGAGTAAAGCATGTTAGTTGAATGTGTCATATTCATAAAACTAAAACCAATGGCTCCCACAAAAGCCATGAATATGAGCGCAAGCACCATCAAATGAATCATTACATTTTTACCTTATTATATATGTTATCTTTTTATTTACTGGAAAAGTTACTGGCAAAACTTCAGTTTTTGACCCGCAGGTATCTGAAATAATGAAGTTTCCTTGAAGCTCATCACCACTGATTGCCTTTAACATTTTCAGTGAACTTTCAGCTTTTATCTCTACATCGAAGCACAGCTCTATAGTCCCATTAACATGGTTGTTTTCAAACTGAGAAAGCGACATGTTTTTTGGTAGTTTTGGTTGAGAAATGATATCTGGTATGAACTGATCAGTACTAGTAGGGTATTTGCTGTGAATCATTTTGTAATTCATAACTCCAGACGAGTATTGAATCAGTGATGATTTTATTAGAGTCTTACTTCCAATATCATCTATAACTGTGGGGTTTATGTAGTTAGCCCCAGCAGTTAAAAATGCGGCAAATACAGCAATGGAGATAATCGTAATAATTAGATGCCCCATAATTAGATCGCTCTAGGCTTCTTTACCACTTTTGCAACTAGATGATCAGCAATTCTTGAAGGTCTATAGGTAGCCAATGCTAAACCCAGCCAGCCTGCAACCAGAAATAGCATGTCCCACGTATAACTACCGTAAGCAATGGCAGATAGTGCAAGGATATAATCCGATAAAATCATACCTTTAGAGTCTAAGAAACCTTTTAATTTTATTATTGCGTTCATGTAAATTTTCCAATATTTTTTATAATTAATTTATTTGAATATGTTATTTATTGTTCTTATTAATGTCAATGAAGTAATTAATGTTTTATCAATAAAAAATCGGCTTCTGGGCATAGACTTAAGAAATTTCTTGTCGTTTCGTAGTTGGACAATTTATTTTTAATGTCAGATTCTTTGTAGCATGAAAACGTCTGTAATTCATTAATAGATATTTTTTCGCTTGAGTACATTTTAATGAATTTTGAGATTGGAATGTTATATGAAGGATCCCCGTAACCACCCAAGCTTCTCAGTTCCCATTTTGACACATCGCTGTAAGGTACAAATGGTATAAAAACAGCTTGATGAGATAATCTTGGTAACAATAGACAGGCATATCCATTACAATTCCAAAATAATTTCATGTGTTTCATTTGATTAATTGCAAAGAACCTTTTATTAGGCGAACAGTCGAAAGTTTTTACATCAACTGACAGTTGACCTGGATGATTATCCAAATAAAGATCGGCATAAGAGTGTTTGCTTCCTCCACCTAAACTAAACATGTTGTTTAGTGAATTAATTTTTTCATTCTTCGATAAGTATTGATAAAACCATTTTATAGCGACTAGTTCACCTATAGACCCCATCAGATCATTGAGAATATTTTCATCTCTCCCACGGTCTCTAGAGGCGTTTCTTCTATGCTCATTTGATCTTAAGCAGCTAACGCCCATTGTTCAGCAGATATTTTTATCATAAAACCACCAATAAAAAAGGCCGCATATAAATGCGGCCTATCATGTTCAGACGATTAGATAGTCATGTGAACTTTAGCTTTAGCAGTGCCAGAGCTAACGTCGATTGCATCAACATCAACATCAGCAGAGCCAGCGCCAGCTACTAGGTTTTTTTCAGTGAAAGTGCCGTCAGCAGCAGCGCTACAGAACACTACGCCAGCACCGTTTTTGTTAACAGTCTTACAGATATCTTTAGTGATACCGTCATCAGTTTTAGCAGCGAATGGAAGCTCAACAGAAACGATACTTACAGTAGTAGTAGAAGCGTTTTTAGCATTGCCTAGTTCCCAGTTAGCGCCGTCAGCACCTACAGGTAGGCTTGGAGTAGAGCTTAGGTAAGCACCTTGAAGGTCTGCAAT
>NZ_CAWNHR010000017.1:313009-550191 GCF_963874485.1 Vibrio sp. V15_P4S5T153 | reverse complement strand
GCAGTAGGAGCACCACCTTCAGAAGCTGTAAATAGAGTTGCAGCAGCTTGGATTTGTTGTGCTTGGTTAATTAGAGTCGCTGCTTTAGCGTCAGAAGAACCACGGTTGAACGCGTCACCGCCGTAGTAAAGTGAAGCACCTGCTAGAACTACAACTAGAGCGATTGCGATGATTGAGATGATTAAGTTAAACATTTGTTAATTACCTTTTTATTATTTATTTATTTATTTATTATTTATTTGTTTGTTTTTTGTTTTGTGTGATGCTCATCACATGTCTAAATAATATTGTTAATAATATGACCTAGCAACCATTTTTTTTAAATAATTAAAAACATTTTTTTTAGCAAGCTTAATTATCTTTTTTATTAATCATTTACAAAGTAAAAAAAATATTTATTGATAAATGTGAAAATTAGCCATTTTAAGACAATAAAAAAGCGAGCCTAGGCTCGCTTAAGTTTGATTTAACTTACTGTTTTATAATGACTTTTTTCGCTGGTTTAAGGGCGAATGTTATTCCAGACATAGGCTCTTTATCACCAAAAGCCCTACATGATTCACCCATACAGTACTCTCTAAGCGTGAATCCTTTGCACCTTTCTATAACAATTGATGACTTTGCAAGTTCTTCTTTCCAGTCTTCAAGACCGACATTCTTCAAAATAAGGTACTTGCTCTTAGGGTGAACCGTTACCGCGTAACCAAGCTCTACAGATTCTTTTTTACACTGCTCATAGGCAAACTTTTCAACAGCCTTTTCTTCATACTCAACACCAGGATTGGAAAAAAGGTATACAGAAAGACCAATGACTGATAGTGCAATGAAGAAAATCAGAGTTCCAGCAAATTTGAAAAAGTTTTTCTTTAAAAAAGGCATATCTACTCCGCTAATTTATTCAAAACATCTTTCTTAGATTTTTTAGGTTCAGTATTAGTGATTGTGTTTTCTAGGTCTTCAATTGAATCCTTTACTTCTTCAACCGTTTCTTCTTTTTTAGTAACACGATCAATAACGTTTTTCTTGATAGAATCATAATTTGGAGTAGGGGAGGTAGTGATCTTCCATGTGTTTGTTGCAACCACATAACGCATATCTTTCACATAAACGCCACTATTCTCATTAGTCATGTATCTATTGAGCTTATTAATTTCGAGCATAGGGCTTTTAGTACTACTCTCATATAGATGCTCATTAGTGATTCTGTTCTTTTCATCTTGCCTGTTCACCATAGCAGCGCCAAGCAGAATGAATGAAGCAGTAAGCATAATAAAACTAAAGACAAAGAATCCATATCCAGAAGAAGTAAATTTATTCATCTTATCTTTGAAAACAATATTTTTGTTTTCTTTGTGGTACTTCAAGTTAGCAGCACTAATTTTAGCTACAGAAATCTTCTCTTCATCCTTGACCACTGCTAATGAAAAGTTTTCCTTGATTATGGTAACGCTATCTGAATCATCAAGCTCTTCTATAATAGAGGTTAAAGCTCCGCGACCTGAACCACCTTCATGTATTTCCCAAAGATAACCCTCGCCATAAGAAACTATGTTGTAGAAAGCATTATCAATAGGCGTTACATTGGCTGAAGCAAAGTTAAATAAATATTCCTTAACTTCCTTTTTGGTTACTTTTGCATAATAACCCATGTAGAACTCGATTGGCTCAGAAACAACGACTTCCTTTTCTTTAGTCTGCATTTTCTTATCTTGTTTCTTGGACTTTTTAGCAAAAAAACCTTTCTTATTTTTTTCGTCACTAACATTGATGACTGAGTTTTCATCAGGTGTGCTTGCATCGGAGTCAGAATCATCAACAGCCAAAGAATCAGGAGTAGGAGAATCGTCTATTACAAGCTCCTCCTGGCGCTTGTTTTTTCTTTTGAAAATTCGACTTAAAAAGCCATTTTTATCTTCACTCATTTTTATTTCTTCTTATCTGTTTCCAAAAATGGTAACTGTTGGACGGATCATTATAAATGTACTGTTTTTAGAATAGTTCTGCTTTTGATAAGCAATATCTGAATCTTCAGCAAATGATGGGGCATTTCTATCATCGCTATATTCATTAAAACTAATACCGCCAATGATTACTGACTCACCAGCCATGATCTTAATAACATCACTAAACTTCTGCTCACGAGTTTGAGGCTGAGAAACCATTCCTAATTGATTACCAGCATTTAGCTCTACCCATTTAGTTAAGCTGCTAATCTCCATGCCAAAATCGATTGTAACGAGCTGGGATTTTGCATCAAACCAAGGTTTCAAATGTAGTTTCGTACCTAAATCAAGGTATGTAACAGAGACATTTGAAGACTCACTATCAGATTCAGTATCTGATGTTCCACTAAGCTCATCTATATAAGGAACTTTATCACCAACGCTCATCATTACTTCTCGCCCTGATAAGGTTTTCATAATTAATGACTGTGATGTTTCAGCTTTACCATAGGTAGATAAGAAATCAATAACGTTTGAAAGAGTAAACTCACCATTGCCAATCTCCAGTGCTGACGATGTACCAGTTATTGATGCATTTGCTTTAACATCTCTAATTGAGCTTCCTAGTTCTTCGGCAGGATTAGTGCTATTGCTATTATCACTGTCAGAATCAGACGAGTCATCTGATGAATCATCGCTAGTTACGGTGTCACCCGTCTGAACGCCATCACCAATTTTGATTCCAAACTTACTCCAATCAATGCCTTCAGCTTTATGCCTATTTACTTGCACTGTAATGATAGCTACTTGCATTGAAACCAAACTAGTGTTCACTGTCAGCCTGTCAAGATACGTTGTAATCTTCTGATGGTTTGCTTTTGAAGCTTTATAAAAGATTGTAGCCGCATTTACAGAGTAACTTACTTCTTCAGCACCCATTGATTTGAGATCGTTTTGTATCTGTTTGGCTATCACATCATCTTGAGGAATTCGCAACTGGTAAGAAGTTAACTTCTCAACAGTAACAATATCGCCAGCATGGTAGCTGAAGTTGATGCCATAAGCTGCCTCAAAAGCATCCAGTAAATGACCAAGCTTACCATCAAAGTCAATCATTACTATTGGCATGGTTCTAATAGCTTCGTCAGGAATTACTAGATACAAACCTTTTTGCTTTAGAATTGGAACAAGGTCTTTTATAGTAGCACTACCTCGAAAACCAGTCTTAATATTCTTATTAGAAAACTTATCTGGTATAGGGGAGCCTTCCTCTAAAATTAAAAGGTCGTTAATAGGAACAAATCGAATTGGAGGCTCTTCATTCTTCCAATCATTTACAACATTATTGGTTATCTTGTCCTGATTTAATGCTTCTTCCAGTGATTTAGGAATAGATTTACCCGAGGTACAACCAGACAAAGTAGAAACAGCCAGTATACAACCAATTATTAAACTTAATTTATTAACTTTATTTTTATTCATTATTAGAAATCTCTACATACACGTCTTTAGCTGAATCGTAATAAATCTTGACACCATCTACTTCAGCCACGAAGTCAAGATTTTGGTTAACGGAAGCTCTTCCTGTTTCAGAAAGCGATTGCTCAACTGGATCCTCCTTTTCACACATTGCCGATTTATCTTCAATATACTGATATGGCAGGAAAGGATTGGTTTCAGAGGCGATAGCGTTAGAACAAAGAAGAATAGAAGTAAAAGCTATAATTTTATTCATAATTTTATTCATAATTTTTGTTTTATAACTTAAACTAATTAATTTCGGTTTTCAAACTTTTTTCTCTTATAAGATGAAGAAGTTTTAACATTTCCGAATACGATTCACTTGCAGCTACATTTCCAATAACTCTATTTTTACCAAAAAGCAGGTAGAAGTCATTGCAAAAAATAAAACCATTGATGAACTTATTGATTTCCAATGGTAAATTACTGTAAACGCTTGTCATATCTTCTATAGACTCAAATTTACTGGTAACGCTTGAGAGGTCAAGTCCATCACTAAAAATGCCAACGTAGGCTTTTCTTGTTTTAAAGTTTGATACGAATTCACTCACTTCTTTAAGATCTACAGGGTTAGCATCAATCAACATACTCATTTTTTATTCCTTTTAGAGGTTTAAAAACACCTATTTTTTTTATTGAATTTTTATTTTTGTCGATAATATCATAAAAACCAGAATATACTAAACAAGCTTTTTGATTTTTGTTTACAAGAACAGTACCGCTCATTCCCTTAGGGTAAATACAGTTATCTGAATAATATGCAGAACCATCACCATTAGGTGTTAAGTTACACATATTAAGGTAATTTGCAGTATATCCATAATCTTGACACTCACCGATAAGTTCAGAACTAAACTTTCCAGATAAAGCAATGTCGGAACCTGTTAAGCCAGTATATTTACCAACATAAAATGGTTTCATTACTTCGTAGTATTTTGCGCCTGAATGTATATAGAGAGGAATGTACTCTTCATCATCACCTGTGAAACAGTGGCTGGCAGTAATGACTAAATCATCGCTCATCAAACCTTTGCATTGATGAACATAGATTCCATCTACTTTCTTAAGTAGATTAATAGAAATGGGTGCTTTGTGATTAGATTTAAGGAGTGAATTAAGAAGAAAAGGGGCTACAAGTAGCCCCAATATAACAATGGGCTTCTTAATCTTGACTAGAAATTTCTTCATTTTTAGCAAGACCACCAAAGCATTCGATAACACCGTTTAGCACGGTATTTGTGTATTTTGTGAAAGCGTTGAATTCAGTGTCGAACTGCTGTAGTTCCGTGTCATATTCATTGCCTTTAAGAATTTCCTTGAAGCATGAGCCTAGCTTGAATTTCTTAATCATAAAGCTTTCGTCAATGCTCATACGCGCATTCACTTCTTCATCTTCATTGCTATAAGACAATGCTAGGTTGACAACGCTGTAATTTTTCTCGCCAAGATAAATTTCTAGGTTACGATCACCTTCAAGCGTTTGAGCTGAATACGAGATCTTACCTTGTTTACGCCCATCACGCTGTGGTTCGCGAATGATACACTCACTCATAATCTCAAGTTGATCTGGCATTGTGTTTGTGTCTTCAACCCAAGCTGTCATTTTAAGAGGGATATCTGTAGCCACTTGTAGTGGAGCAAACTCAAAACCTTTGAACTCATTATCAGTTAGTTGGATTGTGCGCTCTAGAAGGTCAATGAATCGCTCTGCTTGCTTCATATTACCAGTGTTTAGGATTAGGCGCTTCTCAGCGATACACAGCCATCCTAGAGTGGTTGAAAACTTACTCTGTGCTGTTTTAAGAAGCTCGTTCTCAAGCTTGGTCTTGATCTGAGATTTTTCGTCTTTTGGCACTTTCTCAACATTGTTTTCTTTCTTAAATTTTGCGAACTCAGCATCCAACAGTTCTTTAAGCTCTGAAGTATTAATTTTCTTTTCTTCAGTTTTAAGCGCCATCAGAATATTTCCTTCTGATACAGCCCCAAGAACCTGCATGTCAAGATGTGGGGGAACCCAACCTGAATAGTGTCGAACATTGCCAGATACGCGCTTAAAAGGCAGGCTTTCTAGGCATTTATTGATACTGTCAGCAGTTAGATTTTGGAAAGCCTCATTTTTTGTTGAAATGAAAGCATTTAAAACGCCAAATGGTTTAAAAGACATATTTATTCCTTAATTTATTTAGTTGTTTAGTTTATTTAAATGATATGCTCAAAAATAAAAATTTCTAGCAGTTCACTTTTAAATCCAGGGTGATTGAGACATCTAGTGTTCAAGTAGTAGTTAAGGTTATTCCTAAACTGTGTATTGCCCGAATCAATCGATAGAGCTTCATCAACCAAAATTCTTTTATTAGACACATAATAATCATACAAGCTATCATTTTCAAAGATTTTTTTCATTTTATTTGAATGCTTTGCGATTATAAACATGATTTCCAGGCTGATTTTGTTCACAGAGCCATTGAATTCAAGAAAATCAACTGAATTTATATATCTTTTTAATTCGCTGTATAGTAAGTCATTCATATTAAATCCCGTTCAGCAGATTCGCAAAAAATTCTGCGCTCTTAACTGGATCTCCGTCAGGAAGGTCTTGCTTAACTGGTGCCAAATTCGCTTGTGTTTCTGTAAGCTTTCCGCTGTATACCTCATCAAGAACAATCGCGTACATTGAATCAAATCTAGCTTTCATTTTTGACATTTCACCGACTCTAAGATCGAAACCGCCAATTCTTCGCCTTGTTTCTTTGATAATCCAATTATTGTGCAATTCATTTTTAGGGTTTGTTGCAACACTGTACGCCCTACAAGGAGGTACACAGCCTTCGATTAGGAGATACTTTGATATTGTAATCAAATGAGACACGTTCGGCGGAAAATCAACGTATCTTGGGTCTTTTGTAATTTCGATTTCTAATGCTTTGAAATCTACACATTCCAGATTGTTTTGTACAAATTCATTGTATAAAAATACTCGAAAAACACCTGAGTCATCCCATAATCTCTTATACCTGAAGGACATTCTCTGCATAAAATCAACAAATTGCTGATTAACGATTACGCGAGAATTTTCACAAAAATCCACAAACTGGTTTGGAGTAGGGGCGAAAGAGCCAGTCCATCCAGATAAAAGGTTATCCAAGTTTTCTTGTATTGTAGTTGGGTTTATCGATTTACGCTCTAATGCATCCACCCACTCCCTGAACAAGTCGGTGACTTTCGATGGTTCTTTTGGTATTCGAAAGGATTCAAAATAGGAGCTGAATCTTTTAAACATTTCAGCGACATACGGCTGATACGAGTAACGCTTTGCAGCAGCAAGAATTGTATCTAAAGCCTGAGGTGTATCACCTCGATCTTCAAGGTATTTGCATACAAATTTTTCAATTTTGTCATCCGTAATGCAGTATCTTTGCATTTCAGCCACAATCAACTCTGCATCAACAGAGGTAAAACACACAATATCTTTTGACTTATTATCGACTTTCTTTGTTTTTTGTATATAAAGATAAACATTATCGGATATAGACATATTTATTACCTAAAAATCTACAGGTAGATCATCAAAATTGAATTCTTTATCTTTTTCATTTAGCGCATTAACACTACTTGTAAGTGAGTTTGACAACCAGCGTTGAATAAATGAGTTCATCATTGCTAATGGCTTTCTTTGGAGCGGATTATCCCTAAGCCACTCATACATGTCAAGAATTTCCATGTCAACATCAACGCCAGGAAATGCCTGCCTTAAAAGTGCTAGGTGCTTATCCCTAACACGGAATACCTGCCCCTCGGTTTCATACCTTTTTGTAGGCAACCAACCATTGTATTCGCCAAGAACTTCCAAAGTAGGATCTACATACTTAACAGCAAGTTCGTTATCTTCATTGTTAATCGCATCGAACAAAGATTTGCTTTGTTGCGAAGAGCGAGTA
Source organism: Vibrio sp. V15_P4S5T153 (assembly GCF_963874485.1). NCBI lineage: Bacteria > Pseudomonadati > Pseudomonadota > Gammaproteobacteria > Vibrionales > Vibrionaceae > Vibrio > Vibrio sp. V15_P4S5T153. Next base: position 542,789 of record NZ_CAWNHR010000017.1, on the reverse strand, counting down.
TTAAGAATTCGAAGATTTGCAAGCTTTGCTTGCTCTAGCTGCTCATTCTTTAGCAATTTAGCTAGAAAATAAGAAGACACCTTGTTACTTAAACTCTCTAAGTCTAGAGATACTGTAAGTATGTCACTATCAATGGAGCTTACCTTGCTAACAAAATCTTCTGCATCACCTGCTTTTCCGAAGATAGCTAGAACATGTTCCGAGTCTATATCTAGATTAGATTGTTCGTCTCCGTGCTCCCATAGCGTAAAAAGCAACATCATTGCTTTTCCAAATTCATCATGCGACAACTTGCCGATTAGTGCTTTTAAGTCCGTTGAAGGACACAGTTTCAGTGTGTGAAATTTCATTTTTTATTACGAAATTGATTTTATGTGTGTTAATATTAAGGAAAGCAATGATATTAATAAATTTGGAAAAAGTAAATGCAAATTAAATTTGACGAAATAAAGACTTACTTCAAGCAAGTTGCTCCACATGTGTCTGAAGACATCATGGATGACTGGCTTCGTTCTGGCGCTGAAATCCTTAAGCTTGACATTGAAAGGGTAGAAAAATCTCTTACTCCAGAGTCACTATCCAAGAAAGTTGAGAATTCATTGCGCTATTCGATTAAACGTCTTTCGACCTTCAATCCACGCGATATGGGGGTTTTATATGTATCCCATAATGGTGGTTTTATAAGTTATGGTAATGATGATGTTCACAGTGTTTCTACTGTGGTTCAAGAAAAACTAGCAATGACTAACGTACAATCTATGCCTAATGCCGCATTGAGAAGTATGAGATTGAAAGATGATGCGATGAGAGAATTCCTCAAAGAAATGCATCGCTATGAGCTTAAACCGCTAGACGCACTAGTGGCGAAGGTTAAATCTGGTGAGCCGTGGGGTGAATACCCTTGGATGTCTGCGAATATCGGCGGTCTTTACAAAGATAAATTTGATAAGGTCTGGATGGTGGATTTCAGAATCCCTAAAAACCATGAAAAGGCTGAAGCTGCATATAAAGATATTGGTGATGGAAGCCGAGCAGCTATGGCTCAAAATAAAGCATTCATTGAAGGCAAGTACGGTGTGAAAATCGATCACTGCGCTGCTGCTATTCTATCGGTGGAAGATTTTTCTTGTATGGTAACGGTAGAACCAATTAATGATGATCTTTGTTTAGCCGTTAAAGACATCGGTGACTATTACTACAATGAATACGTTCAGAAGGGCATTGTACCTGTTGTTTCCTACGATAAGGAATTCGAAACAGTAAACGATATGCCTTCAGGTCTTAAAGGAGCAATTGCTGAGTATGCTTTATACAATAAGCTGGCTTCAGAATCTGATAAGATGAAGAAAACTGCTCGTAGCAGAGTTGAAGAGCTATTACAGATCCAAGGTGTTAACATCGCTCCTGTAGGCAAGAAAACTCAGGTTGGAGCTATTAGCTTTTCTACATCAGAAACTAAACCAAGTGTGGACAGTAAGCTGCTGATGAAGAAGTTTGTTGAGCTTGGTGGAAATCCTGAAGACTCAGAGATTTTCTCTCAATCTAAATCATCAACAAGATTAAATGTAACAAGAAGCAAAAACCATGTTGATTATGGCTTCATCACGAACCTAGCGTCTTCAGTTGAATCATTAATTAAAGACTCTGTTGTTGAAATGAAAGAGATTCACAACATTCATGAAGAAACCAAGCGAAACTTCGATCCAACCGAGCCTGGTGTTTTAGAGGAACTGGAAAAAGAGTCTAAGGAAAAAGCTAGTTCATACGATGACGAACTTGAACTCTTCTAGTTTTTTATTGGTTTAAAAAAATCGGCAACTGTAATAATATAGTGGATATATTTTATATCCACTTTTTTATTTAAGAAATAATATGAATATCATACTTTACCCAAGAGTTTATAATAAAAGAGGCGCTGAGAATTCTCATAGCGTCTTAGGTGTGACTCATGAAGGTGAGCTTGTAAATGTTAAACTTCGATTAGATAAAGTAACTGAAAATAGCCCTTCAATAAAAGAGTTTAGCCGTGATGACAGAAAGGCGAAACAGGCTTGTACTGCAACGAAAGATAACGGTAAGGATAAAAGGGAAGGGGTTCTCCTATTTACCCGTTGCTTTCTAGATGAGAAAGATTACAACAATAATGAAACCAACTATGTTGCTAAGTGGGCAACTGTCCTTTGTGAAGACAAGGATAGTAATGAACCATTAATAGGTTTTGGTCGATTGGTTATTCCTAAAGATTTCGAGATCTACAAGTCATTAGCAGAAAAACTTCAAGTGGCATTAGAAAAAGAAGAAGATGATGAAATAGATTCCATCAAAACTGAAATGGCTAAATATTCTAGTTTTTCATTCCCTGGCATTATATATTCACACGATAAAATTAGAACCTTTATCAGTAGCGAAATTGAAGAAGCCAGAAAGTATGTAAAAAAATCAATATATGAGACGTTTCAATCTGGAATGGTTGGTGGCTTTGCTATTCGTTTGCTCACAAAAGACTATAAAGTGATCCCAAACTCCTATTTGGAGGTGTACCAAAAATATAACCCAAAAACAAAAGAATATATAACAGCTAAACAAACAGCAGACATGTATTTTGATTCAGACCATGCAAAAACAGCGTTTAAGAGTAATGAGTTTTTGATTGATATTATTCCTTTAAAGAGGATGAATTCAGGCAAATTTACAACTAAGCATTATTCATCCAAAAATGTTTACCCAATGGTCAAATCTCTTTATTCAACGATTAAGGGGAATATAAAAATCTGTAAGGTTGTAGCTAAAACCTACAACTTTGTAAACCCTCAAAATTTCGATGAGACAAAAGTTCTCCTTGATAGAATGCATTCCCTGTCAGAGCCGCTAGGTCATCCCATGAGGCTATCTAAAGACGGAACGATGTCTTTGTTGCTTAGAGGTGAGACAAGTGACTCTATAAACACTGATACTGAAAAGTTCTACTGGGTTGGAAATGATCCCTCAAGAATGTCTATGACTAGAAATCAAAGGATTCTGTACCTTCTTGATAAGGGACATATGCCAACTTCTTCAAAGGGTAGAGTAAATGACACCGTTCAATTAATAGAAAATGACTCATATCCAATCAATAATGATGACGATGATGATTCTTCTGAAAACATTCAAAATTCTTCAAGTGAAAACATTAAATCCAATAAAATGGAAATAGAGGAAGACTCTCAAATGATTGAGGAAATTGAAACGGATTCTGGTGAAAAAGATTTAGGCAAGGATACTGATTGCAAAAAAGAGATGGATGGAATCGTAAATCATGTTAAACAATCAGAAAACGAAGTAGAAGCGGAACTTGGCTCAGATGAAGAACTGGAGCAATCAGAGCCATCTCAAGATTCAACTTCTCCACATATTTCAGATGAAGAAAATTTTGTCGATGAATGTCACGTAGATACTGAATCTAAAAGTGATTCAAATGATAATGAAGGCATTAATTCAACAGATATAGATATAAATGACGTTGATGAAAATAAAATCCAGACTTTAGATGATCATATACAAACTGAATCAACTGTCACTCATGTTGATTTTGGTTCTCTAGTCGAGCTAGAGGATTCGTTATCAACAACTCAATCGGGAAATCACGAAGATACAAACTCCGAGGGAATTGTTGATGTATCCCCTGAAAACTCATTTGTACAAGATCACGAACCAATAGAAGTACGTAACGATTCATATGAAATCGTTGAAGAATCTGATTCTACTGATAATTCAGATGAAAGTGTTGAGGAATATGATTCTACTGATAATCTAGATGAACAAGTTGAAGAACCTAACACTACTGATAATCTAGATGAACAAGTTGAAGAACCTAACACTACTGATAATTCAAGTGATGAAGATCTACGCCTCACTGAAGAAGAAAATGAAATCGAACTTCAGGAAGATATTCAAGATGACTATTCATCAAAGTTCATGGAAAGTATCGAGCAGATCAAAAAAGGAAAAGCGTCTGACGTAATACCTGATGAGCAAGATCCTACTGACATATTGGCTAGATGGACAAATGGTTCTGTAGATAAGAGGGATGTTGAACCTAAGCCATCAGAGGTTGAGCCAAAAGAGAAGCCTCAACAAATTGAGGCTTCTGGTGAGGAAGAACTAACAGGCATGGCTGCGTTCATGAAAGGCTATCTTGAGTAACCAGTTGTTTGATTTTTTTCTTTAACAGGCTGCAATCCGAAAGCTCTATACCCAGTGGTTACATCCATTGGGTATTTTTTGGACTCTTTATTGATATCTAACAGCTCTTCTCTAAGAAAATGATATTCCTGGTGCTCGTTAGGATCTATATTGAACTGCTTGCATTCAGATAAAACGATATTGATTTTTTCTTTAATTTTTTTAACTTTTAACGCTTGTTCATGAGTAAGAGTTTCAGTGATAACTTTATTTATTTCAGCGGTAGGGTGGAAATATGCAGTAATAATTTCTTCTCCACCGTAAAGCTCAGTGAAGTATGCAGCTTTAGTGTTTTTTGCAGGGTAAAAAACACCTTTCGTGCCATCCTTACCGTTTGTTGATTTGTTTTTTTCTTTAATGTTTATATAGCAAGAAAACCCCTCATTTTCTCGCTTGTTCTGTACCTTTAATTCTATTTCGTAAGTTTTCTTTAGAACACGAATGGAGTTGCCATCAGTTACAGCTATGTTACCAAAGTCATCAAGCTCTATAACTCCATTCATTGGAATGAAGTACTCACCAACTTTAGCAATGTGTTGCTTTCCACTTGGATCCGTTACCTTGTAAGACTTACCTGTACTTTTCTTAGCGCTCCATCCAAAAAGCAAATCTTTACCTTTTTGAATTTTGTAGTCACCAATGATTAAGTCTCCAGTCTCATCTTGTGCTATCACACCGACTTTTGGTAATTCATCACCAACTTTCAGGAGGCAGTGATCATTACTGGCTTCTTCAGAGGCGGAAGGTGGTTCGACTTTCGTACCGTTACTACGGGTAACGATGTACTTTCCACTTTCTACCTCTTCAAATTTCCAGCCATTAAGGATTTCTTTGTTTTGTCCATGCTCAACATACGAAGCTTTGGCTAATAGTGCGTTGTAATTTGACATAATTAATTAAATCAATGATTGTTTTATATCATTATATCAAATTGGCTTTATCCTTACACTAAAAATTAACTGCGACTAATCATACTCTTAGCCAATCCTATGGACTCCTGTGAATTTTCATCTCCGTTTAACATACGCGCAATCTCTTTGATTTTTTCTTCATCAGATAACATAACAATCTTATTTGATACAGTATCTTGCGTATTGTCTTTAGAGACTACAAGATGATGATCAGAATAAGAAGCAACAGAAGGTTGGTGTGTAATTGAAACCACTTGTGCGTTAATTCCTAACTGCTTAAGCATAGCGCCCACAGAATCCGCTGATTTACCACCAATACCGACATCAACTTCATCGAAAATCAAAGTAGGTAGCGAACTTCTTTCAGAAATTGCAACTTGCAAGCATAGTGAAACCCTTGAAAGCTCACCACCAGAAATGGCTTGCGAAAGTGGTTGCTTCTCAGTCCCTTTATTCGCGCTGAACAAAATTTCACAAGAAGTTAAACCTGTACTTTTAGCTGCGTCTGTCATTTTTAGCTCAAATGAAATTTGAGCAGTTTCAAGCCCTAAGCCTGGCATCATCTCCTGCATTTTAGCTTCAATCAACTCTGCCGCTTTCAGGCGCTCAGAATGGAGTACTAATCCATGCTCTTTAAACGCTTCAAATTTTTGCTCTGATTTTTCCTTAAGTTCGATGATTTCTTGCTCTACTTCATCAAATCCATTCACATCTCTTTCTAGCCTAGATTTAACGCTTAAAAGATCATTAGGGTTAACATCATGCTTTTTCGCGATGCTTTCAAACTTGGCGATACGAGAACCAGCTTCATTGATATCAAAGTCATCCATTTCATAGTTATTCGATAAGGCTGAAAGATTTGATACTGACTCTTGAACGTTAATTGAAGCTTCTTCAAGCATTCCATAGACATCATCAATCACCTGATCTGTACCTAGTAGGTGATTCAACTTTTTCTGCGCTTCAGTAATTGCTGACGCAACTGAGAAATCCTCATTTTCTAAGACAGAAGCTGCTGAACTTATATCAGATAAGATCTTTTCTTTATTACTATGCTTAGTAAAGGATTCTTTTAAGTTGTCATACTCATCATCATCGGGATTTAGTTCTTCTAGCTCATTCAGATAAAAGCGGTTTAGTTCTTGCTGAACCTTCATAGCTCCCAGTCTGTCTTTAGCTTCTTGCAGGCTCTTTATGGTAAGCATGTATTCCTTATAACTGCTTTTCGTAGCTGCAAGGGCGGAGCTTTCAGCCAGGCACGAATCCAAAACGCTCAGACCACTTTCTTTTTTAGTGAGTTGGTGATGGGAATGTTGAGCATAAATTGAAACCAATTGATTACTTAACTCTTTGAGTTGAGTAGTAGATATTGGTTCGCCATTAATCAATGAGCGGCTTTTTTTATTCGATTTTAAAATTCGCTTAATGATAATGTTTCCGTCATGAGAAAAGCCGTTAAATTCAAGCCATGAGATAACCTTAGGGTAGTTAACTACATCGAAGGCTACCGTGATAGTGGCTTGTTCTTTACTGCTCATGATTTTGTTATAGTTTGCTCTTTCACCAAGGGCGAGCGCCAAAGCGTCAAGAATGATTGACTTACCAGCGCCAGTTTCACCAGTAAGCGCGGTAAAGCCTTTATCAAGCATAATGTTGGCATTTTGACAAATTACGAAATCGCCAATAGAGATTTGAGTTATCACATTAGTTACTCCTTAAACTTTTGATAAAAAATAGCATTATTACTTGTCACTTGCAATAATTTTGGTATTATTAAGGCAATTAAAAAAGAAAGGTTTACGTTATGCATTTGGTGATTTTTGATGGACAATATTTGTTTCAAATGTTGAAACAAGAGCAAGCGCAGGTTAGTCATACTGCTATGGCTGATGTTGCGGATAAAATCGTCAGCTCAATTGGTGCTACACATGCGCTATTCGTTTTTTCAGACATGGTAAATAGCTGGAGAAAGGAATTAGTTGAGACCTATAGCATTAAAAAGCACGACTTTAGCTTTTCGGATTTGGCACTATTGGGTAAGCACAGAGCTTATTTAAAGCAATGTGGATACGCATCTGTACAAGTCTCTAAACTTGAGGTGTTTGATATCAGTAGCATTATCTGCAATAAAATTGGTACTGGCAAATGCAAGGTTACGCTGATAACCAATTGCCCATTGTGCTTCTCACTAATAAGCGAAAGTGTCGAGATTAAAGATGCCGCTTTGACATCCACGAAGAATCAGGGGTGGCTTAAGTCGAGAATTGCGTTACCAAAAGCAATGCTTGGTGAATACTATTCCATTCATGGCCTTAGTTCGCTTGGCGTTCCTGGAACCCCTGAAATATCAAAGTCAGAAGTTATTGAAGTCCTAAAACAATACAACGGACTATACAACATTCAGAAGATGCTTGGTGAAGAAATTCATGATAAAAAGCTTAAAAGTGTCGTGGATAACTTCGATCAGATTTCGAGAAATTACGGTGTAACTCTTGCTAAAACTGATGTAAAACTAGGGACATCTATGCATGTAATGGAAGTGCGAAACAGAATTGCAGCATAGGATATCTAAATTGAAAAAAAAGAGGCTTAACCACAAGCTATTTCGCTTTGTGTGTTAAATAAAAGGAATTAAACAATGTTTCTTAATGATTTAGTTAATAAGATTACTGAATTAAATACCTCAATAACTACGGAGCTAGTATCACCAAGAAAGGTGATTATTAAACCTGATTCAAACAAAGAATCATACATTGAGGTTCGAGACAACTTAGATGCAAACTTTGAGGTTATGTCATACACCATTCAAGTATTCCTTCATACTAAAAATGGCTATGAATCCAGAAATTATTTTGAACCTTGCACAAAGAGAAAAACAAGTACGGCAATTGAGTATATCAATAGGTACATTAATTACATTGCTGACAATAACTGCTGGAAGTAAGTTAATAGAGTGCATTGTATTTTGTTTTATGTAAACCTCCATCACTCTGAACGCATATCCAATATAATAGAGGCTTTCTGAGCACCATTCTAGGCAACTATAAGACGAAAGCGAAATGTCTTGGCTTAGATACCTTTTGTTAACCTATATTGACAATTTTAGAGTAGGGCAGTTCACTAAATTCGAACTCTTGTAGATCAATTTCTTTATGCATTAACAATGTAAAAAAGAGAGGATCTCCAGATTTAATGATATTAATCATACTGTCAGACTTTGATAACCCACAATATAATTTATCTTTGTCTACACAAATTAAAGATGCCTGGAACCCATCTATATCCACAACTTTATTAAATAATCCAATCTGATAGTTTTTAGAAAGATAGATTACTATTGCTAAGTCACTATCAGTTTTTGAGCAAGTATGCGCTGCAATTCCTGTTATTTCACAGGATTCCTTCTTTATGGTAGCACTACAAAATGTAGCTCTTTTATCACCTGAGAAAATAGTAATCACATTCTGAGAAATAGTTATTGCGAGATCATTTTCCTGATATATGAATGAAACTCCACAGGAGTTAAGCACAATCAATGAATCTTCTTTCTGTAATAAAATGCAATCATCTTCTTTCAGATCATAAAATGGAAATGAGTCGAGCCTATCTCTTTTTCTATTGAGATTATCTATAGCTGGGTGAGATTCGGTTTCCATTATGAAATGCATGTTTGACTTTGATAGATGTTTCTTGAAGTTACCAAACGAATATATCTCATCAAAAGTATTGTTGAAGTATTTATATGCAGATAACAATCCATTAATAATGCTTACAAGGTCATCATTTAGAGTTGAGAGGGAAACTGTATCTTGGATAGTATAGTTTTGATTAAGAGTTGTAACACATTGCTCAATAGTTTTAAAAAGATTGATAGAACCAAAGATCGATAAGCTAATGTATTGTTGTTTGATATTTTCTCTGTTTTCAATAAATAAAGATATATCTTGTTCAATTTCTTGGTTATTTATTCTCATTTCATTTCTCTATAACTAAAAAAAGCCATCAGGTTGATGGCTTTTTTAAAATGCTTTGTTATTTTTTGATTTCTAGGTTTAGTGCATCAAACAATGTAAGGCTATCAATTGCTTTAAGTTGTAAGAAATCATATGGCGTTAAATCAGCAGTAGGTTTGATGGATATACTAAGTGTCTTTTGATCCTTCAAGAAGTCCATCATATCCATACCTGCTTTCTTGGCTTTAGGGTAGTGGTGTTGAACAAATTTTACAGCGTAAGCATTCAAATCAGATTTGATAGAAGGGTATTCTTTAATTAGCTTATTAAAGGCTGTTACGTTTTTAACGTCAAGATTCACTTCATTAACGACACCCTTTTTAAGCCCATCATAGATTTGATTGTTGTCAACGCTTGCCTTGTCTAATGTAGACTTCAAAGAAACCGTCAACTGATCGCCATCAAAGGTCGTCAATCCACTATCTAACTGAAACTTATCATATGCTTGTTTAACTTGAATGTTCATATCTGCATTATCAATTAAATTTCCTTTACCATTGATAGTAACGCGATTCAGAGAAATGGAGATATCTTTGTCTTTATTACCTAAATTAAGATTGTGAACATAAATGTTTTCAGCATTACCAGTGTAATCAAAATACTTAAAGTTTGCGTTTTGAATACTGAATTTTCCTTGTTGGATATCATTAAAGTTAATCGTCGCATTGCTAGATTGAACGCTAAGATTCTTTGAAGTGATAGATAAATTCTTGATGGTAAATACATCAGATCCAAGGGATGTCATTTTTACATCATCATAGGTTACTGCAAAACTATTACCGTAACTATTAAGGAAAGCACCGATTTGATCCGTTTTTCCTTTGTAATCCATGAATGTGTTGCCTGTCACGCCTACGATTATTGCCGTAACGATAATCGCAATTATCCATTTTAACTGCATTGTGAAGCCTCGTTATTTTAATTATTTAAATATTTTTTGTTTATTGACTCAAATATAATGCTAAAGGCATGAAGAGTCAAAAGTTTTAGAATTGATTAATGAAGGCGACTTGGTCGCCTTCTAATTAAGTTTCATGGAAGAAGATTTCTTTCTTATTTGTATGCTTCCCAAAGAAACTTGAAGCTTCTCCAATATTTACAAGAGACACAGAGTTGTCAATTGGACACTTGCTTGAAACTTTGATCTGATCGTATTCTTTGTCAATGCTTGAGAATTTTGTACTAATAATTCTGTAGTTTACGTATGAACCAGTTTTTGATTCAAGCTCACTAATCTTAGCTTTAATGTCGAAAGAATCTTTATAGTCGAAATGACCAAGATACTTCAATCGCTGCCTTCTGATTAGTTTTCGACAGTAAGAATCCACAAATTTCTTGCTATGAGTTTTGATTTTCTGCCATAGGTAATCATCTGTTAAATCCGCAAAGCTTTCGATACAGGTGAAGCAACCTTCAATTTCTTTTCTGGTTTCCTCATCGGACATTACTTCTTCAATAGCCAAGTTCAATAGCAACTCAAAACCGTTTGAAGTTTTGTGGTTGTATACATGTTCAAACATCGAGTATCTGGAATAAACAAAGTTCTGTAGGATACCTAGAGCTTTTGAGTTAACTGTCATTCCAAACCAGCCAGATTCCTCATCATAATGAGCGCTGATATTTTGGATGATAATTCCAAGATCTACTGTGCCATGCGCGACACCACAATAAAAGCTATCTCGATTTAGATAATCCATCTTATCAATATCAAGCTCACTTGATAAAATTGTTTGCAATAGACTAAGGATTTTTATTGCTTTCTCTTTAGAGGACAACTCAGAACATTTTCCTGGATTAAAGGACTTCGCTGAGAAGATCTCCCATAGAGCATCAGAGTGACTGATTAGAGTTTCGGATGGTTCGTTTTTTGTAGTCTCTAGTACACTGAGTACATCTTTGATGCGGATACCAAGCCTTTCAGCATCAATATCAGTCATGATCTCGTATGCGGCTCTTACACTGTAGTGTTCATGCTCAATAGTTGCAGGAACTTCTTCATAGAACTGTTCGAAGTCGATACCTTCCCATAGTTTTAGGAAAGTCGATTCATTCTCGAAGATATATTGAAGACAATTCGTTTTTTCAATCTGGTGTGAAAATGCTGCATGTCCTGTGTCATGAAACAACGCAGCCAATCTAATTACATTAATAAGGTAATCTGATGCTAACAGATGCTTTTCGCTAACAGAAGATACATTATCAGCGAACCTCTCTTTAAGGTACTCGCTTGTCTTGACAGAAATAATCTTACTGATTACACGACCTGCAATATGCATTGCACCAATTGAATGAGAAAATCGGTTATGGGTTGCGCCAGGGAAGACATATTGAAGGACATCGTTTTGTAGAATGTGTCTGTTCTTTTGCATTAAGTAATGGTCAATCACAGCAGATTCACAACTACTGATTTCAATTGCTCCATGTACTGGACACATCACAAACTTTGCTCTGTTTGTTTTACTCATTTACTATTCCTTTCAATAAAAATCTGTTACCATTTCGTTTAGTATTGTTGTGATTATACGCAAATAAATATAAAATACAAGTTCCAAATCGAAAACAACTAATTTTTATTAATGAAATAAATAGATTATGAATGACAAAAGCATAAGTGAAAAACTAAAGCCTCTACACGGCGGTGTAGTGTTTTATCCAAGGGAATATGTTCTGGATAATCACGACTTTCTTAAGTCATATGCTGACGGTGTGACAGAGGGTGGTAAAGAGGTTCGAGTATACATTGTTCCAGAAGAAACTTTGATTAAAAGGGCGCAAGACACCACTAGTGGTACAACCATTCCTACAATTGATTCATTTGCTGAGACACATCGTAATGCTCACAATCCTTGTCTAGCAGATCCTAATAATTCTAAGGAAACACCAACTGGCATTCTTTTAATTGAACAAGCATCAGTCGATGAAACTTCAATCTCGCAAATTGGTAAGCCTACTATCATTGGTAAATGGGCAAGTGTTATACAGATCGGTGATGAAGGAAAACTTTCTGAAATAGGGAAAGGGTATTTAGAAGTTACCATGAGTCCAAAGCCAACAGGATTGATGCTTGAATTAATGCCAAAATTCAGACAACTAAATGAACAGGTAGCTCAGGGCATGAGAAACCCTCTTGATGTAATTGAGGAAAAGAGAATGCTCTATTCTCGCATCATGGGTGAAAGAAAAAAATTCTTTGTTGCAGTTATCATCAAGCATCAAGAATTGATGCAGGTAACAGATTACAACATACAAAACTTTAGAAATCTTCTCGCTCAATTGATCACCAGATATACTTCTGAAGGCATGTATGGTGGAGCAATGATTCGCGTAAGAAGTGGCAATGAAGTCTTGAGAAGATTTTGCTACACATGCAACCACAGTTACGATTATCGAAAAGGTGATGGTTCTTTGGCAGATCCATTCGAAAAGGTTGATGAGTTTCTTAAGTACGGTGGTAGACAGTTACTAAACCATTGTCAAATAAACAATACTTGTGTGTTAGAAGTTATCCCTACTCAGCGTATAAACTGTGCTAGAAATGGTAATGACAGATATTCTAAAGACATTAATAATTCACCTATGGGTGAATCGAAAATACTGAAAACGTATGTGGAAAAGAACCTTCGTGAAGTTCCTGATGTAAATATCGAGAGAGAAAAGGGTTTTGTTTTTTGCAATGTAGCCCTGAGATTGAGTCTGTTAAGAAAGGCTGGTTCTAAAGGGAATAAAGTCTTGAGCGCCATCCACGCTTTTAGTAGACCGCTTGGAAATATCTATACTATTGACCATACAGGTAAACCTCTTTACAAGATTGTATAAACCTTATCTTTCATATTTGGTTCATTGCTTATATGGTTTGATCATATACTCAATCACTTACAGTAAATTTTGGATGTTTCTCAACCTATAACGATCATCATTTAATCAGAGGGCGTTTAAATATTGCCCTCTGATTTTTTTATGCTTTTCTTTTGCCTTGCGTAAACTTCAAGATTTGGTATTATCAACTGACAATTTAAATAACAAATAAAAAATTGAATAAAGGTTAATGATGTCTAACTCACGTAAAGATAATGCTGCCGTGAAAGTCTTAAAAAAGGTTTTCGGGACGCAAAATGATCGAATACTAAAAAAATACAATAAAAAATTACCTGAAATTGCTAAGCATTATGAAGAATTCAAAGATTTCACTGATGAACAGCTTCTAAGCAAGGCAAATGAATTAAGAGCCGAGTTCAAGAAAGATGGAAGTATCGATGCCATAGCAACGCGTACATTTGCACTATGCCAAGTGGCAGGTGAGAACAAGTTAGGTATGAAGCATTACGATGTCCAGCTTATCGGTGGACTTATCCTTAACGATGGTAATGTCGCGGAAATGAAGACGGGTGAAGGTAAAACATTGGTTGCAACCTTGCCTGTAGTATTGAGAGCGTTTACTGGTCATCAGGTTCATGTTGTTACTGTTAATGACTATCTGGCAAGCCGTGATGCTGAGATCATGAGACCGATATATGAGTGCCTTGGACTTTCCGTGGCTTCTCTAAACAACAAGTTAGGTAATGAAGAGAGACGACCAATTTATGCTTGTAATATTGTATATGGTACAAACTCAGAATTCGCATTTGACTACCTGAGAAAAAACATCGCCCCAGATGTTTCCCAGCAAGTTCAACCAGAGTGTTATTTTGCTCTAATCGATGAAGTAGACTCAATCTTAATTGATGAGGCTAGAACGCCACTAATTATCAGTGGAGCTAGCGATGTTGACTCTCAAGAGGTTGCTCTAATGAAGGAACTTGCAGAGCACTTCACAACAAAGATTCAAGAAGAAACGACTGGTAGCAAACAGGTTGAAGAAGTCGATGCTGATGCAGCTCTTATCCCTAAAACGAAATCAGCTCAATTAACTGAAAAAGGTTACGAGAAATTTGAGCAGTTACTTCTTGAGCACGGTGTAATTGATACCGTTGGTCGCCTGTATGAACCTGACAAAACATACATGGTTAAGTCAATGGAAACTGCAATTCGTGCAAAACATTTGTATGAAAATAACGTAGACTATCTTGTGTCAGACGGAAAAATCAAAATCATCAATTCTTCCACAGGTCGTGTTGAAGAAGGGCGTAGGTGGTCTGAAGGTCTACATCAAGCTATTGAGGCTAAAGAGGGTGTTGAGATCAATCCTGATAACAAAACGATTGCAAGCACATCTCTACAAAACTTCTTCAGACAGTATGAATCAATTGCGGGTATGACTGGTACGGGTGATACTGAAGCGCATGAGTTCAAAGAAGTATACGGCATGGATGTAGTGGTGGTTCCTTCTAACAAGCCTCTTCAGCGTCAAGACAAGCAAGATAAAATCTTCATGGTTAAGGAAACAAAGTACAAGGCGATTTTAGAAGATGTTATTGAGATCCATAAGACTGGCAGACCAATTCTTGTGGGTACAGATTCTGTTCAAGAAAGTATCTTGATTTCAAATATATTTGAAAAAGCTGGTCTTAAATTCAATGTTTTAAATGCAAAAAACCATGAAAAAGAAGCTAGCATCATCGCACAGGCAGGTGAGAGAAATGCAATCACGGTAAGTACTAACATGGCTGGTCGAGGTACAGACATTTTGCTTGGTGGTAACTGTGAGGCTTATATTGAAGCCAATAACATTGTAGATGAAGAAGAAATCAAACAAGTTAAAGCAAGATTCAAAGACGAGTCTGAATATATTAAGAGCATTGGTGGTCTTCATGTTGTAGGTACTAGTCGTAATGAAAGTCGTCGAGTTGACCTTCAGTTGAGGGGTCGTGCTGGACGACAAGGCGACCCTGGCAGCTCTCAATTCCATGTGTCGCTAGATGATAAGTTAATGCTAAACTTTGGCGGTGAAAGCACAAGAAGCTGGATGAGAGCGGCTGGTTTCGGTGATGATGATGAACTTTCGCATCCATTACTAGATAGAGCAATAGTGAAAGCTCAGGCTAAATGCGAGGGATTAGGCTCGAACATGCGAGCAGAACTGCTCAAGTACGATGATATCATCAATAAACAACGCTTACAGATGTTTGCAATGCGTCAAGAGTGGCTGGGGATTGCAACAAAAGATGACTTTAACCCTGACGAATGTGTTGAACGCGTTAAAGGCATCGTTGCTAGCGCAGTATATGCTCTTGTAGACAAGTACCTTCCAAGTAACAACGATTACACTTGGGATGTGGATTCACTTGATACGTTCTTGCAAGTTGAGTGGGATGTCAAACCGATAGTTAGCGATCTCATTGACAAAGGTTATGGCATTGAGAGCATCAAAGAAGAGTTGCTTAAACTCGTGTATGCAAGGTTTGAAGAAACGCTTAACGAGCTGAATATGCTTCATAATGCTCGTGCTGATATCATGCTTTACAAAACGGTGATGGTTAAAACTTTAGACTCATACTGGTTCGAACAAATTGAGCTTTTGGATGATCTAAGGGAAGGAATCCACTTAAGAGGTTACGCTCAGAAAAACCCTCTTCAGGAATTTGGACTTGGCGCTATTGAATTCTTCAAACAAATGATTGAATCAATTCAAATGGATTTCACAACAACCATGTTCAGCTCAATTTACGGCTCTATCAATCATCAAAAGCGTGTTATTGAACACATGAGACAGATAGAAATGCAAGAGCAGATTGAGAATAGCAAATCTGAAGAAGACGCCAAAGCTGTGAATTAAAAGCATATAAATTGATATGCTTATAATGGGGTGGTAGAATTAACAAAAAAATGAATGGATTAAATAAAATGAAAAAGTTAATTCTCTTTTTGATGTTAACAATCTCCACCTCATCATTTGCTAGTGACATTTGCTATAAAAAGCATGACCTTCAATCTGATGAAAGCGCTCAACAATCAGCTCAGCAATATAAAGACAATGAAAACATTCTTGGTGTTTTTATGACTTGTTCTGGTGTGTTTTTAATGGCAATGTCACCACAAGATGTCGTTAAGCAGCAATGTCCTGATGGTTCAAGCCCTTGTAAGACAGCCGTAAAGAAATTCTGTAAAAAGAACAAATTCGGAGCGCCAGTTGGCAATGGCGTATCAAGCGCACTATGCGCCCCATTTTTATTCATGCTATAAAACATGAGATATGAAAACTAACAACACATTTTCAAGACATGAAACTGGGTTGGTAAGGGTTCTTGGATTTATTTATTTAACAATCATATTTGGTTCTTACTATATTGAGTACGAATCAAATCTTGGAAATAAGTTCAGCCCTAAAATTGACATGCTCGCTATGTCAATTTTTTTCTACCTGGTTGTATCGTATTTTCTCGATTACATGCTTACACCAAAGATTGGTGATAAATTTCATAGGCTATTATTGTTCGTAGACTCAGTTTTATGTGGCTTAACCTTTAGCCACTTGAAAAGCGATCCACTTTTAGTATTTATGCTTTTAATTATTCAAAGCTATATATACATATCAGCAGGAGGGCTTAAATACTGGTTCTACTATATGACGTGGTCGTTATTTGTGGCTTTAGCCGCTCAAGGATACAACTTACTACCAGAAATGGACAAAACGTCTACGCTAATGCAGTGGGCTGGTGGATTCTATTCAATGATATTCATTGTCATCGTTTCACTACAGAAGCACGATAGAACAAACAAATTGATAGCGATACGTGAAGATTTGTTGAAAAAAGGAAAAAAACAAAAGCAGCTTTCAAAGATACTTTCTAATTACTTGTCTCCGCAGATAGTAAGGATGTATGAAAAAGGTGATGATATAAGCACAAATCTGCAACGAAAGAAAATATCTGTATGTTTTATTGACATAGTTGGGTTTTCATCATTATCTGAAACTTTAGAGCCTGAGCTTTTAGCTATAATTCTGAATGATTTCTTTTCAAAAATGACCGAAATAGCGTTAAGACATGGCGGGACGGTAGATAAGTATATTGGAGATGGCATGATGGTGTTCTTCGGTGATCCTGTCACAAAAGGTGCTTATAAGGATGCCTATAATTGCATTCAAATGAGCATTGCAATGCAGAAGTCTATGGACGAACTAAATGACAAGTGGCTAACTCACGGCATAAAAAGAAACATTCAAATTCGTGTTGGCATTAACAGTGGGTATTGTCATGTCGGTAACATTGGTTCTAGCCAGCGTCTTGCATATACGGTTATCGGAAGGGTCGTTAACATTGCGGCAAGAATCGAATCATTGGCTGAGCCAGGGTCTGTATACATAGCTCAAGAGACATTCAACTTGGTTAACAATAAAGTCGAAGCGATTTATAAGGGACACAAAAAGCTGAAGGGTATAAGCCATGAGGTAGCCGTGTATGATGTTATGCACTTTACAGAAGTATCTCACAATGAAGTGTTGTATATAGACGATAGCAAGATAACAATTTCTGGTGTATCCAGAGATCGGGTCGATTCGATAATTAAAGCTTTAGAGGATTTGAAAGTTGATTAATTTTAGCTGTAATGGTTGTGGAGCTTGCTGCTACGGTGGCATCTCCTTAACGCCAGAAGAATTTTTCTTCAAACATTATGATGATTTTGCTGTAAATCTATCACTATCAGCATACGACATACGAAACCTTGTAAGTCCTGAGTTTCCCGATAGAAGTTACAAGAAACAGAAAAAATATCTTTCTGACAATTTCTTTGTATCAATAAAAACGAAGTCTGATCGTAAAGTCGCGGTGTTCTTAGAGTTTATTTCTGTTAATCCCGCAATTGTTCCGTGCCGAAATTTAAATGAATTTAAACAGTGCAGCATCTATTCAAGAAGACCAAAAGTTTGCTCTTTGTATCCATATAGAATTGATACAACTCCAACTGAATTAAAGCATGGTCTTCTAATGGAGAAATCGAGAGCTATTGAAACGACAGGTGAGATAAAAGCTTGCGAAGGATTTAAAAATACTCAGGAAGTTATTTTTACAGACAAACCAACAGATCCAAGCGTTATCCCTTTATTGAACGAACGTACAATGGAGCTGAGAAGGTATAAGGCGCTTATCAAACAATTCATTCAATACTTAATGACAAATGAAAGCATTAGCCAGCAGATTGAGAAAAACAGCGCTTTCAATACGCCAAATGGTGGAAGAATTACTTTATCTCTTGTGGATTTAGCAAAATTCTACATTAGTAAGGATGGGTATTTAACGTATAATATGGAGCGTTTATTGATAGCAAATAGTAAAATGCTAAAACGCGAAGCAGTTCGAATAAATGAAATTGGAGATGATAGGTTAAGTAAGTATGCTGAATCTTTAATGACAGACCACGTAGTGCATGAAACATTGCTCGAACTAAATAATACCGCACCGTAAAAGGTGCGGAAATTCAATCGTCTAATCTGCCTTTCTCGTGTGCTTATGATTTTCTTCTCCGAAACCAGAATCTGAATCAGCTTCCTGATCTTCAACATCCTCCTTCACATTTCTTTCCCCATAGGCTATCTTTTGCGTTTCTGCTACGGCACTATCTACTTGCTTACCCATCGCTTCAATCACATCCTGCTGCGCTCCTGAGAGCTTTTTGAGGCTAATATATAGCGTTATGGCAATTACGGGGGCAACGATGTAAAAAGCGTCTTCTACAGGCTTCTGGATAATGCTAGATATCAATGCCCCAAGAGGGTAGGCAATAAAGAAAGCAATGACAGGTGCTGCTTTGATGCAAATTCCTAAGTTTCTTGCTTTCTTGGATAAAGAGATGTTTTTCTTTCTCATTCTTTCTAGGATATCTTCAGACTCAATATTGATGTAATAAGCTCCATCTTCAGAGACTCTGAAGCCTTGCTTTTGTTCTAATTTCATAGTTTTTCCAAATTTAATATAAAAAAATAGAGGCTTTAAGCCTCTATTTTATACAAATGTTTTTTATTGTCTATTTAAAACATCCACGCCTTTCATTGCATCAACAAGACCATATTCAATCGCAGCTCTTGCGCCCATGAAATTATCTCGGTCTGTATCTCGTTCAATCACATCTAGCGGCTGACCTGTATAGTGCGCTAAATGACGATTGAGATTATCCTTAATTGAAAGGATTTCTTGAGCATGGATCTGGATATCAGATGCTTGACCTTGGAATCCGCCAAGCGGCTGATGAATCATAACTCTTGAGTTGGGCATAACGAAGCGTTTACCTTTAGCACCAGCAGCAAGAAGGAAGGCTCCCATTGAGCAAGCCTGTCCGTGACAAATAGTTACGATGTTAGGCTTAACTGAATTCATGGTGTCGTGAATGACCATGCCAGCAGTTACGCTACCACCAGGGCTGTTGATGTACATGTAAATATCTTTGTTTTCATTCTGCTGTTCAAGCCAATAGAGTTGCATCGAAACTTCATCAGCCATATCATCAGTAACTTGACCAGTTAAAAATACGCTTCTCGATTTAAGTAGTCGAGAAGGCATATCATAAGTAAACATTCCATCTTTTGTTCTTTCAACGACTGTAGCAGCTCTCATTCAATATCATCCTATTTTGCTGATGAGTCATTAAGTGACTGGATTGCCTCATCAAGCTTTTTGTAAGTTAAAAGCAGTGCCGTACCTGGAGAAGCGCCTTCTTCGACAAAGTAGTCGAACATAGCAATTACATCTTCAGATGGCGGAATAAACTTTCTAGCGTAATCGACATCGTTATCAATCTCTTCAAACATGAAAGCTTCTTCTTTATTTGTAGCGAAATTATATAGAGACATTTGTTTTTTTGCAACAGTATTCCTAATAAAATCAGATTGTTGCTCAATATTTACCCTATTATGATCGTCAATCACTTCTGATTGAGTCTCTGACTCGACTTTAACTGGCTCAGCGTGAGATTCTGCTACTTTTACCTCAGGAGAGCCTGTGTTAACAGTAAAGAAATCACTTGCATAGGAATTGACTGACAAGGCAGCACCCAAAGACAGTATTAATAATTTTATTTTCATTTTTTAATCCTTAATTTAAATAAATAAGAAAGGACATGTCGCGCTATCTGATCTTAAACTTTGAACCTGTTTTTCTGTTCTTGTGAAAAAACCAGTTTGCTCGTTTTGTTCTTTTCATTATTTTCTTCTTTTTATCTTTGAGGTGAATGATACGTTACTTTTAGTCGGGATTTCAACATCCAAACCTGTAATCTGGAATTGTTTAAATAAGAAGTACTTGATAAGTCTTTGCTTGTCTTGGCTAGCAACTGCGGTTGCAATGTCAGGAGCGGGATAGGTAACAGGTTCTCTTTGATTGTTCAGAAACTTGATATTGAAGTTTTCATTGTCAATGAAATCGACTTTGAATATTTTTTTTATGAGATCTTTAATGGATTCATGGTCACTGCCTGAATCTAGAACCAATCTTGATTGCAGGATGGGGGTATAACCTGATTCATGGGCAATTGAACTTGGGTTTGACTCGCTTATTGCAAGTGAGATTGACTGAATATCCTGTATTTTCATTTATTAAAAGATTCATTGTTGATTGATTCCTCAATCTTATCATACGTTTGATTTTATTGTAAGCGTAAAAAAGGCACTTCCTAGAAGTGCCTGTGCTGCGATATGTAAGATTATGTCATTTTTTTAGTAAGTAGGAGATTTCACTCTTTACTACAGATATTGAAACTGCGGTTGACAGTAGTGTGCTTAGGCTAAACAGAGCGATTGTGTACATGCTGTTGTGAACCACTTGACTCATAACAGTAGGTACTGCAATGCCAGTAAGCAAAAGGATGGCTGTCACCGTAATTAGAGGTACTCTTTTTGCTAAGCTAATTGTGTCCAAAAGATTTGATAACTTGGATTCATCTTCCAGGCTTATGCTTTCCATACAAACCTTTTCAAGAGCTTTGATGTTTTTAGTTACAAGAACAATAAAGCCAGAAAGAAGAAAAGCTAACATACAGGGGAAAATCACGACATTGCTTGCAAAAGTCGCATCGCCAGTCTGAAACTTTTCAAGCCCTGAAACGTAAGACATAACACCCACAAACGCGAGCATTACTGTAAATATAGAACCGAGACCTATTTGTATCTTGGTTTTAGATATATGCTCATTCATAATCTTTACTCATCGCAATAACACACTATTACTTATACCACAAGAAAGGTAGTAGTCAATAAAAAATGGTAAATAATATCAATTGTTTTGCCATCTTTGCAATAAATAATTAAATAAAAACCCCCTATAAGTAAGGGGGTTTGATTTATATAACTAAACGGGTGAATCCTGCGAGTAATAGGGCTGGAGCAAAAGGAATCTCAGCCTCTTTTTCCAGTTTGTAACCTTTAGCAATTAGACCTTTAAACACAAATGTCAAAATGCCGAACAAGCAGGAAAGTGCAACTACATTTAATGTGCTTGATAAGCCAGTCCATGCAATGATTGCTGCAAGTAACTTGAAATCACCACCACCCATACCATCAGTATTTCGAATGCAGCAGTAAAGGTAATTAATCACATACAAAAAGCTGTAAGCAACAATCACCCCTGACACGCTTGATTCTAAACTGGTGTAAGTACCATTGTAGTTAAAAATAACACCTAACCACAAAAGTAAGTAAGTGTACTCATCAGGTATCATTTTAGTTTTGATGTCTATATCGGAAATAGCTATTGCTAAGTATGAGAAGAATACAATACCTAGCGCCTGATAAAACCCGAACATCGCGAATGCAGCACAAGCATAGGCAGAAAATAAGAACTCGACCAAAAAGTAGCGAATCGGGATTGGTTGCTTACAGCAACCTGATTTACCTCTTAACAGCAACCAGCCTAAAACAGGTATGTTGTAATAAAATGGTATCATCGTTCCACAGGTGGTGCAGTATGATCTTCCCATTAGGGTATTATACTTGTCAGCACCGCACTCTATCGGATTGTGCTCTATTTTCTTTTCCTTCAGATAGAACTTAACGTTTTCAACAATATCGTGCTCCATAATGACTGGCATCCTATAAAGCAATACGTTTAAGAATGTAGCCATAGCAGAGCCAAACATGAATACTATAGCGTAAAAGATCCAGCTATTACTCTCATGCATTTGCATTAATATTTCTAGATAATTATTATTCATTTCTTGTTATTCCGTTTATTATAATTTATTTGTTATCATTCATTTGACGTTATTATATTTCCCGAAATAAATAATTCAACCAAAAAAAATGGAGCTTATCGCTCCATTCCACTAACATTTTCCAGATTTTTTTGTTTCTTGTTGGCAGACTCCAACTCAAGTTGTCGCTTCTGCTCTTTATAGATGGGCGCGAAAACAGCACTGTCAAACTTAACCATTTCAGATCGATTCTCAGTCCCATCATTATTAAAGGTGAAATGAGTATTTTCGCTCTCAATGACTTTTTGACCATTCTCATCTAGCTCATGAACAACAATCCAGTCTTTGATCATTTCAGGGATGATAGCATTAGGGTCAACAACAATTTCAAGCTTCTCTTGCTCATCAACGTATCGCTGCCACTTGTCAGTTTTAGTAAAAGCATCCCAAGATTGTTTCAGGGTTTCAGCATGATTAACTTTATAAATAGTTTCGATTACTTCAATTCGACCCCTGCGACTTAGTCTTACTGGGTTATTAAGTATTTCGTATCTATCATCATATGTAGGAACATCTGGAAAAGGGTATGAAACTTCAATCTGTGTTCTACCACAATCAGAAGTCCAGCGATAACAACCTTCATCATTATCTTCGTAATCTGAAGAGTAGGTGCCGTTTGCCATCACAAACCTTTGAAGCACATCAAAGATTACGCCATTTTCATGCTTAAATTTGTTTTCCTGCCACTCTTTAATGAAGTTAGGTCTCATATCTTATTTACCGTTTATTTTTCTTTTTTATAATAATACCATTCTTTAATAATAAATAAAAAGACCTCATGAATGATATGGAAGAAGTTTTCTTATACACGGTAAGACAGTTTAACGAAAAGGATGAAGAGGTTTCACTACTTGAAACAAGCTCTCCCGTTGTGGCAATTTCTGATTTTACTATAAAAACAAAAATGTATTACAAAAATGATTTAAGTCGAGAAGTCACAGTTCAGCAAATGCCTGGAACTAATCGTTCTGAAATCATAAAGATGATATCTATTGTAATTGATAAGGAGAGTGAGATTAGGGAAAGTGTGATCTATCTAGAAACTAATAAAGTTTCCACAGATAGCGAAATAACGGAAAGATTTTCGGAAGAAACAATTAAAAGATATAAATCAGAATCATATGTAATTGCCTTATCAGAAGTTGCAAGCAATTTATTGAAGCTTTCTGGTGGAAATATCGAGATCATGAAGATAATATCAGTAATTGCTAGCAAAGATCCTTCACATGAATTGTGGCGACCTAGAAAGCCTGGTAAGAAATCTCTTTCTTTAGGGTGATATAACTCTTAAATATCAGTAGATATTGTAGGCTGTTTGATTATCTGTTAGGATTTCGAAAAATTTAATAATAAAAAGAGGCACTATGTTTTTTAATATATTAATAAGTGGTGGCTTACTGGTTGTTTTCTTTAATTATTTAGATACTAAATACACTGAGATATTCACCCTCGCACCAAAAGAAGTCTTGATAGCCATGATGATTGCCATGATTCTATCTGCTGTAAATCATATTGTCAGAAGCTTTTATGTGTCTAGAGCAAAGGGGTGGCCTTCAGTAACTGGAAAAATTCTTTATGTCACACAAAAGAAAAATGCATTTTCAGAACGCTTTCAGATTGTGTATTCATATGAGGTAAATGGAGTAAGGTATCGAGGCGATCAGTTTGATTTGGCTTCAAGTTACGCAAAGTACGGGTCTCTAAGACGATACTGTAGAATGAAGAAAGAAGAATTAATGAGTAAGGCAGTGCAGGGTAGACAAGTGAAGGTGTTTTACAATCCAGAATTGTCTAGCGATTGTGTGCTGGACAACAATCCAACATTATCATTAGTGGTTAGTCAGATCCCTTCATATACAGTAATTTTCATATCGATGTATTACTTAGCAGCGCTAATTATTGATGTCTTACAACACAATGGAATTATGTAGAGGACTGCTACGGAGCAGTCCTCTAAACATTTACAGAAGTATCTGTCTTATGTACCCAACGCGATCTTTGGTGTTAGGTAACTTCTTGTTAAAATGTATCATTGCCTTTTCACCATGCACAGCAGATATTTGCATATTCTCAGGGTCTTTAACGAAGATGTTGAGGATGGAATCTCTGTCTTTCACTGAGCGAGAGAAGATAATCTTGCCACCGTCTTCATTTGCATGAATACCAACAATCTTCAGTCTCTTCGCTGCCATTTTAAGCTTAGTGATAAATATTAGGTTTCCGACCAAATATGGAGATTTACCAAATCTATCCTCCATTTCTTGGAATACATCATTTACCTCTGATACCTTTTCAGCCATAGATATTCTTCTATAGTAGTAAAGTCTTAAATTAGGATGAGGTATGTAGTTTTCAGGAATACTGTATTTAACTCCAACGTCTATATTAATAGACTCATCACCTTCTTTAAGCGATTGTAATTGGAAGTCACTCAAGCTTTCAAAATTATTACTCTTAAGGATCTCAATACATTTATTCAAGATAAAGTGATACAGAGAGTAACCCATTTTTGAAATGTGACCACTTTGGCTTTCACCAAGTATTTCACCAGCACCTCGAATCTCAAGATCGTGGTTCGCAAGCTTGTAGCCCTCACCAATCTTGGATGTTTTTTCCATAGCATTTAGTCGTTTCATACCTTCTTCAGTGATGTTGTTCCCTGAAGTAAGTAGATAAGCGTACCCTTGACGAGTAGAGCGACCAACACGACCCCTTAACTGATGCAATGCTGCCAAGCCAAAGGCGTTCGCATTTTCAATAAGGATAGTGTTTGCATTAGGAACATCGATACCGTTCTCAATGATTGTTGTAGCAATGAGCATGTCAAATTCATGCTTATAGAATGCTGACATCACTGCTTCAACTTCTAGAGCGTGCATTTTACCATGAGCAATACCTATCCTTAGATCAGGGAATAGATTTTTAAGATATTCAGCTCTAGCATATATAGAAGTTGTATTATTGTGTAAGAAAAATAACTGACCATTACGAAGCATTTCACGCTTAATGGCTTCAACAATTAACTGATCATTAAATTCAGACACAATTGTTCTGATATTCAATCTATTTGCTGGTGGCTGTCTTAAAGTACTAGTGTCCTTAATTCCACTTAGAGACATATTTAGTGTTCTAGGAATAGGTGTTGCTGTCATGGCTAGTATATTAATGCCTGAAAATCTACTACGTATATTTTCTTTATCGTTTACACCAAATCTATGCTCTTCATCTATAATAACCAACGCTAAATTATGGTAATCGATAGCTCGTTTTATGGCTTTATGAGTACCAATAATGATATGAGCCTCACCATTTTCTATCTGTTGGATAATTTCCTTTTCAATTTTCTGTGTGCCTGATGTTAGCTCTACAATATTGATTCCAAACGATTCAAACCTAGCTTTAAAGCTTCTATAGTGTTGCTGTGCAAGGATGGTTGAGGGAGCTACCAGGACAACCTGAGCACCAGCAGAGGCAACAATCATAGATGCGCGTAAAGCCACTTCAGTTTTACCAAAACCAACATCACCTGCAACTAATCTATCCATAGGTCGTGCAGAGACCAAGTCGTTTTTGATATCTTCAACTGCTTTTAGCTGATCATTCGTTGCTTGATATGGAAACTCACGACAAAAGCGGTAGTAGTCGGCTTTCGGCTCGGGTATCTGTATACCCACCATTTTTTCACGCTGAATTTGAGCTTCAATAAGGGTTAGGGCAGTGCCTTCGATATCATCGACTACTTTTGCAATCTCATCTTTCCAAGAGCTGCCTTTTTCATCTAACCTGTCAATTTTTACAGATTCAGGGTTTAGTCCATTGTATTTATTTACTAAGTGCAAATCGCTGATTTGCACAAAAGCAAGTGCCGTGTCTTGGTACTCTATTGTGAAATACTCATTACCGTCCGTTTCAAGAGATAGTTGCTTAAGACCTTTGTATTTACCGATACCGTAATGTGTATGTACAACTAAATCATCGATTTCAAGATCTTTAATAAATTGGTGATTGTTATCCTCATCAACTACCTCTGATTCATCCTCTATCTTAGCCTGTATAGGCATACCAAAGATTTCTTTTTCGGTAACAACTAGGATTTTATGAGTATTATCGAAGTAGCCTGTGTTTACATTAGAGTAAACAATCACTGCTTTTTCAGGAGCGTTTTTTGCCTCATCCCACTTTTTAGCAAAGAGGGATTTCATTCTTAGTAGTCTGGATATTGCTACTATTTGGTCGCTACGAGCCTCAGAGTGAAGCACAAAAACGACCTTTTCAGCCTTTTTCACATAAGGAGAAAGCATAGACATGATATCACTCAAGCTATGCTTTTTGCTAAAACCTGTATTCTCAGTATCGTATACTGTATCAAAACCTTTTTTATCTTCAGAAAGAAAGATGCTGTTTGTTCTAGAAATACAGTCAATTAGGCTCTCTGAATTTAGCCATACCTTTTGTGGCGGCGGGATTTTTCGCTTCTTATCATCCTTTAACTCTTCATATCTCTCTTTAGCTGTTGAAATAACTTGAGAGTAATGAGAGCTAAATCCACTAGTTAGAAATACATTAAACTGCCTTTCAGACAGTTTTTCCATTAGTGTTGTGTGCTGATCATATAAATAAGTGTAGAACTCAATCCCTTCAGGAGTTTCACCTGCTGAAATTTGTGAGTAGGTTACATCACCTGTTGCTGATGAAAATTCTTTCCTGAAGTTTTTGCGAAATAGGATGCTTGATGGTTTATCAAGCGGAACCTCTCTTGCTTGAAAAATTTGGATAGACTCAAGTGTAGCAATGCTCTTTTGAGTAATGCTATCGAAAGTCTTGATAGAGGTAATGTGATCACTGTCTGAAACTGCAATACGTGCAGGTTTATCATGTGATAGGGGGTAGATATCAAGAATGTTATTGATAACCGTGAATTCACCTGGTTTGGTAACTTCAAGATTCGCTTTCTCGTAACCTACAGCAATCAGTTTTTCTTCAACTTGTTGAATTGATACTTGTTCATTAACTTTTAAATTAATCTGAGTATTTATCCAGTAGTCGAAATCCATTATGTACTGGGTAGCTGCCGCAGCAGTGGTAACAACAAGACGTTTGTCACCATTCATACTCGCAAGTTTGTTGAACGCAGAAATTCTTAATGCGGAAACTGACGCGTTCGGTGATTCTGTATCATATGGAAGAACTTCAATCTCTGGAATGTGTATGATTTGGTCTTCATTGACAGCAGAGAAGAATCTCAACTGAGACAAAATCTCAGAAGCTTCATTGTTATCCTTACAAACAATGATTGAGCTTTTTACTAAATCACTAAATATTTCGGAAATTGCTAATGATACAGATGAGCCGCAGAGACCCCCGATTCCCTTTTTACAAACATTTTGAATGTTTTTTAGTTCGGAGCACCCAGTGTTACTCATCGTTAAACCTCAGATAATAGACCAGCATATAATTTAAAAAATATTATGTTTGATGTCAATGATCTGAGGTTTTTTATTTGTAAATTAAAGAGATGCGCCGATTAAACTTTTAAGCAGGAAAGCACATATGCTTTCTTTGCATCAGGCCATTTCGCAAATCTTTCTTTGAATGCATCCAAGTTATATTGAAACAACTTATTGTAAGAGTAATTCATGTAATTAGACATTAAGTGGTTGATTAGGTAGCTACCTTCCTCACCCTCAAGCAAAGTACCATTAACTTTGTGAGTATACAGAATGTACTTACTAGTTACTTTGATTCGCTCTGATCTTGTAAGCTTCGAAATGATTCGACTGATCTCATGAAACTCAACAGGTAAGTCATCAGGATTATCCCTAACCATTTGGTTGATTAGATATGAATCAACGCTTTCATGGTTAACGCCCTGGCTACTAGCAAGGTGGTCAATGACGATACGATCACGGATTTTACTAAGATGCTCTTTCACTTCTTGCAATTCAGAACCATTTCTATCAACAAGAATTCTACTTTTTAGAAGAATTTCAATAACCTTGTCAATTTCTTGGAAGTTGATGCACTTAATGCCTTTAGGCACTTGGTCGTGAGGAAACTTCTTCTCATCCATAAAGATGACGTATTTATCACCATTCGTCAGATAGATTCGATAAAATCCACCGTAGTGATTTGTAAATACTGAAGTCTTCTTATACTGATTCTTTTTAGGGATATAGCAATCGTAAGAAATACTTGGTGTCTTACGACACAACGAAGCAAGGTCTTCAAGCTTATTTTCCGAAAGAAATTCAATACTATCAGAGTTTCTCAGTTCTGATACTTTACCCGCGATTTCTTGGTTGGTTTTTATAATTTTTTTCGGTGTATCACAAACAATTGATAGTTCGTGGATATTTAAGATGTCACTTAAACACTCAACGCGAATAACATTATTTTCGATTTCACCAAACACACTATCCAAAGCAGTTAACGCCATGATTTCATTTTTATTGTCGTTAATAAACTTTTTGATAACGAATGGGGTAGATGAGAAAGATAAGCTAATAGAACGCAAGTTAGCCTGACGAACATCAATGATGATGAACTGGCGGTTTACACCATTAGGGTTCAAAAAGCTGCTATCTTCCATCTCAGCAGCAATCTCAGGGCTGTAGCCGCAAATATCGATGTGGAACTCGGTTAGAGTAGAGCGCTTGCCTGTAAGCGCTGCTAGAGCGTTATTGTAGCGCTCTACCATATGGGGTTTATTAACTAACAGTAACTGACTGTTAATCATGCTTTCAAGTTGCTTAGTGTAATTCATAAAATATTCTCATTACTAAAGCGGGTGACTGGCACCCGCTAATAAGACTTACTGATTGTTCTCTGCTTCTCGTTCTTTTTGAAGAAGCAAGGTGGCTTTTTCATTCAGACGGGCTTGACGAACTCTTTCATTAACTTCTTCATTATCGCTCTTGTTCTTAGAGCGGAATTCAGAGTCCATGTAAGCATTAAATTCTTGAAGAATTAGTGAAATTTCAAGTTTCTTCACGTATGACTTGATCATTTCCAGCTTTTCTTCGTAAGACTTGTCGATAAACACTGAGCGTTCTTCGAACCATTCATCAGGAAGGTCTGCATCTGAAGCACGACCAAGCGCAGATGATGAAATGTTAGCTACTGATCGACCAGAGAAGTCTGGGTATACTGAAAGTACGTTATCACAGTAAATCGCTACATCTTCAAAGCTTTCAAATTCATGACCAAGCTGCTTGACGGTAGCTTCGTAAACTTCAAGGAGTTGTGGCTCTTGAGGTTTATTGTGCTGCTCATAGCTTTCTTGAACTGCTGTTTGAATTTCTTGAGTGCTTAGTGGCTCATTATCGCCATATGGGATCTCTGTTTTGTTCTTCGATAGAATGTAAAACAGGTCAGCAAAATCCTCTTTGGTCTTAGGGCCGTCAATCAAGAAGCGTGTAATTGCACGTTGGCGAAGTGCTGGATCCATATTTTCAGCATGGTTAGTAAACATGCCAAAGATGCAGTTACCACGAACAATTGTTTTAGCGCCAGCAAAAGACTCCATAAGAACTGCTGTCACTTCTTGCTGACCAGCAGAAGATTTACTATCACCACGCTTACCTGCAATCTGGTCGATATCATCAATCGTACCAAAGCCTAGACAGTAGGGATTCATAACACTGTTGATGAATGCTTTAGCATTCTGAGCAGATTTACCCTGATACTCACTGATATTGTCAGTACTGAAGTTTTCGTAGTAGTACGGTAGACCTAGTCGCTCACAGTAATCAGATAGTAAAGTTGAGGTCATCTGGATCAATGTTGTCTTACCAGTACCAGGCTTACCGTCACCAAGAATAGTGAATGGGAAACCACCAATCTCAACAAACGGGTTCATTTCACGCTCAAAGTCGTAACAAAGAAGTTTCTTAACGATTTTCAAGCAGTGTTGCTTTGCAATAGCGTTACCAACAACCTCATGCGGCTCAACACGTTTCATTTGAATTTTTTTAGTTGCGTTCTTGGAGATTTTATCAAAACCGTGAACTTCAAACTTATCTTTTTCAATAAAGAAAGTGTTGCTCTCATAGGCAGATAAGTGTTTTAAGCCTTCAACGTGACGCTGATTGTTTGAAATTACTTTTTCAAAGTAATCAACAACAACGTTGATTAGGACTTCATCCGACTTAGCCTGGTTCTTAACGTTTTCGTTCAAGCCATTAAGCATTGAGTATAGAGCGTTAAGATTTGAGCTTACATCAATGGTGTAAGTTTGCGCTTCAATATTTGAAGTTGTAGTGTGAGCACCTAGAGCATGAACAATGTAAGATGCAATTACATGAGTACCGATAATCGTGAGAGTTTTGCTCATCTCAGAACGGCGCGTC
Source organism: Vibrio sp. V15_P4S5T153 (assembly GCF_963874485.1). Taxonomy (NCBI): domain Bacteria; kingdom Pseudomonadati; phylum Pseudomonadota; class Gammaproteobacteria; order Vibrionales; family Vibrionaceae; genus Vibrio; species Vibrio sp. V15_P4S5T153. The sequence continues at coordinate 512,180 of NZ_CAWNHR010000017.1, read as the reverse complement.
TTCTCTTCATCAGTTAAGTATTGATTGCGCTTAATCTTTTCTTCTAGATCTGAAAGACCTGAGAAGTTTGTGTATTGTTCATTGATAGCCGTTGATACAGACAGTGCGCGGCGTAATGCATGAATTACTTTGTGCTGAGATTCAGACGCAAGGGCATCATTTGGAGTCACATTCAAGATTGACTTGTTTAGTTCAACAAGAGTGTTGTTTGAAAGTGATGATGTCATTGAAAAAGAAGAGGCACTCGAATCACTCGCACTATCTTTGTTAGAGTAGTTGAATCGATTAATCAGATTCATCGCGGTAGTGTAGTGTTTCTCGATATCCTTCTCATCTATCTTGATTAGGTTTTTATTTGATTCTGTCATCTTTTACTCGTTAATTCATTTATTGATTAATTATTTTAATAACCAAGACTTTTTATATTGGTTATTAATACGGTAATCTACATTAAATATCAGGTGTTTACAACCTAATTAATTCACCATCATCGCCAACCACAAACTTTCTTTCACTTAATAAAGCTTTTTGGTCAGAATCTGCAAGAGCTTGGTATGCGCGGTAAGGGATAATCATACAAACAGCATAATTTGAAATACCGTTATCTACGCAAACAGCATCATGTCTTGGAATGTCGTAAATTTGAACTTCTTGTTTTGAAGATAAAATTCCTCGACTTTTAATTTCCGAACCTTTTGATAATAAGGTTTCAACTTTCCATTGGAATAACCAGTTATCATCAGTGTCAGCTACTTTTTTAAGCACATTTTCAATAATGTCATTATGCTCTGTGATACCACTACAGTAAATTGGACCCAGAGAGACACGCTTCAATTCAACAGGATGAAGGTCGTCAAATTCGCCATCAATGGTTTTAGCAATCTGTAGAAGTTTGTAAGCTGAGATTGTGTTGTCCTTAATAACTTGCTTTAGGCGATCAGTATGCTGATCAACGAAATCTTCAACTTCGAAATCTCTTCGGCTTACTTCAGCCTTCATGATGTAGATGGTTGGGATGCCTCTATCATGGTCGAAATTAGCCCAAGTCATAAGAATGGTTGGTCGCCCTGTCTTTTCGTTGCTTTCAATTAAACCCCAAGAAGGTTCGTTGTAAGGCAAGAAGACATCATTAGACTCAACCCAATCCAAGTACAATCTGTATGACAGGTTCTTTTGCAAAGCATAAGGAGCTTCTTTCTTAGTCATGACATGTGAAAGAATTTTCTCTTTTAATTGCTCAGCAGAAGGGTAGTTTGCTTGTTCTTTTTCAATATTCTTTTTGATGGAATCTAGAAAAATGAATTCTTTCCTGGTCGGGAAGCCGCTACCGTCTGTCTGGATTGTAAGTCTTTCAACGCTTTCATCGCGTTCATCGCCGTTAAAGTAGTACTTAAGAGATAGAGCGTTAACCGAACGATAGAAAAGATTAATGTAATGATCTACACCTAATCCATCAGGAAGTTTTGAGCTGCTTCTGAATAAGTTTTCTACTTTTGGTAATACGTGGTTTAGGACATTGAAGTAATGGCGTGTACGTTCATTACATTCAACTTGAGTCCCTTTATTAATTAAATCAGACATTTGATAAACCTTTGAAAACAAATGCCTGATTTAACAGGCATTTGGAAAAGTAGAAACTTTACAATTAGTTGTAATTTGCAGCTTTGTGGTCATCAAGAACTTTACCAAAGCGCTCATAGAACTCTTTGTCAGCAGCTTGTTTCTTACGCAAAATCTCAGTACTGTTAGCCATGTGACCTTTATGAGATTCAAGAGTCTCAGCCATGCGGCGGTTAGTCGCAGCACCAATAGCAGCCATGCCTTCTTGAGTTTTGTTATCCACTGCTGCACCAATATCATTGATTGCGTGAGCAATCATTTGCTGGTCAGCAGTTTTTAGTGAGTGCTCGAATTGATCGTAAATTACTGTACGGTGCTCAGTATCAGTGGTCAGTTTTTCAATTAGAACAATCTGGTTGTTTAGCTGGTTGCTTAAAGAGTCAATCGCAGTTTTATGCATTGAGATGTACTTTTCAAGTGACTGACCTTTTGAAGTAAGTTTCTGAATTTCATTATTTGCATCATTCAGTTCAATCTTAGCTTTAGAAACTTTTGCTTCAAATTCGGCGCGAGTAGTTTGATCAGCAGCTTCACGCATTTGAAGTTCAAGCTCAGTAAGGGCAGGGGCAAGAACGTCTCGAATATTCTTCTCTGCTTCTTCACGCTTAGCAACCACTTCAACGAAAGTTTTCTGCGCATTTTCAAGGGTGGCTAAGCCAATTTCACGTTTTTCACGTAGAATATCGCGTTGACCTTCTAGGATGTGCTTAATTCGGTTTGATTGGTTGATCAGCTCGTTGAGGTTGTCCGAAATATCATTTGTTTTGATACGTTCAGCTCGCATTTCACGCGCTTTTTTCTTAAAGAAAACACCAACAATCTTTTCAGATAGTTTTTCTTCTTGAAGACTAGAAAGTTGAGCGCCAACCTCATTGGTTTGATTATCAAGACCGTGGATCAGGTTTACAATGTCTGCGTTCATTGAATCGCCAAACTTTGACACTTGGCTCAGAGATGCGTTTTCAACATCAATCATAGAGTCAATTGCTACTTGATCAGCGCCCTCGATAATTTGCTCAACAACTTTTGCTGTGTTTTCAGCATTACGAGCAGTTTCTATAACGCTTTTGGTTTCAGCTTCTAACTTATCAAGATTCGTTAACATTCGTTAATTCCTTCGCTTTTATTGATTGATTTAGATTTATTCTAAAATTTCATTTTATATTACGTATAAAAAACATTCTGTCAACAGCAAAAGCCTTTATTTTTAAGCGTGTTGAGTTTTTATCTGTGATACAAAATAATTCTTTGAGCGGATTGTATACGCAAGAAAGCGACAAGTGCAACGATTTTTTTGAAAAATTTAAGGTGCTGTGAAAAAAGGGGAATTTTACGGTCTACTGGGAAGCGCAGTAGACCTTAATAGCTATGGCTTTATTTTTCTATAGACAGAAATACTAGGTAGGAACGGTTCAGGTTCAATGGTTGAGTCGGATCGCGTAGAAACGTTTCTGTTTTTCATGGATGGAGCGAATGAAACCTTAAAATCACCTGTCGAACGCACAAATATGGGCATTTTAGTTTTAATGGTAAGTGGGGCTGTAACATCGTCAAAAAAAATGTTCGCCTTTATTGTTGGGGCGTTAGTTCTCACTTGAACAAGTGGGATTGAAGACGGGTGTTGGTATAGCTTCTCTAGCTGAATCTTGATATGTGGTGGCTTAGATTTGTTTAAAGCTATAAGATCAGCTTCTGCTTTCTCTTTGTCATACTTAACGATGGATTTACCTCGCTTGTAATGTGAATAGGCGACACTCTTCACATTACCATCAACACTGTAAATATGACGATATACTTGCTTTATGTGGATGCGGTTCAAACCCAGCCTTGAAAGCCTGGCATGAATTGCACCTGATTTACAAAGAGTAACAAGAAAATTGTCCATCTCAAGCTTGGATATTTCATTAAGCGAGTTATATAGCTGGTGGAATTCAACCTTCTTTTTATTCAAAAGGTTTAAGAACTGAATAGTTTGGCGATTGGCTAAAACGATTCCAACATGACATGATGTGAAACGAGCATCTCCTTCACCTGAGTGCCAATAATCATTGAGAGCAGAAGTCAAAAACCCGATACCAGAATTGTGGTTTTCAAATTCAGGCAATATCACAGATTCTTCATCAACCGACTTGACGACAAGATCTGAAAGAAAAAGAATGTCAGTGAAACACTTCTTGAATCTAATCGATAACTCAGAAAAGCTCATGGTATCCATCCCTCTGATAATAATAGTTAATTATTGCAGGGGGGTTGACATAAGGCAATATTTTTTCTTTAATTCTTGTGTTAAATAATTAAACTTCGTATCGCTCTTTGATCTTAACAGACTCAAACATGAGTTGCTGGTCATCGATGAGAGAGCTGATAAAAAAGTAACCTTTACTTTTTAATATTGATAAATATGGAGCAGGAAGAAAATCTAAAAGAATTCCACTCTCACCAATAACAAGACAGACTGATCCATCATGATAAAATGCTGAAATAGGTTTGTTTTTTGCGAGTTCAGAAGGTAGTCCGATTATCAGATCGCCTTCCTGAGATAGTACATATTCTAGTTGATAGTTCATATTATTTATTTCTTATAGTTATGATATAATCGAAGTATAAAACAAACAACAAAGAGAAAAAAGCATAATGAAAAAAGAACATAAAGTTCCTGCATCTGAAGTAATGCAGAATTACAGGGACTCACAAAAAGGAATTAATCATACAATTGAAGTTCACAGGAAATCGATTCCATATGCTACAGAAAATATAACCATTTATACTGATGGTTCTGCTAAAGGCAATGTTCTTAGTTCTGACCAAAAGGGGTTTTGTGGTTGGGCATGGATGGCAGAACGAGCTGGTGGTGAGCAGGGCATGAGATTTGGCTACCGAGATAATGCTGACAACATTGAAGCCGAATTACACGCTATCTTGAACGCTGTCGCTGCTGTTGAAGTACCCTCAAGAATTTTAATTATTACTGATTCTCAAGATTCCATGTATTACTTAAATTCAATGGATGAAATACTTGATGCAACTGGCGAAGAACAGTATGAAAGAACAGGTTTAACTGAATTTGGAATTTCAAGAGAGCTTATTGATGAGCATATTAATGTTTTGTCAAAAATCAGAGAGACATTACAATCCAACCAAATGATTGAATCATTAAAAGCTCAATGGGTACGTTCTCATGTTTTAGATGAATATAGAGGGAAAAAGATCTACATTGATGTTGAAGCAGAGCATCATCGAGAGCTTGTTAACCATTTAATAGGTAATTCGGAATGTGACCATTGGGCTAGTAAAGGGACAGATAAAGCCATTGAGAATGCTATAAGCTACACTCTTCTGAAAAACTCTGAAGGGAAGCATCATACTTATGATACAAGCATTGGCAACCCAGAAAAAATTATTAAGAAGAACTTTTCAGGCTCGTTCCATTCAAGAAGTTACGCTATCGACTACATGATCAAAAGGGGGCTTAAAAAATTCAACTTGGATAAGGTTGATGAGATTATTGGTAGTGGTAGTTTAGATAGACTTAATAAAGCCAATGAAATTTGGAAGAAAGCCAGATCAGTATCGAAGGGTATAGATTACAATCCGCAAGATATGGACTTACGAAATCAAGAGAAGCTATTACTAAAGGAGTATCGTTCTGTATTGGGTTTGAAAACAACGAAATCTGTCTTGCTGGAAGGAAGAAAAACACCGAGAATGCTAGCTTCAGTTCTACAGTGGAATGAGAATGTAGAGCTTGTTACTAAGGAAGTAGCTCAGTCGAATAGCGCGTCTGAAAAATTTTCTAATCGGTTCGGCGCGTTTAACGCTGTTTCTTTATCCAAAGTAAATGTTGACGTAATAAAGCAAAAACTGGAAAATACCTCTGAAAATGAAAGAGAACCAGGCTTTATCAGGTAAACGGAATATAAATAAATGAATATTTGGCTGCTTTTATGGGTAGCCTTTTTAATTTTAGCATTCTTTTTTAATTACTATAAGATTCATAAACTCCATACGATCAAGTCAAGTTATGGGAATGCTATAAAGGGAAAGGTTATCCACTTAGATATAGAAAAGAACGAAATAGTTGTAGAGACAAAATTTAAAGGCAAACGCATTCATGTGTCACTAGCATTCAAATACGGCAAGCTATCAAGCTCAAAGTATGAAATTGAAAAGGTGATTGCAAGCGAGAGCAAGTTTAGACAGGTCTACATTAATAGAAGTGACTTAAGACTGTCCTCTTTAACTGACCCAAGGAATGTAATTCCTTTTAGATATTATGGATACTGCACAATCATATTTTGTGTGTTCATTTTTACTTTATGGGTGCTTGTATGAATGTTTTGATTGGGATTTTTGCGCTTCTTCTGTTTGTCTTTCTAGTTAATGACATTAGAGAAAAGCTCATCGACATGAGAGATGTTGTTGGAGACTACCAAAATCAGTCTAAAAAATTAATAAATTGGTCTAAGAAAAGAGCTGTCATCACAGATGTTCTTATGAATGCGCATTTGATGGAAAATGACGATGCTAATCTAGAAAGATTGGTTTTAACTGAAAACATTAGAATTGATTATGAGTATTTTACTTCAAACGGCAAGACATCTTCGATGTCAGTTACCAACTTTCCTTTGTCTTCCGTTTATGAGCGATTAGTTAAGTTAAAGATAGGTTCTGATGTGCCAGTATGGGTAAATCCAAATAATGAAAATGAATCTTACCTTATCATTCCAAATAATGATGATTTTTCAGACTTTAAAGGTAAACTCATATCAGAAATGCTTCCTCAAATAGCTATTGCTCAATTAATGTTGTTTTTGCTATTGTACCTGATAATTAAATAAACAAAATGAATAAGGTTTGACCCATATGAAAGCCGTAATAGTAAGTTTAGTGTCGATTATCATCTTAATCGGTATTGGGTTAGGTGTAACACATGTTATAAACCCTGACTTAATTGAAGCAACAATGAATAAGTTTAATAAGACAAAAGTCCTTACCATACATGACGCGTACAAAGACCCGTCAGATGCATCAACACTGGAAGAGGAACTTTATGTTCATTATGATGGAGCGGTCGTCCCTCTCTTTTTCAGCGAGTCTGATCTTAGCAGGCTACATTCTCTTGATAAAATCACGTTCGGTAACTCTGACTTAACTGAAGTAGAAGGTAAACTTAAAGAGGCACTTAATGCATACCCACCAAAACCTTATCTTCTCGCGTCAAATTCAGAAGGCAAGAATCGGTGTTTTATGACTGCTCTAGATGACAGAGACTCATCTTCTAAAGCACCATTTTACTACCAGTCTTCAAAGTGCAAAATTGGATTTGAAAACTTTAAAGTACTAATCGAGCCAATTATTCCAAGAGAAGAAGTGCTTGATGCTGCTTACAAATACAAGGAGTTCTACAACCAGAAACAAGATGTAGAGCAAATTGCAGATGAAACCCTATATGAGTATTACTTCAATGTATACGCGGGTATTGACGCCTCTCTGCAAGCAATGAGAAAGGGTGAAGGTCTAACTGATATTGTTCATTACCTAGATCAGAAAGAGAAAAATGTTGATGCACCAGCTTATATGGTGAGTGACTTTGACAGACCTTTCACTATGAGATTAATCAGAGAGGTGCAGGCTGGAAACATTCCGCTAGAAATTGACACTCTTACTGCTTTTAAAATCACTTATGAATCTCTGAAGGGTAGTGTGCCTCATTACATTGTATTGTCAGCAATCATGAACCAAAAAGAAATCGAAGACAGAGGCAACTTTGCTAGGGAAACAGTGCTTCAGTCTGATGAATTTAAAACAATTAAAAGCATCAACTAACAAAACCCGCTTTGCGGGTTTTTTATTGACTTTAAGCGTCATTTTGGGTATAAGAGAAAATATACTTTATTCGAGATGACAGGTGTTAAGATGTTTAGATTCATATTGGGTTCTCGAATATACTCGCTGTCAGCAGTAGTACTAGCATTCGTCATATTGGCTCATGTTAATGAGCTTTTTAAGACGACAAATTTCGAAGAAGCCTATCCAAGAGGTGCTCGCGCAGAAGTTGCGGAAGCATACAATGTATTGGGTGGTAAAATAATCCCTGTAATCAAGGTTGGTCTTAACGACAATGCTTACCTAAAAGAACTGGACAGCAAGTTTATTAATGATTTACCTATTTCTATTGCAGAAGATGTAACATGGAAGTTTAAGAAGATATCTGATCATGGAGCTTCCGCTGCTAGTTTAAATTTTAAAGGTGGCAGATACAGATATTGCTTCATAGTTTCAAAGTCTGAAGCGGAGTTAAAGGATAGATTCACATATCTACATGAATTGGGGCATTGCTTCAATTTTATACGTGATAACCAAGATATTCCTTCTGAATACTATGAGAGTGAAAGTGCTTATTCTGACGCTCTGCTTTCTTACTTTCCTGAAGATAGATGGGAAAAACTAGAGTCTCCAGTAAACGCGTTAGTCGAGAAGTCTATACGCATACACAAAATGGAAGTGTTTTCAGATGTGTTTTCACTTTATCATCAGCATGTGCTTGATAAAAAAGACTTCGCAACAGCAGTAGATGAGATATTAAAATTCAGATCTACGATGAAGAATGAGATGTCTGTGATTTACGACTCTTCATATGCGATAAAATATGCAAAAACTCATCCAGTGAAGCCTGGTGAGCGTTTCATAGATTTTTATGATCGAATAATGAAGGGGAGCAAGCCAGATAGACTTACTCCCAAAGATTTCATGGTGTCAGTTTACCAAAAATTACAGTAAGCCCCGAGAGGGGCTTATTTGTTAGAAGTACTTCTTATCTAGGTAGGACGTTCCATCTGCTTGATAAACAACTTCTACGGTGTCTCTGAATGTAATCGTTGAGTTTGAATAGGAGTTGGACTTAGCTTCTGAACTCATAGCGAAATTAGCTTTAAGGTTCATAGGCTGATATTGCGGTGAATTGCTTTGGTATTCTACGCGATATGCTTTATATCTTGAGAAGCCGAAGTTATCTGAAATAGTCTTGGCTTTGTTAAGTGCTGATTTAAAAGCTAACTGTCGCGCTTCATCACGGTACTTATCTTCATCAGCAACTTTTAGCACCATTGAAGATAACCCGTTCATTCCTGAATTCACTCCAACAGATATAATTCCGTTTAACTTTTCTAAGTCATCTGTTTTCAAAAGAACATTTCGAACAGACTCGTAGCTTTCTAAAACCCTCTCACCTTTATCTGGATAGCTGTATATTGGATTAATACGAATGTTCGCGCTTTCAATTGAGATAGTTTCATCAATATCCTTCACATCATTCATAAACTTATTAACCGCCAAGTCTACTTTTATTTTTGCTTGTTCAGGTGTTTTAGCTATGTACTTGGCTGTCATTGTGATCTCAGCCTGGTCAGGCACTGCATGAACAACACCTTCACCTGAAGTTATAAAGTGAGGAAAATCGTAATTTGAGTTATCTGCAAATGCAGTTGAAACAGCACTCATGCTGATCAGTAGAGCTAAACATGATTTTTTAACGTTCATTTTTTCTTTTTTCCAAAAAATTATTTAGGTCTTTTATAAATTCATTTACCATACATAGATCTTTAAAGTCAATTTCATTCACGATCTTTTCGGGTATTTCATAATTTCCACATTGGTTAGTCTTAATGAAATCCAGCTTTTTCATGAAGCCAAAAGAAGACTCTGAATCCAAGATTGTGAAATCATTCCATTCATCATCCGAGACAGTCAGCACCATTATGGACACTTCCAAAAGATGTATCTTTACTATGTCTGGGATATTAGATTTTAAAAGCTCATAGCCAACACTTCCAAGTTTCGATGCCACTTCAATAGTCATATGATATTTTTGATTCATAGCGCCTTTGAAGTTCACGGACAAGTAATATTTGATTCCATTATCACCATCCTCAATCGACAGTCTTGACTTCCTATCTACAAAAACCTCATCTTTCGCTGAATAGTCAAAAAGCGGGATCATTAGTGCATTTATTAATGGCTTAAGACCAGAATTAAAATTTCCTAATCTGATATCTAAAATTCTTTGTTGAATTTTATTGCACATAAAAAATGTCTTACTATTTAAAAGTCTTTTTATTTCTTTATTCATTTTATTCACATTAAAAAAGGGCGGATAATCCACCCTAACTTTACTATATCGTATAACCTTTGTCATTGGCTTTACTTGCCATTTCAAGGGCTTTCTTCTTGATGTCTTCTGCTGAGATTCCTTTATTAATTTGAACCGCTTCAGAAGGGGTTTGTTGGTAAACCTCAACATTCGGTGAATCAACGCCATTAATGTGCGCTTGAATCTGATCCATAGTAGGGAATGTTACATTCGCAGAGAAATACTCTTTGTTTTGAAGTCTATCAAGTTCAGGGTTCATATCCTTAACAACATCCATGAACACATTTGTATCTAGCAGCTCTGGAACACCGTCAGGGTAAGCAGCATTCAATACATGCATTCTGATGTTATTGTGATTAACACCTGAAATGGTCGTTTCTGTAACCGATGGGTTCAAGGCGTTGTAGTCAATAGGAGGGATTTCTAGCAATCCGTCTTGAGCTAACAATGAGCCAATGTCTGAGTTGCCTCCAAGCGTTTGGAAGCCAAATAAACCTTCAGACAAGTCTTTGTCTGGATTTGCCTCTTTTACCATATCAACAAATGCATCGGTATCGATAAAGTCAGGAGCACCATATTTACCGAAAGTGGTGTTGATAATAGCATCGCTAACATCAGGTACTGTATAAACCATATCACCAAGGATAACTTCATCACCAGGACTTAGGTTCGTGATGTCTAGCCCTTCATTCATTTTTTGAATGGCTTCAATAGTCTGACCAGAACCATATGACTGATTGATCATCTCTATATTGTAGAATGATTGAATGCTTGTGACACCACCAGCGCTAATGTCCGCAACTGCTGTAGCACTAGCTGCTGCTGATTGTGGCTCTATCAACCAATCCGCTTGCACCTTACCCAATGAATCAAGAGCATATTTGTCAAAGTTCGTCGGAACCTCAATGACTTGCCCTGGCATAATTTTGTTAGGATCGTTAAGACCAAAGTCATTTACAATCGCAACGATTTGCTGTTCGGTAGGGTAGGAACCCGTAGCATCGAAATAGGCTTGCTTAGCAATGGTCATTGCTTTGTCACCACTCTGAACAACATGTTCAGTCACTTGTGGCGTTACTACTTCGGTTGTTACGCCGTCACCAGCTCCATCAGCTTTTACTTCAACACCATTTGCGCCTGCACCATCTGTTGGAGCACCATCTGTAGGCGTACCATCTGCACCACCAAGAGCATTTTCAAAGCTGTCTTTCAGACCAACCGCATCTAATGGACCGTCTAGCGCTTGCCCAACTAAATCAGAAACTTGACCATCGGTTACAAGGTCTGCAACAGAGCCTACACCAACAACTACGCCAACAATCATTGCAGCTTTAACAAAGCGACTATTCTTCAGACCGCCAAGGAAACCACCAGCTTTTTCAGCAATCTCTTTTGCAGGAGTGATATCGATACCGCGTTTAGCAAATTCACCTTCAACTTTATCGGTAAAGTTTTTGAAAATCCCTTTTACAGTTTCATTCTGCATAGCCATGCCTGCAAACTTGATACCCTGCATAATAAGTGGAACAGTACCGCCAGAGCTAACAGCTAAAGCCAGACCCATTGCATTCATAGCATACTGAGTATTCTTGTTACCCAAGAATCCCATGATCGCGTCTTTATTGACTTTAAGGGCATCAATAAACTGGCGACCTTGTGCAATGTTAGCCATGCCTTTGCCGTTATGTTCAAAAACCATTTCATTGAAGAAAAGTTTTTGCACTTTTAGAGATTCAATACTCTCTTTATCGAATTGAGCGATTTCGTCTTGAGTAAAGCCAGCACTTTCAAGGTTTTTCTTGATGTGGGAATCACGGATCTTGGCAAGATTTTTATCCACCTCTTTACGGATTGAGGCGAACTCTTCATCTTCTTCAATGATATTGTATTTAACAAGTGATTTCACAAACTTGTCATTACCGAAATCATCTTCTTCGTCAGCAAGAGATTTATCAACATGTTTAGCAATCAACTTGCTGTAAAGCTCTTCATTCTCAGGTTTTTGAATTTCTTTTAGGTACAGAGCACTCTTGTAAAATTGAGGAAGATCTTTAAACTCTTCGATCATATCATCAGAGAATGTAGCGCCATTTGCTTCAGCAAAAGTAAGAGGCTGCTCTTCAGGTTGAGCAGGAATAGGTGCAACTTCTGGTTGCTCTTGTTTAGGAGCAATCGGCTGTTCAGCTTGTTCTACCAGCTCTTCAATTTTGGATTTTTGATTGTCGCTCATGCGAGATGCCTTTTTTATTTTTTATTCAGTTAATAAAATTATATCAACATAAAAATAGAAATAAAAGATATAAATAATTGAGAAACCCAAAATTATAAACCAATTTTGTTGTTTTTATGATTCCACTTATAGCACCATGTTAGTATAATGCATAAAAAACAAAAAAGGATTAAATATGAAAAAGGTAACAACTGAAACTGATACCAATTTAAGCACCAATTCTAATAAAGAATTCTACTCTGAAGATGATTCCAAACTGTTCTCAGATGCGCCAGCTCCCGTAGAGCAACCAAAAGAGGAAGTTGTAGAACACAATAGCAATGGCAATGGCAAGATTGAAGTTAACGTCAGTATTGATGAAGACTTAAGGAAGCTAAGTTTTTGGTCATACATGAAGTCGATGCACAGCCATCCAATAAAAACACTGCAAGAAGGAGTGTTTCATAAACTTACTTTTGGTATCTATCACATGCTGATAGGGGCTTTTGTCGTAGGTCTAGCCGTAACTATAAATGCTGATTTCAAAGTAGGTGTGCATTCCTGGGAAACCATTCCTTCTTCAATTGTTCTATGTGCTATCGTTGCATTGGTTCCATTTGGTGTGTCTTTATTTAATAACTTTTTTATTGGCTCATTCATTTTCATTTTTGCGAAGACTCTTAGCGTTCATTACGATAATGGCGATTATCAAAAAATGCTCGGGTATCTTTTCCCTGCAACTGCACTTATTTCATCACCATTAACGCTTATTATGATGTTAAATATAGATTGGTCTGGCATTGAAATGCAGTTTGCTATTGCAAGCAGTATCATTTCAATGATCCCTGCGATAATTTCTTACAGCGCATTGAAAAGCATAGGCAAGAAAAGCACTCTCGTTTACATCGTTCTCGCATTTTGGGTTGTAGTTTGCTACTTCGTAATGAAGTATGCATTCTAAAATGCATGATCATGAAGAACAAATAAGCTCATAACGAGCAGGTTAATCACCATAACCTAGAAATCCGCACAGAAGTCAAAAAATTAGACTAACGTGCGGTTTTTAGATTATTCAACTAAATTATGGAAACAAAAATATTTAAAGATAAATATCCTGAGTTACTAGTTTCTCATTGTATAAAAATGAAAACAGGTCAAACAATCAAGATTTGTGAGAAGAAAAGTCATAGTAGCATATGGAGACATGAGCTTGAAGACAGCGCGTACTTTTTTAATGAATATTTATATCAAATTCCAAAAAGTCTTTTAGATATAAACATTGATGAGAAACCGCACCCAATAGATAGAGAGCTTGTATTAATTGATAAGAGATTAATAGAAAAATTACTTATCGTTCATAAATACACAAGCTCAAAAAACTTAGAGGAATCGGTTTTGGAAATTGATGTTAGCATGTAAGCGAACATTTTTCATTTTTTCATTAGGCATGATAACTATTGTGGTTCATTAGTACGAAGTGTGTATAGAGCCACATTCTTTGAAGTGTTTAAATTCCACACCTTTACTTCTTACAAAAACTCAAAAAGTGCTTTAACGGTCTTTTCTGGTTCCCATTGAGACTCCCAAAACTTTCTTCCTTTAAAGTGCTTGACTCGCTCTTTGTGTATGAGTCCATGTCTCTTCTGATATTCGAATTCATAAATCGTGTCTTTTTGTGGCTCCAATACGTGAAGTTGACCCTTATCATGAAATACAAATCGGTAATCTGGATGAACTGCATGAAACTTAACTTTCCATTTCTTTTCACTGTTGATTGCAATATCGGCATGAGGTTCCATTTCAGAAATGAACACCAGTTCTCTGCCTTTATACTTTATGGTTTTTACATAGTTTTCAGCTTCGAAAGGATTGCTCTTTCTCGACTGATGCCTTTCAAAAAAAGAATATTCTTCATTGGATAAGGCTTTCAGTTCCATAACGAACCTATCGATATATTAAAAAGTAAGCCCTATTAATGGTAATAGGGCTGTAATTAATTTTATGCTTCGTAGAACATGTCTTCTGGTTCGAGCTTTTTATCATCCGATTCATCTAGTAAACCGCGCTCTTTCGCAATGGCTAATAGATCATCTGGCAACTCAACATCTTGTTTAACTAATTTATTTAATAGTTCTTTCTCAATCTCATTGCTTTCAAGGAATTCGCTTAGTGATTCCATCACATGAGCAATGGCTCCATCTTCCATCAAGTTTAGACCTTGGTCGTTGATGATAATGGTTTGGCACATTTGCCATAAACGCCATCCTTTAGCGCTTAATTTTTGGTAAACCTTTTCACCTAACTCACCCTTAACTGGTGGTTTAGGAAGAGCCTCAAGCTCTTTACCGTACTTTGCACATAAAATAGTTTTCATTATTAAACCTTTTATTTGTAATGTTATTTTAATTTCTTTTGGTTGTGATAATACTCGAAAATGTCAATACCGTAAATGGCTTTCATCATTTTTTTCTTTAGATTGTACTCTTTCGTTCTAAAGCCTTTTACGTCCTCAACAACTTCCTCACCATCCTTCGTATAAACGAAATCCGCATAATATTTACAGATAAGAATCCCATTTACCTCTAGAGAGTAGGCGACTTGAAGCCTTAAGTTCTGAATCTCTCCAACCCGCTCCAGAACTTTTAAATCCCTATATCTTGCACCCTCATGTCCAGAATCAAACGTAACCCCGTCAATCTCTACCTTCTTGGCACGATACTTACTGTTTTTGGGTTTTTCTTTCTGATCTGGTTTAGGGGATGTTTTTATGCGAGCTTTAGATAGCCCACCCATAGCATGAAAGTCTTTCAGGGAAACCCTCTCACCAGATCTCAGTTCACTGATTTTTTTGTTAGTAGATGTCATAGCATTAATACCTGAAGGATATTTAATTTATTATATTTGAAAATGAGTACTGCATTAAATTTAATCATAAAAAACCTTGCATTGAATAAGAATATTCTTACAATATGAGGGGTGAAGCAACCACTTTGTGATATGCTTTCCAAAATCAATTATAATAAAAAAGAAATAAATAATATCAAATAAACAATAATAAAGGTAGCACGCTATGAAGAACTTTAAAAAAATCGCATTATCCGTTGCATTAACATCAATGTTTGCAGGGTTTGTCGCAACAGCCCATGCAAATGCAGATGAATCATTTGACGCAACTTTAAGTCTTTTGGCTCCAATTGATCTGACAGAAGTTAAAGGTTTGGATTTCGAACCAACTCTTGCGAATCAAAACGTGAATTTAGTGACCGCACCAACTTCTGTTGATGCAGCAGTATTTACTGCTCGTGGTACTGCAAACTGGGAAGTTAAAGGTCAAGTTGTTGAATCATCCATTGCGATGACTACTGGTGATGGTTCAGATGATACCAAGAAAATCACAGTAGATACATTCACATACGGTGGTAGCATGGACGCAAGTGGTAATGCACAGTTCAGTAGCTCTGGTGACTTATCTAACCTTAGGGTAGGTGGTACGGCACACGTACAAGCTAACGATATCGCTGGCGAGTACCGTGGTACAGCAACATTCCGCCTAACTTATCTGTAATAGATAATCTCCGAAGAAAACGCTCCCAGTGTGGAGCGTTTTTTTATCGTTATAAAAAATGGAGTCATAATATGAGACATAAATACTTGGCTAAGTTTTGCGCTGTAGGGCTATTTACGCTGGCATTCCCTATAAGCTCATTAGCTCATGGATGCAATCCGCCAAATTACCCAAGTAATTCATATTGCAATAGGAATAATCTTGACATTGATAGTATAAAAGGTATACATTTCGATGGCGTAGGAGGTTTTAACCAAGTTCTTACGATACAACCTGATGATTCTGGAGCTGCCATATTTTCCATAACATGCGGAAGACCATATCAGCGGTTTCGGTTGAAGGTTTCAAATAAAAATAAATTTATGTTTCCTTACCCTTATCCTAGTCACCCAAGTGATAAAGTTATGCTTTTCAATTATCGCTTTGGAGGCAGTGTAACCAGGGATGGATATGGAATACTAAATAGATATGGCTCTTTGTCAGATATTCGACTTGGAGCTTCAGTAAAAATAAAGAGTAAAAATCAAAAGAATTTTTATGCTACAAGACCTGAGATTAGGGTAGAATTTTTATGAGAAATATAAAACGCAGCTTAATTGCAACCGCGCTTCTTTTGTCATCTGCGGCAGCATCAGCAAGCACTAGTTTTCTAGTTGCTCCAGGACGCTTAGAATTTGACATCGACAAGCCACTAACAAAAACATTCATTGTTACTAACACGGGTAGTGAGCAAATCCGCCTCGAAATTGATCCACAATACTTGGAAATTGGCGAGGAAGGTCTTCGTGCAGGTGATCATATCAAAGATGGCGTAGCTGAGATCGAAAATATTGAGTCTGACATTAGGGTTGCTCCGAAAGTTTTAAACCTAAAGCCTGGTCAAAGACGTGACGTAAAAGTTCGAATCGTTTCCAAGCAAGAAGATGCAGGCGACTACCGTTCACACATCATTGTAAAAATGAAAGAGAACGCTGCTCAAGCTTCAGTTGGTACAGAAACTGAAGGCGTAAACATGAACTTAGATATTAAGTTTGAAACAGCAATTGCTGTTTACGGTAGAAAAGGTGACATTGTCACTGATTACGCTATGAACTGCGGCAAGGGCGCAATCGAAATTAAGAACAACTCCCCATATAAGCTTGATGGTGAATTTAAAGTGGGCGATGAAATTCGCAACACAACCGTTCTTCGAGAGAGTAAGAGAACACTAGGATTTGCTTCTGGTGACAAAGTCACCTTTACGCCAGTTGACGCACCAGCAAAAGCTAAAACCTGTACGGTTCTATAGCGTCAGGTCGCGGGTATGAAAAAGCGACTAGTATTAGTAAGCGCATTGTTTTTATACCACAATCAAGCTCTCTGTTCTGGAGAGCTTGATGATTCATATATTGATATTCTCTTCAAGAAGCAACTCTACACATTCCATCATGTGAAAATGGATTATGATGAAAATCCATTTGTATCACTATCAAATCTATCAGACTGGTCAGATACTAACATTGAGTGCAATCCATCATCTAAGATGTGCATCATTGAAAATAATGAATTCCAAAGAATCGTCTCTTTTGATGCTATGGAAACTTACGATGAATTTGGTGATTCTGTTTGTCGATTTGATGAATCCGAATTCCTTGTGGAAGGTGAACAATACTGGTTTAGATTTGATTCTATATCTAAATGCTTGCCTTACAACACAACGTGGACGTTAAGATCATACGAGCTTTTTCTACAGCCGCTATTTAAGCTTAAAAAAGAACGTCTAGATGAAATCCAAAAACAAAGAACTCAAATGATGAGTAATTCAGATGCAAAACGCAAAGCTTCTGAGCAACATGATGCAATCGTTGCTCCTAGTGAGTTAGAGAAGGAATTGATGTTGGAATATTCAGTAAGATATGACAACGGAAGTTTCTCTAACGGCTTTTCTTCTGAGTTTGTCATGGATGTTGAAAAAGGCTCTCTATTTGGCAGCTTACAGGTCGTAGATGGCGCGAGTTCGTTCGATTGGAACTATGAGAAGCCAAATGGTCGGGTATTTGATTACACCTCATATGGTAAAGGCAGAAGCCCTTCCATACCATTAACCTCATTACAGGCAACCAATGCGTCAATTTATATCGACAAGATCGAGCTAAGTGAGAGCTTGAATACTTTTGATTTGGATGAGTATGTTGGCGTGGACTCTGAAGTCGATATTTTCAGAAACGGTTTCTACCTCAAAACAGTTCCCGCAGACAATGCTGGTCGAATTCAGGAAAAAGAGATATCGGCTTCTATCGGTGACAACATCACTTTAAGAATCCTTTCTAAAGAGGGCACGTATGTTGAGCGTACCATACAGGTTAATGGTGAGCGCGGATCATTACTATCTAAAGGGGAATGGGACTATGAGCTATTTGCAGATTTCGAAGGCAATAACTTTGCTTTGAAGAATAGTTTCGGGCTTTCAGATGGTATAACAGCAGGTGTAACTCTACTCAATTCTGACCAAGTCAGTGATTATGTTGCTCACGCAGGTTGGCAACCATCACCTTGGCTCATGACTCAAGCAAACATTTCTTCTGACAAGCTCCTATTAAAAGGGTACTTCAACTATTTTAAGTCATCTCCATTTTACGTTGAACTTTTGGATGTTAATGAAGAAAACTCATTTGATGATAGTTACTTAAAGCTCACTCAGAACTGGGGTTTAAGTAAATACCATCAGGAAAACACTTTTACACTAAAAGAAGAATCATATGAATTCGATACGATTAATCGATACAAATTCAACAACAGAGCAACACTTAAGTATGAATTTTCTTTGGAGTCAGAAGATATTGTCCGCACGAATCACAATCTTGGATTGAACTACAATCTTGGCGACGAAGGCAGCTTGGATCTTGCTTACAATTACAGTGAAACCAACAAGAACCTGACTGCCACGTTTCGGTATATGTATACTGGTAAAATTGGCTATATGACCAATGACCACAGAAACAACTTTGTTAACGCCAGGCTTAAAATCTCAGATGAGCAGATCGATTATCGCTTATCAGCAGATTGGAATTTCACGCCATACCTAACAGGTGAACTTGGATTTAGTAACGATGCTGTTTTTGCATCTCTGTCACTATCAACAACCATTAAGCCAAGTCAGGACGTAAAGCATAAGAGCAAAGATGCTTTTGGCAATGCCAAAATAGAAGGGATCCTTTACTACATGCAAGATGGCAAGAGAGTGCCTGTAGAGGGCATTACTCTCTATGCTTCAAACTACAAAACCGTTTCAGACAGCAATGGACACTATGTTTTTGAAAGGATCCCCTCAGATGATGAAGTAAAGGTGTTTATCGATGAATCTGGACTAGACGTAAACATGACTCCTAAAGAGAATGAGGTGTATGTTCAGTCGCGTCCCGCGACAGTTACACGAGTTGATTTCTTGCTGCTTCCTGTTGTCGGTGTGGACGGATACATTGTTGATGTGATTGCTGATGAAGTAGAATTCATATCTGGCAATAAGACGGTAAAAGCCAATGTTGATGAAGATGGATTCTTTCTATTTGAAATATTATCGTCAGGCACTAGCTACGTAGTTAAAGCATACAGTGATGGTAAATTAGTAAAAGAAACAAAATTCACTGTAACAGATGACTATTGGGAATCTGACGTAAAACTTTGATGATCTATACAAAATTTCGCAGAAATGCTAATATTTATGCTATTAAAATAAATTAATAAATACTATGTTGACGAATTCTGCAAAAAGAGAGCGTCTAATAAGAAAAATTGATGCGCTACAAGCGCAACTTTCTTTAAACGACATTCAACAGCTCATATTTCAGGTTGTTTCATCTGGTAAGAATGTATTCATCACTGGTTCGGCAGGCTGTGGTAAATCGTATCTATCAGAGACAATAAAAAAATCCATCCCAAACCTTGTGGTCTTGGGACCTACTGGCATGTCTGCCTTGAATGTAGGAGGACAAACAATACATTCGTTCTTCTCATTTCATACTGGGTACATCGACCCAATTGATTTCATTAAGAAGATTAAAAAAGAGAAGCTTCAACTCTTAAAAAAGGTTAAGTACATTCTGATTGATGAAATTTCAATGGTTAGAGCAGATGTCTTTGATAACATCGATGTTGTCTTAAGAAAGCTAAACAAGAGCAAAAAGCCTTTCGGAGGGTGTCAGATCATCTTAGTTGGGGATTTCTGTCAGCTTGAACCTATAGTGAAAACTTACGAGGAAAGAAAGGCGCTGCAAGAGCGCTACGGTAAGAATGTGTACGCATTTAATGCTGATGCATGGCTGACAGGTAAATTCGTTTGTCTAAGTCTAATCAGTTCAGAGCGTACTTCTGACTCATATTACATTAAGTCTCTAAGAAACATCCGTATGGGGCATGAGATTGAACGCTCTCTGAATACAATAAATCAAATTACAAACAAGAATCCACCACCTCCAGGAACGTTACGGCTGTGTACGACAAATGCGCAGGTGAATAAATATAATGGGTATGGTCTTGATTCTGTCGCTGGCTTTACAAGGGTTTATACTGCTGTTGTTAAAGGGAACATTAATCCTAAAGATTGTATCGCTGAGAAAGAACTAGAGCTTAAAGTTGGGTCACGCGTAATGGCTATTGCCAACAAGACAGGTTCCTACGTCAATGGTGATTTAGGCGAGGTTATTGAGCTAGGGCAGAATTACGTAAGAGTCAGGTTGGATAGAGGTGGAGACGTAAAAGTCACTGAGCATGTATGGAAACAGCTCAAATACACTGTGGGTAAAAGCGAAGAAACCGATGAGGAAGTTGTTAAGCCAAAAGAAGACGGTAGTTTGAAGCAAATCCCGCTTAAGCTGGCATACGCAATGACCATACATAAGTCACAAGGGCAAACGCTTGATAAAGCCATTCTAGACTTAACGCAAGGTACATTTGGTTGTGGACAAGCATATGTTGGTCTATCAAGGATGACTAAAGCTGATGGTTTATACCTGGCTGCGCCATTAGATGAAACCTTGGTTTTGTACAATGAGGAAGCTGTCAATTTCTCTAAACAAATTGGGTACGAAATGCTTGAAATGATCCCAATCTTAAAAGAGAAGTACAACCTTGACTCGATACGGGAAAAGCTTGCTAAAGATATTCGTGATGCTGAGGAAGAACTTAGCAATATCGCGATTGAGAACCCAAAAGAAAGAAAAGCTTTAGGGATCCACTTTATCAAAGAAGCAGTAAGAAGAACTGAAATTGGTCTACAGGTCGGTTTGATAAAATACACCCAGATGCTTAAAGCGAACAACATCATTCCTGAGGTAAGTTTTAAGAATGGTAATATTACCAATATGACATTCATTTATGATGACATTACCTACAAATGGAAAGAGGTTGTTAGTGATGAAACTTTTGTGGAGTATTTGGAGCGCAATGAAGTTGATACCGAAGACTACCCAGAAGATTTCATCAATAAAGTGAACAGCTTCAGTAATGCAATCAAACAGGAAGAGGAAGACAAAAAGCAAAGAAGGGAATCTTTACTCAAGAAATTCTTGGGTGGTGGACTATAAAAAGGGAGCCTGGCTCCCTTTATTCTTTTACCGCTTTAAACTTGTTGTGAATGGCTCTGAATCGCTTGCCTCTAGGCAACATTTCCCCCTTTTTCAGATTGATATACCACGCCTTGTAAGGTGTTCGTTTCTCGTAGAGTTCTTTAATTAAGAAAAGCCGCTCATAGAGTGAAGGGTCTGCCTTGGGATCAATAAATCTTACACCTTCAGCAAATGCTGGCGGTACAAAGCGTGACAACAATCTCCTCATATCAATCGTAGTAAGTAAAGGGAATGGATTAATGGTTGAAGAGGGTACAAGTATATCTTTTACCTCTTCTGTATTAAAAGGATTGTATTGGACAGTTTCTTTATTCACATTGACTACCTTTATTAATAAGAATAAAAAAGGTCACTTCTGAAGTGACCTTTTTTATTTTTTGTTCTTCACAATGAAATCTTGTAAAACCACAAGATTTATCGCCAACTTCTACTGCCGTGACAGTTATTATGGCAGTTCGTATGGCAGTTCGAATGACAACATTGAGCTGTACTTCCTGCTGTTGCTTCAAATTGATTATTAGCGAGAAACGCTTCTATGTCAAGCCCTTCAATCTTACCATCAACCGCGAACATTTCCGCAATATCTCTATCGATAAAGAATTCAGATTCGGATTCAGTTGCATTTAATGCGCCAATGATATCATTAACCATCAAATCATCAACTTGCTCTTTATTGTAATCATTATCTACCTTCACACCTGCATGAGCAAGCTGTGAAATGGCTATTGTGGATGCTGCCACAACAGAATATGGGATACCTTTCATCATAACACCTTTATTATTTATTTTATTAATTTATTGTTTAGTATTTTTCTAAATCATAACAACTAACAACTTGGTCAGCAAGAGTTTTTGTAAGATTGAGCCAGTTTGAATGATTGCATTTAAATGACAAATAAAATATAATTCGTTACTAATAAAGCCCGCAGCGGCAAAAGTAAGCAATTAATAAATAAAATTGGAATTAAAGATGATAGTACTTGTTAAAACTGATCTCGATAATAACAACAACAAATTCTGGAAAGCTTGGACTGAAGGCTCCAGTTTTTGTGTTCATAATGGACGAGTAGGTACGAGAGGTCAGATTCAACATCCCAAAATGATGGGGTCTGAATGCTCTGCGGAAAGAGAGCTGGAAAAGAAAAAACGTTCTAAAATCCGTGATGGGTATCGCGAACTGCAAGTCATTGACCAGGCACATCTTGTACAAAGCAACTTCAAGCCAAATGACATTATTCGCAAAGCTGCTCGCGAGCAAATCCGCACAAATAACAAGTATGTCATTTTTGAACTTATCGATCAGCTAATCGAGAAGAACATCCACAACATCGTGTCTAACACTGAAATTGAATTCGATGATGAGCTAGGACTATTTAAAACGCCACTTGGTTTCGTAGATGCACACATTATTGATGAAGCGGAAAAGCTGCTAAATCAAATGGTTCCATTCTTCAAAAAAGGTGATTTTAGCTCAGATAGCGTAAGAACGATGTTTTGTGATTACCTAATGCTTATTCCTCAAAGGGCTAAATCAAAACTCGCTATCGAAACATTCTTCGATACAGAAGAAAAAATCGATAAGCAATTTGGTATCATTGCCGACCTTAGAAGCTCAGTAGAGCAGCTTGATGAAATCAACGAGCAATTACTGAAAGAAGTAAAAGAAAAACGCGAGAATCAACCAACACCTGAACTGTTTGGTTGTTCAGTTAATCTTGTTGAAGATCAGACTGTAATCGATGAAATTAAGAAAATTTACCAATCAAATCAATCGTCATACCACAGCTCTTCAAACATGCGTGTTAAGCGCGTTTTCGAAGTTACTATTGACCATATGACGAAAGGCTTTGAAGAAAATAAAATGTCTGAGCAGAAAAACGTTTGGACGCTATGGCATGGTACTCGTGCTGGTAACGTGGTATCTATTCTTAAGAATGGTCTTATTATCCCACCAGAGACTGCGGGTCACGTAGTAGGGCGCATGTTTGGTAATGGTGTGTACTTCTCTAATAACTCAACTAAGTCATTGAACTACTCAGCAGGCTTCTGGTCAGGCAAGAAAGAGTACACATGCTACATGTTCCTATGTGATGTAGCGATGGGTGAGTACTTTGTCCCTGAATATTCAGACTCTAGCCTACACAAAGACGGACATGACTCAGTATTCGCGAAAGCAGGTGAGTCTTCAGTAATGAACAATGAAATGATTGTTTTTGATCTGAATCGAATCCGACCAAAATACCTGGTTGAATTTAATTAACAAATAAAAAAGGCTGGATTTTTCCAGCCTTTTTAAGTATATAGGCTAATTGAAAAGAGAATTAATAAAGGCAGGATTGTGAGCAATAAAGATAACTACTTAGTCATTGATTTAGAGATGACCTGTGAAGAAACCACACCAAAAGGCTATGTGCCAGAAATCATTCAAATTGGAATTGTTGAGTTGAACGCTCAAGGTTCACTTGTGTCTGAAAAGATGCTGTTCGTAAAGCCAACCATTAACCAAGTAAGCGCATTCTGCACAAAGCTTACAGGCGTAACTCCAAAACAAGTTAAATCTGCTAGTCCTCTAGTCATGGTGATGAACACATTAGTCAAATATGGCATCAAGAATAAAAAACTTGTTTTTTGGGGGGTAGACAACCTTCAGTTTCAGAATGAGTGCGAGTTGAAAGGAATTGATGTACCAATTTCAACATCAATTATAAACTTAAGCTTGGTTCACTCAGCATTGATGGGAACCAATCAAAAAATAAAGCTTAATGATGCACTGAAGCAATGGGGCATTACTCCTGAAGGTAAGGCTCATGATGCATTAGTGGACGCGAAAAACACGGCTAAGCTCTTTACAAAGCTTATTGGTGTCGCTAACAACATTAACAAACAACAAGGTGAGTAATTATGAAAAAGACCATTTTAAGGCTGAGCGCCATACTAGCAGCAACTTTTGCTATTAGCGCTTACGCAGAAAGCCCTGTAAAAGACCAGTATACCGATTTCAAAGAGGCTGTTGATGAGCTTAATTGGGATTGCAAGATTGATGATAATAGCTATTTCTACAAAGGGTTAGATCAAAGTAGTGAAGAGCCGAGGATAATCTACAAATTCGTTTATGATGGTGAAACCATCTGTGAGTCAGAAGATCCTCAAAGCCTCTGTAACAGCTACGTGGTTGCTAAAACACCGTGGGCATATAAGAAAGGCGTTATTACGGATAATGCAAACGGTAATAATTACTACCGCATCTGTCGCACAGACAGGGAAACAATACCTGGCGCTGTAGATAAGAAGTTTGAAGTTGGTCTTGATTCCAATAAGTAAAAACAGAGAAATTCAATAAATTAACAATAAAAAGGAAATATTCATGGATAAGGAAGCACTTTTAAAAGTATATCTCGATGAAGTCTATGATAAAACGGAAGAGATAGACCCTACAGGAAGCCAATACTGGTATTCAATTGTATTGGGATGGGCAATAGGCAAGGGATTAGAACCAGAAGCTGCACATGAGTTTGCGTACCATGTCATTTATGAAACAGCCTTTTGTTAAGCAAAAAGCGCTATAAAATGTTATAGCGCTTTTTTATAATCATGAAAGCTTGTCACTATCAAGCATTACAAAGAACATATTCACATCAGTGTTGTCTTTTAATCTTGAAACAAAAAAACAGTCATGTTTTCTAAGGTTCTTAATATCGCGACTATCAATACGTGAAACATACTGATTCAATCCAGAACAAGAATGACTATTATCACGCCTTAGAAAGTTATGAGAACACATTTCTTCATAAGGGTCATCCATCCTAAAAAGTGCATAGTGACCGAAAGAATTAACGATTCCCCTGTATCTTCTTGTGTCATCTGTAGATACAACTAATCCAAAACCCTTTCCTTTAAGCCAGCACATTGCTTTCTCAAGCTCATCTCTGGTTGATTCATTTAAGGGTTGCGATTCTTCAAGTATCACAACGACTTCACGTTTGTTTAATGGTGTATCATGGCTTGCTATACCAGACTCTGCAATCTTATTTAAAAGAGATATAAGTTTAGTGTTGTATAACCCCTTTGCCATATCGTCTTTATATTGCCATCCTGGATTAGTTTTTATGATAGATAACTTTACACCCTTATCAAAGGTTTTTGGATCGAATTCACCAGAAAGCTCAGATATCAAAACCTCGTCATGTTGAAGATTTTTGAATCCAATTTGCTCATGCATATTCTCTAATATTTCATTACCTTTCGAATCACTGTTTAGTCCTGATAATGATTCAGTGATATAGATAACTCTCGCTCCATAATCAAGCAAGGTTTTTGCGTAAGCATTAGTAAACGTTACCCGCCCAGAGTTTCCCCAGCTATCACCGATAATAAATAAACCCCGATCAAACAATCTGATTGGCAACTTCCAAGTTTTTGATTTCTTACAAAACAATGAATCATATAATGAACGCTTTCGAATCGTATCGTACCTACAAATTCCAAAATCTATCGTTGGCTGCTCGCAATCACTTTTGGATGAGAAAAATTTATTAAGCATTATAAATATCCTTTTAACAGTCGTTAAGATCTAAAAATTCATAGTCATGATCAGCACAGAAGTCTTCAAACGCTTCTACGAAGCGAGAACCAATGTGTCTTCCTTCCTTTGATGCGTATTCTGCGTGATATGCAAACTGGACATTAAAGAATCTTGAGCAAATGAGATCATTGTGTAAGTCTTCAAGGAAGCAGTCTAAGAACGAATCAATAAATGCACTAAAAAACGACTGTCCTCGATGATCTGGAAGGATGTAGATGTAGTTAAGCTCAAAAGTTAGCTTTTGTTGGTAATACCCCTCATCCATATACTCTGAACCCCAATTGAAGGTGAATACCATATATCCAATTGGGGAATTATCTTTGCATAGCATGATGCAAGGTTGCCAAAATAAACCATCATCCGATGATAAAGAGACAGGGATATGAGAGTATTTTGATGTGGTAATGACGGAATTTACAAGCATAGAATTTTGTATATCAGGATCAGTTTCTTTCAATAACCTGCAACTCAAACCATTACCAATCTTTATACCGCCTGCAAGAGAGTAGTAGGCTGATTCAATATTTTGTTTCATTATTATTCTTCTTTTTTTTATGTTTTTAATATTTTTCAGGGAGTATACTAATTTGTAAGTAAAGATCAATTTTATTTGTTTTATTTATGCTCGTATGGTTGTAAAATAGACAAAATTTTTAATATTAAATATAATAAATCTGGAAAAAGTTATGAATAACAACGCCTTGAATGAGTCCTACGATAACAATGAACAAGATCTACCTGAGATCAATGTAGAAAGTAATCCTGATATATTTGAAAATGAAATTGTAGATGAAGAATAACTCCTGATTTAGGAATGCAACATGGAAAGCTCAAGCCTCTTTAACAAAACCGAGCAGGAACTTATCGGTATAGCTGTTAATCAACTATCTTCTGTTTGCGACATGGCAGCAAAAAAAGATGGTTTGGGCTTCAATAAACCTGACGCTAGAAAGGGGCATCATCTTGCGGCACTACCATTGGATGAGTGGACTGAGCTTGACTACGCCTTTTGCTGGGCAATCCTTTTCAAATATCAAACTCAACTAGAAAGCATCTTCAAGACTAGCATAAGCGAACTTTACAAAGAGAAACTCAAAGGCGTGAAGAAAGAAGACATCCCAAAAGTACTTATGGATGTTCGAGATAAGCTGCGAGAAAGAATCAATGAAAAGCACTTGGTGCTATTCAGTGAAGATGCATTCATCCTGGTATACAACGACATCAAATACTCCCCAAATGTCGATGATGCATTCAAGTTCCTTAACGCAGAAAAAGTTGAAGGCGAAACCAATACAAAATGGATAGTCAAAAATACGTACTGTAGGGGCTTTGAGTACATTGCTAAGAAGCTTATTGGGCTAGATAACCTCCATTTTTGTAAAGGCGCATATAACCGTTTGCGTGAAGGATTTGAAGGAGAGTTGACCCTAAATGACTTACTACGATCTGGATTCGATGAGAGAGATGTCATTTTCCTCAATACTTCTGAAGATTCTGAACCTGTCACTTTAGAAATCAAAGCGAGAAATTCTTACAAGGAAGCAAAGAAGCTTACTCGATACGAATACATTAAAGACGAGAATAAGGCTGTTGCACAAATAGCTTTCCTTTCAGATTATAGAGTCATAATAACATTGGCTAATGCACTTAAATTTAAGCTCAAAGTTGATGGTGAGCCTGTCAACCTAAGACAATTCATGGACATAGCTAAACCTAAGATGGTTAAGCCTGATTACTTCCATAAAACAGTATCAGGGAAAACTGTCACGATCACTGACGAAAAGCAGTATTTATCCATCCCTAAAGCTCCAGGAAAGGGCTTGTCAATGAAGAGAGATGGTAACACCTATACATTTGCTGTTTTCAGCGAGAAGGGACTTAGGAGCATATATTCGTTTATGCAGAGTATTAATTGCGATCTGAGGGATAAGGATATAGTTGAACTCAAGAACAATCTGTTAAACAAAGATATTGTAGCTGATGGAAGCTCTGGAAAATCCGCACCTAAAAAAGATGCGAACAAAATACAAAATCTAAAGTCTTTGCGTAGAGAAGGGGGTAACGTCTATGTTAAATTCCCGTATTCTCCAATGCTGGTGGACTTAATTAAGAAGAATGTTGATCCAAACAGTAGAAAATACGAGCCTTCAACTCAAGAATGGAGAATTAAAGATGATCTTTTGACTTCAAAGTTCGTTCAAAGTTTGCAAGAGGATCATGGATTTCAGTGGTCTTAGAGCGCTCTTGCTCCAGTTCTAGCTTTTCTTTCTCAATTTTACTTAAGATTTTATTGATGCTGGCAAGAAACAACTCTTTACGCAAAAAGTCATTCATCTCGATAAACTCTTTAGTTTTCATAGCTTGCATTTCAGCATTAAACGCTTTCGCCTGATGCAGCTTTTTAGTAAGGCTGATCATCAGAAATGCGCGGATAGTAACTTTCGAGTCTTCGAGATTATCCATCTCTTCATGGAATTGATTTACTACCACAAATCCTTTAGCAAAAGCTTGAGCAATCCACTGCTTTACTGCCGTAATGGTCTTCTCAACCTTAGATAGCTGTAATGGATCTTTGAACTGTCTGATCTTAGTTCTTTGAAAGTTAGAGGATAACTCAGCTATTTTATGTCGCATCAAATCAACCTCTTTCTCAAGCTCTTTATTGCATTTATGAGAAATGGATTCTTCTAGGAGAAGAATCATACGAGCATAAATGGCAATCTCAGGCACGGTGCCGAAACCAATCACTTTAGCTTCTGTCAATGACCGCATAAGATTATTAACCTTTAGATTAATATCTCTAACACGAGAGTCTACTTGCTTAGATTTTTCTTGTCTTTTGGATAAATAAACAGAAGACCCAATCGTAACAACGACCAGGCTAGCTGAAGCTAGGAGAATGGAATAGTTTAAGATAAAAGAAGTATCGGTGCTCATTTTTTATACTTTATAAAAATAGAGGGGATTAATCCCCTCCATTAGGTTAACAGACTTAGAAGTTGTAGCTTGCTACGAATGAAACCCTGCCAGTTGCGTCATCCGAACCATCAGTATGGAATAGACCATAGTTGGTTAGGTATTCTTGGTGGCTGTACTCAACACCAAACGCAAATTCATTCGACACGAAGTATTCCATTTTTGCAGTAAGATCTTTCTTCTCTGCATAATCAGATCCGAAAGTGCTACCGTAGGATACATCAAAATTCAGATGCTCAGCGGCAATGATTTTCAAACCTACACGAGCAAAGCCAAGGTCTTCATCGTATTTTAGCTCATCAATAGTTTCATTGAAGATACCCGCTTGAGTGTAAAGATCGATGTTCTGATGGATGCGAGTATGGTAGCCAAGACCAAGCTGGTAGCTATCAGACTTATCAAGACCTTCCAGGCTATCGAAATCTACATTTGTGTACTCAGCAATACCGTAAAAGTTATGAGCAAGCTCTTTTGACAGACCAATAGTGATCGCTGTTGGATCTGCACCATCTGCATTGATTGTGCCAGCTTTCGCGTAAACGCTATCATAACCAAGATTTGCTGCCATAGAAGTTGCACTAACCATAGCAAGAGCTGCTACTAGAAATACTTTTTTCATAAAAGAACCTTTTATTGTTAATTTTAAATTTGTTTAAGCTTTGATTTTGAGTGAATTACAAGATCAAGTCAACAAAATTAGTAAGAGCTTATGTACAGTAAAGCATAGAGAGCCACATAAAAAATGTCGTTATAACATCAGATTTTGCATTCACTTTATTTTCGAAAACAGATTTTGATGTAATCACAATATTATGTCAACTGTCGATCTGAAAAAGATCAATAAGAACAAGTAGAAATTGTTCATGTATGGCATTTATGTCATACTAAAAACCCATTCAAAGGCTTTGATAAAATGGAGTAATATGGCAATCCGAAGAGATATACCTGAAGGTCATCACATGAATGATTACCTGATGAAATTTCGTAGGGCTAAGCAAGAAGATACGCTTGAAAAAATGGTTGAAGGCGCAATTGATGCTGTAAAAGACCATCAGAATTTCGACGCTGGAACTAGGTTTCGTATAGAGCTTGAAATTGAATCTGCCTACGATAAGCGATTAAAAGAAATGGCTTTAGGTAATGTAGAGCACCCTGAACCTTCTACAACATGCGCAAGTGAGAAAAGCCAGGATAAGTACGATCCTGAAAAAATGCTAAAAAAGCAGCTTTCCAAACTAGGATAAAAATAGCGGGAAATTCCCGCTTTTTTTTGAGATTAATATTCGTTATACTTCCAAAAATAACCGACTAAATTAGTCAAGTATTAAAGGTGAGTTTATGAATATTAAAAAAAGAATATACCTGGATTATGCTGCAACTACTCCAGTAGCGCCAGAAGTTATCGAAGAGATGGTCAAGCACTTAGGATACTCTGATAACTTCGGAAATCCAGCCTCAAGAAGCCATGATTTTGGTTGGAATGCAGAAAAAGTAATTGAAGAATCAAGATTACAAATAGCAAACTCTCTTCATACCGATCCTCGAAGCATCATTTGGACTTCAGGCGCTACAGAAGCAAATAACTTAGCAATTCGTGGCGCTGCGCTGTTTTATCAAAAGAAAGGTAAGCACATAATCACAAGCAAGATAGAGCATAAAAGCGTTCTAGACACCTGTCGTCAGCTAGAATCTGATGGCTTTGAAGTGACATATATCGAACCTGACAAAGATGGTCGGGTAACGGTAGATCACGTACAAGACCATATGCGACCTGATACAATCCTAGTTTCCATTATGTTTGCAAACAATGAAATTGGGACTATAAACGATATTGAAAGGATTGGGGTTCTAACAAGATCTGAAGGAGTAATTTTTCATGTTGACGCAGTTCAGGCATATGGTAAATTACTCATCGATGTTGAAAATCTAAAAATTGACCTTCTCTCTATTTCAGCTCATAAAATTTATGGACCCAAAGGAATCGGTGCTCTCTATGTAGGTAGAAAACCTCGCATTAGAATAAAGCCTCAAATGCTTGGTGGTGGTCATGAGCGAGGAATGCGCTCTGGAACGCTTCCAACGCATCAAATAGCAGGGTTTGCTGTAGCCTCCAAAATCGCCTACGAACGGATATTTGAGGATAGAAACAAGTATCTGAGATTACGACATAAACTATTGACTGGAATCAGCGACATAGAGCCTATTCAGGTCAACGGTTCAAGTAAATACTATTTGCCTAATATCATTAATATAAGCTTCCCATTTGTTGAAGGGGAGTCATTACTAATGGCAATTGACAAGTTCGCAGTGTCTAGTGGCTCCGCATGTACATCGGCATCACTAGAACCATCATACGTATTAAGGGCGCTTGGCTTGGATGATGAAGTTGCACATAGTTCAATAAGATTTAGCTTTGGACGAGAAACAGTCGATAGCGACATAGTAGAATTAATTAAAACAATAAAAAGTGCTATTAAAAGATTAAGAGAGCTATCGCCTTTGTGGGATATGCACTTAGATGGTGTTGACCTAAAATCAGTTGAATGGGTTAATCACTAAATAAAAGGGCTGAGAATAATCTCAGCCTTTATCTTTACATGCCTAAACCAGCTTCAGCAGTTTTCTTTTTGGCTCTGGTCTTTTTAGGAGCCTTAAACTCTGGTGTCGGAATATCTGGTGACGCTTCTTCCAACTCACTAATCCTGGTAATATTCGTAGACTTTCTTCCGTCATCGTGCGTGTAATGTCCCTTAACCGTTGCTTTCATTGTGTATGTTTTACCTATATCCATTTCAATGTAAGACTGGAAATAGGATTTAGCAGAGAATCTTAATCCGCTATCATCAACAAATGAGTAAGAGGTATATGGGTACGCAGTATCATACCTATCATACTTTTCAAGCAGTTTAAGCTTTAAGACTCCACGGTCTTTTTCGTTGCCAAAGAATTCTTCTTTGAAGGTTAGGTCGGCTTTAGCCTTATTCGTATAAAAGTCTTTTGGCAGTGATACAGCAATGCCTAACGCGCTACCTGTCATAATATCCACATACCCTGTTTTCATGATCACTTTTGAATTGTGGATGTAGTTATTTTTAGAAGGGTTATTTAAAGTTTCCTCAATAATTTCCTTAGCATCATTCAAATATTGGTTTTCAATTTCAGCGGCGTAATGATAAAGAATTTTAAGAGCTTCATCATCAAAGTTCTTACCTGAACGCATCAAGTGATTCATTACTCTTTGTTTTGTTGACGGTTCCTCATCAGATTTTGCAAAACCATATTCCTTAATAAAATAACAAGCTAATGCCATTACAGGCTCGATATGATATCTATATTGACCACGACCATAATCATAGTCTCCTTCATATTCATCGATCTCATCGAAAAGCTTATTTAGGTTAAAGTGGAATAGGGCTTTAGACAAAGTATCATCATCAAGGAAATCGTCCACACAAGTACTACCTACTTGTTTGATTTCTTTGGTTTCTATGTTGCGTAAGAGGAATGTGGTACTTCTTCTTCTCACCGTATCACAATGTTGACAATTGGGTGCGCATCCTTGATGTTCCTGAATGCTTGATTCGAATTCAGCCTGCTGACCAATAAATGGTGAAGTTTCAACAATGTTCAAATATTCACCGTTTTCTTTATCTTTACCCATATGGTTGATCTTGGCAAAGAATTCCCAGCCTTGAATAACAGGCATGATTCCTTCGATTTCCATTTCAATATATGGAATACCAACAAATGGTCTACCATTGATTCGCGCAAACCTTACATCATCATCCCAACCATTACTAAGACTTCCACGCTTAAAGGCGGAGTAGTCAAGTTTAGTTTCACCAGTCGGCGTAATAGTAATGGGTTCAGAGCCGATTTTATTCGCTCTTTTAATTAGCTTATCTGCATTTTTAAGAAGCTTAGGAACTAAGGCTTCTCTAATCCAAACTTTCATAAAATTGATTCCATTTTTATTTAATTGTATCAGAAATAAACACCTGCATAAAGCAGGTGAATATCAATTCAATCTCTCTTGTACTCTGTCGTACTTTTTCTTGAGTTGAACAATTAAATCACGATCATATGCCATCGCGTGAATCATAAGCTTATGAAATTTTTTCGTATCTTCTAAAGAGGTGATAATAAATAAATCGGAATTCTTAAACACGTTAACAACATCAATATTATCAAGGTTTAGTTGATAAAGATCATCAGTAATAACAAGACCTGGAAATGACTTCAAAAAATGGTCTTTCTGAGGTAACTCTGAAGCAACATAAGGTGTGAACCCTGATTCAACATAAAGGTTATTGTCCAACATAATCAAATCTGAGCTATCAAATCTTTTAGAGATATGATTAAGCATTTCTGAAGATTCTGACTCAAATTCACCTGTAATGTATTTCCCATACTCAACCTCAGAGTATCCCATGCTGAGACTTTCTGGATTTTTAGCCCATTTCTTCTTAGCTTCATTAAAGCTTTTCGATTCTTCATCTGTCAATTCAACAAATTTATTGGGAGGGTAGTGTTTATATGTAATTTTAACACCAGAATCTTTATTTGCTTTTACAAATGCATCAATATGCTTTTGATAAATTTTATCATTTTGAAAATAGCTTCTATTCCCGTAACCAAAATCAATGATTGGTGCCAAATTAACATCTATGCAGTTATTAATCTTCATCTTAAACATGATGTCTTTTACCTGTGTGTAATAGAGATCTGGCTCCATTTTTACTGCGGCTTTAGGTGATGGTAAGTCATATCCTGAGAAAGTATTAACTTTACCACCTTCGACATCTGCAAATACGAGCTTCCCCTTATCGCTATGGTCACAGGAGAACATTGATTCACCGCCTCTGAAGAAGATCATTTTATTAAGATGCTGACTATTAAATGCGTATGGAGATACAATCAGTGACGATAGCATGTTGGCAGGTGATGGGTAGCTCTTTTCAATCTCAACTTCGCTTTGGGCATTGGTGACTGAAGCAAAGCTGGCTAGGGCTAATAGTGTTATTCTTGAAATTTTCATATTGATAATTTTATTGTTTTAAGTTTTGTAAAATATATCACGCGCACAATTAATATGCCATATAAAAAACAATTGATTATGAAGGCTTTATGATATAAATTAATGGGTAATAACGTATACCAAAGAACGAACGAAATGTTATCGAACAATCAATCGACAGTAACTAAACATAGAGATGGACACGCGCTCATAAGTGCTGCTCCAGGTTCTGGTAAAACAACAACTTTAGCGCATACAATTCACTGCATGTTCAAAGATGGTTTTTCAGATAAAGATATGCTGATTTTAATGTTCGGTAAAGATGCAAGTGAGCATTTTGCAGAAAAGTTAGCATCATTGTCGGCAGAGTATGGCTACAAAGGTGATATTCCAACAATTAGAACTTATCACTCTCTATGCTTCAGAACACTTCAAGCTCTTGAGAAAAAAGGGGTTATACCACCTCATAAACTAATAACGTTTGAAAAAGCTCGTGAGTTGGCAGCATTAAAAGCTCTGAGAAAGTCATGTGACGAGAAGAAGTTTAAAGAGCTTCAAGGTAAGTCAAGTAAAGCTGCTGACGAATTCTTAAGTTTTGTAGATTACGTAAAGGCAGAGTTACTGCCACCAGACGAAGCATTTGACGCTTTTGATATCAAGAAAGAGTTCAGATTTTTTGTGGATGCCTTTGATGTCTTTGAAGAAGAGCGAAAACAAAAGAGAGTGAGATACTTCTCTGATTTGATTTACGATCTTGTACTGTTTTTGAAGGCAAACCCCATTTGGGCAGCATGGATTTCGAACAAGAAGAAGTTTGTAATCGTAGATGAATATCAAGATAGCAACAGGGCGCAAAGCCAGTTACTCGATTACATTGTTGGTACTGAAGGTAATCTAATAGCATGTGGTGATGTTGACCAATCTATCTTTACTTTCGCTGGCGCAGACCCAAGTATTATGCTTAATGAGTTTAAGATGAATTACCCTAAGCATACATTTTACAATCTGCCTCAAACATACCGTTACTCAAGTGCATTAGCAGATCTTTCGAACAATCTGATTCAGAACAACAAAGAACGATTTGATTCTGAGTGCGTCTCTGCTTTCGATGAAGGAACCAAGGTTTTCCTTCGACTTAGTAACAACTTTGGTCGTGATTTTATTGATTTAATCAATGAAAAAATAAAAGAAGGGTATGAGTACCAAGATATTGCTGCTCTTGTGCGTGTATATTCTAACGCAGTTAAGCTCGAACTAGAGCTTATTAAAAGCGATATACCATACAAGATCACATCAGATAATACATGTCTAAACTCAAGAGAGTTTCGTGGTGCTACAGCGGTATTTGCAAAAGTCGCACATGAAGACATGGCTTTAGAGCACAAAGCTAGACTTAGACTGTATCAAGATATTCTTAAGTTTCCAGTGTTATCAATTGAAGCTCAAGTTTATGAAAAAGCTCTCAAGAAAGCTGAGGATATGCCAAACATAAACTTTGAAAGATTGTGTCAGCTTCTGATTGATGAAAAAATTCACAGCTACATGCGGATTAAGCTGCTAGATTTGATTAAAACTTTTAAACAGTTATCGATAAAATGCAATAACCCAAATACAACAGCTTCCAGTATCTTGCGGGAGTATGCAAAAGACACAAAGCTTGTAGACGGAATACGTTACGCTTCAATTACTGCTTCCTCTCAGGAAGAAGCGATTGACAGATACATGGCAATATTGGAATACATTGAAAATGACAAAACTTCAGCTAAAGATTGCTACAAATCGTTGTCTGAAATGCGTTACAGGGTACAGTCATCAAGCGATAGTGTTAAAGGTATCGTGATAAGCAGTGTACACAAAGCCAAAGGGCTTGAGTGGCCTGTTGTGTATATGCCAGAAGTTGTTCAAAACGTATGGCCTTATGAAAAGAAAGACGTTAGAACAGACTATGAAACTGAGCGTAGACTTTTCTATGTTGGCATGACGCGTGGAATGAAAGAAGTTCATCTCGCAACAGTAGCTGATGGAGTCATGGCATCGATTCTACCTGGCTGCAAGGCAGACTGGAGAGTTGATGATGATTCTAGTTACTTCCTAGAAGAACTAAACTTTGATGCGCTTAAGGTTTCTGATGGTAAATACAAAATTTACGCACAAGGAAAAACATACAAAGGCTATTAAATTAGCCCGTTATCCATATTAATAAATAGAATAAAAATACCATGCAGAAACTAAAATATATGAAAAAAGACATTCTGGATGCATTGCTTATCAAGGATGAAATAGACGTACTTGTGCAAGGTTGCAACTGCTTTTGCAGCTTTGGCAGGGGTCTAGCAGAACAGATACTTGAGAGAGTTCCAGAAGCACTTGACGCTGACAAAAAAACAACTGTTGGTGACAAGAAAAAGCTAGGCTCGTACACATACTGTGAAGTAAACGGAAAAGTTGTTGTAAACGCCTACACCCAATACCACTTCATTGCCAGGAGAAACAATGAACCAAAAGTGAAGGGTGGTAGGGGATATGTCTTAGCCGATTACAGAGCAATCAGAAAAGCATTACTACAAATCAGTAAGGATTTCGAAGGTAAGCAAATCGGCATCCATTTGATTGGCGCTGGATGGGCTAACGGTGATTGGATAGTGATAGAGAAAATAATTAAAGAAGCATTTAAAGACAGCGATCTTACCATTTACTACATCCCAAAAGATGAAGCTAAATTGAAAGAGCTAGGTTGCATCTAAATTATGAACACTTACATTTTTAACAAATATAGACCTGGATAAACATTCCCCATACGGAGGAATGTTTATGAAAACACTTAATGATTTTTTAGAATATCTACTGTCAAACGAAGTAATTGACGAAATCTCAACAACAGGTAAATGGTCGCATCATGGAAGCTCAATATATGAGTATTTTGAAGATCAAGAATTGACTGACTTTATCGGAGACTCTAAGCTCCGAAAGCAAGAGATTCACAATTACCTTAAGCAAAAAGCAAATGAGATTTTCCGAGATATCCAAGAGGAAGATCCAGACTATCTCTATAGAAGCGTGTATACAAATTCACCAAACAAGCTCAAACTACAGGATGAATTTGGTATATTCTGGAGTTCTAACCCTCAAACTACACCGTGCGTAAAAAAAAGGGATGGTGATTTTGAAGTGTTAATCACAATTGAATATGACCGTGAGATTATCAATTGGGAAGAAACATTAAGATCACGCATCGATTTTCTTTACGGGGATCGTGAAAAGGAATACCAATTACTTAGCGGTAAAAAGGTAGCAAATAAATCATTTGAACTATTGGAGGTGCCTTAGCGCCTCCTTTATTTATGAAACTTTCCCCATAGTGGACTAATCTTAATATAAATGTAATAATCCGCGCCTCTCGATATTCATACCTACTGTTCATATTCATGCTTGACAATAGAATCAAAATTGAAATCTTCCTTATGGACGAGGGTTACTCAAAATGGACTTGGTATCAAATACAACACCCAAACAGCAAACCAAGCTTCATAATGAAGGTTGGTGACAGAGACTATGTTTACACAGTACTGGATGAAAACTATTCCATATGTACCACAGGTGTTGGTAAAGTATGGTTTCAAACAGACAATCCAGACATCACACTTAAAAAGCTTAGGTCTTACTACAAGACTCTTCTTTCATAAAGCCGCACTAGCGGCTTTTTATTTAACATATAAAACCACAAAGGGTTGAACTTTACCTAAAGACTAACTTATAATCATCGAAATTAATTAATAAACCAAATAAATAAAGTAATAATAAAAGGATCTTACGATGAAAAGGCATAAGTATAGTTCTTCACACCCTTCAAAAAGAAAAGAGGGTGGTGGTTTTGGCAAAACGCTATTTTTAGGCGGTGTAGCGACAGCCGTTGTTGTTGGCTCTATAGCGGCGATAGATAGTTTTTCTGAAAAGCTTAAAAAGGAGAAGGAATTTGAGCGTAAATTTGATTATGATTTGAAAAAAGCAAAGTCTGAAATAATGTCACTAGACAAGGAATTTGTTACTCAGTTTAATCAAATTGCAAGAAGCAACGTTAAAGATTACTACCTTTCCTATTGGGGCGTTGATAAAAACGGTAACAGAGCGCTAGTTGTTACATTTTATAAGAATAATAAGTCCATCCTTACTTTGTATAAATACACAACAAAGAGTCTAAAAGAGATTAGTCCATTAAGTGATGAGATGAAAAAGTTTGTTGAAATGGATGATAAAACACAATCACCAATTTACAAGAAAATCATAGATGGTCGAATGATATATGCAGAAGAAACAAAGGTGACACGTTTGACTGATATGAACGGTATTCTTGTAAATGACAATGCCGAATATCATCATTCTGGTTCATACAATGGCGGATTACATTATCTCATGCATAGTAATGGATCAGCTTACTACTCGAACAATGCTGCTTATCAGAACAAGGTTAAATCGGTAGCTTCACAGAAGCTTTCATCGAATAGAGCCGCATTTTTCAAATCAACAGCAAGAGCATCAGCATACGGTAAGGGTAGCTAAAATGTCTAAATTACTACGATTACCTCTAAAGTCCACCGAAGATGAACTTTATGAATTGTGTCCAATTACAGCCACGATGCTGATTGCTAGCGGCTATGAGCACGATCTTTATGATCAGTTCTCATATCCAATCGAAAACGATCAAATTAGGTTCTACAATCTTTCAAAAAAGGAAATTGACGATATTCTTGATCAAGCGCCAAAAATGTACGGTCTGATTGTTGACTCCTTAGAGATCTTATTTGAAAGACATAAGCATAAAGTATCCAAGTATTTCGGAGAAATCTTCAATGAAGCTAAGTACAAAAACTTCTTAGATTATGCTGCTTGGACGTATGAAAATGATCATGTAGCGTTATATGGTCGATTCGACATTCCATATGACTATGAAAATTGCAAGATTAAAGGATTTTACGAATTTAATGGTGACACACCTGTAATGATCCATGAGTCCGTTTATGTACAAGACCTATTTTCGAGGAAAATAGGACAACCCGATTCTCAGGTTAATCTTCACTATGAGTACATGAAGGGGTTTATCAGTAACCACCTAAAGAAAGAGAAAGTTAAGGGTGTTGGTGTATTTGCTGATATGGCGTATATCGAGGATTCATTAACGGCAGAGTACTTCTTTGAGCTTTTTCATAGTGAATTTGGACAAGATAAAACCGTCATTGGTCAAATAAGCGATTTAGGATTTGATGACTGTTCTCTTAGCAATCCTTTCAACGCTTATGGTAAGGAGTTATCACATATCTTTATTTTGCAGCCTTGGGAAGATATGGTGGATGGTTCACCAGAAACATTCAGAACCTGGCGTAAATGGAAAGATAGCGTGAAGTTTTATGAACCTGCTTGGCGTTACTTTATTTCGAATAAAGGAATCTGGGCTTGGGTATGGGATGTGATGAATTCTGAAGAGTTTTCTAATGAAACGGAGTTCAGGAAAAAGTATTCAGATGTGTCAGGTTTGTTGCTTGAGACACGTCTAACTACTGATTCTCACAGCATGAAAGATTTTTGTCGAAAACCTCTGAACGGTAGATTAAGTAATAACATCGAAATCTACAAGTCATCCAAGCTTGTCACTAAGACAGAAGGATTTTACGCAAACACCGAGACTGTTGACCAGAGACTTTGCATGTCTGGCTCAATATCTCCAAATGAGCCAATGGCTATCTTGGGTGTTTGGATGGCTCCAGACCCCTCCATTGATGATAAGCTGACAATGGAAGGCGTTAACATATCATTCAGGGAATTTGATGATGACATCAACTCCATTGTTAATGAAAAATACATTCCCCATTTATTTGGTGATATAGAAATTGAAGAAATAGTTGGTGAAGAAAACCTCAAAGCTCTATCTGCATAGAAACAACCTGCCTTATGGCAGGTTGTTTTTTATTTTTTATTTGATATCATGGCGAAAATACTAAATTTAAGAAAGAAAAATGGTAGATTTATTAAACAAAATTAGATCTAATGATTTAATTACAGAACGTGTTATTTCAATAAGAAGCATTTCGAATGATCTTCACTGTGCCTCATTATGCTCAAGAGATTTAAATAAAGATGAGATTGCAGATTTAATAAAAGAAAGCGTGGATAATTTAAGAGCGAAGCTGAATTCATATGACGAGTCACGGGTGGATAAAATTGCACCACTACAATTGGTTACTTTAAGAAACCATATCAAAGATTCTTTAATTAAACTTTCTGGTTGCACAGAAATCCACCTGCTATCAAACAACTGCCTTAAAACTTACAATATTCTAGACAACGAAATTGTAAAAAGGAGAAATAACTATTTTGATGTAAGTGCTGGATTGCCGTTAGCAACATACTTATATTATTTACCATTGATTCTAGATATCGATTTTTACGTTATTAACGAAGAATATGAAGTAGATGGAGATGGTCTTGATAAATACGCTGATATCTTAATAGAAAGATCCAGTAAGTTCAGTCATGCAGGTTTTCTAGCACAATTTCCAGAGGATGGGAAAATACCTAAATTTGTTTTTTCTAAGATACACAAAAGAAATGAATTCCCTGAATTACACTCAGCTTCAAAAACAAAGTTTGTGAATGATTCTTCTGAGTCATTTATTGTTAAATTAATAAAGGCGCTGTACTTCAAAAG
Source organism: Vibrio sp. V15_P4S5T153 (assembly GCF_963874485.1). NCBI lineage: Bacteria > Pseudomonadati > Pseudomonadota > Gammaproteobacteria > Vibrionales > Vibrionaceae > Vibrio > Vibrio sp. V15_P4S5T153. The sequence goes on along the minus strand of NZ_CAWNHR010000017.1, from coordinate 471,759 downwards.
CATCTCAAAGCAAGAAGTTATTGAGAAAATAAAATCAAGATTGAAAGAAGAGCAACAGTACTTCGATAAGGTCTTCAGTCTGAGTAAATCTGAGGTTTCGAATCCTGAAGCATTCTTTGTACAGCCTTGTAACTTCAAAATCAGCAAATCTGACCTAAACGCTAGAAGAAAAATGTTTGAACAGTTTTCCACTAGTCGTTACCCTGTAACTCTAACTAATCCTCGTAGAAACAAGCCAGAGACTTTATACCAGCATATGCTTGATTTAGTTAATCCAGGGAAGTTAGTAGATGAAAGTGTGAAGCTATCCAATGTTGAGCTAACAAGCAACCTGAGAGTGATAGGTACAACAGGGTCAGGTATTTTCAATTGCTCGAATATTTTATCTGAATTCGCCATATTCAATGATAAGTTAGCAGTTTATATACTTGATTGCGAATCATGTATAGAACCATTAATCTATGCCAAAGCAATTATGGCTGGTCGATCATCAGATATCATTACTATTAATATCTTCGAAGATGAAAAGTTTGATATTCGAAAATATGTCGAGCAAGAAAAGATTCTAATATTAAGGGTTCACTCTCAAGTGAAGGAGAAAAACAAAAAGTATCATTGTCATTTGAAAGAAATATTTGAACAAATAGATTCTAATTCTAGCGAACTTGATTATTCTTGTATCACTGTAATGGACTTTATGAATATTGATGAAAACTCTTATGATTGCAAAGATATGGAAAACCATATTCAATCTATAAACAAGAAAAATGGATGCGTAATTTGGTCAACATACTCAATGTTTGACACAAAATATAATGATGCTTTTGAATCCTTATTCAAAACCACAATTTTAATGAAAACATATGAAGCTCCAGATAATTTAAAGGTTGAACCTAATCATCTTCGTTCTGCAAGTGGGCTTAATCCAGGACAGGCATTTATATACTTTAATGGCTTACCAATATCGTATAAGCCATACATGATGAGGTACAATGATGATTTCATCAATAGCATGGAAATCATTCATAATTACCAGCAATGAAAGAAGGCTCCCAATGGAGCCTTCTTTTATCGTTCTAAAGCAGATTCTTTCTTCTTATCCAAAATCCCATTAGACTTTTCATAGACTGATTTTGTCACTGCATGAAGACTTGTATCCTTAAGAATTTCGGAGATATCATCATATAAATGATCAGCAACAACTATACATTGCACGTCTCTCTGTGTAAGCCCCATTTTGGGAACCATTGTCACATCAGAAGAAACAACATGATTTAGCGATATCAAGAATGAATCGATTTTGGTTGCAAATCCTTTTATCTCATTTGGGTTAGAAATCTTACCCTGTAATGAGTACAGTCCATCCCTTTTATATGAGGTAATAACCTCAGACATACTCAAGTCTTTTGCAGTAGGGGAGGATATGTTTGAGAACGCATACTCTAATTGTGAAAGTTTTGCTTCTGCTTGTCTTTCGGTCTGATTATTTGCAGAGTTTGAGTTAACTTTATTCAGATATTGTTTGAATATAAAGTCATCCTTTATACAAACCCCCATCAATTCACGGAACTCATTAAGTCTTGAGCCGCTGTGACGATCATAAGGGTAAATATCGACCTTTGAACTCTTTTGTGAGTTTTGGTTAAGAACTGCTGATATGTCACTTTCACCCACAGCATGAGCCGTTGAAAAACTCTTTTCAATCGGTAAGTCCTGTAAAAGGCTTAGCAAGTCTCTTCTGCTAATGTTTGCAGTCAATTTCATAAAGGTGTCTCTTTGATTTATTCATTAATATATAATATCACAAATATAAAATCTTATGAAACTGTTGATTTAGACCGTTACCTGATTTTTTGGAAAAAACTCAACAATTAATTCTGAGATAAACGCGTACCATTCTAAAAGCTTATCAAGGGTGAGCAAGTTTGCTTCTATTCCCACAAGAATGCATGTAACAACACCCACTAGAAACATCATGAACTTTTCTTTTTCTCCACTATTCCACAAGTTTAAGCAAAACTTAAAACCAAACGGGATAACTGGTATGGATTTTTTATTTGGCAAATCACCAAATAGATGAGTAAGACCACCAAATGCGTACCCTAAAAGTAGTGATAGGATAATCTTTGAATCATGAAGCTCGGAAAGAACACTAAATCTGTCAATAAGCTCCTGAAACCATACCGTTGGATTGATAAGTAGATAGGAAAGTATAAATGCAGTAAACCAATAGAGAATTGTGTGTGTCACACCTCTGTGTGCCAATACAGTTTTAGAAACTGTAATTTCTTTTGGTTTTTGAAAAAACCCACTCTTCTTCACTATTTTCTTTGTATAACGTATTTCAAGATAATCTGGTGCATTAGCGCCTGCAATTGTCATTAAACATGCAGCGAGTGAATAGGGTAGTCCAAAAGAATTAAGCGCTATAAACGCAGGATAGATTGATGCTATAGCACCAGTAATCAAATGCCCGTTTTTCGTCATTTTATTTATTTGCTTTATTAATTAATTGATAGGATATTAACATCGCAAAAAAGCAAAAAACAGGCATTTAGTCAGTTAAAGTATTCGAATGTTAGTTTTTTGATCGATATTTATTAATTAAATATTCCGTTACAGATTCCCAATCTGGAAACTCTTCGCTTCCAAATCTTATAAGCTCACCTTCAAACTCACCCGCACCATTTGCCAACCTATCATCAATTAAATATTCGCCGCGAAGATTATGCTTATTGTGAGTAAGTGTCAGCCTTTTATAGAAATCTTTAGGGAAGTAGGTCTTGATGCAAATAAGCTTATCTGACCATGCACTCGGATTTTCCCAAGGTGATGTGGATGCAACATGACATTCAAAGTATTGAGAAAGCTTCTTTACTGCTTCAATAGCTCCAGGCATCGGCTTCATAAGCGAAAAGATACCTGGAACTTCATCTAATCTACCTTCATATTCACGCTTGATTTCATCAGATAGCTCATCAATTGCAGATTCGAAATCAATCAATGTATTGTCCATATCAAAATGGATTATTTCTTTTTTATTCATTTGATTACCTTATCCCTTTGGTTATATTCACTTAGTTAGAGTGACAAGACCCAAAATAACTTGTTTATTAATTTCTTTAGCATGAGCTACTAAAATACCTGCTAACTTTGGAAAGTCGCAGCTCTCTTTATCAAGCAATTGATTGATAAGATCTAGAGACTCGTTTACTTCTTCCGAAAGGCAGCTATGAAGATTAAGAAAGTTTTCGTTCAAAATGTACAAGCATCGGGTAGGAGAAGAAATATCAAGCTTGATATTGCATTCGATAGAATGCTGATCCACCAGCTTTTGAACCCAACCTTGGTATAACTCATTTGCAATGAAGAACCTATGAACAGAAGACAATGCGTCTAAATCGAAATCTCCCTGAATGAATTCAGTGTCAGCGTAGTCATATAAGGCTATAGACTCATCCTGGCTTGAATTAGAAACTTCATCAAAACCTGCATTTAGTGAAACGCACAAGCTAGATACAATGGAAGATGCTGTTTCAGAGGATTCCTTAACGGAATCCAAAACCAATGCGGCTTCTTTCTTCTTTACATCAACTTCTTCCAATTCCTTTTCAACACCTATTAGACCATTGTGAATTTCTGAGAAACCTTCATTGACTGCTGACAATGAGTTAATGGTAGCCTGAGAAATATCGACATATTTATTTGCCAATTCTTTCGACTCTTGAGATAGGTGAGTTAGGTCAATTAACTCAGAGCTGCTATCTTGCTTTACTGTGCCAATTGCAGTATTCAGAGCTATCAAGTTCGCCTGATCAACTAACTCTTTAAGCATATCTTTTGCATTACCAAGAGATACCGACTGTTCTTGAAATTTGTCCACAATCATACTTGCATCAAACAGCAACTTCTCGGACGCTTCTAAGCGTTCAGAAATGCCTTCAAACAGAAAATCAGCTCGGCTGATCCCAGAGTTAATGCCATTAACGGCAGATAGCAATTCTAAAGTTTCGTCCTTAAGCGCGTTTTTTCGTGAAATCATGTTATTAACAATGGCTTTCAATTTAACGCATTCTTTATCAAGCAGCTCTTTTTCTAGCTGAGTTCTTAAAGCTGAAATTCTTTCTTGATGCTTGTTAATCTTAGACTTTATCAGTTGATCAATTAGGTTGCTTTCACGAGCTTTTTGTCTAACTTGTAACTCTTGAACCCTAACAAGCTCATGCACCTGCAATTTCGCATCTTCACCTAAGCTAAGAAGGGCATCTATATCATTTTTTATTGTTTTATCTCTTACAAACATGACCCTACCAATATTATTATTTATTTAGGTTTGAATTATCTGCTATTTAGTAATGTTTTTCAAGAAAATTACCTGAAATCTTGCCTTTATGGTTTTTGTTATATATTATTTACCAAACTAAACATCAACATATAATGGAAAACAAATTATGAATCTTGATAAAGGTGACTTAGTGCTTAGGCATGACGGAGCTTGCATTTACATTCTTGGTTCTGACAATCGTTCGTTTCATGGGATTTGCTCTGCAAGAAATGAAAGCTTCATCTCTTACACAAGCATCTTAAAGCATGATTTGAAACCTGAAAGCCAGTCCGAAGTGGTTTTGGACGTTATCAAGTATGCTCATCCAGATATTATTAATGAGGCATTATCAGCAAGAAGGGCAAGCAAATCGCAATTCAGTGAATGGTCTTTGAAAGAGCCTGTAGTAGATAACAATACGCTTTCTGGAGAGCATAAATTAAAACTCAAAGCGGGCGTGACCATAGTTGATAGATTTGGTAAGGCATATTTGATTCTTCATGTAGACCAAAACATTGCATATGTTTTTAGGCATGGTACATACAAACAAATTGATTTGAGTGAGTTTAGAGAAAACCTAAAGCATAGATACGCGAGGCTTGGAATCCGCTGTTACTTTGGCTATCTACCGCGTTCAGCGCAAGCTATGGCGCTATCTGTTGACTATTTATCAAACAAAGTCATCGAACAACTGCTGCAACATCAAGGTGTAGACTTGAGAACTGATAAAGATAAGGGGATTATTCATGAATAATGTGGTTTGCAGAGATTCAGTTAGAGATCGATTTAAGACTGCTGACATAGGACGTGACAATGTAACGAAAGAGCACTTGCTATTAATCCACAAGCTCATCAATAGCCGAATGATGTCTTCAGATTTGTTTGAAGGCACATTGCGAATGACACAGCCGTATAACGGTGAAAAGTATCTCCATTGCTGTTCCAAGCAATGGGACAAGAGGGAAGCTGTATCATTCAATACTGACGGTTTTATAGGTATTGCTGGATGGGCTAGCGATAAAAGTGTTGAACCAATAATTCAAGGCTTATGTGATTTCTTAGACCAGATTGGAACTAAATCTAAAAGTGATACAAGAGGTTAATTGACTATTCTCCTTGCTCTCATATACTTTGCAAATGGTGTGATTAGCCCGACCAAGTCGCAAAGGCCAAGTAATCAAATTTTTATGTCAATGGTAGTAACTCTCACTATCCAGACAAAAATGTAGCGACAGCATTTGTGAACAAGGAGTTACTATGTACACTTTAAATCCGTGCTTTAAAAATCTCTACACACTACAAGCTTCATTCATATTTTATCATGTAGCCATACGTTCTTATTGGGATGAGATAAACCCATCTGTTTATGATTTTGAATTCAAAGAGCAAAATAAAGCATTCCCATTGAGCAAGCGTCAATGTGATAATTTTGTAGCCAGACTCTTAGGTCATGACTCAAATTCATCAGTTATCGCCTTAATGAATCCAAACTCAAAGCATTCTCAATGGCTCTTTGATGCATTTCAAATGAACTTTGATTTCAAAGCTCAAGATCCTAAGATAGGCTTTAAATCCACTGAAGTTGCTGAGTATGTAGCTAACAACATTCCTAACAACCTATTACTCGATGCTGAATGTAAATCAAAGCTCATTAAATCTCTTCAGGTAGCCATTTATGAAATGCCATCATCAGAGCAAATTGATGAGCTTAGACGAGTTAGTAGAAATGACTTATCGGATGAAGCTTGTCTAGTTCTGTCCTGCCTTGGTGACTGGACTGATTGCCAATTTCAAAGTTCATATGAAGGAATAGACGAAGATGGTGACAGTGTCACTATTGATGGGTATTACCTTACAGAACTTTCTTCGATGGGGGATTCTGAGTTTAGAGTTCCATTCACCCCTGAATTTGACACCATACAAGAGTTTAGTGAGCACCTAGCATCAAATGCTCAAACATACCTTAAATACGCACTTATCGATCCAGGCAGTAAAGACTGGCGTAACGTTGTTGATTCGGTGAATGCTCTAATCTAAGACTGGTTTATAAATGAAAGACGAAATCCTAAAAATCAATGCTCTAGTCACTGAAGGCTTTTTACAAATAAACGCGATAGAACAACGATGTCTAGCTCAATGCGTGACGCTGTCACACATTTTGAGTTCCAAAGGGTACACCGTAGAGCTTTTACCGTGTGAGGTTGTAGGCAAGAGCAAAAAGCTTATTAATGCAGAACGAAAAGGGATGCCTAAAAGCGAAAGGAAAATTCAGAGACTAGCCCAAAGCGGTGCTAGGCAGATCATGATACGAAATGAAGCTAAACCTGGCACTGCTGGCATTGACCGACCTCTAGGTGGACATGTTGCCATGTTTGCAAGCAAGGATGGTCAATGTTACTTCATTGACCCTACGTCTTTTCAATTTCAAAGAACCAAGAAACAGAATGGTTGGTTATTTGATTGCCCTGATTGCATTATCACTAAGTGCGACCCGCACTATCTTTGTAACACAGCAGAGTTCAATGAGCGCTTTACGCCATCTGAGAAGAAGTTGGATGGCTCTACTTTTATTGCACTTAACATGGAATGCGGGGGTGCTCTGTATTACATACAGTCAAGGGTAGATATTCTTATGGAATATCGCGATAACACTAACTCATCAGAGTGCAATAATTCAGATTTGAATCTAGAGCGCCACAAGTCTGTAATAGAGCATGTGAATAACAGCCTCAAATAATGAGAAATCCAGTCATCAATGACTGGATTTTTTTATACTTTCAACGGTAACGTTCCTTTGATTTGCAGATCAAAATCCTGTTCTGTATGCCAGCCAAAAGACCAATCAGACGATTCCAAGCTACCTTTAGGGAAAGGGTTGTCAACGAATAAGATACCTTCCTTATAAGACTCAACACCAATATCAAAACAACTTTTTTCTGGAGTGGATGGAGACCTTATATATTCAACGACATATTTTGATGTGTGATCTATGAACTTCCTTGATTTAACGTTTACTTTAGCTAATTCTCGATCTTCAATTATGTATGCAACCTGATCATCGACATTATCCTTGATGTAGTAGCCTTCATTCTCACAACTCTCGTACCAGATTAGTAAATCGACTTGCTCTTGCAAATCTCTCCTTCCATGCGCAACCATTCCACCATCACCACTGTGAATGGAGTACCTTGAATAAATACAACTACTGTCATTTTCTTTACTGAGCTTATTCTTCATTTCGGAAACCTCATTTAACAAAAACCCCCTATATTTTCTTTACATAGAAAGTTCCGATATCGACTCTCTTTCTTTTTGAGCCGCTTTGTTTTTGAATAAACCCCAAGTAAAGTCTGATATATCGATAGTGACCTTACTTGTAATAGGATCACTAAAGAGATGCTTTTTAACGTCTTCCAATCCAGGATGCCCAAGACTCATAGCCAAAGACCTCATTTCTGGGGCAGCAATACTCAAAACGGACTTGGATGGTTCGTCAAGTGATCTGATGAATCTTACGCCACCGTCATATTTCTCAATATTGTGGTTTATACCGTTAACCGAGCACATGAATTGAGAATCACTGATATCACCCAAGCAGTCCAAATACTCGGCTATAGCATTCAATTTTGCAGAAGGAACACCTTGAATGCAGCCCTCATCAATCTCAATAGCTGTTGTTTCAAGAAGCTCTCTGATGCCCTGACATTTGTTGTAATAGTGTTCTTTTTCAGTAGCAAACTGCTTAAGGGACACTTCATTGAAATCTACGCTGGTTGGAGAAATTGGTTTAACCTTAGGAACCTGAAGAAAATGTTCTTTTTTCAGCTTACCTGGTACATCCATTTGAAGTTTTGAAGGCTTCTCAGACAGAAGGTTCGTGATAATCCTAACTGCATCAGTAAGACTCGCTTTGGATACAAACTCATGGTCAATAATTAGCATGTTGGCATCAGGATTGTCTGAGAAAGACACTGCAATCGCTGAGTTTTCGTTCAAATCTTCGAAAACCGTTGCGTCTTTCAGCTCCATTTCTAATTCTACAATTCTGTTTTGTAAATTCATAAATCACCTATGATTGTTATTGTTTATTATCAATTTCAAATGAAGTAGTATGTCTTCTTCGTTAAGTGAGGAAATCTCTATTGTTAGTCAGAGCCTGCGTCAATTCTGGAATGTGTTGTAAAAAAGGACCATGCGCATACGGCAAATGGGACTCAGAAAAAGGTCAATGCGCATACTTAGCCTTCAATGAGAAACAACATTCAAGATGCCTCAAATACGATGAGATCAGTCAAGATCCCGCCTCATACTACAATCCTGCGTTTGGTCAAGGTTGCTGCATGAGTCTTTTCAACGAGGCTAGGGATTCCATCATTAAACGAGATTACAATGGCGTAATACCAATGGTAGAGATAGAAGGGTACTAGTTACACTGTAACAAAGTATCCTTGACTACCACCATGCCGATTGAAGCTCTATTCAGTTAAATTCTGTTTTTTAGTTTTTCTTTTTATATGATTTATATTAACATTAATCCCAAAATTTAAAAAACAAAATAAATTAAGAAAGGATTAATGATGCACAATTATATTGAGATGTTTGTTGCCGCGCAGCACATTCGAAGCGACAAATTTTTTGTCAGAGGTGTCGCAATGAGCATTAACCTCATGAGACTATTGAGAAAGCACAACAACCCATTCATTCAAAACCCACTCTGGTCAAATGACATAGAAAAACTTGACCTAGACTTTTTAATCAAATCCTACAAAGACTGCCCAGCATTAAAAATGTACCTTGGATTAATGCCTGGTATAAAAACCGAACATATTGATCCAGATAACATTAGTCAAGCCGCATATGAAAGTCATGGCTATACGCTATTAGGCTTCTTTGAAATTTCACGTTTCAATGATGAGCTTAAGAAAAATTACATGCGTAACAGATCAAAGATTAAAATATCGTTAGATGACGTGTTTGATATAAGTAGGCTCCCTAGTAAAAAGGTTGCAAGACATGCCAATGCATTGATAGGGCGTGATTTTATATATAACAAAAGAAAGAATGTGCTTGTTCATGTTGATGGAAATAAATTACTCGTCTACAGAATCAAAGATGGAAAAACATTTGATGTCGAAACTTTTAATCTCATAAGTTAATCAGTTTAACTTCAATTCATTTGACAAACAATTTTAGTTATGATTTAAATATTAATAAAAGATCAAACAACATGAAGTATTTAAAAATCAGAGAAACGTTTATAGATACCAGATTTATAGAATTTATTAGAGAAGAATCAGAAATAATTAATTCTTCAAATAGAGAATGCGGACAAGATGATAAACAAAAAATTCAAATCTTAACGGCTAGAGGAAAATTACATCAAAACATTAATGTAAGAATACCTGTTCTCTTTTCCGCAATTGAAGACTTAAATAAAAAAAATGATAAAGAGCTATATATTTGTGAATTTTCTGAAGATGGGGAGTCTTACATACTTAACAAGCATGATAAAAATCCCTCTGAAATCTCATATGCTACATCACTTATGTTTAAAACTAAAAAATAAAATCTAGTGAAATTCGAAAACCAGTCATCTCCTTAAATGACTGGTTTCTTAAATATGATGTATATTTTAACAATGCTTTAATATAATAATTCAGCATTAAATCTTTTTTGTCTTGAGAAATACTTAGAAATGTAAGACTCCATAGCCTCGTAGTCATTATTGAAAGACCATACCTGTATTCTGAAGGGTAAATCAGGATCAAACGACCTCTTGTGCAACAACTCGTAAAATTTTCTTCCAGCATCTGTTACAGCATAGTGATCATTAACTTTTTGAATCAACCCTCGATTTAACAACTGCTCCAATATTGCACTTCTACTCGATGGCGATGCAATGCCTTCAAATGCCGAAAGGGATTCATATCTATCTTCTTTGCAATCTGAAAAATACTTGCCAGTACCTTTATAGTCTTGAAGGAAGCTAAATATATAAACATCCATGTTTGAATGAGGCAGTTCATTATAAATGCAATGAAAAGTCATAAGCTCATATTTTGAAAATATGAGGTCAGATTTAGCCCCAGCCATAGCTAATGCCTTACCAAATACTGGCGCTGAGTTTATGTTCCATAGCCAATCAAAATAGTATTTGGCTTTAGCCCTCTGGAACATTTCATTATCGAATACATAAACCTTTCTGTTTTCCCACGACATTCTGAGTGTTTCTTTATCAAAGGACACTGATCCTAAAATAGTCACCTTACCAGTAAATCCACTATCTCTAAGAAGTTCTGTTATCGAAAGTTGACTAAAGTAAATGCCTCGGTTATCCATATCGCAAACGATAAGGATTTCATTGTAATCATTGAGCTTCGAGCGATATTCTTTTATCAGTGAACGATAATCAATAGTTAAGTTACCATTAGGGATATGACGCGTTTCCTTAACCTTGTATATTACAGGAATTATTATTGGGCAACTAGATATAGGAAGGTGTCTAGGATAGTCGTATTCAAAGAAGCCTAAGCCATAAAAGCTGACAACATCAGAGTCAGTAAGTTCAGGAACTGCTCTCATGAGATCTTTTGCCATTGCGTTCTTTTCGCAAAGGATAAGTACATTATTCATTTTGATTACTCTTTTTAAATTTTATTAAAAGGTTGAAATGCAGAGGCTTAGCCACCACCTGCATTTATATACCAAATAAAAACAAGAGACAAGGAAGAATTCGACAATGGCTTCGAAGAAGCCTAAATTTCTAAGGATTGGACATTCTTAGGGGAAGGGCTTTTAGGATGCTTTACAATTCCTAAAATTGCTTCTATCGGAACATCATGTGCGATAGATACTTCTCCTTCCTTCGATAAGTACCACAACGCGAATGGTTTGTAGTCAATTGCGTTTTTGTTGGACAGTTCGAATGTTTGCTCAATTAAATATTCAGCTTCTTCAATTGGTATATCAAACTCTTTTATGACATCTTCCACATCGGCAAACAATTCCTCTTGAACTATGCCAACATAGAACGAGTCATCAGGGTATAACTGATCCAATTTTAAATACGAAGAATCGATTTCGATAATCACAACTTCTTCGCTGTCAAACAGATTTGTATGCAAATTGCTACTTTCTTGATGTTTGGAGAAATATAATGTTTTCTCTTCTGGTCTACACTCCATCTCTCCATGAATCAATCCGCAATGATCTCGTTTGAAACCTTCTTTCAAAATTTTCAAAGCATTACTTTTTGTTGTTGCGTGATAGAGCGATTTTGAGACATCGCTGATTGACTTGTAGGCAGAAAGCTTTTCTTTGAGGACTGGGGTTTTATTAATGTTCATAGTTTAATTTATGTGTCATACAAATTTACATTTTCATGGTTTTGAATACTAAAATCAATAGCGCTCCATTGAGCGCAGTCATCAACTCGCTTTCGTTTTTCTTTGTGGCAAGCATAAACCCTATAATTTTCATGACAGTCATTAAAAAATGATTTAAGATACTCCCAATTAATTAAATTAAAGATAAAAAAAGAAAGTTACTTATTTTATGAATACATTACTTAAATTTGATTACATTTTATCCTTTGGTATCTATCAGCACATAGAGCCAGGAAAGAGCAGTGAAGTTGATGGTGCAAGGTTCGCTCATAGACTATTAAGAAATAGATTAGGTAATACTAATCTTCCTGATACGCTTCATGAAGTCTTAAATGTCGTTTCGACTGAAATGAGCATCATTCTGGGCTGTGACTTTAAAAACCTCTCTGATAGCGGTGTTTCAAAACATGAAGAAATTCGAGAGGTTTGTTCCGATCAGATAAGACGGTTACTAAGGGACGATTTTATCAACAAGCTCACGCTTAAATTCCAAGCTTTCAATCTAATTGATTGGCATTCCTTTGAAGAAGAGGACAAGCATGTATTTGATAAATTCCTAATAAAGGAAGGGGATGATTATGTAGTTACCAGCGATTTTACGGAAGATACTGCGTCCCAAACAATTCTTGGTGGATTTTCAAAGGAGGTTGAGATCCAACCACTAAGTTACAGGGTAATGATTGGTGATTACAGTGTAACAATTGATGCTGCAAGAATTGATGGAAATGGGGATATAGCCGCATACTTCATAAAAAACTCATCTTCTGAAGTGTTAACTAAAAATCTTGAATGGATTGACTACCTGAGACCATCTGGCAGAGATGAGCAATATACTTCTCTGTGCTATTACAGCAGCCCTGAGAGCGCTAAAGAAACAATTTTACAACTTATCCTATCTAAGGATGTAGATAGTGATGCTCTGATTTCTCGCCATATAAAATTACCCAAATAGGAAGAGAAAGTAGAATTAGAAAAACTAATTAATAATAAAAAATTAATTGTCAAAAAATTTAATCAATAATTAAATGGTATTTGCTACAAAGGAATTACAATATGAACGAAATAATAAACATCATCCTTTCTGTATTATCCATATCTTTAGTTTCCGCTATAGCACTAGCAAGCTTATATTACGGAGGATATGTTTTCGAGGGTGAAAATGCGACCCACAAAGTATTTGTAAATAGAGTTAAGCGCAAGAATTTTAACAAAAATAATCATAAATTACATAATAAAAACATGCGAAAAAGCTAAGAGGTGTGATTTGTACTGTTTAATTTTATCGGTAATAACATTTATTTTGCTTATCCCGATTATTGTATCTTTATTAATTAAAAAAGACCAATAAACTAACATATCAACACTAAGGTTTACCTAATGTTTAATTTAATAATCTCAATAATAGCCACTACATTAATTGGCATTTTGTTTTGTAGCTCATTGAAATATTCCGAGGAAGCTTTTGGTTCCGAGCCGATCTCAATTAGGGATTTAATCAGAGAGTTATTTAGCGCATTCTTTAAATCAAGTGATATAAAGAATAAAATTTACAACAGAGCGAATAGAAAAACTGCATAAGAGTAACTATTTATGAAAAAAAGCGAAAACTTGGATAATTTAATCGATGTAATAAAGGTGGCTCAAAGATTACAGAGTAAAGTTGATGGCATACCTAGAAATGAACTAGGAATATTCCATACAGTTCAACATTCTGATGCTCTTTCAGTTAAGTTTAGACAAGCGCATACACTGGCTTGTGAAATGCATATGCTTCTCCCACTTTATGAATTTCTTCCTAAGCTCGGGAGGGAACTTGAGCAACAAGGAAAAATTGATGTAGAGATAGGCGACAGCTACATCGAAAAGGCTATTCAATACATTGCCATGACATTTGGCATGGATGATCTTAGCTTAACAAAACTAAATCCTGAAATCGGTGACAATGTAACAGTTAAATTGTGTGATGCATTTGAAGAGTTATCTTCAACGCAGAGTTACAAGGGGAGTTTTATTTTCAATAGCGACAAGCAAATAGGTTTTGTCGAAGAAGGCTCAGGAAAACTTTTTGCTATCAATAAAGAAAACATTGAAACTCTAAAGAGAGTTGATAACTAAAATGAAAGCAGTGATTCTTCATGGGCTTTACATGCATGGTATTGTAATGATGCCCCTAGCTAAAAGGTTACATGGATATGGTTTTGATACTGAAGTACTTAGTTACAACTCAGTATCAATTTCTGAGAAGAGTATTTTTGAATCTATCGATAAATCCTTAGACCCTTATGGTCAAAATATCCTCATTGGTCATAGCCTGGGAGGTATCTTAATCAAGCGTTATTTAGCTTCAAGAAAACCGAGCATTGATACCATTTCCCACATAGTAGCTCTTGGCTCGCCAATAAATGGATCGTCCATAGCAAGAAAACTGTCAGATATTGGGGCTTCATTGGTTTTGGGAAACGCAATAGAACACGGCTTGATTGAAGATGACACGCAGTGGCATTTCCCTCAAAAACTCTTCTCAATTGCTGGTAGATTACCTATTGGGATCAGACCAATCCTCATTCGTGATGGGGAAGAGTCTGACGGAACTGTGACAGTAAATGAAACGAAAATTGATGGGATGTTTAAGCATCAAGTCATTGATAGCAGTCACACCAGCATCATTTATAGTAAGCTAACCGCTGAGCTTATTAAACAATTTGTCATATAGTAGAAAATTTTTTACTTACTTATAGGGAATTAGATAAAGCGGTGCGCTTATGTGCCGCTGTTTGGAGTATTGTTTTGATTATGTTCTAGGAGTCTGAAGATCAATTAATGAATTATTTAACTCGATAATAATTATCTAATAGAAAATATTTGTTTATTGCTCTTTAATATATTGCTATTATAAAATCTCCACAAACAATTAAGAATAAATTTATGGATATTAAATTTAAATACGCTATCATTTTTAGTGCAAGTGACGAAGCAGATGTTCACGATGCAGCAATCTACTTTGAAAAAATAGGTTACAATAGTCACTTGGATAGCCACAATGGTATTCTAGTAGCGCCAAATCAATCCCCTGTTGAGATAGTAATAGAATTCCAAAAGTACATGGAAACGAAAGAAAAAAATCATGAAATACTTTCTGCGCGTTTAATTCGGTTTTATGATGAGGGTGATTTACTAAATGCCAAGCTAGGCTATACTATAAACAATAGTTAGCATAAAGCTGATATATCATCATGCCAGTCGTTAAGTGACTGGTATTTTCATATTTACATCCTTGAAATTTAGATGATTTTATCTACATAAAATCTGTTACTGAAATATAAAATCGGTGACTTAACACCGATTTATATTAGACCTGCAACTTACTTCTTCAGATATGATCACCTGAACGGTACTACATTATCTGAGGTTTTTTGCTTTTCTGGTTCTTTATCCGCATTTATCGTCAGTGTTACTGCTGCTCTTTCAAATGGGTTCAATGAATTTAGTTTTTGCTTAAACATAAATTGATTGTTTTCGTTATGATATGAGACTGCCTCATTAACGTTTGAATCAAACTCTTCAGATAAGGCATCAAAGTCTATATCAATTGACTTTATCCTGTTATTTCTAGCCTGGCGCATAAAGTCAATATGACCACTTAAAGTACTGGAATTTTCGAAAACCGTCTGAATAAATTCGATAGTGCAGTTTCTACATACGACATTATCTGAAAGGGTGCTTTGAAGCTCTGATATTATTTCCTTTCGCCAATCAGCACCATGTTGATACATATGCTTTTCACTCAGATCTGAAACCATTTCCGCATTTTGAAGTAATGGCATAACTACATCTTTTGGAAATAGTGATTCTAAATCATCTGCGAACTGAGAAAGCACTTTTGAAATATCTTCATAGTCCTTATTTTCATCTTGAACTTTAATTAATTCATTTTTGATATTTAGAGAGGCATTGTAAACTGCTACCATTTCTCTCGTGAATTCCTGATTTAGTTCAGAGTTGATGAAATAACCGTAATCTTCAAAATCAATTGAAATGTGGTCATCTAGAACTCTTACAGTGTCATGTTTGACCTGCGCATTGAAAACAGCACCATATATATTCTCGTAGCCATTTTCTGATCTTACTGAATATTCCGTTTTATCTTCTAAAGTAAAATCCTCAAATTCAACCGCTTTTATTGCCCCGTTGAATCTGAAGTCATATTCTCGGAGAAAGTTATATAGCAACTCTCTCTCCAAAGATTTACTTTCTTGAAGCGCTTCAGTTAACTTTTTCACTTTGGATAAATAGAGCTTATTTAGAAATAAATCTCTTTTATTTTCAATACTTCGCATCTCCATCAGGTTACTGATAACATCATCTAGAGTATCAGCACTTAAAAGGGGATTTTCCCTTTCAGAAATTTTGTTAGACACCTGCTTTTCAATCAATTGCTGTAAGGTCTGCTTATCTTGAATGGTAAAATCTTTACCACACATATTCGTGAATAATGTCACTTTGACTTGGTGAGCAGAGCTTTCGATAAACTCTTTATCAAAGTTTTCTAAAACACTTCTAATTGCTGAAGCATGAGATGATATATCTTTCAGATTCATGATTTTATTCTTTATTATTGATATTGGATTAATTATATCATTAATAAAATTAAAAGAGGATAGTGTGAAGCTATCCTCTTTTAATTTAACAATCCCAAATAAATACTCTATCTAACTCAGGCATAGCAGACCTACTATAAATTTGACCATCTAAATCAAATTCTTGATGCGGCAACTCCATAATTGGATTGTTCTTGTGCGTATTTTTGTTTCCAACAAGTATAAGTCTCTTCGTGTGGTTTCTATCTAAAATCCACTTAAAATCGACTCCAAACTTGTTTCCACCAAGATGCATTTTTATTGGATTGTATTTATGTGTAACCCAAGAGCAAACAACCGTCTCAGCTTTATATTTTCTAACAGCTTCTCTACCATCAAGCTCAATAACGTTATCACCGTATGGAACAACCTCTTGACCTAACTTAGAATACTCAGAAATCACACCAGAAAACTTGCTTGCTTTCCTCGGATCTTGCATAAAGTTGTCAGTTGCAATAATCCCCAAAGAACGACCATAAACACCATTACCTGAACCGATCTCTATGGCTTTTTCAATGTTTAAAATCTTGCCCCTGATGAACTCTATTAGTTCAAGAGTTGGAATGCTGTAGAATCCATGCTTTATGCAGAAAAACTGGAACTGCTTGCGCGTAAACTGAGACAGCTCTTTTTCACTGACAATATTTAACATCCCATCACTATCAAGCAACAACATCTCTAAATCAAAAATGTTTTGTGAAGTGATAACCTGACCTTGTCCAATGGTATGGTTAATTTTATTGCTGAACATACATCACCCTCATTTAGAGGGGTAATGTACGCTATTTTGAACAAAATATCCAACTGGTTGGTTGTGATTTAACGACAGCTTAAAATCCATAGGATTACAGCGAGATAGGGTAGCATCGCACATGAAACTCCAGCAAATAAACAGGCGTGATATGACGATTTTTTCTTGAAGACAAATGACTGTTCAATCGCAGCCCTTTGCGCTGTTTTGCGAATAGAACTGGCGTAATCTGCTAACCATTCTGGAAGCTTGTCTCTGTTCTCGACATACCAATCAACATCGCTATTATGGATCTCTCCAACAAATAAGCTCGCAGTATCTTGCCCTTTGCTTTTAGAATGCGCTACTACATATTCAATCATGTGGATTGAGCGTAGTGGTATACATGCATTAGGTTCAATGTATTCTAACCATATCCAGTCAGGGTCAGCAAATCTCATGCGTTTATGAAACACACCCTCTCTTCGTAAGACGTTCAATTTCATGTATTCTTCAGGAGAGGGGAAGCCACACAATTCACGCCTTAGCTCTGGCGCAACACTATGGAACTTCAAAGAAGACGCGACATCATTAACAGAATAAATTCCGTGAATACCGAAACGATGGCTTTTGGTTGTCTTTTCGGCAATCGATGTCTTAATCAGAGAGTAGATAAATCTTGGATGGATCATCGACCTAAATGCAAAGTTAAATGCTTCTTTAGGCTTAAAAACCATCCAGTCGCTAACATCAAAGTCTAGCCCATCATACATTTGCTTCATTGACTTCTCGCAATACTTTGCGCCTGGTGCAGATTTAATGGTTTCATTTACAGCTTTTACATAGTCAAGATTTGGACCGCCTGTGATTCCATGAAGAATACCATATACATGCACTGTCACCCCATCGATTGTCACCACAACGCTATCAAGTCTCTCTTGTTTTTTATCTTTAATATTATTTAGAATTGACATCATTTTTTCTCTTTAGATTTTTTCTGAAGTTATTCTGTTTTTTATCGAATATCAACACCGTTCAGTGCTTAACCTTCAAGACTATTTCTAATTTTCAATGAAAATTTGCGTCAATACGCTGTTTTTGTGTCGTTTTTTATTAAACAAAACATTTTTGGAAACATTGTTGTGTACAATTCATGAAGTGAAAGCTATGATTCTAAAAACAAAAACCTTAAAAAAAAACAAAAGAATAAAATTTCAATGATATCTAAACAGACTCGAATTGAGTTTTTCTCGCTAGCAGTAATGCATCTATCTATGGTGTACATTCTAATGCTAGCTAATGAAAACGCTACTTACATCGCTCTTGATTACTATGGGCTATACGTATTTGCTACACTTGCCGTTATTGGCACATTCAAAGACAAGTACGATTTCAAGTATGGTGTGATTTCACTACTGGTTGGGGGAAGCCTTGCTTA
This sequence comes from Vibrio sp. V15_P4S5T153, assembly GCF_963874485.1. Taxonomy (NCBI): domain Bacteria; kingdom Pseudomonadati; phylum Pseudomonadota; class Gammaproteobacteria; order Vibrionales; family Vibrionaceae; genus Vibrio; species Vibrio sp. V15_P4S5T153. The sequence continues at coordinate 453,245 of NZ_CAWNHR010000017.1, read as the reverse complement.
CTTTATCGATATAAAGGACGTAGTGGTCTACGTCATGGAACAAATGGGTATACACTTCCAAAACCCTAACACAATTGGCTTTTTTACATACTTGTCAGTATCTATCATTTCGATATGGAACATCCTAGGAATCATCTTGAAAAAGATTAAGTTTTCATTTTTCAAAATGTTCTCATCAATCATGTTCCTTGCATCATTTACTGTCGCTATATTGTTCCACCAGCTTATCGTGATCAATCAATTTAATTTCTCTCACGATACGAGAAGTGTTCAGACAAAATCAATTTTATCTGATATTCATAAAAAGGAATTCTTTGACGGATACTGTCAGGGCAATTACTTATTATGCATATCAACAACAGGTGAAGAATTCGAAGACTCAATCAATCATCTAGCGAAAAGAGTGCCGAGCATCAGCGAGACTAAAGATGTCATTATTGATGTCCATAACACGCTGAAGAAAAGTGAAGTAGGGTATTTCTCATACACTTACAAAAACTTAATCGATGAATTCTTCATCATTGAAACATACGTAAATAAAGACGCTTCTTACCTTGTGATTGATAAACCCACACATGAAGCCCACGTTTTCTTTGCTTCTAAAATATTCATGTATTTATTCCAGGCTTTTACTACTATTTGGTTTTTATTTGGCACTATGCTAATAGCGATGCACCAAGATGTAATAAACAGGAGGAAAGCAGAAAGTTGAGAATTGATGGAGCCTGAAGGCTCCATTTTTTATCTGAAAAGGACAGTGCCATCAAGGTATTCTCTATCCATTTTTTGGATTGTATCGATTGGTAGCTTACGCCTCTCATTAATTGGGAGTCTCATTATATCTTTCTTATAAACAGGCACCACCTTTAACACCTTTACATCAGAAGTCCTGTATACCAGATACTCGTCATTTAAAGCCTCACCATTTTCCATCGCAATAGCAATTGAAGTACCGCACGTATCAATAATGGGCGAAATAAGCTCATCAAATTTCTCTTTTGATAACTCGTAATCATTCCTTAACTCATTAATATCTTCTATTAAATCAAAGACAGAGTCGAAGTTATTAGCATACTCAGAGAACTGTTTAGTGTCGCTAAAAAGGGTATCATCAATGTCATTGAGCAATTGGTATACAGTCGGTAACACAATGCAAACAGAATCAACTGGAATGTGGTTTAACATTTTCGGTTCTCTATCCTTGTACTGACACTGATACAAAACGCCTTTTTCCACCCATTCTGACTCTTCATCAAAATCCAGATCTTCTTCAAATATATTATAATTAGTCAAAGCGTATACCAACGCAGAGCTTCTGCGCTCAAAACCTAAAAAGTATACAGCTCCATTATCACCACCAAGTTTATCATGCCTAGCTTTGGTCGGTTTGAATCCTGTATCTGAGTTTTGACCTCTAAAAAGTAGCATATTCATATCTCATGTTTCTTCTATTGCATTAATTATATCAAAATTAAGCTTATATAACATCAGTTAGTTCCCGACTAAAACCACTATCTATCACTTTACAATCGCTTAAATTCCTTTAAAATCATTGAAAATTAACTAATAAAAGAATGAAATTCAAAATGTATGCATTATTTTTTCCATTGGCTATAATAATTTGTTTAATATTTTTATTTACCAAGCATAATTCAGATAAAAAGAAAGATTTTATTGAAAGTAGAAAAAGAAATTTCTATAACTTTAAATCTGAACAAACAGAAAAAACAGCATTTATACCTGACTTTGAGTTTGATAACGAATCACTTGTTAGTGTATCATCTCAAACAAATGAATTTATTTTCATGCGCGGCAATAAGGCTGATATCTGTAAGTTTGAAAAAATATCCCACATTAGTATCGAGGTTAAGATTTTATCAAAACCTAGCGCGGATATTACCGTCTACTTTATAAATGGTGATTCCATTACTATTCCATTTGCAAATGATATTAGAGACGCATTCAGATTTTGTACGTTGTTTGAAAACAATTTAGGAAAAGACCCTTTCTCTAAAGATGGGGCAAAAGTAAAGTCAGTATCAATAATTGATTAATAAAAGAGGTAAATTGTGAGTTTATATTTACAAAGATCTGTCAATAGAATCTCTACTCTTTATGGAGCAGATACTAATGGCAAAGAAACATGGGAATTGATCGACAGTATCGATAGAAAACTGAACGAGATTGCTTCAAAATATGGACACTACTTTGATAGATGTTCCATAGGTGATCACGAACAATCCGTACTCGTTTTGCACGACAAGAGACATGGTTCAACCTTCGTTTATAGTGGAAAAGCCTTTAACTATAAACTAATTGAAATTCCAGACAATCCTGAATTCCTTGCAAATTCGGAAGCGATTATCGCTGAGATTAATGCTTGTGAAGATCTAAAGTGTATTCACGGTATTCAGTTTGACGAACCACAAAAACGCATATTTGTATTTTCGTAAGTCCGTCTCTTGTTGATAAATTATAAATGCAGGTATGAACAGCCTGTATTTTTTTCATAAATAATTTGCTATAAAAACTGGTTTTTGATTCATTATTAGCACATAAACACGTTCATTCTTAATAATAGCTTTCACGTAATCTTTGTTTAAGTTGTCAAAATATTCGCCTTCAAAACCTATCAAAAGCAGATTTTTTATCCAAGCCACTTTCTCAGGCTTATCTGGCGTTATAAAGCCTCCAAACTGAATTAGCTCAGATTCATCATTTTCCTTCACAACCTCCAAATGGTTTTGAATCAATGAGTTGCCGTACAGCGTTTCCCCCTGATCATCTAAAGTAACGGTTTCATAACCGCTTAGATGAACGACAAAACTAGGTGCGTCAAAGATCATTATCCCCTCATGGTGCACTGTATGGATGTACAGTATTATGCTGATCATTTCACAATGGTGTCAACCCTAACATTCAGTTATTTTATTTGTTAAAGATCGCCTTCATGATAAAATTTGTTAAAACGCCAATTTAATTGGCGAATATTCGAATTGTTTTCTCGCTCTTTGTGGGTTTTGATTTTCAGAATATTCTGAACACTCGAATTTTGTATGTTTAATAAATAAACTAATTAATAGAGATATTATTTATGAATAAGTATTGTGAAGCTTGGGCGGAAAAGCTTGGAATTGAGATCGCTGAATACATGGGTGCTGGTGATAATGGAATTGCGTTCAAAACCAGTGATGACAAGGTAATGAAAATCACAGGCGATGTGGGAGAGTTCCTACATGCTCATAATCTTAAAGGAAAGTCTCTAAAGCACTTTGTCGAGATTTATGACACACGAATATTTCTAGACGGTAGTATGGGCATACTAATGGAAAAGCTTGAAATATGTGAAGAGCTAAAAGAACAATTCAAGACACTCTGTTCAATTGCCAAATCGAAGAATATGGGGATAGAGGAAGTCGATATCGATGAGGATGAATACTTCGACAGCATTTACGATCTTCAGCAAAACATCGCTGATCTATTCACCGAAGACCACAAAAACAGACTTTTTTCAAGTGATCTACATCATGATAATATTGGTCTTAAGGAAGATGGGACGATTGCGGTTTTCGATATGCGGTATGATGAGCACATATTGAGAAAGTTAGACATCGAAACGGAGCTTAACAAGATTAAACATGAACAATACCATTCTTTACATCAAGATCGCTCTTACGTTATAGAGAGGTGAGCTTCATGAATATTACTGATCTTGCTCAATAATGAATGCTTATCTGAATTTGAGCTGCTTCCTGATAATGATGTGGGCGAAAGTAACGGCTACGAGACATGGCAAGAGTCTTTGAAAGAGATTGGCACACTTATCCTGGTAGGCGACACACGAAAGCTTAAGTACCATTCTAAGATTCTTAAGCTAACTCAATCTTCTGACCTTGCTCCTTAACCATTAAGTATCAACATCCACTTGCATCAAGGATGATGCAACATAATACATATCAGTTTTTTTCACCTAAATACTTGATTCTTATTATTGAAATTGGACTCAATTTATTGTCTAATTGTTTTTTATTAATCAATAAAAAGATAAGCATCAAATATGAAAAAAGGTCTACGAAAAATCATACTGATCAATTCCTACCTGAAGGAGCTTGTATCGGAAGTTGAGATTGGTAACAACACCATGATTACGGGTGATAATGGCGCGGGTAAAACTAGCTTTCTTAAGCTAATTCCAGCCTTTTTCGGCATGAAAACATCTAAAATCTCAAAGAAATCTGAAAATACTGACAATTTTGTGCAGTTTTACCTTCCATATAAAAACTCATACATTGTCTATGAGTACGTGACACATTTAGGCAATGTGGCTCAAGTGGTTCTATCTAGACACCATACCACCAGCATCGAGCCTAAAGTTCAGTATCGTTTCGTAGCCAAGCCGTTTGATGCTTCTGATTACCTTAATGAAGAGCAAGAAGGTAAGTTCATTGCGCTCGAACCGCATGAATTGCATACGTTATGGTCTGAGCGCCTTATTAACTTCACTAAAGCAGTGCCTACACAGTCAGACTTCCGTAAGGTTATGCAAAATGATGAGTTAAGAACCGTTGAAAAAGACTTCCATCCATACTCACTAACAGGTGGTCGAAACAACCTTAAACACATCGATTACATCGTTCATGCCTTGATAACGGGTAAGGTTAGCATTCCTGATATCAAATCATTATTAGCCAAAATCATGCATCAAAGCGGTGGAGACTACAAACTCCAGTTTAACCCGAATGAGGCTGAGCGTTGGATTGAGCATTACGAAGTTGTCAGCAAGTTCGAGTCTAAAAAAGAGTCTTACATGACCACTCTTGAAAACGGCAATGAACTGATTGAAAACGAAGACCAGCTTGAAGTTCAAGCTAAGTACATCGAATCTGCCTTGCAGGTAATTACTGAGCAGTTTGTAGAGCTTCAACAATCGGTGCAGAGCAAGAAGTCGGTACTGAAAGAAGCTGAAAACGCGAAGAATCAATTAATTGAGACAAGCAGTGAATCGCTATCCAATCTAAAGGGTCGCATTAGCGGTGCTTCAACTCAAATCGATAAAATCAACCGTCAGCAAGATCACTTCATCGACCAGGAGATTGAGCACAAATTAGCGTTGTTTGAGTCCATTCCTGAAAAAGAAGCCGATGTTGCAACGATTCAGTCTGATCTTGATTACTATAGCTCTCACTCTAAAGATATTGAGCAAATTAATACTGAGTCAGAGCTTCGTGTTAAAGAAAAGAATGCAGACATTAAGCGCGAACAGAAAGCGAAAGAGTCCGCATTAAAAGCAATTGATGGAGAGCATGAGATTGCCAAGTCTTCTCTAGAGCAAAATCATTCGAAACTTATCAGTCAGATTGAAAAACAATACTCTCAAGAGCGCGAAATTTCGATTGGTGAAAAGCACAAAGTTGAAGCAGAGATATCCTCATTAAGCAACGCTATCTTATCCGTAACTCTCGATGAAGAAGTGGTAGCAATAGCGGCTGAAATCTCTAAGACTCACACTAGAGAAGTTGAGCTTCTTAACGAGAGTGGCAGCTTGAGTAGCCAAAAGTACAGCATCCAGAATTCAGACCTGTTGAGTGAAAAAAATACAATCACATCACAACTTAAAGAACTTCTGAATGAGAAAAACGCTCACTTAAAATCTATTGAAACACTGGATGAATTGAAGAACGGACTAAAAGGCTCTGCTCTTAATGCGATTCGCGCTATTGATCCAGAACTAATCAACAACCCAATCATCAAGGTGCTTGGTCATAAACTGCTTCTCAGAACCGATTTAAGTGCTCATATTGATGAAATCGATATTGATGCTGGCATCTACGGTCTACAACTAGATATCGACTCTCTTCAGTCACCAAGCGAATTCGAAGACATGGATAACCAAATCATTATCCTTGATGAGAAAATCGCAGAAATTGACGCAAAAACTGAAGCTATTCGCCAACGTTTAAAAGATATCGAAGCCAAAATTGCAACCAACAACGTTGAGCTTAAGCGACTTGACAAAAAACTTGATGAAGTAAGAACTCTGATCGATGAAAACAAATCGAAAAGGGAGTTCTTGTCAGATAAGAAAGCTTCTCTTATCGCGGAAAAAGAAGCATCACTCATTAAGCGAAAAGAAGCCGCTGAAAAGATGCTTCGTAAGGCTGAACGCAACATTACTGCTATCGCAGAGAAAAGAGATGAAAGCATTGAAGAGCTTAATGCTTCACACCTTACTGCAAAGTCAGACTGCGACACCATGTTTTCTGAAAAGCGCGAAGCAAGTGAAGACATTTTTGAGCAGCGCATTGACCGTTTAAAGAAAGACATTAAAGCGATTAGAGAAGACGCTAACGCTCGCATCAATGACATCGATTTCGACAATGAAGCCTACCGCGCCGTTAAAGCAAGCTATGACAAGCTCATTGAAACGATTGAAGAGTACAGAAGCTACGAACCTTTAATCAACAGCTATACAAAATTCAAAGAGGACGACTTAACGCGTCTCGATGATCTAATAGCTGAAAAGCAAAGCTTACTGCAAGAGCAATCACTTTTGACTCAAAAAGTTGAAATAGCGAAGCAAGACTACGCTCGTAAGAAAGCCGATATCGAAACTGAAGTGTCAGCACTAAACAGAAAGATTGATGCTTTGACAGAGCTAAAATCAAACCTAACATCTCTAAGCTCAAGCTTGAGTGATATGGGTATTGAAACAGTCCACGATGCTGAGCTTCCTAATGGCTTTGATATTTCGGACTTTGTAGACACCAACCAGAAACTTGTCAGCAAAACAATTACTATGGGTAAGAGTGTTAAGCGCGAGCTTTCTTCAATTCAACAAGAGTTGGTTAGTAATGGCAGCGAAGATATCCGTAAATGTTGGAATGATGAAGTCGGGATGATGACCACGAGCAATAGTCACAGACTTTACCGCGCTCAAATTGTCGCATTTAACAAAATCGTTCATGAAATCATTCCAGGCTTCAAACAGATCGTGATCAGTAATGCCTTAGCTATGGGGCATGGTGTAAATGAGTTCAAACTCCAGCTAAATGGCATTTCTAGAACGATTAACGACCTTGGAAGAAAAATTTCGGATGCAGTAAACGGGTGCTCAAACTACGACTCTATTACAGATATCAGCATCAACCTAGAGTCCGTAATCCATAAAATCCACGGGTGGGGAAGCATTGTTGATTTTTGTGATGCCTACACAAGCTGGCAAGAAAGCGATTACAAAGAGAATATTCTACCTGGTGAAACATTCAAAAATCGCCTGAAGCAAATCATCGATATTAAACGTATCGGTAACTCAGACGTTAAGATTGAAGACTTGTTTAATGTCGTATTCGCTGTAACTGAAAATGGCAGAAGAAAGACCGCTCGCACAGCGACTGACCTTGAGAAAATGAGTAGTAACGGTCTTACATTCCTATTCATCTCAACACTGTATCTAGGCATGATTAAGGTGCAGAGGGGCGCTAGCCTTGTCTCTATCCAATGGCCTGTAGACGAATTAGGCAAGCTTTCTACTGAAAACACGCTGAGACTTATCGGCATTCTTGAAAATAACAACATAGCCATCGCTACAGCTCTACCAGAGCCGAATATCGATTTGATGAACTCCTTTGGCAAGATGTATCACATTAGCAAACATGGATACTTAGTAGAGAACAACGTTGAAAAAGATGAGCTAGCACTAATGATGGAGAATGCGTAATGAGCACACTATTTGAAAAAACCGTGAACTTACTTTTGAGTGGTGCATTCATTTGCAAAATCACCGAACCTGAAGCACATAACTATCTTAATGACAGCCAAAATCAATACAGCGTAGATGTATTTGTTAAGCAAATTGGTAAAACACTGAAGAGCAGCAACAACGAAAATTGTTTCTATCTAGCATATCAAGAGATAACCTCAGAAAACCGCGCTCAAATCGCCAAGAACATCGAGCAGGCTAGAAATAGTGTTAAGCCAGCCGTTGAGTCAATTCGCGTCATTCTGGACGGTTTAAGAAGCGATATGGGCTTGTACGAAGGTCAAGAGATCGTTGAGGCTACAATTGAGAGCTACGCAGAAAATAATGACTCTTGTAAGGAGAGATTCCGTATCTTGTCGCAATCTCCAAGCATCAAGAAAGGCTCTAAGCTGAAAGACAACCTTCACGACCAAATCATGATGGTGTTGCAGTACCTTGTTCGTGAAGGATACCTTGTTCAACCTAATAAAAATCGAAACATCTTCCTGGTCACAGGGAAAATTTCATTCTTAATTGATTACCTTGATTTCATCAATGAGCGAGAAAAAATTATCGAAAAAGTTCGTGATGAAAGTGCTAAGCAAGGAGTGTTGTTTTGAGTGAATTATCAACGCTTATCAATCTTTTAAAGAAGAACTCTGACATTCTTGATGACGTATACAATCAGGGAACAAAGATTGAAGAAACCCAGAATAGGGAAAGAGCATTGGAACTGACTACCCAACGGGTAGTCTATGCCACCTCTGAGGGGTATCGCCTGAATCCGAAATTGAGAAACTTTTTTGACTCAATTTTCGGCAAAGAAACCAGCTCATACATTGATACTGATTTCAATGAACGCAAAAAGGTGATCCTAAATCAGATCAGTGCATATTCAGTTGCTAAGTACAACAATGACATGATCGGTATGGATAATGCCTTCTTCCTGATAACGGATGAAAGCTTTGCTACTGCGCACCAAGCGAAAGATGTAGTCGCAAAACTTCGTAGACGCGCAAATAGTGAGTTTTCTCACATCAAGCGTCTGGAGGAAAAAATTAAGCTCAATGAAGATTCAGCAAGGATTAGTCGCGATGTAATTGAAGCATTTAGGCAGTTCAGTTCAGATGATTTTCTATTGGCACCAAATATCGACCATAAAATTTACAACTTCATCAAAAAAGAACTGATAGATCCTGTCATCAAGCTATGCGCTGAAATGACAGAAATCTTGAACAAACTTGCTGAAAACTCGATCAAGTTTAAAGAGTACAGTAAAAGCAATGAGCTTATCACCGCATTCTCTGACTATTGGATGCTTAGTCCTTCATATGAAATTGATGAGTTTACCAATGAGCAGTACGGTGAAAGCCAGTTCTTGATTCCAGACCCAATAATTCAAAGTGCTGTTATCGATATAGATTCTGATGAAAATGACGAGTTTGTGACAGATACGATTGAGAAAATCAAAGATGGAAACGATAAGTTAACGAAGGTAAAAAGTGAAGTCATTGAGGCTGAAAGCGTTGAGGCACAAGAGCTGCAAACCGAAAAGATTGTCACATTACATCGAGGTCAGTTTGAAGTTGATTGCCGCAGCTTCCTCACAGAAGTTGTCAAAGAAAAAACCCGTACCAATAACGGATTGTCAGCGAAGAAATATCATAGTGAGAAGGGGCTAGTCTATGACCTAGACCAGTGGCTGTTTGGCTTAACCATGTATCACGCCAAGTTGAATAATCTTTATAGGAGCAGGTTTAAGATAGAGCTAGATGGCGATAAACGCTATGACACTTTCGGAAACCTACTTTTGAAAGAGGTATCTGTAGAATACCAACCTTAACAGTATCCCGCTAAGCGGGATACCTTAAATTCTGTAGAAATAAAATGAATAAATTAACGAAATCAGACATCAATAGACTGCACGGAATAGTCAACAAAACTACTGATAGCACCTGCATGGCTACCAATGCCATAAAGTCTTTGCACGAGGACTTCGGGATTGGGAAAAGAGTGTCGAAGACGCATGTTAAATTCAATTCAAACGACAAAATAAAAATAATTAACAATATAAAAAGTCGTTTTAATTTAGATTTAAGAATAGCGTTAGAGGGTGACAGGACTACATTTTCTAATAAATCTGGCAATGAAAAGCTCGCTACTGAATCGCCAAAAGAGAAGAATATTGAAGTCCGATCTTTAACGGGAATCGTGAAGATTAATGGCATTGAATCTCACTTGTTTGAACCGTCAATCTCAATAGTTATGAACTCTGAGCAACTTAAGTCAGTTGAGCATACTTCAATTATCATTGTGGAAAACTATGTTGCCTTCAAGAAATTGTCTTCATCTATTCTTCCCAAGCATCATGATTTTACAGACCCTCTTATTGCATACAGGGGTGATAACACAAGGTCTCCGATTGATGGGGCTATTGAGCGTCTAAATACCATTACTTATAGCTGGATGGATTACGACCCACAAGGTTTCAATTTAGCCATTGCTAAAAAAGAAATTACAAAGGGAACCTTACTACCTTCAAACCCTGAGCAATTATATTCGCAAAATTACGGTAAAAAGGATGTTTTTAATAAACAGTTACGATTTGTTGATGGGCTTAAGGATAAAAACATTGAGTGGGTTAATGATCATATAAACATAATGACGAACAAACTCATGGTACTTACTCAAGAGGGCATCATACACTCTGAGCAGCCGCTAAAACTAAAAAGCTGGTGAGCATTGACCGAAGTCATTAGTGTTTATGATTGAAACCACTATCGCTCTTATTAGATTTTGAACAAGTGTGAGCGCATTCCCCTTCCTTCAGGGAGGGGTGAGCGAACATGAAAACAAACTTGATTTAATTCTTGTTTTCACAATAAACTTTGTTGCCACATAGAGTAATGCTTGATACCTTAAACTTTCGATTAATCTAATGATTTATTGGGATTTACCTTGGCAATATTAGGCTTTAGCTACAATATTTCTGATAAGCTTAATCCAAAGCAAGCAACGCTTTTTGCTCAATGGATTGGGTCTGCCAATGTGATCCGAAATCAAAAGATTAATGAATATAAAACCTTTCTAAAAAGCAAAACACCAGAGCTTATTGCTCAAGGTTACGCTTCCATTAAAAACAAACCTGAACTCTTATTTTTAAAAGACATTCCCGTTCAACTTTTACGCAATGCAGCAGGTTCTGTTTACTCTGATGCAGAAGCCGCGAAAAAAGGACTACGAAAGTTTCCAAAAATTAAAAATAAGTTTAAAAAACGAAGTGTTGTTTTAACTAAAGAAATGTTCTTTGTTGAGCCATTCCAAAATGGCTCAAGGATCGTAATTAATAATCACGCAAAAGCCAAAAGAAGCATTGTTTTTTCACTGATTGTTCCGCATAAGCCAGAAAAAATCGGCAATCAAATCAGGATCACTCGACAAGGCGCAAAGTTCACTTTGTCAGGTAGTTTTGATGATGGACGATTAGTTTTAGATGAAAAACAAATCCTTTCTGATTTATCTCACCTTTCTTATGAAGAACTTGAGCTAAAAACGACTGGCGTTGACAGAGGAATTGCGCTTCATATTTGTTCTAGCGATGGCTATTCAGTTACTTATAGTCCTGAAGAGGTGCTACGTAAAAAAGCGAGAGCGAAAAAGAAAGCGCATTCTCAACGCATTCTAGCTCGCAAAAAGCGACTGAATAAGAACAAAACCAAAGCTTGTGAAACAAATCAGCAGCGTATCGTACAAGCCAGGATCAGCAGACTGCAAGCGAAAGAGTCTGATTGCCGAAATAATCATAATCATCATATTTCAAAAGCATTAGTCGAAAGTGCCAATCAAATTATTGGTTTAGAAGATCTGAATTTAACAGGTATGACGAAACGTGCTGCGCCTAAGAAGAATGAAGATGGCAGAGGTTATGCGAGAAATCGAGCTAGAGCGAAAAGCGGTCTGAATCGTGCCTTACTTAGTGTTGCGCTTGGACAACTGGCGACTTATATCGAATATAAAGCCCGTAAAATAGGTAAAATTGCGATTAGTGAGTTAAACCCTGTTAATAGTTCAAAAGAGTGCGCTTGTTGTGGAAGCTTAAATACAGAGCGACTAGACCAAGCGACTTTTAAGTGCTTATCATGCGGAAATGAAGATAACGCTGATGCAAATTCATCAAAAGTGCTGAAAAAACGACTGATACATTACATTAAAGAGAATACGTTTGCTAAAAGCAAAACTCGTAAAAGTATCGTGAAAAGAAAGAAAAAACTGGCTGACAGAACCGACACCAGTATAAAAACGAGAGACAGAGAAAGCGCGGTGCTAACGTCCTAGCGGCGTTAGTCATAAGACCATAGAACTATGGCACATTTCGCCCGATATTTTATATCGGAGATGTTTCTAATAGGACGAATATTTGGGCTTCGGCATCAATTATTCAGAAACCCAGTCCTTTAGGGCTGGGAGGTTCATTATTGCAGATTAGCTTTTTCAACCATCCAATGGCAACCATTTCATTCATATTTGTGAATAAAAAGGCAATATACCCTGATATTACCCTCGGAGATTTTCCAATATCGGGGTTATTTATGCACACGTCATGAATACTAGCTAAAGCGTGTGTGCCACACGCAAACTTCAATGTCTCTCGCTTTCTTTTCCTGTTTTTTATATCATATAAAAAATAACAATAGAAAAAGCAGAAGAAAATGAAGAAGGTAAACGAGGTTCAATTTTATCAAAATGGTAAAGTTCAAGTACCTATAGCCATAGGTGTCAACAACTTAGATATTAGCCAAGATACCCTCACATCCACTCTCAAAAGTTTTGAAGAGTTTTTTGCCATTGAACTGGCAGGTGAGTACTTAAGATTTAGTGCAGACCGCTCGGAAACTTGGGACTACGTTGATGAAGGACTCGGCACACACGATTTCCCATCCGAAATTGATGATTTCACACTTGAGTGCCTGAACAATGGTGAAAGCAGAAGAATCTCTGTAAACAACATTGATGTTTTGAATCTGGATGAAGAAGATGAGCCATACTTCCATAATGGAGGCGTTAGGGCAGAGTGGATTGATGGGAAGCTTGACCGAGAAAAATGGCTCTATCTGGTTGAATCGAGACCTGATGAACCAAAAGATGGAGATAAGCCATTCATTGCCGCGATCATGACATACGCTGCGGCTTTCAACCAAAAGTCTTACCGTCCGAACTGGCAATCTTCCGATCAATGGAACTGGGATCTGATTAATGAAGATCACCCGTCATTAGATACGCTACGAAATATCAATGAGGCTCAATATTCAACCCCTATGGTGGTAGATGTTCCATTTGATGAGGTCAGATATCAGTTGTTTAGAGATCACATACACAATCAATATCCACACTTGGACATCAATTTTCTCGATTCCATTAACCAGGCAGTATTGAAGCTTAATGAGAGAATTACTTACGAGCATGATACCGACAAATTGGCAGAAAAATTTCTTTCCGTAATATCAAAATTCGATAAAGAAACGCAGAAAAACATGTGTTCTTTCATCAACAAAAAGAGCTTCAATGAAGCAAAATCTTTTGTTAATAGCTCACACAAGCGTATTTTTGAGCCAGAATTACCAGAAGTGTCTGACAGCTCCTTAACGATGTGAACTTCACTTTAGACAAAAAAAGAAAAACCAGTCATGGACTGGTTTTTTTCATAATAACTGTTTAAGAGTGATTCACAACGCAAATGATATAAAAGCACATAAGACTTATACATCGCTTGTAGGTTCTGAATGTTTTTTATTATACATAAGCTATTCGCGGTGTAAAGCATTATTTAGCTAAGGTTAACAGCACATTGACGTTCTAGAGTGATAAATCACCCATCCCTCTACCGATCTTGTTCAAGTTATCCTCTAAATGCTTAGCTAGCATGTTTCTTAAGCTTTGATTGTCACCCGTATCTTTGAGCAGATCCATAAGGTTATGCACCTTTGTAGCAGAACCAGACATAAGGGAATCGATCAAATGACTCCTGAAAGGAGTTTTAGGGTATCTGGTTAAAGTAGATGTAGTAGATTTATCAAAACCAGGGAATCTATCATCAACCCCCTTAATTTCATTAATGGCTGACATAACATCTGTAAGAACTATATCCGCCCTTATTTGATCAGCTTTAGGTAACTTCGGATATTGAGCCATAAGCTTGAATAAGTTTTTATTTCCCACCATAGAGCAGCCCAGCGACTCTGGAGCATCACCTATCGATTGATAGTAAGATGTGTATCGAAACAGGGCATTTGGAAAACCTGTGAGGGTATGGGCTTGCGTGGTTAACTCATATGACTGAGTATCTCTGTTCAAAACAACTACATTTTCAGACAAGCGCTCTTTGCCGCTCATTTTATCAAGATACTGACTAATCTCTTGCTGATGCTTTGTTAGCTCTTTTTTGAATAAGGCAGAAATAACATCAGTACGCGAATAACCGTAGTTAGCAATTAAGCTTATAGCTTTATCATGATCGCCAGACCTTAGCGTTTCTCCGATTGCTTTATCCATAAACTTTTCTTCAATGACTTGCATTTTATGGAGAGCATCGAAATCCTTGAGAGTGAAACTAGCAACAGAATGATTCTGTATAGAGTCAGATGCTATCCTTTTCATCGCGATCTTACCAATCTCAGAATTGATGATTTTCTTGTTCATCATGTCTTGTATTGCTACTGGTGAGGTAACAAAGCTTAACATTTCTGAATCCATAAATTTATTTGGCAGGCTTTCCAGTATCTTTACCGACTGCTCATAAGGGAGAGTATTCATTGCGCTTGATAGAAGCTTGCTATCTTCAATGGTAAGGTAATCAGACCATGAGGCAGAAATATGCTTTATCAGTAAGATATCACGCATCTCAAGTGCTTCTACGAGATGTTCATGCACACTTTTGTCTGACTCACTAATCATTCTGTAGAATGGGGTAATTTCATTTACCGTTACACTCATGGGAATTGCGGAATTAGGGACTAAAAATTCGCTTTCTGAAGAAGAGATAATCTTACTAACATCAAGTACGTCTGAGCGCTTAAACTTTGCTGAAACAACTAAGCCGCAATAACCAGTCACAAAATCCTGTCGTTGTTCCATAATCTGTTGAGCGTTCATGATTGACTCGGTAGGAAAGTTAGACATTTCAGAATGAGCAAACTGTGATGCAGAATCAACATCCGATGAAAAACTAGCGATTAGTGCGCCTTTTGTAAAATTATTGCTTTCAATTCCTGATAGCACATCATCTTTTATTTCTTTTGTTAAGCAGTTAATGCCTCTATGCAAAGTAATGACATCATCAGTCTCTTGCCCCTCAATCATTTTTAGCTTTTTATAATCAGAAGCAGTTAGGAATACATCATTTTGACTATATTGGTAACTGGTAAGTTTTGATATTACTTCATTCATGATTTGATACTTTTTTGTTTTTAATATTATATGATTATATCGAAATAATTTTCTTTACACTAGGGTCACTGTATACGGGTAGCTATTGAGCATGGATAAACATCTTCCTGATGCAACCTTGTTTGTTTAAGAAAAATTAATGAAGGAAGGAAATGGACTACATACGTTTTGTGCTTCTTATCTTGTAGACTTTAGAAAATTAATTCCAAACCCGTATCCACATCAAATGAAATTGTGCGATAAATTATTAGTTCTAGAAGCTAAAGAAGTTATTTTTAAAGAAATGCTTATCCAGTCCTTTTATTTCGGCCTCACAATATAATCCTTCTTATGCTAGCAAAGGTTCCGTTTTTGATTCCTAATCAAGGTGAGTTACATCATTTAAAAATAAATGAAGTGGATTTTACTACCTAGCCAAACATTCGTGTTGTCTATAAGAAAAAAACCGCTGATTAGCGGTTTTTTTAGCTTCTGGAATCATGTTAAACCAAACATTCGATCTGAATATATTGGCTTCACTGTATCAATCAATCGAATCGTATTCATGACACTCGATGTTGGATCCAAAATAATATTTGCATAACAAGAGCGACGAATGGCATTAAATTTCGACCTGGCAATGTCATCGTTTATCGATATTGATGGCGCAATAATTCCATCGATGTAAGGGTTTTTTAGAAGACTATCACCAAATAATTGTAATTGAGCAGGGTAAGGGTAGGTATTCCAATCATCATTAAGCTGATTTGGAATTATCTCGTGCAGCGCTACAGAGTCAGATAGCTCATAAACAGCAACCACAGATGAAACGTTAGCCATCTTTGGTGAGTCTACATAGTTCGCTAGCTCTAACATAGCGTTCTGCACATTAGAACTAAAATACAAAGCCCCAGTACCCTGGCTATTCCATCTGGCACCGTATTTGAAACTGCTGGTCTTCTCGTAATCAAGAAGCTTAGAGGGATCAGTTAAATCAGCTCTCATTGTCTTAAATAAGATCACAAAATCCCCTAACTTTCATTTTATTACAACCCATTAATACCTCCATTTTACGAGAAGTCGCCCATCTTGATTCTATCAATCATCTCCAAAACAGCCTTTCGACCAACCGCAATATCCATCAGATCTACAGGTGCCATACCGCAAAGAGGGCGCTTTTTACCAACTAACCACTCCTTCACGAGTTCAGTGTCATCACCAAAGAGAACCATTAACTCAGACCATATATGCAAGAACTCGACGATTGCTTCAGATTGCGTCTTATCCAACTCTTTTTTACGGTACTGATTGCTTAGGTTTGTTTGGCTGACACTGAGTGTTTTAGCCAACATATCCTTAGGAATAATGTTTGATAAAGCCTTAATGATTTTACCATTAAGACCTTGAGTTAATAACAATGCAGTATTTAGGCTCGATACTCTAAGCGTTGGTACTAGCATGTAGTTAAATGCCAATGCGTCAATATCCGTAAACCCTTCAAATACAAGGTCGCTATCAGTGTATTGGCTTTCGCGTACCAGCTTGAGATAAGCTAGACTAGACGCTGGTGACTTACAAAGACGGTCAACATCGACTTTTAACATTTGAGTTTGCATAGTAGAAATTCCATCTCGTTAGGTACATGATACGAATATAGCTCGTAATAACTACGAGCGCAAGAGGTAAGCAACTATGCATAGTGAAATATAACTCATTGCTAACAACAAGTGACAATCAAAATCTAACTTGACGGTATATCGGGCGAATGATTAAAATACAGATAAATAATTGAACAGTGTTTTAAATTAGAGATAATCAAGAATGAATAGAATTACACATAATAAACATTCACTACTGAAAGAGTTTCTACCTAGCTATCTTCTCGGTTGGGCGTTGTTAGCGATATCGATATACGCGTTTTCTTCGATATCAGTGACAGGCTACGAGCACTTTGGTGATTTTGTGTGGAATGTGATAATAGCTTTCTTGGCAATCGGCTTATTAATCTCGGCAGCAAGTGTAGCAATGCATGGGTTTAGTTACTTGCTAGGTGAAAAAGTTACTGTGAACACAAATGAGTTAATGATAGAACTTCCAACTCTAACTAACTTTAGGGTTAGTTCCGAATTTTATATATCATTACAAACTAAAGACTTACTCGTGTTTGAAGAGCGCTATGCGTGTCCAAATTTCAATAAGACAATGGCAAATATAGGTTTTAAATGCAGGCTGCTTGATGAACATGGTAAAGAACTACCAGTTACAATTAGCTGTCAGCGCGGTGAAAACTTTGTCTTGCTTGCATACCCAAATCACAGAGCAGACATTAAAAAAGCAAAGACATTAATCATGTCATCAGAGAAAGAGTTTGTTGCAGACATTTCTTTCTTAAACATCTAATAAAGATAAGGCACCGCTAAGGAATACATATGTCTAACGAAAATAATTAATTATTAATCAAAGAGTCATAGGTATCGCATAGAGATGCTTACCAATTATTCGCTTAAATACCGACAACTCATTTCAAGAAGATGAAGCCCAAAGAAAATGATTTATATTTTCTCTTCTAATCCAGAAGCGCTCTTAAGAGCGCTTTTATTTTTAACCAATATCAGAACAAAAGTAAATTCAAATCCTACAGTAGAACTAAATTCCGTTGCTTATATTGACTTTTGATAAATCCACCCATAAAATTAATTTGTTTGAAAGGGCACGAAATGCATAGCTCACTTGAAAAGCCTCAGCTACCAACTGAGGCTTTTTACATATATCGTGAAAATCAATTTAAACTCTGAATATCTATAATTACTCTTCCACAAACGAACAAGAAATAGTGTCTTTGGATTGTTTTCGAATGTTTCCACCCGCCAGTATTGAAAGTAAATGCATGGTATCAACAAGATCTTCTAAGCTACTCATTTTAATCTTTTTCTTAGTGCCATCAACAACCTCTAATTCTAACGAAAAGCTAATGGACAAATTCAACTGGCATTAAGAGATTTGGCTTCAAAGGGCATTTATTCTTTTGGTTTAACTGAAGGCAATGTGTGCTCACATAGACCAGACTTCTATTGAGAAAGGATTTAAATTAAACGAAAAATCAGGAGTTTTCGAATATGACAGCGATATCAACCTCTATGACAGTGAGACGTTGAGCTATTTAAAAGCGTACAACGAATTTGAAGAGTACAGTAAGGAATTACATATAAGAGATCACAAACATATCGAGAAAAAGAGGGTGAAATTCGGACTAACTCCCATAAAAGAATGGTTGTAAAAAATAAAAAACCAGTATGATGCTAAGCCGATAAATTGGGTTGTCGGCTTTACATAGAATCTCATAACATCATGATTTTATGTCGCTTTTGTTGTTATGCATTTATTGTGCCAAGTGCGTATTATATGGATTATGTTAAACTATGTGTGATCCGAGTCACACAACAAATGCAACGCTATGTAATCACAATTATGACCCGCCCCGCGCACTCGTAAGTCATTGAATATTAAGGTTATTTGACATAAAAACGGTAATCTGCATTTTTTGCAGATTACCGTTTAAATCTATTTCACTAAGATGTGTTAAAGCCCCATAAGCAGCTTAAAATGACTAAAGTTAGTCGAATTATGATCGCCGTTAAACTCAATGAAATTAACAGAAAAGCCATCTGCCATTAAAGCATTCTTAAAACTCACCGCAGACTCAATGCTAAACAACTGATCTTTATTTCCGTGAATTAAAGTAAATTTAGTATTTCTAGCTAAATCAGGAGTTTCTAATAACTTATTTAACGAGTTGTAATCCTCTAATATAAATGAGTTTATGAGGCTTTTCAGACCTCTTGATTCCGTCACTGCTACAGACAAGTCTGAAAATCCAGATTGGATAATTACATTGCTCACAGCAGAAGGATTTTGAACAAAAAGCTCTATTGCGTGAGCTGAGCCTATCGAACGCCCCCACAATATTAACTCGTTACCATCATAATTTTGCTCTAGCCATTTATTGGTAGCCTCTATGGAGCCTTTAAGACTTGGAAATCCATCGCTATTGCCGTATCCAGGATATTCAATCATAACTATGTTGTACCCAATCTCGCTTGAGAGGCTTTTAAAGATCCAAGCATAGTCGTCTACTAACTCCATATTTCCATGAAAAAAGACAATGAGTGGCTTTAACTCATCTCCTTTGAAGTAGAGAGTTTTAATCTGATTGTTATCAACCACTATCTTCCCAACAACCATGTTTTCAGTGTTGCTAACCTCATACTCTTGAGGTGATCGAAAATACGCTGGGTAGATAGCAACTTTCTGAATTAGAAAGAACAATGCCATTCCAATCATGATGAATGATGCAATGAGTGCAGGTTTAACTTTCATAATAAATTACGCATTACTACCTTCAATTAGAATGGCGATACTTTTAGGCTGACAGTATCAATATCTCTAGGCAAATTATCATCAAAAAAGAACTTAATTGTACCCACATAAGACTCTCCATCATGCTTGAAATCAGAAAGTAAAGCGCAAGAATGCCACTCATCAATCGCCCGACTCATCGCAGTATATGAAATTAAAGCATTTGTCTCTGTGATCACCTTAAACTCATACTTAGTTAAAACTGTGTCAATACCAAATACATCAGCATCAATCTTACGTGTGAACTCAATTTCAATATCTACGTTGTTGAAGTCATCTTCAGATAGTGGTTTATTTTCCGAATCTTGTTGGTTTACACGGCTAGCAAGTCTCTTCAACATTTGCTCTATTTCACCAATTGAATTCTCTGCATCATCGAGATCATATGATGATTCACCTACGTAACCTTTAGCTATCTCATTCACGTTACAGTCTTGGCATTCCAAAAATGCTTGTTCGCTACGAAAGGTTTGGTCTTTTCTTGATTTACTCAACTCATCACGAAGTGCATTCATCGAAAATACTAAACTTGAAAGTCTGGCTTTAATCTCTTCTCTTCGATCAGCAACAAGTTTGGCTTCTCGCTCTCTCTTTTCTCTACCTTGTAACTCCCTAATGTAGTCCATTATGTTGATGGAAATTACAAATACGAAGAATGCAATGACAAAAGCGCCAACTATAGCTACTACATCTAATAACCCCAAAACCATATCTAAATTCCTCAATTTTTTAGTGTGTCAGGCTTACATCTCTATGTAAATAATCCCGCCACTTGATTTATTTGTTTTATTCTTTCCGTTAAAATAGCACCATTAATTAAACAAATAAAAAGGTTTATTGTGGAAAACTCAAAAAAATTTAAAAGAATGGTAGCGAAACATCTTGTAGGTAGCTCGGTAAAATGTTTGGAATATCGTAAAAGTTTTACGAATGGGGAGTCTGTAACATTCATGTATGGAAATTATTATTCTGCGAGCAAGAAATTCACATTAATTCCTGAAGGTAACAGTCTGAAGATAAAAACTGGTAAAAACACATTCGAGCATGTCGCTAACTTTACGCCATATGATTCTATTGATGACGAATACTCCGAAGCATTCGATAAATCATTAACAGAGGATGGGTTTGCGATAGATGAAGATCTCATGGAGAGGTACTTCGAGCGATTTGAAGATTAGGGTGTCGTAAGCTCCCTACCCTTACTTAAAGCACTCATTGGTATCAAATGACACTGTATTCGGTAGCCAATACTGATATAATTAGATTAAACATTTCACACTCTTTGATATTGTTTATTTTATATTCGTTAAGTTATAACCCCATTAATATCATAAGTGAACAATATTCCAATATTTTTCTACACTTGAGTTAGTTTTGAACAAAAATTCATTGTTAAAACCAACTCCATAATGTACAATTTTCTCGAAATCTAATTAATTAAACTTTAAATAAACAAGTAAAAAGGAATAATAAAATGGCACTTAAAAAAGCACATGCTACCGCACTTGAAGATTTACTTAATCTTGCAAATCGCTTCTACAAGTTTTCTGGTGACGTAAAAGGCGTTGAAAGCGAGTTCGAAGCTGACTTCAATGATCTGATGAAAGAGTCAAACACAAAAATCACTCTTGTAGAGCGTGATGGTAAACTTGAAGCTGATGTTGTAGAGCTACAACGCGACTTTCTTAAAGTTGTACACAAAAACGAAGAAAACATCTCTATTAAGTCCAAAACCCTTGGCGTGGAAATTGAAGTTAAGGTTTGGCGACAAGATAAGTTTGAGCACACAAACGAACAAATTCGCACAGCTCTCCTTCAGCTAGCTGACCAAATCGAAATCATCCCTACTGAAGCAAAAGATATTGATGAAGATATCTTGATCAAGGGCATCGACTTGTTCAAAAAGACTGAAACAGAATCTGAAGATGAAGATCTTCATGAAGAAGAAGTAGAAGCTGAAGAGCTTGAAGAAGACCAAGATGAAGATCTAGAAGAAGAAGAGCAAGAAGAACTTGAAGAAGAGTAATTCCTTCTTGTTATGAGACTTTATGCTGAAAGGCTCGAAATCAACATTTCGAGCCTTTTAATATATATTTTACATTAAAATATACACCCTATTTCTTTTAAGTCTGAGTCTACCTCAATAAAAAACATTAGCACCCGATTTTAGTAATTATTAGTCGAGCAATAAGCGCCAGTAGTGCTATAGAACCAAGAACAATCAAGACTGGAAGGAATGGAACCATGAAAAAGGCTAAGAATAGAAATGTCACGCTTACAATTAACAACCAGTTAGCGCCATTTCTAACCTTAGATACCTGCTTTCCGCTTTGCTCGTCATCAAATGCATCTTCTACTTGTTGCACCGTCTTGTCACTTACAAATTTAATTTGCTTAGAAAACTTTTTTCCAATCTTATTAATGATAAAAATAAAAATCGCTGCTGTGATGATAAAAAATGAGAAAATAATGCCTAAATTTACATAGTCTTGGCTGGTAAGATTCGAAAACATATAATTCTCCATTAATTAAGGCTAGCACCCTGCTAGCCTTTGTATTTACTTTATATTAAGTTTATTTTTTTGATTTTACATCTGGTTCTTCATCATCAAAATCATGCGATGAGTCTTCTCCGTAACATTCTTCTGATTCGTCTGCTTTAGGCGCTACAGAAGCAAAATCAATCTGCTCAGCTTTCTCTTGATACTTAATTGAAATTCCACGGTAAACACCTTTCAATTTGGTAACAATTAGCTCTTTCAAATGAGCAACCAAATCATCAGAAACGTGATAGATAAAGCTAGGTAAGAAACCTAGAATCCAACATGCAATTTTTTCCTTGTTTGAAGTGATCTTCATTTGCTCTTTGATTTTTGCTGCTTGTGATTGAGCTTGAGATACACAAATTTCACCTGATGAGACACTTTCTTTCAACTGTTCTAGCTTTTGAATTGACTCAATATTGAGTACAGCATATCTAGATCTTGACCATAAGATACCAAGCGCCAAGTACCCCACTGCACAACCTATAATCTCATACCAGGCTAAATCGCTAGTACAAGCGAGCAGAACAAAACCGAAGAAAGACAGGGCTGCGGTTGTTTTTAGGTTTTCACAAAATGCCATGTAAATACTAAATACAAAGAGAACACCAAATATGACAAATGGCATTGCAAAAAAACCAAGTAAGGTTTCCATAGATTTTTCCTTTTTTATTGAAGAATTTTATGGAGTGTATACTCTGATTCAGCGCAATACAATTAAAATTACAAATAAAAAGCCCCTTTCGGGGCTTTTTTGTTTAGACCTTAATCTTAGAAGTTAAGTTATTAAGGAGCATTTTCAAACTATCTTGCGATTGCTTTTCAGGTATTGGTTCTTCAGCATAGTCATCAAATGCAAACTTTTTAGAAATAAACCCTATTCCTTTTTCAGCTTCGCTTTCACTTGCAACTACGTTCTTACCACCAAGCCTTTCCAGCTCAATCAACGTATTAGAAACATCAACTTTTTCGCCAGCACCTTGCTCGACAGTCTTCATTAACCTTTCAACAAATGAAGTTTCAATGCTTTCAACACTTTCCCTAATAGACAAATCAGGACGGTTTTGCTCTTGAACAACGTCAAGGTATCCTGACTCCATCTCTTCAGCAATTTCTTGTTCTTTAGTTTTGACTTCAGGAGAAGATTTCTCTTGCCCTTCACTCATCACCTTGCTTTTCGCAAGATCAAGAATCTCTTTAGCAGATGGTTCTTTTTCCGTACTAGATGAAGGATTCGCTTGCTTAGCTTCTGATGGCTTAGGAAGCTTCTCTTCTGCTTTGACCTTATCCTTTGAAGTAGCTTTCGCCTTAGGAGCAGCTTTAACAGCAGGTTTTGCTGTCTTCGGAGTATTGTCCTCTAGAGATTTAGCGTTAAGAATTTCATCACGCATAACTTCTCTTAACTCATACGTACCAATAGCCATTTGAGCTGAATCTGAAATTGATAGTTTGTGGTCAATACACATATTCAAATCAGAAATTAACTGTACGATACCAGGGTCAGACTCAAGATCACTAAAGTCTTGCTTTTCTTCTTCTTCCCACAGTCTCTTAAGTTTTTGGCAAGCATTGTTGTACTTATCCAAAATAGCTCTAGAAGGCTTATCAACCATCATAAACTTGTTTAGCTTGGCTTCTTCAACTTCATGAGGATCCGCAAAGTATAGAGAGCATCTTTCTAGTTTATCACCATTGATTACATGAGCTTTACCTGGTGACTGCTGAACCAAGTCGCGAAGACTCATACGTTTAACAAGTTCAACCTGAGTATTCTTCATTTGTTTGTACAGAGCACCAATAGCAGCATCATCTTTTCCTTCGTGACCTGGAAGCCTTGCTAAATAAGCCTCACCTGCACGATCTTGCATAATTTGAAGCGTCTCTTTTGGATCTTCAAGTTTCATACAGACTTTTATATTGGTATTCGCAACTGTTGCAGCAGCTTCTTCTTCTGATGCTTTCTTTAGAGACTGATAATCCTGTCCAGCGAACACAACCGACACCCCCAAAGATCGGGCTTGGGCGGCAACGACCGCAAAACCTTTTACCGCATAGTATCCGTATTCGTCCATTATCATTATGAATGGTACGGCACATTTAGTAGGCTTCTTATCGATAACATTTATCTTCAGACCTTCAAGCTCATCACCAAGTGCTGGAGCCAAAGCTGAACGAACACCAGCCACCACTAACTTGCCTAATCCTGCAAGCGCATCAGGGTCTTTCTCTAAACTTGGCAGTATTACAAACAACACTCGACGGTTAAACACGACATCTTT
Organism: Vibrio sp. V15_P4S5T153; assembly: GCF_963874485.1. Taxonomy (NCBI): domain Bacteria; kingdom Pseudomonadati; phylum Pseudomonadota; class Gammaproteobacteria; order Vibrionales; family Vibrionaceae; genus Vibrio; species Vibrio sp. V15_P4S5T153. The sequence goes on along the minus strand of NZ_CAWNHR010000017.1, from coordinate 428,847 downwards.
ATAATCAACTTCGCCAAGCTTAGCTGAGAAGATATGACCATACGTCTCCGCCAAATCCGCCATTATTTCAGTAAGTTGCATCGTCAGATAACCATGCTGTTCATAGGCTTTTTGTTCAATTGTACCCATTAAAGCATCTTGCTCTTTGTAACCTGGCAAGTCTTGAAGGTATTTTTGGATGGAATTTAGAACACTTGGTTTGAAGTCTTCACGCATAGAAAGTTGCACAATCCTATCGAGAGGCATGTGGTCACGGATGGTGTCGATATCCAGATTTATCTCTCCAGAGTTCCTCATAGCAGTTAGCGCTTTAAGAAGAGTTCCTAACATTGATGATGCGCGACCTTTCCACATATCATCACCACCACCATCACGCATTAGACCTACAATCAATGATCTGAGCTGTTCTGAGGATCCGTGAGCAAAGGGGTTTGAAGTATTGGATTTACGCTTAAGGGACGGTTTACCATCCATCGTCGTGTCTTCTTCACCTGTTAAGTAGTTAATAACAAGCAAATCATCGACTTTATCGACCTTTCTACAGAAACTGAAAACGAGCCACCATACAGTATTGTCCCCTTTTCCGTCCACGTATAGACAGCCTGATCCGAACATCATGCTTTGGTATAATACCCCTAATAAAAATCTGGTCTTTCCGCTCCCTGTAGTCCCGAACACGAGCATGTGCGTTCTCAAATCATCATCTGAGAACCATAATGCGGATTTATCTATGATTGAGTTACCTAAGAGAAGAAGACCTTTACCACTGCCCTTGAGTGGCTTTTTCTTATCGTCTACAGCAGAGATGGGTTCATGAAAGATATAATCTTTCACTTTTCGTTTTTGATATGGGTAATACATCATTGCCAAAACAAACAATGCTTCAGCAAGTATGACATTTCCCATTATTGGAGCAGCTAAGATAAGCAATCCAAGACCTAGCATTACCTCACCCGAGTTGTTATAGGTAAGATCTCGGAAAGATTCCATTGTTGTTCTGGTATCTTTCTTTACTAGTCCTGGTTGCAAATCTTCGTTTGCAGTTACACCATGAACTTGTACACTCATTATTATGCCTTTCTTATAATTTATTTATTTCTTTATTATTTATTATTAAATAATCTTGTACGAGATTTATTTATTATAATTCAGTTAGGATTTTATATTGAAATCAAAACAAAATCCAGAAAGATGAGGTAAATGAATAAAATTTTGAAGGTCAGGTTATACCTGACCATTAAAACGACACTTTCCTTTTCTCACCTTTAAATTTCCGCTTCCAATTCTCCACATGTGCTCCCTTAAGTCTTCTTCAGTAAACCATATTTCCTGATTTGGATTTTTCATTAAATAGAATACATGATCAGACTCTTTCTTCCTGAAAATATTCAACTTTCCGATTGCTGATAATATTTTTTTCATAATTTATTCTCTAGATTTAAGAATACAGCCCCTAAGGGCTGCATAAGTTACTCTGAGTAGCCTTCTCGCTCATGAAGCTTAAGCTCAAGTTTTAGTGCATTAACTGCTTCACTGACTTCAGCATTCATCAATGGCTCGCCAATTACCTGTTCAACCAACCAATGTGCAAAAGGACCAGAACACTCAACAAACGATACTTTTCTACCGTGGGAAGATAAACAGTAGTACAGAACTCTATCGTGCTGCTTAACCCATCCAAGCTCACCCATATCAATTACACCAACACTTCTGGCTCTACCAAATAAACTCATCAAGCCACACCTGATAAATGCATGGTTTGCCAAAATATCTTGCGCATCAGCTTCTTTAATTGGAACAAAGTATTTATCATTTCTGATATACGTTAGAATTTTTCGCTTATCTAGGAACATGCCGCGTGTCATTTTTTGCTTCTTCTTCTTAGCTTCTGCAATTTCAGCGTCAATATCTTCCTTTAGAAGTTTGTATATTTGAGCATTAGGAGGCGTTAACTTCGAAACATTAATCTTTGGAGCATTTGGAACTTTGATGATCGAAGAAATATATTTTTTGAACTTTGGAATGTTCTCTACATGGTTAATTTCCATTCTCTTAATGAAGAAGTCGCAAACCCCTTTCTCAACATCATTTAGAGACTTAATACCAGTAAATCTATTACCCATTTGAGCTATAAAAGCTCTCTCAGCCAAGTCCATGTCAAAACCGACATCACCGTCCCAAATTGCTTTGAACTGGTTACTTTTCTTCGCTTCGTCTTCCAGACCCAACGGTGGAGATAAAAGAGCAAAATCTGATGGATCCAAGGAACATCCATATTGATATGTATCTTCCTTCATGTCCCTATCGTAGCGAACAGACTTGTATTCAGGTTTATCCTTCACATATGGCTTAAGGTGAGGGTAAATTTCTGAAAGCTCTGACAGCAATGTATCGTGGTTATAGATGGTATCGATCTTAGTCGTAGACATAGAACGTTTGAATCCAAGGTAAATAACCCAAACAGCGAAAGGCCAAGTTACCCAGCCAGATAAGTGATCATTGATGCTGAACACAGTATCTTTATGAATTAGGTCGTATGGTTGACTCCATATGTAATCAAATAGACCTTTTATTTCCATTTTTCCGTAGACTGGGAACCAATCTGGTAAAACATAGAATAATGAAAGTTCAGCAAGTTTTATCCATTTCCATAGAAAAACCAGCCAAGAATAATGCGTACTAACAAACCAGCAGAGGGCTAAAAAGCCCACTGCTGCTGCTATGTAAAACATATCATTGTCTTGTTGAGGATTTTGTTGACTCATTTTTTATTCTCTTTATTAATTATTCAATTTATCCACCAAATTTCGCCCCAAGCATTTCAAGAGGATCAATGAAATCGTCATCGTCATCGTCATCGTCATCGTCATCATTGAAAACATCAGATTCTCCATCACCTAGATCAAATCCGACAAACCCCTCTTCTTCATTTTGAATCATTAAATCAGGGTCGATAATCTCTTCATCAAAACTGACTGGTTTTACTGCTTCTTTCTTAATTACTTGGCTTTCATTTGATTTATTAATGCTTTCTTCATTTTTACTTATGCTTTTAGACTCTTGAACATGCTTATTTTCTTCTCTAACTGACTCATTAAATTGTCGAGAATCACTTTGCTTCCTAACATCCGATGGGCTTTCAGAAGCTGGTGGATGAGGATTTCTTTCCATTTCTCTCTGTTCAGAGCTATCCCTTACCTCAGTCCTATGCTCACTTTCTGGATAATTCATACCAGGTGGCATCATGTGCGGAGGATAAGGATATGGATAAGACGCGGGAGAAGGAAAACTTTGTTGATTGGCGGGGTTAACCCCGCCTCTCATCATCTCAAACATTTGCATCATTCTGAACATATCATCAGGGCTAGTTTGAGGCGCTTGCTGTGTAGCAGGCGCTTTCTTCATTATTCCTGATAGCATCTCAACGACCATTTTCAGGTCATTTTCGTTCACTGAATGCTCTACAGACTGTTGAGAATCCATATGCCTAATGAGAGTGTTATATCCAACTTTTATCAGAGTTCTTATTGCTTCTGAACGCTCCATTCCCTTTGGGTGTTCAGCAATATAATCAGCTATTTCAGAGTCAAGTTTTTTATCTGTGTACAGATTTAAGGTATATCTAACTCTCATTATTTAGATACCTTATTTTTTTAATGCTGTTTCAATGAATTTAGCCATTCCGCGAGCATTAGCAAAACCAGGGTCTTTAACAATGTTTTGGTTACGGAACCAGCCTTGAAGCTCATGCTCTACAGCTACAGTTGTTCCACCTACAAAGTTTACGCTATCAAGATCCGCCGCAGAACCTAAACGTCTGCTAACTTCCGCATGAATCTTAGCCATTTCTTGCTTGATAGCTAATTCGATAAACTCAGATACATCATAGTCAGTTCCCCAAGCGCGGAACATTTTAGTTTTCATCACTTGGTTCATTTGAGCAGTAGTAGGAATAACATCGTACTCGTCTGAAATCTTCTCTTTAACAAGATTCTCAATGTTCAGCATACCAGCTTCAATAGTAGTAGATTTGTCGGTTTCAATATTGCAGTCTTCAATAACTGCGATATCTGTAGTACGACCACCAATATCTACGAAAGCAGTTGGTACTGATGACTTGTCTTTGTTCATTGTCAGATTGCCAGTTTCAGGGTCGCGCTCAAGAACGTAATCCATCCATGCAGCAATACCTTCAGAAATGACGTGATGCTCAACAATACGTGGAATGTTAAGGTTTGATAGAGACTTACCATTAGTGCCGTATAAAACCTCTTTTACATCATTAAGGAGCAGATTTTTACGCTTAGCCTTAATAAGAGGAAGGTTTTTATCCTTACCACGGTAATAACGTTTGTACGGTAGACCTGTAGCAATAGCAAGGCGGTTTGCGCCTGTAAAGCCAAGTGAAATTAAGGCGTGAGTAACCAGAACGCGGTTCATAGCGCTGATGGGGTAATCATCATTTGATGTAGCATCACTTTCTTTAATTTTACCAACAATGAATGCACCATCTTTGGTTTCATAAGGAAACACAGTTTTAGCACCACCATCAATGGAAATTTGCGTCATCTCACCTGCACGAGCTTGGGATGGAATTACGATCTTAACATCATCACTAACCCAGACTTTAGTTTCACGGAAACCATCGTCAACGCCTACGAAAGCTATCTTTTCTTTGTTATTTTCGCTCATTTTTACACCATGTTTTTCTATTATAATTAGTTTTTATTTATTAATTTATTTAGTTGTGGTGTATATTTTAAATTAATTGTTCAAATAGTCAAACAATTCAGAGCTTTTTAATGACAAATAAAAAGGTCGAGTTCATGGAACCCGACCTTCTTATGCTGCAACGACTTGAAGTCGTTTTTGTATGCTTTCTTTAACGCTTTTTATAGATGAAATAACAGACTCATTCGTGACATGCTTCTCAGCTCTATAGATACACCTCATGCACTCCCTTACTGAGCTGCTGTTGAAGTTATACTGCTTTGCAATTTTATAACTAATCTTTACAGCTAGATTTTGAAGTGATTGAATTTTTGGTTTTTTCTCTAATAAATCATCAATTTTTTTCAATGCATCATAAAGTTTATCATTCGCAATCAGCTCTGTTATCTCGTTTTGAGCATTTTCAACATAGTTTTTTAACTTAAGCCTTCTTGCATTTTTCTCTTCTAATTTTTTTCTAATTTGGGAGTATGTTTCATGAACCCCCATTTTCATCTTCATTCTTTCAACGAGGTTGTTAGCCATATCTTTATGGCATAGACCCAAGTAAAGAAACATTATGCATATCATCGAATCTGAATTGTTTTCAATAAACTCTTTGTGCTCAACATAAGTTCTATTGAGTAAGCTTAGCGCTTTTTGGTTTTCACCTGCCTCATGCAAATGGATCACTTTAAACAACGCCTGGTTAACATGGATAACCTTACTTTCTGGGAAGTTTTCATATCCACGATTCAAGTACTTAATGCTTTCCTTGATAGCATCAATCATTGGAACTTTAATTTTTGATTCCGCATAGTCGCGTTTCAAATTTGCCATTTCCACATAGATGTCAGGATATGACTGCAATCTTTTTTCCAGCAAAGAGATGATTTTCTCGTATGAATCAATTGCTTGTTCATACTTCATTTCCTTAGCGTCAATCTTAGAAATTGCGAGACATGCCTTAATGTAGTCTGGACAGCAGCCAGTAACTTCCTTGTAGCACTTATAGGCTTCATCTGTATTACCTAGATTGTCGTAAATATCGCCAAGCAACAGGGTGGCTTTAATACTAGAAGGATGTTTTCGCTTGCAGTTCAGTATTTCTTGAAGCGCTTCCTTGTATCGGCGCGTTGCGATAAGTGATTCAGCAAGATAGGTTCTTATCCATTCAGCCTCACTATTAACCAAAAGGAATCGACAAAAACTCTCTATATTTTTGTACATTTTCAGTTCTAGCATGGCTTGGATTTTTACTTTATATAGCCAGCCCCTGATTTGACCTGTATTAAAGTGCTTTTCAAGCTCATAAATAGATTCTAGTACTTCTTGATGATTACCTTCGCTTATAAGTTTTCGCAGTTTTAAAGTCATGATAATGTTTTGAGCATTAGCGAAAATTCTCTGACTTAAGACTTTTAATGTAAAAGGCTTAAGTATGATATCTTCTGCTTCAATTTGTATCATCTCGGCAATATTACGCTTAGTATGGTTGGAACTGATAAATACAGTACACACCTTAGTATTTGACTCACGGATATGCTTAAAGAGTTCAACGTAGTTATCTTTTAACTCTGAATCAAAGTCGATAATAACCAAGTTAAACTTTTGTTTTTTGAATATGCGAGCGGCTTTATCAGGACTTGAAGCTAGTGTGACGTTGTGGATACCCATTGTGTAGCAATTTTTTCGAATGATTGCCTGAGTAAACTCCGAACTGTCTAAAATCAATACTTTTAATTTATTAGCGTCTTCTGCTGAAAACTTATGCATTTGATAAATTTACTTTATTAGTTAATTGGGCTGTCGATTATAATAATCAACAACCCTAAGTCAATACCTTATTGATTAAGTGCTCAAGAAAGAGTCAGCCTCTCAATTTTCTCTTTAGTTTTAGTGTATTCCGAGAATAGAGGGTGTCTATCACCAACATGACCTATTGATTCTAAAATTGTAAATGCCTGATTCAATAATCTTCCTGAGCCAAGATTCACATGGATTTCAATCAGGATATTTACAAACAACAATGATGATTCTAGGTTGTTTGGTCTTAGCATATAAGCCTTGCGACCAGCTTCTTCAGCCTCACTCAAATTCCCACTCTCAAACAACTCTTTCGCTTTCTCATACGACTCATTAGCCTTTTTAATCGCATCTGAGTTAATTTTAACATTTGAAAGCTCTGTCATTTCAGCAACATTTTGAAGCTTCATTAAACAGTCTGAGTCCAAGTTTAGCTTACCCGCCAGCTCAAGAATGTATTCCATTAGGTATCTGTTTTGCAGTAAAACTGATCTTTCTTTATTTACGATAGAGCCGATGTGAAGCTTAAGCTTCTGAATATCTCCGCGTAGTGCTGTTTCTTTCAGCTTATACTCTAAAAACGCTGCTTTTAACCAAGTTTTCTGGTGCTTTCTGAAACCTCGACCAATAGCATTAGCCAATTTAGAAACAATTGTTGTACTTGCCGCTTCATTGGATACCCAGTATTTATTTCCATAATGAATCAATCGCTTATACGAATCCTCATCATCTTCTTTACAGTCAAGCCTTAGCTTCATAGAATCAAGTTCAACTTCAACTGAACTCTTAAATTCTCCACATTCAAAAAGGCTTTTTGCATGACTAGCGAAAACATCAAACTCCATCACCCCATTAGCAATGATTGTTGATGTAAGAGATTTAGCGCTTGAGAAATCCCCAATGGACATAAACGCCTGTGACATTACAAACAACGCAGCATTCGTCATAGAGCCACCTTCAATCTCATCAGCATAAAGCATCAATGCTTCTGAAGGTCGATTGTCAGCAATTAGCAATTTAGCCATAAGGATCTTAGCTGTAGGATCGTTACGATCCATCATAAGGTCACTAAGCAAAAACTTGCACTTGTCTTTCATCCCTTGAGACATCAAAGATTCAAAAGTGACTTGCAGAAACCACTTATCCAAACCGCTAATTTGTCTGTTTTGTTTGGTAGATAAACGTTTATGAAGCATCGATTGAAGAGACAGTGAATCTCCAGCGAGGAACATTCTTCTAGCGTCAGACGTTACAATGTAATTTTCTTTGGCAGCACGTAGAGCGAGAAGAGCATCGTTAATTTTGAATGGTCTGGGTATAACGATATCTGCCTGCTTATCTACTGGAATTGAGATCGATTCAACCAAATCATTAGTTACCACGACAGTAACCTGGCTAAACTTAATGTGATTAACCATCTTTAATGATTTTAAAGTCGAATACGATGACATACCCATGTCAATAATTACGGCATCAAATCTATCTCGCTGGAGGTGTGAAATTGCATCCGTTAGAGACAAACACACTTCATACTCATCAGAGGCAGGACTTTTAGCTAAAATTAACTTCCAGTCTTTCAGTGTTATAGATTTTGGGTGCGAAATGAGCAGGAATTTCATCTTCCCTCCTTTTAGAAGAGCCTAAATTATATTAGTGAGTAGTTGCATGTCAAGGTAAACACAATTAAACAGTTAAAATTTCCATATTTGGAAGCCGTGTCAAAAAACCATTATAAATCAGGTGTTTTTTTATTTTGCAATCAATTGAAATGTAGAGAGTTGCATATTATCGTGTTGCTTATGTTATACGCAAAAAATGAAAAAACTTGACCACTTGGTTAATAAAAAGTTTCGTATTATTACAAGTATTGAAAAATATTAAAAAATCGAATACTGTTCAAAAAAGTATCCAATATACAACCAATGTCGAAAAATCAAAAAACCCTACATCAATTGCAGGGTTTCTATTAACATTTTTTAATAACTAAAAGCGTCCTATAGAGCCAACTCAGGCTCTTTAGCCTTACTCTTAGAGTTACCAAAAGTGTTATTAAATGATTCTAGGTTAAGCTCATCTATGGACTCAAACTCACTAACGTCGAAAATTTCCATGTCATACACACGAAGATCACAACTGGTCACGTTATCCATAGGATACTTATCTTCATTACTTTGGATGAACCTTAAGTCTTCCAGTACCTGACTTAAGTTTAGAGACGTAGCCATAGAAGACGCTTCCAATGAGTCTAGCTGCTTTTCACCCTCAAATACTTGCAAAGTATCTTCTAACTCAATCATCCCAACAAGCTCTCTTTCTGAGTGCTCCTGGCTATCATACTCACCATCAACAATGATCTTGATGGTATCCTTATCCCACATCATTTGGCTTTTAATTGTCATAAGAGGTTCATTCGAGAGATTTACAACCTCCATCTCAAACTCATCTTCATTGATAACCATATTGAATGCGAAACCACGCTTTATCACTTTTTCCAACTTGCTTAAAGCCGCACTCAAGGATAGAAGTGATTGCTCTTTAGGAGTCGGTTTAATTGAAGTGACCTTTTCAAACATTTCTGCTTTAAACAGTAAAGAGTTTGGGTCTTGCCCATTTACTGTAGATTCCGTTTCAAATGGGATGCTTAGACCAAGCTTTTCATTTAGGTTGTGAATAGCCGCGTTTCTTGTATTTAGTTGTTTCATCGCAATTCTCGTTATTTTTTTATTTATTAATCAAATTATACCCTGCGAAATAAAAAAAGCCCATCTATGATGGGCTAAAAAACAAGATAACTATCGCGTCCGTTACTTAAATCACTGTCTAAAACTAACAATGAGAAGTTAACCTAGAAAAATAAAGTATGTGTAACTCTATGATTAAAATTTACTACAAATATTTTTTATTTAATATAAAAAACACCTGTAAGTGTGACGACGATCATGCAATTATTTTACTCTCTAGAATGGACGTATTGATAAAAGTCAGTATAATGAGCGCAAACGAAACTAGAATTGACTGAAAAATATACAAATTATTGTTGATTCAAGCGTTTTTAATAACTAATGCAATTTAACAGTAGGCTTCAAATGGTTCATACAGACTCAACATCATCGGCAGCTAAAAGCCCATGCGTGAAAAGGCTTCTTCATGCCTGCGCTTATGTTACCAACTTCAAAAACTCTAGTGGTGATTGTAAGCTTCGCGCTGAAAATCTTAAGAAAAAAATAAAAGCTGGTAGCTGCAATTCTGAAGAAGTAATAAATGACCTTGTAGTGATTATTGGACAGTTAACAAGTGTTAATGATTCAACCTCAGAAAATTCACCGCTTACAAAAGAAACCACTGTGTCCGACAAGGACGTTAAGGATGTAGAGAAGGCTGTAAATGAAGTGTTTGAAGGAAATCCAGATTCTCCTGTTCGACTAGGGCTTCTTAACAAGTTAAATGCAAATAGAAATTGCGCATTCTCTGTAATGCGTCAACTGGTTAACTTTGCCATCATAGAAGCTCGTAACCGCGCCGAACGAGAGCGTCAATTAATGACTAACATTGAAGGTGCTGTATCTAGTCTTATTACCAAATCAAAGAGTGCTAAAGAAGCAGAAAGCTCTCACATCGCTGATACAGTAAGCTTTATTCGCGATATGACTAACTCATCAGCCTCACTGAAAGACGAGATAGGTAGCGATAGCGCCCTGAACAATCCCAAGGTGATTGGACTAATTTCAAGCATTGAAAGCCAATTGAACGCCCAAGCGATCAGTCAAAAGACATACCAGGATAAAGCCGAATCTCTCTTAATCGCTCAGCAAGCCCAAGTTGACAACTTGCTTGCTGAAACAGAGAATTTGAAGAAACAGCTATTGGAAACAAAAAAACTTGCTGAAACTGACTCATTAACAAGACTAAAAAATCGCAGGTCTTTTGAAATCAAGAAGGCAGAGAATAAAAGCTTAAACAAGCCATTTTCTTTCGCGATTATTGATATCGATCACTTCAAGAAAATTAATGATAACTTTGGTCATGCGGCTGGGGATATGGTGATCAAGTCATTCTCCGATATTCTTCATTCAATTTCGTCATCGACAGTTCACCCATTCAGAATCGGGGGTGAAGAGTTTGGTGTAATTATTGACGGTGATTATAATGCGCATCACTTATCAATGATGCGGTATATTAGAGTCTCAGCAGCAAAAGATACATGTAACACTCCATATGGTGATATCTCATATACAGTATCAATCGGTCAATCTTCATCTAAAGAAGGCGATAAGTTTATTGAAATGGCTGACCGAAGATTATACAAATCCAAGGAGTCTGGAAGAAACATGATTACCTATATGAAAAAGGCGATTCAAAAATGACAAAATCAAAAATTTCCTTATCCGCCCTAAATGGTATGCAAAAGAAATACGAAACCTCTACCATAACAATGAGAACATGGCTCTCTGTATCGGTTATTTTCTTTGTGATAATGGTGCTTAAAGGCTCATACTTTTCACCCCAATCGCTACTACCCTCACCAGAGCTACTATTTGTTTTGAGTGGATTGGTAATCTCTGCATTCCTCTATGACAGAAACAAGAGAATTTTGAATCAGATTGAAGAACTCATTGAGGAAGATGAGCAAAAACTACTTAAAGATAAATTTATTAATCGCTTATCGGGGATGAAAACTAAAGGTGGCACCGTTAAGCTTATCTTTCAGAAATATGGAGTGCTTGGTTGCATTGACCAAAAAACCAACCTAACTCCGTTCCAAAGAGCTAGATTGGTTTTATGCACACAGCATCTAATCAGAGAAAACTACTTTTGACTATGAACACGCAAACGCGTGTTCTTTTTTTATTTAGCTAGCTCATTAGCTGGTGAGTCATTTTTTTCAATCTTCGCGACCAAGTAATCCCTTAGAACAATGCCCTTCTTCACTTCATAATCATTCATGTTTGATACAAGCTCTCTTGCCTGCTTTAAAGAATGTTCTGAAAGTACATCTGGCGAAGAGCAGCCCTTAGCCGTTGCGATCTGTTTAATTTCAAATTTCAGAGGGCTTCCAAGTCTCTCATTATCTGAAAGGTTGTCAGTTACGTAATTTGAGTCGAGCTGGAAAGTCCAGTCAACAAGAAACGATATAGGCTTCGATGTTGGCGTTGGTTTGTCCGTTAAACCTCTTAAAGATGTCGTATCACCCGTTCTTGTGAAACCTTCGTAATAAAGCATGTATGTTCTACGCTCTTTACTCACACCATCTTGTTCAATCTTAAACTTTGAGTTACTTTTGCCATTAGTTAGCGGCATTTCGTTACATGAGGTTATTTTGATCGTTGAAGTGTGTTCTGAGTTTTTAACCCTGTAGTTATCACTATGCAGGTCAACTCTCCCTGTACACATGCCCGAAATCTTTTCATAGAAATCAGGAGAAAGCTTTTCTTTCTCAGTGACAGTTCCATAAGTACCAATTAGCCCCTGAATATCGAATGCGCTAGTTACTGTTTTTGCAGTTGACGCTTCGAGCTTCATTTGGGAAACCTGTTCTCTTGCTTCTTTCTTGTTTTTCGCAAAAACAATAAGTGAATATTCTTCTTCAACGGACAGATCTAAAAGAGCAGCAGTCTTTTTGTTTTCCTCATCAAAAGCCACGTCATTTGCGACCAATTGATTATCAACGAGCTTAGAACTGCTGTAACTGAAAGGAATTCCAGATTGGCATTTTTTTATATTTGTAAAATTAACTACGAATGGCTTCATCTTTTTTATTCTTTAATTTATTTACTTAGCTTCTATCTTACCACTTTTTGCGCCACAGCAAAATAATTGGTGCTCGTTATTGACATAATTGGCAGTGCATGTAAAATAGCCGCAGTTTAAATGGATAATATTGATTTACATGAAAATTTATATGGGCAGACAGCCAATTCTCGATAGAGCGAGAAAGATTGTTGGCTATGAGTTGCTATTCCGTGACAGTGAAGAGAACAGGTTTCCTATGCATGTGCCTCAAGATGTGAGCACTGCGAAACTTCTGATCAATTCATTTCTAAATATGGACTTTGATGAGGTTGTGAACGGTAAAACAGCCCTTATAAATTTCCCTATCGAAATGCTTAGAAACAAAGTTTCTACACTATTACCGAATAAGCGTATTGTTATTGAAATCCTTGAGTCTGTTGAACCAAATGAAGAGACCAAGGATTTGCTTCGAGAACTACACCGAAAAGGTTATAGAATTGCTTTAGACGATTTTATCTACAGCCCTGAATGGGATGACATTTTACGTTTCGTTTCCATTATTAAGATTGATATCCAGGCTACTCCTTTGGATACGATCCCTCACGTTTTGGAAAAGTTAAAATCTCAAAAAGTAAAGATTCTTGCTGAAAAGGTGGAAACCTACGAAGAATACCAAGAATGCAGAAAAGCTGGATTCCAATACTTCCAAGGGTACTTTTTCTCTAAGCCAGAAATAATATCTGGAAACGAAGCTGAAATTTCTAACAGTTTGATCATGCAGATTTACAGAGAAGCAACGAGGAATGTTATTAATTTTGACCGAATTTCTAAACTTTTCGAACAAGAATCTACCCTTACGTATCAAACGTTAAAGCTGGTAAATACCCGCAGACAAAGCAATAAGAAACCTGAAATTAAGAGTGTAAAACAAGCTCTAGTTTATCTCGGTGAGCAGCATGTGAGGCGCTATGTTTGTTTGTTGGCAATAGGCAAGTTAGGTAAAAACAAACCTGCTGAATTGGTTAAAATGGCTCTTACAAGATCTCGATTCTTCGAGCAAATTGCAACTTTAACTCCATATAAAAGAGAAAGAGAAGAAGTGTTCCTTATGGGTCTACTATCAACTCTAGATGCTTTGCTGGATAAGGAGATGTCCACTGTTATGGACAGCTTACCCGTTAATGATGCTGTTAAAGATGCTTTAGTTTCGAAGTCAGGTAGGTACTACCCTTTCTTAGCTATTATATGCGCCATAGAACGTGCGGAATGGGATAAGTTTGAGCATTACTGCTCCAAAATTAATATCGACTCCCAAACCGCTATGACCTTTTATAAAAATGTCCTACGAGCTGAAAGAAAGGATTTGCTGATTGCTGCCTAAACTTTACATTTTATATATTCAGTAAAACCTCCCTACTTGTAGTGAGGTTTTTTTGTTTATATTTTACACAACTGGTTTTATAGTGATAAAATAATTAAAACAATAAAAAGGTAATAACATGAAATCTAGTGACCTAACCTCAAAAACAACAGCGACTAAACTTTGCACTTTAGCCCTTTTACTAAAAGAACGTGCCGAGATGAGAGTGAAGAAGTTTAAAGAAAGCCATGTGGCTGATAAAATCTTAAAAAAATTGAATACTATAAAATCTGAATCACTTACATATCCCCGCGATTTAGAAGCATCTAAACCTTTTGGTGTTGAAGAATCATTTAATGATTTTTTTGCTAAAGTAGATAAAATGAAAACCAGCTCGAATGATATTGGTTTCGATAAAAGTCATCTACTCGCAATAACTCTCGACAAGCTGGTGGATGAAGGGATTATCTACTTCGACTCTGAGTTTGTATTTGAAAAAGATAGCGATATCGATGTATATGCGGTTTCCAAAGCTCTTAATGAAAAGTTTGGCAAGGAAGTGTCTTGCGGTAAATCAAACTTTTTGGAGAACAGCACTAAATTGCAAGTGTGCGGCTCTGAAAGTGTTCTTGAATCACTAAGTAATGACTTTGGAATTTCACCTTCTACTTGCGATATTGAATACCTATACGTTGACTTACCTACCAAGAAAGTAGACCCTGAACTTGATTGGGATTTCGCAAATAGTGACTTGTGGAATTCAGAAAAGAGCATGTCAATTCAGGCTCTTATTTGCAAACAGCACTTAGAAGAGAATAGTGAGCCAGCAAAAGCATCTGATAAATGGATTGCTAGTCAGTTGTCAAAAGCTAACACTCAAGAAAAAGAGCTGACTTTAGAAAAGTCTAAGTAGCCTTCCTCTGCATATAAAAAAGCCCGCTCAAAGCGGGCTTTTAATTACTTGTACATTGGATGGTCTATGTTGTTCAGATCAAATGTATTAAGTAGCTTCATGCCTATCGGATATATGACTGGCTCCACCCCAAGAACCCATTTGTACCCGAGCACTTGCTGAATCTCCAGCTTTTCACCTCTCATAAGCTCAAAGCGCTCAATAACAGACGAACTAGTGAACTTACTATTAGATCTCAATACTGGGTATGACAGTATCACAATAAGATCAAGCATGGTCATGTATTGCTTCAGTTTTACTTTCCAATTTGCACCGTTCTTGATTTGGCTAATTTCAAGCAAGCGAAGCGGTAATCTTGCAAGCGCAAACAGTGAAAAGAATAGGCTAAAGAACAGTGCAATTGGTGGCACTATTATCATTTTCAGATAACCGTTACCTTCTTCTACACGATTTCCACCTGGCGCAAAGTCTCTCTTACTATTTTTCAGCTTAGAAACTTCTGCTCTCACTTCCGATGCAAGATTTCCATTGACATATTTACGCTCAAACTGTGACTTAGACAAGCCCAATGGCACTGAACCACTATAAGCACTGCCTAGCAGCTTCTTAAATCCTGACTGAACTTCGTTCAGAGCAACGAACTGTGCCTTAGTCTTGGTTCCCGATGCACCTCCAGTTGCTTTATTGAACTCTCTTATAAAGTTAGCTTTGTTCATTGTCATGCCATATGGCAGATGAACACCTTTATCTGCAAGCTCAGAGCGTATGCTCATCGCAACCGTTGGCTCATTCATGAATTGGGACACTGAGTTTATATCTGGATTCAGTCCAGACATGTAGCTAAACATCCCATCCATCAATGGCACAGCTTGTTTTGCCAAGAACTTTTCATCACCTGGACATTTGTTTCCATCACACCATTTTTGCCAATTAGACTTTGAACCCGTGGCTTGTTCCATGATGGCCTCAACTTTACCAAGGGCTTTTCTACGGCAGTTAGTGCCACAACCATTTGAGAATGCTTTCTCATACTGATCGTAAAGCAAATCGTGAATATTGTTCTTTCTGATTTGCGTTTCTACGTATTCAGGAAACTCAACATCTCGCTTGTGCTTATAGTTAGCGTACTCTTTCGAAGACTTACTATATATTTTTTCCCACTGAGCATTCGGGTCAAGTGCCTTTTGACCAGAGTTGTACTTCTTCCATTGGGAATCGACCTCTTTAGACACCTGAAGGTAGCCATCATAAAGAAGGTCAGTTTTCATTGAGTTTCTGATCTTGACGATATCACTCACCCAAGAGTTAAGATCCTGTGTCAGCAACCCCTCTGTTCTAGTTGAGTCGAACATCATCAATGAATACATTGAAAAAAGCGCTAGCTCTTCAGCGCTTGTCGGGTTATCTCGATTAATCGGAACTTCTTTACCAAGACCAAAATCGCCAGATATCAATCCCTCTTTATATGTTACGAACAGTTCTGCTCTCGACTTGGTTTCATCAGTTGCATTACCAACAATTAAGTCATCTATAAGTAGAGACTGCGCTTTATGCATAAGCGGAATGCAAACAACAAGGGTTAAGATGAAGTTGAACACTCTTGTTCTAAAAGAATACTTAGTACCCAAGAAGCCGAACACAAGCAATGACAAACCTACGCCGCTTAATAGGCGACCATACTTTTCTAGGTTATCAATCCCATGCTGGGTTACAACTAAACCACCACCCGCGTTCAGAATTGCAGCATTCAGAGCGAATTCAGACAAGATGTACAGCAACTCAAATACTATGAGAAACCGTATCCACTTTATTCTGTCTCCGTCAAAAAAGCTCTTCATCATCTATTCCAATTAATTACATCACCGCACACAGTATACATAAAACAACAACAGAGTCAATTTTTTTGGCTAAATATAAAAACAAAAATATTCATATATTCTATGATGATAGGATATTTCCGACTAAATAATTAAAAATTGTTGCTGATAAAGCAATCAATTGTATAAGATTCAGTCATTTAATGCAATTCTTTTGTAATAAAAGCCTTTATCAGTTGATTTGACACCTATAGTCATGTAACGCAAAAAAGTTCAATTAAGCTACTAATTTTAGTGAAATTCTTTTTGACAATTCATAAAAAAACACTTATTGTAAGAACTATTGAGGCAAATGTTGCTCTCTATTAATAAACAAACCAAAAAATATCTTTAAATAACTAAAGGAATTTAACTATGAAAAAGACTCTGATCGCACTTGCTGCACTGACTATCTCTGGCGTTGCTTCTGCTGCTTCTGTTGATAACGTTTCTGCTGGCTTCACTGATGTAGAAGATTTCCAGGGTATCACTGTAGGTGTTGAGAAAAGCATCACTGAAAGCGTTTACGTTGGCGCTAATGTACAAGCTCTAGAGCATGTAGATCACGCAGATGTAACTGCTCAAGACTTCAGCGCTAAAGTTGGTGCTCTTCACGCTCTGAGCGCAACTCACAACCTATACGGTGAAGTGGGTGTTGGTCACGTAGTTCTAGATGGTGTTGAAGATGATGCTGGTAAAGTTGGCAAACAATCTGACGACTACGCAAGCCTAGAAGTGGGTGTTAAAGGCGACCTTTCTCAGAAAGCTCCGATCCAATACTCTGCGTTCGTAGGTAGCAAGGCTTACACTGATCTAGACAACACTTACTACGTAGGTGCAGACATGGATTACGCTGTAACTGACACATTCGCTGTTGGTGTTGGCTACAAATTCGAAGCTTACGATAGCAATGATCAATCTCTGTACGGTGAAGAAAACGAAAGTCAATTCTTCGTACAAACTAAATTCAAATTCTAATTTGAATAATGAAAAAAACGAGGCTATTGCCTCGTTTTTTATGTCTATTAAAATATAAAAGTTTATTTTTTAGGGTTAAATCGATGGCTAAACATAAAAAATACGACATGTTGTTGGCAAAAGCCGACAATATGGATTTGGTGATTTTACTCAAATACCAATCAAACTACACTTGGAGCAAGTCTCCAAACGCCTACCCGCCTAATAATGACTATACTATTGGATTCCTTTGCCTACCTAAACACGAAGAAGCCTGTCTTGGTGCTTTAAATGGTACTAAAATTCAAATTAGAGAGGGTGAAGGAGATTGGGTTGAAGTAGAGCTAGACAGTAAATGGAAAAAAACTGAATGGTATATGTCAGAACACTTTGACTCAAGAACTGTAAATTAGATTAACAAATAAAAAAGGAATGATTTAACAAACCATCCCTTTTCTCATTTTTCAGCTAACAGAGATTCTTTTCAGTACGGCTATAGCTTCAGAGACAGTTTTTACAGGAATAATTTCCATATCTGTTTTTAGCCCCTTCATATTTGAAGCTGGAATTATTGCCCTATGGAAGTCATGCTTACGACACTCTTTAAGTCTCTCTCCACCACTCGGAACTGGTCTAATTTCACCACCAAGCCCCACCTCCCCCATAACGATAACGTCTTGCGGAATGACTATGTTTTCAATTGCTGAACAGATCGCTAAGACTACAGCCAAATCTGAAGCTGTTTCGCCTATCTTAATACCACCGACTACGTTAAGGAATGTATCTTTATCATAGGTAGCTACTTTGCAGCGACTGTGTAGTACAGCCATCAGCATTGAGTTTCTATTTGAATCCAAACCCACAGACACTCTCTTTGTATATTGCGGATTTCCTTTTGCGACCAAAGCTTGGATCTCCAGCAACATAATACCATTACCCTCTTTGTAAGGGATCACAACTGTACCAGGGGTAGGAACATCTGGTCTTTGAAGGAAAATAGCGCTAGGGTTTTTAACGTCTTTCATTCCTGACTCAGTCATGATGAATACGCTCATTTCATTAGCTGTACCAAAACGGTTTTTTGCAGATTTAATTGTCCTATATCTATCGCTGGTGGTCG
Source organism: Vibrio sp. V15_P4S5T153 (assembly GCF_963874485.1). NCBI lineage: Bacteria > Pseudomonadati > Pseudomonadota > Gammaproteobacteria > Vibrionales > Vibrionaceae > Vibrio > Vibrio sp. V15_P4S5T153. The sequence goes on along the minus strand of NZ_CAWNHR010000017.1, from coordinate 410,395 downwards.
TGTCTAAATGGATGGTGCAGTCAACAGTATGTTCAAGAACCTTTGGACCCGCTAACGTTCCGTCTTTTGTAACGTGACCGATAACAAGTACAGAAACGTCATTTGTTTTCGCGTACTGAGTTAGGATATGTCCGCAATCTTTTACCTGTGAGGTTGAACCTGGTGAGGAATTGTTTGTTTCCGAGTACATAGTTTGAATTGAGTCAACAATGATGACTTTAGCATCTATTGAAGAAGCGTTTTCGATAATCCTTTCAACACAAGTTTCAGATTTTAACTTTACCTTATCGCCATTCTTTACATGCAATCTAGTTGCTCTCGAAGAAATCTGATCTACTGATTCCTCACCTGTAAAATAAGCTGAAGATACTTGAGACGCAAGGTAATCTATTGCCTGCAAGAGTATTGTTGATTTACCTGCACCAGGGCTACCAGATAACAAAACAACACTGCCTTTTACTAAACCCCCACCTAGAACCCTGTTAAGACCCGCTATGCCTGTATCATATCTAGATAACGCGGCTTCTTTACCTTGCAACTCACTAAGGCTAACCATCCCTTCACTGATTTGACCAGCGTATCCTTTATGTTTCGCGTTTATAGCAGTGTTTCTTATCTTCTCATTAACATTATTACTTACCTTCGATTCCGCAAAGGTGTTCCACGCTCCGCAGCCTCTGCACTGACCAACCCATCTAGGACTGTCATAACCACAATCGGAACAAATATACACTGTTTTCGTCTTACTCATAATTCTTGCTTTTATTTTGATTTAATTACCTATATTATAACGCAGACTTTTATTAAGACAAATAAATAGTCAAACCAAATCAATTAATAAAACTAAAGGTATATGATGATAAACATCCTAGAAAGAGGCATGAACTTTGCCATCTCAAGTGCTAGTGTTACAGTTGAAATCACCTCTCGTGATAACGGGCTAAAATTGATGGCTGTTGTAACAGATAGCAATCAGAACTCAAAAATCTCAGCGCTACAGATCCCTACAAATGAATGTGTATTTGAAACTGATAAAAAGTGCAAAATCTCACTACCACCTTGCGGTGCCGCATTCGAGAAAATTGAGTTTTACGCATTTAACGATGATGCGCAGTCTGTCGATGCTACCTTAATCATTACTCAAGACAATGGTGCTCGACATTCCATTCAAACCAATTTTGTCAACGCTAGCGCCTGCATGTTTGGCAGAATCTACAACCATAACGGCACATGGAAAGCTAAAAACCTTGCAGACATGGTAAGTGGCAATATTGATACAGTTCTAACCATGAATAAAGGCAACAACCTTGCTGAAGAATTGCTTAAAATGAAATCCCACGGTGGACTAAACAGCAACGGTAATAGTCAGATCAGCATGGCATCGAGCCAGCCTGTAGCTCAGAACCAGAGTGGTCATTTTAATATGGCTCCTACTCCATCACCGCAAAACGGGCAGGTTGAACGAATTAATCCTGGTTCAAACTTACCAGCTACAACAAGACCATCATTTGGTCGAAATCGTTCAAATTCTGGCTTTTCTAGCCGTATTGAGCAAGGTCAAGAGGCAGCTACACAAACCCTCGGAAATGTACTTAATCAAGGTCGCTCACTGTTCTCTCGATTCGCCAACTTTTCAAAAGGTAAAGCTCAAGAAGCTACAGATGAAATCAATAAACTTAGAAGCAAAAAGCTACTTGAGGGTGTCATAGCTTCCTGTGCGTATATGGCGTTTGCAGACGGTCACGTTGATGCAGTAGAAAAGCAGAAAACTCTTGAGTTGATGTCAAACCATCAATACCTAAAGCTATTTGACCAAAAAGATGTCATTGAATGCTTCGACTCTTACATTAAGTGCTTTGAAAATGACTTTGATGAGGGTGAGATCTACGTATTCGAATCCCTAAATCCGTTGAAAGGCTCTACAGAAGAAAGCAGCTTAATTCTAGCTGTGGCTCTGGATATTGCGAATGCAGACGGAATCTTCTCACCTGAAGAAGAAAGAACATTGAAGCGTATCCGTCTAATCCTTGACGCTTAAATAAAATTAAAGATAAAAAGCCCGTTATGGGTTTTTTTAATTGTTTAATTAATCGGTATTTTAGATATTTTAGAAAAAATATCCTATCAAAGTAAAAAAATCAGCTATTTATGCTTTTTTGGTGTTGACAAGTTTTTATCATTCAATATAAACTCAATCTCAAATGAGGCAATGAAGTTCCTCTTAAATATCAATAAAGTTTGTAATCAATCAACAAATAAAAGGTAATATTATGCAAGTTATTAACATGTCAAAAGGTCAACGCATCGATCTAAGCAAATCAGACAACACTCCACTGAAAAAAATTCATGTGGGTCTGAACTGGAAAGAGCGTGTATCTGAAGGCGAAAAATTTGATGCAGACCTATTGGTTATGCTTAGCGGCGCAAATGGTGAAAACCTTGGCGTAGATAACTTTGTATTCTACGGCAACCCAGCAAAAGCAAGTGCATGTGGCGCTGTTAAGATCAGTGAAGATAACCGTGACGGTGTAGACCGTGAAGGTGAAGATGATGAATGGGCAACAGTAGACCTAGAAGCGCTGAACCCTGCTGTGGAGCGAATCAGCTTTGCAGTTAACATTTTCGAAGCTGAAGCTCGTAACCAAAACTTCGGCATTATTGAAAACTGTGGTATCCGTATCGATGACCAAGAAAGCGGCGAAACACAATCTTCATACGATCTTACTGAAGATTACTGCCAGTACACTGCTGTACTAGTTGCTGAGATGTACAAAAAAGATGGCAAATGGAAGTTTGTAGCTAAAGGCGAAGGTCTAAAAGGCGGTCTAAACGAATTCCTAAACCGCTTTGGATTCACAGCATAACAATATTGCTCTATGGGATGGCTTAGCCATCCCTTAAAAATTAATTAATTAATCAATAAATAATTTGTTAAGAGAAATAAAATGAATGCTCCAGTAATTAACTTAAGAAAAGCTCAGACAATTGATTTGCGTAAATCAAATGGTCAGGCAATGACTAACCCTTTCATTGCTATCGGTTGGAACGAAAGTCAGGCCCACCAAGATCAAGAATTTGATCTTGATGTATTGGCGATGATGCAAGATGCTGCTGGCAACGCAATTAGCCCAGAACATTTCATTTTCTATAATACTCCTGGTCGTATCAGCCAATGTCGTGGTATTGAAATTAGTCCAGACAACCGTACTGGCGCTGGTGAAGGTGATGACGAATGGCTAAAAATTGATTTCAACAAGATTGATCCTCGTTGTGAGAAGATCACTCTTGGTGTAAGCATTAATGATGCTGAGATCAATGGTCAAAACTTCGGTATGATTGACAATGCATTTATGCGCATTCTTGAAAGTGAAGGTTGTCGCGAACACGCTGTCTACGACCTTACTGAAAACTACCCTCAATACACTGGTATGATTTTCGGCATCTTCGAAAAGCGCAATAACGAATGGTTCTTTACTACAATCGGTGAAGGTCTTCGCAATGGCATTGTTGAATTTGTAGAGCGATTCAATTTCCAAGGTCAAAAGTAAGTCGTTAGACTTAAAGCTAAAAAATAAAAAGCAAGGGTGTTAGCACCCTTGCTTAATTAAGTTAGCAAGTAAAATTGTTAATTTAACAAATATCTAAATAAACTAAATCAAAAACAAAATTAATGAGCATTAAATGAAAGTTGTAATAGATTCAGGAAAAATTGGGATTACCCCATCGTACATTCATGAAGACTTTAATGGTATTGAAGACTTAATTGGATTTGCAAACCGTAAAAATGAAAATCGTGGTTTTTTGTTTGTAAGCAAAGTTTTAGGTAAGCACATCCCTGTGACACCTACAGAAATGAACAAGGTTTACTCCGTATTCTCTAAAGAGCTGTCTTCAGATTCAAAAGCATTTGTTGTGGGCTTGGCAGAAACAGCCACAGGTCTTGGCGCTGGTGTAGCAAGCAGTTTAGAAAATAAACAAGTTTATTTTCAGCATACGACTCGCTCTATTCTTCCACATGCGGAAAGATGGTTTGAGATTTCGGAAAGCCATTCCCATGCGGTTTCGCACATTATCTATAAGCCTAGCCAGGAAATGCTAGACAGCTTAATTGATGTTGAGAACCTTATTTTGGTTGATGATGAAATTACAACAGGCAACACTCTTAAACAACTTGCTAAAGAGTATCTGAAGGTTCTTCCAAATATCAAAAAAATCAACATCGTTTCTCTTTTAAGCTGGCTTGATGATGTTAAGCTCTCCGAATTCAAGCGAGATGTAACTGAGTTTTGTAAAGAAGAAGGTTTGGTAGCTCCTGAGCTTACTCAGAGCTTCCTATTTAACGGCAGCTTTGAATTTGAACCAAACTCTGACTACAAACAGGAACTGCCTAAATCGGCGCATAAGGGTGCTTCTGTACTCGATTGCTCTTGGAACATGGGACGCCTACCCGTTCAAATGAAGCATGTAGTAACAACTGACTATGTGACCAAGATTGAGAAGATTATTGCATCAGAAGGTTCTGAAAAAGAGATTTCAATAATCGGTACTGGTGAAAACATGTATTTACCATACCTAATTGCATCACAGCTAGAAATTTCTGGTTACAATGTCACTGTACAGTCCACTACTCGCTCACCAGTTGTTGTAGATGGCAAGGTGATTACAAGCTGTCACAAAATTCCAATGCATGATAATGGACTGGTAGAGCACTACATCTACAATTTGAATGTAAACAAGCTGAATGTCGTAATTACAGAAACTGGCTCAAAGTCAGAAAAGGAAGCATATCAACATCTAGGCTATGTGCTTTAAATTAAATTAATAAATAAATTATTGAATTTAGAATAAAAGATTAAATTTGGAAATATCATGAGTTTAGAACAGTGGAAATCCAGTGAGTATGCTTCGAAAGTAAACGTAAATTCTCAGTTTGGACGCGTAATTTCTGTGATGGTTAATAATGCTGGCTGGCATACTCTTCGTGAAATTGAAGATATGATCCATGCAAAATTTCCTGATCGGGACACACAAGCAGCAATTTCAGCAAGACTAAGGGAGCTTAACCCTCTAAAGCATGGACTTGAAAAAGAAAAATGCATGGAAGTTGTCAACAAAAAGCAAGTTTGGCGATACCGATTAGTTCCCGCTAAAAAATGTGAATCACAAGAAAGCTAAACAAAAACTGATGCAATCTAAGGAATAACGATGAACACTTTAAAACCAATCTTAGGCAGCTATGCGAAAGAAGATTGCCAATTTCTAATGCAAGCAATTGAAACCGAATTTGTTTCTGTTGAAGAAAAAGAAAAAAGGATTCAATCTGGAGAAGCTCACTATTCTGAAATGATTAACAAAGAAAATGCTCCATCTAAAGAGTACATGGCTTTGTTTAATCAGATGCTTGGTAAATACGAAGTTCGACTTGCAAAAGAAATCATGTCATTAGCGAGCAAAATGATTATTGCTAGACCTGATTATGGAATGGAGAACAAACCAATTGTTGTTGTTTCTCTTGCGCGAGCTGGCACTCCAATTGGCGTTTTAGTGAAGCGAGCAATTGAGTTTTTTGGTCTTAAAGCAGTTCACTACTCTGTTTCAATCATTCGAGATAAAGGCATCGATACCAAAGCGCTTGATTACTTAACAGATAAGTATGACGCTGAATCTATTGCCTTTGTTGATGGCTGGACAGCTAAAGGTGTGATTACTAAAGAGCTGGAAACATCAGTTGATTTATACAATTCCGCAAATGAGACCAAGATATCTGACGACTTGTTTGTTATTAGCGATATTGGTGGTTCAGCGACATATTGCGCGACTATGGATGATTACGCAATTCCTTCGTCTATTCTAAATTCAACAATCTCAGGTTTGATTTCAAGAACAATTTGTTCAGATAAAACTGAGGGCGGTTTCCACGGTTGCGTTAAGTACAAGCACCTTGAAGAACACGACATTAGCAACTGGTTTGTAGATAAGATTGCACAAAACTTCGATTATGAGTTTGCAAATGGTAACGCTACATACCTATGCCCTACTATCAGAAAAGAGAAAACTAAAAAGTTTGTTGAAACTCTAATGGCAGAGCAAGGCATTGATCACATCAATATGATTAAGCCTGGTATCGCAGAGGCTACTCGAATCCTACTACGCCGCGTACCTGACTTTATTATGCTTAAAAACGTCAAAAGCGATGACGTAAGTCACTTAATCCAAATGGCTAAAAAAGCGAACGTTAAAATTATCGAAAATGATGCAATGCCATTCCAAGCTTGCGCTGTTATCAAAAAAGTTACGGACTAAATTAAAATGAGCAATAAATACTTTCAATTAGGCGCTAGCCTATACACGCCAGCAACAAACAAAAACCTTCTAAAAGAACTTGATGGTTTAAAAAGCGAATCAAAATCAATGATTGTTGATACTGAAGATGCAGTTTCAGAAGAGCGATTAGAGGAAGCGCTTGAGAACTTAGAAGCAGCACTTAAAAAGACTGTTGATAAGTCGAAAATCAAAAAATTGCGCTTCATTCGACCTCGCAACTCAACAGTTCTAAAACGCATCCTTAAAATGGAAGGCGTTGAAAAGATTGACGGGTTTGTACTTCCAAAATGCACAATTGATAGTTCAATTATCTACCGTGAGATCTTGGAAAACTGCGGAATGTCATTTGGTGTGATGCCTACTATTGAAAGTATTGAAATGACAAAAACCTCCAAGATTGAACAACTAAAATCAATCTTTAAATCTTTCGAAAAAACAGAGATTATCTGTATTCGCATTGGTGGTAATGACCTGTTTAATGAGTTAGGCTTAAAGCGTCACCCTAAAGTGACAATTTACGAGACTCCACTTCGAATTATCATTGAAAAGATTGTGCTCGGATTTAAAACCTCAGGTTTTGAAATTGCATCTCCTGTGTTTGATATCATTGACGATAGAATCACTCTTCAGCGAGAGCTAGAGTACGATATGAGTTACGGCTTCTTTGCTAAAACTGCAATTCATCCTTCTCAAGCAACTATCATTGAGCAGCACATTGGTGAATATGCGAAACAAAATGTTAGCAAAGCAAAAGGCGTTATCACTGAATCTAACGCTGTTTATATCCATGACGGTCAAATGATGGAAAAGACTTGTCATATCAATTGGTCACATAGGATTGTTTCGCTTTCAAGCAATTATTAAAAGGGTTAAAAATGGATACCCTTACAAATAAAATAAATGAATCACAAAAAAGCTTTTCGATCTTACTAATCTAGTCTGGAAAAAATGGTAAAGAGATCGATCTAGACTTATCAGTCGGTTTTGTTAACGGTCTAAATGAACGTGCAATGCAGAAAGTCTATTTTGGTCATGAGGGAAGTATTGGTGTAAATTATCATGGCGATTCAAAAGGGGATGTACAGAATGATTGTGGTCTGAGTACCGAACGTATTTCTTTCTCACCATCAAAACTTCCTATTAATGTGAAATCTTCATTTGTAGTAATTACAAATAATGATATAAAAGAATTGTTTAGCGAACTTGAAAATTGTGATCTATGCATCAAAGATGATAGCTCTGATGATGTATTATTCGCTCTCAATCTATTAGAAGTTGACGGATTTACAGAAAGCTCTGCATTCTCACCTTTAAAAATAAATTTTGGTGAAAATGATTGGACTGTTAAAGAATCTAAAATTTCTCTAGAAAATACTTATCTTGATGATGTCCACAACCAATACTTTAATGTATTGAAATGTCTAAACCAAGATAACAGCAACACCAATTAATTAACAAATAAATTAATTAGTAAATAAATTAAATACTAAATTTAGGAAAAATATATGTCTCAAGTAATTAATCTACAAAAGAAACAAGTAATCAATCTATCTAAACACAAGCCTGGTCTATCTCGCGTATGTGTGGGTGTAAACTGGGGTCAAGTTTTGCGCGAGCAAAACGTAGGTGGATTCTTGGGTTTTGGTAGCCGCACTGAAATGAAGCCTACTCCTGTAGACCTAGATATCTCTGCTGGTCTTCTTGATGCTTCTGGTAGCCCTGTTCACAGCCCTGTTTGTTACTACAACCATGACGAACCAGGTCTTCATCATAGCGGCGATGATTTGGAAGGTGACGTTGTAAATGACGGTATTGACAACGAAGTTATCGAAATCGATTTCTCTCGTGTAAGCGCGAATGTAAGCCATATTCCTGTAGTTCTAAATGACTTCCGCCGTGAACTTAAGAACTTCGGTGAGCTTCCACACCTAGAGATTCGCATTTACGAAGGAACTCCTACTCGCGTAGATAATGTTATCGCGACATTCAACATCAAGAACAATGAAGATCTTAACAACGCGCAAGCGGTAGTTCTAGGTAACTTCTCTCGCGTTAATGGCGAGTTCCAATTCGAGGCGATTGGCAAATCAGAGCCAAACACTCGACTTGAAGATCTAATCCAGCGCGGTTTCAAAATCGCATCAAAGTAATTGATTACTAGTAAATAAGGTGTCATTCGTGACACCTTTTTTTTGAGAAAATAAAGATGAAAATCATAAGCCCTATTATCACAAGTAACACTAGAAAAACTGAGTTCCTAATTTTAAAGGAGCTGAAACTTCGAACTTATTCTGGTTGGGAAAAGGCATTTTTGGTTTGTGATACAGACTGCAAAAGAGTTGAATGTTACTTAGCCAGCGACTTCAATACTGAGTTTAGCTTCAAAAAAGATAGCACCATTGTCGTACAAGAACATTGTTTAAGCATTAAGCATGAAGATTGCCAGAAGTGGTTTCATACAAAATCCAATGGAATGTATTCTTTCATCACCGAATTATGGATATTCATAGAAGGCGGTTTTCTTTCAGGAGTTCTATACAGATCTGTTGAAGATGATGAATCCTATGTCCGTGATTCAGGTGATTTTACTGCTTCATTTACTAAAAAATAAAAAAGCCCAATGTTAAATTGGGCTTACTTTTGTATTGGGATATGAAAAGTCGTTACGCCACTTTCTTTATCAACATCAAAATTTAAGATACCGCGCTTATTGGTAGCATAAGATGACAAATCAAAGTTTGGATTCAATTTGAATTGATCTTCTTCATTTTTAAGAAGGTATCCAACCTCTACCATGTATTCGAGAAAGAACCATAGCATCGTACCAATATCATTATTACCCCAATAAACCCACTTCACATCTTTTGAGAAGCTGTCCTCTTCTTTTATAATACCTAGTGCTCTACCAATATAATGCTGAGCACCATCAATATCCGTCCAATTTTCTAAGTTAAACATAAAATTCCTCGTTGAAGTGACCTTCATTGAATCACATCAATGAAGGTTACTTGTTAAACTTCGTTTGCTTTCCTTACCTTTGCAATCATATCATGATCAAAATGATGTTCTGATATGATTTTCAAGGCAGTCTCGTAAGATGGTTCACATAGACACCATTGTTCTTTACTGTTTTTTCTAATTAAGCCTTGCTCATCAAGATTTTTCACAGCGCCATAGATTGGGGTTGCTGTAAGACCTGTTAACACACAGAAATCAGCAGATCTCACACTTTTAGGTCTAGTATGCGCAATTGCCTGTAGAGTTGCTACTTCTGCCCTTTTGTTAGCATTTAGCTTCTCTTTTAAAATTGACTCAACTTCATCAATAACAACACACTTAACATATTGCAGCCAAGATTCTTCTACCAAAGAGCGAGTAATATGTTTCGTATTTTCAGCATAGAATGTTGCATTCTCGAAAACCTGCAAAGACAAATGAGAAAAATCCCTCGGATGACCCGATGTAATTTTCGCTATAAATGGTAAAGCATCCTCATCATATGTGTATCCACAGTCTTTAGCGGCTACCTTAAGGTGTTCTAAGCATTCATCTTCAGGGAGTTCGAATACGCTAATTCTTCTACACATTCCGTAAAGACCTCTATTCCGACTCATGAATACATCACTCATCATTCTGCGCTTAGAGCCTGCAAAAATCATTGAAACACGCTCGGAACGCTGCAATCCCCCACGAATATCCCACTCTACCTTCTCACCATCGCTTAGGTTGATTTCAGATAGAGTTTGAAACTCATCAATAATCAACGCTACCCTGGCATTACACTTTGAAGCTAATTGATCTAGAGATAGCAAAGCTTCCTCTAATGGACTATCCATCACTACTGGAGCCTTTAACTTCAATGTGACTTTTGCAAGATCTCTTCCACCCAGAGAAAATTCAGGATCGAATCTTGAGAAGAGGTTCTTAATGTAATTCTTACCATCTTCTTTCCCGTCCGTAAGCTCACTAGCAGCTTCAGCAATTGAATGAAGCACTTTTCTTTTGACTGCATCAATCGTTGGACAGGATGAGATATCACAATCGCTCCAAACGAATTTATCGATACCGAATTTAGAAGGGTTAGAAGCAATGTCGGAACAGACATGTATTGCCATTGAGGTCTTTCCTACTCTTCTCTCACCAGACAGCCAAACCGATGATGAGGATGAAAGCTCTGTCATTAATGACCTACGCTCTTCAAACCTATCAAAAAAGGCTTTGTTTTTTGCGATTTTTCGAGAAAAGAAATCTGTATATCTGAGCATAGACACCTCGCTTTATTGTGAACCTATCCAAAATAGCACAATGCAAGTATACACGCTCTAATAGCTAGACACTAGAACTTAGACACTAAGTCTTAGTGGTGTAAAATTTAAGGGATTTAAATTCATTCAGTAAAAATAAAAAAGGCTGGAAAACCAGCCTTTTCAGTACATTAAAGCTCAAAACCTTGCAAGTCTTCACTTGAAACATCGTTGTCAATTTGACCTACAAGATATGAGGAAATCTCCGCTTCCTGAGGCGCAACTTGGACGTTATCAGAGCTAATCCATGCGTTAATCCAAGGAATGGGGTTCGCCGTTGCATTTGGATAAGGAGCATCAAGACCTACAGCCTTCATTCGCAGGTTAGTAATGTACTCGACATACTGACATAGGATTTCTTTATTAAGCCCGATCATTGAACCATCTTTGAATAGGTAATCAGCCCACTCTTTTTCTTGTTCAGCCGCGTCTTTAAACAGTTTGAAGCAAACATCCTTACATTCTTCTGCGATCTCAAGCATTTCCAAATCATCTGTGCCGTTACGCAGAAGATTAATCATATGCTGAGTACCAGTAAGGTGCAGAGATTCATCACGAGCAATTAGCTTGATGATTTTTGCATTACCTTCCATTAATTCGCGTTCAGCGAATGCAAATGAGCAAGCAAAGCTTACATAAAAACGAATGGCCTCTAGTGCGTTTACTGACATTAAACAGATGTATAGCTTCTTCTTTAATTCTCTTAATGAAACTTCAACTTTTTCACCATTAATAGTGTGCTCTCCACTACCGAACATATGATACATATTCGTGTATTGGATTAAGTCATCATAATAATAAGCTATATCTTTTGCACGTTTCAAAATATGTTCGTTTTCTACCACGTCATCAAAAACAACTGATGGGTTGTTAACAATATTACGAATAATGTGCGTGTAGCTTCTTGAATGAATTGTTTCACTAAAAGACCAAGTTTCTAACCATGTCTCTAATTCAGGAATAGACACAATAGGTAATAAAGCTACGTTAGGACTTCTACCTTGAATTGAATCTAGTAATGTCTGATACTTCAAATTCGAAATAAAGATATGCTTCTCATGCTCTGGAAGCTTATTAAAATCGATTCGATCCTGAGAAACATCAACTTCTTCAGGTCTCCAAAAAAAACTCAATTGTTTTTCAATTAATTTATCGAAGATTTCATACTTTTGCTGGTCGTATCTAGCAACGTTTACATTATTACCAAAGAACATTGGCTCTAATAACTGGTCATTCTTTTTAGTGTTAAAAGTAGTATATGCCATTTTTTATTCTCACGATTTATTAAAGTCGATTATGGCTCACCAATCGGTGAGCCTTTATTTATTTATTTGGTTAAAGATCTAAGTCAATTTCCTAGATCTTGCAACCGCCACCTGAACACGAGTCATCTTCTTGAACAATATCATCTTGGTTATCTTTAGCACCATCACGAGTGTTATGGTAATAAAGTGTTTTAACACCAAGCTTATATGCCATTAACAAATCTTGAAGCAGCTTTTTCATTGGTACTTTAGAAGATTCGTATCTAGATGGGTCATAGTTCGTATTTGCACTAATTGCCTGATCCACGAATTTCTGCATGATGCCGACTAAAGTTAAATAGCCTGAATTGTCGCCAATATTCCATAGCAGTTCATAGTTCTCTTTGTATTCCTTAATACCAGGAACAACTTGCTTTAAAATACCGTCTTTCGATGCTTTAACAGATACGTAGCCTCTAGGTGGCTCAATACCATTTGTCGCATTTGAAATTTGAGAACTTGTCTCTGAAGGCATAAGAGCTGTTAAAGTTGAGTTTCTTAACCCATTAGCCTGAATCTCTTTACGAAGTTCTTCCCAATCTAGTTGCAATGGAGTTTTACATACAGCATCCAAATCAGACTTGTAAGTGTCAATTGGTAAGATTCCTTGACTGTAACGTGTCTCATTGAATCCAGAACAAGCACCAAACTCTTTAGCCAAGTTCATTGAAGCTTTTAGTAAGTAGTATTGGATTGCTTCAAATGTCTTATGAGTCAGATCATTTGCACTACCGTCTGAGTACTTAACACCATTCTTAGCTAAATAGTATGCGTAGTTGATAACACCAACACCAAGAGAACGTCTCTTCATTGTAGAAATTCGTGCCGCTGGCAATGGGTAATCTTGATAATCCAATAGAGCATCCAGAGCGCGAACGACAAGATCAGAAAGCTCATCAAGCTCACTAAGATCAGAAATTGCACCAAGGTTGAAAGCTGATAGAGTACAAAGAGCAATCTCACCGTCTTCACTTTCAACATTATTTAAAGGCTTAGTTGGCAGTGCAATTTCAAGACAAAGGTTTGATTGGCGTATAGGAGCTACAGACGGATCAAACGGACTGTGAGTATTGCAGTGGTCAACGTTCTGAATGTAGATTCGACCTGTTGATGCTCGTTCTTGCATTAAGAGAGTAAACATCTCAAGAGCTTTAACAGTCTCTTTTTTGATCTTCGGATCGTTTTCATACTGAACATAAAGTCTCTCAAACTCATCTTGGTCTGCGAAAAATGCTTCGTACAATCCTGGTACATCAGATGGAGAAAATAGAGATATGTTTCCACCATTCACCAAACGCTGATACATCAATCTGTTTAGCTGAACACCATAGTCCATATGACGAACACGGTTTTCTTCAACACCACGGTTATTTTTCAATACCAATAGTGAACGCGCTTCACCATGCCATAAAGGATAAAATACTGTTGCAGCACCACCACGTACACCGCCCTGAGAACAGCATTTAACAGCCGTTTGGAAGTATTTTAAGAAAGGAATGACACCCGTGTGGAATGCTTCACCACCGCGAATCTCAGAACCAAGAGCACGGATACGTCCAGCGTTAATGCCGATACCTGCACGTTGAGAAACGTAACGAACGATTGAGCTAGCAGTTGCATTGATAGAATCTAGACTATCATCTGATTCAATTAGTACACATGAGCTAAATTGACGTGTAGGTGTACGAACGCCAGACATAATAGGAGTCGGTAACGAGATTTTGAATTTTGATGATGCATCATAAAAACGCTTAACATAGCGCATACGTTTTTTAGGCTTGTATTTTGAGAACAAGCAAGCAGCAACAAGCATGTACAGGAATTGAGGGCTTTCGTAAATTTCACCAGAAACACGGTTCTGAACCAAGTATTTATTCTCTAGTTGTTTTACAGCAGCATATGCAAAATCCATATCACGATTATGATCGATATAATCATTCAATTCGTTCAATTCTTCACGAGTGTAATCCTCAAGAATATGCTTGTCATACTTACCCATTCCAACAAGCTTAACTACATGATCATAAAGGTGTGGTGGATTAAACTCACCATATGCTTTTTTGCGGATATGGAAGATAGCCATACGCGCTGCAAGAATTGCATAATTTGGGTTCGTCTCTGAAATCAGATCCGCTGCTGACTTGATCAAGGTTTCATGAATATCTGATGTTTTCATACCATCAGAAAACTGAATTCTTGCTCTCATTTCTACTTGGCTGACTGAAACGCCTTCTAGATCTTCAGCAGCCCAAGTTACCATGCGGTGGATCTTGTCAATGTTGCCTTGTTCTAGTTTGCCGTTTCTTTTAGTTACTTTAATGTCCATGATTATCACTATATATGGTTTATTTTTATTAATTGGGATACTACATGTTGATATTATATCACCTGAAATTGAGATAGATCAACAATGTGTTATTTAATATTTTTTATCTAATATATTAAATGTGCCTTTTTGAGCAAATAAAACGCACACAAAAACATACACTTTATGTTTATTTTTGTGTGCGCTCTAACTGTTCAACAAATCAAAAACATTCTAGATAACGGTCTAAATTAGGGCTAGCTTGGCTAGCCCAATAGCAGAAGTTTACTTCTTCTGTACTGCTTCTGTTACCACGAATGGAGCATCGCATGAAGCTTTGCTAGTAACTGTACCAACCATAGTGATTTCTTCACCTTTCACCATGTAGTAGCCTGCGCCTTTCGTCTTAAAGAAGACTTTAGCTTTAGCTTCATCACCAGCTTGGATTTCGACGTAATCTTTGTTTACATCGACAACTTTACCAGACCATTTCACATAGCTTCCAGCATATTCCTTATTGAATACATCTTGGCTACGCTCCGCAGAGTACTTAGTTTCACAACCAACTTCTTTGCTTGCTTCTGATAGAGATTTCACGCTGAATTCGATTGTAAGCAATGGAGCTACATCACCACGACCTACATTTTCTACAGTTAAAGGAGCGCTTTCAAAAGCAGTGGCTTCTGAAGATTCACTTTTCAAGATTGATGTTCTTGTAATGTTACTCACTGTAGCTTCCGCATCAAGACGATCTTCAAGCTCAGCAATTTTTAGCTTCTGCTCTGCGATTAGTTTGTCTTTCAAAGCAATTGTCTCTTTCAGCTTACCAAACTCTTTACCAATACTATTAGTAGAGTTCTTCAGCTTATCTTGTAGCCTTTGGATTTCAGCATCTTTATCTTTGATTAGAGCATCATATTCAGCTTTTACTGCTTCCAGTTCAGCTTTTGTAGAAACTTTACCTTCTTCAAAAGGCAGAACTTCTGGAAGAACATCAACTTCTAGCTGTAGTTGCTCACGAGCAGCTTGGTTAAACTCAGCCTTGAAGAAGCGCTCTGTGATCAACGCACCAGAAAGAAGCGTTAGCATGATAACGGTAACAAGCCAGCTACCCTTCCATCCACCTTTACGAGGGCGGAATCTATTCCAAAGACCAAAAGTAAGAATAGAGATAAGCCAGTAAACGAAAACATTCATTTTCTTATCTTTCTTATCTACAGCTTTTTTGTCTTTCTTGTCAGAAGGCTTACCGTTCTTGTTCTTATCATCACCATTGTCACCAGGCGCAAAACCAAGACCTTTATCTGAATCTGCCTCTTTAGTTAGCTCAGCGCCACCAGCAACATTATGATTTTCTGTAGAAAGCTTGTCACTTACTGGTTTTGAGGCATTTTCATTATTTTGATCCATAAAATACTCCAAGTTTATTTATTGATTAATTAATTGAATTAAGGTCGCCCTTAAAAGCAACTCAACACCATTACGGTGCTGAGTTGTTTACTTTTTTGTGTTTTGTGTTTGTGTTGGGTCATTAGTTTATGACTTGAGAATAAATTACCTAAATAAAAAAGGCAGGTCAACATAAAAAACAATATTTTTCACTAATATGAAAAAAGTTCTTGCCAACCTATTTTGATACATGTATAAACTCGACCCAGCAAAAAAGGCAGCCCTGTTTATATATAGTTACAGTTGCAAAAAGCCGTATGCTTGTTTAATGACCAGAAGTTATGTTGTAACGTAAAATTTTTCTGGTATGATCAATAATCAAATGAATATTAAATTTAAAATATGGCATGGCGAGTCCTGCCATTAGTTTATAATAAATAGGTAAAAACATGGACAACTCAAATCCTGAAATGACTAATGAAATGCGCGAAGCTTTCCGTACTCGTCTGATTGAAGAAGAAATTAAGGTCACTAACTCGCGTAAAGCCGCATTAGAAGCTGCAAACGGTACTCATGAAAAAACAGCAGATCAATGTGATGAAGCTAGTCGAATCGAAGACCGTAACTATCATCTAGCTATGGCTGACCAACAACTTCTTCGCCTACGTGAAATCCAAGTAGCACTTAAGAATTTTGATGACGATTTTGGTTACTGTATTGATTGTGGCGATGAAATCAACATTAAACGACTAGAAATCAACCCTGCATATCAACGCTGTACTTCTTGTGAACATGACCACTCATTAAGAAAGAAAAACGGGTAATGGATATGAAGGTTGTAACAGGGAACGCTAGAAAATTTGTAATATCAGCTACTCTGATGTCAGCTATCTTGCTTTCAACTAATGCAAACTCTAAAGAAGTTGGTGAAAGTTACATTCATGACAAGTCAGTAGTAAAAAGCTTGCTTCAACCTTCCATATCAAAAACTGAAAAAAGTAAAATTACTCGCAAAGCAGAAGAAATCATTAAGCATTATAGCCAACAAGATAACTACCTTGCTCACAAACTACTTTTTACTATTTACTCTGAAGATAAAAGTGACTTCTATTCTCTGCGATCAGCAGAAGCGCAGTTAGAGAAAATGGGAACTGTAAGTCATGGTTCCTACTCTAAATATGTCATAGATTATTATGCAAATAAAAACTCACCTTTTTACAATCCTAAAAGAGCAGAGAGAATTGCTAGTGTATGCGCTGAGCAAGGTGTAGAAAAATGCCTTGTTATCATGTTTGATGCAGCACTGCGTGATAAAGCCTTTGAAAAATCATTAACAACCTCAATGAAAGAATCATTTTACAGGCTTGCGAAAGAAGGATTCAAAACAAACAAAGCTAAGTATACTTACTCACGAGCAGCAGGTACTGGAATTATTCCAAATAAAGGATTGCAAGATAAGTTACTCATAGAAGCGGCAGAAGATCTGCATATCCCTTCATTAGAAACCGTGGCTGGATTGTACGCTGAGCAGTTTTACAAAGACGCCTCTAAAACTAAAACCTTTTATTACACGTATTTAACCATGATTGTGAAGGGTGACTTATCTCCTAATACAATGGCTCGACTAGGTGATGCAGCATCAGGCGTACCTTTGGAAGCAATTGAGAAGACAATGAAGTTAGCTAATGATAAGTTAATTTCAAGAGGATATAAGATTCCAGACCAATTCGCCCAACCTTAATGCAGATTTGACATTTAGGTAAAAATGGTAGATAATCCTGCTAATCGCTTAATAGCATAGCAGGATTTTTAATATGACCGATAAATTCGACGCGTACCGTCCTAACGTTGGCGTTACAGCAGTTCCTTTGATTCTTAAAGACAATAAGGTTCAGGTTCTTACCTACGTTCGTCCAGATGACGCTGAAACATTTGCGTCAAAAATTGCCCTACCAAACGGCTTTATGAATATCACCAAGCACACTACACTTGAAGATGCTGCTATGGATGCACTTTTAGAGAAAACTGGCGCTAAAGTTGCTCGACTCGAACAGTTTCATGTTTTTTCTGGTGATTACATTGACCCAACCAGACGTATTACGCTAAACGTACCATTTTTAGCAATGCACAAGATTAATGAAATCTCTTTTGTTGATGGTGATGACGCCCCGTCTATCAATCACGCTCAGTGGATGCCAATTGAAGAAGCTCTAAGCCTCACAGAGAGCGATTTCGCGTTTAACCACTACCAAGTATTGTCTAGCGCCATTGAACAGATTAGAAAGCCTGGCAACGAGGTACGTTCTGCCATTGATCTTCTACCTGAACAGTTTACCATTCCTGAGCTTATGGATGCTTACAAGTCCATTACAGGATCTGACATCAATGAAAACCGCCTAAGAAAGAAAATCCGCGACACTAACTTCATTATTGATAGTGGTGAAAAGCGACGAATCAAAGGTATTCGTCCAGCGACCCTGTACGTGAGCAATCCTAAGTACGTTGAGCCTATCGTATTCAATTAACCGCCTTGTATTCTTATAAATAGTCAGACACTTGTCTGGCTATTTTTTATTCATCGAAAATATTGAATGACTCCATTTATAAATTCGACTTTTATAATCGAAGTTATTGTTGGATAATGCTTTTCATCAACTAAATTAACGAATAAATAAAATGAAAGAAGCACCAAAAAACTATAGCTTAATGATGAGAACGATACATTGGTTCTCAGCACTAACCGTTGTAGGCATGTTTGGTTCAGGGTTGTGGATGGTAGATTTATCCTACTACAGCGAATGGTATAAGACAGCACCACATTGGCACAAGTCTATTGGTATTATGCTAGCCGCAATCACCATCTTTAGATTCTTATGGAAAGCCTTTACCAAGCAACCTAAAACCGAAGGAAAGAAACCTGAGGTTCTATTGGCAAAAGTTGCGCATTTAAGTATCTACTTGCTACTAGCCGCATTGTTTGTCAGTGGGTATCTAATATCCACATCAGACGGTAGAGGGATCGATATATTCAATTGGTTTACATTACCTGGCGCTGGAGAGATTTTTAGCAATCAATCTGACATCGCAGGGAGAATCCATTTGTATGCAGCAGTATCACTAATTGCATTATCAGTTCTACATGCGCTTGCAGCAATAAAGCACCACTACATCGATAAAGACAACACATTAAATAAAATGATAGGAAAAGCAAAATGAAAAAGTTACTACTCGCGACAGCACTTACAGCTTCCATGTTCGCATCTTACACAGCTAATGCAGCAGACTATGTAATCGACACAAAAGGCGCTCATGCTTCTGTAAACTTTGCTGTTAGTCACCTTGGCTACAGCTTTATTAAAGGACGATTTAACTCATTCGAAGGTGAATTCAGCTTCGACAAAGAAAACGTGGAAGCCTCCAAGATCAATGTTACTGTTGACACTCGCAGTTTAGATTCGAATCATGCAGAAAGAGACAAGCACATTCGAAGCTCTGACTTTATCAATGCTCAGAAGTTTGGCACCGCGACCTTCCAAAGCACTAAGGTGACTGATCAGGGTGATGGAAAGCTATTGATCGATGGTGATATAACGCTACATGGCGTAACTAAGCCAATTAGTATTGATGCTACGTTCATCGGTGAGGGGCAAGACCCTTGGGGCGGTTACAGAGCTGGCTTTGAGGGTTCTACTCGAATTGAGCTTGAAGATTTCGGCATTCCTATCATGGGTACTAGTAGTTATGTTGACGTAGAACTTCATGTTGAAGGTGTTCGAAAATAATGTTTTTTAATAAACAATAAAAAAGCTCCCTGATTGGGAGCTTTTCATTTCTAAAGGGGGCTTAATTTTCCCCTGATTTTTTCATTCTACTTTCGTAGATTTCGATAGCTGTTTTAAATTCTTCACGAAGCGATTTTGCAGCTAACTCCATTCCTTCTGCTTTTTTCAGCATTTGATTAGCTTCATATCTCATCTTGCCTGCTTTCTTCTCAATGTCTTGAATAGCAATGATTACATTGACAGTTTCCACATTCATCGATTGAACCCTTTAGAACTATTGAGTTTTATTATCATCGCCTTTCTTAATCTCTGTACAGAAGTACAAGATTAGAATATGAATCATAGTGTAAGAGAAAAGTACGTCACCCTGATCCACCAGCATGTAACAAAGGATCATGCTTACTGGCAGAATGATAAGCGCTGCGGATCTCACCTTGAGAACAGTATCGTTAATAGATACCGTTGAGCGATGAGAAAAGAAGTGCTTAACCTTACGCCAAGTTAAAGCACAAACTTCACCAAGCGTATAGTCCTCAATAGGCTTATCTTCAATTACGTCATTGTCTTTCTCTAAGCCAAGCAACATTCGGATAGCCAAAACGATTTCTTCTTTAAAGTAAAACAGAAGACCAAAGATAGTTAACATCACAATGTATTTCATAATTCACCTTTTATTGATTTTTGATTATTAAAACAATCAGATTAATTTTTATTTGATTGATAGATAAATACTACAGTAAAGAAAGTTTGAAGTCATTGAAAATTGGAGGTCATTAAAGACCTCCTAAAAGAACCCAAGCTGATCACATGCCTCACGAGGCTTTTTACTCAAACAACCTAGTGCTGGCTTTCCAAGTATCATCAAACCTTCCAAATCTGGAGGTAAAATTTTTTCGAACGCTTTAAAGCCATTATTGAAGACAATTTCTCTTTGCTCCATCCATAGTCTACCAAGCACGTTCATTCCATATAGACTGCCATCCTCTTGAAGTTTCGCGCCCCAAAAGTCATCATGCTTTGAAATTTCAACGATTGGCATCCCTTTAGATTCATTTAGGATTGGAACAATAACATCCCAGTGTTGCGCAATCTTAAGCTGTAAGCACCATCGCATAAACTGAATCCTTTCTTTCATCCAATACTTTCTAGATTTTTCAACAAAAGGCTGACAGCACTTCTTAGAAAAGTACAAGTTCTCCTGTTCAAAGATCAACTTTTGGATTTCAGGGTGTTCAGTAAAACGAAGTGATTGATACAAAGCTTCTGTGCCAAGAAGTTCCAATCCATTAATTGAGATCGGAAACCCCGCACACATGTTAGACAGTTCTCCCCACTTCCCTCTTGTTTTCAAAAATGCTGCTGAGGTTTCTTTATCATATGTACGAAAATGAACCTTGTTTTTTTGTTGATTCATAAAATTTCCTTTCTCAATCCTTTAAGGGGGCAAGCCCCCAAAAATCGACTCTTAGCTTAGTCTCTTTATCTTGTCTGGCGCTTGAACATTTTTCCAGGCGATAACTTCAGGTTTCTTACCGCGCTTCTCCCCATCTGCCGCGATAGAATGGTTTTTCGTAATTACTTTAAACTCGAATCCATTTTCTTCTAGTAGACTTAGAATGAAGTCTGTAGGGTTATTTGTTAGTACTGTAGGCAACCCTGTGCTACCAGCCCACTTAATACAGCGTACATGATCATCTTTTGAGAAACCTTCTACCCAGTAGCTAGAGAACGTTTCATCGTATGGAGAGTCAACAAAAAGGAATGCGTTATCAGGAAGAAGAACCTTTTCAAAGTCCGTAGAGAGGATTTCCCAATTACTCATGATATTTTTGTAGCCAAGAAGGTCTTCACGGATTAGTGGCTTAGAATCGCCTTGTGGGACGTTGAAGAAGCCTTTCTTATTGTAGCGACACATACCATTGAAGCTTGTTCTAAGAATGACGTAAAACAGTATGGCAAATTCCTCACTGTGCGTTTTACCATTGGTGATTAATTGATTTAAACGCTCTCGGTTTTTATAGTAATCACCGTCGATACCGTATTTCTTCAAATCAACTACCAGACCGCTCTTAACGTGCCTGTACATACTCATTAGATGAGGGTTTATGTCGTTAACAATGGTTTTTTCAGCTTCAATCGCAAACGCGCAAGCTCCACCACCAAAGAATGGTTCAACAAAGCTTGTTGCTTCGCTATTGGTGTAAAACTCTTTTATAACATCAGTAAGCCAACGCTTACCACCAGCCCACTTGATAAACGGTTCATAAGTAATTCCACTCATTTTTTATCTCTTTTATTAATTAATTTTTAGTTCTTCAATTTGTTTAGTGCGAAATACAGGTAAAAATGCACATAAAAATATTTTACCACATAAAAAAGATTGTGTAAGATGTAAATAATCAAAAAATGACAAATAGTAAAATTTATGAAAGAGTTAAGAGAAAAACTACGCGAGCTGGCTGGCAATCCAGAAACAGAAAGCATGAGTAAAGAAGAAGTAATTAACCAGATTCGAACACTATGCGGTGATGATAATAGTGACCATTTTTTCCTGGCTCGATTTCATTTCGAAACAACAAGAATGGACGTGTTTAATGAGATGCTTTCAATGTCAATGATTGAAGCCATTCTTCCTGACTTAATCAAGATTGACGACATTGATTCCCCACTAGCTGATATTGCATCAAGGACTCTGATGACAATGAGTGTCAGTCATGACCCATTTGTTGATAAGTTAAAAGATGGTTTAGGCGACTCATTTCCTCTTTGGGAAGAAAAGATGTTAACCAGGCTAAAGTTAACAATGAGAAATCTATTTTATCATTTCAAGAGCGTGGGCGAATCAGAGTCTGAAGCCAGAGCCAGGATAAACTCACACTATCTTGCAGAATATGCCAAATCAAGGTATCTACCTTTCGTAAGAAAAAGCCTTGAATTTATCTAGAACACAACAATCTTAATATTACGGGAAAATACAATGGTCGAATCCCTTGTAGTAACATCATTATGTTCCAGCTACGACATCCCATCAGATATCGAGAAGGAATTAAAGATTGAGATAGGAAGGTCGATTCAAGCCGCGTTAAATGACGGGTTTGAAGCATCTAAAACACTTCACCAGCCCCCACTCATTCTTACCAACAATCTTATCCAGAAGTATGGAATTTCACTTTGTCTTGATCACAATCTATCGAGCATTGTAAGCGAAGTGCTTTGTAAGGCGTTTATGGATGGACACGCGCAAGGGAAAAGGATTAGAGAATTCGTTGATTTAACTGAGTGTAGTGAAGATCAAAACATGTGTCTGATTGGTAGAATTATTAATACTCATGCTAAACCAGACCATTTAGCCGTATTGAACTACTTAACTTAATTTTTTCTCTTAAATCAATAATCCGACTATTTACTTTAGTCGGATTTTTGCTTTGAGATTAACCCTAAGCACAATGAAAATGACTTCGGGTAGATCACCCCTACAACATAAATTATCGCATTTAAGCCAAGACAAACATATTGGACTAATATAGGCTCAATTCCCTGACTAGATAAAACATGCATGGCAAAGGGGATGTGAGTCAAAAGAAGCAATGCGCTCAACATTCTTACCCTTGTCCCGTTACCTATCCTCATTAGAAGAAGCCTAGTTGTTGCTGAGAACCTATTTCCCTACCTGAGGTGTTATTTAGTTCCAGATCCAGTTCCTTCTCTTTCTTCTCAACAATTGTTATGTCTCTTCCCTTAAGTTCGGTAGCAATGATATTTGATACTGTTACCCAACATCCATTAGATAGTCCAGACGCGATTCTAGGCATCAGAATCCTGCCTGTTGGGAATGTCTTATTGATTGCTCTTAAAGACTTTCTAACAGCCTCATAATCGCTATGAAGTATCGGTTGTCTTCCCCACCTAAACTGAGTGTATGCATTTACAACAGTGAAGTTTGCATCGCCGCGCTGAAGGTTTGCATAGGTGAAAGTACCAAGCTTTTTCCTATCAGCTTTTTTGGTTCGTAGATCAGCTTGGTACGCCTCATTAAATTCTTGCTTAACTCTCAGAGCGAAACCACTACCCATCGCATTTTGACAGTTAGATCCATGAATAAGTATGTCGTATTCTTTGTCCAACATAGCCTGCACAAAGTCACCCTTATGCACTTTCTTAAATGGTTGGAACTCATTGTATTTCTTCTCAACATACTCTAGTGGATCAAACCCAAAATGCTGAAGAATCACATGTCGCGCATTTTCGAGCTTCTGATCAATTAACGCATCAATTTGAGGATTACCTGTATTAAATACCTTGATACCTCTTCTGCTAGCTATACGGATAGCTTGACCAGTACCTCCCGTCTTTGAAGATGTTTGAGATTCATCTAAAGCACCATCAGGAGTGTGGCACATGACAAAGTTCACAGGCTTCTGGAGTGTTTCACCAAGCACCTGGCAGGTGTTTCTACACATCATATTTCTTGCGCCATCCCCAAGATACTGCCAATCTGGATGGTGACTTTGAGCAATGCTAACGATCTGATTTGTTTTAGGTGGAACGATATATTCTTTGCCGTTACCTCTACCATTAAAACCAGCCCAAGGTAAGAAGCAGTTTAGCACTCTTTCGTATTCACCCTTTGGCAATCCAAAGTTATCTGAAAGCCAATCATACGCAAGCTTGGAACCAAATTCTGTCGATGTGTCTATACCATCTGCCCCACCTGTGTTGTTCGTATAACCAAACAACGCCATGCAGAATGCAAACTGCGCATGTTTTAGTGAAGTAATATGACTGATTCGTCTACTACCGATACCTGCGAAAGACCCTAAATTTGCATAGCCTATGAATGGATCAAACATTCCTAACCTCTTAGCTTATCTCTTAGCTGAGAAAGGGAGCTGTCACTTAAGAACTCTGGAACAAACCAATGATCCATACTGAGATTATCAATATGCTCATCTTCAATTTTGGATGTAGAAAACTTTTCTTCGATAAAACGAGCCACATTACTAACGCTATTTCTGTTTGTGTAAAAACAGAAAGCCTTTGTTTTATTGAAGTCGTGAGATTTATCAATAAAAAGAAGATCATCTTCATGAGTTTTTAAGTATTCATCTACAAACTCATTAATCATGTTTCCATCAATACTTTTATCAGTAATTCGAATCGCAGAATCAAAGAAGCGGATACCTTCAACTTCCATTTCTCTTTTCTTTTTTAGGATTAACAGGTCAACTTGCATAGCAAATTGAGTGTTATGCTGATTACGATATTGTACTTTCTTAATGGTTAGCTCAACCAATTCAAGCAATAATTTTTTCTGAATTTTTGTATATTTCATTATAACTTATTTTTTATTAATTTAATAAATTTAATGCGGGGTGCTAACACCCCGCCCCTGAATCATAAGCTGATTAAGACAGCTCAAATGACTCACTATTAACATAACTAATAACTGCTAACTCTTTAGATTCCACCAGCTCGTGGAAGAACTCTTTATCACTGTATGCTTCAATCAAAAGACCTTCTTCCAATGATTTAATTTCTCTATGAAGAGCGAATTCCATCAAAGCAATGAAGATTGCAATTCCTAGCGTTGAAGCCAGAATCACTGGAACGAATAAGAGCAACAAAACCACAAAGAATGTTTCGATAGACAAGAAATCCATAAAATCTAAGAATTTTGCTCTTAGCTTTCCATAAACACCCATGCCATGAACATAGTTCGATGTAAAGTATCGATGCAAACCAAATGGCGCACTTTGAGGGTTGCTAGAATACTCAACAAAAAGCCTATGTGGATTTTTGAATTCGAAACTAGCAAAAGACAAAGTTCTTTCCCTTTCATCTTCTGACTCTTTAGATTTCGCAACTAGAAAGTCATAGATGTCACGAAATTTATCGTGGTCTTCAATTTTAAAACCTGGAAACATTTTAGCTATCTCCAAAGATTAATCTAAAGGTTTTTCATCTGATTTCTCAGACTCATCAACTGCTTCTGTGTCTGCAATTGAAACAATCACTACGCGATCATCAACCATTTTTTGGTAAAACTCTTCACTAGAAGCCATGTGCGCAAAAACTTCATCTTTGAAGATCTTGTAAGCAAGATGCATAACACCTGCGAATACCAGTGTCGCTAGCAAGAACATACGTAGCGGCGTGATTAGCAGCAAAAAGTTCATCGCCCAGAAAAACGCTTTGTGCTTCTGATAAGCTGCAAGCGGCTTAATGAGTTTGTTTTTCTTATGTCGCATCAATGAATCAGGGAAAATTGTCTTTGATTCTTCAAGTGACACAAAAACATTAACAAGCTCTTTGCTATTGATAGCTACTTGTACTGTATCGTTTAGCGACTTGAAGTTCGCGACAAACTCCGCATGGGTTGCATTTCTCATACTCATAAATTTTCCTTTTCAATGTTAGTGAAGACCAGCTAAGCTCAACTAACACTCTAAAATTACATTTTCATTTATTAATTGATTGGAATATTTCAGACCTGAATCTTTACTTTCTATCTTAACCAACTCCCAAGCTTCTTCATTATTGAGAAGTTCAGTGAGAGCCAAGCTATTTAGAGCGTGTCCAGATTTGAACGCTGTAATCTTGCCTACAATCTGTTTCCCCTTCACATAGAAGTCACCGACTGCATCCAAAATTTTATGATTGACGAACTCTGCGTCACATCTTAACCCATTATCATTCAAAACCTTAAAATCATCAAGCACTATCGCATTGTCAAAACTACCACCTTTGACCAAGCCTATGCTTTGTAGATACTCAATTTCCTTTAGAAACCCGAACGTTCTAGATCTAGCCACTTCACTTACCAAGTCCAAAGAAGCAAAGCTAAACAAAGCTTGTTGCGGAGTGCTTCTGATTGCTGTGTGTTCAAAGTCTATTTGATAGTCAATAACGAAGTTATTTGATGGTTCAATCGTTATGTACTTGTCATCCATTTCAATATGAATCTTACGCTTAACCTTAATGATTTCCTTTGGGGCATGTTGAATCTCAATGCCAGCTTCCTTGATTAGATAAACGAAAGGACTCGCTGACCCATCCATAATTGGCATCTCATCGCCACTTACGAAAACACTGATATTATCAATTCCTGTCATTGCTAAAGCAGCCATGAAATGTTCTACAGTCTTTATCTTTGCACCGTTGTACTCAATAGCTGAGCAAAGCTGTGTATCTTTCACTGATGCTAATGAGAGAGGGATCTCTACATCCATATCAGACTCGCGCTTATAAAATCTGATGCCTTGGTTTACAGGGGCAGGCATTAAAAGCACATGGGAAATTTTCCCTGTATGCAATCCAATACCAGAAAACTCTGATTTCTGCCTGATAGTTCTTTGCTTCATTTCTTTTTCTTCTTATTTTTTATTTGCAATATCAATTGATAATACCAATTGAGCGATAGTTGGTCAATTTTGGTCATACCAGTAATAAAAAAAGCCGCTTAAAAGCGGCTAATATCAAATGTAGCTCTTGTCTATGCCTTCTCGGAAGATGACATCTTTCACTAATGGGAAGACAACTTCATCAATAGCCTTTCCCTCTTTAATGAGATTCCGCACTAACGTACTTCGGATGCTTACGATATCCTGAGCTACCGATAAAGACCATTTCTCTTTTATCTCCGCGCTGCGGTAAAACGCATCAAAGTTATCTTCATTATCCTTACCTATGATTAGGCTAAATTCACAACCAGGATACTGCCGTGTCAGGTGAGAAAGGAGATCGTAACTATAAACAGGCTTACCATCTTTCGCGATGTCCTTTTCACAGTATTCCCCTTTAACCTTTACACCATAGTTGTTGACCATCTCTTTACTAAATGCATCCACCAGCTTACATCTTAGGTCGAAATCGACCATCTGCTTACCGAAAGCATGGCTAAAGTTTGGAACCATCCAAATTTCATCAAACTGATCGCGAACTTGCAATATCGCATTTGCATGACCCATTGTTGGTGGATTGAATGCACTACCGAAAATTCCTATCTTAAGACTCATAAAAAACCTTTTTATTTCAAATGTAAAAACTTGATTGGGATATTACCCTTCTATTTCTATATAAGAGCACAAAAATACAAACCAAGCAACCTTAATTCATTTTTTGCATTTAGGTGTTGACAGGATACTTTCTGAGGGTTAGTATTTACCTAAATTCAGATTATGCATTAAGGTAAATCACATGAACGGTCAAACAAATACTCAGTTTAAAAAAGAACAACACAACTCCCTTTTAAGCAATGTAGAAGTAAATGCTATTAACTCTGCATTCCATCATCGTGACCGTATCATCACGAGCTTGCTTGATAACGATTTCTACAAGTTCAACATGATGTACGCAATCTTTAAGATGCATCTTGGCGCTAAAGTTAAAGCAAAATTCAAAGTGCGTAATGATGAAGATCTTGCTTCTGTTATGCCTGAGGTTAAACGCCAGATTGAAATGCTTAGTCATTTGCGTCTGGATGAAACAGGCTTAAACAACCTACGCGAGAAAGCGCCGTTCTACGATGAGACGTTCTTTGAGTACCTATCAATGTACAAACTGAACAGCAATCACATCTCAATTACGCAAACAGGTAAAAACAACCTAGAAATCGAGTATAACGGTTCTTGGATTGGTTACATTCTTTACGAAATCTACGTAATGGCTATCGTCAGCGAATGTCGTAACCTATACCTGTACCCTAATGCAACAATGGAACAATTCCAAAAACCACTTCACGAAAAAATCAAATGGCTTAAAAAGCAACGTGAGTTAGGTCGTATTGATGAAAACTTCCATTTCGCTGACTTTGGTACTCGTCGCCGTTTTTCTGGAAAAGTACATGAATACCTTGTCGAAACACTAAAGCGTGAGTTGCCAGAACATTTCGTCGGCACTTCAAATGTGCGCCTTGCCTCTCAGCACAATCTTACAGCGATTGGCACTCAAGCGCATGAATGGTTCCAAGCGCACCAGAACCTTGGATACCAGCTTGTCAATAGCCAGAAAGCTGCGCTAGAAAACTGGGTACAGGTTTTCCGTGGTGAGCTAGGTATTGCTCTAACAGACTGCATTTCAATGAAAGCATTTGTTAAAGACTTTGACCTGTTTTTTGGCAAGCTGTTCGACGGACTTCGTCATGACTCTGGTTGCCCATTTAAATGGGGTGAGATGGCTATTCAAGCATATGAAGATCTTGGAATCGACCCTAACACAAAAACACTCATCTTTAGTGATGGTCTAGACTTAGAGATAGCTGTAGACATCTACAACCACTTCAAAGGTCGTATCAAAATGTCTTTCGGTATCGGCACATTCCTAACTGCTGACATGGATATCGAAGGTTTCGAAGCAATTAACATGGTGATGAAGCTTGTTGAAACTAACGGCAAACCAGTAGCTAAACTATCTGACAGCCCAGGAAAAACCATGTGTGAAGATGAGGAATTCATCACTTACCTGAAAAAAGTTTTTGATTACAAAGAAGAATATCTTTTAAGTTAATTATTTGATAACTATAATCTAAAAGTGCAAAGCCCTGCTTGCAGGGCTTGATTAATAATTAAATTGGAAAAGTTTATGAAAAATACGATCCGCGTGAGCACCTGCTCTCTTAATCAGACCCCTATGGACTGGTATGGCAACATCGAACACATCAAAGAAGCCATTCAGCAGGCAAACAAGGATGGCGCAGCAATTCTTATCACTCCTGAATTGTCAATCACAGGCTATGGTTGTGAGGATTTCTTCTACACGCCTCATCTAAGCGAAGAAGCTTTAAAGCACACCCTAGAACTCACTCAACACGTACCTGAAACGATGGTTGTAGCGGTTGGCCTTCCTGTTCTGATCAACAACCGTGTTTATAACGGTGTTGCTATGCTTACTCACAACGGGATTAAAGGCATCTCACTGAAACGAAATCTTGCAGCAAACGGTCTTCATTATGAGCAACGCTGGTTCACTCCTTGGACAAGCAAGAAAAACGCACTAATCAACCTTCCTGGCATCGAAGAAGAAGTTGCAATTGGCAATATCGTTTATGATGTAAACGGGGTAAAGGTTGGCCTTGAAATCTGTGAAGATGGTTGGGTATCTGCTCGTACAGCACAAGGTCTTTTCGATCAGGGCGTAGACATTATTGCCAACCCAAGTGCGAGTCATTTCTCAATTGGTAAATTCCTGACGCGCAAGCGTCTGGTAGAAGAATCAAGCCGCGCATATTCAGCTTGTTACGTGTATTCAAACCTATCTGGGTGTGAATCGGGTCGTTCAATTTATGATGCTGGCGCGATGATTGCTGTAGATGGTAAACTCGTCAAGCAAGGTAAGCGATTCCACTATTCTAACTGTGAAGTTGTAACTGCCGATATCGACCTATCTCAAAGCCGCATTGGTCAGATTAATACTAGCCAGCGTTACTACTCAGACTTTAACGCTGAGAATCAAACTATCAAGGTCAAACTTGAGCATAACTTTGATTCGAAAATCTTAGATAAGTCTTTCGACATTGAAGCTTGGGAATTGAGTGATAATCTGGCTCATGAGGAAGCCATTCGAGCAATTTCAATTGGCTTGCGTGACTGGTCAAGAAAAACAAAAACTCAAGGTTACGCTCTTTCTCTTAGCGGTGGCGCTGACTCAGCTCTTGTAGGTTCAGCAACATTCCTATCTGTGTACTTTGAACTTGCTGAATTGATCAGCAAGAAAGACAATGGTGCCTGCTCTCTCCCTGAACATTTGCTTCAATACATGGATGATGAATTGGTTAGCAAACTAGAGTCACTAGATAGCTCTAATGATTCTTTGCATAAACTAAAAGTCGATATTTGTCCTTCAATTGTGTCCAAGTACCTAACTTGCGCTTATCAAGGCTCTAGCAATAGTGGTGACGTGACACTTAACGCAGCGAAGTCTCTTGCGCGTGAAATCGGCTCAAAATTCCACAACTTTAATATTTCTGAGCTTGTTGATAGCTATGAAGGCATGATTGGAACATCACTAGGC
This sequence comes from Vibrio sp. V15_P4S5T153, assembly GCF_963874485.1. Taxonomy (NCBI): domain Bacteria; kingdom Pseudomonadati; phylum Pseudomonadota; class Gammaproteobacteria; order Vibrionales; family Vibrionaceae; genus Vibrio; species Vibrio sp. V15_P4S5T153. The sequence continues at coordinate 379,980 of NZ_CAWNHR010000017.1, read as the reverse complement.
ATCGAATTTGATTGGGATAAACACGACATCGCCCGTCAAAACATTCAAGCTCGCGTTCGTTCTCCGAGCATTTGGATGGTAGCGAACCTAGAAAACAAACTTTTGCTAACCACCAGTAATATGTCAGAAGGCGCGGTTGGATATGTAACAATGGATGGTGATAGTTCTGGTGTGCTAGCGCCAATTTCAGGGGTAACGAAAACTCGAATCCTCTCTATGTTGCAATGGCTGGAAGAGCAAGGCGTATCAGTAAATGAGGAATATTCTGTATGCCTGCACTCTCTGAGCTTCATCAATAACCAAAGACCTACTGCTGAGCTTAGACCTACTGCACAACAAGACGAAGATGATTTGATGCCATTCCCTATCCTAGATCGCATCCTAATCCTTACTCTAGAAGCAGGAAAAAGCCCAACTGAAACATGGGAAGCCATCTGTGTTGAGTTCCCGAACTTCAGTAAGGCAACTTTGTGTCAATACGTAGTACGTTACTTCCAGCTACTATTTAGAAACCAATGGAAGCGAGATCGTCAAGCACCAGGTTTCCACATTGAGATTAACAGCCTGGATCCAAAAACGTATAAGCGATTCCCTCTTCTTTCATCAGCATATGAAAAAGAAATCTTAGAGTTACAAGCAGAAGTAGATACTTTTCACTAATTAGTAAACCTCGAAAAACTCCAATTCAAAGGAAACAAAAACACCCGCTTGGCAAGCGGGTGTTTTATTTTTGTTACTAGGCGGCTAGGTCGTTTATAGACGTTGGTAAGCTGGGAGCCGTTCCAGTTCATACCCAATGAAGCTAAAGTATACGAATCCATTTTCTCAGTCAAGATAATTTAAAGTCACCCAATGCCCTATCAGTATTTTTACAAAAAAATTAAAAAATATTTTATTGGTTTAAATAATGATTTAGACTTATGAAAAATATAAATAAATGGAAAACAATTAAAAATGAATATGATCGAAAAAATATCCAGCTTTCTGGATAACCTTTCAAAAAAACCCGACATGTCCACTTATGAGCTAAGGCAATCTCAATACAAGAAATCCCTGCCTTTGCTTGCTTTTTTTATCATCTGCATGATTGGAGTGACTATCTCAATGCCAATGACTATCGATAGTGGTAATTCTAAGAGTTATTTGGGCATTGCTTATCCGTTAATGTTCGTTACAGCTTTGTATACTTTCGGAACCATGTTTATTCCGTTTATGGATACATATGCAAGCATTGATGATGAAAGCTTTTTGGATAAGATATTACCGTTTAAGCTTCTAAAAAGTATCAAGAGAAACCACCCTTTTAATGTTAGCTACTTATGGTTTCACGCTATTATGCTAGCCGCTCCAATATACATGGGTATTACCATATTATATCCATTATATGGGACATACCCACTTATGGAGCCAAGCGCTTTATTCTTTGAATCTGAGAAAGTAACAAGCATTTACGAAGGTCTATCAATTTTTGTAATGTTCATTTACCTATTCGGAAATACCAGAGAGAAGAATTATGTTGAATTTCAAGCAAAAGAGAAAAAGTTTGAAGAAAAGAACATAGTAATCGCAAAGCAAAAGATCACATATAAACACCTACAATTAGCAAAAGTATTCTGTATCTTATCTATTATGATGGTTGCATTAATGAGTTTTTCTAAGATAGACCAAAATTTGTTAGAAACTAACCTTCCAGTTAAGTATGTAAGCAAAACAGAAACAAAAATTATTCCATATAATCAGATAAATGCAATTTCAAGCTACGGTTCTCCTGACATAAAAATGTATAATGCTTCTTTGATGGGTGATCCTCTTGCTCAATTAATTTTATTAAGCGCATTTACAGAAGTTGAATATAAGGAAACACCTGAACTCTCTAAAGCAGTAGCTTTCTCGTTAATGAAAGGATTAAATGAATTGCAATCAAGCACAGCTAGGGTAGAACTAATGACTGAAAAATATCCGATTCTACGAATGAGCAAAACACATTATGAACTGTTCAAAAACCAGGATATTGACTTAGAAATTAAGATTCTAGATTTAATATACAAAAATGATTTAACAGCACTCAAATCAGAACTGGAAAAGCATCATTCGGAAATCTTTATATCCCCTAAAGATGCGGTAAAAGAAGGGAAAGAATCTATTGCCCCACTTTCTGCCATGACTATCAGCCATATGGTTAAATCAGGGAATTTTGAATATGAAGTGTCATACTTCAGAACAAAGAATCGAATTGACTACAAACATAAACATGAAGCTGCAAAAGAAATGGTTAAGCTAATGAAGTTTTTTGAATCTGCTCATCGAGTTAAATAATAAAAAACTGACAAATCGCTCATGCACTGTCATGGGCGGTTTTTTATACTCAATTTAATTAGACTGTTAAAAAATAAAAAACCCAAAGCTATAACTTTGGGTTTTGTATTCAACAGCTACTTGCTATCTCATCATTTTCTTCGGTTTCTGCATTATCTATCTCAACATCCACCTTCGTACTTGGAATCAAATCAGCAACTGAAATTTTTAACATATCATCAATTTCTAAATCACTTACCCTATCCAAAACCACATCATAGAACGAGGTAATACCATGTAGCTTGTGCTTTAACTCATCACTTACGAAGCTCAGCTTTGATAAGTATGAGATTTGGAAAACCCTACCTGCCAGCTCTTTTGCCGTAAATGACTGACCTTTATAGATCTCTGTCATTTCAAACTGTTCGTAAGCGACAAGGTAAGAGAAGATTGATCTTAGCTTAGCATTATCTACGAATGATACACCTTCAGCCTTTGTTATGGCTGAAAAAATTGATATCACCGAATCTCTATTTTTTACAGAAATTTTAGATGTTCCGTAAACGTTGTCGAGGATTGTTAATGCCATATCGATATAGTCAGAAACAAGCTCGTCAATCAACTCATACCATTCGGTTTCAACGGATTCATGGATGACCATTGCCCTGATGATAAATGCCTTCTCAAGCTTTTGAGCAATTGAAGACAGCTCGCGTTTCTTGAACTGTTTGATATCACCGTCTTCGATTTCAAAAGCTTTCATTCTCTCTTTCAGGTTCATGTAAGAGCGATAAAGAGAAGCAAACATTCCAACAACCGTACAGTGACGATTGATGTTTTGATCGATTACGTCTTCCTTGATATCTTTAATAAACAAAAACTTTGGCTGATCAATCAAATAGGCAATTGCCTCATGATAGTCATCTTCGCGCTTTTGTTGATTACGAAGCCTTTCAAGCTCCTTCCTTTCTTCTTCTGTAAGAACTGGTTTTGGATCTTCATTTAAAGGTTTTGCGCTTTTATTTACTATTATTTCAGACGCAACTTCTTTCTTTTGTTCAATTTTTTGTTCTTTCCTGTAAAGCTCTAAAGCATAATCAAGCATTTCCTGATGGAAACCCTTATCCTCATCTTTGAGGACTGTTATTACCTTTAGATGCTCTACACCTCCGATCACGCCCATTGTTTTGCAGATGAAATACGCACCACTATCGGATACTAAGAAACGATATTTATGACGTTCAGATTTTTTAATACGCCTATACGAAAGCGTACCTGAGATAAAGCTTAAATCTTTAGCTTTACATGGTGTTAGAGTCTTTATTTCATTACTTAAAACTAAACCTGGAAATCTTTGATTAAATCTTTTGTTAGCGTGATCAGAGAAAACGAATTCATACGGATTCATCCTCTCCACCTTTTATTAATAAATTTATATTTTATTTAGGTCAAAAAGACCCTTTTTCATAAATGATACTAACAAAAGAATCTGATGTTGTACATAGAATTAATAAACAAAAGCCCCGTATTTACGGGGCTTTAAGGCTATTTTTAATTTTATACTCTATATTTTTTAACTCTTGAATCTGAGAGATAAGCTGTATAAATTTTGTCCATTGATGTGGATGGTTGATAGAAATTCCCTTGCATTAACTTAAAGCCTCTTTCCCTAAAGTTATTGCTTGATTTTAGGTTCTCTACCATCTTTATAACTACATCAATAGACTTACCTGCCATATTGTCCTTAACTTGAGACATGATTTTCATATCAGCCTTATTCGATATCATCATTGAGTTTATTTTTACGCCTGTGATGTTCACATTGGCGGATAACTGGCTAACGATCAACGGGCTAGTCATATCATCTACAACAACCCCGAAGCCGAGATTGCTAAGGTTAATCAGGTTCTCCAGTACCTGAATATTCCTTTTCATAGCTATCGACTCAGAGACCTCAAACTCAATCATTTCAGGCTTAACTAAAGATGAAGTTAAATGCTTATTCACGATAGAGATAAGCTTTTTCTCCAGCAACTGCTTTTCTGAAAGATTGATTGAAATTTTAAGGTCAGTCCTACCTAGCAACTCAAACTTACGCGCCTCTATGAAGACCTTTTTAACAATAAACTCTGTTAATTTACCCAACCCACCATTCATATAGAACATGTCTATCAATTGCGCTGGTGATACTTGCTCATTTGTCTTATCCCATCTAAGAAGCGATTCTAGAGACACCATACGCTCTGATTTGATATTTATCACTGGTTGGTAGACTAGTGACAACTCGTCGTTCTCCAAAGCAGACGGAAGCTTTAAAGAGCACTCGCTTACATCCGTTTCAATATCAAAGAACTTCTCCTGGCAAACTAAGATATCATCATCGTGTTTTGTAAATGCATAAAGGAGCTTATAGACAGAAATATCCACCTTATCTTCCATGCTTACAGGAAGAGCAAAAATTCTAAAGTGGCAATATGAAGAGTGGTCAGAAAGTCTATTATGAATAGCAATAAGATCTTGTCTTGTAAGAGGCGCTTCTGAACTTACAAAAGCGATCACCCTCTTGAAATCAAGAGAACCAACGTGATTTAAGAAAAGACCGTTTGACTCGTTAATATAGAAAGAAAACGAGTTGATAAATGAATTTACAGTGAAGTTTTCGTTCCTTGTAAGGGCAATATCAAAAACGTTCGTGACCTCAAGAACAAAAATGAAGTGATACTTGTATCCAGAATAAACATAGTCAGAAACCGATCCATTTAGCATCTTTTCTCTGAATACCATGACATCGTTTTTGGTCTGAAATAGGTCTTTATCAACTCTAAAGAGCTTCCTTGAAGACTCTTTCTTCAAAAGCTTCCCAAACAGCAAATCTTTGGTGCTAAGATCACCTGAGCCAATCATTCTTACTACATTATTTAACCGATCAGACTCTTTAGAATAAACTGAAGATTTTCTCATCAAGATAAGTAAGCAGCCAAGAAGAAGACTGATGGTAATCACATAGGAAGTCACATCCACCAGCCTGAAGGCAGAAAAGTAGCTGTTATCATAAGATGGGATGGCTACTATAATATCGACTCCCATTTCACTGTGTTGCTTTGAAACATAGAACCCATCAATCTTAGTCGCTCTTTGCGCTAGGTTAGAATTGTAGATTAAATTACTGACAAAACTAGGTTCTATTACTGTACCATTCTCTTCAATGATAATGATTTTATTGTTTACAATATTAAAATAGTCGAAATGGTGCGATTCTTTTAAAGCATGAGTTTCCTCACTTATATTAAAAGTAACCAAAATCGCGTAATCCAAAGGAATGCCATTTTCCAATTTCTGAAATTGGTGATATACACTCACTGATTGATTAGGAACATCATATTTGATCTGATAGAACTTACCACCAACAATAAGACTCTTATAATTTTGTACACTTAAGACCTTAGGGAACTCCGCCGTTCTACCTATAAAATGACACTCCCACTTTTCGTTATTTTGCGAATAAAAGATAGTGTCTATTTTATCTTTATCATACATATTTGCTTGTGTTAGCATGATGTATGATTGCTTATAAGTCTCTATCCTGTGTAAAACTCTAGACAAGTTAGTTTTAGCAATATCACTTACATGGTCAGACCGCTCGGTTGTAGCTTCTAGATCTTCATATTCTATTTCTAAGATCTCGATAAATAAATTAAAACACAGCACTAATATTACAAAAACAACAATAGCAATTGACTTGGCAAAATTCATACACACCTCTACTCAGGGCGCGAATTCTAACATAAATCAAGTTGTTATAAAAATATAATAAATTAAACAAAATCAGCTAGTTATGAAAAAGAAAATTTATAAAACCATTGACTCTGCCAGCACCGCTGAAAGATATGAAGTAGCAAGAAAGTTAAGGGAGGAATTTCCTGACATGGTTGCGTTTATTGATAGCGCAATGGAAGTGTATATTGATGAAGACATTTTTTCTAAAGATGAAAATGTGCGTAGTCTTGCATATATAGAAAAATTCAAGAAGCAGAAAAGCCAGAACAATCTGGCATTTATCGAGGCTTTGTTCTCTCGTCGTGTCATTACCCTGACGAATACCAAATCAGGCGGTGGATGGGTTGTTTTCGTAAAAAAGAATCGAGTTATTAGCTCACAATTTGACAAAAACTTAAACTTTACGAGCAAATTTTCAATTGAAACCAATAAATACAAAAGACTAACCAATCCAGTGAAAAACCTTTATGGGGATTCTGTCATTAACAACGAAGAAATGAGTAAAAAAATCATTACGGCTTTAAAAAGCAAAGTTAGTAAAGAATCATCCGAATTGACTTTTCAATAATTTTTGGAACTCATTTAGTTTTTCAGTGTTCTGGCAAAGATCTGGGTCTAATAGAACAATAGCCATACATACTTCAGAGTCTAGCGTATTATTCGTTATTTCATCTTTGCTAAACACCAATTCTTTATTAATTTGATTCAATATATCGAGCTTTACAAGGCTGAGTGCAGCCAAAAATTTCTTTTGGGCGACTGACAGTTTTGATGATACTAAAATCACCAACCTTTCGTCCTCAACAGAAAAGTAAGCAATATCGTTACCATGTAAATTTGCATTTACGATTTGCATTCTTTTCGATTTTATTAGTTTATCAAATGAGTAATTCTTGTTGCCTGTTGTTTTTTCGATATAATTTAGCGCCAAGTTTATTCTTTTCATTATTATTTATGTCACTCTTAGCAGCGTCCTAGATAACTCTTCTGTGAGTGATCCCTCCACATTTTTTTCAACCACAGTCACTCCAAACCCATACTCACTTAAGAAGTATTGGATGTAATCTAGGTCTCTGGGTTGGTTTTCATGATCCATATTGATTGGCTTTCCATAATCGAAAGCATAAAAGTTTTCATTTTGTACGTAAAAACAAATCCTGATCTTACCTGTTTCTTCACAGCTTGAAACGACTACCTTGTAATCACTAGGTTTAGCAATAATTGCTTGCTTCGCTATCTCGTATAAGCACTTCTCAATTCGAACAAACGACAATGCTCCCCAAAGCGCCTCATTAGCAAGCATTGGATTTACAACAGATACGTTATACTTAGATGATTTAAAGATAAACTGAACTAGGCATCTAATATCATCTTGAAATGATTCAAATGATTCATAAGTGCTCGCGCTGTTGAATGACTCACCATTATCAAAGAAGTGGCTTTCAGCATCACGTTTAAGTGAAACTCGCATTGGTATCATGAACAGTTCATGCTTGTCACCGCTAACTGCAATCTCGTCTTTTGCGATTATTTTGAAGTACTTTTCATACTCTACATAATCAAAAATTCCTGGTTTGTAATCTTCATAGTTAAAGATTGAGCCTTCAACTTTAACTGTGCAAGTCATACCGTTAGCCGAAAAGAATTGTTCAAGCTTACTTGAAAGATTGTTGCGAATAATTGGCGGTAATACACCATTCTCTTGATGAGAGCCAAAATGTGATTTGATGATAACTGGCAACATCACCAAGTAATCGACACGCTTATCATCATTTTCTTTGTAGTACCTGCTTGATGAAAGTCGTCTGATCAGGTCAATGATGTACGAGCGAGTCAAGTCACTATACAGCGAGTGATTCTTCAGTTTCTCCAGAAGATCACTTAAAGACTCTTGGTTTTTTGAAGCAAAATTAAATGCCAACTTAACAAAAGATTCTACATCTCTGTTCTCTTCAATACTTTTAACGATCTCTTCTAGAATTAAGCCAGGATTATCCATCTTTTTAGCCGCATCGTAGATGCTGTTTGTAGATTCCTTCATTCACTTGCCGTTCATTTTATATTGAAATTGAGGAAATGATACTCCCTTAGTAAGAAAGAATCAATCCCTCAAGATGGTTTTTTAAGCAGACTTTATGTTGTTGATTTTGTTAGCCTTGTGCGAGTTAAGAAAGCTAGCGCTTAGGTTATTGATAAAGAAATCAGCAAGTGTTTTGAACTCTTTTTCTTTAGAATCTTTTTTATTTATCATTCTAAAAACATTAAATCCAACTTTGCTTTTACCATCAGAACCCACTCTCACTTCCACTCTAAACGAAGCTCCGTTGTCAAAGTTAAAATCGTATTGCTTAACACTTGCATCGGTAGCGCAACATTCTTGCTCAGAAACCAAATCAAAACGTCCCATGTAACCTCTACTGCACTTGATGTTTGCAGACTTAGTTTCATAGAATTTTTGAGAGCACATATAAGTGAAATAAACTTCTATTAAACTCTTTAATGATTCATACTCAAATGGATTGCTTATGTAACCGTTGTAAGCCTCAACTCCTACAACCTGCATGTTCTTATCGCAGATAGAACGCGCCTCGAAGTATAGTTTTGGAAACAACTTAGACATCCCTAACAGAATCTCTGTGTCGATTCCTGCATCCTGAGAATTAACCGTTCCTGAAACTAAAGCTGTTGAGTCATTGACCAAGCTTACACACCTCATACCAATAGAGTAATCCGCATTTTTGATTATCGACTTAATTGAATTAAGGGAGTATCCCTTACTCTTAAAGTCCTTTAGGTTATGCTGATTGCAGTATGCTACGAAATCTTTCACTACCGATGAATCGCCTGTTACTTTTATTTTATATTTCATTTTATTATTCTTTTATTTTGTTATTATTTATTTTTTTATTTGATTTTTTTTATTTATTAAATTTATTTTCTCATTTCTTCTTTCCAATGTTTTCTGCAAAAAGAGACATATTTGTCATTGCCACCGATATCAACCTGACTACCACTTTTTACAGGATTACCCTCCGAATCATATCTAACAACAAACGTGGCTTTTTTACCACACTTACAAATTGTTTTGACCTCTCTGATCTTATCAGCGAGCGCCAGTAGTCTCTTGCTACCAGGAAACAACTCACCAAATGAGTCTGTTCTTAAGCCATACGCCAACACAGCTAGCCCAAGGTCGTCAGCAATATCTGACAACTGGTCTACTTGAGCTTCTGACAAGAACTGAGCCTCATCAACAAACACAGCCCTTACAGGCAGTTCACTCTCTTGTGTTTTGATGATCTCTTTAACTTTTTCAAATAGGTTGTCACTAGGCTTAACAGCATGAGCATCTGCCTTAAGACCAATCCTTGAGCCTATTACACCAACTCCTGATCTGTCATCTACCATAGGAGTCATAAGTATCGTACCCATACCTCGCTCATTGTAGTTGTAGCTTGCTTGCAAAAGTGATGTGCTTTTACCAGCATTCATACTTGAATAGTTGAAATACATACTCATTTTCTTCCTACCTTTATTTTTTGCTTACTTAATCGTGGGTTAACTATTTCTTTCCTGAAAGCTCGATACAAGCTTTCAAATCCTTCACCATGATGAATCAAGTACTTACTACCCATCTCTAATTCATGCTGACAAAACTCTTGGATTCCATGTGCTGCCTGATGACAAAACATGGTCAACATATGAAACTGCCATATCTTTGTGGAAAACTGCCCTATATCTGGATCATTTTTGAAAGATGAGTACTCTTCTCTAGTTAGATTAAGAGGTTTGCCTGATGGAGAAAAAAATGACTTCATTGCTAAAATTACTTCGCATTGGACGAGACCGTCCTCTGAAAGATTGATTTCTTCATAAAAACCATATGAGTGCTTTCTAGACCGATCCCAATCGAGAGTAACTTTAATGTCAAAGTTCTTTGGAAGTTGTGGTATAAGTTTTCGCGCTACCGCGATACATTCTTTTTTAAGAGGGTCAACAAGCTTGCTGGAATCTTCCTTGAGCTTGTAAAAAACTTTATTAATTGAAATTTCTTTTTTTTCTTTCTCTATGTCTCTACTCATTGAGTAGACCCAAGACTTTGCTTTATCCCTGCCTATTAACGGCTTACAGACACATAGATAATCAATACGGTCTCTAAGTAATTCCATCTGCTTCACGTCAGAAAATTTGAATGAAGTATCCTTCCCATTAACTTTCTTATTGTTAATGTGAAAAACGCTCGTCATTCTAGTTTCTATGTCTTGAGCCAGCACAAAGTCTTCAGCGGATAATGAATCCTTGTCCATGCCATGATCATGAACATAGCTAAAAACCAGCATTGGTATTTTTTTTACTATACTCATAGATTTGTCTTATCCAAATTGATTTAATGGTCTTATTTTGATAACTTTACATTCTAAACAAACTAAATAACTTTATCAATTATTATGGAGTCATAATGTATGATCAAATTCGGCTGAATTCTCAGGCTATTAAAATGCTAAAAAGCAAAACAGTTCGCCCTGAGACTAGCCTTAACCAACAAATAATAACAACACACACTAAGTTTGCTCGCACCAATTTCAAGATAAACTCTGACAAGGTTGTTATCATCTCGAACGATTTTCAAAAGTCTTGTAAGCTTACAAGCTTGTTTATCCATAAAATTCTAACATTGAGAGATATTGAATCTCTTGATTCAGTTATTTATTTAAATAGGTTTGTTGGCGATCATATTATCATAGATTTTGATCAGCTTAACCATTTACTCACTCATGTTAAATCTGGCACTTCACTACCGAAGTACAAGAAGGTCTACATTATCGCGGGTAAATATATATGTGATAAACGTATTTATGATGCCAGTATCCTTCTAAGAAATCCGACAGAAATTCATAATGTTATCTTATGCCATTTTGATTCAGAATCTGAAACCGTTAAAGCTGATGAATCTAGCAATCCTTTTTCGATGCTGGAAACTACAACATCGACAAGTACAGACACATTAGAAGATAACGACAATGTTCTCATCATTAATAATAATGATAAAAACACAAAAAATGAAAAGCCAGCTTTGGTAACTGACTTTTCAAGTGATTATGTAGAGGGAATCCCAAGCTTTTTGCAGGTAAAGAAGATATTTAACGGTTAAATCCTATTTTAAACGTTAAAGCTTTCACCGCAGCCGCACTGGTCTTTTATGTTCGGGTTGATGAACTCAAATCCTTTATTTAACCCTTTTATTTTATAGTCAAGTATTGAACCATTTAGTAGCACTAAGCTTTTTTCATTTGATACCAAGGTTACACCTTTATCCTGGATAATTACGGATCCAGGCTTTTCTTCGTATGGGACTAAATCGTCTATAAACTCTAAAACATAACTGTAACCTGTGCATCCAGAGGTTTTTACCCCCACAAAGAGTCCTACCCCCTTTTTCCTTGCTTTGAAGGACTCTTGTACGATTCTTGCTGCTTCATCGCTAATTCCAATAGTTTGCATCTGTACTCATTCCTAGTTTTGTTTTGATTTGTAGTTTGCTATCGCGGCTTTTATTGCGTCTTCAGCCAGAATTGAACAATGAACTTTCACTGGTGGTAATTCTAGTTCTTCTGCTATCTGGCTATTGGATATTTCTATAGCCTCATCCACAGTCTTGCCCTTTACCCATTCAGTGACTAATGAGCTTGACGCAATTGCGGAACCGCACCCATATGTTTTGAACTTCGCATCCTTTATAATTCCATTTTCAACTTGAATTTGAAGCTTCATTACGTCACCACAAGCAGGAGCGCCTACCATACCAGTCCCAACATCTTTCGATTCTTTATCCATTGAGCCAACATTTCTTGGGTTTTCGTAATGATCGATTACTTTATTAGAATATGCCATTTTTTATACCTGAGTAATTTACTATGGAATTATGTTTTCATATTTAAAGATTAAATTCAAACAATATCTATAAAACCTTATCCGCACATTAAAATTGAATATAAAATAAAAAATACCCATTAATTGACAATCACTTGCGTTTACAGTAAGTTCTATGCATCGTTCTTTATATTGGTGCTGATATGAATAGAGAATCACTTTTACACTCTATAAGTGGTGAAGTCCTAATTGCTACAGAATTGTTCATAGATAACATGTCCACTGTTCAGCTCAACGGAAGTTGCAATAAGGTAAATGTTCAAGATCTGGTAGAAGATATCGTGATTCTATCTAGCTTTCAGGCTTTCACTATATCTGATGACACACTAAAAAAGGGATTTATTGAGTTTATAAATGATACTATTCTCAACACGGCATATCAAAAAAGTTCCAGTGGTAATGACCCACTTCTCGGTATGAATCATGATGTTTTCGGCAATCTAGTTCTTAAGTACAACCACTTTAATGAGGTAAAGCCAAAATTTCACGATGAACTTTTCGAAAATTCATTTGATTCAGGCATCGAGTTAAAAGATGCTTGCCTTATACAAAAACACTTTTCTGGGAAAAGTGAATTCAACAAGCTTCATCCTGTCCTTCGCCGCTCTATGCTCCCTACGCAAATGGTTAGAAATTTTGAAACCACGGGAAATAGTTATTTCTTATTATACATAGATTGCATTCTAAGGTACATTAATGTAAGATATGTGGAATATGCTGAAGCATGTGCAAGAAAAATTGGCATAGCAACGCAAAAGAAAAGAGAAAACCATTGATGATTGAAGCAGGCTCGCCCTGCTTCTCTACTTAAATCATTAATTAATTAAATAAATAAATTGAAGGAAAGAGACAGATGAATCCTCATGCTCAGATTTTAGATAACAGTGCAATTGAAACATATCAATCACTAATGCTACGTGATGATAAAGGCAGCTATGAACACTACTTGGCTATGGTGTCATTTGCGAACAAATGCAGCACTCAGTATTACGTAAATGATGTTTCAATCATTCCTGATGCAGATTATGACATTCTGTACCGAGAGATTCAAAAGTTCGAAAAATCCAACTCAAACAATATTGAGTCTACCTCACCAACTCAGCGTGTTGGTGACAAGCTTTCTGATAAGTTCAAGTCCGTTAAGCATAAGAAGCCTATGCTTTCACTTGATAACGCCTTCGATAACGAAGAACTTAAAAAAACAATGCAAGGTAAAGCAAGCGTTGGTGGCAAGTACGTAGCGGAATTGAAACTGGATGGTCTAGCACTATCTATTTTTTACAAGAACAACAAGTTTGCATACGCTCTAACAAGGGGCGATAAAGAATATGGCGAGGATGTGAGCCATACAGTTAAAACCATCACCGACATCCCTATGGAACTTGATTGCGACATTATCATCCCTGAACTTGAAGTTCGCGGTGAAGGCTTTATGCTCAAGAAGCAATTAGAAGATTACAATGCCAAAGCCGAAGCAAATGGCAAAAAAGGCTTAGCAAACGCAAGAAACGGTGCTGCTGGAGCAATCCGTCAACTTGATCCTAAACTGAGTAAAGAAAGAAACCTTAGCTTTATTCCTTATGGTCTAGGTTATATTGAAAGTGGCGATCTTGATATTTCTAACAGTCATTTTGAACGACTATCCATGCTGCATAAGTTTGGTTTCCGTAAAAGCCCATACACTAAACAACTTTCATCAATCGAAGATATGTATAATTTCTACGATGAAATTGAAAATATTCGTTCTGATATTCCTTTTGACATTGATGGAATTGTCTTCAAAGTTGATGATGTTGAAAGACAGGAAGAGCTAGGATACACGAACAGAATCCCTCGATTTGCTATTGCTAGAAAATTCCCTGCAATGACAGCCAACACGGATTTAAAGTCATCTGATGTTCAGGTAGGTCGTACAGGCATTTTAACTCCTATGGGGCGCGTAGAGCCTGTGCATTGTGGTGGTGTTACTGTATCCAACATTACCCTTCACAATTTTGAGAAGGTAGAAAAGCTCGGTTTACGAATCGGTGACACTGTAACTATCTCTCGCAGAGGCGATGTAATCCCACATCTTGAGGGCGTACTTGAATCAAATGGTGGAGAGTTAATTAAACCGCCGACTCACTGCCCAGTATGTAATGCACCTACTATGACCAAACCAGATATTATTGGTATCTTTTGTAGTGCAAGGTTAACTTGTCCAGCGCAGGCTATTGAAGCGATCTCGCACTTCACTGGCAAGAAGCAGATGAATATTGAAGGTATCGGTGACAAGATTGTTGAAGCGCTATATGAAAAAGGGGCAATTAAAAATGTCCTTGACCTGTACAAACTAGATATTGACGACATTCAATATCTACCAGGCAAAGGTATCGCAAGCGCTAAAAAAGCGATTGCGAGCATTCAAGCTTCAAAACATTGCCGCTTGGATAAGTTCATCAACAGCATTGGTATTCCTGGTGTTGGCGAATCAACGTCAAACGACTTAATGAAATACTTTGGCTCACTCGACGCGATTATGAATGCCAGCCATGATGAATTAATAAAAGTAAATGATGTGGGTGATGGTACTGCAAGTAACATCATTGAGTTCTTTGCTAGTCAAGAAAACATTGACCTTATCAATGGTCTTCTTGAGGTAGGGATTACCTTTGAAGAAGTCGAAGCTGCATCAAGTGAATTAGCAGGTCAAACGTGGGTTGTTACTGGCACATTGGAAAACTTTGATAAAAACAGCATCAAAGAACTCCTTCAACAGAAAGGCGCTAAAGTAAGCGGCTCTGTAAGTAAAAAGACAAGCGCTGTTCTTTATGGTGATAAAGCTGGAAGCAAGCTTTCTAAAGCACAAGAACTACAAAACAGCGGCGTTGATATTAAGATCTTGAACGAAGCCGACTTCATGGCTCAATATATGAGCTAAGAGTCATCTTCTTGCAAATCAAAGCCGCATCAACGATGCGGCTTTTTATTTGAATATAAATATTGTTGAGCGATCTGTCGGATGATATTATTCACATAATATAAATAATAATAAAAAAGAAATGACATGATTTTAAATAACCAAACTCGCCCAACAAGAAGCTATCAATTTGATAACGCTGACAACGCAATTTTATTCTCTGCAAGGAAAAGACCTCGCATATCTAAATCATATGCTGAATCGCACTTATCCTTATTAGAAGATATGAACAGATGCAAGCAAACCATTTCTGAATCAATTACAGAGTCATTACAAACTGTAAATGGAAAGGTTTGGAAGATTGATATCAAATCGCTTCCATCTATAGGCTTAATTTCATATGTTAGTGAATTAGGACGTGGAATAAGTAAGCCAAACTTTTCAATTGGTTCTGGCTGCTTTTACAATGAATTAGATGACTATCAAATTTCGGATGACCATGTTTATATAGTTTCCAAAAAACCCATAGAAAAGGACGTAATATCTGATGGTATTGCTTATTCTGTAGCTGAAGAAATTGTTGCCACGATTGAATCCTTATCATCAGAGAATGAGATTCAGATGAAAGCCGAAAAAGTAGGAACCAACCTCATTCTAACGATACCAAACGGAAAAAGGCTCGTCACTACACCAGAACTTGAAAAATACGATTTAATAAAAAAGACTGATTAATAATCAGTCTTTTTTATTTCGGCATAAACTCTAGGATTTTACCTTTAACATCATTGCAAACAGACTCAAAATCCACTTTCGAGATCTCACTTGCAAATCCTTTATAGCCACTAATGGTGCCAATTTGTTTAGAGCTAAATGGTGACTGTTCAGAGTTTCTCCAAACCTCCAAAATAGGAACCTTACCTGGACTATCTTCGCATATTACGGCAACCTGAAGCTGTGAATCCTTATAGATTAGCTTCATTGCCCTTTTCAATTCTAGTGACCCAAAATATTGAATAATCGCTTCTTGGTTATTCATCTTAATTTCTGCTTAATTTATTAGTTTTGTTGATTCACTGTTCGTCATTTTAAATAAAACGTAACTTCTAACTTTTGTGGCATCAATCGGGGATAACTTCTGGATTTCGTTTTCCAAAAATGACGATCTTTCGCAAGATTCACAAGTATCAATGTACCAGTATCTTTCCAGTGGAGTAAGCTTGCTTAAACAGCTTTTGCAAGATGTTGATTCAGAGCTAACTGATACAGCCTCTAAATTTTGCTTATGATTAATAACACCTAACCTTGCTTTATCATCGAAAATCAAGGTCATTCTTTCGATTATAGACTCTGCCTTTTGCGATATATCAAGACTCAAAACTTTTACCATTTGATTATTTTGTTTAATGCTATACCAAAAACAAGACAATAGTCAATAAAAAAGAAGCACTTAAAGTGCTTCAATCGACAATGTTTCTACTTCGTTCTGTAAATTGGTTTTCTATTGTAGTCAATTCTACCCTGATTTTGCTTTTCGTAATTCCACCAAAGCTTACATTCCTGGTAGTCATCCCAATCTGACATTTCATGAACCTGATCTCTACCGCTATACGGTACTTTAGATAACTGTGTTTTGATATCTGAAATTGTTTTTTGAGTATTGTATTCTTTTTGCTTAATCAATTTAGCGCGGTTTTCTTCATGCATTTCATTCTGCATTTGATAAGTGGATTCATATTGACCAACCAACTTTTCATAGCGTTGAATCTGCACCTTAAACTGAGCTAATGCCCTATAGGTATTGTATTGGAATTCATGCGCCTTACGCATGGTTTCATCAATAAATGCTCTATTGCTAGAACCGATTCTTGAAACCTTATCCAATTCAGCAGAAAAATGACCAAGCTCAGGGTAAGGACCATCATAGTCAGACACTGAACCAAATTCTCGGCTATAACCTACATTTTTGTACGTATCACAGATTGACATATAAAGCTTTACGTCAACATACCCATAGGAATCTTTTTGCAAAGAGACGTTTTGAGTGGAATATGCCATTGCTGGACTAGCTAATAAAGCAGTTAAGATTCCTGGCAGCATTAATTTCTTAAACATTTTTATGCCTTTGATTATTTATTGTTCTTTTAAATGTATGTTAAACCAATTTGTTTGACATGGCAAAGCATATGAATTAGATTTTAGTTGTGAAATTAAATAAGGAATAAAAATATGATTAAAATTAATAGCAATAGCTTAGAAGTCACTGATGCAATCCGTGCTCATGTTGATAAAGTAATCGGTAAGATCAGTGAGCACTTCCATATGGATTCCGCAAACATTTCATACTCTGCCGAAGGAAGTCAGTTCAAAGCAGTGATTGAGTTCCGCAGCGGTAAGCTTCAAGCTACTGGTACTGAAACTGATCACGATCTGTACAAAGCCTTAACTGATTCGGCAAATAAGGTAGAGAGACAACTCAAAGACCAAAAAGAGAAATCTCTATAACAAGAAAACCCAGACAAGAGTCTGGGTTTTTTTATAAATATAAACTTTGCTGTATAGTAATCCACCAATATGTTAATATTTAAATAATAAATAAAAAATAATAAAGGATTGCTTATGAACATTACTGATTTCAGAAAGGCTCATGACCAATTGTTCGATTGCTTATCAAAAAGTGAACAATTAAAAAATAAAAGCATTCAAGATACAATCAATGCACACGCTGACACCTATTCTCAGAGTGGAACATTTACTGCAAGTGACGTTGTCACGCTTTTGAAGAATCAAAACATAAGCAATCCAGACTACATCTCGTACCTGAATAGCTTATCTTCCATTTTGGAGAATGAGCAGTATCCAGAAATATCTGAGAAGGTCAAAAAGATCACTGAGCACATGAAAAAGTCTAAGGACATTCCTGAAGATATGGCTTCTGGTGTTCATTATGCCCTTAAAGAAATTGAAGGCTACAAGGGTAATGATTTGAAATTGCATACTGCTTATCTTAAGAAGATGCTTGGCAACAATGAAGACAAGGGGTTTGTAAGCGGCGCATTGCAAACCATAGAGTTCTTTAACAGCACCTATAAGGCTCCCGCAACATCTAGATCTAACAATATGTCTACGAAGCTTGGTATGCCAAAAAAGTTTGTGGGTTTTTTAGGAAAGCATGAAAATTTATTTAACTCCCTCAGTGAAACTGATAGACATATTTTTAAGCCATTTAAAAATAGGTTAAATAATTATATTGAGAAGTTATGCAGAGCTGGTGGAAATATAGAAAATATTTCTGTTTGCGATACAATTACTTCCCTATTGTACCAAAGCCTAAATGATCCAGAATATTCAAGATACTTAAAGCTTGTTGATAATATATTAGAAAACGAGCAATACCCTGAAGTATCTCAAAATAAGCTGCAAATCATCACACACATGAGGGAGTCGTCTAAAATACCTGAAGAGGCAAAAGACGGTGTTCAGTTTGCTTTGGAGAAAATAGAGGCATACAAAGGTAACGCATTAAACAAATACATCAGCGTTATGATGATAGATCTCGATGAAATGAAATCCGAAAAATCAAAAGATTTTATTAGCGGAGCAACACAAGCGTTGAAGTTTTTTAATCAACAATTCAAATTCCCGACACAGCAAAAATCGGTATCCATTGAAAATTCAATGAGTTAAAAAAGGAGGCTATGCCTCCTTTTCATATTTTATTATGGATTATGCGCTCTTGATAAGAAAGTCTTCTTTACTTGCGCCGCTATCAATAGCCTTCTGAATTGGAGCTGGTGTACGACCTTGACCAGTCCAGGTTTTTTCATTGCCTTCTTCGTCTTTGTAAACGTATTTAGGCGGAAGCTCTTTGCGCTTACCCTTTGACACAGCCTTGCCTTTAGCTCTCGCCAAGACATCTTCAGCATCAATTCCATCTTCTAGCATCATCTTAACGATAAGATCAAGTTTTTCAGCTTTTAGAGCTTCTTGCTCAGTTAATTGCTCGTCTTCCTTTTGACGCTCAACTAGTAACTCAGCAGCATTTTCTTGAATACGCTCAATTTGCTCAGTACTTAATTCACGCAACGCTGGACGCATTGAACGCAAAGACATTAGCTGCTTAATCTCAATAGTTTCAGACATTGTTTCACCTCGGTATTGTTCGGTAGCACCCTACTGTGAGAATACTAGACCAACATAACTTTCTATGTCAATTAAATAATTAATATTTATTAGTCATTTACACAAATCAGTCATTATTTTTTTCGTCTCATAGCAAGATTGATAGTTTTAGGGTTGATGCAAAACCCTATACAATCAACCGCTTAGGTGATTTTATCCTGCGTAGCGTTCTTAACAATAATAAGATCTATGTATTTTGCTGTATATAATCACAGATAAAAGTAAAGTCAATTTTTGTGAGATTGACCTAATTTAATTGATTATATGATCAGCAATTGACATCATTTCTCGATTTAAATCCCTATGATTTCCAGACTTTTATTGAAGTATTTTGAATTTTTCTGTAGTGTTCTAGAAACAACAATAATGAATCCAACTCATGAAAATCCGAAAAAAGTATAAGAAGAGAAAGATTGTGATGAAAGACAAAGAAGTGATGGTCTATCACTGCCCTTTCAAGGGTTGCCCTGCGAGCAAAGAATGGTTTGGTGATACAAAATCTTTACTCACACACATAGTTGACATCCACAGTGAAGATGAAATTGAAAAAAGGCTTAGAGTAAAGAAGAAAGCTGTTAAAATAAGCCCTACAAGCGATTCAGACGGCTTTAATGTTCCTCACTCAATTAGCATATTCGTAAACGATAGACTACTGGAAGACGTCCATATAGAAGATGTAGGCATCTATGAGACAGAGAACGAAGCTGTCCTATCAAAATGTGAAAGTCTCATAAACCTAAAGAACACCTTCGGACTAACCTTTATTAGTCAAGAGCACCATAGTAGCTCATCAACAACATTACAGTTTAAGAGATAACCCCCGCCTTGAGGGGGCTTTTTTATGCCGCTTCTTTCAAAGAAACCACATTCTTAACATTATTTTTCACATTTATTTTCCATCGTCTTTTTGAAACGGGAATAAGCATGTTATGTTTTGTAAGCTCTCTGATAACCTTAGAAGTAGACTTTTTGAATGTGTTCTCTAGAGACTTTTTACTGACATATTCAGAGTTTTTACAGAAGCAGGTTTCTATGGTTTTTCCTGATTTAAATATAAAAATATCATAGAGAAGCTGATCCCAAATTTTCGAAGTGTAAGACGTGTCTAGGGAAGCATGTGATTCAGTAACTTCATCAAGGAATCGTTGATTTAGAAGTCTGTCGTTGGAGAGTAAATGGACTGTGTCCGAAGGTGTTATATCATGGTCAGAGAGGTGATTCTGCAAGCTTTTGACTAGTAGGTTGTCAGCCTTATCCTTTTCTTGCCGATTAAATATTATAAATTCGATATGGTCGAAAGGGTTATTGTTCGAAAATATTTCTTTAGGTATTGGAACCTTATTTGAACAACAGATAATCAGTTTTGTTTTTTCGTGCGGTATTTTCCAATATGACAATACCTTACTATTACCAGTGTTTTCTATATCCCAGAAAAGCCAGTGCATACAGCCCCCTATATCAGGATACTAGTTTTGACTCATTGGAATCCCCATAGCTCGTAAGATTTTTGAGTTATGCCCATTTTTTTTGGCATCCTCTATTATTGCGAGCAAAATGTCATCCAGGCTTCTATTCTCCGCCACAAAACTATGTAACCTAAACTTATCAATTTTTTGATTTTTGTTATTAATCAGCGTATTTCTAAAGCTGCTATCTCCATCTTGGCAGCTTAAGAACAAAGGAATGTTATTTTGGAAACAAACAAGAGCAATCCTTTCAATTAAAGGGTGTATGTCATCAACATATACTTGTTCAATATCTTTACTTTCATTCATCATAAAATTCCTTTATTCCATATTAACATTAATTAAATTATAAAAAAACATTCTTCACATTAACATTGTATGAGTTATCAAACATTGTTAAGAAATCTCTTGAAGAAGGGCTGACAAGCACAAAACCACCACCATCGTTCTGAATAAACTTTCTCAGTGTTTCTTCAGATAGCTGTAGGATTGTTGACTCTAGTAAGTCACCCGTTGAAATTGCCTTAGAAATATCACACAACGTCCCATAATCACCATTAGAGTAAATCATCTGCATGATATCTTCACCATTACTAATCTTGTAAAGACTCAAGCAATCTGACGGATCGAAAGCTGGGTTCATTTTCGCCAAATCAATCAATGTATACTTCCAATATTGTGATAGCTGCTCTTTAATATGGTCAATATTGATAGTGTCTTTAGTTTTTGATAAGTCTACAGTCTCGTTAGACATCATATTGGTAAAAAGCTTAAGCCTCATTGGAGTGGAGTCCATTAATGTAGCCGCATCTGTACCGCTATTAACAAACCTTGCTGCGTATGAAGCTGCAACTCTAGACTTCCACGCGCTCAAAGAGTCACTATTAGGCTCTTGATATATCATAGTTGTGGCACTTAGATACCTAAATACATCATTAAAACTATTCACTTTGTCTCTAGTGAACATATAAAATGCACCTAACATAACGGAGTTAGATTTAGATACGTGTGATGGGTATTCTGATGACAATAATGAAAATGATGATCTTGATAGAACTTCAAGCGCATAGGCATTCTTATACGAAACACCCAAGTTCTTAGCTTTACTCTCTACGTCATTTCCAACATAGACAATATCAACACCCTGATATGACTTAAAACCCCCATTTCCAACCCTTTCAAGAAGGGATTTTACATCTGGCGTTTCAATCATCTCATACCCTTTTCCATTGGTATCCTTATCGATTTTAATCTTCAGAGATAAATAGTAAGCCTTACTAAACAACTCAATTACACGATCTCTAGAATCTGAATCAAATGAGATAATATATCTATCTTTAAAATACGGGTGATGTGATATTCCAGGTTCACCAATTTTAGAAAATATCCGCTCATCAAAATCTGATATCAAATCATTGCTTTTGATTTCTATAGCCTTACCGTAAGAAAAACCATTAGATGTAAGGTCTCCAGCCACTGCATGGCTGGAGACACTTAAAATAGAAAGTATTGACAGTGCTATTAATTTCTTAATATTCATATCCGATTTTTTCATAAACTTTTTTAATTTCGTTTATTATACCTAATTCACTGAGTTTGAATAGGTATTTCATTGCCAACTGCTTAAGTTCCTTTTCAGTTGTTGTGTTGTCAAGCACATACACGTACCCACTGTAAATAGACAAACGCGCTTTATCATTTGGGTGCTTGTACATTACGTAACACAATTTTCCGATTACTTTACCAGCTTTAGTAATCGTTATAGGTAACTTGCTGCAATTCCTTATCCAATTGACATTGTTTGCCCTATTTATTCCATAACCATCATGAAGATCCTTATAGAAATCGTAGTGATCAGAGAATGTATTGACAATGTCGAATCTGATACCATCAATTGTAAGTGAATCTATCAATAAATTTTTTCTTATATGAGATTGATTCAAAATTGATTTGATATCCGATTTAAATCTTTCTACCGATCTTAAAGAACTTTCTTGACTTATAAATGATCCCTCAATATCTATGTAAGGCTTATTGAGATATTCCCTGTTATTTCTATACAACTTGTACAATTGTTCATTTTCTTCAATAAACTTGATTAAAGAACCATATACATTTTGATGATATTTACTCTGTATTGACTCTAGCTTAGACCAAAACTCTGGGTAATATGATACTTTATTGTACTGTTTAGAGTTTAGAAGTCCTTTTTCAATTTTAACATCCTTAAGTGCAATAAGGTCTTTAATAACCTCCGCATGTCTTGGCTGCCTAACAAGTGCTTTCTCAGCTTGTTTTTTCGTAAAGTTAACAGGGATCAGTACATTCTTATTGCTAGAATAATAGTGATTTATGATATTTACCGCATGTTCTTTAAGAATGGCTGCGTAACCGATAACCTTACATTTAAGTCTCTTTTCGAGCAATTCTCTATGAACACCAGATGTAATATAGTCGGGTAATTCTAATGTTGTTGTTAAATCATATAAAGTTTGCTTATCTTTTTCTTCGGAGCTACTTCTCGGAGAATACTTAAATTCTTGCAAATGATAACCTGGCATCAAATGCTTAATAGAACCATATTTCTCTAAGTAAACTTTACCCATTTTTGGGATTTTATATTCCATTACATTGCAATAAAATGTATTGTTTCTCAATAGGGATACCAACTCAAGCTCTGACTCTAAAACATTTTCTCTAAAGGATTTATTATTGAGCAGAAGCGCAATATTCAATGCACCAAGCGTTCTTTCTTCGTCAAAATTCAATCTAAGCTCATTCTGTTTTTTAATTAGTCGTATAAGTGTATGGCTCGGTCTGGTTGCATTTGTAACTTCAAGCTTTAGCGAGTTTAAAAACATGAGAAACTGTGGCGTAAAGTAAATTTTCTTGGTCGTTAAACACACACCTACTTGAGTACAATTAATATCAAATCCTTTGAGGATGCTTGAAAAATTTCCACTAGGTGATTGCACTATAACTGAGTTAATTAACCTTTTTCTAAACACATCACAGATGCGGTATGTGTCATTAGATGTGGTGTTATGGTAAGAAAAATACCCGTTAACTATATCAATATTTATGGTGTGAGTTTTTTCAAGACATTTAAGGGTATTAGCATAGTCTTCAACATCAGTTTCCATATCACCTAGTCGAGAGAAATAATTCTTGATTAAATCTTGACTCTTATTTTCAAAAATAGATTTGTCTTCTGAAGACTTGAAAACCTGCAAGTTTTTTCTATCTAAAGATAAACCGTTCACTATCTGAAATGAGTTAAATTTTTTCTGCGAATAAGAGTTAGAAAACTTTTTAACAATGTGAAATATATCAATATCATTCAGAACTATTTCTTTTGATAATCCTTTTAGATACATCAAAACACCACAAACTGCCTGACCAGCTACAAATCCATGTTTTGGTAGTTCACAACTAAAGTTCTGTTCGATGAATTTTATTATTTTCTCACCATCATTATTGTAAATATTAATCATATTGCTAATTCCTCTAATTCATATACTTCATTATTATTATTTGATTCGAAATTATCAGAGTCTGGAACTTCTTCAATCTGCTTGTATTCACTATGTGTGATTAAGCTGATGTACCATACTGCTTCATCACTAAGCTCATAGGTATCTATATAGTAATAATCCGAATTCGGATTAAACATAGTTTCTCCAAGACCTTGAAGAGCTTCCCCTTTTGTTTCGTAGTTTGGGAAGAAGAGGAAATCGGTCTCACTCTCTTCGCCCAACCTTCCAAGCTCATAAGGATCAATATCAGTAATGTTTGGGTCTAGTGAAAATAGTAAGTTCCATGTTTTATCATCTACTTGATAAAAAATGAAAATTGCAAATTCATCGCTCTTAATCGTTTCAACATAATCTTCGCTGATGTGCTCTATCTGCATTTTTATTCTCTTTATTATTGGTTCGCGGACGGTTTATTATTTTTTTATTATTTATTAACGACTTTTGTATGAATATCAGGCTCAAAAGTCTGCTGTTCAGTTCCATGTCATAGTTACATAGTGTATCATTAGTTTGTTTAATAAAAAATAATTTGGAGTCAAAAATGAAGCAACCTTTGCTTTTTATCAATGTGACAAGGCAGTGTAATATTAACTGCCCTAGATGCTACCTCACAATTGAGCAGAGAACACGTAAGGAATGTATACCTTTCGAATACATAGACAAAGCACTTTCTGATCCGTTTTTTCTAGGGGATGATATCGAGCCTATCATTGCTTGGGAAGGTGGCGAGCTTACTTTAGTTGGTCAACATGTACTTCGCGACTACATGCAGAGGGTAAGAGATAAATTCCCTAAGGTTAGACAAACAATGGTTACTAATGCCTACAACACTCCTAATTGGCTTATTGACCTATGTCGCGAGTATATGGATAACCATTTCGAAGTAACATATTCAATGGGTCATAAATTCACGCTTGATGGCTCAAGCGAGAAATATCAAGAACGCTTTCTTCGCTCTATTCAAAAGGCAAGAAAGGCTGGTATGTCTGTGACTGTGAACGTCGAATTGAACAAAGAAACCTTTGAGGCTGGTGCTGGCGCTCTAGTCGAAATTATGAGGAAAAGTGATGCGAAAATTTGGGAATTCGACGCATCTGTACAATTTGATAAGTTTTTAGAAAGTCCTCTTTACAACCATATGATGTACCCTGTACTTCCACTTTCAATCAATTACGATCAATTCTCTAGCTACTTGATTGAACTTGTTGATAAGTACGGTCATGAGCTTCAAGAAATGGGTATTCAATCAAGTATTTTATGGCATTCACAGACCCAGGCTAAATCTCAGTTCTTCAATGTTAAGAACTCGGACATGATGTTTACCTTAAATCCAGATGGGACTGTTGTAACAGACGTTCTCTGGTGTGATATGGGCGCAATGATCTTAGGGAACATTAAAGACCAAAAAATTAGTGATTTTATGGATCACCCTATCAGAAGAAAACACAGCCGATGGGAAAATAAACTTCGCTGTAAATCATGTGTAAACTGTGAATACTACCATTCATGTCAAGGTGGACCATCACACGTACCAGTTTACGATGGTGTGACAAATGAATGTGCAGGCGCGAAGAAGCTTTATCAGTTTATGGAAAAGTACAAAGGACCATATGATTCTGAAAACCAAATGTTTGATCCTGTGAAATAAAAAAAACCTGAGCAATGCTCAGGTTTTTTATTGATAATTTCTGCGTTATGCAGGATTATTCAAAGTTTCATTGAAGAAATTAGACTGGCGGTATCTTACTCGGAATGATCGTCCAACATGAACTTTTTCACCTGTTTTAGGGTTACGACCTACACGTTCATCATACTCACGAACTGACATGCTACCAACACCGCGAATTTCCAATCTTTCACCGTTCTTAAGACCATCTTTGAGCACATTAAAGATCGTATCAACACCGTGACGAACTTTGTTTTTTGACATATCTGGAAGTTTACTTACTATATTTTCAGTTAATTGTGATCTGTTCATTTTCTTAATCCTCATTAGAATATTTATCTTTTAATATTATAGACTTAGGTTTTATTTTCATTTTTTACAATGTTATTACTTGCGCCCTATTCGAGTCAAGCAACTTTTCAACACTTTTTCTAGTTAAAATACTATCAATTAAGGATTTTTGGAAGATCTTAGCCTGCTCTTTCACCTTCTCTTCGATCTCAAGCTCTTCTTCATCAACAATAAAAACAAACCTACCCTCAATCGGGTCATATTTCATAACTGTTTTACCATCAGAGAGAGTCAACTTTTCTCTTTTTGACTCAACAATAATCGAAGGATCTTCTACAGGGTTATCTTCGTAAAATGCTCTCACTTCGATTGGGCTATTCCCTGTTACAAACATGTCAACTACCCACAAACGATCTGTAAGATTGAATTTACGATTGTCGTCAATTTCAACAATATATTTACCTGATGAATCAATCAATAAAGATGAGAAAGAGCCACTTGAAATTTTCTCAGCGTTAGCTGAGTTATCAAATATTAAGTCATAACAAACCGTTACCAGCTCATCTTTATCTTTCTTTGCAAGCTCAGACTCATAAGCTTCCCTATTCGCTTCATCTGAAATATCCCCTGACTGAATCCAGGATTCTACTATTGCCTTAGATAACTTATCCAAACTAAAAGTGTTATACAAAGTGCTATACACTTCGCTCATCACATACTCTTGTAGGCTTTCTATTTCATTCATTGTCTTTACTTTCAAATTAATTTATTTCATATTATTTTATGCTATTGATAGTAAAATTTAAATTACTTTAACTGTTACATTGTCACTGCCTTTAATGGCATAAAAAAAACCACCGAATTCGGTGGCTTTTTGGTTATCTAGTACAAGTGAATTTCCGAGATTCGTCCATTCATTGATACGGCTTCATCGAAATATGGTGAGTTTGACACATCTATTGAGTGGAAGCTGTTCTTGCTATCCACCGCCAATATTTTGTCAACCAAACCAATTAGCACCGAACTCTTATCGATCATAGACAAGATATGTTTCACCATTGCTGGGTTTTGACAAGCCGCTCCATCATGCACAACGCCTTTACTATGTAGCAAGTGCGCTAGAACCTTAACCACAACAGATGGTTGCAGTTGCATTGCTGGATGATCAGACTCAGTATGTTCTGATCGTTTGGCTTCAAACAAGGATGATGATGCCATATCTGTTATGACTCTACAGATATCTGGTGATAGTCCCAACTCTCTTCCGAACGTCACATTAAGAGTATCTGAATCGACACCAAACAAGCTTCTAATGATACTTGCAATGTGCTGATGTTGATTGACACTCATATAGTCTGTAAATCGGTTGAAATCTGAAAACTCCAAACAAGAGAACAAAGCTAAGTCACTGAAGTTATACAGGCGAGATGCTAAACGCATTTCGTCTAAATAGTCATCAGATAGACCAGTAAATGAATCACAATCCGACATCATCTCAATAATAGTGTACAAATAATGAACCATTTTTTCGTGCCTCGTTGTAAAGAACGCCTGCTCATTACAATCAATAACACTAGCCTGACTCATCCATAGAAGCATTTCATTTAACTCTTCAAGGCTAAAACATCGTGATAGACGAGAAGGTGTTAAAGGTTCCCTGACAGCTTCTAGCTTAGAGCCACCCTTGATTTGGCTAAATTTCACCGCATTACAATAAAATGTAATAGACTTTTCACACAAAGATCGAATATCGTCTTGATAAAAATCACTATCAATCAAGATCTCTATCTCATCTTTGACTCCAGCAGTTATCGGCAAGATATCATATGTCTTGTCAGAAAACTTGAAGCCACTTTCATTGATAAGACATCTACGCTTCTTAAATGTACCAGAAACCAAGCTGCTTTCATGATTAAGTGATGAGGTGATATCGCCTTTTAGGTAATCGCCAAAGTAGCTGTTAAACTTATCTGGAGAGCACCATAAAGTATCCATACCAGTCTTACTGAATTTATTATCCCTTAAATTAACCATATCCTCCTGAAACACAGAAAGATCAATGATTGTTTGACAACCTTCATTGTTTAAAATCGGATAAGCCCTAGAAACAGAATACGCGTAACAATGGTTTGTTATCCTGTAATCCGCCGATAATGATAATTCGCCAACTAACTCCTTGACTTTTTCAAGTGAAACCAACCTTTGCATCGGAATGAGGATCTGATAGTGCCGACCGCTCTTTCCCGTGAGAAACACTGCGTGGAGAGCATTATTTGGTCTTGGGATAACACTGTATCCAACACCTACGTAAGACTCTGTCGCAGATTTATTTATTGCTATTTTTTGCACATCAACCTCTAATGAACCTGATATGGTTTATTTTCGATTTGATAATCGAAGCGCATGTTATATTAATTAGTCACTTAGATCAAAGTTTTCTCTTACAAATTGTCGAAAAATATCCGACACACATCACGGAATTCTCTAGAGAAATGCAACGTTTTGCATAAAAAAGCCATGTAAGTGATTGTATATCTGAAAAATCCTATTTAACTGTACGGATTATCTGATATTTGCAGGATGATATCACAGCGAGTGTTGTTCTCGAAGTCTCAATATTAGTTTTCACATTATCCCAAAAAATGTCCGTGTCAGCTAATGAGTCAATAGAGTTGATAAGGTCGTCAATATATTGACTTAAACTCGATAAGTCTTTTGTTTTATATAGGCTATCGTGGTTAATCGTTTGCTTTTCCGTAATTGACACATGCCTTGATACCCACTCATCGAGAAACTCACTTCTGCTTTTCTTACCCAGCTCTAACAAGAAATTATTGGATTCATGAATGTATGAGTAATAGCAGATATGCGCCAGCGCAAGCTGAATATTATTGCATATTCCCATCAACTCAAGCAGTAATAAGCCACTTTTAATTTTATAGTGACAGCTTTTTGCAATAACAATTGAGTTTTTAATGTACTTACAAATATCCCCTTCATCAAAGGGGGCATCATCAATATATTTATTATTGATTTTACTAATTGTGTCGCGGTACATCGTTGAAGTTTCTGAAAGCCCTCTAAACTCTTTAATCAGCCTAGCTTTATACCTAACCATTAACCTATTATAAAATTTCTCAGAAAGTCGCTCCTTCTCTTTCCTTAGCCCGTTTACTCTTGAGTTTTCAAACTCTTTTTCTATCCAGTAACTTGCTGTATTGAGAACTTGTTCACAAAATTTAATATCATCTAAACCTTCTAAATAGGCAGCTAAATCGCTTTTTGTGTTTTTTAATCTATAAAGCATCGTTTTCTTAATGATGACCTTATCATTATCGGTGATACCACCAACACCAAGACCGAGTATAAACCCAATCTTCATCATATTATCATCGATTAAGCTTTCAATTCTTTTATTGTTCACAGGAGGGTGCGCTATTTAATATTTATTACAATGGTTTAAAAAACATGATATCTTATAGGTTGCACTCTATCAACAGCAAAAAAATAAAGAGAAAAGAAATGAATGGAGCAGAATTTTTAAGTAATTTAGAACAAATAAATAGACCTGTAAAATCCATTAAAAAGATTCGAAAGGCATTATTAAATCTGAAAGAAATTGATCTTATTGACACTCCTGTAATGACATCTATTGAGAGAGACGATCTCATTCTGAAAGGGAAAAGCTTAGCTGGAACAAAATACAGCTACAATATCCTATCTGGTGTTAAACCTATCCATACTCTTGGTTTTCTAAGCGCGATAGTAATTGGATCACCTACTCTTGCACTGACTAGCTCAGTCATAATTTCTAGCGCTTTAACATCAGGTGTTTTTTATTCATCATTCAAAATGAGAAAGGCATGGATCAGAGAAAGAATAGAACTCCTTTCTGAGCGAAAGGAATTTAAAAACGAAATAAATATCATAGCCGAAGGCATAAAGTATCTTGAAAGCTTAGAATTGACTTATAATCTAGGCTCAATTAAGCAGACCACATTCAAAATTCTTCATACTACAGATGAAATCTCTGCTGGAGAGATTATAACTCTTGTTGATGAGTTGGAAAAAGCATTCATTTTTAATGAAGAGATCGGTTTCTTAAGAGAACAAGCATTTGATGAATGCTATGTGCCACTCAACTACAGATCGGATGATGAAAATCTAAGTAAATTAGACTTCCTCACTATTGAACCAAACTACAAAACTGTCAAACAAGAAGCAGAACAGGTTCAATCAGAATTTGAGCAGCTAATAGACAGACCGTTCAAAGAACGTGATGTTGACGCTGTAAGGTTATCTAAGACACTTGCAGAAGCTAAGAAGGAAACACCTTTAGTTAAACATAAGTCTGAGCCAGACACAGAACATTCTCAATCAAATAACGATAGCCACGAGGGGGTTTCTAAGGCTTCTGTTATTGCTACTGGTGTGGCTACGGGTATCGCGATAACAGATAGTATTTCCGATAAGAGCGAAGAAACAGTTGATAATGATTCTGAAGCTGATAGCACACCATCTATTGATACTGATAGAAAAGAAGAAAATCAAGATTCTGGAAGTGATGAACTAAATACAAATGATCTAAATACTGAGATTCCTCAGTATGATTTGGATAAAGCTGCAAAAGCTGAAGACGAGTCTTCAGCCATAGAACAACGTTTTGTCTCTGAACAGAGTCTCTCTGAATTACTTTCTTCTGACGAAGATGAGGAAGATGACGAAAGTAATCTGGGTGATGATTTTGGTGATATTGAGGATGAACTTGATTTTGATTTACACGCTTCTGCTAGCGCACCTGATATAGAAATTGATGATGATTCAGATGATGGTCTATCCGAAGATGAGTTAGGTTCATTATTAAATGGTTTTGAAGACTAATCTATAAGCGGCTAATTGAGCCGCTTTTCTATTACCTTACCATTCATTAAAAGACTTGTTTTAATGGTGCTCAAACTATTGTTTAATTTGGGCATTTTTATTGACTTTTCACTATAATGCTGATAGCTTATTCTCTGATTATTTGAGGAAGCTTGATGAACATCACTATTAATGCTGACAATTCTTTGCGTCTATGTCCTATAAGAACCACTGAGAAAGATTTCGATGACATGAAGAATAGAGTAGCTTCCTATGTAAGAGTTGGAATAGATCCAAGACATATTATTAATGGCTATTTAAGTAAAGAAGATATAGACAGTCAACACAAGGTACTTCAATTGCTAGTGTCCCTTGCTCTATATGAACAGGTAATAAGTATGAGCGACTTAAATAATGATGTATCTTTATTTGTTAATCCACTAACCCTGGACATAAACAAATACAATCCAGACCAGGATTTGGTAGTAAATGTTATAAAGTCATCTGGCGAAAAGCTCGATTTTTCATTCAAAACAGATGAGTTTGTAAGATTTGCTATTGATTCAATGGGTTTGTCTGACAGCGACTTAGTCCCTGAAGATCTTCCAGCTAATTCCATTCTTTTTCATTCTGTATCTGTTGTAGCTAGAAACAACTCGCAGATGTTTGGTGAACAGATATCTGATGGAAAAGTTTCAGTCCTTCTATCTGAATGTAGACCAATGCTAATAAACAATAGCTCTACTGTATGCAGCCTTCATACAGCAAGCACCCCAAGATTACCACATTAAAAAAAACCGCACAGATAAACTGTAGCGGTTTAACATATTCATCAAAGATGCAAGCGTATCTTGCATCTTTCTTATTTGTAAAACTGTAGCTCGACTCTACGGTTACATGCTTTACCTTGACTGGTTTCATTATCGCAAATAGGTTGGCTTTCTCCAGCACCCTCAACCTTAATTCGACTGTAACCGACTCCATGAGATGCAATGTACCTAGCTACCTCATCAGCACGTTCCTGGCTTAGCTTTTGATTATGATCTTCTTTACCTGATGCATCTGCATGACCAGTTACTGAAAGCTTAACATCGCCAAACTCTTTCATTACTTTAGCCACACTTCGCAGTGTTGGTTTGGCTTCATAACTTAACTCCTTAGAGTTAACTCCAAAAGCTAAGTCACTCTCCATCACTAGAGTTAATTTACCTTCTTCTTTTGAAACCTGCACACCAGTTCCGACAAGTTCTGATCTCAGGGCTTCAGCTTCAGCATCAAGGTTTACACCTTCAATTCCAGCAACGATAGCTCCGCCAATACAACCAATAGCTGTGCCTCCACCAGGAGCAACTACAGTACCAGCAAGTCCACCAGCGGCACAACCCATGACAGATGATGATGACTGACTAGTAGGAACCTCATCACCAGTATATGGTTCTTCACGCGTTAACTGACACCCTGAAAGCGCCATGAGACCTGTAGCAATTAAAGCTAGCTTCATACCATTTTTCATTATAAACTCGATTTATATTTATTTATTTATTTAAATAAATATACAATGAAAAAAATACTGAAACAAGACATATGAATAAGAATTTGAGTTTTTTTATTATTTGACATATAATTACCTTCTTTATAACGGAGAATTTTATGTCTTGTTGTAATTTACTTCAGGTTTCGCCAAACTCTTTATCGGGGCAGTTCTTCGGCAATATTGATTACATATCTTTCGATTTTAAGTCGATAATTCACTCTCTTTCGAATCCTCAGTGGTTTAGACCCACAAGTTCAAAACCAAGTAATGATGCCATCTTAAGTCACTCAAAGCTATTATCCAAACTATTGCTATCATCCACTTTTAATATCATGGTGATTGATTTCAATAACTTTGACACTCTCGAAAAAATAAAAGCTGATTCTCTTTATCATTCAATACATAACTTTGCAGAACTACACAATATAAGTGTTGTATTTGCTGTCAACACATATAAAGTTCACATGCAAGGACTCAACGGGATTTTTGACCTTTGGGGGTTTGACGAGATTGTAGCCAATATGTTCATAAAAGACATGAACTCCAAACCTATCGGTTTAGAGTTCGAGACTTACAGGATTAATCATTTAACATCAATTTAGAATTATCTGAAAATAGCCTATACAGCTATCCTTATGTCTTTCTTTATCTTCTATGAGTGAGTTTATGTATCGCTCTGGCGGTATAGAAACGAATTTAACATTGCGATCCTGGATGTTGAAGCTAAGCGTTTTATCCATACCGCTGTCTATGAACGTCTTGACACATAGTGATAAAAATTCATTCACATTACGGGGGTTTTCAAACGGTACGTAAAGTATTTCAAAGCCTAGAAGTCTCTCTATGCCATCGCTATAGTAAGCAATTAGTTCGCCATCTTCTTCAGATGTTTTTGTGCAGAGATACCTATTTAGATATTCTTCTATCAGTGATGCCGTAATCTTTTTTTGAGAAAACATGAAAAACCCTTAGTAATGAAACTAAGGGTATGTTATATCAGCGAAAGCGACAGTGCAAAGATTACCTTACTTTAAGGTTTCTCTTCTGCTCCATATCCTGCGATTTCTTTTTCAGACTTTCTCGCTTATCGTAATTATTTTTGCCTTTAGCCAAAGCAAACTCGACCTTAAGCTTTCCATTTTTCCAATAAACAGAAGTCAGTACGCATGTCATACCCTGCTTGTTGATATCGCCTACAATTTTGGCAATTTCTTTTCTGTTAAGCAGTAGTTTCTTGATTCTTAACGGATCTGCTTTAACGTGCGTACTAGCCATAGACAGTGGTTCAATGCGAAGATTGCTTACAAACATCTCCCCGCCTTTTTCGAAAACATAGCTTTCCGTAACATTAATTTTTCCTTCACGTAAAGCTTTGACTTCCCACCCTTCTAGGCAAACACCTGCTTCAAATCGATCCTTTAGGTGATATTCAAAAGAAGCCTTTCTATTCTTTGCAATCGCTTTCATTATTAACCTTTTTTTATAAAAATCTTTCAGTATTGATAGTTATGTTACTATGTGGTACATTCCCGTTCTTTTAAGTAATTCTCAATAACAGATACTATCGTGAATCGCATAATCTTATATGTAAACATAGCTTTAACTATGGTTGCTACTATAGCCATAAGCCAAGTTTTTTTAAATTCTATTTTAAATGAAGAGTCAATTGTTGACTCTGAGTTATACTACATCTCTAATAAAATAAATACAATACCTTATAAGGAAAAACATAAAGAAATTCAAGCGATTCTTGAAAGCAGCATACTTTCAAAAAGCGGGTATTATCTCGAATTCCGTGAAAAGGATACCCCATTAATCAGAATCAACCCTGATAAACTACCTGCACAATCAAGCAGTAGCTTTAAGAACTTTATAGACAAGATTTTCGGAAGAAACCTATCAAAGTCATATCGAGTAAGTCAGCAAGCAACAATCTATGTAAATGGTAAGTTATTAGATATTACATTCTCTAAATTTTTCCTAAGCAGTACTCAACTACCATTCATATTGATTGCAGTCTGGTACGCAATATTTTCCATTTACTCCGCAATTGCTTACCGAGATGCAGTAAATTATATCCATAATGCTAAAAACTCTCTTATCAAAGGCTTACCTATCAGGACATCTAGAAGACATGTTTCATATAACATATTCAACGAGATAGAAGCTTTTATTGATGAGATTAAAAATAAACATCAATGTAACATTGATTACATAAAAATGTCATCAAAGAATGAGATCATCAATCTCCATAATCAAAATGATGAAATTAATAATCAGCTTGATCATATGATCTTAGAAGCCTCTTCCCTTGCTTCTTCTCAAAAGAAACTCATCAACAATCTAATGATGATGACTGAAGAGCTAAAGGGAAGAACTGCTGATAAGGACAGCACCCTAACCATTATACAGATGGAGCGTATGCTTAACTCATTGATGAGTAACAATAATAATTTTATCGATGCTCACGACATTTTAAGGAAGAAATTTGAGCCAATTGCTCAAGACTTTTTCTATCTTAGTGATGAATGTTGTATCAGCATCAATACGATTGCAGATTTGAACAGCATTGATATTTTCTATGTTGAGCAAACTGACATTCCTACTGAATTATTCATTAATAGCGCTATATTCAGAGATACACTACTTGAAATGGTTGAGCACGAGGCTTCAAGCTCGTTTACTAAATCAATTAATGTGTCAGTGAGTTATATTGACAGCCAGGATAGTCACTTGCTCATTGAGGTAAACACATGCTTCAATGGAACTGGACTGGTTTCGTACACAAGAAACCATCAACCCAGCTTTTCAAACCTACAGAAAAGCTTAAAAGCCATTGGAGGCAATCTGAAGTGCAAGTTCATTACAGACCATAATCAGAATAATTTAACTGTTGAGATACCAGCAATTCAAACAGGTAATGAAAGCTCATTGTATAAATCAACCCTGCTTAAGCTTTCTGATAAACAGACAAACATCTTGGTGATCGACACTAATCCGTCTACCACCTTTATTCTTACATCTAAGCTTCGTAAGCTTCTGTTCAACTACAAGAAGGAATCATCCATTCAACGCGCAAAAGAGCTGAATCAAGAGTTCGATGTAGTGTTTGTTATTGATGCACAAAATAATCAGAGCCTTATCTCTCAATCAAGAGAAATTGCTAGCCTGATCGTTGGCATCGAAAACACCTACTCACAATCAAAGCTTGATGAGATCCAGAGAAGAACGGACATTGATGTCGCACTCCCGTTAAACATTCCTTACGGAAGGCTGACAAACTGCCTAATGAAATGTGCAGAATATTGCTGCACAACAATCAAAAATAAGAGGGTTCTAAATGAATTCATCGCTACTGAGAGCTTATTGCATAAGCTCTCTTCAGATAACAACAGCTTTCAAGTAACAGGTAAACCAACATTCGCACTTGGCAATAGCGTAGTAGAATCAGTTAAAGCTAGGAAGAGTGTCGTTAGTGGCAAGCATGTGCTTGTTTACTCTCGTGACAGTGAGGATATGGGACAAATGTCTCAAGTTTTGTCCTCAATGGGAGCAACTTGCACTAGCACAACCAGCTATAATGAACTATACTCCTTCGCAATAAGTAGTGACGTGGATTGCATTTTTATCTGCTTACACTCACCACTGAAAGAAGAGTATGATGTTATTTATAAGCTTAAAAGAACACTGAGTGGGGAAAAGCCCTCGTTTTATCTCTTAGGTGCTCAAATTCCGAGCATACAAGATGTTGAGTTTTTGAATATTTTTAGATCCATATTGATCTATCCTATCACTCAGGATAAGGTTACAAAGGCGCTAAGCCAATAAATTCTCAGAGGTTAAGTCAACCTCTACAAGATGAGAGAAAAGTCATGCTAAGAGTAGTTGGAGATAATGCTAGTTACGAACAACACTGTTCTAACTATGAAAACTCTCCTTACATGATCCTTTTGAGTAGTGAAGCCTTAGAACAAGTAAAATCGGTTCAGCTACTACCTCTTAATGGCACTTTTGAATTCAATGCATTAGTCCGAATCAGCAACGACTATCGCTGGCATTGGATTACAGACCATATATCAGACATTGATTTTATAACCGAAACAATTTATCAAATGATAGACAGACATTTATCTCTATTCCCTGAGGATGAAGAAGTGTTCATCGATTGGAAGCGAGAGTTAAAAAATACAGATAGAATTGAAACTAATGGCATATCATTAATGTACGAAGAATTACACTAATAAAAATCCAGCACCAGATGCTGGATTTTTTAATATTACCTTGCTGTTAATTTTGTTTTTTGTAATACTCTCTTTGTTATTAACTAATAAAAAACAAAGACATTTATGAAAAAGACTATTATTTGTATGGCATTAGCCGCATCAGCAATGTCAGGTTCAACCCTGGCAAACCAAGACAAACCAGCAAATCCATTTATTGATCTAAATACTGATATTGTCGATATTTATCACGACTATATCCAAGCAAGCTACAATGTAAATGAGTCTCAGAATGGATTTTCTGTAAAAGCCAGCAAAAGCCTGAATCGATTTATGTTTGTCGATCTAGGCTTGAACTACATTGATCCAAAAGAAGAAGTAAGTGCTAACAGCTATGGAAAATCTATCGAAGTTGGTTTTGGTCTTAACTACCCACTTCCCATACCTGTAGATGTTATGGTCGCGGATCTGTACGTTAGAGGCTTTGGTCACTACTTAGATTCTGGCAATTACAGCTACAAAAATGTAAATATTGATGATATCAACAGAAGTTTAATTAGCAGTAATTCATACGGCGCAGTTGCGGGTATTAAATCTAACTTCGGTAGTGATAGCTTGTACCTAAATCTTTATGGTGGATTTGAGGTGAACAGCTTTACAGATAAAGTTGACTTTAAAGACAAAGACAACAAAGTAATTAATGATATTGATGATGAAACACTCCCAATTTACGGTGCAGAGCTTGAGTTTTTGATTGGCAAGAAAACATCATTAATCTTTGGTGGCGAGCATCGTCTAGATGAAAACTCTCTAAAAACATCACTAAGATACAGCTTCTAACTAAAAAGGTGCTTCATAGCACCTTTTTACTTTTAAGCCTACTGACAAGAGAGCTTCTGACTAAAACCGACTTATCAAGGT
This sequence comes from Vibrio sp. V15_P4S5T153, assembly GCF_963874485.1. NCBI lineage: Bacteria > Pseudomonadati > Pseudomonadota > Gammaproteobacteria > Vibrionales > Vibrionaceae > Vibrio > Vibrio sp. V15_P4S5T153. The sequence goes on along the minus strand of NZ_CAWNHR010000017.1, from coordinate 342,405 downwards.
TTTGATTTCTGATTCAAGCTTGAAGTTGAGCAATGTATGCATACTTCTACATGCTCTATCTTTCATTTCATCAATATTTACCATTTCGTAAAAGTCTGCCTCAGGAACTTCATACTTTAGCTCATCAATGAATGTGCTTCTACACTTCAACTCTTTCACATCAAGAGAATCCACTTTTAGTATGTAAAGGTACAGATCTTTAAACTTATTGTAAAAAAACCAGCCGATATCAATAAGATCTTCTTCTTTTACTACCAAGCCTGTTTCTTCTTCCAGCTCGCGTACCGCCGTTTCTTTGGTGGTCTCGCCAGGATTTTGCGTACCTTTAGGGATATCCCAGTGATCTTGACCCGTCACATGCTGCATTAACACTAAATTGTTACTATCAACAACTATAACACCGCATGACAGCTTCTTTTTTTCTATCATATAGCTCTCAATCCTTTATTTATTATTCGATTTAGTGAACCGACTCTTTATTATTCATCAAAACACCTAAAAAATAAAGACATCTATATAAAATTGTTAACAGTATTTTCATTCAAAAATAAAAAAGGCGCGACAAACTGCCGCGCCTTTAATTAAAGCATTTCTCGTGCAATCTTACTTGCCATAGGCTTTTCAAACTTACCTGGATACTGTTGAGAAAGCTGTTTCATAGCATCCCCAATCGTTTCGAACTGTAGTTCTGACATTACCTTCCTTAGCTCGTCTTCACCCATCACATCAGGCAATAGAGTCTCTAAAAAGGCAATTTCCGCTCTAAGATTTGCACACTCTTTGTTTTCTAGCAGATCTTTATTAGCTGAAATTGTTTTATTGATACTATCAAAGATAGCAGCGTCAGAAGGCTCTGCTCCAGCGGATCCCCCTACTAAGCCATCTTTAGTATTTGCCATGCTTAGCACGTATGGTATCAAGCGTTTTGCAACACTGTCTTTTTCCTTGAGCGCTCTTACTTTTTCATTTCTTAATCTTTGATGCATGTTCATTTTATTGACTCCTTTTGTATTTAACGTATCATAAATCAATTCCAATTGAATTCAAAATAAAAATTAAGTATTTATGAAAAATCCAATACCTTTATTAAAAAAAGTTTCAACCATAATCAGTTACAATCTAGATTTTTTCAAAATGCTAGGTAACTGCATACTTTCAGCATGTTTAATTATCTATGCTGCAAACGTATGGCCTGTAATTGACGAACTACTAACCCTAAGCGAAAAAAGCTTAAAAGCAGGTGTAATTTCCACGTCCACCCTTACAATTCTTATTTTGTGTTCAACTTTATTTTTGAATTTTATACTAAGACTCGTTGGTCTGTTTCAACATGGCTTAGCGGGAATTACGGCTGTTAAAATCTCTGTTGAGATTATGCTAATGTTATCTGTAATTTCGTTCGCTAGTCGCGATTCGGTCTCAGTCATAATTGACCAACCAGAAAATCAGGCAATTATTTTATTCCTGTTAATTGTGTTTTGTTATCTGTTCAACCCTTTAAGACTATTCGAAAGAACAAGCTCAGATATGCAAATTGCAACTGCTGTAAAATACGTAAAATCATTCGATGACTCTCAATCCCGTCTTATCGCTTATCATGAGTGCGGTCATCTTATCGCCTATCTTGATTGTCTTGGAGATCAAGAAGACAATGGGCTTAATATTTACACATCAAAAGAAAGAGGTTGTGTTTACACTCCTAATAGCCATCTTTTGACATATGAGCAACATATCTACCTTTGCCTTGCTGGGTACGCAGCAGAATTGCTATACATGCCTTCTCTCGCTAACAACTGGCAGACATTTAGACAATCCTCTGACTATCAAAATGCTGCTAAACTAATTTATGCTATTAAAGGTACAGAAGAACCTCTTCATGATGATGAATTTGATTTGTATATGAAGCACACAATTGAGATTTTAGTCAGAAATAAACTATTATTTGAGAAGTTTTTTGATGAGGTTTTAAGCAAAAAAATACTATTGAGTAATGAAATTTACGAAATAAAAAGGGGCTTTGCCCCTCAATAACGACTTTTTACTTTTGCTTTGTTTTTATGGTGCCTCGAAGTGGAGTTGAACCACTGACGCGAAGATCTTCAATCTTCCGCTCTACCAACTGAGCTACCGAGACAAATTGGATGCGAGAGAGGGAATCGAACCCCCGACCTCCAGGATATGAACCTGGCAAGCTAACCTCTGCTCTATCTCGCAGACTGGTGGAGGCGAAGGGAATCGAACCCTCGACAATTGACTTGCTAAGCCAGCACTCTACCTACTGAGTTACACCCCCAATAAAATGGAGCCTAGAGGCGGATTTGAACCCCCGACCTGCTCATTACAAGTGAGCTGCTCTACCAACTGAGCTATCTAGGCATGGTTCCCCTTGCTGGACTCGAACCAGCGACCACATGATTAAAAGTCACATGCTCTAACCAACTGAGCTAAAGAGGAATTATTTCCGAAGTGCTCTCGTAAAAGCACTTGAGAAATGGCGGGTGATCCAGGATTCGAACCTAGCACCTGTTGGTTAACAGCCAACTGCTCTAACCAGATGAGCTAATCACCCAGATTTGGTTCCGCCTGCTGGACTCGAACTAGCGACCTTACCCTTATCAGGGGTATGCTCTAACCAACTGAGCTAAGGCAGAATTGTAATGGCGGAGATGACGGGGATTGAACCCGCGACCTCTTGCGTGACAGGCAAGCGTCATAACCACTAGACTACATCTCCAAATGTGGAGCACTGTGGCAGATTTGAACTGCCGAATAATGGATTTGCAATCCACCCTCTTAACCGCTTGAGTAACAGTGCATGGTGCCTCAGAGTGGATTTGAACCACCGACGCGAAGATCTTCAATCTTCCGCTCTACCAACTGAGCTACCGAGACAAATTGGATGCGAGAGAGGGAATCGAACCCCCGACCTCCAGGATATGAACCTGGCAAGCTAACCGCTGCTCTATCTCGCAAAATGGTGGAGATGGAGAGAATTGAACTCCCGACATGCAGCCTATGAAACCGCCGCTCTAACCAACTGAGCTACATCTCCAAAATATGGAGCCTAGAGGCGGATTTGAACCCCCGACCTGCTCATTACAAGTGAGCTGCTCTACCAACTGAGCTATCTAGGCATGGTTCCCCTTGCTGGACTCGAACCAGCGACCACATGATTAAAAGTCACATGCTCTAACCAACTGAGCTAAAGAGGAATTATTTCTGAAGCACTCTCGTAAAAGCACTTTAGAAATGGCACTGCCAGCGAGGATCGAACTCGCGTTACAAGCTTGAAAGGCTTGTGTCCTAACCAACTAGACGATGACAGCGCAATGGTGTGTCGGGCAGGAATCGAACCTGCGACCTACGGGTTAAAAGCCCGTTGCTCTAACCTACTGAGCTAACGACACAAAATGGCGGGTGATCCAGGAGTCGAACCTGGCACCTGTTGGTTAACAGCCAACTGCTCTAACCAGATGAGCTAATCACCCATAATTTATAAGACAACTAAAATCTAATTGTCTTATAAATTATTTTTATTCCTAAAAATAATTTAAGGTCGCCTTGGTTACAAATCAATCTATTCCCATAAAATATGTCTGAAATAGTCGATTTAGCGACCTAACCCGAATCAAATTTACAAATATATATTCTCAATTCGAATTATTACATTCCAAGTTGTTAAAGAACAAAAAAGCCCAGTGAAACCTTAGGAAGTCTCACTGGGCTAATCATAGCTTACGTGTAGTTTGAGACTTCCGCCTCAAACCTTTTTAAGTATGAGGCAAATCAAGTTGTAATTTCGATCTTATTATCCACATTCATTTTTTCCGCACAGCAAATATCAGTCACAATTGCGTTAAACATCGCATTGCACTTCTCAATTTTTACTGTCGTAAATGTCGTGGTAAACATAATAAAATCCTGATAAATGGTTTTTTAGATATAAAAAAGTCAGCTTAGCTATTGCCTCGCTGACTCTATACAAGAAAATCTTGAAATCTTTGAGGCAACCCTCAAAGATACAATTATCCTGAAGGTTTAAATATTGCTTTTACAGTCAAATTTCTTAGCTGTGTTCTTCTCACAGGCAAACATATTGTCTGTGTTTGTTTCAATCGTATTTTTCGCGATGATAATAAACATAACATTACCTGTGAGTTAAAAAATGGTTTAAGTGTTAGGCTCTTGCCTTCCGATGAGTTAATAATAAACCTAAAAGTTTTTTCAGGTCAACACTTAATTTCATATTTTTTATGTTTTTTTTGATAAAAAAACAAAGAGAGTCAAAAAGCCCCTTTATTCAATAACTTACAAAACTTTGTTTTTTGCGTTTTTTTCGCCAAACTTATAGTTTTTTAACTTAAAGTTGTTTTGTAGCCGCTCTTCCAACACACCCTTATCATTAAAAACTAGCTCTCTTCCCTCATAATACCAGGTAGATGTTCCACCTATTGGTTGAGAAAGATCGTATTTCACAGATGGGTCAAACAACTTGTAAGGATTAAATCTAGTAGATTTAGAGTGTTCAGTGCGGTCAAATTGATAATTGTATTCTACTCTTTCTGGAGAACCTAGACAAAGAAACACTTCAACCTTGTTCATACCATAATTAATTTCGCTAGACTTAATGCTGGAGTGATGAGCCTTACGAACTAAAGGCGACTTCAACGGATCTTTGTATACAATTCTGTTGATATCAAAAGGTACATTTACCCTTTCACCATCATTAAGTCTAACCACAAAACTAAATTGTGATTCATCTAATCCATACCCCGTATTTAACGAGTAATCAATTTTCTCAACTTTCAACGGTTGGTTATGTGGTATTCGAATCGTATCAGAGCTGTTTGTTCCATATACCGAGGTATTTGTTTTGTCAGCCCCTCGCCCTAAGACATAAATCGCCTTACCCACATGTTCTTCAGCAGTTCTCAAATCTGAATTATGGATTAGCTGTAGTTGCGATTGCATTTGTCTAAATGGAAAAACGCCATCCCTATCATCATTATTCTTATCAAATACTGATGCAAAATTTCCGAATTCAGGAATAACGACTTCAATCGATTTACAATTATCCAGAACGCCAGAATAAACACGATAGTGTCGAAGCTTGCCAGGCTCATTAGGGTCTTCATCTGTTTTTGAAATGAAGCGGGTTGTGTCGATTTTTAAATCACGACCATAAACGTCTGATTCAGTGAGAGGTGTCTCTTGATATCTTTCATACAGGTATGAGTAAGAATCTTGGGGAAGATTATTCATTCTATTATTGAACTTGAGTTCGGCAGAGACGTTCCCTGCTTCGAACTCAAACCCACGAATAACTTTGTAATTGCATTCGCTTGCGAATGCTGAAGATGAGATAACGCCAATAGCTAAAGCTATAGTCGTTTTGAGAAATTTATTCATTGAATTACCCGTTTATTATTAATTTGAGTAATATAATGGCATAAATAAATTTCCAATTCTAGGAGTTAATAACCAACTCTATTCTTTTTTGCATATCTGAAGATACTTCAATGCCGTTACATTGTAACACGCCCATCATATCTTTAATTAGCAGTACTGCATCACTTTCCACCTTATCTGAAGTTTCCATAACTTCACTATCAATCTCTGCATCAGGAGAAAGTTCTGTAACCGTACAAGAGAAAGCTGTAGCAAGCTTAATTAGTAATTCATTATTTACAGGAGCTTTACCATTAATGATCTGCGAGAAACCCGCTTGTGTTTTGAGTCCAAGCTTTGACTGACAGAATTCTTGTTGAGTCATACCTGTCATGTCTTGGTATTCGTGCCATCGCATTTTAATGTTTTTAGCTACATTTTTCAATTTTTCTGAGCTTAATCCACATTCGCTTGAGCGCTTTTCCTTTAAGAAGCTTTTGAATTCAGCATGATTAAAATCATACTTAATCATTTGAGGCTCAACATCCAGTCCAGAAGCGATCTTATCAATTACGCTGTCACCAAGTGGGAGTGTACCTTTCAAATAAGCTGAGAAATTTGAAGTTGTAGTCCAACCAATGCTTTTACAAAAAGTGCTACGTGTAACGTTTTCTCTTTCGGAATACTGCTCCCAAAGAAGATTTAAGTTTTCTCTGGCTTTATCCTGAATTTTTGATTCAATAAGTGACGCTGAATCACACTTGCTCAGGTATAATGCATTTAAAATAGAGCCTACTGTTCGATTTGTAGACATATTGTTCTCGTTTATTAGAAAATCTTTTACTTCACCACTTTGTATTGCTAAAGCTTTCATTAAATTCACCAATTTATTTAATTAATTAATAAATATTTATTCGTTATTCATTTTAAATTTATGGGGGTTAGTAAGGTAGTTCGTCTTTGTATTCGAACATATTTTCCCCATCTCTCAACTGGTTATGTTGTTGAGACTCTTGATAGTCTGACTGTGGAGACTGGTATCTTTGCTGTTGCGCTGTTGAATTGCCTAGTGCTTTTGATTCATTAATATATTTAGCGCCTAGTACAACTTTCATATCAGCTTGATTGCAAGAGAAACCAAGCCCAACAAATCTATTTGTGTTTATTAAGTAATGCTTTCCAGATAACATAACAATAGCGCCTATCCCAATAAGCCCTTCATTTATTACATTTTCTAGACTGTTTTTATTAGGGGAATAAATATTGCACTGATACCACTGATCTACAGATCTGCCATTAATGAAGTCATTAACGCAAAGCGGAACCTTTATAAAGTATCCATTTTTTCCTTGTTTTATTTCAGGGTGCTTTCCAACTCTACCTAATATTACCGTATTCTGAGACATTAATTACCTACTGCATTAACTAATTGTAATTTAATTGGTTCATGTTTTTCTTCATTCTTTTGGATTTCACTAATCATACTAAGAAGCTCTACAGACTCACCTCTTAAAGATTTCGGTACACCTTTAGATTGAATAAGTAAGTTTTTAATCAAATCAGAAGATTCAACTAACAGGTCATTAAAAAGTTGAGCTTTTTCACTATCACTTAATAATGATAAAAAATTGCCTAGTTCATTGGTGCTGGCATTACCTGAGCCTACTAAAGACGCGCAGCTAACTAGCCTTAACTTATTGTCCATATTATTTATTTTCTTTGATTTTCTGATGCTTCAGAGCATTATAACGAGATAAATATTTTCTGCAACCCCCTGATATAAAATTTCTTATATGCATTCTTGTGCTCAGTATACATAAAATGATAAAATATAATCAATTAAACAATAATAAAGGCAAAAAATCATGGCAAGCTCAAGAAACACAATCATAGCTAAGCTAAGCACTACGCAATCAAATGTGAGAAGTGTTCGTATCAATGTACATCCAAAGTACAATGAGACCGACTCTGGATATCCTATTACAATTTACGAAACACTAAACAGTAGAAATCTACCTCCACAGAAAGCATTTTTAAATCTAAAAGCTGGTGGAAATGATCAATGGCTATCAATTAGCACATCAGCTCGTGCAACAAACGAGAATGGTGATTATAAGCTAGCTCCAAAGAGGAATGAACAAGGATGCCTTGTTAATAGAAAGGGCGATGTTGTTCAAACTGAAGAAGAAGCAGCAAGATCTTTTATCTATGAAAAAGAGGATGGGCGTAGCTTCAATATAGAGCTAGGCACACTATCTATTAAAAACACTAACGCTGAAGGTCAACCAACCAAATGCACCCTGATAAACGCTAAACTTTACAGCGATAAAGAAGCTATTGCGATCAGACAAATGATGAAGGAAGCTAAGAATACTCCAGAAGAGTATAGGCAATCTCAATATGATAAGATTTCTGATTACAAACGTAATCATGGTGATTGGAAAACTTTGTTCATTTCAGAAGGTCATGATTTCCTAAGAGGTTTAGGATTTGAAGTAAGAGAAAATACTCCTAAAAACCAGCCTGGTAATGACTATAAAGACGACATTCCCTTCTGATTTATTATAATTAATAAAAAAGACTGCGTAGCAGTCTTTTTTTACATCGCAAGCGATGAAATCCGATTGGCTTCTTTCTTCTTCGTCTTTAACTCATAGACATTCCGCTTGTCTATTGTTACTACATTACCGATATTAGCGTCTATTTTATTAAGATCTTCTGTTGTACAAAACATCCAATCCATATGATCTTCTTCAATTTGGATGAGTCCTTTTGAAGAATACCATTGCAAAAGCTTTTCTCTGCTTTTTTCAGGATTCATTCCTAATGTGCGATATTGGTACGAAGAACTTAGGTGAGAGCATAGCTGTAATGGACAAGCTTGAAGCACCATTAAACCAAAGTGTTTTCCGTAGTGCTCAGGGAAGAATTTCAGCAAGTATTCACCAAAACCTTTACCCAAGAACCTTGGCTTTACTTTTAATTCCTTAATAAATATTACATTTCTTTTTATTTCTTTATTTGAATTTTCTAAATGAGATTTTACAGAATCATGAAATTCCAGATCCAGCTTGTTTGTTCTGTAATCGTAAGTATTATGCTTAGAAAGCCATGAGAAAGCTGTGGAAAACTCGCTATCTGCTGATGCTGACCTAGACATAACTGATAGAGGATTCCCTTCTACTAGCAATTTCTCTAATTCAAAGCACAAAAATTCCACTTCGCAAACCACTTCACCAGTTCCATTTTGCATAAGCTGCGCAACATTATTGGTGAGATACCCGTAACTATTTCGAACCTCTGACAAAACAGTAAGCTCTATTTTTTTAAAAATGCTTTTCATGAATTTATTTATTAATGATTTAAGATTTTTTACTTTTTCAAATACTCAGAAAAAGTTAGTTTTTCATTTTTTCCTGACGTTGACCAACTTAGAACCCACTTTTCGGCATCAATAATCGGAAAGAAGGTATCAGCATCCTCAACAACCACATCAACAACAGTAACCAACAACCGATCTGCTATTGAAATCGATTCTTTATATATCATACCTCCGCCAATAACAAGTAATTCTTTGAAATTATTATCTCTATAAACCTTTGTTATTGCGTCTGGAATTGAAGCTATTCCGCAAACTGTTACAAACCCTTTTTCCGAAAAAAAGCTCTCATCTTTTTCACTACAAAGAACAAAATTATGTCTATTTTTAAGAGGTGCTGAGTTGGGCAAAGAACGAGCAGTCCTTGCCCCCATGATGACGGGCTTGCGCATAGTGTTGGTCTTGAAAAACTCCATATCTTCACTGAATGAGAACAGCAAATCATTCCCTTTGCCAATGGCTAAATTTTTAGATACGCAAGCTATAAGTGTTATCATTCAATAACCACTCCCTGATAGTTACTAATCGCATAAAGTTGTGTGCCAAGATTATTTTGCTTAATCTCTTTTTTTAGTGATTCTGTTATTTCAGCACTATATGCAAATTTTCCGTTGTAGTAAACGTAAGCCCTACCTTGGAACTCATAAGTTAAAATTAACCCCTTTACAGTGCCTAACTCCCCGACCCCATCATGATAATTTAGCATACCTGATGAATCACTATACATCTTTTCATATACTGAAATGTTTTCGTAGTCACCATTTGTTCTAACTTCAAAGTCTGAAATAGATAACGCTGCACTTGATAAAAACACTCGGTTTGAGAGTCCCGTTAGCTCTTTATATTTTGGGTCAGCAAATGAGCTTGTTGAAGCTGTCATAAGCACAATGCCAGCTATCATCATGTGTTTAAGTTTCATTATTATTATTCTCCAATAGTTGTTTTCTTAGTTGTTCTACTTGGTTTATTCTTTCTCTTAACGTTTTATCAATGTCTAATGTCTCAGATAATAATGGAGCAACGATATCCACATCTGGATTAGTCATATTCTTTTCAAATTCTTTATGAATTTCATCTAATCGATTCGATAGCTTTGAGTAATTTGTTTGTTCTAAGCCTGACATTTACTTATTCCTTACATTAGTAAAACAGAATATTACATCCCGTTCAATATTTAATCTTGCTTGCTTAATTCGATTCTAGGGAATTCACGAACTTTTTCAATTTGGTTAATACCCACTCGCACGATACCATCAGACAAACTAAGTTTAGCTTCCCCTTCTTTTAGGTCATTCACGCTAGTAACAAGCGTCTCATCCTGATTCAGTAATGAGTATCCCTTATTTAAGATAGCAATAGGATTATTCATCATGATCATCATTAGCTTTTCTTTTCGAATGTTATCCGCTGAAACAAGAGTATCTTTCGAGATCGATGATATTGATGTGATTTTTTGATCTAGGGTGTTTCTTGCCCTCTCAATCACGACTGCACTATTATCAATAATTCTTGAAACCTTACCGTCCAACGCGCTCTTTGCAAGTAAAACGCTTTTTTCAGACAAACTTATGATTCGTTCAAAATTTCGAGCATCCTTCTCTGATGATGAAATGATTATATCTCTAATCATATTTACTACCATTGAAGGTGTGGCGCATCTGGTATGTGAAATTTCATCTATAATTGTATTGTCTCTTTCATGCCCAATACCGCAGAATATCGGTGCGTTAAGGCATAACAAAGATTTAGCTATTTCATACTCATTTAAAGCATACAATCCTGCTTTATCACCACCACCACGAATCACGCATACCGCATCGAATGGATTTCTTTCATGATCAGCATTTATCTTACTAACTGCTGAAGTGATCGTGTTTATGGAATTATTCCCCTGGAAAGTTGCAGAATAATAACTGAATTTACATAGACCCAAACTATCCAAAAGTGATGATTGCGTCTTAAAGTCACCCAAGCCAGCAGCCATATCTGGAGATAGAACAGCAACTCTGAAAAAGTTATCTGGTGCCTTCATTCTCTTGTTGTTAAGAAATATTCCCTCAGATCTTAATCTATCTCTAATTGCATTTAGCTTTGCTTCCATCTCACCGATAGTAAATGATGGGTTGATATCAATGATGTTCAGACTTAAGCCGTACTTCTCACTGAACTCAGGTTTTACACAGATAAGAACCTTCATGTTATGAGCCAGTTTCATGCCTGTTGAACGATCAAATTTGCTAATGATGTCTTTTCTCTTGCTCCAAATCATACCTCTAGCTTTCGCCAATTCAGACCCATTCGAATCATAATCGGAAAGTTCTAGGTACACATGTGAACTACCAGTAATATTTGAAATTTCAGCAGTAAGCCATGAGCCTTCAGTGAAGGTTTCTTCCATGAGGTTTTTGATTACACCCAAATATACTGACAAGCTTGATGGCTTATTGCTCTGCTTGTTCAGCATATGCTGAAACTTGGGTGTCCACCATTTCTTGAAAACTGTAACATCGATGCCTTTTGGTACGTACCAACAAACAAACGCACCATTACTTGAGTAAGGTAAAGCACCTAGTCTTTTTGCTTCTTCACGCTCCCCATATGGGACTTCGAGCCGTAATTTTCTATCTAGAATCATTGAAATCTCCATTTTTGGTAAATTATACATGAAATCTATCCCGTAAACCACTGATGATCATAATCAATTGATAAATTATCAATTTTTATCTTTCATACTATATGCTTTTGATGTAACATTGGTCAGTCTTTTAATAAGCCAATAAATATCAAGAGTAAATAGAAAATGAGCGATAAGTTAAATCAAAAAATCCAAACACTAAACCTAAAGAAAGATCCAGTAATAATCGACCTGGTTAAGAAAACCGCAATCTCGTTAGAGAAGAAGGGTATTAATCTGGACAAGGACGCTGCCCGAGTTGCTTTGTGCATGGACTTCTCAGGCAGTATGTATTGGCTAATTAAGAACGGTGCTGTCAGTGAGTTAACACAACGATCATTGGCTCAAGGCATCGTTATGGATGATGATGGTGATATTGAGGTCTTTGGCTTTGGTTCTGATGCAAAGTACATTGAATCCATCAACGCCGACAACTATGTAGAGTACTGTGAAGGTGTTCAACGAGACATGCCAGATTTCGGTTCAACCTATTACCATAAAGCAATTAATCTAATTGTAAGTCACTATGACCGCATTGGTTATGATAAACCTGTCTATGTCATCTTCGTAACTGATGGAGATACCTTCAGCAAAGATGAAACTGAGGAAGTACTAAAAGCAGCTTCAGGCAAGCCAATCTTCTGGCAGTTCATTGGTATTGGACAAGATGACTACGATCCTAATCAGGTAGATGCCAAAGTTGTTAAAAAACCTGGAGTAATCGGTCGTTTCCTTGGCGCTAAAGAAAAAGAAGTTCCTAACACGAAGTTTGAGTTCTTAGTTAAACTTGATGAAATGGAAGGTCGCGTGGTAGATAATGCTGGATTCTTTGCTGTAAAAGATCCAAAGAGTATGAGTGCTGAACGTATGTATGACTTGATGCACAATGAATACCCAGAGTGGCTTAAAGAAGTACGAGCTAAAGGCATTCTTCGCTAATTTGTAGATTTAAGCGAACAAAAAGACATGGGGAAGCCCATGTCTTTTTTTATTTCAGTTAATAATTACATTTCAATATTGTAAAGCAAAGCCATCTCACCCAGACCCACAACCAACATTTTGTTTTCAAAAATCCTGATAGGGAAAACCTGACCCTCCTTTGTCTGAATGGTATAACTGGCGCTATTAGGTAATTCAATTTGCTCTTGGGTGATTTCAGTTATGTTAAAAACCTTGCTTTCTAGTTGAATCTTCTCATTTGATAATTGAATTGCAGGAGGTAAGCCAAGCTGTGTTTTACCTATTACCATACTATGCGGCTTGAATGAGACTCCAGATTCAGAACTATTAAATGGATTCACAACTACTTGTTGAGCAACTACTTGTTGAGATTTTGCGCTAATTGCTATATCTTCATCACTTCTAAATCCATTAAAAAATGCAATTGCTACAAATATATAAAGCACAATAAATGGCAAACTTGTTATTTGTTCAATAAATACTAACTTTGTGCTTAGTTTTCGTTCCTCTGGTGAGGCGCAATCTTCAAAATGACAAAATTTTATTTTATTTTTCATAGGTACACTCATGTTTAGAATTTGTATGTTATTTTTATTAATTTCTTCTGTTAGCTTCCCTGCCTATCCGCACACTCAAACCAAAGACAAAATTCTAGTAATCAAGTCAGAAAGAGTATTACTACTACTGAAAAACAATAAAATTGCTAAAGAGTACAAGATCGCTCTGGGAAAGAATCCTGTCGGAGACAAAGTAAAACAGGGAGATAATAAAACACCAGAGGGTAAATATCAAATTGTCAGTAAGAACAGTCAGAGTAAATTTTATCTTAATTTGGCAATAAACTACCCATCTAAGTTGGATATTAAAGAAGCAAACAGGCTAGGCGTTAATCCAGGCGGTAATATTGTTATTCATGGCTTACCCAACAAAGCTCCTAGCTTTATTCACGATGAATTAATGAGCGAAGACTGGACAAATGGTTGCATATCTTTACATAACAGCGATATTAAGGATTTGTTTGATTCAGTTCCTGTCGGAACAAGTATCGATATTCTTCCTTGATTCTTAGTCTTTGTTTTTTAAAGGTCTTTTAAATTGAATGAACATGCATTAGACATAATCTATTAATGTGGTAAAATTTGCGCCGTTTTGACATACGACTACGGGTTCCATATGCGCACTTTTGAAGAGATCGGAAATATAGCGATAAATGCATTGCTATCTTATCATTGCTCCCCTGAAAGAATGAAAGTTTCAAAAGAAGCTACAGTTAGACTATATCTTAAGAAAGTGCTATCTCGAAAAAAGTACAGCAAAAATTCATGTTATTACCTAAAGTCACTCTTACAAAAAGCTACATCATCCTACTCAATGTATAATGTTTTAAGTGGAATTGCTGAAAACTACACTAAAGTCATATCTCATGATAAGAAATTTGATGACATTTGCTTTTACGATAGATTTCAATCTTTATTTAAGAAGATGCGTGATCTTGGTTATGAGCTGCATATAGACATTGAAGGTGATTCACTGTTTCTAAACGAAAACAGTAAAGCTATGGTGATTTTCAAAAATGACTATATCAATTTAGAACCGTCTGGTGATCTTACTGGAGTTCTTTATGTCACTGTCGTTAATAAATGTATGTATGATTTTATTGAGTCAGCATTTAACTCAGGTCTATACCCAAAACTCTTCAAAGAGAGTAGTAACGTTAGTAAATTTGAGATTCATCCTAACAACAACCCACCAGCACCAATTTCATTTATTTCTACAAAGGAAGATTATCTTCATAAACGCCGAGTTATGGCTAATGAGAAATCATTATTTGCTGGCAAGGTAAACCCGTTCCAGTTAAAAATGAAGAAATCCTAAAATTTCTGTTGACTTTCCTAGACCAAGAATTATAAGCTTTAATTGTAAACATACATTTTTAAGGATTTTATTGTGAAAGCTAAAACATTTATTACCTCTAAAGTAGGTATCCAGCAACCGTGGCAACAAGCTTATGTGTAAGTTTTAGCTTTCGCATGGCTAAAACTTAGGTTTTAGCCACAGGAAAGACACCTAACCCCTGATGGCTCTCCATCAGGGGTTTTTTTATGCTTAAAAAATTCAGATGGAATGAAGTCAACTTATCTCTGCATATCTATGCTGGAGAGTAGGTCTTATGGTTTTAATGCAAGTGATTGATTTTATTGAATTTATTTTAGTTTTCTTGTTGACAGATAAAATGTTCAGGTTTAATATGTAGTCATACAGTAAAGAAACACACGGTGAATAGCGCAGCCTGGTAGCGCATCTGCTTTGGGAGCAGAGGGTCGAGAGTTCGAATCTCTCTTCACCGACCAAATTACATTGTTGGGGTGTAGCCAAGTTGGTTTAAGGCAATAGACTTTGATTCTATGAACGGGGGTTCGAGTCCCTCCACCTCAGCCAATTTCCTTTCTGATTCTAAGAGGTTTTTATGTCATATAATAATTTTTGTCTAATCATGAAATGCTTAGATATCATTGAGACAGAACTAAACAATATTGCTGAACATGTTGGACATCCAACATTCGATGAATTCATCAAANAGCCAGAACAACAAAGTGTAGAGGTAGCTCAGTTGGTAGAGCCTCGGATTCCAAACCCGATGACGGGGGTTCGATTCCCTCCCTCTATGCCACACTCGGTGAATAGCGCAGCCTGGTAGCGCATCTGCTTTGGGAGCAGAGGGTCGAGAGTTCGAATCTCTCTTCACCGACCAAATTACATTGTTGGGGTGTAGCCAAGTTGGTTTAAGGCAATAGACTTTGATTCTATGAACGGGGGTTCGAGTCCCTCCACCTCAGCCAATTTCCTTTCTGATTCTAAGAGGTTTTTATGTCATATAATAATTTTTGTCTAATCATGAAATGCTTAGATATCATTGAGACAGAACTAAACAATATTGCTGAACATGTTGGACATCCAACATTCGATGAATTCATCAAAGGAAAGTCCTATGAATGAAGATAAAATGGTAAGTGACATTGAAAGGATGCTGTTTTTAGTAAAAACACTAGACACACTAATAAGAAGAAAACTAGGATAATTGTTATTCCCCAGATATACATATCTGGGGTTATTTATTTAGCTATTGCAATAGGAATATATCTTCAATTTGCTTCCAATCTTCAATAACTGGATAAGTAGATTCTGCCCCAGCTTTTCGATTACTAAAAAGATAAGACTCAATCCCTAAATCTACAGCCTCTTGAACATATTTTTCGTTACTATCTATCAATCCAGCAATTTTATTGCCTGGAATATCCATCAATAGTTCCAATACCTCTCTTTTAGTTTCAGATCTACCAACAAAATGATAACCACTAAAAATATCACCAAAAAGTTCTTCTAGATTTTTTTCTCTTAACTGCATTTCATGCTCTGAACGTCCACAAGACATAACAAGCGAAATGTCATATCTGTAAGATAGCTCAATCAGAACTCGTTTAACACCTTGTGAATGCAGTTCTAATGACCCAATATACTCAGAATCACAGTATTCAGAATATAGTGATAACGCCTCTTCAAGAGAACTTGAACCGAACAAATCAACGATCCTTAGTGGATTAGATGTTTCTCTGGATTCCAAGTGTTTTGTACAGATTCCTTTATCGTCAAGAAACTTTTTTATGCCGCTTATAGGATTCAGAATTATTCCCTCGGCATCAAGTATCAAGATATCTTTCTTTTTCTTCATTTTATTTCTCATGTTTATTTGGTTTTGCAATAAAATAGCAATAAAAAAGCGCCATTGCAATTGTGGCGCTTTCAAGTATGGGGATTGATAAACTAAAGCTATTTTTTGGTTATTAACTTAACCCCTGAGACAAAAAATAGTGCTAAAAATGTAATGCCAACAAGGTTAGCTGACTCTGGTGTTTTAATCGCTGTTTGTAACAAGTTGGTTCCTAGAACCAAGATTGTAGTTAGCAATAGAAGCATTGCGCCTATTACATCACTGAACTTTTTAAATTTTAACATACTAGTTTCTCCCCAAACTCTATATTAAGAATCTTATATTATTCGATACATAAAATCAATAATAGTTCAATGAAAATATAGTTGTCTTTTAGAGGTTTACCCAATTAACTGCCTTTTGACCGTTACCCAAAAGGAATTGATTGCACTTATAAAAACATTTTGACCCAATAAAAGGGACAAAGTCTACCCCTTGCTTGTTTGATCCAAGCGGACTTGGATGAGATGTCTTTATTACGCAATGATGAGTACCCTCAGCCAACTTGGTTATCTTATGCGCATCCCTGCCCCATGATAAAAATACAAGAGGTTTTTCTCTTTTAATCAGCGCTTGAATTACATTATTTGTAAATGCATTCCAACCCATCTTCTTATGAGAATTTGAGCTACCCTTTCTAACCGTTAAGGTTACATTAAGCAACAACACATCATCTGTCCAATTAGACAAGTCGCCAGAATCACTAGGTTGAAATTCAGGGTAGCAATTTTTCAGTTCCTTATAGATATTATTCAAACTTCTTGGTGGCTTGACCCCATTAGGTACTGAAAATGACATCCCCATTGCTTGAGGAATCCACTCTCCATCCACAAATTCATGATTTATATATGGATCTTGACCAATTATTACACACCTAACATTTTCAAGAGACGTTCTTTTGAACGCATTAAAGACCATTCCCTCAGGGGGATAAACAACAAACTCAGTTTTTTCTTTTTCTAATTTATCACTAATGGAAGACAAAAGATCAAAATTTGACTTAATCAAATCATCCCATCCATTTAGTAATTTTAACTCATCTATAATTGTCATATAACACTCACTAACATATATAAACAAAACATTTATTGTGCTTTCTATCACAAAAACCTTTACATACACGTTGTTTTATTTAAGAATATTATTTAAGAATATTACTAAAAGAAAAACAACAAATAATAAAAAACGAGGCCAGTATGTTAAGAATAAAAAAATCAGTTCTTACGATTTCTGTGGTCGCTAGTTTATCAGCTTTTAGCATGAATTCACATGCTGAAGAGGCAAACACAGCTCCAGTAACAGCAAATCTCAGGATTCCAATCGCTAACTTAGTTAAGTCTAATGCACTTCCATCAGAATTTACACCTTGGAAGGAATTCACTCCACATCGTGATCACACACCTTGGGAACCATCTACTCCAAGCATTATGGCTTCCACACAAGGTCATCGCGGAGTAATCTTTAAAGATTCAGATGCCGATGTTAATGTCCCTGATTATTCTCAAAGCAGAACATTTACGGTAGATGAGTTCCGTATGGAACAAAAGAAAATCGAAGATGGTCGTGGTGAGGTTGCAAATGATGGTGATCCAATTAGACATGAAAGAACCATCAATAAACAAGAAAGCCGTGTAGTCACTGTTGACAATACAGCTTGGGAAGATACAAGCACAGTATCATGCACTGAGTGGAACTCTATTGGTTCAGCAAGTAGATACCTTACTCCGTACACTCAAGATGCCGAAGGTCAAGAGAGAACATGTTCTGTTGAACAAAAGCGCTCAATTACACTTAACGATCCAGACGGTACAGTTTCATACGATCAGATGAGAACATACCGTTATATTGAGACATCGACACAGCGTGGTTTGATGGATAACAGAAGCTGTAAAACTCTTCTGGATTTCTATAATGCAAACAAGTCAGAAATCGCATCTGCACAACCAGGCTGGAATCCAAACGGATGGAAACGTTTAGATGTTACCCCTAGTAATTCATACGTTACTTACTGCAACAACGGTTGGACAATGGTAGCAGCACAGCGCGAGAATAGCCCTGTTGCATGGACTGGTGGTAACTACCAATACGATCTAGAATCTATCTACAATAGAGGTGTTGGTTTTGCGATCCCGAATGAAGTATTACCTATCCACACTCGTTGGGGCGTTGGTCAGAATGGAAGTGTAACTGTCGGTTTCGATAGTGGCAGATACAGTACAGGAAACATGCACGCTACCTTATATTCAGGTGGTAGAGCTTACATTGTTCATCGTTCTACAGGGAATCACTTTAGATGGCATAACCCGCGCTCAGATTTAATGTCTGAAGGTCAGTACAACAACACACTGACAGTAGAAGACTTTACTGGTCATTACGGTAGTTACTACAGATGGGCTTTCTCTCCTTGGCACTCAGCAGCTTGTTCGAGAGGATACGCTCTTAATGGCGCGAAGTATGGCTATGTCACAGGTCAAGCTTGGACTGTATTCGTTTACTAACGAATGTAAAACAAAAAAAGGATGAGTTTAAAAACTCATCCTTTTTACGTCTCGCGTATTACAGACGGGATTCAAAAGCAGTTTGAACTTCATTCTTGAAATTGTCAGAAGGGGAGAAAGTAACAACACGTCTTTCAGAGATCATTACCTCATCACCTGTTTTTGGATTGCGACCTGGACGGCTTTTTTTATGATTAATATTGAAGTTACCAAAATTAGATAGCTTTAAAGGCTCACCGCTAGCAATTGTTTCTTTAATTTCATTAAAGAAAGTTTCTACAAGTGCAGTCGCATCTTTAGTCGTGAAGTTATGCTGATCAACTAAACGTTGAACTATATCTTTCTTGGTAAGGTTTTTTTCTAAAGTTGTATCGGTCATGATCTTTTCCTTATTTATTTAAAATTAAATATTTGTTCTTTAAGGTAATATTTTAATTTATCTCAATCATAATTTTATGAATCAAAGAGCTAACAGTCAACGAATTTTTGATTTAAATTGCTTTAAATCAATAAAATATTCAATAGCTTCTATCTTATATCCCTTGATTTTGGTCTCAATGATAGAATTTGATTAATAAAGGAGATAAAAAATGAATTACATGACTTATAACCCTGTTGATTTTATCAATGGTGAAGGCACTAGATGCTCTATCTTCGTTTCAGGCTGCGAACATCATTGTCACAAATGCTTCAACGCAAAAAGCTTTCCATTCGATGCTGGCAGTGAATTTAATAGCGAAATAGAGAAGACTATTATCAATGACCTAACAGACACAAGAATAAAGAGAAATGGATTAAGCATACTTGGTGGAGAACCTCTCCATCCCAAAAATCTAAATTCAGTATTAAAGCTTGTTAAGCGTGTTAGAAGTGAGTCACCACAATCAGATATATGGTTATGGACTGGATATCGACTTGAACAGTTAGAAAAAGAACAACTTGAAGTTGTTAATTACTTAGATGTATTGATAGATGGTAGGTTTGACCACAAATTAGCCGATCCATCCCTTAAATGGAGAGGAAGCAGTAATCAACGCGTAATTTATATTAAATAAAAAAAGCCATGCTGAGCATGGCTTTTTAATAGCTACTCTAAACTTCAGAGAGCATAAAATGTGTTTCTACAGTCAACACATGTGACAACAAGTCAATTTGTTCCATACTCAACAAATCTTTTACCAAAGGTTCACGTTCAGTTGATTGCTCATCCTCAAAACCAGCAATCATAGCAACCATTGTAAGCGATTCAAGCTCTCTTACTCCTTCTGCTAATAAATCAAAGAAATCAAAAGGTACAAAGAAATCTTCATAGCCAGGCTTTGAAACAGATAGAACATTCACTTCAATACCATAGAAATTATGAGAAAAAATCGTAAACACTATATCATTAAGGGTGATGACGATATTCTCATTTGAAGTGTCAAAATTAAGATGATCAAGATCCTCATCTTTAATCTTATCAATCATGTTTAACACTAGTTGATAATTTTCATCAACCATTTCCAAGTAGCCAATATCTAAAATATCTTTAGACATGAGTTTATCTACAAGTTCTGGAAGGTGTCTTCTACTATTAAACATTTCATTTTTGTCAGATATTTCAATAGCTATTCTTGCTAATGAAGACTTATTAGGCAACAACGTAAAAATTTCATTTTTATCACCAGGTCTTGTTAAAACGAGACCATTTACGAGCACCCTGTTCGCTACATTAATCTTGAAATCATCCGTTAGACCGCTTTCACCTTTCATATGCTTATTGAAATTGAAACAGCCCGATTCTCCATCAAGTAAATGAATCATAGTCAAAGCAGGGACTGAAAGAAGCATTGTTGGCAAATTATTAATGTTATTCATAATTTATACCCTACTTTTGTGCTTGATGATGAAATCATTTACTAATGGAACTTGAGTGTATCCATATAAACCTTCAAGAACGACCGCAAGATGCACTTCACTTGGAAAACTAAATCTATCTAGCAGTAAACTCTTCACAGAAGATCTGACATCACGACCTAAATTCTTTGAGTCAATTACTACATTAACCAACTCTAAAAGAGAGATCGAAGATTGTTCGTTTGTTGCCAACATTGTAGCTCTTGCTTTCTGTAAAACATCTTCACTTAATTGAGGATTCAACAAATATTTATCTTCCTCAATGCATGGAGTGAAAATCATTTTGCTGCGTTTTAGTTCATCAACAAAGTCAGGATTTCGAGTAGAACTTCTATTTTTTGATTTAGTTTTAGCCTTTTCAATCAAATCAAGAAGCAATTCAGCAGAAGCGAAAAAGTCATTAATTACGATTTCTTGTTTGAACGCTCCAAAGACATTCGCATTAAAATCATAAAGCATGATCTCTTTAGTGTGACTTTCTAAATCCAATTTCAACTTGAATGAGCCAAAATCCTGATGACCTTTCCCTAGATATTTTGGAGCAATATGACCATCAGCATCAATAAACCCATTTTCTTCTAAAGCTAGCATAATCAGTTGAAGTAGTTGACGGTCTTCATCAAGATAAGTTGAGTTTAGATGGTACGCTGAGATAGCTTTAAAATAAGCCAAGGTAGAAGGATTTCTAATCTCAATTTTAATGTTTGATTTTACATCACCAGAGTTAAGATCTGTTACATAGTATCCATAATCACCATGTACAGCGACAGCATAATCTTTACTCTGATCATCATTGAACACTAACAGAGCAACGGCAGACCAACACATGACTTCTGAAACATCAAATGACGAACTTTGAGAGAGGGTTTCAAATAGTTTTTTCACTTCTTCTCTTGTGTGAATTCGAATAATTGTATTCGCATTTTCCGTGTAAATGTTTGACATGTAACCACCTAAACCATGAAGAAAATTTTATTAACAAGAGCAACTAACTGAACATATGGATACTCATAAGTGTTTCCAGTATCCTTCAGCTTCTTGTTGATCATATCTTTAACATCTCCGAAATTAGAAAAATTAGATTTCGAGAACTTAGCCTTAAGTTCAAATACAATATCTTCAATTTCTCTTTCAGTAAGAGGTTCATGCTTTGTGGATGTACAAACAGATTTTACTGGTCGATTTGATGTCAAGCATGTGTGCTCGTCAGCAAACACTGGAATCGATAACCCATATGCCAAGCCAGAGAAAACTCTAGTTACGTATTC
This sequence comes from Vibrio sp. V15_P4S5T153, assembly GCF_963874485.1. Lineage (NCBI taxonomy): Bacteria > Pseudomonadati > Pseudomonadota > Gammaproteobacteria > Vibrionales > Vibrionaceae > Vibrio > Vibrio sp. V15_P4S5T153. Next base: position 320,573 of record NZ_CAWNHR010000017.1, on the reverse strand, counting down.
AGTATTCAGTTGGTATTTAAAATAATCAATCTCAAGCTTCTCTACAACAAATTGAGGTGACTCTTCAACAATAATTAAGGACAACTGACCAAGATGATCGTTTAGACTCATAACTTCAAATGGCTCGATTCTAAAGCCTTCAGGTGCCTTCTCTCCCATACTGTTTACGATATGAGTTAACTGATCCTGGTCAAGATTTAAACATCCTGGATTCTTACCATAGATTTCAGTCAGCATCGTGTACAGGGCATTCTCATTCCGAGGAACTATCTTCAAGAGCTTTTTGTCATGCTCATAGACTAAAAAAACTGTTCCATCAAAACAGTCTCCTAGATAAACATTTACATTTTTATTCATAATATTAATTCTTTAATAGTGATTAGTTTTTGCGCAACTGCCTGATCGCGTATATGTTTTAGTTTAGTTTAGTTGATAAGAATACATTAGAAAAACTAGAAAGTAAATAAAATTGATTATTGAAAATACAAAGTATTTTCTTACTAATCATAGTTATAAATATATACTTAATAGTAATTATATATAAATAATATTAATTGATCACAAACCAATTCGTGTCAACTTTTTTTTAAAAAAGATCATCAGAAAAAAGTCTTGATCTTCCAGAATGACGATCTATAATCCGATCCGCCTGATTGATACTGATGTGTTTGATTTTTGAACGTTATCTTGAGATAACCGCGACAAGCGCGGAAAATCAATTCACTGTTTTGTTTACGTTTTTTTGTTGATAATTAATTAAAATAGAATGAATTTCATTGTGAAATCTGCTGATAGCAAGCTTTTTGTGTTTTTGTCATACGCCCTAAGCCCGATAGCCATAACTAGCACTTACGTGCTTTTTGTTTTGCTTGGAGCAGGTGTATGGACTATTCCACCAGCGATAATCTGCATAGGTTTAGCGATCTTTGCGAACTACTGGATCGTTTCGAATGGCTTTGAATGGGAGAGAAAGTCAGCAATCGCATGGCGTTTTCTTCCTCTGACTCCTGTTAAAGAATCAGAAATCAGAGAAAACATCAAAAGAGAATCGAGAGAATTTTCCGATGAGTGGGCTTTTGAAATTGGCAGTGATGAATGCGATAAAATCATAAATGATCTCAAAAAAAGAATAGAATTTATGATGAATACCTTTGGCTTGTTGAATGAAATCTCACTTCTTATTGAGCTAAACAAAGCGCATGAGATCGCATATTCGTCATATTTAAAGAAGATCCAAATGGAAGACGATAAAGAATTCGTCGAGTTTATTAGGAAATGGGGATGGCAAGACTAAACCAAATTAGAAACAAAGGGGGTTTCCCCCCTTTTGTTATGCTGCTAATTGTTTTTTAGTTGCTTTCTTTACGTACTTAAAAAGAGAAGCGAAAAGAATTAGCGGCGTAATTGCCAAACCAGCAGCTTCAATGATAGAGAAGTTTACTAGAAGGCTTTTCGGTAGCATTGATGTAATGCCTAGAGAGAACATGAACGCTCCCAAACCCAACATTGACCATTTATCTTTGTAACCGATGAATTTTACAACATCGTCAGCGACAATGATTAAAGATACAAAACCTAAACTTTTCAGGTATACAACATTTGTTGTGTAAGTAGGGTTTAGAGATAAGACAACCGAATATACAATAAGAAATACTGTTAAAACGGTTGCGCAATAGATGATGGTCGAAGACATGACCGCCATTGCTAATCGTGTGTTCATCATAAAAGTTTCCTCTTTAGTTATGTCTTTCCCCAAAGACGAAACAATTATGCATCTATGCGATTCAATTGTCAATAAAATAAAAAAAGATATTGTATATTTTTTATAATATATAAAAAAGAAGCTATTGCCTCTTTTTCGTTCACTCAAATCTTAAGCAGTTTTCAAAAAACTCAGATGATGTCATCTTAGCTCTATAGTGAGGGATATCAGTCTGACTCAATACATCAAAAGCATCACTAGGCTCAACATAAATGATCTTAGCATTGTAGGCTTTATGACAACCCCTTATTGGTTCTTCCATATATGGGAATTGAAGTGATGTTCCAATCACAAATACGTGACTGACAGGCTCTCTCAAGAAATCTTCTAGTTGATAGATCTTTTCCATATCAAGCATACCATTGAACGGTACGATGTTTGGTCTCAAATCCGACTTACAAAATGAACAAGCTGGAGCATTCCTTTTCGTCTTAACATTCAAGTCTATGTCACTTATTGGAATGTAGCCATGTTTGATTCCTCGAACATTAATGCAGTTTTTGCAATACACAACAGATAAGTTTCCGTGAATGTCAATGACGTTTTCCGACCCTGCTTTCTGGTGGAGGTTGTCTACTTGCTGAGTGAATACACACGAGTCTTTGACTAGCTTTTGAATCTGCGCAATCTGTGTGTGAGCTATGTTAGGCTTGTAGCCTTCGTAACCCTTAAGTAGAGGCGAGATTACATCCCAAATCACTCCTGGTCTTTTATCCATGTTGAAGGCTGACAATAAATGCTCAATCTTTCCCTTCTGGTTTGTATAAAGACCTCCCTCACCTCTATAAGTAGGCAATCCACTTGCTACACTTATTCCCGCACCTGTAATGAACAAAACTCTATCTGAGTTTGAAATCTCAATCTCATTGTCATTTAGGCTTATTACTGCTTTTTTCATAAATTATCCTATTGCTTATTTATGTTATCTATACACTATCTGAACCTCACAATCAATACTTTACCCTGCCTTAATTTTATGTATAATTGTGATAGTTATCTAGGGGTGTTTTATGTCATTCGAAATCTACAAAACTAAGTATCAATACTGCATTTCATCAAAAAACCTACTTCATATCACAAAGCAGAATTTTGGGTATGTTCCTGGTTATGACGAATTTATGCGAAGTGAAGCTGAAACACTAATTCAGACAAATGACATTCTTGGTTATAAAACAGACGCAGAAGAGAATTACTGGATCAACAATGGTTGCCCTACAATCTTTGTTGAGGATAAAGATCTGATCAATGACCTGTTTATCGCCAAGTACAAGACTGGTTTGAACGCAATGCTAGCGGCTCCCTTCCCCATTTTCTCTTTTTCGTTTCCGAGTAAGACTGTAATTAATGGAGTTGAGTTGCCACCTTGCTTAGTATGCTTATCAGGTGAAGCTGATATTTACGAAAACATGACTACTCCTTATGACGAAAAATACTTAGGGGCTGAGTTTACTCCAAAGCCTTTAACTAATAGGACATTCCTATCCATTAGTTATAGGACAAAGGATGGGTATTTAATGAATAAGTCTGTGATTATTGAAGAGGTCATGGACATCATTAATGACATGAATGAAATGGGTGATGCTAAGTGCTTCCTATACGATCAATCTTTGAATGAGCTTGAATCAAAGATGATTCTAACCCTTACAAAGATTGTTGCAGGATTGCTCATCTATCATTCAGCAACGGAAGGTAAAGGGCTTAGAAAGGGATTCCCATCAAAAACGGTTAAACTTCCAAAGCAGACAACCAGAGTAAACTATATTGGTATGTCACTATCAAACTGCAATGAATACACTCCAAAGCAAAAAGGAAGCAGTAATTCGGGTGGATATAAAATCCTATCTAGAGAATCTTTCTTTAGAAACTTGCAGGCTGAACGCTATTATCAAGGAAAATTCCAAAATGAGCCTAATGGTAGTCGCTGGGTTTACGTTAGTGGAATTAACCGCGATGTAGATGAGTACACTCAAGGAAAAGCATAGGCTCACCACTTCTTTTAAGATTGGACATTCAATGCTAAAATTATATTTAACAATAAATATAAGGTGCATTAAATGTCCAAATTTACTTATGTAACATCATGTGTTGGGGCTGATGGTGACGATATCAATGAAATGAAAGATGCCCCACTATCAATTGAAATTGATAAATCCGATTTCTTCAGAACTATTGGCTCAGGTATAAAAGACCAAATCGTTGATATATTTGAATTGAATAGCATTCAAGAATTTATAGATGACTGGTACATCAGTTCCTACACTTCTTATTATCAAGGAATTCCTTGCTTATTCGTACAGCATAGCGGTATTGAACATGTTTTCGTTGACTCCAATCGAGTTCGAGAACTTAGACACGGTGAAGAGATTGAAGAGCGCCGTGATGCAATTTCCGATATAGAGGACTTGTTAGATGAGTATCAACCTTGGCAGGATGCACAAGGAAAATCCGAATGGTTTAAAGCTCTCTCAAGCTTTGTAAAAGAGAATAAGGCTCAGTTCGATGCGCACAACATCTTGCTCAGTTCCATTTACACCAGCGGATACCCATACAGTGAAGTTATAGCTGAAATCGATAAAAAACTACTTATAGAACCCAGATCCAAGGAAAGAGTGTCTGGACTAAATCTTTAATAAAAAGCCCTTCATGATGGGCTTTTTTCTTATGATGGACATAAGGTTTGTTCTCTTCTTAAAATTTTCTTCTGTTCTAGAACTGTCCTTGCATCTTTAATTAAAGACGAATCGACATCCCAATCGAATACTCGCAATACTATAGCTTCCTTACACATGTATTCCCACGCTGGAGCCTCTGAAGCTTCACCAGACCAGTACTTCAGTGCTGCTTCCTTAACAACATCACTTTCAACACAGAAGCCTGAATCCATTAACTCAGTCACCTTTGTGCTCCAATACATATCGTGTTTCGTAACATCTCCTTTCGGCACGACCAAAAAAGTGTATTCCTCACCGCCACCAGCGTATTCAAGATCTTCAAGCTCTTTCACTAAAAACACACTATCTTTATGTGCAGTGAACTTATTAGGTCTATGGTATTCCAACCCCCTATAAAATCCAGCAGCTCCCCACTTTCCTTCATAATCTACACAATTTCTTAGTTTTGTTCCTGGTGGAAGGTAATCATCTGAACCATGATAAAATATTTTAGACATATAATTTAATACGAATATAAGATTTGTTATTTATTAAATAATATCACCATTAAGAATAGATATCTTTTCAAAAAAGAAAAAAGAAGATCTTTTTTGATCAAAATTCACATTGCATTGTATAATATGAATAAAACGTCTGAAAAATATAAATAACATAATATTCAGTCTGAAAAAATTGATTAATAAAGAAATAAATTCAACATGATAAACCAAAAATACGCCACAAGTTATATAGAAGGCTTTGGAACCGAGAGTGTGTTCTGCGAATTAGCTCAAAGTAAAGGTTTCAAGGTCATTCCTGCGTCAAAGAAAGAAAACATTGAGGATCATATAGATTTTTTTCTATATCGAGACGGGAAGCAATATTCGGTTGACGTTAAGGCAATGAAGCGCATAAGCAGAAATTCTATAAATAAAGATGAAGATGCAATCTGGATAGAATTCAGAAATGTTCGCGGGAATAATGGCTGGATATACGGAAAACAAGATCTTGTAGCCTTTGAATTTGATAGTTATTTCGTTTTAGTAAAAAGAAAAGAGTTATTGGATTTTGTAACAGTTAGTCTTAACTCATTTACCAAAGTTGTTTCATCGTCAAGACATGCATTGTTCAACTTGTATCAAAGAAGAGGAAGACAGGACTTGATAACAAGAATTAAAAGAGATAATATTCTAGCTCTAAAAAATAAAATTTGGATTAAAAATGAAGGATTTAATCAAATCCCAGAAGCAGTTAATGCAGTCCATTAATTCAAGCTTTTGCACAAATGAATCAGAAATTCTTGAATGGTACGATGGACCACTTTTCGTAAAAAGCAAGATTGAAGGCAAAGATTTCTATTACCACATTTTAAATATTTCTAAGGGGTACTTTGCAGCATTTCATCTAAAACCAGGCATTGATGCTATTGAGGGAGAAACTTTAGACCCTGCTTTATCAAATGTATTTTTGAATGAGTTATTTCACGGCAATAATGCTTATGAGCATCTATATCTTTACGATTCTGTCTCTGGTAAAAATCAAGCTTTAGATTCAACGAACATAAAAGATTTCATTACCCCTTGGAAAGAAAGGGTGTATGAAAGAGCTATTTATCAGTTCTTAGTTAAAGGTGTTTCTGAGTTTTACGCTTCAATAGACAACAAGTCGGATTCACTGCCTCATTCAACCAAAATTGATATTGACACTAGCTATGATGAAGTACTTGTTGAACTTGTAAATGTTGCTCGGCTTTACGGCTGTAGTGATACTTTACCTAAAACACAACAAGTATGCTTATTGGTAAAGTCAGGTGAACAATTTAATGGCTGTTTCAACTATCGAATCACACAACAAATTTCTGTAAAATTTAACTTCTCGATTGATAATGAAGTTATTAAACTGAACCTACATCTTGTTCCAGCGGAAGATGATGATTAACAATATGTTAATTGAATAAAGCCTCGCCATCTAGTTATGGTTGATAAAAATTGTTGGTGCAGGGCTTGTGTTCTGCACTCATTTTTTCTTCTAAATAACAGATAAATAGGAAAGAGAGCAAAGATAGAGATTCATGAACAACTCCCACTAAACGCTACGCGTTTTGAAGGAGTTTCAAAAAGAAAGCCTAAGCTGCCTTTTTAGGCTGGTTCCCAGCCTGAATGCCTAACGCCCAGTTTAAATTAACTTGCGCACTGGCTACATCACGGGGCTTCTCACAGCCGCATTTGCATGAGTGCCAGCGTTCAGCTAAGAATTTTTTCTTCTTAGCTCCGCAATCTGGACAGGTTTGACTTGGCTTAACTTGCTTCGTTGGCACTTCAACAAATTCGCTACCAGCTTCTTCCGCTTTGTATCGCAGCAAATTAAGAGTCATGGCTGGAGCAGTGTTCAGGATCTCCCTATTCAAGCCAGCTTTTTGTTTTACCATTTTTCCGTGTTCTTCGGCAGTGCCTTTGGCACTGCGAGTCATGTTCTTAACAGTTAGCTTTTCGGTGGCTATCAAAGCGGCCACCCCCACTAATTTCGCAGTTTCTTTGTGAGTAAAATCGAGCCTTTGACGGGCGATTTTTTGGTGGAGTTTGGCAATTTGATGCTTTAGTTTGCGGTGGGCGCGAGTTCCTTTTTTAGCCAAAGCCAAATCACGTTGCAAAGCCGCTAGTTGCTCTTTGCTATTCCTGAGATAGCGCGGATTCTCGACTTGCTTAAAATTACCATCTTGATCGATAGTCGAAAAATAGTGAGAAACACCCCAATCTAAACCAATGGCTTTAGTGCCACATTGTCTTTCAATGGAATCGTATTCCATTGAAACTGAGATGAACCACTCACCATTCTTGCGAATGATCTCGGCAGTTTTCGGCTTGCCGTCAGCGTTTCTAGCTTTACCTCGGATCTTAACGATGCCAACATCAGCCAGATAAACAGCACCATGCTTTTTTTCTTTTAGGTGGAGCTTCCAGCCGTCACCATGTGCCTTATAACCCCAGCCTTTAAAGCGTTGAAATGGCTTAAAACGCGGGAATCCAGCCTTCTTATCACCTTTTTTAAATCGACGGAAAAACCCATCAAAAGCTAGCGCGACACGCTTTAAGGTGACTTGTTCACTCTGAGCATTGGCATTGAAAATGCCATGCGCTTTGCGATTGTTGCG